>NZ_JBIUSY010000002.1:412304-1263810 GCF_044741565.1 Streptomyces sp. NPDC088147 | reverse complement strand
CTAATCCACCCCGAAAGGCTTCATCGTTCGACTTGCATGTGTTAAGCACGCCGCCAGCGTTCGTCCTGAGCCAGGATCAAACTCTCCGTGAATGTATGCCGGTCATCCGGCCGACACCACGAGAGCGGAACCACCAGCCGGAATAAGACCAGTGGTTCACAGCGTCCTCGCTGTGTTTACTACAAAGGAACCTCAACCCACCGGACATCCGCAGGTCGGGGTATCAACATATCTGGCGTTGACTTTTGGCACGCTGTTGAGTTCTCAAGGAACGGACGCTTCCTTTGTACTCACCCTCTCGGGCTTTCCTCCGGGCTTTTCCCTTCGGTCTTGCGTTCTTGCGTTTCCGACTCTATCAGATTCATTCGGCGTGTTTCGCCTCAAGAATTCCGATGGCCTTTGGATTGGCCTTTTGCCTTTCGGCTGTTCACTACTTTAACCGAATCCCTGCCCGGCTCATAATCGAGCCATTGAGCCCGGATTTCGGCATGCCGAAATCCCAACCCGTCAGGGTGCGATCGGAAGTAGTGGATGGCCACCTCGGGGACTGCTGAGCAGCAGGACCCGTTGAAAGCGGCTCGGGCTACGTTAGGCGGATGAACGGAACGAGTCAAGTTCGACGTTTACGTGGCGCGTGGGCGCGATACGGGCTCACCGAGGGGTCGTCGCCGATCCAGAAGCGCCAGGGGTGAACCGCGCCGTCGCCGCCCACTCCGGTGCGCGGGCCGCTGCGGACCTGGTCAGGGGGGACCGGGGTACCGGCGAGTATCGACAGTGGCGCGTCGGGGCCGGCGCAGACGTCCGTTCCGTTCAGAGCGCGGTCGACTTCGAGGGCGGTGGCCAGGCGGGCCGGGCCTTTGGCCAGTTCTCTGTCGTGACGGGCCGAGAGTCGACGTTTGCGGGCCAGTTCGACGCCCACGCCGATCTCGCCGGCCCGCAGCAGGACCCCGCTCGCCATGCCCTCCGGGCCGCACACCAGGTTGAGGCAGTGCCACATCCCGTAGGTGAAGTAGACATACGCGTGACCGGGCGGGCCGAACATCACCGCGTTGCGGTCCGTGCGGCCGCGGAAGGCGTGCGAGCCCGGGTCGATCGCGCCCGCGTACGCCTCCACTTCAGTCAGCCGGAGTTCAATGGGACCGTCGTCGGTGTCCCGTATCAGCGTTCGGCCCAGGAGGTCCGGCGCGACCTCGAGGACCGGCCGGTCGAAGAAGTCGCGGGGCAGCGGCCTGCGGTCGGGGCTCTCGGTCATGGCGTACGAGCCTACCGGGGAACCGATTACGGTCGAGGCGCGTATGTAGAGGTCAGGATCTAGAAGGAGTGAACATGGGGTTCAAGAAGCTGCTCGCGAGCCTGGGCGCCGGTGGCGCGTCCGTGGAGACGGAGCTGACCGAGCTGAACGTCGTCCCCGGTGGGGTCGTGCAGGGCGAGGTGCGGCTCCAGGGCGGGTCCGTGAACCAGCGGATCGAGGGGCTCAACGTCGGGCTCCAGGCGCGCGTCGAGGTCGAGGGCGGCGACCAGGAGACCAAGCAGGACATCGAGTTCACCAAGCAGAACATCGGCGGTGCCTTCGAGGTGCAGGCCGGGGCCGTCCATGTGGTGCCGTTCGGTCTGGAGATCCCCTGGGAGACCCCGATCACGACGATCGACGGTCAGTCCCTGCGTGGCATGAACATCGGTGTGACCACGGAGCTGGAGATCGCGCGGGCCCTGGACTCCGGCGATCTGGATCCGATCAACGTCCACCCGCTGCCGGCGCAGCAGGCGATCCTGGACGCCTTCATCCGGCTGGGCTTCCGTTTCAAGGCGGCGGACATGGAGCGCGGCCACATCCGCGGGACGCGTCAGCGGCTGCCGTTCTACCAGGAGATCGAGTTCTTCGCGCCGGAGCAGTACCGCGGGCTGAACCAGGTCGAGCTGTCCTTCGTCGCGGACGACCGCGAGATGGACGTCATCCTGGAGATGGACAAGAAGCCGGGGCTGTTCACCGAGGGCAGCGACTCGTTCCGGGCCTTCCAGGTGGGGCTCGACGACTTCCAGGGCACCGACTGGTCCGCCTATCTCAACCAGTGGCTCTCCGAGGTCGGTGGCCGTCGTAACTGGTTCTGAGCGCAGGCTCTAGGCTCGGACCCGCAGGCGGCCGAGCTGCTGAGCAGCCAGGCAGGACAGCCGATTCGGAGGTTCAGACGTGACCGAGGGCAAGAGGGCCCCGCTCCCTCATGATTTCCATCCGCAGGTGCCGTCGTTCACCGTGGTGAGCGAGGACATCGCGCCCGGGGCGACGCTCAAGGACGCCCAGGTCCATGCCGCCGGGAACACCTCGCCGCAGTTGCGGTGGGAGGGCTTCCCGGCGGAGACCCGCAGCTTCGCCGTGACGTGCTTCGATCCGGACGCGCCGACGGGCAGCGGGTTCTGGCACTGGGTGGTCTTCGATATCCCGGCGTCGGTCACGGAGCTTCCCGTGGGTGCGGGCACCGGTGCGTTCGAGGGGCTTCCCCAGGGCGCGGTGCAGGCGCGCAACGACTATGGGACGCGGGACTTCGGTGGCGCGGCGCCGCCGCCCGGGGATCCGGCGCACCGGTATGTGTTCACGGTGTACGCGGTGGACAGTGAGCGGCTGGGGCCCGACGCCGACGCGTCGCCCGCGGTCGTCGGCTTCAATCTGCGGTTCCATACGCTGGCTCGTGCGCAGCTCATCGGCGAATACGCCGCTCCTGCCGCCCTTTGACCGTTTTCCTTTTGTTTACCCTGCCCTGGTCTTGGAGAGATCAGGGCAGGGCATTTTTTATTGTGTTGTCCCTCTCGGCGTGCCCGGCCAGAGTTGATCCAGGCCCGACGCCTCCCGATGGGGCTCGGGTCGGCACACGGGAGGTGGGCGGGATGCGGGACACGCTGGTACTGAATGCGAGCTTCGAGCCGCTGTCGACGGTGACGCTCAACCGTGCGGTGGTGCTGGTGCTCCAGGACAAGGCCGTTGTCGAACACGCTCATCCCGATCTCCGTGTGCGTGCCGCCGCGGTGGAGCTGCCGGTCCCCCGGGTGATCAGGCTCTGCCGGTACGTACGGGTGCCGTTCCGAAGACAGGCTCCGTGGTCGAGGCGGGGAGTGCTGGTCCGGGACCAGCATCGTTGCGCGTACTGCGGCAGGCGCGCGACGACGGTGGACCATGTGGTGCCGCGGTCCCGGGGTGGTTCGGACAGCTGGCTGAATACGGTCGCTTCCTGCGCCGAGGACAATCACCGCAAGGCCGACCGTACGCCGGAGCAGGCGGGGATGCCGTTGCTGTACCAGCCGTTCGTACCGTCCCCGGCGGACGCGATGCTGCTGTCCCTGCGGGCCGGCGAGCGTTCGGAGCTGCCGCACTGGCTGGCCGCGGTCCAGTCCGCCGCGTGACGCGTCGGACGTCGTACGAGTACAAGAACGAGTACGAGCAGGAAGCCCGTTCCCCGTCCGGGGAGCGGGCTTTGTCGCGTAGGTCCGTGCCGCCCGTCACCCGTACCGGCGGACCAGCAGCTGGACGATGGCGACCACCCCGACCGAGACGACCAGGCCGCGCAGCGCCACCGGGGGCAGTCCGCGGCCGACCTTGGCGCCGAGCTGGCCGCCGATGGCCGAGCCGACGGCGATGAGGACGACCGCTGTCCAGTCGAACTCGGCGACGAAGAGGAAGAAGACCGCGGCGATGGTGTTGACGACGGCGGCGAGGACGTTCTTCACCGCGTTCAGCCGCTGCATGGTGTCGTCGAGCAGCATGCCCATCAGGGAGAGATAGATGATGCCCTGGGCCGCCGTGAAGTAGCCGCCGTAGACGCTGGCGAGCAGGATTCCGGTGTACAGGAGCGGGCCGCCGTCGGGGCGCGCGCTGGTGCCCTTCCGGGCCCGGCGGGCTTGGACGGACCGGGCCAGCCGGGGCTGGAGGATGATCAGGACGAGGGCGAGGGTGACCAGGACGGGCACGATCGTCTCGAAGGCCGTCGAGGGCAGGGCCAGCAGCAGTGTGGCCCCTGCCAGCCCGCCGACGAGCGCGGCGGCGCTCAGGCGCAGTATGCGGCGCCGCTGGCCGGTGAGTTCGGCGCGGTAGCCGATGGCTCCGCTGACGGAGCCGGGTATCAGGCCGAGGGCGTTGGAGACGGTGGCGGTGACCGGGGGGAGGCCCGTCGCGAGCAGGACGGGGAAGGTGATCAGTGTGCCGGAACCGACAATGGTGTTGATGGTTCCGGCACTGACGCCCGCGACGAATACGGCGAGCATCTCCCAGGTGGTCACAGTGCGCTGCCCTCCGCCGATCGGTGCTGGATGCACCGATCATGCATGAAGGGGTCGGGCGGTCAGTCCAGCGGGGGGTCCTGCCTGCGCTCCTTGCCGGTGTCGAAGCCCGGCATGCCCCCGCCCAGGTTGCCGAAGGCACCGCTGAGTCCCTTGAGCGCGTCGCCGATCTCGCTGGGCACGATCCAGAGCTTGTTGGCGTCGCCCTCGGCGATCTTGGGGAGCATCTGGAGGTACTGGTACGAGAGCAGCTTCTGGTCGGGGTCGCCCGCGTGGATCGACTCGAAGACCGTACGGATCGCCTGGGCCTCGCCCTCGGCGCGCAGGGCGGCGGCCTTGGCCTCACCCTCGGCGCGCAGGATCGCGGACTGCTTCTCGCCCTCGGCGGTGAGGATCTGCGACTGACGGATGCCCTCCGCGGTGAGGATCGCGGCGCGCTTGTCACGGTCGGCGCGCATCTGCTTCTCCATCGAGTCCTGGATGGAGGTCGGCGGTTCGATCGCCTTCAGCTCGACGCGGTTGACGCGGATGCCCCACTTGCCGGTGGCCTCGTCGAGGACGCCGCGCAGGGCCGCGTTGATCTCCTCGCGGGAGGTGAGGGTCCGCTCCAGGTCCATGCCACCGATGATGTTGCGCAGGGTGGTGACGGTGAGCTGCTCGATCGCCTGGATATAGCTGGCGACCTCGTAGGTCGCGGCGCGGGCGTCGGTCACCTGGTAGTAGATGACGGTGTCGATGTTGACGACCAGGTTGTCCTGGGTGATCACCGGTTGGGGCGGGAAGGGGACGACCTGTTCACGGAGGTCGATCCGGTTGCGGATCGAGTCGATGAACGGGACGACGATGTTCAGGCCCGCGTTGAGAGTTCGGGTGTAGCGGCCGAACCGCTCCACGATGGCGGCGCTTGCCTGCGGGATGACCTGGATCGTCTTGATCAGGGCGATGAATACAAGCACCACCAGGATGACCAGGACGATGATGATTGATGGCATCGCGTTCCTCGGGCCCTTCGCTGCCGGATGTTCTGATGATCGAGTTTCTCAGACCGCGGGCCTACGTGCTTACCGTTCGGCCGGGTTGGCTCACATCACCACGGCTGTGGCTCCGTCGATCTCGACCACATCGACCTGTTGACCGGGTTCGAACGCGGCTCGTTCGTCGTAGGCGCGGGCCGACCAGACCTCACCGGCCAGCTTGATCCGGCCACCTCTGCCGTCGACCCGTTCCAGCACTTCGGCTTGACGGCCTCTCAGCGCGTCGATGCCGGTGGCCGAGCCGGGGCTCGCGCCACGCTGCCGGGCCGCGTAGGGGCGTACGACGGCGACGAGCGCGACGGACACCACGACGAATACGAGGACTTGGGCCACGACTCCGCCGCCGAGCGCCGCCGTGACGGCTCCGGCGACCGCTCCGGCCGAGAACATGCCGAATTCGGGCATCGCCGTTATGACGAGCGGAATGCCCAGTCCGACGGCACCGATCAGCCACCACACCCATGCGTCGATTTCCACATGGTCATGGTAGGGGCGGGGGTCCCTGTCCCGACAGGGGTGATATCCGGTCAGCTGAGAGGAGTTGACCGGCGGGACGTCAGCCGAGGGGGAGGCCCTGGGCGGTCCAGCGGTCGCCGTTGCGCTCGACGACGAGCGGGAGGCCGAAGCAGAGCGAGAGGTTGCGCGAGGTGAGTTCGGTCTCCACGGGGCCGGCGGCGAGCACCTTGCCCTGACGGATCATGAGGACATGGGTGAAGCCCGGCGCGATCTCCTCGACATGGTGGGTGACCATGATCATGGAGGGGGCGTACGGATCGCGCGCGAGGCGGCCGAGTCTGCGCACCAGGTCCTCGCGTCCGCCGAGGTCCAGGCCGGCCGCGGGCTCGTCCAGGAGCAGCAGTTCGGGGTCGGTCATCATGGCGCGGGCGATCAGGGTGCGCTTGCGCTCGCCCTCGGAGAGCGTGCCGAACTTGCGGTCCAGGTACTCGGTCATGCCGAGGCGGTCGAGGAAGGCGCGGGCGCGCTGTTCGTCGACCTCGTCGTAGTCCTCGTGCCAGGTCGCGGTCATGCCGTACGCGGCGGTGAGGACGGTCTCCAGGACCGTCTGGCGCTTGGGCAGCTTCTCGGCCATGGCGATGCCGGCCATGCCGATACGGGGGCGGAGGTCGAAGACGTCGACCTTGCCGAGCCGCTCGCCGAGGATCCGTACCGTGCCCGCGGTCGGGAAGAGATAGCTGGAGGCGAGATTGAGCAGGGTGGTCTTGCCGGCGCCGTTGGGGCCGAGGATCACCCAGCGCTCCCCCTCCTTGACCGACCAGGAGACATCGTCCACCAGAGCGCGTCCGTCGCGGACCACGGATACGTCCACCAGCTCCAGTACATCGCTCATGAGCGCGTTGTCTCCCCATGCAATCGTCTTGAGGTTTCGGTTGCGCCTGTAGGCGCGGCCCCCAAGGAAAACCTACGCCACCCGTCGGGGGGTCCGGCCGTGAGGTCCGTTCCCTACGCTGGTGCCATGCTTTCGCAACCACGCTCAGGACTGCTGGCCGCTTGGGGAAATGCCCTTTTGGCCGGGTTTGTATCGCCGGACGACGCTGTGATCGCCGTGGTCGGCGACGACGCCGTGCACCGGGTGGAAGGGCTGCCCGGTGAGGCCGGTCCTGTCGGGCTCACGCTGGCGCTGGGCCGGCTGCGGGCGCTCGGGGTGACGGGGTACCGCATCGCGCTTCCGGCGCCCGGCCATCCGCTGGGGCTCAGCGGCCCGCCGGAGTTCAACGCCCGTGCGCTGGAGGCCGAGGAGGCGGTGATCGCCGCCGGGGCGCCGTACGGACTGGTCCCCGAGGTCTCCGCGGCGGGACCGGAAGGGGACCAGCATGTCGAGGTCCTCTGGCACTGTCTGCCGGTACGGGAGGCACCGCCGGCGGACGTGCCCTCGCTGGGCGAGGCGGAACGCGAGCTGGCGGAGGCGCTGCGGGAGGCGACCGAGGTCCTCTCGCGGCTGGATGTGGCGGCGTCCGGGCCGGTGGCGGAGGCGGCGCTCGACGCGTACCGGGCACGGTCGGAGCGGGGACGCGAGGTGCTGGCGCCCGGCTATCCGCCGCGGGCGGTGCGGGTGCTCGAACTGGCGCAGCGGATCGGGCTGCTGGTCTCGCTCGCGTACGAACACGGGCACGGCGGCGCGGTGAGCGCGTCGGAGATGGCGGCGCGGGGTGAGGCGCTGCGGCCGGTGGAGCGGTGTGCGCGGCGGGCGCTGGTGGCGTCCTACAACGCGTATGTGGAGGAGCGGGAACGGGGTATGCCGCCCGTTTCCTGAGTCCCTGGGTGCTGCGCGAAACCCGGGGCGCTGCGCGAAACCCGAGGCCGCGCGAAAAGAGCCGCCGAGGCCCCGGAACCCACCCGCCAGGGGGTCACCGGGCCTCGGCGGCGCGTGACGCGACGCGTCAGTGGTTGACCGAGGCGTTGCCGAGCGCCGGGTTCAGCAGGCCGATCACGTTCACCGTGTTGCCGGTGAGGTTCACCGGGACGTGCACCGGGACCTGGACCGCGTTGCCGGAGCCGACACCCGGGGAGTGCTGCGCCACGCCGGTGGCGTGGGCGCCGCCCTCGGTGGCGGACGCGGCTCCGGCGGAGGCACCCGCCGCGAGACCGGCGGTGACGATGACCAGGGCGGCCTTCTTGGCAACCTTCATGGGATGTTCCTTAATCGTGTGATCAACAACAGCGGCGGCAGCCGCCGCACGCCATGAAGAACGCGCGAAAGACGATCAGGATGCGCCGTGTGGGTGACATACACCCGACGGTATGAATACTCAGACCGGAGTACGATCGTCCGATTCGCCGGGCCGCGTGTGCTCTCAGCCCGCGACCCCGTGCCGCACGGCCCAGAGGGCCGCCTGCGTACGGTCCGAGAGGTCCAGCTTCATCAGAATGTTCGAGACATGTGTCTTGACGGTCTTCTCGGAGAGCACCAGCGCACGGGCGATCTCCCGGTTGGAGCGCCCGTCGGCGATCAGGCCCAGCACCTCGCGCTCGCGGTCGGTGAGGGACGTTCCCCTGCCCTGGCCACCGCCCGGCTCGTCCTGGGCCAGCAGCGCGCCCGCGACCTCCGGCTGGAGCAGCACGTGCCCGGCGTGTACGGAACGGATCGCGCCGGCCAGCGCCTCGGGGTCGATGTCCTTGTATACGTAACCGGAGGCACCGGCGCGCAGCGCGGGGACCACGGTGCGCTGTTCGGTGAAGCTGGTGACGATCAGGACCCTGGCCGGATTGTCGAGTTCACGGAGCTTGCGCAGTGCCTCGATGCCGTCGGTGCCCGGCATCTTGATGTCCATCAGCACGACATCGGGGCGGAGTTCCTCGGCGCGGGCGATCCCCTCGGCGCCGTCGGACGCCTCGCCCACGACCTGGATGTCGTCCTGGATCTCCAGGAACGTCCGTAGTCCGCGCCTGACCACCTGGTGATCGTCCACCAGCAGCACGCGGATGGCCCGCCCGTCACCCGCCGCCGCTCTTCCGGCGAAGCGCTCCGCGCCGCCCTTTCCCTGTTCAGCCACCGGGCACCTCCATCTCGATCGTGGTGCCCTGGCCGGGCGCCGATATCACCCTGAGTCTGCCGCCCACACCGCTCGCCCGGTCGCGCATCGAGACCAGCCCCAGATGACGGCCGGCCCGGCGCACCGCGCGGGGTTCGAAGCCCGTGCCGTTGTCGGTGATGCCGAGGACGGCGCCCTGGCCGCGGCGCGCGAGGGTGACCTCGACGCGGTCGCCGCCGGAGTGGCGCAGCGCGTTGTGCAGCGCCTCCTGGGCCACCCGCAGCAGCGCCTCCTCCTGGGCGGCGGGCAGCGCCCGTATCCCGCGGGTGTCGAAGCTGACCCGCGCGGAGTGGGCCCGGTCGAGCACCTGGATCTGGGTGCGGAGCGTATTGACCAGACCGTCCTCGTCGAGGGCCGCGGGGCGCAGCTCGACGACCGCGGCGCGCAGTTCGTCCGCGGCCTCGGCGGCGAGCGCGGCGACCTGCTGGAGCTCGCCCTTGGCCCGGTCCGGATCGCGGTCCACCAGGGCCGTCGCCGCCTGGGCCGTCAGCCGCAGCGAGAAGAGTTTCTGGCTGACGGCGTCGTGGAGCTCGTGCGCGAGGCGCGAGCGCTCCTCGGCGATGGTGAGTTCGCGGCTGCGCTCGTACAGGCGGGCGTTGGTGAGGGCGATCGCGGCGTGCTGGGCGAGGATCGAGAGGAGTTCCTCGTCCTCCTCGGTGAATCCGCAGCCGCCGCCCTGCCGGGGGCAGCGCTTGTTGGCGAGGAAGAGCGCGGCGATGGTCTCGTCGCCGTCCTTGACGGGCAGCCCCAGGAAGTCCGAGAGGTCGGGGTGGGCGGAGGGCCAGCCCTCGAAGCGCGGGTCCTCGCGTACGTCGGCGAGCCGCTCGGTCTTCTCCTCGTGGAGCATCGCGGCGAGGATCCCGTGCTGGCGCGGCAGCGGACCGATCGCCTTCCACTGCTCGTCGCTGACGCCGTCCACGACGAACTGGGCGAAGCCGCCGTGATCGTCCGGCACGCCGAGCGCCGCGTACTCGGCGTCGAGCAGTTCGCGGGCCGAGGCGACGATCGTCTTCAGGACGTCGCGGACCTCCAGATGCCTGCTCATCGCGAGGAGTGCGGTGCTCACGGCGGCGAGGCCGGAGCGGGGTCGGTGGCTCATGGCTTCACCGTACCGGCGGGCGGGGCGGACCGTATCGGCCCCGGGATCGGCTCCGACCAGGGCTGATGACGTAGGTCTCGCGGCGCCGGGCGTAGGACGAAGTGCCCTTGTGGGACGGTCCCGGCGCACGAGGCGCCGGGGGCCGTCCCCTTCCTACGTTGGGCTCGTCAGGCGGAAACGGGCGGGTGCGGGAGAAGGAGCGGACATCATGCCGGTAGCGATCATCACCGGGGCTTCCAAGGGACTGGGGCGCGCGCTGGCCGACGCGCTGGCCCGACGCGGCTGGGATCTGGTGCTCGACGCCAGGACCGCGCGCGTACTGGACGAGACGGCCACCGAGGTCAGGGCGCACGGGACGCGGGTGGCGGCGTTCGCCGGGGATGTCACGGACGCCGGGCACCGCGAGGATCTGGTGGCCGCGGCGGCGGAGCTGGGGGCGCTCGATCTGGTGGTGAGCAATGCCAGCGCGCTGGGTGCCGAGCCGCTGGTACGGCTGGACGCCCTGCCGCTCGACGGGCTGCGGTCGGCGCTGGAGACCAATGTGGTGGCGGCGCTGGGGCTGGTCCAGCTGGCGCTGCCGCTGCTGCGGGCCGGTACGGCGGGCGCGGTGATCACGGTGAGTTCCGACGCGGCGGCGGAAGCGTACGAGACCTGGGGCGGCTACGGCGCGTCCAAGGCGGCGCTGGACCATCTCGCCGCCGTGCTCGCGGTCGAGGAACCGGAGCTGCGGGTGTGGACGGTGGACCCGGGCGACATGGGCACGGATCTGTACGCGGCGGCCGTGCCGGACGACCGGGACCCGCGCCCCGCGCCGGCGTCGGTGGTGCCCGGCTTCCTGCGGCTGCTGGAGCGGCGCCCGGTCAGCGGCCGGTACGCGGCCCCCTCACTGCTGGAGACGAAGTGAGTGTCCTGCCGGCGCTGCGAGTGCCCGAGGAGCTGTCGGCGCGGGTCCCGGCGGAGCAGCGCGGGTCGGGCAGGGACGACGTACGGCTGCTGGTCTCCCGGGGGACGAGCGTCACGCACCATGCCTTCCGGGAGCTGCCGGGGCAGCTGAGGGCCGGGGACGTGCTGGTCGTCAATACGTCGGCGACGCTGCCGGCGGCCGTCAGCGGGCGGCTGGGTCCCGATCCCGGCGGTGAACGGATCGTCGTGCACTTCTCGACGCGGGGTGACGACGGCCGGTGGGCGGTCGAGCTGCGCACGCCACGGCGGGACGACGGCGCGGGGACGACGCTGCCGCGCGCCGGGGGCCCGGCGGGGGCGGTGGTCCGGCTGCCGGGCGGCGTCCACCTCGTACTGGACGAGCCACTGGCCCCCGGAGGGTCCCGGCTGTGGTGGGCGCGGGTCTCCCACGACCACCACGGGGCGCGGGTCTCCCCCGCGGACGTGCCGGGGCTGCTGCGCCGCTACGGCCGGCCGATCCGGTACGGGTACACGGAGCGGGACCAGCCGCTCTCCGCCTACCAGACGGTCTTCGCACGCCCCTCGCCCGACGGAGCGGGCTCCGCGGAGATGCCGAGCGCGGGACGGCCCTTCACCGCGCGGCTGGTGGCGGAGCTGAGGAGCCGGGGTGTGCGGTTCGCGCCGCTCACGCTGCATACGGGGGTGGCGTCGGCGGAGGCGCACGAGCCGCCGTATCCGGAGCGCTTCGAGGTGCCGCGGAGCACGGCCCGGCTGGTGAACGCGGCGGCGGCGGACGGGTGCCGGATCATCGCGGTCGGGACGACGGCCGTGCGGGCCCTGGAGTCCGCGGCGGGACCGGACGGGGTGGTGCGGGCGGCCTCCGGCTGGACGGATCTGGTGATCACGCCCCGGCGCGGGGTGCGGGTGGTGGACGGGCTGCTGACCGGGCTGCACGAACCAGAGGCCTCACATCTGCTGATGCTGGCGGCGATCGCCGGTCAGGCGGCTCTGACCAGGGGGTACGAGGAGGCGCTGCGCGGGCTCTACCTCTGGCACGAGTTCGGGGACGTCCATCTCCTCCTCGCGGCGGAGACCGTTCACGTATCGCGTTGCTGAAGCAACAATCGGTCACATCACCGGGTGCCCGATGTGAGCCCCGGCATAGGACGCACATCACTTACGAACGTCACTAGTCGACCAAAAAGGGGCGTGTGAGCTTGGCATAAACCGGACGCGGGGCGCCTTTACGGCGCCCCGCTCCACTATGCGGGGTCGTACGTCACACCTTTGCCAGAGCATTTTGCGACCGCTAAGAATTGCCGACGTCGCCGCCGAGCAGGCTGGCCATCCGGCCTCCGCGACTCCCGCTACTCGAAGAGGTACGTCTCTATGTTCTCGTCACGCACCCCTGGTCTCAGTCGCCTGAACAAGACCCAGAAGGCTTCCATGGCCGGCGTCGCCGCCGCCGGAGTCGCCGCGGTCACGTTCTCCCTGGTTCCCGGCACGGCTGTCGCCGCCGAGTCCCAGGCCCCCGTCCAGTCCCCCGCCACCTCCCAGGTGACGACGTCGGCGACGGACAGCATCGAGACCTCCGCCGTGAGCGCGATCATCGCCAAGCAGTTCAGCAGCCCCGACACCGCGGCCAAGGTTCAGTCCGTGGTCCAGAAGACGGCGTCGGAGAAGAAGGCCGAAGAGGCCGCGAAGAAGAAGGCCGCCGCGAAGGCCAAGGCCGACGCGGAGAAGCGCGGCGAGGAAGCCGCCAACCGCTCCACCGTCCGTAAGCCCGTCTACAAGAACAACCTGGACGGCTGGATCAAGGAGTCGCTGGCCATCATGAAGAAGCACAAGATCCCCGGCTCCTACGAGGGTCTGCACCGCAACATCATCCGTGAGTCGAGCGGTAACCCGAAGGCGATCAACCTCTGGGACATCAACGCCCGGAACGGCATCCCGTCGAAGGGCCTGCTCCAGGTGATCCCGCCGACGTTCAAGACCTACCACGTCAAGGGCACCCCGTTCGACATCTACGACCCGGTCGCCAACATCGTGGCCGCGGCCAACTACGCCGCGGACAGGTACGGCTCGATGGACAACGTCAACAGCGCCTACTGAGCCCGGACCGGGCCCGGCGCGCCGAGGCGCTCCACACCGCAGAACGCCGGAGGGCGGCACCCCGCACAGGGGTGCCGCCCTTCGGCGTGCGCGTCCGCGGTCGATGGCGACCGCCGGGCCCTGTCCGTCAGGGCCCGGACACGGCTACTTGCGCATGACCTCCGGCTCGTGGCGGCGCAGCAGACGCGACACCGCGACACCGCAGAGGACGCCGATGAGCAGCAGCACCGAGATGTCGATGACCCACTGGCTCGCCGCGTGCTCCCACAGCGGGTCCACATTGGTGGGGTCGTCCGTGTCCCAGGGCGCCATCAGCGTGGAGAGGTTGAGCGTGGTGCCCACGCCCGCGACGGCCCAGCGCGACGGCATCAGCCAGGCGAACTGCTCCAGGCCGGGTGAGTCGTAGACCTGGAAGAGGACGCCGGTGAAGACGATCTGGACGATCGCGAACATGACCAGCAGCGGCATCGTCTTCTCGGCGGTCTTCACCAGCGAGGAGATGACCAGGCCGAACATCATCGAGGTGAACCCGAGGGTGATCACCACGAGGCACATCTCGACGGCGGGCGGCAGGATCAGGCCCTCGGCGGGCAGCACACGGGGCGCGAATCCGATAGCGCAGATGATCACGCCCTGGATGGCGGTGATCACCCCGAGGGTGATGACCTTGGACATCAGGTAGGCGGAGCGGGAGAGGCCGGTGGCCCGTTCCCGTTCGTAGATCACCCGTTCCTTGATCAGCTCACGTACGGAGTTGGCCGCCCCCGAGAAGCACATGCCGACCGTGAGGACCAGCATGATCGTGCCCGCGCCGCCGTTGAACCGGGCGGGCGCCTCGGGCGGGCCGAGGCCGAACTTCGCCGGGATGACGACGCTGACCACACCGAGCACGGCGGGCAGGACCACCATCAGCCCCATGAAGCCCTTGTCGGACGCGATCACCGAGACATAGCGGCGGATCAGCGTCCCCAGCTGCGATCCCCAGCTCTGCGGCTTCGGCGGGCGCATCTGCTGGGCCGTGGGCATGGGCACGGACTGCGCGGCGACGGCGTCGATGTCGGCGGCGTACATCTGGTAGTGCTGCGAGCCGCGCCAGCGGCCCGCCCAGTCGTAGTCGCGGTAGTTCTCGAACGCGGAGAACACATCGGCCCAGGTCTCGTACCCGAAGAAGTTGAGCGCTTCCTCGGGCGGCCCGAAGTACGCCACCGAGCCGCCCGGCGCCATCACGAGCAGCTTGTCGCAGCTCGCCAGCTCGGCCACGGAGTGGGTGACGACCAGGACCGTACGGCCGTCGTCGGCGAGACCGCGCAGCAGCTGCATGACATCGCGGTCCATGCCCGGGTCGAGGCCGGAGGTCGGCTCGTCCAGGAAGATCAGCGACGGCTTGGTGAGCAGCTCCAGGGCGACGGAGACGCGCTTGCGCTGGCCGCCGGAGAGCGAGGTGATCTTCTTGTCCTTGTGGATGTCGAGCTTCAGCTCGCCGAGGACCTCACCGATCCTGGCCTCGCGCTCGGCCTCGGCGGTGTCACCGGGGAAACGGAGCTTGGCGGCGTACTTGAGCGCCTTCTTCACGGTCAGTTCCTTGTGCAGGATGTCGTCCTGCGGGACCAGACCGATGCGCTGGCGCAGCTCGGCGAACTGCTTGTACAGATTCCGGTTGTCGTAGAGGACCTCGCCCTGGTCGGCGGGGCGGTAACCGGTGAGCGCCTTGAGCAGCGTGGACTTGCCGGAGCCCGAGGGGCCGATGACCGCGATCAGCGACTTCTCGGGGACGCCGAAGGAGACGTCCTTGAGGATCTGCTTGCCGCCGTCGACCGTCACCGTGAGATGACGGGCGGAGAAGGAGACCTCACCGGTGTCGACGAACTCCTCGAGGCGGTCGCCGACGAGGCGGAAGGTGGAGTGGCCGACGCCGACGATGTCGTTCGGGCCGAGCAGTACGGTGCCGGACTTGGCGATCGGCTGGCCGTTGACGAAGGTGCCGTTGTGGGATCCGAGGTCACGGATCTCGAAACGGCCGTCGGGCGTCGCCGTGAACTCGGCGTGCAGACGGGAGACCTGGAGGTCGGAGACGACCAACTCGTTCTCCAGCGCGCGGCCGATGCGCATGACCCGGCCGAGGGAGAACTGGTGGAAGGTGGTCGGGCTGCGGTCGCCGTGCGCCGACGGGGCCCCCGCGCCCCGCTGGTGCGGTACTTGACCGTGCTGCTGGTGAGGTATGTGCCCCTGCTGCGGTGCCTGCGCCTGATGCTGATGCTGATGCTGTGCGTTGTGGTGTCCCTGATGCTGCTCCTGCTGCCGTCCTTGCGGTGGTGCCTGGTGCGGTGCCTGGTGGTGGACTTGGCCTTGGTCCTGGGGCTGTCCCTGGTACGGGGCCTGCTGCCAGCCCTGTTGCTGCCACCCCTGCTGCTGCGGCGCCTGCTGCGCAGGGGCCTGCTGCTGCGCCACCGCGCCGGTGAGGCTCAGCCGGGGCCCGTCGGTGGCGTTGCCGAGATGGACGGCGGAGCCGGGACCGATCTCCGTCTGCTGAATGCGCCGGCCCTGCACATACGTGCCGTTGGTACTGCCGTGGTCCTCGATGACCCAACCGCGGTCCCCCCAGCTGATGGTGGCGTGCCGCCACGAGACCCTGGCGTCGTCGACAGCCAGGTCACCCTGGGGATCACGGCCGAGGGTGTATGTCCTGGACGGGTCGAGCGTCCAGGTCCTTCCGTTCAATTCCAGTACGAGTTCCGGCACTCCATGCCCCACTTGTTGTCCCCCGATTTCCCCCGTCGCAGGGAGTCCAGGGATGGCGAACATCGGGTGGAACTATTTCAGGCGCGCGGCCAGGTTTGAAAGCCGGGCCTTGTGCGATACCGGCACAAGCTCGTAACAGCGCGCGAGGGGGCGCGGGAAAATCCCCCAACAGGGACAAAGCCAGGGGGACGGCCCACCCGCGGCCAGGGCGACGGGGCATGCCGGCGGGGGTGCCGGCAGGCCGGCGGCCGGGGCGGGCACAGGGGCCGCCGCGGGGGCCGGCGGCCGGGTCGTACCGCTCCGCGACAGGTCCGGCTTCAGCCCGCGTACGTCCCCTGGCCACCGCCCGTACGCCGACTTCACGCCACCGTCACAGCCCCTCGGGCGGCCCCGTTCCGCGCACTGTCCGGTACGCGGGACAGACAGCGCGCGGCGGCGGTCGGCCCGATACGGTGGAAGCACCATGAGCGCATCGCAGCCCCCTCGGACCGCAGACGTCCCCACCCTTCTCGTCAAGATCTTCGGGAAGGACCGCCCCGGGATCACCGCCGGGCTCTTCGACACCCTCGCCGCCTACTCCGTCGATGTGATCGACATCGAGCAGGTCGTCACCCGTGGCCGGATCGTGCTGTGCGCGCTGATCACCGCGCCGACCGCGGGCGGCACCAGCGAGGGCGCACTGCGCGCGACCGTGCACAGCTGGACGGAATCACTCAATCTCCAGGCCGAGATCATCTCGGGCACCGGTGACAACCGGCCACGCGGCAGCGGCCGTTCCCATGTCACCGTGCTCGGCAACCCGCTGACCGCGGAGTCGACCGCGGTCATAGCGGCCAGCATCACCGGGACCGGCGGCAATATCGACCGGATCTTCCGGCTGGCGAAATACCCGGTCACCGCCGTGGAGTTCGCGGTGTCCGGGGTGGAGACCGAACCGCTGCGCACCGCGCTGGCCACCACCGGATCCGAGATCGGCGTCGATGTCGCCGTCGTCTCGTCCGGACTGCACCGCAGGGCCCAGCGGCTGGTGGTGATGGATGTCGACTCGACCCTGATCCAGGACGAGGTCATCGAACTCTTCGCGGCCCACGCCGGCTGCGAGGCCGAGGTCGCCGAGGTCACCTCCAGGGCGATGCTCGGGGAGCTGGACTTCGAACAGTCCCTGCACGCCAGGGTGGCGCTGCTGGCCGGGCTGGACGCGTCGGTGGTGGAGAAGGTACGGGCCGAGGTCAGGCTCACCCCCGGCGCCCGCACCCTGATCCGTACGCTCAAGCGGCTCGGCTACCAAGTCGGGGTCGTCTCCGGTGGGTTCACTCAGGTCACGGACGCCCTCCAGGAGCAGCTCGGGCTGGATTTCGCCGCCGCCAACACACTGGAGATCGTGGACGGCAAGCTCACAGGACGCGTGGTGGGCGAGATAGTGGACCGCGCGGGCAAGGCCCGGCTGCTGCGCCGGTTCGCCGCCGAGGCGGGGGTTCCGCTGGCACAGACCGTCGCGATCGGCGACGGCGCGAACGATCTCGACATGCTGAACGCGGCGGGGCTCGGCGTGGCCTTCAACGCCAAGCCCGTCGTCCGCGAGGCCGCCCACACGGCGGTGAACGTGCCGTTCCTGGACACCGTGCTCTATCTGCTGGGCATCACCAGGGAAGAGGTCGAGGCGGCGGACGGCGAGGACGGCTGACCACGGCCGCCCGCACGCGGGAAGGCCCCGATCACGCGTGCTGAGCGCGTGACCGGGGCCTTCTCCATAAACGTAACTCCATGAACGTGAACGGATGGACGTACGGTCCGGCCGACCTGCCGCGGCCGGGCCGGGCCTGACGTGGCCGGGCCTGACGTGGCCGGGCCGGATCAGTCGTGCGGGCTCCAGAAATCGACAAGCTTGCCCACGCCGTGCTCCACCGACTTCCAGCTGCCGTCGAAGACGATCACGGCGAAGGCCGAGGTCGCGAAACCGGTCCTGGTCATCCGGGCGATCGTGTCGCCCTCCCCCGCGCCCGAGAGCGCGTCGGCCAGGGCGTGCATACCCGGGTTGTGACCGACGAGTAGCAGATCGTTCACCTCGTCGGGCGTCTCGTTCAGCAGCGCGATGAGATCACCGAGGGTGGCGTCGTAGAGCCGCTCCTCATAACTGGTCCTGGGACGCTGCGGCAGCTCCTGCACCGCCAGCTTCCAGGTCTCGCGGGTCCTGAGGGCGGTCGAACAGAGAGCCAGGTCGATGGCGATACCGGTCTCGGCCAGCCGACGGCCGGCCACAGCGGCATCCGCGCGGCCACGCTCGGCAAGCGGTCGTTCATGGTCGGCCACATCCGGCCAGTCGGCCTTCGCGTGCCTGAGTAGGACGATCCTGCGGGCTGTATCGACGCTCATGCATCCCAGCTTCGCATGAAACGCGCCATAGGGCGCAGGGTGTTGACGCACGGCCCCAGCACGGGTGAACGCGCCCGACGGCGGTCCCGTACTACCGGCCCAAGGTCAGATGGATGTGCTCCAGGATCCGGCTCACCGCGGGGCCGTCCGTCGCGGCATGCGCCTGGCCGGGCCCCGTCATCAGCAGGAACAGCGCGACGAAGGCGACGACGGGCAGCGCCATGGACCACCACGGCAGCCGGATCTCGACACTGTCGGAGGAGGCTGGCGGGTGGAACCGTGAGCGGGTTCGGGCCGGCATGGCCGCCTCCGTGGGTCTGCGGTTGTCGAGGTACCTCGAACCCTACGGATC
Source organism: Streptomyces sp. NPDC088147 (assembly GCF_044741565.1). Classification (NCBI taxonomy): domain Bacteria; kingdom Bacillati; phylum Actinomycetota; class Actinomycetes; order Kitasatosporales; family Streptomycetaceae; genus Streptomyces; species Streptomyces sp. NPDC088147. The sequence continues at coordinate 1,245,381 of NZ_JBIUSY010000002.1, read as the reverse complement.
ATGCCCCCCGGATCCCATCCGGTGACCCACCCACTCGACCCTGACCCTGACCCCCTAGGGGACGGTGGTGCTAGCCCCACCCCCCCATTTTTGAGGGCTCGGTTCGCCTCCGGAAGGACCGCGCCGGAACGTCAGGCGCACACCGGTCAGGGACTCGCGATGGAGGCGATGATTCCGATGATCACCATGATGCCGATGATCGCGCCGAAGACGAGGAGCAGCTTCCGCTGGCCGTTCTGGGGATTCGGGTCAAGGACTGGCATACGGTCAGTCTCGCATCCGCGCCTCGTCCTCTATCGTCCGGTCCCTGCCCGCCACGATGCCCGCCACCATCTGCGGCAGCAGGAACGTCGCCATCAGCGCGATCGGCAGCCCGGGGCCACCGGTGTGCTGGTACAGCACACCCACCAGCAGCGGGCCCGGGATCGAGATCAGGTAGCCGGTGCTCTGGGCGAAGGCGGAGAGCCGTACGACGCCCGCGCCGGTCCTGGAGCGCATGCCGATCATGGTGAGGGCCAGCGGGAAGGAGCAGTTCGAGATGCCCAGCAGTACGGCCCAGACCCAGGCGCCCTCGGCCGGGGCGAGGTACAGGCCCGCGTAGGCGCTCAGTCCGCAGAGCCCCAGGGCGATGACGATCGGGCCCTGGTTCCTCATGCGCGCGGCCGTCCGTGGGATCACGAAGGCCAGTGGCACCCCCATCACCATGATCACGGCGAGCAGCAGCCCGGCCGTACCCGCCGAGATCCCCGCGTCGCGGAAGATCTGCGGCATCCAGCCCATGGTGATGTACGCGCCGGTGGCCTGGAGGCCGAAGAAACAGGCGAGCGCCCAGGCGGTACGGCTGCGCCCGAGCCTCAGCCCCGGAGTCGAAGCCGAAACCGAAGCCTGGGCCGGGCCCGGGACCATGGCCGCGTGCGACCGCGAAGACGAAGACGACGGCGAAGACGACGGCGGCGCGGAGGTGCCGCGCTCGCGTACGAGACCGAGCCAGGGCACGACCGCGCTCGCCGCGAGCACGGCCCACACGCCGAGCCCCGTCCGCCAACTGCCGCCCAGCGCCTCGGTCATGGGGACGGTCACGGCCGCCGCGAGCGCGGTGCCGAGCGCGAGCGCCATCGAGTACAGCCCGGTCATCGTGCCGACACGGTCGGGGAAGTACCGCTTGACGATCACCGGCATCAGCACGTTGCTGACGGCGATCCCCATGAGCGCGACCGCGCTCGCCGCGAGGAAGCCGGCCGTGCCGCCCGCGAAGGGGCGGATCAGCAGCCCCGCCGTGATCGCCACCATGCCCGCGCAGACGACCGCGCCGGGGCCGAAGCGCCGGGCCAGCCGGGGCGCCGCGAAGCCGAAGACCGCGAAGCAGAACGGTGGTACGGAGGTGAGGACACCCGCGACGCTCCCGCTCATGTGCAGCCCGTCCCGTACCTCTTCGAGCAGCGCGCCGAGGCTGGTGATGGCGGGGCGGAGATTGAGGGCGGCGAGGACGAGCCCGGCGACGAGAAGCCGCGTGAACCAGACCCCGGTCCGTGGCCCCGGGGAGTCGGCGGACGCGGTCACGGACGCGGCCGGGCCCAGGGACTTCGTGAGCGCCGGTGACCCGGGGGTCTGTGGTGGCGGTGACGGCTGTATCTGCTGTATCTGTGTCTGCGGCTCGTCGGACATGGAGCCATCATAGAATCATGGGATGATTGGTTGTCCACGGACGAGGAGCACCATGCCGCTGAACTCCCCCCGCCGCTCCGCGCTCTCCGACCAAGTGATCACCGAGCTGCGGAATCAGATCACCTCGGGCGAATGGCCGGTGGGCTCGCGTATCCCCACCGAACCGGAGCTGGTCGAGCTGCTCGGTGTGGCCCGTAACACCGTCCGCGAGGCGGTGCGCGCGCTCGCCCACAACGGACTGCTGGACATCCGGCAGGGCTCGGGCACGTATGTCGTCGCGACCAGCGAGCTGGCGGGGGTGATGCACCGCAGGTTCGCGACCGCCGATCCGCGGCATGTCGTCGAGCTGCGCTCCACGCTGGAGTCGTCGGCCGCGCGGATGGCGGCGGAGCGGCGTACGGAACGGGATCTGCGCCAGCTGGACACGCTGCTCGCCCGGCGCGAGGAGGCATGGGCCTCGGGCGACGCGGAGATCTTCGTCATGGCCGACGCGAGCCTGCACATGGCGGTCGTCGCGGCCTCGCACAACGATGTGCTGACCGCGGTCTACGGGGATCTGGGCCATCTGCTGCGCGACCAGCTCCGCGACAACGTGGGGCGGGAGCTGCGGCCGGAGAACCATATGGACCACGCGCGGCTGGTGGCGGCGATCCGGGCGGGCGACGTGGAGACGGCGGGGGCGGAGGCCGCCAGCCATGGTCTCGACTGCCTGGGGGAACGGGTCTGAGCCACGCCGCCCGGTACGCGCGGCTCCTCAGAACCCCTCAGGCCGCTCAGGCCGCTCAGGCCGCTCAGGGCCGCTCAGGGCCGCTCAGGGCCGCTCAGGGCCGCTCATGGGTGATCCATACCTCGCGTATCTCCTTCCAGCACCGGTCCGTCAGCTCGGCGTATCCGGCCGGTGCGACCTCCACGGGCGCGCTGTCGGCGTCGATGTCCCACCAGCGCGCGCACTCCACGTGCAGCCGTATCCGGTCGGTCTCGGGATACGGGTTGTGGCAGGACGCGGTGGCCCGCGAGCCCTCTATCGTCGTACGGCAGGAGGCGTGGAAGCGGTCGGGGTCACCGGGCTTCGCGACGGCCCCGGCGCCCGGCGCGCCGGTGAGGGAGACCGCGAGTCCCGTCGTGAGCAGAGCGGCTGTCGTGAGCGCTGTCGTGAGAACTGTCGTGAGCGCTGTCGTACGGCGACGCTGCGGGCGCATACGCACACACCTCCTCGCCCCCTCCCCCACGATGACCGGATGACCCCGGTCCGCTCAGTGTGCGGTGCGTCGCCGCTCTTTTCGACTCGGGCGGGCGCGGGCCTCATGACCCGCCCGTCACGCGCGGAAGCCGCGCGCCGTCTCCTGGACGGTCACGCGGCTTCCGGGGTACGCGAGCGGTACGGGCGTCAGGCGCCCATCATGTGCACGCCACCGTCGACATGGACGATCTCGCCCGTGGTCTTCGGGAAGAAGTCCGACAGCAGGCCCACGATCCCGCGCCCGGCCGGCTCCGGGTCGGTGAGGTCCCAGCCGATCGGCGCCCGGTGGTTCCACACGTCCGCCAGCTCCTCGAAGCCCGGGATGGACTTGGCGGCCATCGACTTGAGCGGACCGGCCGAGATCAGGTTGCAGCGGACATTCCGCGCACCCAGGTCACGGGCGATATAGCGGCTGGTCGACTCCAGCGCCGCCTTGGCGACCCCCATCCAGTCGTACTTGGGCCAGGCCACCTGCGCGTCGAAGGTCAGCCCGACGACCGAGCCGCCGCGTCCCATCAGCGGCAGACAGGCCATCGTCAGCGACTTCAGCGAGTACGCCGAGACGTGCACGGCGGTGCCGACGTCCTCCCAGGTGCCCTCCAGGAAGTTGAAGGCGCCCTGCGGACCGAAGGCGATCGAGTGCACGACGCCGTCGAGCCCGGCGCCGCCCTCGCCCTGGATCTCCCGGATCCGGTCCGCCAGCCCGTCCAGGTGCTCCTGGTTGGTGACGTCCAGCTCGATGACCGGGGCGGGCTTGGGCAGCCGCTTCGCGATGCGCTCGACGAGCGTGAGCCGGCCGAAGCCGGTGAGGATGACCTCCGCGCCCTCCTCCTGCGCCACCTTGGCGGCGTGGAAGGCGATGGAGGACTCGGTGAGAACACCCGTGACCAGAATGCGCTTGCCGGCGAGGATTCCACTCATGTGATCAGTGACCCATGCCCAATCCGCCGTCAACGGGAATGACGGCTCCAGTGATGTACGAGGCGTCGTCGGAGGCGAGGAACCGCACCGTGGCGGCGATCTCCTCCGGCTGCGCATAGCGGCCGAGCGGTACCTGCGAGACGATGCCCGCGCGCTGCTCGTCGGTGAGCACCTTCGTCATGTCGGTGTCGACGAAGCCGGGCGCGACGACATTGAAGGTGATGTTCCGCGAGCCCAGTTCGCGGGCGAGGGAGCGGGCGAAACCGACCAGACCGGCCTTGGAGGCCGCGTAGTTGGCCTGCCCCGCCGAGCCGAGCAGCCCGACCACCGAGGAGATCAGGACGACCCGGCCCTTCTTGGCGCGCAGCATGGCGCGGTTGGCGCGCTTGACGACCCGGAAGGTGCCGGTGAGGTTGGTGTCGAGCACGGAGGCGAAGTCCTCCTCGGACATCCGCATCAGCAACTGGTCTTTGGTGATACCGGCGTTGGCCACCAGCACCTCCACGGGACCGTGCTTCTCCTCGATCTCCTTGTAGGCCTGCTCCACCTGCTCGGTGTCGGTGATGTCGCAGCGGACCGCCAGGCAGCCCAGCTCCGTCAGGGCCCGCGGCGGCTCGCCGGACCGGTATGTGATGGCGACCTTGTCACCGTTTTCCGCGAAGGCGCGGGCGATGGCGAGGCCGATGCCCCGGTTTCCTCCGGTAACGAGAACCGAGCGGCTCAACGGATCAGCCTTTCCCTAGCGGTCTTCCAGCTGTCTGGTACGTCGAAAACCTATCGGTACCGTGCCTCTCGCGGAGAATCGACCCCTGACAGCGCCTCGGTGACGACCCTGTTGGATCCCTACAGAAAGTGGTGGGCAAGGGCCCGCCGACGCGACATGATCAGGTCGACCAGTCTCGACGACAGGAGACATCAGTGCCTCATTCCATCGACGAAGCCTTCACGGCGCTGCCACTGCGGGCGCTCGCCGACGCCGCGCTCGCCAGGGCCCGTGCGCTCGGCGCCGATCATGCCGACTTCCGCTTCGAGCGGGTGCGCGGCGCGGCCCTGCGGCTGCGGGACGGCAAGCCCGCCGGCTCGTCGGACACCACCGATCTCGGCTACGCGGTCCGGGTGGTGCACGGAGGCGCCTGGGGCTTCGCGTCCGGGGTCGATCTCTCCATGGACGCGGCGGCACGGGTCGCGGGACAGGCCGTGGCGATGGCGAAGCTGTCCGCGAAAGTGATCGCCGCGGCGGGGTCCGACGAGCGGGTCGAGCTGGCCGAGGAGCCGGTGCACGCCGAGAAGACATGGGTGTCGGCGTACGAGATCGACCCGTTCGAGGTGCCCGACGAGGAGAAGACCGGGCTCCTGGCGGAGTGGAGCGGGCGGCTGCTGCGGGCCGACGGCGTCGCGCATGTGGACGCCTCGCTGCTCACCGTCCATGAGAACAAGTTCTACGCGGACACCGCGGGCACGGTCACCACCCAGCAGCGCGTCAGGCTCCATCCGCAGCTCACCGCCGTGGCGGTGGACGGCGAGAGCGGCGAGTTCGACTCGATGCGCACGATCGCCCCGCCCGTCGGCCGGGGCTGGGAGTACCTCACCGGGACCGGCTGGGACTGGGACGCCGAGCTGGAGCGCATCCCCGGGCTGCTCGCCGAGAAGATGCGCGCGCCGAGCGTCGAGGCGGGCACGTACGACCTGGTCGTCGACCCGTCCAACCTGTGGCTGACGATTCACGAGTCGATCGGCCACGCCACCGAGCTGGACCGGGCTCTGGGGTACGAGGCGGCGTACGCCGGGACCTCGTTCGCCACGTTCGACCAGCTGGGGAAGTTGGCGTACGGCTCCTCGGTGATGAACGTGACGGGCGACAGGACCGCGGAGCACGGTCTCGCCACCATCGGGTACGACGACGAGGGCGTCGAGGCGCAGTCGTGGGACCTGGTCAAGGACGGCACGCTCGTCGGCTACCAGCTGGACCGCAGGATCGCGAAGCTCACCGGCCTCGGCCGCTCCAACGGCTGCGCGTACGCGGACTCGCCGGGCCATGTGCCCGTCCAGCGCATGGCGAACGTGTCGCTGCGGCCGGATCCGGGCGGGCTGAGCACGGAGGATCTGATCGGCGGGGTGGAGCGCGGGATCTATGTGGTCGGCGACCGGTCGTGGTCGATCGACATGCAGCGCTACAACTTCCAGTTCACGGCGCAGCGCTTCTTCCGTATCGAGAACGGCAAGCTGGCGGGCCAGCTGCGCGATGTCGCGTACCAGGCGACGACCACGGACTTCTGGGGCTCGATGGAGGCGGTCGGCGGACCGCGGACGTATGTGCTGGGCGGCGCCTTCAACTGCGGCAAGGCGCAGCCGGGGCAGGTGGCGGCGGTCTCCCACGGCTGCCCCTCCGCCCTGTTCCGCGGCGTCAACGTTCTCAACACCACGCAGGAGGCCGGACGATGAGCGCCACGACCGTTGTCGGCCGGGGGTCCGGGGGTCGCCTCCCGGGACAGCACAGTCTCAACACCACGCAGGAGGCCGGACGATGACCACCAGCTCTGTCAGCAAGCCGCACGAGATCGTCGAGCGTGCCCTCGAACTGTCCACCGCCGACGGCTGTGTGGTCATCGCCGACGAGCAGTCCTCGGCCAATCTGCGCTGGGCGGGCAACGCGCTGACGACCAACGGGGTCACCCGGGGCCGGACGCTCACCGTCATCGCGACCGTCGACGGCGCGCAGGGCACCGCGTCCGGGGTCGTGTCGCGCTCCGCCGTCACCGCCGCTGATCTGGAGCCGCTCGTCCGGGCCGCCGAGGCCGCCGCGCGCGCGGCCGGGCCCGCCGAGGACGCGCGGCCCCTGGTCGACGGGGGTCAGGTGTCCGGGGACTTCACCGACGCGCCCGCCGAGACCACCTCCGCCGTCTTCGCGGACTTCGCGCCCGCGCTCGGTGAGTCGTTCGCCCGTGCCCGAGCCGGCGGCCGTGAGCTGTACGGGTTCGCCAACCATGAGCTGACCTCGACCTATCTCGGTACGTCCACGGGTGTACGGCTGCGCCATGACCAGCCGAGCGGGACGCTGGAGCTGAACGCCAAGTCGCCCGACCGCACCCGCTCGGCCTGGGCCGGCCGGTCCACCCGTGACTTCAAGGACGTGGACCCGGCCTCCCTCGACACCGAGCTGGCCCAGCGGCTGGCCTGGGCTGAGCGGAAGATCGAGCTGCCCGCGGGCCGGTACGAGACGCTGCTGCCGCCGACCGCCGTGGCCGATCTGGTGATCTACCAGCTGTGGTCCTCGTCCGCCCGTGACGCGGCGGAGGGCCGTACGGTCTTCTCCCGTCCCGGCGGCGGCACCCGCGTCGGCGAGAAGCTCTCCGAGCTGCCGCTGACCCTGCGCAGCGATCCGCACGAGCCGGGCCTGGAGTCCGCGCCGTTCGTGATCGCGCACTCCTCCGGGGACGACGCCTCCGTCTTCGACAACGGTCTGCCGCTGACGGCGACGGACTGGGTACGGGACGGCGAGCTGGCGCATCTGATCACCACCCGGCACAGCGCCGGGCTGACCGGCCTGCCGGTCGCACCCGGCATCGGCAATCTGGTGCTGGATGCCGGGGGCGAGCGTTCGCTGGAGGAGATGGTCGCGGACACCGGGCGCGGGCTGCTGCTGACCTGTCTCTGGTACATCCGCGAGGTGGATCCGGCGACGCTGCTGCTCACCGGGCTGACCAGGGACGGCGTCTATCTCGTCGAGAACGGCGAGGTCGTCGGCGAGGTGAACAACTTCCGGTTCAACGAGTCGCCGGTCGATCTGCTGTCGCGGGCCTCGGAGGCCGGGCGTACGGAGAAGACGCTGCCGCGCGAGTGGAGCGACTGGTTCACCCGGGCCGCGACGCCCGCCCTGCGTATCCCCGATTTCAATATGAGCTCGGTCAGCCGGGGTGTATGACCCCCATACACTGGCCGGTAGTCCCTACCAGTGAACCGTTCGAGGAGAGAGACGACCGTGACGGACATCGTCGACGAGCTGAAGTGGCGCGGGCTGTTCGCCCAGTCCACTGACGAGGACGCTTTGCGCAAGGCGCTCGCGGACGGTCCCGTCACGTTCTATTGCGGCTTCGATCCCACAGCGCCCAGCCTGCATGTCGGACACCTCGTGCAGGTGCTGACCGTACGCAGGCTCCAGCGGGCGGGGCACCGGCCGCTGGCGCTGGTGGGCGGGGCCACCGGTCAGATCGGTGATCCCCGGCCGACCGCCGAGCGGACGCTGAACGACCCGGAGACGGTCGCCGGCTGGGTGCGGCGGCTGCGGTCCCAGATCGAGCCGTTCCTGGACTTCGAGGGTCCGAACGCGGCGACCATGGTCAACAACCTGGACTGGACCGCGTCGCTGTCCGCGATCGAGTTCCTGCGGGACATCGGCAAGCACTTCCGGGTGAACAAGATGCTCACGAAGGACTCCATCGCCCGCCGGCTGGAGTCCGACGAGGGCATCAGCTACACCGAGTTCAGCTACCAGCTGCTCCAGAGCATGGACTTCCTGGAGCTGTACCGCCGCTACGGCTGTGTCCTCCAGCAGGGCGGCAGCGACCAGTGGGGCAATCTGACCGCCGGTCTCGATCTGATCCACCGCCTGGAGCCGGGCGCCACCGTGCACGCGCTGGCGACGCCGCTGATGACGAAGGCGGACGGAACCAAGTTCGGCAAGACCGAGGGCGGGGCGGTCTGGCTCGACCCGGAGATGACCACGCCGTACGCGTTCTACCAGTTCTGGCTGAACGTGGACGACCGTGACATCTCCGCGTACAGCCGCATCCTCAGCTTCAAGAGCCGGGAGGAGCTGGAGGAGCTGGAGCGGGCGACCGAGGAGCGTCCGCAGGCCCGTGCGGCCCAGCGGGCGCTGGCGGAGGAGCTGACGACGCTCGTCCACGGCGCCGGCCAGTGCGCGGCGGTCGTCGCGGCGTCCCGGGCGCTGTTCGGCCAGGGTGAGCTGGCGGGGCTCGACGAGGCGACGCTGGGCGCGGCGCTCTCCGAGCTGCCGCGCGCCGAGGTCGCCGAGCCGGCGTCGGTGGTCGATCTGTTCGCCGAGACGGGTCTGGCGCCGAGCAAGTCGGCGGCTCGCCGTACGGTCAAGGAGGGCGGGGCCTACGTGAACAACGTCAAGGTCGCCGACGCGGACGCGGTACCGGACCGTACGGAGCTGCTGCACGGCCGCTGGCTGGTCCTCCGTAGGGGCAAGAGGAATCTGGCCGCGGTGGAGGTCGCCGCGGGCTGACCCCGGATCCCGTGGGCTGACCCGGATCCCGTCGGCCGGCCCGGATCCGGCCGGGCCGGCCCCGGGGCCGTACGGCTCGCTCGTGGGGCGCGTACGGCTGTGGCCTACGGCTCTTCTCGCCCACGGCTCACGACTCACGGCTGCGGCCGGGCATGCGCACGCGTGCCCGGCCGTAACCGTCCCGCCCTGTCTCCGTCCTGCCCTGTCCCCGTCCCGTCCGCGCCGGGGGCGGCGCCCGGTTCAGACTCTCTGCCGGCTGCCGCGCTTGTTGCCGCGGATGGAATTCCAGAGCATGTTGCCGAAGAAGACGACGACGATGGCACCGATCAGCTGGAGCACATGGCGGGTCCAGTCCACTCCCTTGGTGTCCGCGACACCGATCCAGCCCGCGACCGCGTTGCCGAGGAAGCTGCCCAGGATGCCGCACAGGATCGTCAGCCACAGGGGGATGTGCTGCTTGCCCGGGATGATGGCCCGCGCGAGCAGGCCGAGCACCAGACCCACGATGATGACCCACAACCAGTTCATGGTCGCCTCCTCACACGGCGCGATATGCGCGTGATCGCCAGTCTGGGGCGGTCCGCCATTCGGCGCATGTCGGACACCGCCGTACGTGGCGGGAAGGCGGCGTCGCGGACAGGATGGGACTGCCCCCGCTCTCGTGGCCGCCGGGGTCCCGGCGTACCGTTGTCCACGTCCGGTCCGGGGAGAGTTCCGGCGAACGTCCGGCACAGAATCGGGTGGTGGGAACGTGGTGCGGAAGCAGGGCGGCACGGAGGTCTTCCGGATCACGGGAGCCCGGCAGGGACTCGCCGAGGACGTGCGCGGCCGGCAGCGCCGGTATGTGATCTCGATGTCCGTACGGACGCTCGCGGTCATCGCGACCGTGGCGCTGTGGAACGTGGAACGGCCGGTCGCGATCGTGACGCTCGCGCTGGGGGTGCTGCTGCCGTACGTGGCCGTGGTGATCGCCAACGGGGGCCGGGAGAACGTCACTTCGCTGCCCTCGGCCCATATCGCCCCACCGGCCCGTAGAATGATCGCGCCCCCTGTGGAACCTGCCGTGGCGGAAACCGGCCCCACGGCCGCCGAAGGGGACCGGCCAAGCGGTCCGTAACACTCCGCAAAGCTCAAGAAAAGCTCAGATCAATCGTGAAGTTCCGGTGCACGGCACCCCGTTGCCCGTGACATACTTTAAAGGCGCTCCGCATCCCCCGTCGGAGCGACGGACCGACGCCGGGCAGCTCCCCCCGTGGCTGCCCGGCGTCGCCATTTCCGGTGACGGACTGTGTCTTAGGGTGGTCGGGTGAACTTCCCCGACTCCCCCGATTCACCCGGCTCCCCCGATTCGCCCGGCCTCCCCGGCGCTCCCGGCTTTCCCGGTCTCCCCGGCTCTCCGGACAGCTCCGCCGGTGACACGGCCCCGATCTGTTCCGCCAAGGGGTGCCGCGCGCCCGCCGTCTGGGTCCTCGCCTGGAACAACCCCAAGCTGCACACGCCCGAGCGCCGCAAGACCTGGCTGGCCTGCGACGAACACCGCGAGCACCTCTCCTCGTTCCTGGGGATGCGCGGTTTTCTGAAGGACGTGGTGGAACTGACCGAGTGGGAGCGGAACTCAGCCACCGATCGCTGACATCGGCCGGTCGGGCTGGAGGAACGCCGCCGGATCGTCCAGACCGGAGCCGGCCTTCTTGCCCCACATCGCCGTCTTCCAGAGCGCGGCGATCTCCTCGTCCGGCGCGTCGGAGCGCAGCGCGGACCGCAGGTCGGTCTCCTCCTGGGCGAACAGGCAGGTACGGATCTGTCCGTCGGCGGTCAGCCGCGTGCGGTCGCAGGACTGGCAGAACGGGCGGGTGACGGACGCGATCACGCCCACGCGGTGCGGGCCGCCGTCCACCACCCAGCGCTCGGCGGGCGCCGTGCCCCGTACGGAGTCGTCCTCCTCGGTGAGCGCGAAGCGCGTGCGCAGCGAGTCGAGGACGTCACTGGCCGTTATCATGCCGTCGCGCTTCCAGCCGTGCTGGGCGTCGAGCGGCATCTGCTCGATGAAGCGCAGCTCGTAGCCGTGCTCCACGGCCCAGGCCAGCAGGTCAGGGGCCTCGTCGCCGTTCAGCCCCGGCATCAGGACGGTGTTGACCTTGACCGGGGTCAGCCCTGCCTCGTGGGCCGCGCGCAGACCGTCCAGCACGTCCTGGTGCCGGTCACGGCGGGTGAGGGCCTTGAAGACGTCGGGGCGCAGCGTGTCGAGCGAGACATTGACCCGGTCGAGACCGGCCGCCCGCAGTGCGGCGGCCGTCCTCTTGAGCCCGATTCCATTGGTGGTCAGCGACATCCGCGGGCGCGGCTCCAGCGCCGCGCAGCGCTCGACGATCCCGACGAGACCGGGCCTGAGCAGCGGTTCACCGCCGGTGAAGCGGACTTCCGTGATTCCCAGCAGCGTCACGGCGATACGGACCAGCCGGACGATCTCGTCGTCACTGAGCAGATCGGATTTGGTGAGCCACTGAAGGCCCTCTTCCGGCATGCAGTACGTACACCTGAGATTGCACCGGTCCGTGAGCGAGACGCGCAGGTCAGTGGCGATGCGACCAAAGGTGTCGACCAGCACTCCGGGCCACCTCCCTGTTCGGATACGACACGTTGAGCCTACGTCAGGCGACCGACATCGCCAGGGCCCGTATGTCACGAGGAGCGGCAAGGCCGCATCGTAGGACTCTACGATGCGGCCTTGATTCTGTATACCGTCTACAGAATCCGGGTGCTTCAGGGGGAGTGCCCGAGGCGGTCCGTTCCCGGGGGGTCAGTGCGCCGCCGTGCCGGTCAGGGACTTGACCTCCAGCTCGGCGTACTTGCCCTTGTCCGGCTCCTCCTTCGACAGCACGGTGCCCAGCCAGCCGAGCAGGAAGCCCAGCGGGATCGAGATCAGCCCCGGGTTCTCCAGCGGGAAGAAGTGGAAGTCGACACCCGGGAACATCGAGGTCGGCTTGCCGGAGACGACCGGTGAGAACAGCACCAGCAGGACGGACGAGGCCAGACCGCCGTAGATCGACCACAGGGCGCCCTGGGTGGTGAACCGCTTCCAGAACAGGCTGTAGAGGATCGTCGGCAGATTGGCCGAGGCGGCGACGGCGAAGGCGAGCGCGACCAGCCCGGCCACGTTCAGATCGCGGGCGAGGGCGCCGAGCGCGATCGAGACGATACCGATGGCGACGGTCGCCCAGCGGGCCGCGCGGACCTCCTCCTTCTCGGTCGCCTGTCCCTTGCGGATGACATTGGCGTAGATGTCGTGCGCGAACGACGACGAGGACGCCAGGGTCAGTCCCGCGACGACCGCGAGGATGGTGGCGAAGGCGACCGCGGAGATCACGGCGAGCAGGATCGCGCCCCCGGTGGAGTCGGCGCCGCCGCCGATCTCCAGGGCGGCCAGCGGCGCCGCCGTATTGCCCGCCTTGTTGGAGGCGATGATGTCACCGGGCTTGAGCAGGGCTGCCGCGCCGAAGCCGAGCACGATGGTCATCAGGTAGAAGGCGCCGATGATGCCGATGGCCCAGATGACCGACTTGCGGGCGGCCTTGGCGGTCGGCACCGTGTAGAAGCGGATCAGGATGTGCGGCAGCCCGGCCGTACCGAGGACGAGCGCGATGCCCAGCGAGATGAAGTCCAGCTTGGAGGTCTCGGTGGCGCCGTACTTGAGGCCGGGCTCCAGGAAGGCCGCGCCCTTGCCGCTGTTGCTCGCCGCCGTGCCCAGCAGGTCGGAGAGGTTGAAGTTGAACTTCCACAGGATCAGGAAGGTGATCAGCAGGGTGCCCGCGATGAGCAGCACGGCCTTGACCATCTGGACCCAGGTGGTGCCCTTCATCCCGCCGATCGTGACGTACACGATCATCAGCAGGCCGACCAGCGCCACGATGGCGATCTTCCCGGCGTCGCTGGTGATCCCGAGCAGCAGGGAGACCAGCACGCCCGCGCCTGCCATCTGCGCCAGCAGATAGAAGATCGAGACCACGATGGTGGAGGTGCCCGCGGCGGTACGGACCGGCCGCTGGCGCATGCGGTACGCGAGGACGTCTCCCATCGTGTACCGGCCGGAGTTGCGCAGCGGCTCGGCGACGAGCAGCAGCGCGACCAGCCAGGCGACCAGGAAGCCGATGGAGTAGAGGAAGCCGTCGTATCCGAAGAGCGCGATGGCGCCGGCGATACCGAGGAAGGACGCGGCGGACATGTAGTCGCCGGAGACCGCGAGACCGTTCTGGAAGCCGGTGAACTGGCGGCCGCCCGCGTAGAAGTCGGAGGCGCTCTTGGTCTGGCGGCCGGCCCAGACGGTGATGACGAGCGTCGCGACCACGAAGAGGCCGAAGAGCGTGATGATCAGCGGCCGGTGCTCGCCGGCGTCCGCGGCGGCGGCCAGCTGCTGCTGGACCGGGTGACTCATGAGGGGGAGCGGCTGGCTCATGCGTCGGCCTCCATGCGCGACTTGATGACGTCCGCCTTCGGGTCGAGCTTGCGCGACGCGTGCCGCGCGTAGAACCAGGCGATGAGGAAGGTGGTGACGAACTGCGCGAGGCCGAGGACCAGGGCCACGTTGATGTTGCCGAAGAGCTTGGTGCCCATGAAGCCGCCCGCGTAGTTGGACAGCAGGACGTACAGCAGGTACCAGGCGATGAAGGCGACGGTCAGCGGGAAGGCGAAGGAGCGGTACGTACGGCGCAGTTCGCCGAATTCCGCGCTCTCCTGCACCTCGACGAACTGGGCCGTGGTGGGCTGCGCCGTCGTGGGCCGGTCCGGCGTTGACTGGGCGGGGCTGGTGTCCGTACCGCCCTCGGGCGGCGGTGCATCGGAAGCCACGGAATCTCCTCGTGACGCGGGTGCGGTGGGGTGGGGCATCAGGGAAACCTCACAGGGGGTGCGGATGTGCTGGTCCCCCTGACAACGGCACGGAGGGCATGGCGACGCGGTTCAACACCGGGCTTTTTCTTCCAGTTTCTTCCAAAAATGATTCGGGAAGTGATTGATGGCCGGGGATCATCAGCGATAACTTCACTGGTCATGTACCCGTCCACGCGCACGCCTGCGTGCGGACGGTTCTTTCACGGATGATGTGGAGAACCCATGACTCATCTGAGATCCAGACGGCGGCGCATGCTCGCTCTGCCCGCAGGTCTGGCGCTCACCGTCTCGCTCGGCTTCCTGCCGACCGGTACGGCCACGGCCGCGACGGCGGCGGGCAGCGTCCCCGCCGCCGCGGTCGCGACGGACGGCCCGAAGCTGTCGTACGTCGTCAACACCAGCGGCGGACGTTCCACCGTCTCGTCGGTCAAGAAGGCGATCGCCAAGGCGGGCGGCGCGATCGTGACCTCCTATGACCAGATAGGCGTCATAGTCGTCACCTCGCAGAACCCCGAGTTCGCGAGGACCGTCCGCAAGGTCAGGGGCGTCGACTCGGCCGGTGCCACCCGCACCGCGCCGATGGCCGCGCAGTCCACGACGGACATCGGCGCCCCGAAGGTGCTGTCCGACAAGGAGGTCGCCGCCGCCACGGCGAAGGCCGCGGCGAACAAGGCCGCCGACCAGGACCCGCTGGAGCCGTTGCAGTGGGACCTGCCCGCCATCAAGGCGGACAAGGCGCACGAGAAGTCGCTCGGCAGCAGGAACGTCACTGTCGCCGTCATCGACACGGGTGTCGACGACACCCACCCGGACATAGCGCCGAACTTCGACCGCGCGGCCTCGGTCAACTGTGTCGGCGGCAAGCCGGACACGACCGACGGCGCCTGGCGGCCGGGTACGGGCGAGAGCCCGCACGGCACGCATGTCGCCGGTGAGATAGCCGCGGCCAAGAACGGCGTGGGCGTCACCGGTGTCGCGCCGGGCGTGAAGGTCTCCGGCATCAAGGTGTCCACGCCGGCCGGGTTCTTCTACACCGAGGCCGTCGTCTGCGGCTTCGTCTGGGCCGCCGAGCACGGCGTCGACGTGACGAACAACAGCTACTACACCGACCCGTGGTACTTCAACTGCAAGAACGACCCCGACCAGAAGGCTCTGGTCGAGGCCGTCTCGCGGGCCACCCGGTACGCGGAGAAGAAGGGCGCGGTCAACGTCGCCGCGGCGGGCAACGAGAACTACGATCTCGCGTCCGACTCGATCACCGACCCGTCCAGCCCGAACGACACCACTCCGGGCGACCGGGTCATCGACCCGTCCGAGTGCCTCGACATCCCCACCCAGCTGCCGGGTGTGGTGACCGTCGCGTCCACCGGCGCCAAGGGCCTGAAGTCCTCGTTCTCCAACTACGGTCTCGGTGTCGTCGACATCGCGGCCCCGGGCGGCGACTCCACGCGCCTCCAGACCCCGGCCCCGCCGGCCGTCAGCGGCCTGATCCTCGGCCCGCTGCCGGGCGGGCAGTACGGCTACATGGCCGGTACGTCGATGGCCTCCCCGCATGTCGCGGGCGTCGCGGCGCTGCTGAAGTCGACCCACCCGTACGCCTCGCCGCTGGTGATCAAGGCGCTCCTGTCGCTCCAGGCCGACGACACCGCGTGCCCGAAGCCGTACGACATCGACGGTGACGGAGAGGTCGACGCCGTCTGCGAGGGCGGCAAGCAGTACAACGGCTTCTACGGGGCGGGTCTTGTCGACGCCCTGGCGGCGGTGCGCGGGTAACCCCCGCACATAGCCACCGGGTGCCCTGAGCACCGTTCACGTAACGCCGTACCAGCGCGGGCCGTCCTCCGGGGCGGCCCGCGTTCGTACGGGCCGGCGGGAAGGCCGGACGGAGCGGCCGGCGTGCGGGGGCGGAACAGACCCGGTGAGCACGGAAGTTGTGGTGGCGCGTCTCGCGGGTACGGACCGGGTCGGGCCGTGCCCGGAGGCGGCGGAGCGCGGCGTGGCACAGGCGGTACGCGGACTTCGTGACGGCGTCCCCTCGCTCCCGGCCGCGTCATCCGGCGTGAGACCTCCGTCACCGTAAGGGTCTTGACGGAGCGACGGTCCGGACCCCGGCCGTGGCCGGTCCTCGCCGACCGGGCTGTGGGAGTGTCAGTCGCGGCCCGTATTCTCTGTGACCATGCTCGACGACCATACGACCGCAGCGACATGGCCGACCGCCTACCCCGACGGGTACGCGGTCGTCGACGTCGAGACCACCGGACTCGCCCGCGACGACCGGATAGTGTCCGCAGCCGTCTATCGCCTGGACGCCCGGGGCAATGTCGAGGACCACTGGTACACGCTCGTCAACCCGGAGCGGGACCCGGGGCCCGTGTGGATCCATGGGCTGACGACCGACGTCCTGGAGAGCGCCCCGCTCTTTCCCGAGATCGCCGGTGAGCTGGCCGCGCGGCTCGACGGGCGGGTGCTCGTGGCGCACAACGCGATCTTCGACTGGTCGATGATCGCCCGGGAGTACGCGCGCGCGGAGCGGACCGCGCCCACCCGGCAGCGGCTGTGCACCATCGCGCTCTCCAAGGAGCTGGCCCTGCCGCTGCCCAATCACAAGCTGGAGTCGCTCGCCGCTCACTTCGGTGTCGTACAGCAGCGCGCGCACCACGCGCTGGACGACGCGCGTGTGCTGGCCGAGGCGTTCCGGCCGAGTCTGCACGCGGCGGCCAGGGACGGCGTACGGCTGCCGCTGCTGGAGTGCCGGCCGCTCACGGAGTGGTCGGACACCCCGGCGCTGCCCCGGGTCGGCTATCAGTCCTCGTACCGGCAGACGAGCTGGCGGCCCTCGCGCAAGCGGCCCCCGTGCCCATATCCGAACCCGGGCCGGTACGTGCCGGGCGAGCGGCTGGTGCAGGGGATGCGCGTGGCGTTCTCCGGGGACACCTCCGTCGACCGCGAGCTGCTGGAGGACCGGGCCGTGGAGGCGGGGCTGCATATCGCGACGAGCGTGTCCCGGCTGACCAGTCTGCTGGTGACCAACGACCCGGGGTCCTCGACGTCCAAGACGGTCAAGGCCACGTCGTACGGGACGCCGGTCATCGACGAAGCGGCGTTCACCCAGCTGCTGCGGGACGTGGTCCCGGCGCCCTCCTCCCCCGTCCCGGCGCCCGCCGCCTCCGTCCCGGCGCCCTCCTCGCCCCTGCCGTCCCTCCCCTCGTCCACTTCCGTCCCCGCTTCCACGGCCTCGGACGGGTGACCGGGCGCGGCGGCGTGCACCCACCCCCCGTCGGATCCGCCGGGCGCCCGCCGGGTAACGTCGAAGGCGTGTACCGCTTCCTGTTGTCCCGGCAGTGGGTGATCCTCACCCTCCTCGGCCTCGCCCTCATCCCCGCGATGATCGAGCTGGGCTTCTGGCAGTACCACCGCCATGAGCACAAGGTCGCCCAGAACGCCCTGATCTCGGGGAACCTCGACGCGAAGCCCGTCCCGGTCACGGATCTGACGGCCCCCGGGCACACCGTCCCGCGCTCCGACTACTGGCGCCGTGTCACCGCCACCGGCACGTTCGACACCGCGCACGAGGTCGTCGTACGCCGCAGGACCTCCATCGACGACCGGGTCGGCTTCCACGTGCTGACCCCGTTCGTCCTGAAGGACGGCCGCGCGCTCATCGTGAACCGCGGCTGGATCCCCTTCGGCGACGACCAGCGGGCCTTCCCCGACATCCCGGCGGCGCCCAAGGGCGAGGTCACCCTCACCGGCCGGCTGAAGGCGGACGAGACGTCGGCGAGCAGCGGGATCAAGGACCTGCGGGATCTGCCGCCCCGCCAGGTCATGCTGATCGACAGCGCGCAGCAGCGGGAACAGCTGGGCCGTACCGTCCTCGGCGGCTACGTCGAGCAGATCTCGCCCGTACCGGCCGGCGGCAGCCCCGAGCAGATCCCGGACCCCGACGACAGCTCGATCGGGCCCCATATGGCGTACGCGGTGCAGTGGTGGCTGTTCGTGGCCGCCGTCCCCGTCGGCTGGGTCATTCTCGTACGGCGTGAGCTCCGCGACCGCGCGGCGGCGAAGGCGGAGGAGAGCGCCGCCGACGCGGAATCCGCGCAGGAACCCGCGGCCGTCTGACACCGCTGCTTAACGCCCGCGCGGTACGGGAACAGCCCTGGCGTGACCCAACACATCGAGGACTACGCACTTATCGGCGATCTCCAGACCGCCGCCCTGGTCGGCCGGAACGGCTCCATCGACTGGCTGTGCCTTCCTCGCTTCGACTCGGCCGCCTGCTTCTCCGCGCTGCTCGGGGGCGAGGAGAACGGCCACTGGCGGCTCGCCCCCACCGGTGCGCGTACATGTACGCGGCGCGCCTATGTGGGTGACTCGCTGGTGCTGGAATCCGTGTGGGAGACCCGTACCGGCACGGTCAAGGTCACCGATTTCATGCCGCAGCGCGACAGGGCGCCCGAGATCATGCGGATCGTGGAGGGTGTCAGCGGCTCGGTGGACATGAGCGCCACGATCCGGCTGCGCTTCGACTTCGGCTCGGTGGTGCCCTGGGTGCGGCGGGAGGGGGCCCACCATGTGGCGATCGCCGGCCCCGACTCCGTCTGGCTGCGCAGCGAGCCCTCGGTCAAGACCTGGGGGCAGCACTACAGCACACGGTCGTCGTTCACCGTGGGCGCGGGCGAGAAGGTGGCGTTCGTGCTCACCTGGCACCCGTCGCACAAGCCGCGCCCGCCGCGCGTCGATCCGCACGTGGCGCTGGCGCGCAGCCTGGAGGACTGGGAGAGCTGGGCGCGGCGTTGCCGCTACCACGGTCCGCACCGCACGGCCGTCATGCGCTCCCTGATCACGCTCAAGGCGCTCACGTACGGCCCGACCGGCGGGATCGTCGCCGCCCCCACCACCTCCCTGCCGGAGGAGCTGGGCGGCGTACGCAACTGGGACTACCGCTACTGCTGGCTGCGTGACTCCACGCTGGTCCTGGGGGCGCTGCTGTCGGTCGGCTATCTGGAGGAGGCGGCGGCCTGGCGCGACTGGCTGCTGCGCGCGGTCGCGGGCGATCCGGCCGACCTCCAGATCATGTACGGACTCGGCGGTGAGCGGCGGTTGCCGGAGAACGAACTGCCGTGGCTGCGGGGGTACGCGAACTCCGCGCCCGTCCGCACCGGCAACAACGCGGTCGACCAGCTCCAGCTGGATGTGTACGGCGAGGTGATGGACTCGCTCAATGTGGCGCGGACGGCGGGTCTCCCCGCGCAGCCGCACGCCTGGAACCTCCAGCTCAGCCTGCTGGGCTTCCTGGAGTCGAAGTGGCGCGAGCCGGACGAGGGCCTGTGGGAGGTGCGCGGGCCGCGCCAGCACTTCGTGCACTCCAAGGTGATGGCGTGGGTCGCCGCCGACCGTGCCGTACGGACGCTGGAGGACAATCCCTCGCTCAGCGGGGACGTCGGGCGCTGGCGCGCGATGCGGGACGAAGTGCACCGGGAAGTGTGCGAACGGGGCTTCGATCCGGAGCGGAACACCTTCACGCAGTCGTACGGCTCCGCCGACCTGGACGCGGCGACGCTGCTGATCCCCCGGGTCGGTTTCCTGCCGCCGGACGATCCGCGGGTCGTCGGCACGGTCGACGCGGTACGGGCCGAGCTGGGGCACGGCGGCCTCCTGCGCCGCTACAGCTCGACGGGGCCCTCGGTGGACGGGCTGCCGGGCGGTGAGGGAACGTTCCTGGTCTGCTCGTTCTGGCTGGTCGACGCGCTCCATATGACGGGGCGTACGGAGGAGGCGACGGAGCTGTTCGAGCGGCTCCTCGCCCTGCGCAATGACGTCGGGCTGCTGGCGGAGGAGTACGACCCGGTGGCGCGGCGGCAACTCGGCAACTACCCGCAGGCGTTCAGCCATATCGGACTGGTGGTGACCGCGTTGACCCTCGCCGGGGCGGACACGGCAGGATAGGACCATGGATCTTGGACTGAAAGACCGCGTATACGTTGTCACCGGCGGATCGCGAGGGCTGGGCCGCGCGGCGGCGGAGGCGCTCGCCGCGGACGGGGCGAAGGTCGTCATCTCGGGCCGCGACGAGAAGCGCGTCACGGAGGCCGCCGCGGAGATCGGTCCCGGCGCGTACGGAGTGGCCGCCGACAACGCCGATCCGGCGGTGGCGGGACAGCTGATCGCCACGGCCAGGGAGCGGTTCGGCCGCTTCGACGGCGTCCTGATCAGCGTCGGCGGCCCCGCGCCGGGGTCCGCCGCGGACAACACGGACGAGCAGTGGCGGACGGCGTTCGAGTCCGTCTTCCTGGGCGCGGTACGCGTCGCCCGCGAGGCGTCGGCCGAACTGGGCGAGGGCGGGGTCATCGGGCTCGTGCTCTCCTCGTCGGTCCACGAGCCGGTCCCGGGCCTCACCATCTCCAACGGTCTGCGGCCGGGCCTCGCCGGTTTCGCCAAGTCCCTGGCGAACGAGGTCGGCCCGCGCGGGATCCGGGTGGTGGGCCTGCTGCCCGCGCGTATCGACACGGACCGGGTCCGCGAACTCGACGCGCTGTCGGGCGACGCCGAGGCGGCGCGGGCGGCGAGCGAGTCCCGGATTCCGCTGCGGCGGTACGGGAGGCCGGAGGAGTTCGGGAAGACGGCGGCGTTCCTGCTGTCGCCCGCGGCGTCGTATCTGACAGGGGTGATGCTGCCGGTGGACGGCGGGACGCGGCACGGTTTCTGACGCGTCCGTCACGGCTCGGGACGGACGCGTCCAGGCCCTGTCCCGGGCCCGTTCGGCCGCGGCGCACGGGCCGTCAGCTCACCCGCTCCGCCCCGTGCCTCACCGCCCGCAACCGCACCTCCGCCGGCAGTTCCCGCAGCCCGGCCGACCGCCGCGCACGTTCCAGCGCCTCCGCCGTCAGCAGGTTCAGGGTCCCGCCCGGTGACGCGTGGGGCTCCATGAGGAGGCGTACGCGGGCGGAGGGGGCGGTGCGGCGGCCCGTGAGGCGCACGCGGGCGCGGGCCACGCCGTCCAGGGCCTCCGCGTCGTCCTCGACGGCGCTCTCCAGCGCCCGCCCGCGCAGCAACGCGCCCTCGCCGTCGCCGCTGTCGACCAGCACCTCCGCCATCCGGGCCCGGCGCAGCTGGGCGAAGAACCACCAGAGGGCCAGTACGACCAGCACCGCCAGGGCCGCGATCACGACCGGCCACCACCAGCCCTGATCGCGCCAGCGTTCGCGGTCGGCGCGGCTCAGCAGCACATCGCGCTGCCCGCTGTACGGCCACCAGGACGGCACCGCCCAGTCCAGCCCGCGTGCCAGCACCGCGCCGCCGGCGCAGAGCAGCACCAGACCGAGCAGGGCCAGCAGTACACGGTTGACGACCCGGATCATCGCCGTCACCTCACCTCTTCTTGACGGGCCTGCGGACACGCATCGTCAGTGCGGGCGACCGGTCGAGGCCCAGTTCGCGGATGCCCGCGCGGAGCGCCCTGTCCAGGTCGTCCCGTACGTCGTCGAGTTCACGGAAGTGGGAGAGGGCCCGCACCTTCACCTTGGAGCGGCCCACCCGTACCCGCGCGGACTGCACGCCCGAGACCTCCATGGCCCGGTCGCGCAGCGTCAGCGCGGCGGCGACGCGGTCGATGCCGGCCCGTACCAGCGGGGAGTGGCGGCGCATGGGCAGCAGTCCGCGCAGGCCGGGGGTGAGGGCCAGCGCGAGGAGCCACAGTCCGAGCGCCATCGCGACGCAGGCGGCGACCAGCACCCAGGTCTCGTCGAGCGGCTGCCTGGCCAGCTGGCCGGCGAGTTCACGGCGCCAGTACATCGCGCGTTGCCCGGCCCGTACCGCCACGATGTCGTACAGCGGCAGTCCCGCCGCGCCGAGAACGACCAGCGCGGCCAGCGCCGCGGGGATCCGGCGCGTGGACCAGAAGCGTCCGGCCCGTCGGCCGTCGTCGTCCGACAGCGTGGGCCTGGGCTCGTACCGCGTGTCGGGCTCCGACGGGTCCTGTTCCCGTACGCCGCCGGCCCCCTCGGGCACGGGTTCGCTCATCGGAGCCTCCCCCGCGCCGCGAGTCCCGACCGGTCGGAGTACAGCCGCTCCACCCGCACCACCACCTCCGGCACGTCCATGTCCGCCAGCGCCTTGATCCGCTGGACGACGCTGAGACGCACGGCGCCGCACTGCCGGCCGATGTCGGTCGGATACTCCAGCTCGACACCGATCCGGACGCGCGCGCTGTCGTGGCGCACCGTGACGGTGGCGTGCGGCGCGGCGCCGCCTTCCGGTACGCCGTCCAGCGCCTCCCGGGCCGCCTGTGCGGCGATCTTCGCGATGACCCGGTCGGCGATCGTGGTCGCTCCGCGCTCGCCGGCCGCCACCCGTTCAACGGCCACGCGCGTCACCGCCGCCGGTCGTCGCGGTCGCGACTGCGGAAGAGGTCACCGGGTTCGAGATCGCCGTCCAGGAAGCGCCCGGCCACGAACCCGATCACACCCAGCGCGGCCACCAGCACAAAGGCTCCGAAGCCACCGAAGTACCCGGCGAATCCGAGCGCCATACCGGCCAACAGGCCGACCACCGCCATGCTCATGTGCCGCTCCTCTTCCACTGCGCTGCCGGTCGCGTACGGTGCCGCACGCCGCGTACGGGACGTTACTGAAGCCGGGTGTCCGACTCTTCGTCATCTTCCTCGTCGGGCAGTTTCACGTCACTGACCGCGATGTTGACCTCGACGACCTCAAGGCCCGTCATCCGCTCGACCGCCGCGATGACGTTCTCCCGTACGACGGCGGCGACTTCGGTGATCGAGACTCCGTAGTCGACGACGATCTCCAGGTCGAGCGCCGTCTGTACCTCTCCGACCTCGGCCTTCACGCCGCGGCTGACGGACTTGGTGCTGCCGGGGACCCGGTCGCGCACGGCGCCGAACGTGCGGGACATCCCGCTGCCCAGGGCGTGCACACCGAGGACGTCGCGCGCCGCGAGCCCGGCGATCTTCTCCACCACGCCGTCGGCGATGGTGGTACGGCCGCGGGTGGCGGCGGGCCCGCCGCCGCGCTTGGTGACGGGGCTGCTGCCCCCGTCGTCGGCCAACGGCTTCCTGCCTGACGGCGCGGACTGATTACGGGGTGCGGTGTCTGACATCGCCATTCGTTCCTTCCCGGGCGGTGGTGGACTCCGTTGCCCACATTAGGTGCGCTTGCCTCATCCCGCCGCGTGGATGCGGCAGGCTGGAGGAATGACGACTGCGCACAGCTCCGATGGGCTCGGCACCGGCGGATGGACGGCCGCGGTACGACAACAACTCGGCCTGGGCAGGCTGCTGCCGCTGGGCGGGCCACGAGACGGCGCGTGGCTGTCGGAGCGCGCGGCGACGGACGAACTGCGGCCGGCGGCGGCGGAGGTGACGGGCGCCGTGCTGGGCCGGCTGCGGATCTCCCTGGCCGATCCGGAAGGAGCCGGCCGGCCCGCCGTGCCGCCCCCGCCCAGCGCGCTGCCGCCCGGTCCGCTGCGTATCGACGGGGAGTTCGCCGCGGGGCCCGCCGAGCCGCTGCCCGCCGTGGCGGAGCGGCTGCGCGAGGTGCTGTTCGCCTGTGCGACGAAGCGGCTGGGGCTACGGATCGCGGAAGTCGATCTGCGCGTGACGGCCCTGCTCGGTCCCTCCGGGACATCCGTTGCCGGACCGCCGGCCGGGATCGCGGCGCCCGCTGGGCCGGACGGGGGACGGCCGGACGCGGTACGGGCCGCCGCCCCTGAGGGTGAGCCGGAGTTGCTGGCGTCGGCGGTGCCGGGCGTCGCGTATCCGACCAGGACGCTGGGCGGCGCGGCGGTCGCCACCGCGGGGCATGTACGGGTGGAGCTGGCGACGGCTGCCGGGCACCGCCCGCTGGAGGTGGCGCGGGCGGTCCGCGCGCGACTCGCGGCGGCGCTGCCGGGCGCGCCGTCGGTGGCCGTACTGATCACGGCGGTGGGTGTGGATCGCGACGGCTGAGCCGACGGCGTGACGAGACCCCACCAGGGCGTGTGGGCAGGTTGTCCGCGCGGACGGGCCTGCCCACACGGGCCGTCCGCGCGGACGGGCGTGTGCGTCTCCGCGCGGACAGCCCGTGCGTCGGTCCGTCGTCAGTCGGCGAGGCCCGCCAGGTCCCGGAGCCGGCGCCCCTGCGCGGCGCGCTCGGCGGCACGCTGGGCCTCGAAGGTACGGCCGGACGCGCCCTGCAAGAGCGCCTTCGTCTCGATCAGCGCGTCCCGCGGCGCGGCCAGCAGCGCGCCCGCCAGATCGCTCGCCGCCGCGTCGAGTTCGTCGGCGGGCACCACCAGATTGGCCAGCCCCGTACGCTCCGCTTCCTCGGCCTGCACGAAGCGGCCCGTGGCGCAGATCTCCAACGCGCGGGCGTAGCCGACCAGTCCGACCAGTGGATGGGTGCCGGTGAGGTCGGGGACCAGGCCGAGACTCGTCTCGCGCATGGCGAACTGCACGTCGGACGCGACGACTCGCAGGTCACAGGCGAGAGCCAGTTGGAAGCCGGCCCCGATCGCATGCCCCTGAACGGCCGCGATCGACACGATGTCGGGACGGCGCAGCCAGCCGAACCCCTCCTGGTACCCGGCGATGGCCGCGTCGAGGTCCTCGTCGGATTCCCGCGCGAGATCCAGGAAGGACGGCTCGCCGTCGAACCCCTCGGGGGTGAACGCCTGCCGGTCGAGCCCCGCGGAGAAGGACTTGCCCTCGCCCCGCAGCACGACGACCCGCACGGTGCCCGGCAATGACCTTCCGGCATCCGCCAACGCCCGCCACAGAGCGGGAGACTGGGCGTTGCGCTTCGCCGGGTTGGTCAGTGTGACCGTGGCAACCGCGTCCTCGATGGTGAGCCGTACGCCGTCCTTGTCGAGTACTGATTCGAGCGAAGTCATGGGGCGCCTCCGGTTCGGGCAGTCAAGAAAACCAAGCTAAGTGACTGCACAGTAACCACCTGGGCGATCATCCGATCGCCTCGGGTGGCCACCCGAACCGGTGGCCAGGAGGAGTCGCGCTCGGTCGTCAGGCCGATGCGGCCTTCTTGCCTCGCGTCGCTCCGCCGCGTCCCCGCAGCGTGACTCCGGACTCGCTGAGCATCCGGTGGACGAATCCGTAGGAGCGGCCGGTTTCCTCGGCCAGTGCCCGGATGCTCGCACCGTTGTCGTATTTCTTCTTCAGGTCTGCCGCGAGCTTGTCGCGCGCGGCGCCGGTTACCCGGCTGCCCTTCTTCAGAGTCTCGGCCACCCGTGCCTCCTCATGGGAAGTGCGCTCTGGACTTCTCATGATCACCCCTCGCGGGCTTCCTGGCCACCCATTCGGCAAGGTCCGCACGACAAGCTTTGCCCGGCTCCCGGGTTCGAGCACGACCGGAATCGCGTATTCCCTACGCGGTCACCGAGACCTTTACCCAAAGCTCTGGGCGAAGTGCCAGGTCAGGGCCCCCGCGCCGGAAACGGCGCGGATCATGGTGCGGTCGGCCCGATCGGTCACGCACCACGCCGTGATACGAGACGTACTCACACAGATGAGGGATCACCGCTGAGCCGAAATGATCCATATGGAGTCGATCACGCGCGTGGATCATGTACTCGGGCCGGCGACGGAGGTCCTCAGGCGAGCGCGACGAGGTCCGCGTAGTCCGCTCCCCAGAGGTCCTCGACCCCGTCGGGCAGCAGAATGATCCGCTCCGGTTCCAGCGCGTGGACCGCGCCCTCGTCGTGGGTGACGAGGATGACCGCTCCCTTGTACGTGCGGAGCGCGCCGAGGATCTCCTCACGGCTGGCCGGGTCCAGGTTGTTCGTCGGCTCGTCGAGCAGCAGCACGTTCGCGGAGGAGACGACCAGGGTGGCCAGCGCCAGCCGGGTCTTCTCGCCACCGGAGAGCACCCCGGCCGGCTTGTCGACATCGTCCCCGGAGAAGAGGAAGGAGCCCAAGGTCTTGCGGACCTGGACCAGATCGAGGTCGGGGGCGGAGGACCGCATGTTCTCCAGCACGGAGCGGTCCGGGTCGAGGGTCTCGTGCTCCTGCGCGTAGTAGCCGAGCTTGAGGCCGTGTCCGGGGGTCACCTGGCCGGTGTCCGGCTTCTCGACCCCGGCCAGCAGCCGCAGGAGCGTGGTCTTGCCCGCGCCGTTGAGGCCGAGGATGACGACCCGGGAGCCCTTGTCGATGGCCAGATCGACATCGGTGAAGATCTCCAGGGAGCCGTACGACTTCGACAGTCCCTCGGCCGTCAGCGGGGTCTTGCCGCAGGGCGCGGGCTCGGGGAAGCGCAGCTTGGCGACCTTGTCGGACTGGCGCACTTCCTCGAGACCGGACAGCAGCCGCTCGGCGCGCCGGGCCATGTTCTGCGCGGCGACGGTCTTGGTGGCCTTGGCGCGCATCTTGTCGGCCTGGGAGTTCAGGGCGGAGGCCTTCTTCTCCGCGTTGGCGCGCTCGCGCTTGCGGCGCTTCTCGTCGGCCTCGCGCTGCTGCTGGTAGAGCTTCCAGCCCATGTTGTAGACGTCGATCTGCGAGCGGTTGGCGTCCAGGTAGAAGACCTTGTTGACGACGGTCTCGACCAGCTCGACATCGTGGGAGATGACGATGAAGCCGCCGCGGTACGTCTTGAGGTAGTCGCGCAGCCAGACGATCGAGTCCGCGTCGAGGTGGTTCGTGGGCTCGTCGAGCAGCAGGGTGTCGGCGTCCGAGAAGAGGATGCGCGCCAGCTCGACGCGGCGGCGCTGACCGCCGGAGAGCGTATGGAGGGGCTGGCCGAGCACCCGGTCGGGCAGTCCGAGCGCGGCGGCGATGGTGGCGGCCTCGGCCTCGGCGGCGTACCCGCCCTTGGTGAGGAACTCCGTCTCCAGGCGCTCGTACTTCTTCATCGCCTTCTCGCGGGTGGCGCCCTGACCGTTCGCCATCCGGTCCTCGTTCTCCCGCATCTTCTTCAGCACGGAGTCGAGGTCGCGCGCGGAGAGGATGCGGTCCCTGGCGAGGACGTCGAGGTCGCCGGTGCGCGGGTCCTGCGGCAGATAGCCCACCTCGCCCGAGCGGGTGATGGTGCCGGCGGCGGGAACGCCCTCGCCGGCGAGGCACTTGGTGAGCGTGGTCTTGCCCGCTCCGTTGCGGCCGACCAGACCGATGCGGTCGCCCTTGGCGATACGGAATGAGGCGGACTCGATGAGGACACGGGCGCCGGCGCGCAGCTCTACACCGGTTGCGGTGATCACGGAAAGACTCCAGGGCGGTATGGACGGCGGAAGAGGGCAGGCGGAGGAGATTCTTCGACGCCGGCTAATGCACAAGGAGAAATGCCATACGGGTCAGTCTAACGGGGTCGCGCAACTGCTTTCTCTGGCCGGTCCCCCGGACGATGGTCCGAGAACCCTTTCGAGACACCGCCCGGGGAACCGTTCCGGGGAGCGTCCCGGAGATCGTGGCGCGGGTCGTCGCGGAGGTCGTTACGGAGCGGGGTGCGGCCCGGCACGATCCGGCCGAGGTCGTCGACCGCCATCAGCTCGGCGGTCCAGTCGGTGTGCCCGGGACAGGGCTGGGCGACCAGCAGGATCCCGGCCGTACGGACGTACCGTCCCGGGTCGAAGGCGCAGCCGCGGGCGGCGGGCAGCACCCAGCGCAGATCGCCGTCGCCGGCGCGGAAGGCGACGATGCGCTGCGGGGTGACGACGGCGAGCATGCGCGAACCGGGCGCGAGGGGCTGGAGGACCCCCGCCGCGCGGCCGGGCCCCCCGGCCAGCCAGTCGGCGAGACCGGGCAGGGCGCGGTGCCAGCGGACGGCGGAGCCGGCGACGCGCTCGGTGTCGGTGACCAGGCCGTCGCTCCAGAGGGCGAAGGCGTGGCCGGGCCCCGCGGCGAGGGCGAGCGGGCGGCTGCCGGTGCGCTCGTGGACCCAGCGGAGCGTGCCCGAGCCCGGGTCGCGCGCCTCGACGCGGGGGCCCGCCGTGCGCAGGACGGGCTCTTGGGCGGCGGGTCCGGGCGCCGCGGTGGTGTGCACGGTGAGGCGGTCGTCGAAGGGGAAGTCCCTGGACTGGCGGGCGGCGGTCACCAGCGGGACGGCGAGGACGGCGGAGAGGGCCGCGAGAACGAGGCGGGTACGGCGTCGCGGCCTGTACCGGGAAAGGCCCTGCCCGACGGACCGGGGGCCGGGGCGGCGCGGGGTCCCGCCGTGCGGGAGGCCGCCGTGCGGGGACTCGCCGGGCGGGGGCTCGGCGTACCGGGAGTCGGCGTTCGGGGAAGCGGTGTTCGGCGAATCGGCGTACGGGGAAGCGGCGTCGCCCTCGGGGCCGCCGTCCGCTCCGGTGCCCGGCAGCAGGTCCGGCGCCGTGGTCGTCGGCACAGCCGTCACTGTTCTCCC
This sequence comes from Streptomyces sp. NPDC088147, assembly GCF_044741565.1. Classification (NCBI taxonomy): domain Bacteria; kingdom Bacillati; phylum Actinomycetota; class Actinomycetes; order Kitasatosporales; family Streptomycetaceae; genus Streptomyces; species Streptomyces sp. NPDC088147. The sequence continues at coordinate 1,217,081 of NZ_JBIUSY010000002.1, read as the reverse complement.
GTCTGGGGCCTGTCTTTCGGATCTTGCCGGGCTCGCGAGCGTAGCCACGGGCCGCGCGGGCGGGGCGGCGGCGCCCCGCGACACGGCGGGCGCGGGGCGGCACATCCCCCGTTCGGCCTCGGGGGCCGGCCGGGCGGCGCCGTGACGGCTCGAAGGCCGATTGTCAGTGGCCGGTGCGAGACTGAGATCCGCGTCACATTCGAGCCCCGCGAAGGGATGATCAGCATGACCGGAGTAGCGAGCATCTGCCCGACCATCCTGTACAGGGACGCGAAGGCGGCCATCAGGACGCTGACGGACGCCTTCGGGTTCACCGAGCTGACGGTGTACGAGGGCGAGGACGGCGAGGTGCTCCACGCCGAGCTGGCGTCCGGCGACGGCGTGGTGATGCTGGGCTCGAAGGGCCGGGCGGGCGTCTTCGCCAGGGCGATGGGCGACGCGGGCCCCGCGGGCGTCTACGTGGTCGTCGAGGACGTCGACGCGCACCACGCGCGGGCGGTGGAGCACGGCGTCGAGATCCTGATGGCGCCGACGGACCAGGACTACGGCTCACGGGACTACATGGCCCGCGACGCCGAGGGGAACATATGGAGCTTCGGGACGTACGCGCCGGGCGGGGGCGGCTGAGGCACGACCGGCCGGGACATGGCGGACAGCGGTCCCGGCGGGCGGGGGCACCGCCGCGCGGTCAGGTCCTGTCCGGTCGGTCTTCGCGGCGGGCGCGGCGGGACCGGCGGGACCGGTCCCTCGGCGTCGGTCGGCGCGGCGCGTGGCCGGCCGGTCAGGCTCCTCCGGTGTGCACCTGGAAGGCCGCCCGGCGGACCGCCTTGGCGAGGGCGGGATCCGGATGCGCGGCGGCGAGGGCGACCAGGACCTGGACGGTGCGGGGGTGGCCGACGGCCCGGATCTCGTCGAGCAGCGCGGGCACGTTGCCCTGCACGGCGGAGTCCAGGTGGCGGACGAGCAGTTCGGTCTCGCCGTGGTCGGCGACGGCCGCCGCGGTGTCCACCCAGAGCCAGGTGGACTCCTCCCGGGTGAGGACCTCGGCCGCGTCCTCCGGGTCGGCGCCCTCGTACTCCGCCAGCCAGAGCAGGGCGTAGGGGCGCAGCGAGGAGTCCGTCGCCGCGGCCCGTACCTCGGCCTCGGCGGGCGCGCCGACGACGCGCAGCGCCTCGAAGGCGAGCCCGCGCAGGAGCGCGTCCTCTCCCCGGGCGACGGCGAGCAGTTCGGTGACCGCGCTGCCGACGGTGCGGGCGGCGAGCCAGGCGCGGTATTCGGCGCGGGCGGGGCCGGGGGTGAGCCGCGCGCAGCCGCGCAGCATGTGCTCGGCGGACTGTTCGATATTGCCCGCGGGGCTCTGGGCGGCGACGCAGATCTGCTCCAGCTTGACCCAGACCGCCCAGTTGCCGAGCGGGGTGAGGGTCGCCTGGCCCTTCCCCAGGGTCAGCGCGCCCACGGCGGCCAGCCCTTCCAGGGCCCAGTCGAGGAGCGGGGGCAGGAGGTCGTCGGCCGGCGGCTCGGGCGCCGGGGGCTCGACGGGGGCGGGCTGGGGGCCGTAGGGCACCTCGCAGCGCTCCTCGTGGAGTTCCGCGACCCGCTGCCGGAGGAGATCGAGCAGGGCCGGTACGAGCACGGGTCCCGCGGAGAGCTGGAGGAGGGAGAGCACCTGCGGGACGGCCTCGACGACCTCGGCGACCGTGGAGGCGGCGACGTCCTCGGGGGCGGGGTGCACGAGCGACCAGGCGTCGAAGAGTGCCACCCAGCCGCGCTGGACCGCGCTGTCGTCGCGGTCCCACGCCTGGAGCCGCCAGCCGGGCCGTACGGCGGTGCCGTGCAGCTCGACGAGTCCGGCCAGCCGGGCACGGTCCCAGCCCGCGCGCACCTGGTCGGACGTCAACTCCAGCGCCACGGCGGCCCGTTCGGCCGCCGCCGCGTCGAGCGGACCCGCGCCGGGGTCCCGGTCACCGGCCGCCCAGCGGGCGATCCGCGCCGCGTCGGCGAGGACCGCTCTCGCCTGACGGGCCAGCTCCGCCGGGGGCGGAGTGCCCTCGGGCGGCCGGGGTGCCGGACGGCTGCGCCCGTCGGTCACAGCCCGTCGGGCCGTGGTCAACGGCCGCGCGCGGACAAGTCGGAGTCTGGAGTTGCGCGCCAATTGCTCATCAGGCTTTCGGGACGTCACGGGGGCAGTCTTCCCGGTGACCGCCCGAAAGCCCAAACGGAACCTGTTCCGGCGGTACGGGAAGGGCGGAAGAGGCCCGTTCCACGGGGGTGGCGCAGGGCACGGAAGAGAAACAAGATGCCTGCTGGAAAGGGACGGGACAGCTGGTGGAGGGCTGTGTGGCGGGTGGACCCGGTGGGTCGCAAGGTGCCTGAAGGAGGCGAAGCGGAGCGCCGGGCATCGCATCGGATTCCGCCGCGTCGCCGCATGCCGGAAAGATCCGTCAGACACCGGTAAAGCGCCCCGTGGGGCCACGCCGTCCCGGGCGCCGCGCCGGACGCCGCGACGGACGCCGGCTCTGGGCGGCGCTACATCAGAGGGGTGAGGAAGCGTCGGAGCACCTCTTCGTATCCCGCCGGATCGGCGTTCCACATCGCGCCGTGCGGGGCGTGCGCGACGGCGTGCAGGCTGATCAGACCGGAGCGGTGGGCGGCGAGTTCGCGGGACGGGTTCCAGGACGCGAGGGTGTCGTCGGGGCCGTGGAAGATCAGCGTCGGGATGCTCAGCCTGCCGGGGTCGGCGGCCTGGCGCAGCCGGTCGCCGTCGAGACCGGCCCTGCCCTGGGCCGACCGGACCGCGAGCGGCAGCAGCGGCGTGGGGACACGGCGGGCGGTGGCCAGCGCACGCAGGGTGGCCTCCGAGTCCAGCACCGGCGAGTCGAGCACCAGTCCGGCGATCCGGGCGCGGAGCGGGGAGCCGGCCGCCGCGCCCAGGGCCATCGAGGCGCCGGTGGACCAGCCGTGCAGCACCACGCGCTCGGCGCCGTACCGGACCGCGTAACGGAGCGCCGCGTCGAGGTCGCGCCATTCGGACTCGCCGAGGTGGCCGAGGCCGTCCGGGGAGCGGGGCGCCCCGTCATCACCGCGATAGGCGAGGTCGAGTACCGGAAGTTCCTGTTCCGCGAGGAACTCCATGATGTTCATGGGGTGCTCGCGGGTGGTGCCGAGGCCGTGCGTGGTGATCACCCAGGTGTCGCGCACCCCGGGCACGAACCAGGCGGGCAGGGGGCCGAGTTCGCCCGGGATCATCACGTCCTTGTGGCCGAGGCCGAGGGCGGAGGTGGGATCGCCGCTGTGGACCTGCGGGGTGAGGCGCACATGGGTGCCGGCGACGAGCGAGCCGTGACTGACGCGCTCCAGTCGGCGCACCACGGTGTCCGCGGCGTGTTCCACCTCGTCCAGGACCGGCCCGACGACCGCGTGGACGCCGGGGCCCTCGATCCCGTACGTACCGGGGCGCAGGGAGGCGAGGCAGCGGGTCAGGGCGATCTGTCCGGCGGCCGTGGCGTGCACGGTGAGACGGGGGTCGCCCGGCAGGGGGCGGCCGGGCGGCGTCTTGAGCGCGGCGTCGCCGGCGTACCGGCCGGCCGCGAGCGCGGCCGCGCCGACACCGATGACTGTGGAGACGGCCGCTGCCGTCGCTTTGGCGGGGCGCACGTTCCCAGTGTGGTCACCCCCGGCGGGCTCGGCCAGCCGGGGGTGTCCGTCGGGGTGCCGGAGCCTGCCGGGCGCCCCGCCCGGAAACGCTGGTCAGCCCCGCTGTCCGTACCCCTTCAGCTTCTGTCCGACCTCGTCCAGCTGGGCCTCGGTCAGCAGTGAGGGCGTTCGGCCGGGCAGGGAGTTCGCGGTGAGCCAGAGGCGGCACATCCACTCCAGCTGCGCCGTGCGGTCGTAGGCCTGGGCGAGGCTGTCGCCGTGGGCGACCGTGCCGTGGTTCTGGAGGAGGCAGGCGTTCCGGTCGCGCAGGGCGTGGAGCATATGGGCGGCCAGTTCGTCTGAGCCGTACAGCGCGTAGGGCGCGACCCGGACGGCGCCGCCGTGGGCCGCCGCCATGTAGTGGATCAGGGGCAGTTCGGGGACGAGGGTGGAGACGGCGGTGGCGTGCACGGCGTGGGTGTGGACCACGGCCGTCGCGGAGGTGTTCCGGTAAACGGCGAGGTGCAGCGGCAGCTCACTCGTAGGGGTGAAATCACCGAGGACCTGCCGGCCGTCCGGATCGACGCCGACGGCGTCCTCGGCGGTGAGTTGGTCATACGGGACTCCGCTCGGCGTGACGAGGATCAGTTCGCCGATCCGTACCGACACGTTGCCCGATGTACCGACGACAAGTCCTTCACCTGCTGTTCTCCGGGCGGTGGCGATGAGTTCACGCCAGGCCCCGGCTATCGCGTCCCGACTCTGCTGATCAGTCATACGAGAATCCTGTCAGGCGGGAGCAATGGGGCCCAGGGCACGCCAGCAGAACAGGCGGGCGATTTCTCCACACATGGGGACACCACAAAGACGAGCCCAGTTCATCTTCCGTTCACTCTGACTCCCTACGTTCACCGAGGCCACTGACGTCAAAAGATTGCCTGGGTCCTGGGTCAATGGAACACATCACGCTGCTGCTCGCGATCGTGATCGTGACGGCTCTCGTGTTCGATTTCACGAACGGCTTCCACGACACCGCGAACGCGATGGCGACGACCATCTCGACCGGCGCTCTGAAGCCCAAGATCGCGGTGGGCATGTCCGCCGTCCTGAATCTTGTCGGCGCGTTCCTGTCCGTGGAGGTCGCCAAGACGATCTCCGGCGGACTCATCAACGAACAGGGCATCAGAACAGAAGTGATCTTCGCGGCGCTCGTCGGCGCCATCCTGTGGAATCTCTTCACCTGGCTGCTCGGCCTTCCGTCGAGCTCCTCCCACGCACTCTTCGGCGGCCTGATCGGCGCCACCCTGATGTCGGTCGGCGCCTCGGGGGTCAACGGCGGCGTCGTCATCACGAAGGTGCTGATCCCCGCGCTCGCCGCGCCGGTCGTCGCCGGTCTCGCGGCGCTGCTCGCGACGCGGCTGACGTACCGCATCGGCCGCCGTACGGACGACAAGGCGACCGCCAAGGGCTACCGCGCCGGACAGATCGCCTCCGCCGGTCTCGTCTCCCTCGCGCACGGCACCAACGACGCGCAGAAGACCATGGGCGTCATCACCCTCGCGCTGGTCACCGGCGGCGTCCTCGCCCCCGGCTCCAACCCGCCGATGTGGGTCATCGTCTCCGCCGGAGTGGCGATCGCGCTCGGTACGTATCTCGGCGGCTGGCGCATCATCCGCACCATGGGCACCGGCCTCACCGATCTCCGGCCGCAGCAGGGCTTCGCCGCCCAGACCAGCGCCGCGACCGTCATCCTGGCCTCCTCGCACCTGGGCTTCTCGCTCTCCACCACCCAGTCCTGCTCCGGCGCCGTGATGGGCGCGGGCCTCGGCCGCAAGGGCGGTGTGGTCCGCTGGTCGACCGCCAGCCGGATGTTCATCGCCTGGGGGCTGACCCTGCCCGCCGCGGGCCTGGTCGCCGCCGGGGCCGAGTTCCTCACCGGCCAGGGCACCTGGGGCGTCGCGGTCGTCGCCGTCCTGCTGGTCGCGATCTCCGGGGCGATCTGGCTCGCCTCGCGCCGCCGGCCGGTCGACCACACCAACGTGAACGAGAACGAGGCCGGAGCCGCCGGCGCGACGGAAGGCGCCGGGACCACCGAGCCCGCGGGCGTCGTCACCGCCGCCATCGCGGCCGTCACCCCGCCGCCCACGACCGGTGCCGCGCAGGAACTGTCGACCACCATCCCGGCCCCTGGCTCCACGGACGCCGCGGGCGAGCCCGCGCGAACCGCCACGGTGTAAGGAAGAGAAACCGCATGAACATCGACTGGGCAGCACTCGGTTCCGTCTTCGGTGTCAGCCTCGTGGCCACCGTCGCCCTCGTGGGCCTGTTCACCCTCGGCATCGTGGGCCTCGCCAAGCAGGAGTCGGCGAGCGCGCAGGGGGCCACTGGATCCGTGGCACTGGCCCGCGCGGGCGCGTACACCTGCTTCGCGCTCTGCGTGGCGGCCGTCGCGTACGGGATCTATCTGATCGTCGCCTGACCGCCGGGCGGCCGGAACGGCCGCGCCACCTCGACCCGGGCCGGCCCCGGCGCGTCCGTCACGCGCCGGGGCCGGTTCATGTGCCACGCCGGTTCATGTGCCACGCCGGTTCACGCGCCGGGCCGGTTCACGCGCCACGCCGGTTCACGCGCCGGGCCGGTTCACGCGCCGGGCCGGTTCTTCGGTGCTCGTGGGGCGGGGGTGGCGTGTGGGGCTCGGCACACTGTCCCGTCGCTGGTCAGGGATGAGTTGACGGGTGTTTGCGCTGCGTGGTGGACTTCCGGGGCCATTGACGACGGCAGAAGAGGAAGCCGGTGCGAATCCGGCGCGGTCCCGCCACTGTCACTGCGAGCCACGTCTCCAGGAGCCAGGAACTCTCGCCGCCGCATCACGTCGAGCCGGGGCGCGGACCCTGAGTGAGGACATTTCGCCATGTCTGGCCGCCGTTCGGCCGTCGTGCGCGGCCGGGGTCGGCCCGCCGAGCGTGCTTTCGCCTACGGCGCCGCCGTGGGCCTCCTGGGCGATCTGCTGTTCGGCGATCCGCGCCGGGGCCATCCCGTCGCCGCGTTCGGCCGGGCGGCGACGGCCGTCGAGCGCAGGCTGTGGCGCGACCACCGGGGATGGGGCGCACTGCACACCGTGGTGTGCGCCGGAGGCGCCGCCGGAATCGCGGCGCTGGCCGCCCGGGGCGTACGCGACCACCGCACCGCGTCCGTGGCGCTGACCGCCGCCACCACCTGGGCCGTGGTCGGTGGCACCTCCCTGGGACGGGAGGCACGGGCCATCGGCGCGGCGCTCACCGCCGGGGACATCGAACGGGCCAGGGAGCGGCTGCCGCATCTGTGCGGCCGCGACCCGCAGGCGCTCGACGGACAGCAGATCGCGCGCGCCGTGGTGGAGTCGGTCGCCGAGAACACCTCCGACGCGGTCGTCGGCGCGCTGGTGTGGGGGGCGGTGGCGGGGGTGCCGGGGCTCGCCGGATTCCGTGCCGTGAACACGCTGGACGCGATGGTGGGTCATCTCTCGCCCCGGTACCGCAGGTTCGGCTGGGCCTCGGCCCGGCTCGACGATGTCGTGGGCCGGCCGGGCGCCCGGCTGACCGCCGTACTCGCCGGTGCGCTGGCCGGCGGAGTCGGCGGCGATCCCGGCGCGGCCCTGCGGGCGGTACGGCGGGACGCCCGTAAGCATCCGAGCCCCAACGCGGGCCCCGTGGAGGCGTCGTTCGCCGGCGCGCTGGGCGTACGGCTGGGCGGGACGCTCGCGTACGGCGGGCGGGTGGAGCACAGGCCGGTGCTGAACGGCGAGGGCCGGCCGGTCGGGACGGCGGACATCGAGCGGGCCGTACGGCTGTCGCGCCGGGTGACCGGGGCCGCCCTCGCGGTCTGTGTGGCGGGCCGTTTCGGGTACGGACTCGCCCAGCGCGCGCTGCGCCGCGGGGCCGGGCGAAGGGGGCGCGGATGAGCGGGGGCGGGCGCGGCGGGGGGCTGCTGATAGCCGGCACGACCTCCGACGCGGGCAAGAGCGTGGTCACGGCGGGGATCTGCCGCTGGCTGGTGCGCCGTGGCGTGAAGGTCGCGCCCTTCAAGGGGCAGAACATGTCGCTGAACTCGTTCGTGACGCGCGAGGGCGCGGAGATCGGCCGGGCCCAGGCGATGCAGGCCCAGGCCGCCCGGATCGAACCGACGGCGCTGATGAACCCGGTCCTGCTGAAGCCCGGCGGCGACCGCAGCAGCCAAGTGGTGCTGATGGGGCGGCCGGTGGGGGAAATGAGCGCCAGGGGTTTCTTCGGGACCTCCCAAGGGGCGTCCCCCGGGAAGCCGCACCAGGGGCGGGAAGCCCTGCTCGGTCCCGTCCTGGATTGCCTGGAGCGGCTGCGCGACACCTATGACGCCGTGATCTGCGAAGGGGCCGGCAGTCCCGCCGAGATCAATCTGCGCCGTACCGACATCGTGAACATGGGCATCGCGCGGGCCGCGCGGCTGCCGGTGGTGGTCGTCGGGGACATCGACCGGGGCGGCGTCTTCGCCTCGTTCTTCGGGACGACCGCGCTGCTGTCCCCCGAGGACCAGGAGCTGATCGCGGGCTATCTGGTCAACAAGTTCCGGGGCGACGTCTCGCTGCTCGAACCGGGCCTGGAGATGCTCCGCGGGCTCACGGGGCGGTCCACGCTCGGCGTACTGCCGTATCGGCACGGTCTGGGCATCGACGAGGAGGACGGGCTGCGCGTCTCGATGCGCGGCGCCGTACGCGAGTCGCCCGCGGCTCCCCCGTACGGCGAGGACGTGCTGCGGGTCGCGGTCTGCGCCGTACCGCTGATGTCCAACTTCACCGATGTGGACGCGCTGGCGGCGGAGCCGGGGGTCGTCGTGCGGTTCGTGGACCGGCCGGAGGAGCTGGCCGACGCCGATCTCGTGGTGGTGCCCGGCACGCGCGGCACGGTCAGGGCGCTGGCGTGGCTGCGCGAGCGCGGGCTCGCCGGCGCGCTCGCGCGGCGGGCCGCCGAGAGCCGTCCCGTACTGGGGATCTGCGGCGGCTACCAGCTCCTGGGCGAGCACATCGACGACGAGGTGGAGTCCCGGGCGGGCGCGGTGCCCGGCCTCGGACTGCTGCCCGTACGGGTGCGGTTCGCCCGCGAGAAGACCCTGGCCAGGCCGGTGGGCCTGGCCCTCGGCGAGACGGTGGAGGGGTACGAGATCCATCACGGCGTCGCCGACGTACGCGGAGGCGACGCCTTCGTCTCCGACGCGGACGGGCGGGCGCTGGACGGCTGCCGGGTGGGGGCGGTCACGGGCACGCACTGGCACGGGGCGCTGGAGAGCGACGCGTTCCGGCGGCGGTTCCTGACGGAGGTGGCGCGGACCGCGGGCCGGCGTTTCGTCCCCGCGCCCGGCACGAGCTTCGGCGCGTTGCGGGAGGAACAGCTCGACCTGCTCGGTGACCTCATCGAGGAGCACGCGGACACGGACGCGCTGATGCGCCTGATCGAGGAGGGCGCGCCCCCGGGGCTGCCCTTCATTCCGCCGGGAGCGCCATGACGACCATCTTCGAAGGAGCGATCAGCATATGAGCACCCCCTTTCCGTTCACCGCCGTGGTGGGAATGGACGATCTGCGGCTCGCCCTGTTGCTCAACGCGGTGAGCCCCGCCGTGGGCGGTGTGCTCGTGCGGGGTGAGAAGGGCACCGCCAAGTCCACGGCCGTACGCGCCCTTTCGGCGCTGCTGCCGGAGGTGCCGGTCGTCGCGGGATGCCGGTTCAGCTGCGATCCCGAAGCGCCCGATCCGCGGTGCCCCGACGGGCCGCACGAGACGGCTCCCGGCGCGTCCAGGCCCGCCCGGATGGTCGAGCTGCCCGTGGGCGCCTCGGAGGACCGGCTCGTGGGCGCGCTGGACATCGAACGGGCGCTGTCCGAGGGCGTGAAGGCTTTCGAACCCGGCCTGCTCGCCGACGCGCACCGCGGGGTGCTCTACGTCGACGAGGTCAACCTCCTCCATGACCACCTGGTCGACCTGCTGCTGGACGCCGCCGCCATGGGTGCCTCGTACGTCGAGCGCGAGGGCGTCTCCGTACGGCACGCGGCGCGCTTCCTGCTCGTCGGGACGATGAACCCCGAGGAGGGCGAGCTGCGACCGCAGTTGCTCGACCGGTTCGGGCTGACCGTGGAGGTCGCGGCCTCGCGCGAGCCGGAGCAGCGGGTGGAGGTCGTACGGCGGCGGCTGGCGTTCGACGACGATCCGGCCGGGTTCGCGGCGCGCTGGGCCGGGGAGGAGACCGCGCTGCGGGACCGGATCGTCGCCGCGCGGGCGCTGCTGTCCGAGGTGCGCCTCGGCGACGCGGCGCTGCTCCGGATAGCCGCGACCTGCGCCGCGTTCGAGGTGGACGGGATGCGGGCGGACATCGTGATGGCGCGGACCGCGACGGCGCTGGCCGCGTGGGCGGGGCGTACGGACGTGCTCGCCGAGGACGTACGCCAGGCCGCGCTGCTGGCGCTGCCGCACCGGCGGCGCCGTAACCCCTTCGACGCGCCGGGGCTCGACGAGGACAAGCTCGACGACACGCTGGACGAGTTCAAGGGGGAGGACGGCGACGGCGGGGACGACGACCCGGGTCCTGACGGGCCCGGTGGCGGCGGTGGCATCCCGCCGCAGTCCGGTCCCGAGGGGTCCGGAGCCCCCGACACGCCGCACGAGTCCGGGTCCGGGCAGGACGACACGCCCGTCGAGCACGACCCGGAGGCGCGGGACGACACGCCCGCGGAGGCGGAGCCGGGACCCCAGGGGCAGCCGGGCCGCGCCGGGGCGGGTGAGCAGTCCGCGGTACGGGCCGCCGAACCGTTCCGTACGAAGACGCTGAGCGTGCCGGGTCTGGGCGAGGGCGCGGCCGGGCGGCGCTCCCGGGCCCGTACCGAACACGGCAGGACGACCGGGTCCCGGCAGCCCAGGGGCGCGCTCACCAAGCTGCATCTGGCGGCGACCGTACAGGCGGCGGCCCCGCACCAGCGGGCGCGCGGGCGCAGCGGTCCCGGTCTGGTGGTGCGCAGGGACGATCTGCGGCAGGCGACCCGGGAGGGGCGCGAGGGGAATCTCGTGCTGTTCGTGGTCGACGCGTCGGGCTCGATGGCGGCCAGGCGGCGGATGAGCGCGGTGAAGGGCGCGGTGCTCTCACTGCTGCTGGACGCCTACCAGCGGCGGGACAAGGTCGGTCTGATCACCTTCCGGGGCAAGGAGGCGGAGGTCGCGCTGCCGCCCACCTCGTCGGTGGACGCGGCGGCGGCCCGGCTGGAGTCGCTGCCGACGGGCGGGCGTACGCCGCTCGCCGCCGGGCTGCTCAAGGCGCATGACGTGCTGCGGGTGGAGCGGATGCGGGACCCGGCGCGGCGTCCGCTGCTGCTCGTGGTGACGGACGGCCGGGCGACCGGCGCGCGGACGGCGGACGGCGCGGATCCGGTGGCGCTGGCCGCGCGCGCGGCGCGGCTGCACGCTTCGGAGGGGACGGCCTCGGTGGTCGTGGACTGCGAGTCGGGTCCGGTACGGCTCGGTCTGGCCGCGTCGCTCGCCGCGGATCTGGAGGGTACGGCCATCACGCTCGACGAGCTGCGCGCGGACAGCATCGCGGGCCTGGTCAGGGACGTACAGCGGGATGTACAGCAGGCGCGGGCACACAACGGACGACCCAGGAGGGCCGCTTAATGCCACAGGGACAGCCGGAATCCGTACCGGACGACGGGCTCACCACCCGTCAGCGCCGCAACCGCCCGCTCGTCCTCGTCCACACCGGCACCGGCAAGGGCAAGTCGACGGCGGCCTTCGGGCTCGCGCTGCGCGCCTGGACGCAGGGGTGGCCGGTCGGGGTGTTCCAGTTCGTGAAGTCCGCGAAGTGGAAGGTCGGCGAGGAGCGGGCGCTGAAGGTGCTGGGGGCGAGCGGCGAGGGCGGTCCTGTCGCCTGGCACAAGATGGGCGAGGGCTGGTCCTGGGTGCAGCGCGACGCGCAGTACTCCAACGAGGAGGCGGCGCGCGAGGGCTGGGAGCAGGTCAAGCGCGATCTGGCGGCCGAGACGCACAGGCTGTACGTGCTGGACGAGTTCGCCTATCCGCTGCACTGGGGGTGGGTGGACACCGACGAGGTGATCGAGGTGCTGCGCGAACGCCCCGGCACCCAGCATGTGGTGATCACCGGGCGCAACGCCCCCGGGAAGCTGATGGACTTCGCGGATCTCGTGACGGAGATGACGAAGGTCAAGCATCCGATGGACGCGGGCCAGAAGGGCCAGAGAGGTATCGAGTGGTGAACGTCCCATGGTGAACGTCCCGCGCCTGGTCATCGCCGCGCCCTCCTCCGGGAGCGGCAAGACCACGGTCGCGACGGGGCTGATGGCGGCCTTCTCGGAACGCGGTCTGGCCGTGTCCCCGCACAAGGTCGGGCCCGACTACATCGATCCGGGGTATCACGCGCTGGCCGTCTCCCCGGGGGCGTCGGGCGCCCCGGGACCGGTCGGCGCCCCGGGAGCCGCCGCGCGCGTCCGGCCGGGCCGCAATCTCGACGCGTACATGTGCGGTCCCGGTCTGATCGGGCCGCTGTTCGCGCATGGCGCGGCGGGCTGTGACCTGGCGGTCGTCGAGGGCGTGATGGGGCTCTACGACGGCGCGTCGGGCCAGGGCGAACTGGCCTCCACCGCCCAGGTGTCGAAGCTGCTGCGCGCGCCGGTGGTCCTGGTGGTGGACGCCTCGTCGCAGTCGCGTTCGGTGGCGGCGCTGGTGCACGGCTTCGCCTCCTGGGATCCGGAGGTACGGATCGGCGGGGTGATCCTCAACAAGGTCGCCACCGACCGGCACGAACGGCTGCTGTGCGAGGCGCTGGACGAGTCGGGCGTGCCGGTCATGGGCGTGCTGCGGCGCGCCGACGGGGTCACCGCGCCCTCGCGCCATCTGGGTCTGGTGCCGGTCGCCGAGCGGCGCGCGGAGGCGGTCGGGTCGATGCGCGAGCTGGCCGCGCGGGTGCGGGCGGGATGCGATCTGGAGGCGCTGCTGGCGCTCGCGCGCAGTGCGCCGGCGCTCGATGTGACGCCGTGGGAGCCGGCGGTCGAGCCGGTCGCCCCCGTGGCGGGCGCGGGCCGGCCGGTGATCGCGGTGGCCGGCGGGTCCGCCTTCACCTTCTCGTACGCGGAGCACACCGAGCTGCTGGCGGTGGCGGGCGCGGACGTCGTCCCGTTCGATCCGCTGCGCGACGAGGAACTCCCGGCGGGCACCCGGGGTCTGGTGATCGGCGGCGGGTTCCCCGAGGTGTACGCGCCGGAGCTGTCGGCCAATGAGCCGCTGCGCAAGGCCGTGGCGGAGCTGGCGTACTCCGGCGCTCCGGTGGCCGCCGAGTGCGCCGGGCTGCTGTATCTGGCGCGCTCCCTGGACGGGGCGCCGATGTGCGGGGTGCTGGCGGCCGACGCGCGGATGTCGGGACGGCTGACGCTGGGCTACCGGGAGGCGGTGGCGGTCGGCGACAGCGCGCTGGCGCGGGCCGGTACGCGCGTACGCGGGCATGAGTTCCACCGGACGGTGCTGGAGCCGGGCGCCGGGGCGGCTCCGGCGTGGGGCGTGGTGCATCCGGAGCGCAGGGTGGAGGGGTTCGTACAGGGGGGCGTGCACGCGAGCTATCTGCATACGCACTGGGCGGCGGCGCCGGAGCTGGCGCGGCGGTTCGTGGAGAGATGTACGGCGTGACGGACGGGCCGGCGGGGAGCGCGCGCTCCGGGTGTACTGGGTGTCCGGGGTGTCCCGGGTGCGCTGGGTGCGCTGGGTCAGTCGGCGACGCCGACCACCACCCAGATGAAGCCCACGCCGAGGACCGTGCAGAGCAGCGTGGAACGCGCGGGGTGGTCGTGGTGCGCCTCGGGCAGGATCTCGGCGGCGGCGAGATAGAGCAGGACGCCGGCGAAGAAGCCGAGGTAGCTGCCGAGCGCTTCTGCCGGGAGGGTGAACAGCAGGGTGGACGCGGCGCCGAGTACGGGCGCGATGGCGTCCGCGACGAGCATCGTGATCGCTCGGCGCCGGTCGTTCCCGTACAGGCTGGTGATCGTGTACGTGTTGAAGCCGTCGGCGAAGTCATGGGCGATGACGGCGAGCGCGACGGCGGTGCCCATGCCGCCGCCGACCTGGAAGGCCGCGCCGAGCGCGATGCCGTCCATCAGGCTGTGGCCCACCATGGCCGCCGCCGCGGTCAGCCCCACCTGGGGTACCCGCTCACCGGCAGGGGGGCCGGAGCCGTGCGGGTCGCCGCCGTGGGACGCGCGGCGGACGGCGAGCAAACGTTCCACCAGGTGGGCTACGAGAAAGCCGCCCACGAACAGCAGCAGTGCCTGGGGCACCCCGAGGATCTCGCCGCTCGCGGCGTGCATCGCCTCGGGCAGCAGATCCAGTCCGACCACGCCGAGCATGAGCCCACCGGCCAGGCCCAGTACGAGATGGCGGCGGTCGGTGACGCGCTGCGCCGTCCACCCGCCGAACAGCGTCATGAGGAACGCGCCGAGCGCGACGAACACCGCCATGGGCCCTTGCATAGCGGATCGGACCGGCACTTCGCACATCCGGAGCGCGCGCCGGGACACCGGGGGCGGAGCCCGGAACGTCCGGGGCGGGAGCCGGGGCCGGGGCGCGCGCCGGAGCCGGCGCTTGTCGTGGGCGTCGGCGCGCGCTCCGGCGTGTCCGTGGCGGAGGTGCTCGGGCTGATCGGGACCACGCTGCGCGACGCCGGACTCTCGCCGCGCGCCGTCGTCGAGCTGGCCACGGCCGAGAGCAGGACGGGCGAGGCGGGGATCGCCGGGGCCGCGGCGCGGCTCGGCGTCCCTCTGCGGGGGTACCCGGCCGCGCTGCTGGCCGGGATCGCCGTACCGAATCCGTCCGGGGCACCGCTGGTGGCGCTGGGGACACCGTCCGTCGCCGAGGCGGCGGCGCTCGCGGGCGGGGGCGAACTGCTCGTACCGAAACGGAAGTCGGGCACCGGCGCCGGACCCGCGTCGGTCACGTGTGCCGTGGCGGATAGAAGCCAGTCGGAGTGGAACCGGCCTGGGCGGAAATGATGTCGGTGTCGGCAGTAGGCGGACAGGCGGAAAGCGGACAGCCGGACAGGCAGAAGCAGAGAGCAAACAGACAGGCGATCAGGCACGCAGGCACGCAGGCAGACAGTCAGACAGAGAGCAGCGGGCTCGCGGCAGAGCGCGGACCGTGTGGTGACGCCCCGGGGAGTCCGGTGGCGGGAGCAAGGGAAAGGAGCCCGGTGATCCGCGTCGTCCAGCCCATCGAGAACAGCCGGGGAGTGACGTCCCCGCGGCGGGGATCGCGATCGCTTCCCTGGCTGTCGTTTCCCCGGCCGTCGTCGGCCCCGTCGCACACGCCGGACGCCATATCCGGCGACGACCCCCGTGACTGCCGTGTCTACGCGCGCTGACAGCCACGATCTGCGCCATCACGGCGACGCGGAGGTACGGGACGGCGCCGCGGGACTGATCGATCTCGCGGTCAATGTCCGTACGGGCACTCCCCCGGAGTGGCTGCGCGCGCGCATCGCCGACTCGCTGACCGGGCTCGCCGCCTACCCGGACGGGCGGGCGGCCCGCGCGGCGGTCGCGGCGCGGCACGGACTGCCGGTCGAGCGGACACTGCTGACGGCGGGGGCGGCGGAGGCGTTCGTGCTGCTGGCCCGTGCGCTGCCGGCCCGTCGGCCCGTGGTCGTCCATCCGCAGTTCACCGAACCGGAGGCGGCGCTGCGGGACGCGGGACACGAGGTGCGGCGGGTGCTGCTGCGCCCGGAGGACGGCTTCCGGCTGGACCCCGAGGCCGTGCCCGACGAGGCGGATCTGGTGATCCTCGGGAATCCGACCAACCCGACGTCCGTGCTCCACCCGGCCGAGGCGATAGCGAAGCTGGCCCGTCCCGGCCGGACGCTGGTGGTGGACGAGGCGTTCATGGACGCGGTGCCGGGCGAGCCGGAGGGGCTGGCCGGGCGTATGGACGTGCCGGGGCTCGTCGTGCTGCGCAGCCTCACCAAGACCTGGGGCCTGGCGGGCCTGCGGATCGGCTATGTCCTGGCCGAGCCGGGCACGGTCACGGCGCTGGAGCGCGCGCAGCCGCTGTGGCCGGTCTCGACGCCCGCGCTGGCGGCGGCGGAGGCGTGCATGTCCCCCGCCGCGCTGGCGGAGGCGGAGCAGGCGGCGTGCCGGATCGCGGTGGAGCGCGCGCATCTGCTGGCCGGGCTCGCGGAGTTCGACGAGGTGCGGACGGTGGAGGCGGCGGAGGGCCCGTTCGTGCTGATACGGGTGAAGCGCGCGGACGCGGTACGGGCCAGGCTCCGCACGCTGGGCTTCGCCGCCCGGCGCGGCGACACCTTCCCGGGGCTCGACCGCGACTGGCTGCGGCTCGCGGTCCGCGACCGGGCCACGACGAACCGTTTCCTCCAAGCGCTGGACCAGGCGCTGACGGCGGTCGGCTGACGCGGACGGTGGCCGGCTCAGGGCCGCCCTGACGCACCGTCTCCGCAGATCCGCGCCGCTGGACTCCGGATGCCCGGAGTCCAGCGGGAGAAATCCACCGTTTCCCATCCTCGGTACCGGGCTCACCACCGTTCCAGGGGTGTGACCGAGATACGCGCCAAAGGGGCAACGGCATGATCTCGAAGCCCTGAGCGCCGGGCCCGTCCCGTATTTCAGAGGGACACCTACGCTGTCTGCCAGCGGCAGAACAGCGGCCGGACCGGGCTCCACGATCACTACAGTCCCGCCACATGACGACGATTACGACGCGTACGGTCGAGTACCCGGCCGACGGTTTGACGATGATCGGGCACCTCGCGCTCCCGGCCGGTGTCGACCGCCGGCCTGCGGTACTGCTCGGACCAGAGGGCATGGGGCTCAGCGACGTCGAGCGCCGCCGGGCCGATGCTCTCGCCGAGCTGGGATATGTAGCGCTGGCCTTCGACCTTCACGGCGGGCGCTATGTGGGTGATCCCGAGGAGATGCTGGCCCGTTGCATGCCGCTGCTCGCTGATCCCGACCGGATGCGGCGCATCGGCCACGCGGCACTCGACGAGTTGCGCACCGAGCCCCGGACCGACCCCGACCGGATCGCCGCCATCGGCTACGGCACCGGGGGCGCCATCGCGCTGGAACTCGGGCGAGGCGGCGTCAACCTGCGCGCGATCGGGACAGTCAACGCAACTACCACGGGCCGACCGGGCGAGGCAGCGCGCATCCGCTGCCCGGTGTGGGCCGGGGTCGGATCGGAAGACCCGATCATGCCGCCCGCACAACGAAACGCTTTCACCGCCGAGATGCAGGCCGCAGGCGTCGACTGGCGCCTCGCGGTCTATGGCGGCGCCTTGCACGCCTTCCACCACCCGCCGGTCGACCACCCCGTGGTCCCCGGTGTCGGCTACCACCCACAGCACGCGCAGCGAGCCTGGCGCGACGTCGTCGACCTGCTCGCCGAGTGCCTGCCCGTGACGGAGGACCTGGGGGCATGACCCAGGCAAACATGCCGGCGCCAGGACTGGTCGGCGTCGCGCATGCGGGTGTGTCCGCTCCTGGAGCGGCGGTACGCGCCGTACGGCACGTGGCTGGGCAGCGCGTTCGGGCAGCTGGCCGTGGCCGGCAGCCTGCTGTCGTCGCTGCGGAGCGCGCTGGCGGCGACGGAGTACCCGGAGCGGGAACGCGGGCTGTGCGAGGCGTACGAGACGGTGGGCGCGCTCCAGAACGAGTCCGGGCTCGCCGAACCGGTGGATCCGGCGTGCCGGAGCTATCACAGCCGGCCGTTCCGGGTGCTGCACGCCGAACGGTTCGCGCGGGCGCTGTCGGCGACGGTCACGGATCCGGAGCTGCGGGGACGGCCGCTGACGGGCAGCGTGGACCAGTGGGCGGACAGTACCGGCCTTCTGAAACTCACGGGACCGGTGCGGGCCGCCACCCGGGCGCTCGGACAGCGCCCAGGCACCGGCCCGCCTGTCGGTGGCCCGAAGGGGCCGGAAGCGCCTCCCGCTTCCGGCCCCCCGGACCGCCCCCGGGCCCGCCCTGACATGGCGTCAGCGGGCAGGAGCGGGTCAGCGTCGGCGCGCGGCCCTCGCCAGCAGCAGCGCTCCGCCGCCCGCCCCGAGCAGCGCCACCGCGCCGCCCGCCAGGTACGGCGTCATGGAGTTGCCGCCCGTCTCCGCGAGGTTCTCCTCGGCCGGCTCCGCCACGGTCTGCGGCTTCGTGTCGGCCTTCGCGGGCGCGGACTCCTCCGGTTCCGGCGTCGGCGTGGCCGCGGGTGCCTTCGGCGACTCGCAGGTGGCCCCGGCGAGCGTGACGGTGCCCTCGACCTCGGCGACATTCAGCTTGAGCGGGTTGATCGACACCCGCAGTTCCAGCGCGCTGGCCGCGGCCGTACGGGACGTGGTGTGCGTCTTGGACAGATCGAGTGTCACCTCGCCCACGCCCGGGACCTCGACGCGGGTGGGACCGCCCGCGGAGAGCGTGACCCGCTTGCCGAGCACGGTCACCTGGCCGAGCAGCTCCGACTCCGCGACCGGCCGCTTCCCGGCCGCGCAGACCGCCTTGGAGGTGACCTCCTGGATCTCGATGAGCGAGAGCAGCGGCAGTCCGGGCACATGCACCTTGGCGTGGGCGAGGTTGCTGTATCCCTCCGCCTTGCGCGCGTCGGCGGTCGCCCTCGCGGTGGCCACGTCGGCGCGCAGCACGGTGAAGGCCCTGCCCTGGTCGACCCCGTCCAGCTGGACGCTCAGCGTCGTCTTGTCCGCGCTCGCGGGCGCCGACACCTCGTTCAGGGCGGCCCGCAGAGGCACGTTGAGGGTCTTGTTGAGCAGGGACACGTCGAGACCGGCCCTGAGCACGACCGCGGTCGCCCGTCCGTCGTCCGTGCCCTCGGTGGCCCGCGCCGGAGCGGCGAGGAGCAGGGGGCCCGCCGTCAGTGCGGCGGCGGCCGTCAGGGCGGCGGCGCGGCGTGCGGGCATGCGGAAGGTGTTGCTGTTCAAGATGTGGAACCCCCACAAGAGATTTGGTGTCGCCGGCCCGCCCAACGGGGACACGGGGCGGTGGCGACCGAGACACCGGAATCTTTACGCACGGAGAGTGAACCGGCAGACACCTGGGGTGAGTTCACTCCAAAGTGGGGTTTCCGGGTTCATATTCGATTCTTGTGGCACATGCGTTCCGCGGGCCCCAAGGGTGACGGCGCGTCAGGGTGCCGGAGTGGTGGACCCGTCGCCCCGGCCGGGTACGGGTGAGGGAGTTCAACGACCCCGAACGTCCCACGTCACGCCCCACGTCAACCGGGCGCCGCCCGGCCCTGACCGGTCGTCGCCCGGCCGTCACCGCGCCCGGGTGGGTCAGCCGACGATCCGCCCGTTCAGGACGATCCGCCGCGGCGCCGCCAGGACCCGTACGTCCGCGCGCGGGTCCTCGCCGTACACCACGAGATCCCCCGGAGCGCCCTCCTCCAGCGACGGACGGCCCAGCCACTCGCGCGCACCCCAGGTGGTCGCCGAGAGCGCCTCCAGCGGCGGGATCCCGGCCTTCGTCAGCTCCTCGACCTCGCCCGCCACCAGACCGTGGGCCAGACCGCCGCCCGCGTCCGTGCCGACGAAGACCGGGACGCCCGCGTCGTACGCCGCGCGCACGGTGTCGTAGCGGCGCTCGTACAGCCGGTTCATATGCGCCGACCAGCGCGGGAACTTGTCCTGTCCGCCCGCCGCGAGCCGCGGGAACGTGGCGATGTTGACCAGCGTCGGGACGATCGCGACGCCACGTTCCGCGAAGAGCGGGATGGTGTTCTCGGTGAGCCCCGTCGCGTGCTCGACGCAGTCGATGCCCGCCTCGACGAGATCGCGGAGGGCGGCCTCGGCGAAGCAGTGCGCGGTGACCCTGGCCCCGAGCCGGTGCGCCTCGGCGATGGCCTCCTCGACCTCGGCGCGCGGCCAGCAGGCCGTCAGATCGCCCGCGTCGCGGTCGATCCAGTCACCGACGAGCTTCACCCAGCCGTCGCCGCGGCGTGCCTCCCGTGCCACATACGCGACCAGGTCCTCCGGCTCGATCTCGTGGGCGTAGTTGCGGATGTAGCGGCGGGTCCTGGCGATATGGCGGCCGGCCCGGATGATCTTCGGCAGATCCTCCCGGTCATCGATCCAGTGGGTGTCCACGGGCGATCCGGCGTCCCTGAGCAGCAGGGCTCCCGCCTCGCGCTCGTCGAGCGCCTGCTTCTCGCTGGTCGCCTCGTCGACCGCGCCGTGATGGTCGAGGCCGACATGGCAGTGGGCGTCCACCAGTCCCGGCAGCGCCCAGCCCTCGACCGTACGGACATCGCGGGCGCCGGCCGGCCGGTCGTACGTGATCCGGCCGTCCACGACCCACAGTTCGTCCCTGGCCTCCTCGGGGCCGACGAGCACCCGCCCCTTCACCCGCAGCACCGTGTGATCACTCATGAGCAGCACTGTACGAGGGCGTGAGTACCCTCGACCGGGGGGTTCGCACAACGGTCCGGCCCCGGGCCCGTACCCCCGTGTCCGATGCCCCCGGAACGGCACCCCGGACCGATGCCCCGGACCACCCGCCCGACCGACCGAACCCCCGAACCGGACCGAACCGGACCGAACCGCCCGACCGACCGACCCACCGAAGCCCGACCGACCCACCGAAGAGAGCACCGCCGTGACACACCCGCTGCTGGACCTGCCTCCGCTGACCGCCGCGCACTTCGCCGCCATCGAACGCCGCGTGGCCTCGCTCCTCGCCACCGAGAACGATGTCGTGATCATGCAGGGCGAGGCCCTGCTGCCGCTGGAGGGCTGCATCCGCGGCGGCGCGGGCCCCGGTTCCACCGCGCTCAACGTCGTGACGGGACCGTACGGGCAGACCTTCGGGAACTGGCTGCGCGACTGCGGCGCGGTGGTCGTGGACCTGGAGGTGCCGTTCCACACGGCCGTGACCGCGGAGGCCATCGAGCGGGCGCTGGCCGCGCGTCCCGAGATCGACTTCGTCTCGCTGGTGCACGCGGAGGCCGCGACCGGCAACACCAACCCGGTCGCGGAGATCGGCGAGGTGGTACGGGCCCATGGCGCGCTGTTCATGCTGGACGCCGTGGCGTCGGTGGCCGCCGAGCCGCTGCTCACCGACGCCTGGGGAGTGGATCTGTGCGTGATCGGCGCGCAGAAGGCGATGGGCGGTCCCGCCGGGGTGTCGGCGGTGTCCGTGAGCGAGCGCGCCTGGGAGCGGTTCGCCGCCAATCCGCGGGCCCCGCGCCGCTCGTACCTCTCGCTCCTCGACTGGAAGGAGCGCTGGATCGACGGCGACCGCCGCGCGCTGCCGCACGCCCCGGCCCAGCTGGAGATGCTGGCGCTGGAGGCGTGCGTGGAGCGCATCGAGGCGGCCGGCCCGGAGACGGTCATGGCCCGGCACGCCTCGGCGGCCGCGGCCACCCGCGCGGGCGCGCTGGCGCTGGGCGGCGGTCTGACGCCGTTCGTCCACGAGGCCGCCGAGGCCGCTCCGGTGGCCACGACGCTCAGGACCCCGGCCGGGGTGGACGCCGCGGGCGTGGTGGCGAAGGCGCTGGCCGCCGATCCGGCGCTGCCGCTGATCGCGGGCGGCGGGGCGCTCGCCGCGGAGCTGATCCGCGTCAACCACTACGGCGCCGACGCGACCCCGGCCGCGGTGCGGTCCTCGCTGCTGGCGCTGGGCGCGGCGCTCGACGGCTCCGGCGGCGCGGTGGACACCGAAGCGGCGGTGCGGGCGGCCGACGAGGCGTGGACGCGCCGGACCGCCGTCTAGACGGGCACACCGTCTGGACGGGCACAACCTGACGGCACACACCGGACGGCACACCCGCCCCAGGGCACCCGCCCCAGGGCCGTGCCGCCGCCGGTCCCCGGTACTGCGGCTTCCCCGGATCGAATCCGGCCTCATATGTGGCCGCGGTATCCATAAATTGAAGAGGGCATTAATTATCGAATACGGGAAGACGCTTTATTCCGTGCAGCTTCCCGTATTCGTCTGCCCCCATTTTCCTGCCCTAAACGCCAAGATTTCATCAGGGCCCCCGGGATGATTCCGAGCGGTCTCCCGAGCGTTACGGATATGTGACCGACTCCACAAATCCGCCCGTTTCGCCCCACCATAGTGCTACATTTTACCCCGATTCCCGGCCGGCGCACCTGGTGCCACATGCCCGCGCGATAACACAGACCGGCGGTTCACCCAACCCCTGGCCAAGATGCATCTTTTGAATTTGCTGGGTAAATTCAATCCGTATGACCGCCGCACAAGCAGACCTTGCAGGCGCCCGAAGCGAAATTCCCCGATCCTTCACGACCGACGCCCCACGAGTGGAGGACGGAGCCGCGATCTGGCGCATCGCCCGCGACTCCGAGGTCCTGGACCTCAACTCCTCGTACAGCTACCTGCTCTGGTGTCGTGACTTCGCCGCCACCTCCCTCGTCGCCCGTGACGAGGGAGGATCCCCGATCGCCTTCGTCACGGGGTACGTACGGCCGGAGCGCCCCGAGGCGCTGGTCGTCTGGCAGGTGGCCGTCGACGCGAGCCACCGCGGACGCGGCCTCGCCGGCACCCTGCTCGACGAGCTGACCGCCCGGGTCACCGAGGAGCGGGGCATCACGGCCGTGGAGACGACCGTGACCCCGGACAACACCGCCTCGGACCGGCTGTTCACCGCGTACGCCGCACGTCACGGCGCGACGCTCGAGCGCGAGGTCCTCTTCGACGGCGGACTGTTCCCCGACGGGGTGCATCAGCCGGAGGTGCTCTACCGCATCGGCCCGCTCTCGCCCTGAGCAGGCCCGCGCGGGAGCCCGCCGAGGGCTCCGGCGCCGCCACGCCCGGGTACGCCCGCGCCGCGCCACAGGTGACACACGTCCCTCACATACGTGCCACGCCGCGCCGCAACGCACGGAAGCGTGCTGAGCCGCGTCACGTCGCGTACGGCGCGCACACCGCGCACGAGCGCCCGAGCCCCGAGCACACTCCCGCTCTCGTCCCTCCACCCGCACACCCCCATCGGCAGGAGACCCCCGTGACCATCACCCCGCCCGCACTGAGCGTTTTCGAGACCCTCGAATCCGAGGTACGCAGCTACTGCCGCGGCTGGCCCGCCGTGTTCGACCGCGCGCAGGGCGCCCGCCTCACCGACGAGGACGGTCATGGCTACCTCGACTTCTTCGCCGGCGCCGGCTCACTCAACTACGGCCACAACAACCCGGTGCTGAAACGCGCGCTGATCGACTACATCGAGCGTGACGGCATCACCCACGGTCTCGACATGGCGACGACCGCGAAACGCGCCTTCCTGGAGTCCTTCCAGAACGTGGTGCTCCGGCCGCGCGATCTGCCGTACAAGGTCATGTTCCCCGGGCCCACCGGCACGAACGCCGTCGAGGCCGCCCTCAAGCTGGCCCGCAAGGTGAAGGGCCGCGAGTCGATCGTCTCCTTCACCAACGCCTTCCACGGAATGTCGCTGGGCTCGCTCGCCGTGACCGGCAACGCGTTCAAGCGCGCCGGGGCCGGTATCCCGCTGGTGCACGGCACCCCGATGCCGTTCGACCACTACCTGGACGGCCAGACCCCCGACTTCCTCTGGTTCGAGCGGCTGCTGGAGGACCAGGGCTCCGGGCTGAACAAGCCCGCCGCCGTCATC
Organism: Streptomyces sp. NPDC088147; assembly: GCF_044741565.1. Classification (NCBI taxonomy): domain Bacteria; kingdom Bacillati; phylum Actinomycetota; class Actinomycetes; order Kitasatosporales; family Streptomycetaceae; genus Streptomyces; species Streptomyces sp. NPDC088147. The sequence goes on along the minus strand of NZ_JBIUSY010000002.1, from coordinate 1,193,797 downwards.
GTCGAGACCATCCAGGGCGAGGGCGGCATCAATGTCGCCAGGCCCGAGTGGCTGCGGGCGCTGGCCGATCTCTGCCACCGCCAGGACATGCTGCTGATCGTCGACGACATCCAGATGGGCTGTGGCCGTACCGGCGCCTTCTTCTCGTTCGAGGAGGCGGGCATCACACCGGACATCGTCACGCTTTCGAAGTCCATCAGCGGGTACGGGCTTCCCATGTCGCTGTGCCTGTTCACCCCGGAGCTGGACGTCTGGGAGCCCGGCGAGCACAACGGCACCTTCCGGGGCAACAACCCGGCGTTCGTCACCGCCGCCGCCGCGCTGAACACCTACTGGGCCGACGGCCAGATGGAGAAGCAGACCATCGCCCGCGGTGAACAGGTGGAGCGGGCGCTGCTGGCGATCCGCGCCGAGAGCAGCGGCGACGTCCCCGACGTCCGGGGCCGCGGTCTGGTCTGGGGCATGGAGTTCGAGGACAAGGGCCGCGCGTCCGCCGTGTGCGCCCGCGCCTTCGAGCTGGGGCTGCTGCTGGAGACCTCGGGCCCGCAGAGCGAGGTGGTCAAGCTGCTGCCGCCGCTGACCATCACCGCGGAGGAACTGGACGAGGGGCTGCGCACGGTGGAACGCGCCGTACGCGAAACCGCCTGACCCGCGCGGCGCCACCGCGTCCGGCACCCGCCGTCCGACACTCGGCATACCACCACCTGACATTCGGTGCACCGGAGACAATCGGTGCACCACACGAGAAAGCGCACAGAGAGCGACCGCAGAGAAGAAAGGCGTCAAGGCACCGTGATCGTCCGATCGTTCAAGGACATCGAGAACACCGACCGCCATGTGAAGTCGGCCTCGGGCACCTGGGAGAGCAAGCGCATCGTGCTCGCCAAGGAGAAGGTCGGCTTCTCCCTCCACGAGACCGTCCTGTACGCGGGCACGGAGACCTCGATGTGGTACGCCAACCACATCGAGGCCGTGCTGTGCGTCGAGGGCGAGGCCGAGCTCACCAACGACGAGACCGGTGAGACCCACTGGATCGCCCCCGGCACCATGTATCTGCTGAACGGCCATGAGCACCACACGCTCCGCCCGAAGACCGACTTCCGCTGCGTCTGTGTCTTCAATCCACCGGTGACCGGGCGGGAGGACCACGACGAGAACGGTGTCTACCCGCTGCTGACAGAGGAGGGCTGACCATGACCACCACCCCCGTACGGACCGATCTGTATCCCACGCGCGGCCTCGGCGAGGTGACCACCCCGCGGCAGGACCCCGTCGTCTGGTCCGCACCCGACGCGCCGGGACCGATCACGCCGGCCGATCTCGGACGCTTCGAGCAGGACGGCTTCCTCTCGGTCGAGCAGCTGATCGGCCCGGACGAGGTCGCGCTCTACCGCGCCGAGCTGGAGCGGCTGATCACCGACCCGGCGGTACGGGCGGACGAGCGCTCGATCATCGAGCCCAAGTCCCAGGACGTACGGTCCGTCTTCGAGATCCACCGCATGAGCGAGATCTTCGCCGGACTCGTGCGCGACGAGCGGGTGGTGGGCCGTGCGCGACAGATCCTCGGCTCCGACGTCTATGTGCACCAGTCCCGGATCAACGTCAAGCCGGGCTTCGGCGCCTCGGGCTTCTACTGGCACTCGGACTTCGAGACCTGGCACGCGGAGGACGGTCTGCCGAACATGCGGACCGTCTCGGTCTCCATCGCGCTGACCGAGAACTTCGACACCAACGGCGGGCTGATGATCATGCCCGGGTCGCACAAGTCCTTCCTGGGCTGCGCGGGCGAGACCCCGCAGGACAACTACAAGCAGTCGCTGAAGATGCAGGACGCCGGCACGCCCTCGCACGAGGCGCTGACGGCCCTGGCCGACCAGCACGGCATCAAGCTCTTCACGGGCAAGGCCGGTTCGGCGACCTGGTTCGACTGCAACTGCATGCACGGCTCGGGCGACAACATCACGCCGTACCCGCGCAGCAATGTCTTCCTCGTGTTCAACAGCGTGGAGAACGCGGCGGTGCGGCCGTTCGCGGCGCCGGTGCCGCGGCCGGACTTCATCGGGGCCAGAGACTTCACCCCGGTGCGCTGACACCACCAGCGGGGCAGGGGCGGGGGGGGGGGGGGGGGGGGGGGGGCCCCCCCCCCCCCCGCGCCGCGGGGGGGGGGGGGGGGGGCCGCGGCCGGGGGGGGGGGGGGGGGGGGGGGGGGGGGGGGGGGGCGGGGGGGGGGGGGGGGGGGCGGCGTACCCCCCCCGCCCCGCCCCCCGCCCCCCCGCGCCCCCCCCCCCCCCCCCCCCCCCCCCCCCCCACCCCCCCCCCCCCCCCCCCCCCCCCCCCGCCGCGGGGGGGGGGGGCGCCCCCCCCCCCCCCCCCCCCCCCCCCCCCTTCTCCTCGGCCGGTCCGGGTCAGCTCTCCAGGGCCGGGTAGTCGATGTAGCCCTTGTCGTCGCCGCCGAAGAAGGACGCCGGGTCGGGGGCGTTGTACGGGCCGCCCGCCTTGAGCCGGGCCGGCAGATCGGGGTTGGCGAGGAAGAGCGCCCCGAAGGAGAGCAGATCCGCGGTGCCGTCCTCGATCAGCGCCAGCTCGCCGGCGCCGGTGAAGCCCTCGGTCGCCGCGTTGAGGATGAGCGTCCCCGAGAACAGCTTGCGCAGCGCGACGGTCAGTTCACGGTTGTTCTCGATCAGATGCAGATAGGCGAGGCCGATCGGCTCCAACTGCTTGACCAGCTCGGTGTACACGGGCTCCGGGTCGGGCTCCGACACCCCGTTGTACGGGTTGCCGGGCGAGATCCGGATCGCGGTCCGCTCGGCCCCGATCTCCGCCGCGACCGCACGGGTCACCTCGACCGCGAAGCGGATACGGGCCTCGTCGGAGCCGCCCCACTCGTCGGTGCGCAGATTGGAGTTGGGGGCCAGGAACTGATGGATCAGATAGCCGTTGGCGCCGTGCAGCTCGACCCCGTCGAAGCCGGCCTCGACCGCGTTGCGGGCCGCCGAGGCGAAGTCCGCGATCGTCTCCCGTACTTCGTCGGAGGTCAGCTCGCGCGGGGCGATGAAGTCCTTGGGGCCGTCGTGTGTGAAGACCTGCCCCGGCGCGGCGACGGCGGAGACGCCCACCGGGACCAGGCCGTCGGGCAGCAGGACCGGGTGGCCGATCCGGCCCGCGTGCATGATCTGCGCGAAGATCTTGCCGCCCTTGGCGTGTACGGCGTCGGTGACCTTGCGCCAGGCCGCGATCTGCTCCGCGCTGTGCAGTCCAGGGGTGTCGGGGTAGCCCTGACCGACCACGGAGGGCTGGGTGCCCTCGGTGATGATCAGACCCGCCGAGGCGCGCTGCGCGTAGTACTCCACCGTCGAGTCGGTGGGCGAGTGACCGGGGCCGAAGGCGCGGCTGCGGGTCATCGGAGCCATGGCGATGCGGTTGGTGAGCTGCGTACCCGACAGGTCGATCGGGTCGAACGCGGTGGTCATGGGGGCTCCCCTAGCGGTCGTGGAAGAACGGGACGGACGAGGGCGGCGCCGCGGCGCGCGACACACGGCCGACACATTATGTGGTCGACCAAGTAATCAACCGTCCGTCACCCTAGTCCATTCCCGGGGTCGATTATTGGCCGACCAAGTTAAACTTGTCGCCATGATCTCGGACCCGCCCGCGACCTCCGACGACCCCGCCTGTCCCGTCCAGCCGCCCGGCGCCGCGCGCGGCGGCCCGGTCAGCCACGCCCTCTCCCGGGTCGCCCGGCTGCACCGCATCGCCGCGGGGAAACTGCTGCGGCGCACCGGCCTCTACCCGGGCCAGGAGTTCCTGATGATGCATCTGTGGGACGCGGACGCCGTACGGCAGTCCGAGCTGATCAAGGCGATGGACCTCGACCCCTCGACGGTCACCAAGATGCTCCAGCGGCTCGACCACGCGGGGTACGTACGGCGCTCCGCCGACCCCCAGGACCGGCGCGCCGTACTGGTCACGGCCACCGGCGACAGCTGCACCCTGCGCGCCGAGGTGGAGGACGCCTGGACGGAGCTGGAGAAGCACACCCTCGCGGGACTCGACGACGCCGAACAGGCGGAGCTGGCCCGGCTGCTCGCCAAGGTCGAGGCCAACCTGTGCGGGGAGACGGCGGACTGCCCGGAACGGTCGTCAGTCCATCCGGCCGGCCGACGCGAAGGCGGCCAGCGCGATCAGTGACGCCGTCTCGTCCAGGGCCGCCGGGTCCTCCGTGAGCCTGCTGGTGGCGATCCGGACATGGGGGCGGGAGTACGCGACGCAGAACCGGCTGCCCGGCGAGACGGTGACACCCCGGGCGGCCAGGGTGACCAGCGCCGAGGTCTCGTCCGCCACCGGCACCCAGAGCATCAGACCGTCCCGGTTCGCGGTGGGCACCCCGTGCGCGGCCAGGCGCGTGGCCAGGGCGGTGCGCCGCAGGCCGTAGCGGCGGGCGGCGGCGCGTACATGCCGGGTCGTCGCGTCGTCGGTGAGCAGATGGGCCAGGGCGTCCTGGAGGATCCGGCTGGTCCAGCCCGTACCGAACGTACGCAGCACCCGCGCCCGTTCGACGACCTCCCTCGGCCCGCCGACCACCGCGATGCGCAGATCGGGCCCGTACGACTTGGAGTACGAGCGCACGAGGACCGTACGGCCGGGAAGGTGCGCACCGATGCTCGCGGCCGGTTCCATGGCGGCGGGGCCGATGCCGTCGTCCTCCAGGACGATCACGTTCGGGGCGGCCTCCAGCGTCGCCGCCAGCGCCGCCGCCCGCTCCTCGCCGACCGTCCAGCCGCAGGGCGCCTGGGCTCCCGACTGGTGCAGGAAGAGCGCCGGCCGCTGTTCGAGCGCCCGCGCGAGGGAGTCGGGGAGCGGCCCTTCCGTGTCACAGGCGACGGGCACGATCTGCGCGTCGAGCGCTTCGAGGATGTCCAGCAGCCGCGCGGCGGTCGGGTCCTCCACCGCGACCCGGTCCCCCGGCACGATCAGTGCCTGGCAGAGCAGTTGCACCCCCTCGTAGCCGCCCCCGACGGCCATCCAGCCGTCCGGTTCGAACGGCCAGGTGCCCCGTACGGCGTCCAGCAGCGCGGTCGTGATGGCCGAGCGTGAGTAGTCGTTGAGCCGCGGGCTGCGCGCGCCGGCGAGGAGGGCGTCCTCCAGCGCGGGCAGCAGGGCCGGGTCCGGGGCCGCGACGGCGAGGTCCAGCGTGAGATGGGAGCCGAGGTCGCCGACGCGCTCGAAGCGGACCGGGTGCGGGACCGCCGGCGGGCCGCTGACGACGCTGCCGCGCCGACCGAGCGTGGTGATCATCCGGTGTTTGCGCAGCACCGCCCACGCGTCCGCGACGGTGCCGGGGCTGACGCCCAGCTCGGCGGCGAGAGCGCGCACGGTCGGCAGTGTGCTGCCGGGCGCCAGCTCCCCGGAGCGGATGAGGTCCGTCATGGCGGCGGCGACCCCGCGCGCGCTGGTGTCCGTGATGCGCCCGGCCAGCCTGACCGCGCCGCGCGGACCGGCCGCCCACGTCCTGTCGACCGCGTTCTCCTGCATCGCCCACCCCTCGTCGGGCCGAACCCTGGCATGTGCTCCGTAGGTTACGGCATGGAAAATTTATGTTCGGACACAAACCAGATCTTGTTTGCCCTATCGCTGAACAATAGTGTTCCAGCCATCGCACGGCCGGATATGGCCGATTGAGGCTGAATACGGGCTATGCGTGACGTTGCGAGAAAACGCACCACCTGCAAGGAGTGTCTGCTGTGTCATCTCCCGTGATCCGTCTGGGACTTCGCGACTGGGACCATGTCGTACCGCTGGCCACGGGGACGGTGGACGTAGCGGGCTTCACGGTCCGGATCGACTCACGGGACATCACCCCCGATGTGCTCGCCGAGCCCGGTCTCGATGGGGGCGAGACCTCGTTCAGCCGCTATGTCCAGGCCCGTGCGGCGGGTGACGACCGGCTGGTCGGGCTGCCCGCGTTCGTCATGCGCGGTTTCCGGCAGCGCTGCGTGCTGGTACGGGCGGACAGCCCGCTGCGCTCCCTCGGCGAGCTGGCCGGGGCCCGGATCGGGCTCACCGGCTGGCCGGACTCCGGCAACACCTGGACCCGCGCCCTGCTGCGCGCCGAAGGCGTGGATCTCGCGGGCGTCGAGTGGCGCGTGGGTCCCCTGACCCTCGGCGAGTCGGGCAAGGACCGGCTGGGCAGCAGGCCGCTCCCGCCGTATGTCTCGGCCATGGCCGAGGGCGAGTCGCTGGAGGAGGAGCTGGCCGCCGGCCGGCTGGACGCGATCCTCACGCCGTTCATGCCGCGGGAGCTGTTCACCCCGGCCAGCCGCTTCCGGCATCTGCTCGACGATCACCGGGAGGCGGAGCGCGCGTACTGGTCGGCCACCGGGTTCGTCCCCGGGATCCATCTGGTCACGCTCAAACGGGAGACCGTCGAGGCCCATCCCACGCTGCCCGGCGCGCTGCTCGCGGGGCTGGAGCGGTCCAAGCGCCGCTGGGTCGCGCGCCGCCGGCTGCTCGCCGACACCACCCCGTGGCTGCTGGGCGAGCTGACCGAGTCGGCCCTGCTGTTCGGGGACGACTGGATGCCGTACGGGACCGAGCCCAACGCCGCGATGACCCGCGCCTTCTGCGAGGAGCTGTACGCGCAGGGGATCTGGCCCGAGCCCATCGACCCGGGCGTGGTCTTCCCCGAGGCCGCGCTCGCGACCGTACCGGCGCCCGCGACCCCGGCCCCGGCCCCGGCCGCGTCGGCGGCCACCCCCGCACCCGCACCCGCACCCGCACCCGCACCCGCACCCGCACCCGCACCCGCCAACTGAAACTCACCCCGGAGTCGTCCACCATGCGCATAGCCGTCGGACAGTTCGCCGCCACCCCCGACTGGAAGGACAATCTGGCCGCCTGCCAGGAGCTGACCGCCGAGGCGGAGGAGGGCGGCGCGGATCTGCTCGTGCTCCCCGAAGGTGTCCTGGCCCGCTTCACCGAGGACCGGCACCGCATCCGTGAGGTGGCCCAGCCCCTGGACGGCCCGTTCGTCACCGGACTGCGCGCCGCCACCGCCGGGGGCCGCACCACCGTGATCGTCGGCATCCATGAGCCGTCCGACGACGGCCGGGTGTTCAACACCCTGGTCGCCCTGCGCGGCGGGGAGCTGATCGCCCGCTACCGCAAGATCCATCTCTACGACGCCTTCGGCGACCAGGAGTCGGCCCATGTCCGCCCGGCGGACGAGCCGCCCGTCCTCGTCGAGGTGGCCGGCGTCAAGGTCGGCCTGATGACCTGCTACGACGTGCGCTTCCCCGAGCTGGCCCGGCTGCTCGTCGACGCGGGCGCCGAGGTGCTCGCGCTGCCCGCGGCCTGGGTGCGCGGCCCGGCCAAGGAACGCCACTGGGAGGTCATGATCACCGCGCGGGCCCTGGAGAACACCTGCTGGGTGGCCGCCAGCGGCGAGTGCGGTCCGCGCAATATCGGCAACAGCCTCGTCGTGGACCCGCTCGGCACCGTCCGCTCCCGGCTCGCCGCCGGGCCCGGTCTCGCCTGGGCCGAGGCAGACCCCGGCATCACGGCGGCGGCCCGCCGGGCACTGCCCGTCCTGGCCAACCGCCGGTTCACCGTCGACCCGACCGTCCTCCCCCTCGGAGCCCACTGATGAGCCCACAGACGAGAGTCCCGAAGCGATCCCCGAAGCGACGTCCGGCGCGCGTTCCGAAGCGACTCCCGGCGCGCGTCCCGAAGCGCGCCGTCGTCGCGGCCACCACCGCCCTGTCCTGTTGTCTCGTCCTCGCGGGCTGTGGCGCCAACCCGCCCCAGGCGGAGGGCGCCACCGACAGCTCCAGCGGCTCCGGAGCCGGGGCGGCCCAGCCCGCGCTGGCGGCGGACCAGGCGCTGCACGCCCAACTGCCCGCCAAGAACCGCGAGTCCGGCAAGCTGGTGTCGGTCAACAACGGCTCCTTCCCGCCGTACGAGATCGCCGGCTCGGACGGTCACAGCCTCACCGGCGCCTCCGCCGATCTCTCCACCGCCCTCGGGCAGCTCCTCGGCGTGAAGATCGAGCATCTGACCGCGGACGGTCTGCCCAGCGAGCTGACGGGTATCAAGGCCGGCCGCTACGACCTCGCGATCGGCCCGGTCGGGGACTTCAAGGACCGCCAGGGCGCCAACGACTTCGTCGACTGGGTACGCGAGTTCGTCGTCTTCGCCGTACCGAAGGGGAACCCGCACGGCATCAAGGACCTCGACAGCACCTGCGGACAGCGCATCGCGGTCATGGGCGGCGGCTCGGCGGAGGGCGTGATCAAGGCGCAGAACGAGAAGTGCGTCAAGGACGGCAAGCCGGCCGTCGCGATCCAGTCCTACAAGGACCAGCCCGGCTCCATCCTGGCCGTGCGCTCCGGCCGCGCCGACGCGTTCTTCTCCTCGCAGGCGCCGCTCACCTACTTCGTCGCGCAGGCCAAGGGAGACCTGGAACTGACCGGCACCGGCCAGTCCAACGGCTTCAACGACCTCTACCAGGGCGCCGTCGTCGCGAAGGACTCACCGCTGCGCGACGTACTCGTCAAGGCGATCCAGAAGCTCATCGACAACGGCGCCTACGGCCAGATCATGAAGAAGTGGGGGCTGTCCGCCAACGTCCTGGACAAGCCCGGCATCAACCTCGGCGGCGACGCCTGACCCCAGTGAGGAGGTGAGCCGACCCATGGCCACCGCACACTCCCCCACCACCGGAACCACCGGCCCCGGCACCGCCGGGGAGAACACCGAGAAGCACCGGCCCTCCACGGTCACCTCCGTGGACGTGGCGGGAGCCGCCCCCGTCCGCCATCCGCTGCGCTGGCTCTCGGTCCTGGTGCTCGCGGTCCTCGCCGCGCAGCTCGGCCATTTCCTGGTGACCAACCCGAACTTCGAATGGTCCACCGTCGGCAGCTACTTCGGCGCGCAGGTCATCGGTGAGGGCATCGCCACGACGATCGAGCTGACCGTGGTCGCCATGCTGATCGGCATCGTCGGCGGCGTACTCGTCGCGGTGGGCCGGATGTCGGAGAACCGGGTGCTGAGCGCGGTCTGCGGCGCGTACGTCTGGTTCTTCCGCGGCATCCCCGTCCTGGTGCAGCTCGTGTTCTGGTACAACCTCTCGGCGCTGCTGCCCCGGATCTCGTTCGGGGTGCCGTTCGGGCCGGAGTTCCTCAGCGGGCAGACCAACTCGCTCATCACACCGCTGCTCGCCGCCATCCTCGGTCTCGGTCTCAACGAGGCCGCGTACATGGCCGAGATCGTGCGCGGCGGTCTGCTCGGCGTCGACCAGGGCCAGACGGAGGCCGCCGCCGCGCTGGGCATGGGCAGGGCGCGGATACTGCGCCGCGTCGTACTGCCGCAGGCCATGCGGTTCATCGTGCCGCCCACCGGCAGCCAGGTGATCAACATGATGAAGGCCACCTCGCTGGTGAGCGTCATCGCCCTGGCCGATCTGCTCTACACCGTGCAGTCGATCTACAACCGCACCTTCGAGACCATCCCGCTGCTGATCGTCGCGTGCCTCTGGTACCTGGTCATGACGTCCGTGCTGTACGTCGGGCAGTCGTTCATCGAGCGGTACTACGCCCGCGGGGCGACCCGTAACACCCCCCAGAGCTTCTGGGACTTCGCGTTCTTCCGCCGCCGCGCGGCCCCGTCTCCCGCCGGGCGGGAGCAGTCGACACAGCAGGAGGAGACCCGATGACCAAGGACGCTCCCGCGACGGACGCGCCGGTGGACTCGGCGCCGGACGCCCCGGTGGACCCGGCGGCGGGCCCGCCCCTCGTCGTGGCCCACGACGTCCACAAGCGGTTCGGCCCGCTGGAAGTGCTGCGCGGCATCGACCTCGAAGTCCGCGCGGGCGAGGTCGTGGTGCTGCTGGGCCCGTCCGGGTCGGGCAAGTCGACGTTCCTGCGGTGCATCAACCATCTGGAACAGATCGACGCGGGCTCCATCCATGTCGGCGGCCGGCTGATCGGCTACCGCCGGTCCGGCTCCCGCGTCCACCATCTGCGCCCCCGCGAGGTGACCCGCCAGCGCCGTGACATCGGCATGGTGTTCCAGCACTTCAACCTCTTCCCGCATCTGACCGTGCTGGGCAATGTCATGGAGGCCCCGGTGGGGGTGCTCCGTACGCCGAAGGCCGAGGCACGGGAGACGGCGCTGGCGCTGCTGGCGCGCGTGGGCCTGTCGGACAAGGCGAGCGCCTATCCGCGTCAGCTCTCCGGCGGCCAGCAGCAGCGTGTCGCCATCGCCCGTGCCCTGGCGATGCGGCCGGAACTGATGCTCTTCGACGAGCCGACCAGCGCCCTGGACCCGGAACTCGTCGGCGAGGTCCTCGCCACGATGCGCGATCTGGCCCGGGACGGTCTCACCATGCTCGTGGTGACCCATGAGATCGGCTTCGCGCGGGAGGTGGCGGACCGGGTGGTCTTCATGGACGGCGGGCGGGTGCTGGAGAGCGGCACGCCCCGGGAGGTGCTCGACCACCCCTCCCACGAACGCACCCGGGCCTTCCTGGGGCGCTTCCTCTAGACACGTACGTCCGGAAGTCGCGCCGACCGCTCAGCCGGCGAGCACGTCCAGCGCCCGGTCCACATCGGCCGTGGTGTTGTAGAGGTGGAACGACGCCCGTACGTACCCGGCACGGAGCGACACCGCCACCTTGGCCCGGCGCAGATCGGGGTGGCGGTGCGTCAGTCCCGGGACGGACACGATCGCCGACTCGCCGGGGACCGGTTCATGGCCGAGCCCCGTCAGTCCCGCGCGGAAGCGGGCGGCGAGCGCGGTGTCATGGGCGTGGATCCTGTCGACGCCGATCTCCTCCAGCAGCGTGAGGGAGCGCTCGGCGCCGTGGTACGAGAGGAAGGCCGGCGGCTCGTCGAAGCGGCGCGCGGTGGTGGCCAGCCGCTCGACGGGCCCGTACGTACTGCCCCAGAGGTCCTCGGCGGCCACCCAGCCCGCGTGCCGGGGTGTCAGTGTCTCCTGGGCCTCCTCGGTCACGGTGAGGAAGGACGTACCGCGCGGGCAGAGCAGGAACTTGAACCCGCCGGTCACGGTGTAGTCGTACGCCCCCGCGTCCAGCGGCAGCCAGCCGGCCGACTGGCTCGCGTCCAGCAGCGTACGGGCGCCGTGCGCCGCCGCGGCGGCCCGGAGCGCGGGCAGATCGGCGACCCTGCCGTCCGCGGACTGGACCGCGGAGAAGGCCACCAGCGCGGTGCCCGGCCGCACCTCCGCGGCCAGCTTCTCCAGCGGCGCGTACCGGAGCAGGAGGTCGCCGCGGACCGCGAAGGGGGTGATGACCGAGCTGAACTCGCCCTCGGGGAAGAGGACTTCGTCGCCGGGCCGCAGGGCGGACGCGATCAGTCCGACATGGACGGCGACCGAGCCGCCCACCGCGACGCGCTCGGCGGGGACCCCGGCCAGCCGCGCGAAGGAGTCGCGCGCGGCGCCCACGGTCTCGAAACTGCCCGCGCCCTCACCGCCCCGGCCGGTCCCGTTCTCCCGGGCCAGCGTCTGTACGGCCTCGACCGACCTGCGGGGCAGCAGACCGCAGCTGGACGTATTCAGATATGTCGTATCCGGCGCGAACTCGGCGCCTCCCAGGGTGTCCATGGATCCACCCTGGAACCCGGCCACCTCATAGTCAATCGCGCATGGGTGAACGGCACTCCCAAGCAATCCTTATGAATGGGCCCCGGCCTGCGGAATCTCGCAGGAGCCGTCGGCGCCGTCCGGGTCACAGACCCCCGCGTCGGGCGACGGCCCGCCGACGGGTGTGATCACGCGCCCCTGCCACGCCTGCTCCAGCGCCTGAGTGAACACCTCGGCCGGCTGCCCGCCGGAGACGCCGTAACGCCGGTCGAGCACGAAGAACGGCACGCCGTTCGCGCCCAGTTCGGCGGCCTCGCGCTCATCGGCCCGCACCGCGTCGGCGTACGCGTCCGCGTCGGCGAGCACCTCGCGGGCCTCCGCCTCGTCCAGACCGGCCTCGACGGCGAGGGCTATCAGGGTCTCCTGGTCGTAGACGGAGCGTTCCTCGGCGAAATTCGCCCGGTAGGAGAGGTTCAGCAGTTCGTCCTGGCGGCCCCTGGCCTTGGCGAGATGCAGCAGCCGGTGGATGTCGAACGTACTGCCGTGATCGCGCCCCTCGATCCGGTATCCGAGCCCCTCGGAGCGCGCGTTGGCGGCGACGCCCTCCTCCATGGCGAGCGCCTCCGTACGGCTGCGCCCGAACTTGGCCGCCAGCATGTCGACGACCAGCCCGGTGTCCCCCTTGGCGCGCCCCGGATCCAGCTCGAACGACCGGTGGACCACCTCGACCTCGTCCCGGTGGGCGAAGGCGGCGAGCCCCTTCTCGAACCGGGCCTTGCCGATGTAGCACCAGGGACAGGCGATGTCGCTCCAGATCTCGACGCGCATGTTTCCGCTTCTCTCCAGGGTCGTGGGTGTCGTTGCCAGGGGGCTGCCGGAGGCAGCCTCCGCCGCTTCGGCAACGCGTCCGCGGCCCGTGGGATTCCCCGCCCGTCCCTCGGTCCCTCACGGGACGTCGTGCGGCACCTGGTGGATGTAGGAGGCACCACAGGCGTGGCAGAGGGGCTGCCCGGCGGGGGTGCCCCAGGCGTGCGCGCTCTGGGTGGCGGCGTCCGGGTCCAGTTCGCGTCCGCACAGCGCGGTCGTCCGGTCCAGTCGCGTCATGTGCCAGATCTCGAATCGGGGTTCCGCGTCATGGGGTGAGGCGCCCTCCGCGTACTGCGCGCGCATTTCGTATTCCATGCTGGATCTCCTGTCCGGCGTCATGGCCCACGGAACGTAGTGGCCCACGGAACGACGACGCATGATTGCCCGCTATCCCGGACGGTTGAAACAGCGGCCACCCCTCCCCCGGGGACCGGTGAATTCCCGGACAGGGAAATGCCCCGCCCGGCCCGGTGAGCCGGACGGGACGGGGCGGTTTCGTTCAGAAGCGCTGGAAGAACACGACGGACCGCAGCGTGAGACGCTCGCTCGCCGAGCCGCCGGGGCGCAGGGTGTACGCGTCGCCGTCGCAGTCCGGACCGGTGAAGACGACCGCGGTGGCCGTCGTGTGGTTGCGGGGCGTATGCGCGGGCGGTACGTATTCGCCCGCCGCCTCCGGAAGGGTGACGCAGACCCAGTTGCCGGGGTCCACCACTCCCCCGACCCGTGGCTTTCCCGCGATATCCGTATAGACATAGGTGAATTCACCGTCGGCCGCCGAAGCGGAGCCGGGTACGGAGACGAGCAGGGCGAGGGCGCCGGCGGCGGCGGCCAGGGTGGTGCGAAGACGCATACGAGTGACTCCTTCGTCGTGACGCCATGAGGCTCCACGACAGGGTCCGGGCGCGGAGACTCAAAGGCGGCGCGTCACCCGAAAGCAGTCCGGGAATCGCTCTTCTGTGCCCCGGCCGGCGCCGCCGTCACCGTGTTCCCCTCGACCGCGGGGCAGCGCGAACGCGCCCCACGGTCGCATATGCCCAGGTCAGGATCTCCCTTTCCGTCGGCCCCGCCGAGCGCCCTACGGGGCCCGGCGCCCTACGGGGCCCGGGGGCACGTGTCCGCGGGGAGCCGGTCGAGCCGGCGCAGACAGGTACCGTGCCAGGTGAGTTCGTCGAGGGGTACGGCGAGGCTCAGCCGCGGGAAGCGGCGGAAGAGGCCCGTCAGCGCCTCGTGCACGAGCCGGCGCCCGAGCGCCGCGCCGAGGCAGTAGTGGGGCCCGTGCCCGAAGGAGAGATGACCGGCGGTGGCACGGCGGTGCGCGTCGGCACCTGCCGGATCGGCGCGCGCCGGATCGCCGCGCAGCGGATCGCCGCGCAGCGGGTCGGCACGCAGCGGATCCGGCCAGGCGGCGGGGTCGAGGTTGGCCGCGAGGACGGACGTGACGACCACGGCGCCGCGCGGCAGCGGGACGCCCGCGAGGACGCAGTCGTCCCGGGTGAACCGCCAACCCGTGTGCTGGAAGGGCGGGTTCAGCCGCAGGATCTCCTCGGTGACCGCCGTCGTGTACGCGGGGCCGCCGCCGTGACCGGCGCCGAGACCGTGCCGTACCTCGGGGCGCCGCAAGGCCATGAGGGCGCCCGACGGGACGACGGTGGAGAGCGAGTCGACCGTACCGATCAGCAGCATGCCGAGCATCCCGGCCAGTTCGGCGTTGCCGATCCGTCCGCTCTGCCGGGCGTGCAGCAGCGCCGTGGCGGCGGTGGGGTCCGGGGAGCGGCGCGCGGCGCCGATGATGTGCAGGACCGTCTGGGCGAAGACATGGTGCGCCGACCGGGCCTCCTCGGTGCCCGGGACCGCGCCGCTGGCGGCGAGGGCGGCCGTCACCGCCGCGGCGCGCCGCTCGGGGACGATGCCGAGGATCTCCCCGGCCGTCGCCCCGGCCAGGGGCAGGGCGAGATCGGTGACGATGTCGATCCGGCCGCGTCCGGCCAGCGAGCCGATGATCCGGTCCAGCGCGTCCCGCAGCCGCGCGCCCGTACGCTCCGTCGCGGCGGCGGTGAAGTACGGGGCGACGATACGGCGCAGCCCGCGGTGGCGTTCCCCGGACGCGGAGAGCAACTGCGGCGCGTGGGCGAAGAAGTCCTCGGGGTAGCGGCGGTCCGGGAAGCCCTGCACCGGACCGCCCACCTCACCGATGTCATTGGTCAGCCGGGGGTCGGTGAGAACGCCGCGCGCGACGGCGGGGCCGGTGGCGGCCCAGGCGCGCAGACCGCCGCCGAGCGTGACCGGGCGCAGGGCGGGCCCGTCCGGTGCGGTGAGGCGTCGCGCGGCGGCGCCGAATCCGCGCTCGTGCAGGGCCGGGCAGGCCAGCGGGACCGGCCCCGGGGCCGGCGGGTGTGCACCCGTCATGCGGTGGTGAGGACGAGGGCGGTGATCCGGTCCTCCGTCGAATCGCTGATGGTCTCTCCTCGGGTGGCCGGCCGCGTCAGCGAGCCATGGCGGGTGGGGTGAGTGCGGCGTCCAGGTAGGGGTTGTCGACCGGGGCCGGGGGGCGGACCAGCCGACGGCGTTCCAGCTCGCACAGGCTGGTGCGTTCGTAGCGCCGCCGCAGCCCGAGATAGGCCGTGGCCTCGGCGCCGTACAGATCCACGGCACGCTCCAGACCGCTGGGGTAGGGCCGGTCGGGGACCAGCGCGAGGCGCAGCCAGGGCACACACCGCTGGAGCGCCTCGTTCACGCGCGTCACCGGCGTCTCGGTCGGGTGCACGATGTGGTGGACGCGCGCCCCGGGCGGTACGTCCGATGTGTCCGTGGTGGTGGTCACCTGCTCGGCGAGGCGCAGCATCGCGCGGGCCGCGTCGTCGACCTGCAACAGGTTGATGCTGGCGTCCGGAGCGCCCAGCAGCCGGATCGTCAGTCGTCCCGTGGCGTCGAGCGGGGCGGAGGAGGAGTCGACCAGCGCCCGGGGGCCGTGCCTCAGGAAGAGGGTCAGCTTGGCGGCCAGCACGGCGTAGGTGTGCTGCGGTGCGCAGGGCAGCGCGGCCCGGTCGCTGATCAGCACACTGGGCCGGAAGACCGTGGCGCTCCGGCCCGGGGTACGCGCCCACTCGTGGACCAGCCGCTCGGCGCCGTACTTGGACTCCTCGTACGGCGTGAGAAAGCCGTCGGCCTGTAACTGCCGCTCGGGTACGACGCCGTCGAACCGCGCTCCGGCGACGAACGCGGTGCTGACATGGAACAGATGCGGGGCACGGCGGCCGGCCGCGGCCAGCGCGAGGATCTGCCGGGTGCCCTCCACATTGGTCCGGTGCAATTCCCAGGCGTCCCCGTGCAGTTTGGTCAGCGCGGCACAGTGCAGAACGGCGTCCACACTGTCCGCGAGCGTCTGGAACTCGCCCTGGGACAGGCCGAGCCGGGGGCGGTCGAGGGTGATCTGGACGGCCCGCACCTGACGCGCCACCCGCTGTACGGTCTCGGCCGGCGCCCCGGCCGAACGCAGGGCCAGCGTGAGAGCGGCCATGGCCCGGTGCGGGGGCTTGCGCACCAGCGCCACCACCCGGGTGCCCTGCGGCAGCAGATGCAGCAGCAGATACGAGGCGAGGAAGCCGGTGGCTCCGCTGACGGCGATCGTGGAGCCGGCCAGGGCGGGGGTGGCCGGGTCGGGACCGCGGCAGGGGCCCGGCGCTTCGGAGGGGCCGGACACCACGACACCGGGTTCGTCGGGTTCGTCGGGGTCCGGGTCGGGCAATTCAGGATCGGGCATGCCGTCTCTTCACATTCTTCGCGGGGAGCGTCCACTCGCTCGGAGACCCACTCATGGCCCCGGAGTCACCCGGAACCGGCTCACGAGGAGACCGAACCTATCCCGGGCGACCGGCCTTTAACCTCTCCTTATGCGCCACCCGGGAACCTTCCACCCCATCGGGTGACCTACCCGCTCTTCGTCTTGCCCTCCGGACCGACGGCCTGGCGCTCCGGGACCTCGAACCGCAGGACGAGGTGGGTGTCATGGCGCGGATGGTGGGGGTCCGGATACCAGCCCTGGCGGGCGTAGAAGGACTGGGCGCGCGTGTTGTGCTCGTACACCTCGAGCCGTGCCGTACCGGCTCCGGCGCGCTGCCAGGCGCCGACGCACGCGGCGTGCAGCGTGCCGCCGACGCCGCGGCGCCACCTCGCCGGGGCGACATGGAACTGGGTGAGCGTCAGGACGCCCTCGACCGGGCGGTACGCGGCGATGCCCACGAGCCCGGTGTCGTCCACGGCGCAGAGGACCGCCGCCTCCGGGTCCTCCCCGGCGAGGGCCCGCGCCCACCCCGCGCGGCCACGGGCGCGCTCGGCCGGGCCGTCGTACTCGTCCTCCGGCAGATGGCCGCGGTAGTACGTGGCACGGGCCTCGGCGTGCAGAGCCGCGACGGCGTCGAGGTCGTCGGGCACCGCGGTCCTGATCACCGGGCCGCTCAGGGGCGGACTCATGGGGCTGGGCATGGAACTGGGCAGGGGGCTGGTCATAGGGCCGGAGACGCGCCGGGAGCGGCGGCGGTTCCCGGGCGCGTCCCCCCGGCCAGGCGCGTCCCCGGCCCGCTGGTTCCCCGGCCCGCTGGTTCCCGGCCCGCTGGTTCCCGGCCCGCTGGTTCCCGGCCCGCTGGTTCCCGGCCCGCCGGGGGCGCGCCGGGCGCCCCCGGCGCGGTGGAGTCTCAGCTGCCGTCCCGCGCGTCCGCGAGTCCCTCCGGCCGGAAGACGATCCCGTCGTAGGTGACCTCGCACCCCTCGCCCGTGGGCGACTGCGCCAGGAAACCGACGCGCGCCGCCGCGGCCTGCGCGGCCGTGCCCAGCGTGAACACCCGGACGAAGGTCCACCGCTCGCCGTCCGGGGAGGCGTGGAAGGCGAACGCCCGGCCGGTGCGGCTGATCCGCAGCCAGTGACTGTCGCCGTCCACCACGAAGGAGTTGGCGTCGTCGGAGTGGCCGCGGGTGACGACCGTACAGATCGTCGGGCGCTCCGGGGACAGCTCCAGGCAGAGCTTCGCCCAGTGCTGTGCGTCGGCCTCCAGGGTGAGCACCCCCGCGTCGAAGGCGGCGGCGAAGCCGACCGTGACGCGGGCGATCAGCTGGAAGTCGCCGTCCGGGGTGCCGAGCAGGCGGGGCGCGTCGGAGGAAGGCTCCAGGGACGCGCCCGCCGGTGGTACGAAGCGGTCCTGACGGGCGCCCGCCCGGCCGGTGAGCGCTCCGTCCGCGTAGCGCCACGCGCCGTCGGGGCCGTACGGCCGCAGCGGGAACGGCAGTCCGGGCAGGTCGATCGTCCGGTCACTCATGTGCTCGGCTCACAGTTCTCGGCTCTCCATGCTCGGCTCCCGGCGGTCGGTTCTCGGTGGTCAGTTCTCCGGACGGCCGTCCACCCGGCGCGGCAGGTCCAGGGGGTTGTCGTCGCGCAGCTCCGGCGGGAGCAGCGCGGCCGGGGTGGACTGGTACGAGACCGGGCGCAGCCAGCGCTCGACCGCCGTGGCGCCGACCGAGGTGGAGGTGGAGGTGGTCGCCGGGTAGGGGCCGCCGTGGTGCTGGGCGGGCGCGACGGCGACTCCGGTCGGCCAGCCGTTGACCAGCACGCGTCCGGCCAGCGGGGTCAGTTCCGCGAGCAGCCCCGCGGCGCCCGGCGCGCTCCCGTCGGCCTCCTCCTCGGCGAGCTGGAGGGTGGCGGTGAGGTTGCCGGGGAGCCGCGAGAGTACCGAGGTGATCTCGTCCCGCGAGGTGTACCGCGCGACGACGGTCACCGGGCCGAAGCACTCCTCCAGCAGCAGATCGTGCGCTCCCCCGGCGGTCAGCAGCTCCGCGTCCACGGTCAGGAAGCCGGCGCTGACCGTGTGTTCGCCGCCGGCGCCGGGCGTGATCGGGGCGTCCACGCCGGGCAGCGCGGCCCGTTCGCGTACGCCCGCGACGAAGGCGTCCCGCATCCGGTGGTCGAGCAGCACGCCGGGCTCGGTCTCGCTGACGGCCGCCGTCAGGGACTTCACCAGCCGGTCGCCCTGCTCACCGGCCGGGGCCAGGACGAATCCGGGCTTGGTGCAGAACTGCCCCTCCCCCAGCGTCATCGAGCCGGCCAGCCCCGCACCGATCTGCTCGGCGCGCTCGGCCGCGGCGGCCTCGGTGATCACGACGGGGTTGAGGGAGCCCAGTTCGCCGTGGAAGGGGATGGGCGTGGGCCGGGCGGCGGCGGCGTCGAAGAGCGCGCGTCCGCCGCGGACGGAACCGGTGAAGCCGGCCGCCGACACCAGCGGGTGCCGTACCAGCTCGACGCCCGCCTCGAAGCCGTGCACCAGACTCACCACGTCCTCGGGCAGCCCCACCGCCGCGGCGGCCCTGCGCAGCACGGAGACGCACAGCTCGGAGGTGGCGGGATGGTCCGGGTGCGCCTTGACGACCACGGGGCAGCCCGCCGCGAGCGCGCTCGCGGTGTCGCCGCCGGGCACGGAGAAGGCGAGCGGGAAGTTGCTCGCGGAGTAGACGGCGACGACGCCGAGC
The DNA here is from genome assembly GCF_044741565.1 of Streptomyces sp. NPDC088147. Lineage (NCBI taxonomy): Bacteria > Bacillati > Actinomycetota > Actinomycetes > Kitasatosporales > Streptomycetaceae > Streptomyces > Streptomyces sp. NPDC088147. The sequence continues at coordinate 1,174,819 of NZ_JBIUSY010000002.1, read as the reverse complement.
GGCACCTTCCAGCGGCGCAGATCGGGCCAGGGCGGTGTGCGGTCCGCGTCGGCGTGATCGATGCGGATGTCCAGGAAGGCCCCCTCGTCGACGACCTCCGCGAAGGCCCGCAACTGGGCGGTGGTCCGGGCGAGTTCGCCGGTGAGCCGGACGGGGCCGAGCGCGGTCTCCGCGTCCGCGGCCTCGATGATGTGCTCTCCCGCCTCGTCGAGCAGATCGGCCGCCGTACGGAGCAGAGCGGCGCGCACGGTGCGGTCGGCGAGCGCCGTCCGAGCGGCGTGCGCGCCGCGTACCGCGCGGTCGACCTCCTCCGCCGTCGCCTCGTGCGCGACCTGCTCGCGCTGCTTCCCTGTTCGGGGGTCGACACTCCAGACTGGTGCTGCTGCCACCGCGACTTTCCTTCCCGACGTACCGACGTACCAATGGACCCGACGTACCGACGTACCGATCGACCGAGTGAGCGACGTACGGACCGTTGCCACCTCCCGGAACTTGTTCGGTATTCTGAACAGAGTTCTAGATGGTGAATCCTTAAGGACTCTATTTCCGCGCGTTCCGTGTGGTCAAGAGTGGTCAGGAGAGCAAGTCCAGTGGGCGAGAAGGGGCGAGGAACGATGTCGACCGCGGAGACCGGTGGGGCACAGGTGAAGTCCGCTGTGCGGACGGTGGAACTGCTGGAGTACTTCGCCGGACGCCCCGGCATGCACTCGCTCGCCGCCGTCCAGGAAGCGGTCGGCTACCCCAAGTCCAGCCTCTACATGCTGCTGCGCACGCTCGTCGAGCTGGGCTGGGTGGAGACGGACGCGACGGGCACGCGGTACGGCATCGGCGTACGGGCGCTGCTGGTCGGCACCTCGTACATCGACGGTGACGAGGTCGTCGCCGCCGCCCGCCCCACGCTGGACCGGCTCTCCGACGACACCAGCGAGACCATCCACCTCGCGCGGCTCGACGGCACGAACGTCGTCTATCTCGCCACCCGCCAGTCCCAGCACTATCTGCGGCCGTTCACCCGGGTCGGCCGCCGGCTGCCCGCGCACTCCACCTCGCTCGGCAAGGCGCTGCTGGCCACCCATAGCGACGAGCAGGTGCGCACGATGCTGCCGGAGACCCTGCCCGCCCTGACCGAGCACACCATCACCGACCGCGAGAAGCTCATCGAGGAGCTGCACACCGTACGCGAGCAGGGCTACGCGGTGGACCGCGAGGAGAACACGCTCGGGCTGCGCTGCTTCGGTATCGCCATCCCCTACCGGACACCGGCGCGCGACGCGATCAGCTGCTCGGTGCCGGTGGCCCGGCTCACCCCCGGGCACGAGCAGATGATCAAGGACACGCTGTTCGACGCGCGCGACCGGCTCACGCTCGCCACCCGGCGGCTCTGACCGGCGGGGACCCGGCCGGCTCCCGGCCCCGCCCGCCCCGCCCGCGCCGGGGCATGAGGGATCGCGGATGAGGAATTCCTGAGAAGCGCGCGGGGCGGGAACGCCGTCCGCGCCGCCGCTCGTCCCTCATACGGGATGAACAAGACGATCAGACACACAGCGGTCATCTGTCTGCTGCTGGTGCTCGCGCTGCTGGTGCGGGCCACCTGGGTGCAGGCGTACGAGGCCAGGGCCCTCGCGGACGACAAGCACAACCGGCGGAACGTCATGGCGCGGTACGCGCAGCCGCTCGGTGACATCATCGTGGCCGGCTCGCCGGTCACGGGCTCCAGAAAGACGGCGAGCGGCGATCTGGCGTACGCGCGCACGTACACGGACGGCGCGCTCTACGCGCCTGTCACGGGCTACAGCTCACAGGCGTACGACTCCACCCAGCTGGAGGGCATCTACTCCGGCGTCCTGGACGGGACGGACAGCCGGCTGAAGAACCCGCTGGACGCGATCATGGGCGAGCGGACCGCGCCGGGCGATGTCCTGACGACGATCGACCCCGCCGTTCAGGAGGCCGGATACCGCGCGCTGGGCGGCAAGAAGGGCGCGGCCGTCGCGATCGACCCGGTGACCGGCCGGGTGCTCGCCGTGGTCAGCACCCCCTCGTACGACCCCACGGAGATCAGCGGCACCACGGACGGCGACGCCTGGAAGCGGCTCACGGAGGACGCGGAGAAGCCGATGGTCAACCGCGCCCTGCGGCAGCCGCTCCCGCCGGGCTCGACGTTCAAGCTGGTGGTCGCCGCGGCGGCGCTGGAGGACGGTCTGTACGGCTCGGTCGACGAACGGACCGACAGCCCCGATCCGTACACCCTGCCCACGACGACCACCGTCCTGCGCAACGAGAACACTGCGGCGCCGTGCGAGAACGCCACCATCCGCACCGCCCTCGCCTACTCCTGCAACACCGTCTTCGCGAAGATGGCCGACGATCTCGGCCAGGACAAGGTCCGGGCGATGGCGGAGAAGTTCGGCTTCGACGACGCCACGCGGGAGATGCCGGTGCGCGCCTCGGAGAGCGTGTATCCGTCCGGCATGGACCGGGCGCAGACGGCGCTGACGGGGATCGGCCAGTTCGATGTGACCGCGACACCGCTCCAGATGGCCATGGTCTCGGCGGCCCTCGCCCATGACGGGCTGCTCGCGGCGCCGCACATGGTGTCGAAGGTGGTGGACGCGAGCGGGGACACGATCCAGTCGTACCCGGACGGCGATACGCGGCGGATCGTCTCCTCGTCGACGGCCGAGCAGCTGCGCAGCGCGATGGTGACGGTCGTCGAGGACGGTACGGGGACAAACGCGCGGATCGACGGCGCGGAGGTGGGCGGCAAGACGGGCACGGCGCAGCACGGCGTGGACAACGTCAACACGCCGTACGCGTGGTTCACCTCGTACGCGAAGGACTCGTCCACCGGCAAGGAGGTGGCCGTGGCGGTCGTCGTGGAGGACTCGGGCGCGGCGCGTTCGGAGGTCAGCGGGAACGGTCTGGCCGCGCCGATCGCGCAGAAGATGATGACGGCGGCGCTGCAATGACCGGGTGACCGGGACCGGGTGACCGGGACCGCATGAACGGGGCCGGGTGACCGGGACGGGATCCGGGTGCCCCGGCCGTGCGCACCCTGTGGCACGGCCGGGGGGGAAACGGGATCGGACAGGATCGGCCGAGGAGCGCTGCGCGCCGACGACCGCTACGCGCTCCGGGAGGCCGCCTCCTCGGCCGTGAGCCGCGGCCGTCCCGCACCCGCCGCGCGCTTGGCGCTCGGCCCGGAGACCGCCGGGGCCGCGGGGTCGGCGGGACGCCGGGTGTGCCAGTCGGTCACCGCCTGATAGGCGGCCGCGACCTCCAGCAGCCGGTCCTCCTCGTACGGCGCGCCGCCGAGGATGACCCCGGACGGAAGCCCCGCGGTGAACCCGATGGGGAACGCGATCTCCGGCAGCCCGAGGATGTCGAACGGCACGGGTCCCGTCTGGAGCAGCACGTCGCAGCGGGACATGACGCCGTCGAGGACCTCGCGGAGCAGATGGTTCTTGGCCCGCTGCGCCGTGATCCACTCGTCGCCCGAGAGCATCAGCCCCTGGAGCCAGCTGAGCAGCGAGACGCCGAACAGGGCCGGGTCCTCGCGCAGCCAGTGCCGGAACGGCTCCGTCCGCTCGGACAGCCGCGCGTCGTTGAACACGCCGGTCAGCAGCGCCCAGTCGGCCGGATAGGCGATGTCGACCAGCGTCACGCCGGACAGGGCGTCGAGCCGGTCGAGGAACGCCCCGCGCACCGCCGTCTCGGTACCGAGGAAGCCGGCGGGCACCCCGATCCGGGTGGCCCTGCGCATCCGTACGGCGCCGCCCCGCGAGACCACGGGGGTCGCGGCCCGTACGAGATCGGGCAGGCCGGGCAGGCCGAGCGTGCGCGGGTCGTGCGCGTCGGGCCCCGCCATCACGGCGAGCATCAGCGCCGCGTCCATCGCGTCGCGCGCCAGCGGTCCCGGATGGTCCCGGGTGTACGACAGGGGGATCACGCCGTACGCGGAGATCCGGCCCATGGTGGGCTTCAGCCCGGTGAGGTTCTGCCGGTTGGAGGGCAGGACGATGGATCCGCCCGTCTGCGTACCGATGGAGGACGAGGCCATCCGGCCGGCGACCGCGCAGGCGGGGCCGGTGGAGGAACCGCCCGGGTCGGTGGCCGGGTTGTCCGGCGTCCACGCGTTGACGGTGGTGACCGTCCCGTTCGGGGTGGTCGCGCGGGTGGTGGCGAGCGGGCCCATCTGGCCCTTGCCCAGGACGATGCCGCCCGCGGCGGTGAGCCGCGCGACGGCGGTGGCGTCGTGGTCGGGGACGAGGTCCGCGAAGATGAGGGAGTTGCAGCGCGTCGGCACACCGCGCGTGAAGTAGTTGTCCTTGACGCAGAGCGGGATGCCGGTCAGCGCCCCGCGCCGCCCGCCGCTCCGGTCGGCCTCGCGCGCCGCGGCGAGCGCGGCCTCGCCGGTCACCTCGGCGTACGCCTGATAGGTGGAGTCGTAGGTCCCGATCCTGTCGAGATACGCCTCGACGAGGGTGGTGGACGTCAGCTTGCGGCGGCTCATCAGGACCGCGGCCTCGGCGAGGGTCGCCTCCGTGGGGTCGCGGCGCGCCGCGTCACGCACCTCGATGCCGGCCGCGTCGAGGTCGGGGACGTACGGCTTGGCGCTCTTGGCGCTCTTGACGTTCTTGGCGCTCTCGGCACTCGCCGGGGAGACGGCGGCGGCGGGCGGCGCGAGGGCGGTGCCGCTCACGACGGCGCCGGTCACGGCCGCGGAACCGGCCAGGAAGATCCGGCGGTTGACGGCGCGGCTCACCGTCCGTCCGCCTTTCCGGTCCAGGCCTCGGTGATCGACGGATAGAGCAGCGGCGGCGCGGCCTGCTGCGCGTACGCGGCGGCCGGCGCCCCGCTCACCGGCGGCGCCCAGCCCGCGATGGCCGCGGGAACCGTGGCGACGAAGGACCGCAGCGAACGCAGCGCCTGGTCACGGGTGGGCACGCCGGTCGCGGGGTCGGGCCGCGTGGGCAGCAGATCGAGATCGACGCCGGCCAGCGCCAGTCTGGTCCGTATGTAGGCGTCCAACTGCTCCTGTGTGGGTGGCTGAGGCTGGCTCAACAGAACCTCCGGATGTGCGGGCCGCGCGGGGGGGGTGCAGGCTGGACTTCATCAGCCGTCGATGACTGCCCCGTTGAGCACATGCTTCACGGGCGTTACAGAGAACGCTCAGCCCACACACACGCCCCGGTGCCGCCCCGGTGCCGTCCTGAGTCGCCCTGAGCCCGTCTAAGGCCCTTTCCCCGCCCGGGAGTAGGGCGATCGCCCGATGCGCGGGCCGGGTCCTCACAGGCCACTCTGACGCCCGTAGCAGGAGGCGTGCGGGAAGCGCGCGGGACGTGCACCGCGAGGCGGAAGGGGCCGGTGGGGCAATGGGGCGGGGCGGGGCAGGTCTCGGGAGCGTGCTGCGGGACCGTGACGCGGGGCTGTATCTGACGGGTGTCGTCGTGTCCGGATTCGGTACCTCCGCGATGTGGCCGGCGGCCGGGATCTGGACCAAGTCGCTGACGGGCTCGGACAGTCTGGCGGCGCTCACGGTCTTCGCGCTGTGGGCGCCCGCGCTGGCGGGACCCCTGCTGGGGACGGTCGCCGACCGGGTGCGCCGGCGGCCCCTGCTGATCGGCTGCAATCTCGCCATGGCGGCGCTGCTGCCGTTGCTGCTCGCCGTCGACTCGGCGGACCGAGTCTGGATCCTGTTCTGTGTGCTGTTCGTCCACGGCGCGAGCGGGGTCCTCCAGGACGCGGCGGAGTCGGCTCTGGTCGCCACGGCGATCGACCCCCGGCTGCTGGGCGACTTCAACGGGCTGCGGATGATGGCCAACGAGGGCATGAAGCTGCTGGCGCCGCTCGCGGGCGCCGCGCTCTGCGCCCGGTTCGGCGGCGGCTCCGTGGCGCTGCTCGACGCGGTGACCTTCGCCCTGGCCGCCGGGCTGTTCGCGGCGATGCGCGTACGGGAGGAGAAGCCGGGCCGGGCCCCCGCCGGCGGCCGGGCGGCGGGCCTGGCCGAGGGCGTCCGGGCGCTGCGCGACGCGCCGGCGGTACGGCCCCTCGTGCTGGCCGCGTCGGCGACGATGCTGCTCGCCGGGCTCAACGGCGCGGCCGTCTACGCGGTCGTCGACCGCGGGCTCGGCCACTCCCCCACGTACGTGGGGGTGTTGTACGCGGTGCAGGGCGCCGGGTCCGTACTGGCGGGGCTGTTGGCGGGCCCGCTGCTGCGGCGGCTGCCGGAGAGGGTGTTCGCCGCCGCCGGTATCGCGCTGTTCGCACTGGCCGTGGCGGCGCGGGCGCTGCCGTACGACGCGGTGGTGCTGGCGAGCGCCGCCGGGATCGGCGCCGGGCTGCCGTGTGTGCTGATCGCGGCGCTGACGGCGGTGCAGCGCGACATCCCGGCCCCGGTCCTGGGCCGGACGGCGGCCACCGCCCACACGCTGATGTACGTGCCCAACGCGCTGGCGCTGGCGCTCGGCGCGGGGCTGATCGCGCTGGCCGACCCGGCCGTGCTGCTGCCGCTGACCGGGGCGGCCGGGCTGCTCACCGCGGGGGTGCTGGCCGCCTCCGGTCACGCGCGGAAGAAGACCCCGCGGCCGTGGCCGCCCGGCTCAGCCACCGAGGTCTGACAGCGCCTTCCCGACGGCCGTCAGATCCGCGTCCGACGCCAGTCCCGCGTGGTACAGCCGCAGTTCGGTGGCCCCGAGCGCCTTCGCCCGCGCCGCGTCGTCGGCGAGAGCGGCCGGCCTGCCGCCCATGCCGGTGACGACCGTGAAGTTGGCGGCCAGGACGGACGCTTCGGTGGCGTGTCCGGCGAACGGGCTCAGCATCGTCTCCGCCGCGCCCCCGGTACAGGGCAGGACGACCCCGTCCGCGACCCCGAGGATGTGCGCCGGGTCCACCCCGGCGTTGGCGCCTACGTGGTACGACGCCGGATCGGCGTGCAGCAGCACCTGGAAACCGGGCCCCGCTTCCGCGCGTACGGCCGCGACGGCCCCCTCCTGGAGCGTACGGGCGACCGAGCCGCGCCACTCGGCGGTGACGGCGGCGAGGTCCGCGCCGAGGAGCTTCTCGACCGAGGACCAGCCCGACTCGGCGGAGCCGGTGGCCCAGACGGGCCCCAGCGCGCGCCGTACGGCGGCGGCCAGTTCACCGGGCGGAACCCCGAGGCCCGCGTATCCCTCCCGGCAGACGGCGCAGAAGCAGAGCGACATCAGGTACTGCGCCGCGTCGCCGAGGCCGACGCCGGCGATCTTGTCGTGGGCGTGCAGATGCGCGAGCCCGTACCAGCCGCAGGACTCCAGCTCGGTACCGCGCGCGCCGGGGCGTACGGCGGCCTCGGCCGCCAGCTCCACCAGATACGCGCCGACCGCGGGCCTGGCGATACAGGGCGCCCAGGGATAGCGGTCGCCGTAGGCGTTCACCACGGAGGTGCCGGGACGCTCGGCGCCGAGACGGGAGTTGTGCGCGAGGACCACCCAGCTGTGCACGTCGAGTCCGGCGTCGGCCAGGGCCGCCGCCGCCTCGCCGTACGCGTCGCCGGGGGCCCAGGACCCGGCGGTGTACGGGCGCAGTTCGTGGGGCGCCCAGCGGCCGTCGTCCGGCGGGTAGAGGACGGCGGCGTGTTCCGCGGTGACCACGCGATGGCGCGGATGGCGCGGGGTCAGCGCGCGCGTGGAGTGGTAGGCGGAGGCGAGGGTGACCTGCCGGACGCCGAGGTCCGCGATCCTGGCGGGGGCGTCGGGGTCGCCCAGCACGTCCCAGGGGTAGAGGAAGGCCGAGGTCTTCACGCGGCGCCGCCTTCCGTACCGGTCCCGGTGCCCGCGCCGTCCGGGCCCGCGCTTCCGCCCACGTGTCCGTCCGTCCCTCCGCTTCCGTCCTCGCCCGCGTCGCCGCTCCGCAGCACGGCCCGGCCGCGCTCGATGATCTCGGCCAGTTCCTTGATGTGCGCGGGCTGCGGCTCGCTCAGCGGCGGCCGTACCTCCCCGACCTCCAGTCCGCCCAGCCGGACGCCCGCCTTGACGAGCGAGACGGCGTATCCGCGTCCCTTGCCGCGCAGTTCGACCAGGGGGCGGTAGAAGCCGTCGAGCAGACGGTCGACGGTGGCGTCGTCGCCGGTGGACAGCGCCCGGTGGAAGGCGAGCGCGATCTCGGGGACGAAGCAGAAGACGGCGGAGGAGTAGAGGGTGACGCCGATGCCCCGGTAGGCGAGGCCGGTGAGTTCGGCGGTGGGCAGGCCGTTGAAGTAGAGGAAGTCGCGGTCCGGCTCCTCCGTGCGTACGGCGCTGATGATGCGCTGCATCAGTTCGAGGTCGCCGTATCCGTCCTTGAGGCCGACGATGCCGTCCACCCGGGCGAGTTCCACGACGGTCTCGGGGGTGAAGACGGCGTTGTCGCGCTGGTAGACGATCGTCTCCAGCGAGGTGGCGCCCGCCAGCGCGGTGTAGTGGCGCAGCAGGCCCTCCTGGTCGGCGACGACCAGATAGGGCGGCATCGCGAGCAGCCCGTCCGCGCCGGCCTCCTCGGCGATCCCCGCGTACTGGACGGCGAGCGCCGTGCCGTACCCCGCGCCCGCCACGACCGGGACGCGGCCCGCGGTCTCCTCGACGGCCACGGCCACGCAGGCGCGGAACTCCTCCGGCGTGAGGGCGTGGAACTCGCCGGTGCCGCAGCACGCGAAGACGGCGGCGGCTCCCCCGGCGACGCCTTCGCCGACATGCGCGCGGTACGCGTCGAGGTCGAGCGCGCCGTCGGGCCCGTACGGGGTGACGGGGAAGAACAGCGGCCCGGCCACGTGCGTCAGGCGGGCGGCGAGCGGGGCTGAGGTCACGGGCGCTCCCTGGGCCATGCGTCGAGCGGCGACCGCTCGTGCACAATTCTGATCGATGTCCATATCTCTGAACAACGCCACGCTAGGGCAGTCGCGGACCGCAGGTCAAGACGGAAAACCGCAACCCAGGGGCGGATTCCCGCACTCCGGACGAGACTTGACGGTACTCCGCCTCACTCCCTAGTTTGTCCACGCATGTGAATCCCATCCACGGGTCTGAGCCCCTCTATCCGTGTGCCCGGCCCGAGCCGCGAGGAGATCTCCCCCATGCCCGCACCCCGCACCGTCCTGCTCACCGGCGCCGCCGGCGGCCTCGGCACCCTGATGCGGGGCCTGCTGCCCGCGTACGGCTACGAGCTGCGGCTCTTCGACGTCAATCCCATCGAGGGCGAGCCCACCGCCATCACCGCCGATCTCACGGACAAGGACGCGCTGCGCGAGGCCGTCCGGGGCGTCGACGCGATCATCCATCTCGCGGGCATCTCGCTGGAGTCCACCTTCGACAAGATCCTGCGCGCGAACATCGAGGGTACGTACAACCTGTACGAGGCGGCCCGCGCCGAGGGCGTCGGACGCACGGTCTTCGCGTCCAGCAACCACGCGGTCGGCTTCACACCACGCCCGCGGGGGGACGACCCGCTGATCCCGGTCGACACCCCGCGCCGCCCCGACACGCTCTACGGCCTCTCCAAGTGCTTCGGCGAGGACCTGGCCCAGCTCTACTGGGACCTGCACGGCCTGGAGACCGTCTCCGTACGGATCGGCTCCTGCTTCCTGGAGCCCAGCACGGTCCGCATGCTCTCCGTCTGGCTGAGCCCCGGCGACTGCGCGCGGCTCTTCCACGCCGCCCTCACCGCCGAGGACGTCGGCCACAGTGTCGTCTACGGCTCCTCCGCCAACACCCGGCTGTGGTGGGACCTCACCAGCGCCCGAGCTCTGGGGTACGAGCCGCGGGACGACTCGGAGCAGTACGCCGACAAGCTCGTCGCGGAACAGGGCGAACTCGACCCGGACAACCGGGACCACGCCTTCCTCGGCGGTACGTTCGCCACCAACCCGCCGCGCTGGCCCCACTGAGGCCGCCCGGACCCGGCCGTCCGAGGGCCCGATCGGCCGAAGGTAAGGGAACGGCAAAGCGGGGTCGTTCGTTACGTCTGGCATGACAGCTATGACCCCCGGCTCGAACATCCCTCTTCCCACCGCCCATGTGGCGGTGGACGTCGCCGCTCCCGTGCGGCTCGACGTATCGGGCCTGCTGCTCACCGCCGACGGCAAGGTGCGCTCAGACGACGACTTCATCTTCTACAACCAGCCGACGGGCCCCGGCGTGAGCTACCGCTCCGGCGGGGGCACGGCGCCCGACGCGATCGTCGTCGACACCAGCGCCGTGCCCGCCGGCATCGAGAAGATCGTCGTCACGGCCAGCCCGGACGCGGCGGGGCAGAGCTTCCAGGGCATCGAGCCCACGGCCACGATCCGCGACGCGGGCAGCGGCGGTGCGCTCGCGACGTTCACACCGCCGCGGCTCGGCACCGAGACCGCCCTGGTGATCGTGGAGATCTATCTGCGCAACGGGGCGTGGAAGGTCCGCGCGGTCGGCCAGGGGTACGCCAACGGGCTGGCCGGGATCGCCACCGACTTCGGCGTCTCCGTGGAGGAGCCCGCCCCGGCCGCGGCCCCCGCCGCGGCCCCGGCGCCCGCCCGTACCCGTGCGGGAGCCGATCCGCGCATCCCCGCTCCGCCGGTCCCCGCCACCCCGCCGGCCGCTCCCCCGGCCCCCGCCGCCGCGCCCGGCAGCGGCAAGATCAACCTGGACAAGGGCAAGGTCAGCCTCCAGAAGAACCAGACGGTGTCGCTGGTCAAGGGCGGCCGTCCGCTGCTCACGCAGGTCAAGATGGGCCTCGGCTGGGAGCCGGCGTACCGCGGCAAGGACATCGACCTCGACGCGTCCGTGATCGCCTACGGCCCGAACCGCAACCATCTGGACAGCTGCTACTTCGGCAAGCTCTCCATCCTCAACGGAGCGATCAAGCACTCCGGCGACAACCTCACGGGCGAGGGCGCGGGCGACGACGAGGTGATCGTCGTCGATCTCGGCCGGATCCCCGACGAGGCGACCGGCCTGGTCTTCACGGTCAATTCCTTCACCGGCCAGAAGTTCACCGAGGTCGCCAAGGCGTACTGCCGGCTGATCGACGCGGCCACGAACGAGGAACTGGTGCGCTTCGACCTGACCACCGCCGAGCCGCAGACCGGGGTGCTGATGGCGAAACTGATCCGGCAGTTCTCCGGCGAGTGGGAGATGACCGGTCTGGGCGAGTTCGTCAAGTCCCGTACGGTCCGGGGCATGGTCAAGCCCGCCGCGAAGATCCTCTGACGGCGCTCCTGACCGCCCCCGGAGGGCGGCACGTGGCACGATGCCCCCGCACCGTCGCGGGTCCTGAGGGTCCGCGGCGGCCCGGGGGCACGGCCTCCAAGCTCCGGGGTCGGGGCTTCAGAGCTTGGTCAGCTTGGCGAAGGGGCTCAGGATCCTCCCCTGGCGCCCCGAGAAATCGATGAGCACGGCATGTTCGCCCTCGACTCCGATGACCCTTCCCAACCCGAACTGATCATGCGAGACACGGTCTCCCACATCGAACTGCTCGGGCGGGGCTGAGGCCGGGGCCTGGCGGTTGAAGGGACTGGACGGCAGGTGGCGCCGGGATCCGGCTGACTTTGTCATTACTTTGAGTATGCGCCCAAGGAGCCCCGACGCGCCATGCCCGGCCACCGACGGGCGCCCGGATCACCCCTCCCGGAGCCGCGGTCAGTGCCGGGGAGAGCGCCGCCACGGGCCGGTGATGGCCAGCATGATGCCCGGCTCCTGGATATTGGCGAACAGCGTGCGGCCGTCCGGCGAGAACACGACCCCCGTGAACTCGCTGTCGTTGAGGTCATTGCGCGCGATGGGGTACGTACGTCCGCGCTCGGTCGCCCCGAAGAGATGCTGGAGGCCCTCGCCGTCCTCCGCGATGACCAGCCCGCCGTACGGCGAGACGGTGATGTTGTCCGGCCCGTCGAAGGCGCCGTCCTTCCCCGGGTCGGCGTTGACGCCCAGCAGCACCTTCAGCGTCAGCGTGCGGCGGCGCGGGTGGTAGAACCACACCTGTCCGTCGTGCGGCACGCCGGGGCTCTCGTCACGGGCGTACGAGGAGACGATGTACGCGCCGCCGTCCGCCCACCACATGCCCTCCAGCTTCCGGGCGCGGGTGACGTCCTCGCCGTCGAACTGCTCCCGTACGGCCACGGTCCCGCCGTCCCGGTCCGGCACGTCCACCCAGTCCACGCCGTAGACGGTGCCGATCTTCGTGGCGCGCGAGAGGTCGTCCACGAACCGGCCGCCCGCGTCGAAGCAGCGGGGCGCCTGGAGCACCCCCGCGTCATCCGCGAGCCGGCGCAGCTGCCCCCGCCCGTGCTTGAAGCCGTGCGGCGGGACCCAGCGGTAGAAGAGCCCGTTGGGCTCGGAGGCGTCCTCCGTCAGATAGGCGTAGCCGGTACGGGGATCGATGACCACGGCCTCGTGGTCATAGCGGCCGAACGCCTTGATGGGCCGCGGGTCCCGGTTGGCACGACGGTCGTACGGGTCGACCTCGAAGACGTATCCGTGGTCCTTGGTCATCCCGTTCTCGCCGGCCCGGTCGGAGTTCTCCTCACAGGTGAGCCAGGTGCCCCACGGGGTGCGCCCGCCCGCGCAGTTGGTGGAGGTGCCGGCGATACCGACCCACTCCGCGGTACGGCCGTCGCGGTGCGTCTCGACGATCGTGCAGCCCCCGGCCGCGGCGGGGTCGTAGACCAGCCCCTCGGTGAGCGGCACCGGGAACTCGTAGTCGCCCCTGGGACCGTCCAGTTCGTGGTTGTTGACCAGCAGCACCACCCCGCGGGGCCCCTCGAACGTGGCGGTGCCGTCATGGTTGGACGGGGTGTCCTCGCCGGTCTCCAGCTTGGTCACCCCGCTGTGCGTGATGACCCGGTACGCGAATCCGGCCGGCAGCGCGAGCATCCCACGCGGGTCGGGGACGAGCGGCCCGTAACCGGGCGACGGCGCGGGCCCGGAGGCGACCTCGGGAGCGTCCTCCGCCGCCAGCGCGCCGGGCGCGGTGGCGAACGCTCCGGTGGCTCCGGTAAGGACGAACCCCGCCCCGGTCAGTGCGGATCTTCCGGTGAATTCCCTGCGGCTCAGCGGCATCGCGGTCTCCTGAAGGGGCACGGGGGGTCAGGGGTACGCTCCCGACGCTCCCGCCCGCGGATAAACAGCGCTTGAACACCGCCCGACATCGAGAGGCCCGCTTTCCCATGAATCTGCCGTCCACCGGCCGCCGCGTCCTCGTCAGCGGCGCGTCCCGCGGCCTCGGCCGCGCCGTCTCCCGCGCCTTCGCCGCGCAGGGCGACCACGTCGCCGTCCACTACGCGACCCGCTCCGCCGACGCCCGCCACACCCTGGAATCGCTGGCCGGCACCGGCCACACGCTGGTGGGCGGCGACATCTCCGACCCGGCGGGCGCGGCGCGGGTCGCGGACGAGGCGGCCGAGGCGCTCGGCGGGATCGACGTCCTCGTCAACAACGCGGCCGTCAACGAGCCCCACCCGCTGCCCACCACGTCCTACGACGACTGGGCGGCGGCCTGGCAGCGCCACCTGTCCGTCAACCTGCTGGGCACGGCCCTGCTCAGCCATCGCGCCGCCCGCTCCATGATCGACCGCGCGACGCCGGGCCGGATCATCAACATCGGCTCCCGCGGCGCGTTCCGCGGCGAACCGGACCACCCGGCCTACGGCGCGACGAAGGCGGCGGTCCACGCCCTGGGCCAGTCCCTGGCGGTCTCCCTGGCCCCGCACGGCATCGCCGTCGCGTCCGTGGCCCCGGGCTTCTTCACCACGGAACGCGTGGCGTCCCGCCTCACCGGCGAGGAGGGCGAGTCGATCCGCGCGCAGAGCCCGTTCGGGCGGGTGGGCACGGCGGAGGAGATCGCGGGGGCGGTGGTGTGGCTGGCGTCGCCGGGGGCGGAGTGGTCGTCGGGAACGATCCTGGACCTCAACGGAGCGTCGCACCTGCGGTGAGCGGGCGTGGTCCGGGTCCGCCTCGGCGGCGGCGCGCGTACGTCGCCGGGTGCGGACTCGCGGTCCGGTGCGCGCTCGTCTCCGGCTGAGGCAGTTGGTGCGGTGCGGGTTGTCGCCGGCGGCGGGCCGTGGGTACGGGTGCGTTTCGGCTCGGGCCGGTTTTCGTGTGCGGGTTGTCGCCGGGCTCCGGGTGCGTTTTGGCTCGGGCCGGCGGTCGTGTGCGGGTTGTCGCCGGGTGGCGCTCCGGGGCTCGCGCCCGGGACTGCATGATTTACGGCGCGCAGCTGCCCTGACGATGGTTCGGGCGTCCGCGCGCCACAAATCACGCTCTACGTCCCGGACACGACCCCTGCGCGCCCCCCTTCACCGCCCGTCACCGACAGGCCCGGCCGTGCGCGGGGCGGGCGGGGGAGGCGGCGGCACACTCCCGCACCCGGCCTCGGCAGGGAACGATTGGCGGACCCCAGCAGCCCACTTCCACCCGGCCTCGGCAGGGAGTGACTGGCGGACCGCACCAGCCCCACTCACCCCAGCCGAGACGGCGGTTGGCCGGGGCCGCCGGGCCGCACCAGCCCACTTACCCCAGCCGAGATGGCGACTGGCCGGGGCCACCGGGCCGCACTCGACCCCACACCTCCCACCAGGTCGCCGGGTTGCAGGGACCCACCGGGGGGAGGGGGTCGGGGGCGTAGGAGGTGCGTGTCCGGACACTAAAGCGTGATTTGTGGCGCACGGACGCCCGAACCATCGTCAGGGCAGAGTCGCGCCGTAAATCATGCCGTCCGGACATGTACCTCCGGAGGCCCCGGCCCCCGGCCCAGCCCACAGACCGCAACCCGACGACCGCACCCCCCGCCGGAGGCGCACCCCCCTACCCCCGCGACCTCGCCTTGAACGCCGCCTTGCGCGCGTCCTTCGACACCGCCCTGTCCCGATGCAGCCTCCCCATCGCCTCCAGCACCTCCGCCGTCGCCGGATGCTCCACCCGCCACGCCGCCTCGAAGAACCCGCTGTGCTGTCCCACCAGGCCCTCGACCAGCTCCTGGAGCTCGTCCGGCTCCCCCTCCGCGTCCAGCTGCGCGGCGATCGTGTCGATGGCGAGCCAGAAGATCATCGACTCGGGCGGCGGCGGCACGTCGCCCGCGCCCAGCTCGGCCAGCCAGACTCGTGCCAGGCCGCCCAGTTCGGCGTCGTCCAGGACCTCCCGTACCGCGGCCTCCGCCTCCGCGCCCACCAGGGACAGCGCCTGCTGGCAGTGCAGGCGGCGCAGTGGCGCGCCCGGGTCCGTGCCGCGTGCGGCGGCGAGGAGTTCGTGTGCGGCGTCGGCCGGCGCGCGCCGGGTCAGCCACTGTTCGGTCTCCGCGCGCGCGGACAGCTCGGGGAAGTGCGCGACGCCGTCCAGCAGCGCGTGCGCGTCCTTGTCCGCGAGGTCGCCCACCGCGGGCGCGTCGACCCCCGCCTCCAGCATCCGGGACCTGATCCCGTAGAGCCCGAGCGGGGTCAGCCGGACCATGCCGTACCGGGCGACGTCCTCCTCGCCGACGGGCAGCGACGCGTCAGGGCCGTCCTCCGTGTCCTCCACCATCAGCGCCTCGTCGACAGGTACGTACGAGACGAGTCCGATCGGCTCCAGCAGCCGGAACTGGTCGTCCAGCCGCATCATCGCCTCGGACACCTGCTCCAGGATGTCGTCGGTGGGCTCGCCCATGTCGTCGGGCACGATCATCGACGCGGCGAGGACGGGCAGGGGTACCGGCCCCTCGCCGCCGCCTTCCACGAGGGTGAGGAGGTAGAGGTTGCCGAGGACGCCCTCCAGGAACTCCGCCTCCAGCTCCGGGTCCCAGTCCAGCGAGGCGAGATCGATCTCGCCGTCGTCGCCGATGGCCGCGGCCAGATCGTCCAGCACGGGCGCGGTCGCGTCGGCGAAGACGACGTCCAGGGCGTCCAGCCAGAGCGAGAGGATGTCCTGCGGGCCGCCGGAGGTGAGCACTCCGAGCTGCTCGCCCGCGGTGACATGGCCCTCGGTGTCGGGGGCGGCGGCGTCCGGCCCGGCGTTCTCGTCCGGGTCGTCGACCTCCACGAGGCCCGTGTCGACCGCCACCCGCCATGCCTCGCTGGCGTACGCCTCGCCGTCGCCCTCGGAGAGCTCGTCCCCGAGGCCGAGCACCTCCGCCGCGGCGGGCAGCTGCTCGTCGACCAGCTCGCCGCCGGCTCCCACGCGCGTCGTCGGCCCGGCCCAGCGGGCGAGGCGTACCGCGCGGGCGAGGAGTGGCGCGGCGAGCGCGTCCCGCGCCAGCTCCGCTTCCGAGAGCAGTCGCACCGGCGGCAGGGTGGGGCGGTCTCCGGGCATCTGGTGGTTCTCCTTGTGGCGTACGCGGTCGATGCGGCCCCCAGCGTAGACGCATTTGGACGTATGCCACCCGGTTCATGTACTCGACAACGGCCGGACGCCCGGGGGCCCTTGACAACTGACCGTCGCAGCCAAGAGATTGACGCGCGTAGAACACCCCTCCCTCATCTTCCGGAGTGCCTTCATGCCTTCTTCCGTACCGAGAACGGCCGCTGTCCCCGCCCTCGTCGCCCTCGCGATGGCCTCCGGGCTGCTCGCGGGCGCGGGCGCCCCCGCCTCCGCCTCCTCCGGGATCCGGATCCACGGCATCCAGGGGACCGGCCGGATATCCCCGCTGGTGGGGACACCGGTGGCGGAGGTTCCCGGCATCGTCACCGGAGTGCGGACCTCCGGTTCCCGGGGGTTCTGGATCCAGGACCCGCGGCCCGACCGCGACGACGCCACGAGCGAGGGCGTCTTCGTCTTCACCAACTCCGTGCCGACCGTCGCCGTGGGCGACGCGGTGCAGGTCTCCGGCACGGTCGGCGAGTACATCCCGGGCGGCGCGGCCTCGGGCAACCAGTCGGTCACCCAGATCGCCTCGCCGACGGTGACGGTCGTCTCCTCCGGCAACCCGCTGCCCGCGCCGGTCGTGATCTCGGAGAGGTCCGTGCCCTCGGCGTACGCGCCGCAGGGTGACCCGGCGGCGGGCGGCAGCGTCAACGGCCTGCGGCTGAAGCCGCGCCACTACGCGCTGGACCTGTACGAGTCGCTGGAGGGCATGAACGTCCGTATCGGCAGTTCCCGCGTGGTCGGCGCGACCGACCCGTACGCGGAGCTGTGGGTGACGGTCAAGCCGCGGGAGAACGACAACCGCCGCGGTGGCACGGTCTACGGGTCGTACACCTCGCAGAACACCGGCCGGCTCCAGATCCAGCAGCTCGCGCCCGCGGCCCAGAGCCCGTTCCCGGCGGCGAACGTCGGCGACACGCTGTCCGGTGTCACCGAAGGCCCCCTGGACTACAACCAGTTCGGCGGCTACACACTCGTCGCCCGCACGCTGGGCACGGTCACGGACCGGAAGCTGAGGCCCGAGACCACCCGCCCGCAGCGCGGGAGCGAGCTGGCCGTCGCCACGTACAACGTCGAGAACCTCGACCCCTCCGACCCGCGGGAGAAGTTCGACGCGCTCGCGGGCGCGGTCGTACGGAACCTCTCCTCGCCGGACATCCTGGCGCTGGAGGAGATCCAGGACAGCACGGGCGCGACGGACGACGGCACAGTGTCCGCCGAGGAGACCATCGTGAGGTTCACGGCCGCGATCACCGCGGCCGGCGGCCCCTCCTACGCCTGGCGCACCATCGACCCGGAGAACAACAAGGACGGCGGCGAGCCCGGCGGAAATATCCGTCAGGTCTTCCTCTACAACCCGGCGCGGGTCTCGTTCACCGACCGCCCCGGCGGGGACGCGACGACGGCCACGGGCGTCGTCCGCACGAACGGCCGCGCGGCGCTGACGCTCTCTCCCGGCCGGGTCGACCCCGCCGACGCCGCCTGGACCACCAGCCGCAAGCCGCTGGCCGGGGAGTTCACCTTCCGCGGCCGCACGGTCTTCGTCATCGCGAACCACTTCGCCTCGAAGGGCGGGGACGAGAGCCTGACCTCGCACCACCAGCCGGTGAACCGTTCCTCCGAGGTCCAGCGGCTCCAGCAGGCCCGGTCGGTGAACGCGTTCGTCAAGGACATCCTCGCGGCGCAGCGGGACGCGGACGTACTCGTCGTCGGTGACATCAACGACTTCGAGTTCTCGGCGACGGCCAAGGCGCTGGCCGACGGCGGCGCGCTGTATCCGGCGATCAAGTCCCTGCCTGCGGCGGAGCGTTACTCGTATGTCTACCAGGGCAACTCCCAGGTCCTGGACCAGATCCTGACCAGCCCTTCGATCACCTCCGGTGCGTTCGACTACGACAGCGTGCACATCAACGCGGAGTTCGCCCGGCAGAACAGCGATCACGATCCGCAGGTCCTGCGTTTCCGCCCCTGATAAGCCGCGGTGGTCCGGCCCTACCCCACACGCGGCCGGGCCACCGCACCCGGCGCGCCGCCCGCCACGGCCGAGCAGGCGGCGGCGCCGCGCTCAGCCGGCGCCGAGGCTGATCGCGGGGGTGTACCGCGTCACCGTGCTGCGCTTCAGCCCGGGGTAGGACCGCACCCGCTTCCACAGCTCGGTGGCCGAACCGACCCCGTCCCCCGGGGCGTTGAGCGCGTCGATGTGCGCCTGCGCGCTCTCCCACTCCGCGTAGTTGAGTACGCGTGTGCCGTCGGCGCCGAGATGGAAGTGCGCCGAGATCCCGCCGGGGTGCGTGTCCGGATCACCGTCGAGGGCCTCGAAGACCGTGTCGACCCAGCTCTTCCGGCGTTCGGTGTCGGGCCCCTCGAACTCCACGTCCACGAGCACGACACAGCCGGGCACCCTGGTCTCCCCCTCCGCCGGGGTCCGGCTGCGGTACAGCTCGTACGGGTGCAGCCCCACCCGCTCGATCCCGGGCACGGCGGCGTCGATCTCGGCGTTGCGCTCGTCCCGGAAGGTGCGGGCGAACGCGTCGTACGCCTCCTGGTCGCGCCACTGCGAGTAGTGGCGCAGGGTGCCCCCGTCGTCGCCGGTGAGGACGCTGTACGAGAGCAGCCCGACGTCCGGCCACTCCCTGCTCCGCCAGGCCCGGGTGATGGCGTCGACCGTGGCCCGCTGCCGCTCGGGCGTGCCGACGCGCCATGTGCTGACCAGGACGAGCCCCACGCCGGGGCGGGTGATCTCGGGAACGGTGCCGAGGCGCACGGACATGGTGGAACCTCCTCGTGGCGCACCCCCGCGGTGCGCCTCCGACCACCATGTTCAAATATGAAGTGCGGTTGAGGTCAACGGGCCGCAGCCACCGTCGTCCCGTCAGACCACGACGTCGAACCACGGCCGGCGCGTGGTGGCCCAGTGCGCCACCCAGCCCGCGAAGCCGTCTTCCGCGGTGGTGTGCCCGAGAGCCGCTCCGAACGGCGCCGCGCCCACATCGCTGATGGTCCAGATCCGCCCCCGGTGCGCACCGCTGACGACGAGATGCCAGTACATCCCGCAGCCGTCCGTCCCCAGCACCACGCTCCCGTAGTTGGAGACCTCGTCGATGAGCGGTTCTATCTCCTCGTACGGCCGCGGGTCGTCCTCCCACACCCATGCCTCGGTGAGCGGGAAGGGCTTCGCGAGATCCCGCTGTGTCTGGTCGCATCCCCAGTCGGCGGGCAGCGCCGCCAGGGGTATCAGCCCGTCGACATCGGCGGGCCCGTCGCTGCAACCGTCGCAGATCTCCGCGACCAGCGTGCGGTACGGCTCGGGCAGGACGATTCCGTGCTCGCGCTCGAAGGCGCGCACCCCGTCCCAGCCCAGAGGCGGCAGGCAGCCCTCCGACGGGAAGGCCGCGCGCAATGCGGCGAGTTCACCCTCGTCGGCCGCGCCCTCCACGGCGTCGCCCCGGCCTGTCGCACCCTGGTCGGCATCGCCCCGATCGGCGTTTTCGGTGTCCATCTCTCCATGCCCTCCATGTCTCCGTTGCACCAGCACCCACTGACAGTCCGGCCTCTGCTACCCCGAAGCGCCTTGCGGCACGCGGTAGTCGGAGGCACGGCCGCCCTCGGATCCGCGTACGGCTGTCGCGAGCGTGGGGGGCGATAACACCAGGAGCGGTGAGGAGCGGAGCGTACGCGTCATGGTACGCATCCTGCCCCATTCCGAACGGCCCAGCGATCACTCTTCGGTGCCGATATCGGATGCGGGTGCACGGGCTCCGGCCCGCCTGTTCAGGACGGTTCCGGGGTCTCCTCGACCGTCCACGCGGTGACGTGCAGTTCGCCGTCGGACCCGATGTCCACGGGCAGCGGGAGCGTGTCGCGTTCCTCGCCCGGCGCCGCCGCGACGACCACGTAGGAGCCGGTCGAGTGGGCCCCGGACTCGGTGATCCGGTTGTTCCACCGCAACCCCGACCGCGCGGACTCCCCCGGCGCCAGGGTCAGTTCCCTCGGTCCCTGGTCATCGGCCGCGCCGGTGCTCCCGTTCTCCTGGATCAGTTTCAGGCCGACCGGCTCGCGGTCCTCGTCCAGGACACCGATCTCCGGGTAGCCGTTGACGCGGTAGGGCTTCGTCCCGCAGTTCCGCAGCCCGATCGACACGGCCCGGATCCCCATGGCGGCGTTCACGATGTCGTGGCTGATCGCCACCCCCGAGGCGAGGCAGCGGCCGGGGCCGGTGGCCTCCCAGGGCTCGGGGCTCCCGGACCCCTGGAACGTGTCCCGCGCCGCGTCGAACTCGTTCCTGATGTCGGAGCATCCGGTCGCCCCCGCGATCAGGACCAGCGAGCCCGCCGCCATCGCGGCCGTTCGGCATATCCGTGCCATGCGATCCACTCCCCCGCCCGCCCCCTGCGGGGCACCCGTCCCCCGCCCCCTGCGCGGCACTCGCCGATCATGCCAGACGGCCGGGACCACCGCCTTTAGCATCGCTTCACCCTCACCCGAAGCAGATCTAAGTGGACCTTCACAGTCGCTCGGCGGACACTGCCACCATGAGCACTCCTCGCCCCTTCGGCCGCGCCCTCTGCGCGATGGTCACGCCGTTCACCGCGGACGGCGGGCTGGATCTGCCCGGCGCCCGCGAACTCGCCGCCCGGCTCGTGGACGAGGGGTGCGACGGGCTGGTCCTCAACGGCACCACCGGGGAGTCGCCCACCACCACGGACGCCGAGAAGACCGCTCTCGTCCGCGCGGTGTGCGACGAGGTGGGCGGCCGGGCCGCCGTCGTCGCGGGCGTCGGCAGCGCGGACACCCGGCACACCCTGGCCCTCGCGCGGGCGGCCGAACAGGCCGGGGCCGACGGCCTGTTGGTGGTCTCCCCGTACTACAGCCGCCCGCCGCAGGCAGACGTGGAGGCGCACTTCCTGCGGATCGCCGACGCGTCGGGCATCCCGCTGATGCTGTACGACATCCCGGGCCGCACCGGCACCCGCGTCGAGCCCGCGACCATGCTCCGCCTCGCCGCGCACCCGCGCGTCGTCGCCGTGAAGGACTGCGCGTACGACCTGCTCGGCAGCTCGCACGTGATCGCCCGCACCTCGCTCGCGTACTACTCCGGGTGCGAGGAGCTGAATCTGCCGCTCTACGCGGTCGGCGGCGCCGGATTCGTCAGTACGGTCGCCAACGCCGCGCCCCGCCCGCTGCGCGCCGCGCTCGACGCGTACGACGCGGGCGCGGTCACCGAATCCGTACGGTTCAACCAACTCACGCTTCCCCTGGCCGAGTTGATGATGGCCTCGGGGCTCCCCGGCACGGTCACCGCGAAGGCGCTGCTGGGCGCGCTCGGCCGGCCCGGAGGACCGGTGCGCGAACCGCTGCGGCCCGCCGGCCGGGAGACGGCCGACGGGCTGCTGGAGGCGTACGGGGAACTCGTCGGATCCACCGCCGCCCCGGCCATGCTCCGTTGATACCCGCCGTGATCGGCCGGGACCGGTTGTGGCTGATCAGTTATGGCTGATCAGTTATGGCTGTGGAGCACCTCGTTGAGACCGTCCCAGACCGCGTTGTTCGGACGGGCCTCGACCGCGCCGGTCACCGAGTTGCGGCGGAAGAGGATATTGCTCGCGCCGGACAGCTCACGGGCCTTGACGATCTGGCCGTCGGGCAGCGTGACGCGCGTACCGGCCGTGACATAGAGGCCCGCCTCGACGACGCACTCGTCGCCGAGCGCGATCCCGATGCCCGCCTCGGCGCCGATCAGGCAGCGTTCGCCGATGACGATGCGCTCCTTGCCGCCGCCGGACAGCGTGCCCATGGTGGAGGCGCCGCCGCCGATGTCCGAGCCGTCGCCGATGACGACGCCCGCCGAGATCCGGCCCTCGACCATGGAGGTGCCGAGGGTGCCCGCGTTGAAGTTGACGAAGCCCTCGTGCATCACGGTGGTGCCCTCGGCGAGGTGCGCGCCGAGCCGTACGCGGTCCGCGTCGGCGATCCTGACCCCCTTGGGGGCGACGTAGTCGGTCATCCGCGGGAACTTGTCGACGGAGGTCACCTGGAGGTGCAGCCCCTCGGCGCGGGCGTTGAGCCGTGCCGTCTCCA
Organism: Streptomyces sp. NPDC088147; assembly: GCF_044741565.1. Lineage (NCBI taxonomy): Bacteria > Bacillati > Actinomycetota > Actinomycetes > Kitasatosporales > Streptomycetaceae > Streptomyces > Streptomyces sp. NPDC088147. The sequence continues at coordinate 1,152,422 of NZ_JBIUSY010000002.1, read as the reverse complement.
GCGCGTCGACGGCGACCGGGCCGAGCGAGGTCCAGGCGACATTCGCGAGCAGGCCGAAGATGCCGTCCAGGCTCTGGCCGTGCGGCTGGACGAGCCGGTGGCTGAGCAGATGCAGTCGCAGATACACGTCGTGCGTGTCCAGCGGCTTGTCGTCGAGCGAGGTGATGACCGTACGGACAGCGACGACCTCGACCCCGCGGCGGGCGTCGGGACCGATGGCTTTGGCCGCGCCCTCTCCGAGCAGTTCCACGGCGCGCTCGGCGGTCAGCCGCTCGGTGCCGGCCGGGCCGGGCTCGGCGGAGAGCGCGGGGGCGGGGAACCAGGTGTCGAGGACGGTGCCGTCCCCGGCGAGGGTGGCGAGGCCGGCGGCGACGGCGCCGGTGGTGCGGGAGGAACTGAGGGAAGACGTGTCGGTCATGCCCCGAACTTAACGGTCCCGGCGGGGCGCGGGCGAACCGGTCTCAGGTGACGGGCGCAGCGGCACGCGATCTTCGGCCCGGAAGGGGGAACGGAGAAGAAGGAACGGACCGGACGGACGGGACGGACGGGACGGACGGGACGGACGGGACCCTTCAGGCCCACGCGGGGTCAGCCCGCCGACGGGATCAGCCGCGTCAGCATCGCGCGGGTGTGCTCGCCGTCGTACACCGCGTCCGTGAGCAGCACTTGGAGGCAGATCCCGTCCAGCAGCGCGACCACGGCCCGCGCGGTGAGGGGATCGGTGCGTCGGGCCACCTCGTCCCCGAGCGCGGCGCACCACTCCCCCGCGACCGGGCGCAGCGCGGGCCGCCGCAGCGCCGCGAGATACAGCTCGTACTCCAGCTCCACGCCGGTACGGTCCCCGGCGAGCCACTCCCCGGTGATCCGGGCCAGCTCACCGGCGAGGTCGCACCGCGGGTCCGCGAGGGATCCGCTCTCCCGCACGGCCGCCGCGAAGCTGTCGTTCGTCTGCCGCAGCGCGGCGATCAGCAGTTCGTCGAGCGAGGCGAAGTGGTACGTGGTGGAGCCGAGGGGCACATCGGCCTCGGCGGCGACGGTGCGGTGGCTCAGTCCGGCGATACCGCCGCGCCCGACCACCCGGATCGCGGCGTCGATGATCCGCTGGCGCCGGTCGGGGTCGTAACGGCGGGTCATCAGTGGGCTCCTCCGAGGTTGAGCACGACGACGCCCGCGATCACGAGGGCGATGCCCAGCAGTTTCGCCGGCGCCGGCGACTCGTTCATGAAGACCATCCCGATGGCGGCGATGGCGGCCGTGCCGACACCGGCCCAGATCGCGTAGGCGGTGCCGATGGAGATGGTCTTGAGGGTCTGCGCGAGCAGGGCGAAGGCGATGACATAGCCCACCACGGTCACCAGTGAGGGCCACAGCCGGGTGAAGCCCTCGCTGTACTTCATGGCCGACGTCGCGGCCACCTCCGCCGCGATCGCCGCGGCCAGCAGTCCGTATCCCATGCGTACGAGAGTACACATCGATGCGTACGGCCGTACACACCTCCGGTCGGCCCTCCTGTCGGACCCAACGGTTACGGTGTGTCATCCGGATCGGAGCAGCGGGAGCGGAGCAGCGCGGTGGCACAGGGCACGACGGGGTGGGGCGGCGGTGGCGGGCACGGAAGTGGTCCCGGCGGGCCGTACGGGAACGGGCCCGGCGGGCCGTACGGAAGCGGTCCTGGTGGGCCGTACGGGAACGGGCCGTACGGAAGCGGGCCCTACGGCTGGGGCGGCTGGGCGCCTCCGCCGTCGCCGCCCAAGCCCGGGGTGATACCCCTCGCCCCGCTCGGCCTCGGCGACATACTCGGCGGCGCGTTCGCCACCATGGGCACGTACTGGAAGCAGTTGCTGGGGGTGGCCGCCGCGGTGTACGGCATGGCCATGGCGGCCGTGGCGATCGCGCTGGCCGTCGCCTACGCCATGGTCGGCGACCAGCTGCGCGCGGTCGTCGACACCCCCCACGGCGTGGATCCGTCCTGGGCCGAGGTCCGGCCGCTGCTGATCGCGTTCGGCTGCGTCTGGCTCTTCGGCCTGGGGATGCTGCTGGCCGCCAACGCGCTCGTCCAGGCCGCCTGCCCCTCGGTCGTACAGAGCGCCGTCCTGGGCCGCCCCACCACCTTCGGCGCGGTCTGGCGCCGGGCACTCTCCCGGTTCCCGGCGGTTCTCGGCGCCGTCGTCCTCAGCGGGCTGATCGCCGTCCTGCCGGTGGCCCTGCTCATCCTGGGCTTCACCGCCACGCTGATCACCTACCTCTCCATGGACGGCTCGCCCGCCACTCTGTTCTGGCTGATCCCGCTGGGCTTCCTCGGCGCCCTGGCGATCACGCCGCCGGCGGTCTGGCTCTGGGTCCGTCTCAGCCTGGCCCCGGCGATCGCCGTCATCGAATCCCGCGGGCCGCTGGCGTCCCTGCGCCGCTCGGCCGGCCTGGTGCGCGGCGCCTGGTGGCGGATCTGCGGCATCTCTCTGCTGGCCTTCGCCATGGCGTCCGTCGCGGGCTTCGTCGTCCAGCAGCTGATCAACGCGCTGACCGCCTTCGGCAATCTGCTGACCCCCTCCGTCCTCGACGGTGACCCGACGGTCGGACAGATCCTCGTGGCCGTGAGCGGCTTCCTGCTGCTGATCCTGGTCGCCCAACTGATCATGCAGTTCCTCACGACGACCTTCCCCCAGCTGGTGCTGAACCTGCTCTACGTCGACCGGCGCATCCGCACCGAGAACCTGGCCCCCACCCTGGCCGAAGCCGCCGCAACCCGGGCCCACGGCTGAACGAGCCGGTCCGAGGCGGCAGAAGGGCCCCTTGATCCGGCCGGATCAAGGGGCCCTCTCGCGCGGTCCGACGCTCAGACGTTGAAGCCCAGGGCGCGCAGCTGCTCGCGACCGTCGTCGGTGATCTTGTCCGGGCCCCACGGCGGCATCCAGACCCAGTTGATCTTGAGTTCGTTGACGATGCCGTCCGTCGCCGCCTTCGCCTGGTCCTCGATCACATCGGTCAGCGGACACGCCGCCGACGTCAGGGTCATGTCGAGGGTGGCGATATTGGAATCGTCGATGTGGATGCCGTAGATCAGGCCGAGGTTGACGACGTCGATGCCCAGTTCGGGGTCGACGACGTCGTACAGCGCCTCCCGGACCTCGTCCTCCGAGGCCGGCTTGATCGTCAGGGTCTCGTTCTCGCTCATGCCGTCTCCTTCGTCGCGCTGTCGCCCAGGGCCTGGGCCGTCGCGTCCTTCCACGCCATCCAGCTCAGCAGCGCGCACTTCACGCGGGCGGGGTACTTCGAGACGCCGGCGAACGCGATCGCGTCCTCCAGCACCTCTTCCATCGCGTCGTCGGGTTCCAGCTGCCCCTTCGACTGCATCAGCTCCAGGAACGTGCCCTGGATCTTCTGCGCCTCGGCCAGTTCCTTGCCGACCAGGAGGTCGTTCAGCACGGACGCGCTGGCCTGGCTGATCGAGCAGCCCTGGCCCTCGTACGACACATCCGCGATCAGCGAACCCTCGTACCGGACACGCAACGTGATCTCGTCACCACACGTCGGATTGACATGGTGCACCTCGGCGTCGCCGTCCCGGAGACCGCGCCCGTGCGGGTGCTTGTAGTGGTCCAGGATGACGTCCTGGTACATCGAATCCAGCTTCACGAACTGCCCCTGCCCTCTCAGGTCCTCATCCGAAGAAGTTACGGACGTGCTCTAGCCCTTCGGCCAGAGCGTCGACCTCGGCCGGAGTGGAGTACAGATAGAAAGACGCTCGCGTGGTCGCGGGAATTCCGTACCGCAGGCAGACCGGCCGCGCGCAGTGGTGGCCGACCCGGACCGCGATGCCCTGCTCGTCGAGGACCTGGCCCACATCGTGGGGGTGGATGTCGCCGAGCGTGAACGAGATCGTCGCACCGCGGTCCTCGGCCGTCTCGGGGCCGATGATCCGCAGGCCCGGGACCTCCAGCAGCCGCTTCACCGCGTACTCGGTGATGGCGTGCTCGTGCGCGGCGATCCTGTCCATGCCGATCGCGGTGAGATAGTCCACGGCCGCGCCGAGACCGACGGCCTGGGCGATCGGGGGCGTACCCGCCTCGAACTTGTGCGGCGCCGGGGCGTACGTCGACGAGTGCATCGACACGGTCTCGATCATCTCGCCGCCGCCCAGGAACGGCGGCAGGTCCTCCAGCAGCTCCTGGCGGCCCCAGAGGACGCCGATCCCGGTCGGGCCGGCCATCTTGTGACCGGTGAAGGCGACGAAGTCCGCCTGGAGCGCCTGCACGTCGAGCACCTGGTGCGGGGCGGCCTGCGAGGCGTCGACGCAGACCAGCGCGCCGACCTCCTGCGCGCGCCGGATGATCTTCTCGACCGGGTTCTGCGTGCCCAGGATGTTGGAGACCAGCACGAAGGAGACGATCTTCGTCTTCTCCGTGATGATCTCGTCGATGTTGGACAGGTCGAGCCGGCCCTCGTCGGTGATGCCGAACCACTTCAGCTTCGCGCCCGTGCGCTGCGAGAGCAGCTGCCACGGCACGATGTTGGAGTGGTGCTCCATCTCCGTGATGACGATCTCGGTCTCGTGGTCCACCCGGTAGGGCTCGTCCGCCCAGCCGAGCATGTTCGCCACGAGGTTGAGCGACTCGGAGGCGTTCTTGGTGAAGATCACCTCGTCGCGGCTCGGCGCGTTGATGAAGGCGGCGACCTTGTCACGGGCGCCCTCGTACAGCGCCGTGGCCTCCTCGGCGATGGTGTACACGCCGCGGTGGACATTCGCGTTGTGCCGCTCGTAGTACTCGCTGAGCGCGTCGAGTACCTGGCGCGGTTTCTGCGAGGTCGCCGCGGAGTCCAGGTACACGAGCTTCTTGCCGTCGTGGATCAGTCGGTCGAGGATGGGGAAATCCTTGCGGATCGCCTCGTCGAGCAGCCGATCCGATCCTGTGAGAAGGCCCGGCAGCTGTGTCACGCGACATCCTCCTCTGAGTTCACTCCGCTCACGGGGCCGCCCTTCGCATACGCCTCGTAGCCCTCGTTCTCCAGCTTGTCGGCCAGCTCCGCACCACCGGACTCGGCGATCCGGCCCTGCGCGAAGACATGCACGAAGTCGGGCTTGATGTAGCGGAGAATCCGCGTGTAGTGCGTGATCAGCAGGGTGCCGACCTCGCCGCTCTCGCGGACGCGGTTGACGCCCTCGGAGACGACACGCAGCGCGTCGACGTCGAGGCCGGAGTCGGTCTCGTCGAGGATCGCGATCTTGGGCTTGAGCAGTTCGAGCTGAAGGATCTCGTGCCGCTTCTTCTCGCCGCCGGAGAAGCCCTCGTTCAGGTTGCGCTCGGCGAAGGAGGGGTCCATCTGGAGACGCTCCATGGTCTCCCGGACTTCCTTCACCCAGGTACGCAGCTTGGGGGCCTCGCCGCGCACGGCGGTGGCGGAGGTGCGCAGGAAGTTGGAGACCGAGACGCCGGGGACCTCGACCGGGTACTGCATGGCGAGGAAGAGACCGGCGCGGGCGCGCTCGTCGACGGTCATCTCCAGGACGTCCTCGCCGTCCAGGGTCACGGTGCCACCGGTGATCGTGTACTTGGGGTGGCCCGCGAGGGAGTACGCGAGGGTCGACTTGCCGGAGCCGTTGGGGCCCATGATGGCGTGGGTCTCGCCCTGCTTCACGGTCAGGTCGACGCCCTTGAGGATCTCGCGGGGGCCGTTCTCCGCCTCGACGGAGACGTGCAGGTCGTGGATTTCAAGCGTTGCCATGGGTGACTCAGGACTCCTGGGTGACGGAGACGAGCACATCGTCCCCTTCGATCTTTACGGGGTAAACGGGGACCGGGCGCGTCGCGGGCAGGCCGGACGGCTTTCCGGTACGGAGGTCGAAGCTGGAGCCGTGCAGCCAGCATTCGATCATGCAGTCCTCGACCTCGCCCTCCGAGAGGGACACGTTCGCGTGCGAGCAGATGTCGTTGATCGCGAACACCTCGCCCTCGGTACGGACGAGGGAGACGGGCGTGCCGTCGAGTTCCACCCTCTTCGGGGTGTCCTCCTCCAGCTCGCCCAGCCCACAGACTCGGACGTAGGCCATCAGACTGACGCCTCCAGCTCCGCCTCGATCGAGGCCATCAGACGTTCCTCGACATCCGGCAGGCCGATCTTCTGGACCAGCTCGGCGAAGAAGCCGCGGACCACCAGCCGGCGGGCCTCGGTCTCCGGGATGCCGCGGGCCATCAGGTAGAAGAGCTGCTCGTCGTCGAACCGGCCGGTGGCGGAGGCATGGCCCGCGCCGGCGATCTCACCGGTCTCGATCTCCAGGTTCGGCACCGAGTCGACCCGGGCGCCGTCCGTGAGGACCAGGTTCCGGTTCATCTCATAGGTGTCGGTGCCCTCGGCCGCGGCGCGGATGAGCACGTCACCGATCCATACGGCGTGGGCGTCCGTGCCCTGGAGCGCGCCCTTGTAGGCCGCGTTGGACTTGCAGTGCGGGGTGTTGTGGTCGACGAGGAGACGGTGCTCCTGGTGCTGGCCGCGGTCGGTGAAGTAGAGGCCGAACAGCTCGGCCTCGCCGCCGGTGCCCGCGTACCGCACGCGCGGCTGGAGCCGTACGAGGTCGCCGCCGAAGGTGACCACGATCGACTTGAACGAGGCGTCGCGGCCGACCAGCGCGTTGTGCTGGGCGACATGGACGGCCTTGTCGTCCCAGTCCTGCACGGAGACGACGGTCAGCTTGGCGCCGTCCCCGATGAGGTAGTCGACATTGGCGGCGAGCACGCCGTCGCCGGTGTGGTCGATGACCACGACCGCCTCGGCGAACGCTCCCAGCTCGATGATCTGGTGACCGTACGAGACCCCGCCCTCGCCGCGGACGGCGATCCGGATCGGCTCGCTCACCACGGTCTCCTTGGGCACCGAGACGACCGAGGCCTTCTCGAACGAGCAGTACGCCTGGGCGGCGACCCGGTCCACCGGGATACCGGCCTTGCCTACCCGCGCGTCGTCACGGCCGACGGTCTCGACGATGACGCCCTCGGGGGCGGTCACCTCGACCGTGACGCCGCCGTCCCGCGCGACGGCGCTGCCGTCGTGCAGACCGCGCAACCGTTCCAGCGGCGTGAACCGCCACTCCTCCTCGCGGCCGTGCGGGACGGGGAAGTCCGCCACGTCGTAGGAGGGGGGCGCGCTCATGCGCGTGGCGACGGTCGACTCGGCGGCCACCGCGATCGAACCGGCGGTCGTGGAACCCGCCGGAATGTTCTGAGCCTCAGCCATGGCTGTCGTCGTGCTCTCTCTCTGCCTCTGCGTAAGGGATTACGGGCGCTGCTGGTCGGGCGAGGGCCGCGCGGCGGTCAGCCGACGGACCCCTCCATCTGCAGCTCGATCAGCCGGTTGAGCTCCAGCGCGTACTCCATGGGCAGCTCCTTGGCGATCGGCTCCACGAAGCCGCGGACGATCATGGCCATGGCCTCGAACTCGGAGAGACCGCGGCTCATCAGATAGAAGAGCTGGTCCTCGGAGACCTTGGAGACGGTCGCCTCGTGGCCCATGGACACGTCGTCCTCGCGGACGTCCACGTACGGGTACGTGTCGGACCGCGAGATGGTGTCCACCAGCAGCGCGTCACAGAGCACATTGGACTTGGAGCCCTCGGCGCCCTCGCCGATCTCGATCAGACCGCGGTACGAGGTACGGCCGCCACCGCGCGCCACCGACTTGGAGACGATGTTCGACGAGGTGTGCGGGGCCATGTGGACCATCTTGGCGCCGGCGTCCTGGTGCTGGCCCTCGCCCGCGAAGGCGATGGACAGGGTCTCGCCCTTGGCGTGCTCGCCCATCAGGTAGACGGCCGGGTACTTCATGGTGACCTTGGAGCCGATGTTGCCGTCGACCCACTCCATGGTCGCGCCCTCGTAGGCCACGGCCCGCTTGGTGACCAGGTTGTAGACGTTGTTCGACCAGTTCTGGATCGTCGTGTAGCGGCAGCGGCCGCCCTTCTTGACGATGATCTCGACCACGGCGCTGTGCAGCGAGTCCGAGGAGTAGATCGGGGCGGTGCAGCCCTCGACGTAGTGGACGTAGGCGTCCTCGTCGACGATGATCAGCGTCCGCTCGAACTGGCCCATGTTCTCCGTGTTGATACGGAAGTAGGCCTGGAGCGGGATGTCGACGTGCACGCCCTTCGGCACGTAGATGAACGATCCGCCGGACCACACGGCCGAGTTCAGCGAGGCGAACTTGTTGTCGCCGACCGGGATGACCGTGCCGAAGTACTCCTGGAACAGCTCCGGGTGCTCCTTCAGCGCGGTGTCCGTGTCCAGGAAGATGACGCCCTGCTCCTCCAGGTCCTCACGGATCTGGTGGTAGACGACCTCGGACTCGTACTGGGCGGCGACACCGGCGACGAGGCGCTGCTTCTCCGCCTCCGGGATGCCGAGCTTGTCGTACGTGTTCTTGATGTCCTCCGGCAGCTCCTCCCAGGAAGCCGCCTGCTTCTCGGTGGACCGCACGAAGTACTTGATGTTGTCGAAGTCGATGCCCGACAGGTCGGAGCCCCAGTTCGGCATGGGCTTCTTGTCGAACAGGCGCAGACCCTTGAGCCGCAGCTTGAGCATCCACTCCGGCTCGTTCTTCTTCTCCGAGATGTCGCGGACGACAGCCTCCGAGAGACCGCGCTTGGCAGCGGAGCCGGCCGCGTCGGAGTCGGCCCAGCCGAATTCGTACGTACCCAGACCCTCGAGCTCAGGGTGGGCAGTCTCCGTGGGGAGCGTCATGCGGGGTTCCTCCCGGCTGTGCTTTCAGAAGCGTGATGGGTGGTCTGTGGGGTGGCGCGGGGAATGAAGGTCGTGCAGACCCCGTCGCCATGGGCGATGGTGGCCAGCCGCTGCACATGGGTTCCGAGCAGCTGGGAGAAGAATTCCGTCTCCGCCTCGCACAGCTGGGGGAACTGCTCGGCGACGTGCGCGACCGGGCAGTGGTGCTGGCAGAGCTGCTCGCCCTGTCGGTTCGGCGCGCTACGCGCCGTAGCAGCGTACCCGTCGGCACTCAGCGCCTTGGCGAGTGCCTCCGTCCGCTTCTCCGGCTCGGCGGCCTCGACCGCCTCCCGGTAGTCCTCGGACTGGCCGGCGATACGGGCACGGGCGAAGGCGGCGACGGCCGCCTCACCCCGCTCGCCGCCGCCGGCGGCGGCCGCGATCCAGCGCAGGGCGTCCGCGGCGAGCTGGTCGTAGGACTGGTCGAAGGCATCCCGGCCGCAGTCGGTCAGGGCGAACACCTTGGCGGGCCTGCCGCGCCCTCGTGAACCGTAGATCCGCTGGTCACGGGGCTCCACCACGGAATCGGCCGCCAGTGCGTCCAGATGACGGCGGACAGCCGCCTGTGTGAGCCCGAGGCGTCCCGCCAGATCGGAGACGGTGGACGGGCCATGGTCCAGGATGGACCGCGCGACCCGGTTGCGAGTGGAGTGCTCGCCGGTCGCGAGTTCCTCCTGGGAAGCCTCGCCAACGTATTTCACAACGCCATTGTTGCGTAATTCCTCCGGCCCTGACAACCGAGGTGGAAGACAGCTTCCGGTGCGCTTCATCACTTAGGGTTACCTAATCTCCAAGGGCTCGGTTCGCCCCCGGGCGCTTTGAGCCACTGCCGGCGGTCGTGCGCAGCCGGAGGCCGGGCCTCCGAATGGCGTGCGATCGCCGTTTCACCCCCGCGGGATTGTGGCCCCCTCCGCCTGCCTAGACTTCCCGGCATGTACAGCGACTTCCCGGGTGCCCGTCTGCCCGAAAGCGGCTCCGCCGCGGGCCGGACCTCCCGAGAGCCGGTCGTCGAGGTACGGGGCCTGGTCAAGCGGTACGGGGCCAGGACCGCGGTGAACGGACTCGATCTCACGGTCGGTGCCGGTACGGTCACCGCCGTCCTCGGCCCCAACGGAGCCGGCAAGACCACCACGGTCGAGATCTGCGAGGGATACCGCCGGCCGGACGCCGGATCCGTGCGCGTCCTGGGGCTCGACCCCGTCGCCGACGCCGCCCGGCTGCTCCCGCGCATCGGCGTGATGCTCCAGTCCGGCGGCGTGTACTCCGGGGCGCGCGCCGACGAGATGCTCCGCCACATGGCCCGGCTGCACGCCCGCCCGCTCGATGTGGACGCGCTGATCGAGCGGCTCGGCCTCGGCAGTTGCGGACGTACCACCTACCGCCGCCTCTCCGGCGGCCAGCAGCAGCGGCTCGCGCTGGCCCTGGCCGTCGTCGGCCGCCCCGAGCTGGTCTTCCTGGACGAGCCGACCGCCGGCCTCGACCCGCAGGCCCGCCGCTCCACCTGGGATCTCGTGCGCGAGCTGCGCTCCGACGGCGTGGGCGTGGTGCTGACCACGCACTTCATGGACGAGGCCGAGGAACTGGCCGACGATGTGGTGATCATCGACGCGGGCCGGGTCATCGCCCAGGGCAGCCCCGAGGAGCTGTGCCGGGGCGGCGCGGAGAACACCCTGCGCTTCACCGGGCGCCCCGGGCTCGACCTCGGCTCCCTGCTGAAGGCGCTGCCGGATGGCACCACCGCCGACGAGCTGTCCTCGGGGGTGTACCGGATCAACGGCGGGGTCGATCCACAGCTGCTCGCGACGGTGGCCTCCTGGTGCGCGCAGCACGGCGTGATGGCGGACGGGATCTCCGTGGAGCGGCACACGCTGGAGGACGTCTTCCTCGAACTGACCGGCAAGGAGCTGCGTTCATGACCGCCAGCGCGAGCGGCACCGGCACGAGCGGCGCGGACACGCGTGGCACAGGCGCACGCGACGCGGGCACACGCGGCACGGGCACCGGCACCTACGCCCCGGCGCCCGGCGCGGCGCCGCTCATGCGCATGGTCGCGGCGCAGACGGCGTTCGAGACGAAGCTGCTGCTGCGCAACGGCGAGCAGCTGCTGCTGACCGTGATCATCCCGTCGCTGCTGCTGGTGCTCTTCTCCACGGTCGACATCATCGACACCGGCGCGGACAGGGCGGTGGACTTCCTTGCCCCCGGCGTCCTCGCGCTGGCCGTGATGTCCACGGCGTTCACCGGCCAGGCCATCGCCACCGGTTTCGAGCGGCGGTACGGGGTGCTCAAGCGGCTCGCGGTGTCGCCGCTGCCGCGCTGGGCCCTGATGACCGCCAAGACGCTCTCCGTGCTGGTCACGGAAGTGCTCCAGATCGTGCTGCTGACGGTGATCGCGTTCGCCCTCGGCTGGTCCCCCGAGGGCAGCCCGCTCGCCGTTCTGCCGCTGCTCGTACTGGGCACGGCCGCCTTCTCCGGGCTCGGGCTCCTGATGGCCGGCACGCTCAGGGCCGAGGCGACGCTGGCCGCCGCGAACCTGGTCTTTCTGCTGCTCCTGGTGGGCGGCGGGGTGATCGTGCCGCTGGACGAGTTCCCGGACGCGGCGCGCTCGGTGCTCGGACTGCTGCCGATATCGGCGCTCTCCGACGGGCTGCGCGAGGTGCTCCAGCACGGCGCCGCGCTGCCGTGGGGCGATCTCGGGATTCTCGCGGTCTGGTCCGCGCTCGGTCTCGGTGCGGCGGGCGCGTTCTTCCGCTGGGAGTAGCCCCGCGAGCGGGGTCCGGCGGGTGCCGGGACGCGGCATACGTACCCCTCGTGAAAAGCTGCACAAGCTCCGTCCTACGATGGTGGCCGTGTTGACCCCCCTCGCGTATATCGCTCAGCGCTGGACGCCTTCACCCCGTACGCTCCAGCGCGCCGCGCTCACCGCCGTCGTGATGAGTGTCGTCATCGTCGTCACCGGCGGCGCTGTCCGGCTGACCGGTTCCGGCCTCGGCTGCGACACCTGGCCGAAGTGCACGGACGACAGCCTCTTCGCCACCCCCGAGCAAGGGGTGCACGGCGCGATCGAGTTCGGCAACCGCATGCTGACCTATGTGCTGTGCGCGGCGGTCGGCTGGGCGATCATCGCGGCGCGCTCCACCAAGCCGCGGCGGCGCGGGCTGACCCGGCTCGCCTGGTCGCAGTTCTGGATCGTGATGGGCAACGCCGTGATCGGCGGGATCACGGTGTGGATGGACCTCAACCCGTGGACCGTCGCCGGGCACTTCTTCCTCGCCACCACCCTGCTCACCGTCACGACCCTGACCTGGCTGCGCACCCGCGAGGGCGACGGCGCCCCCCGGCCGCGCGTCCCGCGCCCGGTGCGCAAGCTGTCCTGGGCGCTGGTGGGCGCCGCGGCGGTGCTGATCGCGGCGGGTACGGCGGTGACGGGCTCGGGCCCGCACGCCGGTGACAGCAGCGATGTGCCCCGGATGCCGTTCGACTGGGCCACCACCGCCCATGTGCACGCGGTGTTCGCCTGGATCGTCTGCGCGCTGGCGGTGGCGATGTGGCTGGTGCTGCGGGTGGTGGACGCCCCCGACGACACCCGGGCGCGCGCCCGCGAACTGCTGCTCGTGCTGCTGGCGCAAGGCGGCATCGGCTATGTGCAGTTCTTCACCGACCTTCCCGAAGTCCTGGTCGGCGCCCATATGTTGGGGTCCTGCCTGGTGTGGATCGCCGTGCTGCGGCTGGCGATGAGCCTGCGCGAGCGGCCGCGGGTGGCGACGGAGATCCCCGCGCAGTCGGACCCGACGCTCTCGACGGTCTGAGAAGCGCCGTCCGAGAAGCACGGTCCGAGAAGCGCGGCCTGAGAAGCGCGGCCTGAGAAACACGACCGGAAAACGTTCGTGCGCGAACGCGTCCGCGCACGAAGCGACAGAGAAGCGACAGAGAGCGGTCAGGAAACAGTCAGGCAGCGTCCGGCAGTCCGTAGAGCCGGTGGGCGTTGCCGGCCGCGATCATCCTGGCGACGCGCTGGGCGTCCCGTAACGCCCACGCGCCGTCGCCCACCCAGCCGCCGAGGACCCGCTCCAGCGCCTCCCGGAACACCTGGGCGCCCACCACATGCAGCTCGGGCAGCCCGCGGGCGCCGCTGGAGAACAGCAGCTTGCCGAACGGCGCCAGCTCCAGGATCTCCGCGAGCACGGCCGCGGCCCCGGCCCCGGTCCGCGCCAGTACGGGTCCCAGATCCGCGTACACATGCGGGAAGACGCTCGTCAGATGGGCCGCGTGCCGGTGGTACGGGTAGCCGTTCAGCAGGACGAGATCGGTGCCGAGCCCGGCCGTGGCCGCCGCGAAGCCGGTGAGCGCCCCCGGGTCGGCGTGGGCGTCCCGCGGATACGTGTCGGTGGCGCCGCCCGCGTGCAGTTGCAGCGGCAGTCCCGAGCCGACCGCGATCCAGAGCAGATGCCGCAGCAGTACGGGATCGGTGAGCGGGCCACCGGCCCGGCGCCCGGCCAGCCAGCGGCCCGCCGCGCCCCGCACCTCCCCCGGCCCCGGCGGCTCGGGCGAGGCGGCGAGGCCCGTTCTGGCCCCGGCGACGGAGCTGAAGGCGACGGCGGAGTCCGCCGCCGCGTGCACGGATTCGGCGAGACCGGCCAGGAAGGTGCCCGCCCCTCCCGCGACATCGGCGACCCGTTCGGCCAGCGGTTCCAGCCGGACGATCTCCCGCGCCTCGGCCGCGCCCGTCGCGGCGATCTCGGCGGGCCCGGTCAGATCGCCGGGCAGTCCGGTGTCCACCAGATAGGTGGAGATCCCGGTGGAGCGCAGCAGTCGGCGTCCGGTTTCGAGTACGCCCAGCTCCCGGCGGCGGGCGAGGTAGCGGGCGGGCGGGCAGTGCGGCTCCAGACCGAGCAGCGGCGGGCACCAGCGCCGGACGGCGAACCCGGTCTGGGTGTCGAAGAACGTGGTGCCGGGAGCGGGAGCGCGCGCCGTTCCGCCGAGCTGGGCCTCGAAGGTGGCGAGGCCCAGTTCCGTGCGGAGTACGCCGTGGCAGTACTGGTCCACGAGGGACGCTGTTTCGATCATCGGGTTTCCCGTCGTGGACCGTACTCCTACTGTCCTAACGGGTAACTCGCGCTCGGGTGGCGCCTTTCGGACGCCGCGGCGCGCCCCCGGTCCCGCGTCGGCCCGACGGCCCGACGGCCCGACGGCTCAGGCTCCGCGTCGGCTCAGGCTTCGCGGCCACCGAGCTGGAGTCCGGCCATCCGCTTCCATTCGTACGGCCCCGTGCGCACCTTGGCGGCGAACTCGCCGTCGAAGGACTCGTGCAGCGTCAGCCCGGCCTTCTCGGCGGCGCTGCTCGCGACGGCGTGCGAGGGAGCGACGAGATCGCCCCAGCCGCCGTCCTCACCGACCAGCACGATGCGCGTACCGGCCTCTCCGAGGTACGCGAGCTGCCCTTCCGCACCGCCGTGCCGCCTGGCGAAGGCGCCGATCCGCTTCGCCAGCCGGGCGGCCCGGCGCTCGTCGCGCGCCTCCCGCCGGGCCAGGGCCCTGCTCTCGTCGGCCGCGTCGCTCTGCTCTGTCTGCTGGGTCTCTGCCATGAACGGGATGCTACCCACGGGTAGATCAACCGACGACGGGTGGGGCACGTGGCCTTGACCACGCGCCCCACCCGTCGGTGGAGCAAGTCGGTGCGGTACGGGGGGCGCCTCAGCGCAGGAAGGGATCCACGGCCACGGCCACGAAGAGCAGCGACACATAGGTGATGGACCAGTGGAACAGCCGCATCTCCTTGAGCTTGGCGCCCGTCTCGCCGGCCTTGGCGCGCGACTGGAGTCCGTGCGCCTCCCAGAGCCAGTAGCCGCCGGACACCAGCGCGACCGTCGTATAGAACCAGCCGGTGTACCCCAGGGGGGTCAGCAGCAGCGAGACCGCGACCATCACCCAGCTGTAGAGGACGATCTGGCGGGCCACGACCTGGTTGCCGGCGACGACCGGAAGCATCGGGACGCCCGCGCGCGCGTAGTCGTCCTTCACCTTCATGGAGAGCGGCCAGTAGTGCGGCGGCGTCCAGAAGAACATGACGAGGAAGAGGATGACGGCGGCCCAGGACACCGAATTGGTGACCGACGACCAGCCGATCAGCACCGGCATACAGCCCGCGATACCGCCCCAGACGATGTTCTGCGAGGTGCGGCGCTTGAGGATCATCGTGTAGACGATGACGTAGAAGAGCAGCGCTCCCAGGGCGAGGCCCGCGGACAGCCAGTTGACCAGGAGTCCGAGCCAGAGGGTCGACACCGCGGCCAGCGTCAGGCCGAACACCAGCCCCTCGCGCGGCGAGACCATGCCGGTGACGAGCGGACGCTGCGACGTACGGTCCATCAGGGCGTCGATGTCGCGGTCGATGTACATGTTCAGCGCGTTGGCACCACCGGCGGAGAGATAGCCGCCGATACAGGTGGTGACCACCAGCCACAGATCCGGCACGCCTTGCGCGGCCAGGAACATCACCGGAATGGTGGTGATGAGCAGCAGTTCGATGATCCGCGGCTTGGTCAGCACCACGAATGCCTTGACGCGGGCGCCGAACGGCCGATGGCCGCCCGAGCTCGGAGTCAGAGCGACCCCTGCGGGTCGGGACTCGACGGCCGTCACGCACACCCCTGACAGAGAAATCCCAGCAAGCTCCGGGCGTGAAGCCCCGGTGAAGACTTGCGCGTACCACGCCACTCTAGACGTTGCCCTCATGCCGATCTTCGCGGGGGTCGATGGTGCGGAACACCGCTGAAAGCCCTCCCGGAACGGTCCTCACGACCTGCCTGAAGGTGAACTCAGGGGCGCCGGGAGGCGAACTCTCCGGCCGCGCCGCACCCTGGAAACACGCTCGGAAAGATGACTGTTGCTGCGGGTAGGCTCGACAGCGAACCGGTGCGCCCTCAGACACCGGGATTCGATCATGTGGAGAGGAGCCCTGACTCAGGGTGAGCACCAAGCCGACCACCACAGACCTCGAGTGGACCGATTCGGACCGCCGGGCAGTCGACACCGCCCGCGTCCTGGCCATGGATTCCGTACAGAAGGTCGGCAACGGCCATCCGGGTACGGCCATGAGCCTGGCCCCCGCCGCCTATCTGCTCTTCCAGAAGGTGATGCGGCACGACCCCGCCGACGCGCAGTGGACCGGCCGCGACCGGTTCATCCTCTCGGCGGGCCACTCGTCCCTGACCCTGTACATCCAGCTCTACCTGGCCGGATACGGCCTGGAACTCGAAGACCTGGAGTCCTTCCGCACCTGGGGTTCGAAGACCCCGGGCCACCCGGAGTACGGACACACCGTCGGTGTGGAGACCACCACGGGTCCGCTCGGGCAGGGTGTCGCGAACGCGGTGGGCATGGCGATGGCCGCTCGCTACGAGCGCGGTCTGTACGACCCGGACGCCGCGCCCGGCACCTCCCCGTTCGACCACACCATCTGGGCGATCGCCGGTGACGGCTGCCTCCAGGAGGGCATCTCGGCCGAGGCGTCCTCGCTGGCCGGCCACCAGAAGCTGGGCAATCTGGTCCTGCTCTGGGACGACAACCACATCTCCATCGAGGGTGACACGGAGACCGCGGTCTCCGAGGACACCCTCAAGCGGTACGAGGCGTACGGCTGGCATGTGCAGCGCGTCGAGCAGCTGCCCAACGGCGACCTCGACCCGGCGGGTCTGTACGAGGCGCTGAAGGCGGCGCGGGCGGAGACCGAGCGTCCCTCGTTCATCGCGGCCCGCTCGATCATCGCGTGGCCCGCCCCGCACGCGCAGAACACCGAGGCGGCGCACGGTTCCGCGCTCGGCGACGAAGAGGTCGCCGCCACCAAGAAGGTGCTCGGCTTCGACCCGGAGAAGTCCTTCGACGTCTCCACCGAGGTGCTCGCGCACACCCGTGAGGCGCTCGACCGCGGCCGTGAGGCGCGTACCGAGTGGGAGAAGACGTTCGCCGCCTGGCGTACCGCCAACCCGGAGCGCGCGGCGACGTTCGACCGGGTCAGGGCCGGCGAACTGCCCGCGGGCTGGGAGGAGAAGCTCCCCGCCTTCGAGACCGGCAAGTCCGTCGCGACGCGCGCCGCGTCCGGCAAGGTGCTCCAGGCGCTCGGTGAGGTCATCCCCGAACTGTGGGGCGGCTCCGCCGACCTCGCGGGTTCGAACAACACCACCATCGACAAGACGTCGTCGTTCCTCCCGGTGGGCAACCCGCTGCCGGAGGCCGACCCGTACGGCCGCACGGTGCACTACGGCATCCGCGAGCACGCCATGGGTTCGACCATGAACGGCATCGCGCTGCACGGCAACACCCGTATCTACGGCGGCACTTTCCTGGTGTTCTCCGACTACATGCGCCCGGCCGTGCGGCTCGCCGCGCTGATGCGGGTGCCGGTCACCTATGTCTGGACGCATGACTCGATCGGCCTCGGCGAGGACGGTCCGACCCATCAGCCGGTCGAGCACCTCTCGGCGCTGCGGGCCATCCCGGGGCTGAACATCGTCCGCCCCGCCGACGCCAACGAGACGGCGATCGCCTGGCGCGAGATCCTCAAGCGGCACGACAAGGGCGCTCCGCACGGTCTGGCGCTGACCCGCCAGGGTGTGCCGACGTACGAGGCCAACGACGATGCGGCCAAGGGCGGTTACGTCCTGTTCGAGGCCGAGGGCGGCGCTCCGCAGGTCGTGCTGATCGGCACCGGCTCCGAGGTGCAGCTGGCCGTCGAGGCGCGTGAGCTGCTCCAGTCCGCCGGTATCCCGGCCCGGGTGGTCTCGATGCCGTCGGTCGAGTGGTTCGAAGAGCAGGACCAGGAGTACAAGGACAGCGTTCTGCCGCCCGCCGTGAGGGCGCGGGTGGCGGTCGAGGCCGGTATCGGGCTCACCTGGCACCGCTTCGTGGGCGACGCCGGACGCATCGTCTCGCTGGAGCACTTCGGCGCTTCGGCCGACGGCAAGGTCCTCTTCCGCGAGTTCGGCTTCACCGCGGACGCGGTGGCCGCGGCGGCACGGGAATCTCTGGCGGCTTCGGCGCGCTGACGCCTTATATACGAACAGTAGGAGATGCAACTCTCATGACAGACGCACTCAAGCGCCTCTCCGACGAAGGCGTCGCGATCTGGCTCGACGACCTCTCGCGCAAGCGGATCACGTCCGGCAACCTCGCCGAACTGCTCGATCAGCAGCACGTGGTGGGCGTCACCACCAACCCGTCGATCTTCCAGAAGGCGATCTCGGAGGGCGACGGGTACGACGCCCAGCTGGCCGATCTCGCCGCCCGCAAGGTCACCGTCGAAGAAGCCATCCGCATGATCACCACGGCGGACGTCCGCGACGCCGCCGACATCCTGCGTCCGGTCTTCGACGCGACGCAGGGCCAGGACGGCCGGGTCTCGATCGAGGTGGACCCGCGGCTGGCGCACCACACGAAGGCGACCATCGCCGAGGCCAAGCAGCTCGCCTGGCTGGTGGACCGCCCGAACACCCTGATCAAGATCCCGGCGACCAAGGCCGGTCTGCCGGCGATCACCGAGACGATCGCCCGGGGCATCAGCGTCAACGTCACGCTGATCTTCTCGCTGGAGCGCTACCGCGAGGTCATGGACGCCTACATCGCGGGTCTGGAGAAGGCGCAGGCCGCCGGCCTCGACCTGTCCAAGATCTACTCGGTGGCGTCCTTCTTCGTGTCCCGCGTGGACACCGAGATCGACAAGCGGCTCGACGCGCTGGGCACGCCGGAGGCCAAGGAGGCCCGCGGCAAGGCGGCCCTGGCCAACGCGCGGCTCGCGTACGAGGCGTACGAAGAGGTCTTCTCCTCCGAGCGCTGGGCCGCCCTGGACCGGACGCAGGCCAACAAGCAGCGTCCGCTGTGGGCCTCGACCGGCGTCAAGGACCCGGCGTACAAGGACACGCTGTACGTCGACGAGCTGGTGGCGCCCCACACGGTGAACACCATGCCGGAGGCCACGCTCGAAGCCGTCGCGGACCACGGCCGGATCACCGGTGACACCGTGCGCGGTACGTACGACCAGGCGCGCGCGGACCTCGAAGCCGTCGCGAAGCTGGGCATCTCGTACGACGATGTCGTCCAGCTGCTGGAGGACGAGGGCGTCGAGAAGTTCGCGACCGCCTGGAACGACCTGCTCAAGTCGACCGAGGCGGAGCTCAAGCGCCTCGCCCCTTCGGAGGGCTGATCCCTTGACCGCAACCCACGGAGCGAACCCGCTCCGTGACGCCGCGGACCGACGGCTCCCGCGTATCGCGGGGCCGTCGGGCCTGGTCATCTTTGGCGTCACGGGCGATTTGTCCCGAAAAAAGCTGATGCCCGCCATCTATGACCTGGCCAACCGCGGTCTGCTGCCGCCGGGCTTCTCGCTCGTCGGCTTCGCGCGCCGTGAGTGGCAGGACGAGGATTTCGCCAAGGAGGTGCACGACGCCGTAAAGGAGCACGCGCGCACACCGTTCCGTGAGGAGGTGTGGCAACAGCTCATCCAGGGGATGCGCTTCGTCCAGGGCGACTTCGACGACGACAACGCGTTCGAGAACCTGAAGGCGACGATCGCCGATCTCGACAAGACGCAGGGCACCGGCGGCAACTTCGCGTTCTATCTCTCCGTACCGCCGAAGTTCTTCCCGCAGGTCGTCCAGCAGCTCAAGAAGCACGGGCTGGCCGACCAGACCGACGGCTCCTGGCGGCGCGCGGTCATCGAGAAGCCGTTCGGCCACGACCTGGCGTCCGCGCAGGACCTGAACAAGGTCGTCCACGAGGTCTTCCCGTCCAACGAGGTCTTCAGGATCGACCACTATCTGGGCAAGGAGACCGTCCAGAACATCCTGGCGCTGCGGTTCGCCAACACCCTCTTCGAGCCGATCTGGAACCGGTCGTATGTCGACCATGTCCAGATCACCATGGCCGAGGACATCGGCATCGGCGGCCGGGCCGGCTACTACGACGGCATCGGCGCCGCCCGTGACGTGATCCAGAACCACCTGCTCCAGCTGCTCGCGCTGACCGCGATGGAGGAGCCCGCCTCCTTCGACGCGGACGCGCTGGCCGCGGAGAAGACCAAGGTGCTGGGTGCCGTACGGCTGCCGAAGGATCTCGCCGAGGGCACGGTGCGCGGGCAGTACGCCGCGGGCTGGCAGGGCGGCGAGAAGGCCGTCGGCTATCTCCAGGAAGAGGGCATCGACTCCACGTCGAAGACCGACACCTATGCCGCGGTGAAGCTGGGGATCGACAACCGCCGCTGGGCGGGTGTCCCGTTCTATCTCCGTACCGGAAAGCGGCTCGGCCGCCGCGTCACCGAGATCGCGGTCGTCTTCCAGCGCGCGCCGCACTCGCCCTTCGACCACACGGCCACGGAGGAGCTGGGGCAGAACGCCCTGGTCATCCGCGTCCAGCCGGACGAGGGCGTGACCATGCGGTTCGGCTCGAAGGTCCCCGGCACCTCCATGGAGGTCAGGGATGTCTCGATGGACTTCGCGTACGGCGAGTCCTTCACGGAGTCCAGCCCCGAGGCGTACGAGCGGCTCATCCTCGATGTGCTGCTCGGTGACTCGAACCTCTTCCCGCGCGTGGAGGAGGTCGAGCTGTCCTGGAAGATCCTCGACCCGATCGAGAACTTCTGGGACACGCACGGCAAGCCCGCGCAGTACGAGTCCGGGACCTGGGGTCCGGTCGAGGCGGACGACATGCTCGCACGAGACGGACGGAGCTGGCGCCGGCCATGAAGATCGACCTTACGGACACCACGTCCAGCAAGATCAACAAGGCGCTGGTGCAGGGGCGCAGGGCGATCGGCACCCCTGCCGTCGGCATGGTCCTCACGCTGGTGCTCGTCACCGACGAGGAGAACCAGTACGACGCGCTCAAGGCCGCCAACGAGGCGTCCCGCGAGCACCCGTCGAGGAAGCTGGTCGTCGTCAAGCGTCACTCGCGCTCGCCGCGCGACCGGGCCAAGGCCCGGCTCGACGCCGAAGTACGGGTGGGCGCCGACGCGGGCACCGGCGAGACGGTCGTCCTGCGGCTGTACGGCGAGGTGATGGACCACGCGCAGTCGGTGGTCCTGCCCCTGCTGCTGCCGGACGCTCCCGTCGTCGTGTGGTGGCCGGTCAACGCGCCGGTCAACCCGGCCAAGGACGCGCTGGGCAAGCTGGCGCAGCGCCGGGTGACCGACACGTACGCGGCCGAGGATCCCGTGGCGGAGCTGACGGCACGCGCCGAGGCGTACACCCCGGGCGACACGGATCTGTCCTGGACCCGCATCACGCCGTGGCGCTCGATGGTCGCGGCCGCTCTGGACCAGGTCGCCTGCGATGTCACCTCGGTGGAGGTGGAGGGCGAGGAGCACAACCCGAGCTGCGAGCTGCTCGCCATGTGGCTCGCGGACCGGCTGCACGTACCGGTCAAGCGCAGTGTCTCGAAGGGTCCCGGTCTCACGGCCGTACGGATGGAGACGTCCTGCGGGCCGATCCAGCTGGGCCGGGCGGACGGCTCGCTGGCGACGCTCTCCATCCAGGGGCAGCCGGACCGGGCGGTGGCGCTGAAGCGCCGGGAGACCTCGGAGCTGATCGCCGAGGAGCTGCGCCGGCTGGACCCGGACGACACGTACGCGTCGGCGCTGCGGTTCGGCGTGGACCGGCTCGGTGACGGGGCGGGCTCGTCGTCGCGGGCGGCCGGTGACGGCGGTACGGCCGACGGCGGTGCGACACCCGCCAAGTCCGCCAAGCCCGCGGGCGCGGTCACGCCTGCCGCCATGCCCAAGAAGGCGGAGTCGAAGTGAGCGCTCCGCAGCTGGTCGTCCACCGCGACAAGGAGCTGATGGCGCAGGCCGCGGCGGCCCGGCTGATCACGAAGATCGTGGACGCCCAGGCCGCGCGCGGCTCCGCGTCCGTCGTCCTGACGGGCGGGCGCAACGGCAACGGTCTGCTGGCCGCGCTGTCCGCGGCGCCCGCCCGGGACGCGGTCGACTGGTCGCGGCTCGATCTGTGGTGGGGCGACGAGCGGTTCCTGCCGGAGGGCGACCCGGAGCGCAACATCACCCAGGCGCGCGCGGCGCTGCTCGACTCGGTGCCGCTGGACCCCTCGCGGGTGCATGTGATGCCGGCCTCGGACGGTCCGTACGGCAGTGATGTGGAGGCGGCGGCGGCCGCGTACGCCACCGAACTCGCCGCGGCGGCCCGCCCGGAGGACCACGGGCCGGTGCCGACCTTCGATGTCCTGATGCTGGGGGTCGGGCCCGACACGCATGTGGCCTCGCTCTTCCCCGAGCTGCCGGGCGTACGGGAGACCGAGCGCACGGTGGTCGCCGTGCACGGCGCTCCCAAGCCTCCGCCGACCCGTATCTCCCTCACGCTGCCCGCGATCCGCGCGGCACACGAGGTGTGGCTGCTGGCGGCGGGCGAGGACAAGGCGAAGGCCGCGGAGATCGCGCTGTCGGGCGCGGGCGAGATCCAGGCACCGGCGGCGGGGGCGTACGGCCGCAGCCGCACGCTCTGGCTGCTCGACGCGGCGGCGGCCTCGGCCCTGCCCCGCGCGCTCTATCCGCCGGCCTCGGCCTAGAGATGTGAGCCCTGTCTGACACGGCGCGCGTGTACATGTCGCGGCCCGGACCACAGCCAAGCGGTCCGGGCCGCGACGCGTACAGGCGCGCCGTGTCGTACGTCTGCGGTGTCGTACGTCTGCCGTGTCGTACGTCTGCCGTGTCGTACGTCTGGCGTGTGTTACGTCTGCCGTGTCTTACGCCTGCCGGGACGTCTCGTCCGGGGCCGGCTCCAGGAAAGGCGCCATCAGGCCCGGAACCGCCTCGTCCGCGAAGGCCAGGCCCTCGCCCCACGCCGCGTCGTACACGTGGTACGCGCCCTCGCCCGCGGCCGTGGTCGCCGTCAGTGTCAACAGGCCCGCGCGGCGCTGGAAGTACGACTGCTTGACCGTCCAGCCGATCACGCCACCGCGCTGGAGGGCGACCGTCGCGCGGCGCACCGTGCCGGAGCGGGCCACGAGATAGCCGCCGCTGAGGCCATGGCCCAGGCTGCGGTAGGCGTCCAGGGCCAGCAGGACGGCCACCGGCAGCAGGATCACCGCGCAGACCGCCGCGATGAAGAGCAGGACGTCGGTCAGCAGCAGGCCGAGCACGGCGAGGATCACGACCGGCACCAGCGCGTACGCCACGGACCAGCGCAGCCGGCGCCCCCTCGCGGCACGCGGGTGCGGGATCAGGGTCACGCTGCTCGTCGGGGACACGGGCTCGCGCAGGACCTGCGCCGCCACCGCGTCGGCGAGCGCCCGGGGCGCGGCCGGCAGCAGCGTCTTCTTGTCGCTGTGCGCGTCCTCGTCCTCCTGGGCGAGGCCGGTGGCGACGGCGTCCACCCTGGCCGCGCCCGCCATCCGGACCCCGAGCGGCTCGACCAGCTCCACGCCGCGCAGCCGGCGTTCCTCGATGGAGATGGAGCGGGAGGTGAACAGTCCGCGGCGGACCCGGAGCGTACGGCCGGGCTCCCGCTCCAGACGGTGGTTCCACCACATCTCGATCCACAGGCCCAGTGACCCTATGACGCCCACGAGGGCCAGCGCGGCGAGCAGGATCACGCTCCCCCAGAGGATCGAGACGGTCCGGAAGTAGTCGCCCAGCCATTCGAACAGCCGCAGCTGCATACCGACCCAGTCGCTGAGCTGTATCAGCCCCCCGGCCGCCGAGGCACCGAGCAGCGGGGCGACGAAGGAGAGCGGCGCGTACCGGATCCACCGCCGGTCGAATGAGGCCAGCGTGCCGTCGCCGTACGTCCCGGATGTCTCGGGGATCCGGTCGAGCAGCTCGCTTCTGAGCCACTCCCCCTCGGCGCGGGTGACGGGGTCGAGTTCCAGCGTGGATTCCCCGCCGGTCTGCTCGCCGGTGCCGATCCGGACCTTCACCAGCCCGAGGACCCGGAGCAGGGGATGGGCCGTCAGGTCGACGCTCCGTATCCGCTCGCGGGCCAGCGACCGGCGTTTCAGCAGGAACAGTCCGGTATGGAGTTCGGCGCGCTCGGGCCCTATCCGGTAGCGGGTGCGGCGCCATCGCAGGTAGTCCGCGCCCGTGACACAGACGATCAGCAGCACGGCACCGGCCGACACCCAGCCGAGCGCCTTCAGCGACCCCAGGCCGCCGGCCACGCCGACGAAGGACGGCACACCCGCGACTATGGCGACGCCGATCATGAGCACGACGGTGACCAGGAGCGTACGCGGGTCCAGCCGCCGCCACTCCCCCTCCGCGGGCCCCCCGAACTCCGCGGGCTCGCTCATGTCGCGTCCCCCGGAGTGGCCTGGGTGATGTGCGTCAGCCGCTCGGCCAGCCCCGCGGCCAGCTCGTGGTCGAGCCCCGCGATCCGCACGGCGCCTTTGGCGGACGCGGTCGTGACGGTCACCGTCGCGAGCTTGAACAGCTGCTCCAGCGGACCGCGCACGGTGTCCACGGTCTGGATCCGGGACATCGGCGCGATCCGCCATTTCTGCCAGAAGAAGCCGGTGCGGACATAGACGGCCTCGTCCGTCACCTCCCAGCGGTGCACCCTGAACGACCACATGGGTATCAGTGCCGTACAGGCCAGCCCGAGCACCGCCAGCACCACAGCGGGGACCAGCAGCCATGTCCGCGCCGGGGTGATGAGCGCCCCGAGCAGGACCAGTACCCCCACCGGCGCCACGGTCAGCAGCAGCCACCGTGTGCGCCACCAGCCGATGGCACGCCTGTCCAGCGTGTTGTTCGGCGGTCGCAGCCGCCGGCCCCCCTCCCCCGTCATCGGCTCAGCGCCCCCGCAACGAGCGGTACGCCTCGACCAGCGTGGAGGTCGAGGAGTCCAGCCCCTCGCCCGGCTCGTCGCCGGTGAGGACGGGCTCGATCTTCTTGGCGAGGACCTTGCCCAGCTCGACGCCCCACTGGTCGAAGGAGTCGATGTTCCAGACGGCGCCCTGCACGAACACCTTGTGCTCGTAGAGCGCGATCAGCTGGCCCAGGACGGACGGGGTGAGCTCCTCGGCGAGGATGGTGGTCGTCGGGTGGTTGCCACGGAACGTCTTGTGCGGCACCAGCTTCTCCGCCACCCCCTCGGCCCGTACCTCGTCGGGGGTCTTGCCGAAGGCGAGCGCCTGGGTCTGGGCGAAGAAGTTGGCCATGAGCAGATCATGCTGCGCGACGAGTCCGGGCGCCAGATCCGCGACAGGCCGGGCGAAACCGATGAAGTCGGCCGGGATGATCTTGGTGCCCTGGTGGATCAACTGGTAGTACGCGTGCTGCCCGTTGGTACCCGGCGTGCCCCAGACGACGGGCCCGGTCTGCCAGTCGACCGGATTGCCGTCCCGGTCCACCGACTTGCCGTTGGACTCCATGTCGAGCTGCTGGAGGTAGGCGGTGAACTTCGACAGATAGTGGCTGTACGGCAGGACCGCGTGCGACTGGGCGTCGAAGAACGCCCCGTACCAGACGCCCAGCAGCCCGAGCAGCAGCGGCGCGTTGGCCTCGGGGGCGGCGGTACGGAAGTGCTCGTCGACGAGGTGGAAGCCGTCGAGCATCTCGCGGAAGCGATCGGGGCCGATCGCGATCATCAGCGAGAGCCCGATGGCCGAGTCGTACGAGTAGCGCCCGCCGACCCAGTCCCAGAACTCGAACATGTTGGCCGTGTCGATGCCGAAGCCGGAGACCTTCTCGCTGTTCGTGGAGAGTGCCACGAAGTGCTTGGCGACGGCTTCCTGTCCGGCGCCGAGCCCACTGAGCAGCCAGTCGCGCGCGGAGGTGGCGTTGGTGATGGTCTCGATGGTGGTGAAGGTCTTCGACGCGATGATGAACAGCGTCTCGGCCGGGTCCAGGTCCCGTACGGCCTCGTGCAGATCGGCTCCGTCGACGTTGGAGACGAACCGCACCGTCAGCGCCCGGTCGGTGAAGGACCGGAGCACTTCGTACGCCATCGCGGGCCCGAGATCGGAGCCGCCGATACCGACGTTGACGACGTTCTTGATAGGCCGCCCGGTGTGGCCGGTCCACTCGCCCGACCTGATCCTGTCGGCGAAGGCGCTCATCTTGTCGAGTACGGCGTGCACCGCCGGTACGACGTTCTCGCCGTCGACCTCGATGACGGCGTCACGCGGGGCGCGCAGCGCCGTGTGCAGCACGGCGCGGTCCTCGGTGGTGTTGATCTTCTCGCCGCGGAACATCGCGTCCCGCAGCTCGGCGACTCCGGTGGCCGCGGCCAGCTCGCGCAGCAGCGCCAGTGTCTCGTCGGTCACCAGATGTTTGGAGTAGTCCAGGTAGAGGTCGCCCACCTGGAGGGTGTAGCCGGCGCCGCGCGCCGGATCGGCGGCGAACAGCTCCCGCAGATGCGTCTGCCCCAGCTGCTCCCGGTGCTTGCCCAGTGCGTCCCACTCGGGCCTCCGGGTCAGCCTGGTACGGCTTTCCGCGTTCATCTCGGACATCAGCCCACTTCTTCTCGTGCCTGCGTGCATGCCCTGTTGCCTGTCCAACCTAATTGATCAGGGTGAACGGAGAGGCGATGGGGACACCACGGGAAAGAAAGCGGCGCGAAAGGGGACATAAACGCTTCGGCCGGACACCTGTGGGGTGTCCGGCCGGAGAAACTTCTAGATCTCGCCGCGCAGTTTGGCGAGCGCTTCGGCGAGGATCGCTTCACCGTCGGCGTCGCTGCGCCGTTCCCGTACATAGGCGAGGTGCGTCTTGTACGGCTCGGTGCGCGGCGGGTCCGGCGGATTGTCCCGGTCCTGACCGGCCGGGAATCCGCAGCGCGGGCAGTCCCACGTCTCCGGAACCTGCGCGTCACTGGCGAAGCTCGGCACCGTCTCGTGCCCGTTCGAGCACCAGAAGGAGATGCGCAGGCGGGGCGCGGACTCGCCACGCTCGGCCTCACCCATCGGCCCCGCTCCGACCCGGCTTCCCCGGATCGCGTTGCCACTTGCCACGGTCGTAACTCCCTGCGTGATGGTGCCGCAAAGCATCGAGAGGCAGCTCCGCTGCCGGGCGCCCCAGTCTACGTAAGGCCCAACGCGCGTCCAGTGAAGGGAGTTACCCCCTGCCGCCGGGCGCGGAACCCATGATAGGCCGCGCCCGCGCCGCCGTACCGTGCGTACGGTCAGCTGTCCAGCTTCAGCACCAGGCCGAGAACGACAATGCACGCGAACCACAGCAGACCGACAACCACGGTGATGCGGTCGAGGTTACGCTCCGCGACGGAGGAACCACCGACGGACGACTGCATTCCGCCACCGAACATGTCGGAGAGGCCGCCGCCCTTCCCCTTGTGCATCAGCACCAGCAGCATCAGCAGCAGGCTGAAGACGATGAGGGCGATCGAGAACCCCATAACCACGGCTGGACCAACTTCCTCGGACTGACAGGACCGACAGGACTGAAAACGAACACTGAGAACGAACGACGCAGAACGAACAGCACGAAACGAACGACGGGGACCGACCGGGCTCCTCCGGTACACATAGTCGCGCTACGCGTACGCGGACCTTGCCCATTCGGCCCCCGCCAGGGTACGACGGATCCGTGCTACCGCATACTCACTGGTCGCGGAAGCGCACGATCTTGACGAACTCGTCGGCGTCCAGCGCCGCGCCGCCCACCAGGGCGCCGTCCACATCGGGCTGCGCCATGATCGCGGCCACGTTCCCGGACTTCACCGAGCCGCCGTACTGGATCCGGACCTTGTCGGCCAGCTCCCGCGAGTACAGCTCGGCCAGCCGGCCGCGGATCGCCCCGCAGACCTCCTGGGCGTCCTCCGGGGTGGCGACCTCGCCGGTGCCGATGGCCCACACCGGCTCGTACGCGATCACGACGGACTCGGCCTGGTCGGCCGGTACGTCCTTGAGACCGCCGTCGAGCTGGTTCAGCGTGTGCTCGACCTGCCGGCCCGCCTTGCGGACGTCCAGGCCCTCGCCGACGCAGAGGATCGGGGTCAGACCGTGCTTGAACGCGGCCTTCACCTTGGTGTTGCAGATCTCGTCCGTCTCGGCGTGGTACTGCCGTCGCTCGGAGTGGCCCACGGCGACGTAGGCGCACTTCAGCTTCGCCAGCATCGGGCCCGAGATCTCGCCGGTGTACGCACCGGAGTCGTGCGCCGAGATGTCCTGGGCGCCGTACTTGATCTTGAGCTTGTCGCCGTCGACCAGGGTCTGTACGGACCGCAGGTCGGTGAAGGGCGCCAGGACGGCGACCTCGACGGCGTCGTAGTCCTTGTCGGCCAGCGCGAAGGCGAGCTTCTGGACGTGCGCGATGGCCTCAAGGTGGTTGAGGTTCATCTTCCAGTTGCCCGCCATCAGCGGGGTACGGCCGGCCTTTTCGGATGAAGCAGTCATACGGGGGTCAGTCCTCCAGTGCCGCGAGGCCGGGGAGCGTCTTGCCCTCGAGGTATTCGAGGCTCGCGCCGCCACCGGTCGAGATATGGCCGAATGCCTTCTCGTCGAAGCCCAGGATCCGGACGGCGGCGGCGGAGTCGCCACCGCCGACGACGGAGAAGCCCGGGGAGTCGACGAGCGCCTGGGCGACGGCCTTGGTGCCCTCGGCGTAGTCGGGGTGCTCGAAGACGCCCATGGGACCGTTCCAGAACACGGTCTCCGCGTCGGCGAGCTTCGAGGCGTACAGACGGCCGGTCTCGGGGCCGATGTCCAGGCCCATCTGTCCGGCCGGAATGGCGTCCGCGGCCACGGTCGTGGGGTGCGCCGGCGCCTTGGTCCCGAGGTCCGGGAACTCCGGGGCCACCAGGACGTCCACGGGGAGCACGAACTCCACCCCGCGCTCGTCGGCCCGCCTCAGATACTCCTGGACCGCCGGGATCTGGTCCTCCTGGAGCAGCGAGGAGCCGGTCTCGTGGCCCTGCGCCTTCAGGAAGGTGAAGACCATGCCGCCGCCGACCAGGATGCGGTCGGCCTTCTCCAGGAGATGGTCGATGACCGCGAGCTTGTCGGAGACCTTGGCGCCGCCGAGGACCACGGCGTAGGGCCGCTTGACGTCGTCGGTGAGCTTCTTGAGGACACCGACCTCGGTGGCGATCAGATAGCCCGCGGCGTGCGGCAGGCGGGCCGGCAGGTCGTAGACGGAGGCGTGCTTGCGGTGCACCGCCCCGAAGCCGTCGCCCACGTAGAGATCGGCCAGCTCGGCGAGCCGGTCGGCGAAGGCGCCGCGCTCGGCGTCGTCCTTGGAGGTCTCGCCCGGGTTGAACCGGAGGTTCTCCAGGACGGCGACCTGGCCGTCGGCGAGGGCCGCGACCACGGCCTTGGCGGACTCGCCGACCGTGTCGGCCGCGAACGCCACGTCGGCGCCCAGGAGTTCACCGAGGCGCGCGGCGGCGGGGGCGAGCGAGAAGGCGGGGTCCGGGGCGCCCTTGGGACGGCCCAGGTGGGAGGCGACGATCACCCGGGCGCCCGCCTCGGCGAGCCTGGCGACCGTCGGCTGTACGGCCCGGATACGGCCGTCGTCGGTGATGGTGGTGCCGTCGAGCGGCACATTGAGGTCGGCGCGGACGAATACCCGCTGTCCGGCGACCCCTTCTGCGAGAAGTTCGTCGATCGTCTTCATCTGCTGCGGGACTCCTTGAGATGTCTGGACAGGCCAACAGGGCTCGAACGGCGCCGCTTGTGCGCCGGCCGAACCCTGTCGCTCATACCGAGATGCCTACCGGCCCTGAACTCAGCTGCCCTGGATCAGAGCTGGCCGCCGACGAAGACGGTCAGGTCGACCAGACGGTTGGAGTAGCCCCACTCGTTGTCGTACCAGCCGATGACCTTGACGTTCTTGCCCTGGACCATGGTCAGGGAGGAGTCGAACGTGCAGGAGGCGGGCCAGTTGACGATGTCCGAGGAGACGATCGCGTCCTCGGTGTAGTCGAGGATGCCCTTGAGCTGACCCTCGGCGGCCTTCTGGAACGCGGTGTTGACCTCGTCCTTGGTCACCTCGCGCTCCAGCTCGATGACCAGGTCGGTGACGGAGCCCGTCGGGACCGGGACGCGCATCGCGATGCCGTCGAGCTTGCCCGCCAGCTCCGGGATCACCAGGGCGGTGGCCTTGGCGGCACCGGTGGTGGTCGGGATGATGTTCTCCGCGGCGGCCCGCGCACGGCGCAGGTCGCTGTGCGGGAAGTCCAGGATGCGCTGGTCGTTGGTGTACGCGTGGACCGTCGTCATCATGCCCTTGACGATGCCGAAGTTCTCCAGGAGAACCTTGGCCATCGGCGCCACACAGTTGGTGGTACAGGAGGCGTTCGAGATGACGTGGTGATTGGCCGCGTCGTACTTGTCCTGGTTGACGCCCATCACGATGGTGATGTCCTCGTCCTTGGCCGGAGCCGAGATGAGGACCTTCTTGGCGCCGCCCGCGATGTGCTTCGAGGCGTCGGCCTTCTTGGTGAAGATGCCGGTCGACTCGATGACGATGTCGACGCCCAGCTCACCCCAGGGGATGTCGGCCGGGTTGCGCTCCGAGAGCACCTTGATGGTGTGGCCGTCGACCGTGATCGTGTCGGCGGTGTGGGTGACCTCGGCCTTGAGGCGCCCCAGGATGGTGTCGTACTTCAGCAGATGCGCCGTGGTCGCAGTGTCACCCAGGTCGTTGACAGCCACGATCTCGATGTCTGCACCCTGCTCCAGCAGCGCGCGGAAGTAGTTACGACCGATGCGGCCAAAGCCGTTGATGCCTACGCGGATCGTCACGAACCGATCTCCTCGTTGGTACGCCGGTTTTCGACGCCGGCGAGTTGTATGGGATGTCCCCGACCGCCTATGACCCTACCTCTCCGCGGGCCGCGTGGTGACATCGAGTGGCCACCCGATCCGCCGGCGGCCCGTTCCCGTCGATACGGGGTGACGAGCCGCCGCGGACCCGGTGACCGGCCCCCGGCGAGGAGCGGTCCTCACGGTCCCGCCTGCCCTCCCGGGCGGACGGCGCCGCTTGAGGACAGGCCCTAGCGTCGCAGGGCGCGCAGCGCCTTGCCGAGCAGCGTCGCGCGCTCCCCGGCGTCCGGCACATGCTCCAGACCGAAGCCGAACAGCACGGTGTTACGCGTAGTGACGGACGCGTACGAGGTGAACAGCTCCTGGGAGCGCGCCCAGTCGCCTTCCACGACCGGGCTCCCGGCCGGCGCGCCGGGCGTGGTCCAGGCGCCGAGGGAGGTCTCGAAGCCCTCGGTCTCGCGGTCCGCGCCGCCCACGACGAGCTTGGCGTCGTCCGCGAACAGCCCGAGCCCGCCGCTGCCGGGGTCGCTGATGTAGCTGAGCGAGATCTCGGCCTTCTTGCCCGCGTAGGCGCTCAGGTCGAAGGAGACCTGCCGCCAGCCGTCCGAACTGCCGGTGAAGCTGTTCCAGGAGCCGCTGGTCCCGGTCGCCGTGCAGCCGTCCGCGCCGAGGGTCAGATAGTGGCCGAGGAAGGGATGGCCTTCGAGGTAGAACCCCGCCTCGCACTCGGTGGGGACGGCCGCGCTGGTCGCGCCGCCGGCCTCGGGAAGGGTGGTCCAGTCCTCGGCCCCGGCGGTGCGGGCCTCCAGGGCGGCGTGGTCGTACCCCTGCTCCGTGTTCCAGTTGAGCGCGAAGCGGAGCGCGGGCTTGTCCGCGGCGGTGACCCCGGTGAGGTCGACGGTGCGGGTGAGCCTGCTCCACTCGTTGTCCTGGTGCGGGACCGCCGCCATCCACTCGCCGGCGTACGGGGCGTACGGGTTCGAGACCCCGGTGTACGAGCCCGACTCGGCGCTCCTGAACTGCGGGAACTCCTTCGGGTCGAGGATGTCGGAGGTGACGGTGTAGGCGCCCGCGGGGTCCAGCGGGTTGCCGGGCAGCCCGGCGAGCGATCCGGCCGCGCCCCCGAGCGCTCCCTTACCGGTGAAGCCGGTGGCGCCCGACGTGGACGAGCGTCCGTACGCGCCCAGGTAGTACTGGCTGAAGTCGTCGGTCACGGTCCGTCCGACCTGGGCGTTGCCGCCCGCGCGCCGTCCTGCCTCGATCAGCTTGCCGCCCTCGTTGAGGAAGGCGCGCAGGGCCAGCTGTGTGGGGCCGCCCGGGGCGGCCGTGCCGGTGTAGTGGACCGCGGTGGAGAAGTGGCCGAGGACGCCCAGCGGGTGCGGTGCGCCCTGGGTGGCGACGTCCCAGACGGCGGCGGTACGGCCGTTGGCGCGCAGGGCGTCGGTGTACGCGCGGAGCTGCTGCGCCGGCGCCCCCTCCTCGGCGATCACGAGCGTGTCGGCGCGGGGGCGTTCGGCCACGGTGTAGCGGAAGTGCTCACTGGACGTGGACTTTCCGCTCCTGGTCCGTCCGGTGAACCAGACCTCGACGGTGTCACCCGGACGAGCGTCCTCGATCTCGGCGCGGTACTCGTCGAAGTGGAGGTTGTCCTCGCC
Source organism: Streptomyces sp. NPDC088147 (assembly GCF_044741565.1). NCBI lineage: Bacteria > Bacillati > Actinomycetota > Actinomycetes > Kitasatosporales > Streptomycetaceae > Streptomyces > Streptomyces sp. NPDC088147. The sequence goes on along the minus strand of NZ_JBIUSY010000002.1, from coordinate 1,120,279 downwards.
TCCGTAGGTCTCGCCGCCCTTCCACGCCTTGAGGTCCTCGTCGTGCGTACGGCCCCCGTTGACGCGGTAGTTGAGCTCCTTGTCACGGACCGACCTGCGGGCGGTGACGGAGACCTCCTGGTCGGCGCCGCGCGCGTACGAGGTGGTGAACGGGTCGGGGGTGAAGTCGGGGGCGGTCAGACCGACCGGGGAGGAGGGCTGGTCGGGGTGGGCGGCGGTCTCGGCGACGGAGAGCGCGAAGGGGACGTTCTTGGCGAACTCGTCCTGGATCAGCTTCTCGTCGTCGGGGAAGTTGAAGCCGGACCGGCAGTCCCTGGCCTCCCAGGCGTCGTCCGGGTCGACGGCGGACGCGGTCTGACAGGTGGTCATCTCCGGGGTGAACATCATCGTTCCGTTGACGTTCGCCGCGTGCCCGTCGGCCTCGCCGTTGGTGGTGTACAGCTCGGAGGAGACCTGCGGGTAGTAGCCGGGGACCGCGGGGTTCTCGGGGGTGCCTGCGAGCGCCTTGTAGAGCACGTCGTCGGGTGTCGGGGTGGCGACCTGCCAGCCCACGCCGTAGAGCAGCAGTTCGGCCGCGGAGTGGTAGTTGATGCCGTAGTCGAAGCCGATGCGCTTCTGGAAGCGGTCGATCGCCTGGGTCTCGGGCTCGGAGCCCGGCCCCGCGCCGCGGTAGGTCTCGCTGGCGGGCCGGGGCGACGAACCCTCGTCGTCGTAGCCCCACTTGTAGGGGAAGTTCCGGTTGAGGTCGACCCCGTCGCCGGAGGTGAGCTTCCCGTCGCCGTCCACGTCCCGGAGGTTCTTGCGCCACAGCCGGGCGCTGTCCGAGCTGTGCGTGTAGTCGTAGCCGTCGGGGTTGGCGGAGAGGACGAACCACAGTTCGGTGGAGTCGACGATCTTGGTGATCCGCCGGTCCTTGCCGTAGTTGTCGATGTAGTGGTGCATCAGCCGGCGCGTCATCTCGGGAGTGATCCACTCCCTGGCGTGCTGGTTGGACATGTACAGCACGGACGGCTTGGCCCCGTCCTTGGTCGTCCGGGCCCCCTTGCTGAGCTTGAGGGCCAGGATGTCCTGGCCGTTGAGGGTCTTGCCGATGGAGACGACCTTGGCGATCCGGGAGTTGGCCTGTCCCGTCTCGACGATCTCCTCCCGCAGGTTGCCCGCGCCGCTGTACGGGCGGAACACCCCGTCCCCCGCCGCCCGCAGCCGGGCGCCCGCCTTCGCGGACACCTTCCGTTCGGTGGCCTCGACACCCTGCTGCGCGAGGGCGCGTGCCTGCGCGTCGGTGAGGAACAGCTCGACGTTCGCCGTCCCCTTCTCGGGAGCACGCTCCGTCAGCTCGTGGGCGTCCTGACCGGCCGCGAGAAGCAGCGGTATCTGCTCCTTGGTGACCTCGGCGTCGAAGACCTTCACGGCGTCCGCGCCCGGTGCCGCCTCGGCGCCCGGCGCGGATCCTGGCCGTGCCTGGGCGGTCGGCGCCGCCGTGATGCCCGCCAGCAGCAGCGCGCCCGCCGCGAGGATCGATCCCGCTCTTCGTCTCATGTGCCCCCCTTGCTGTTGTCTGCCACATCCGTGGACAGACGCCAGGCTCACCACCCTCCATGATCATGTCAAGGGTGTATCGAGGGGTGGTGAAATGCCTGCTGCCGACACCTATTCGGTGCCGGCAGCGGGCAGTTGGGGATGACAGGGGACGGCGCTACTCTCGCGACACGCGCTAGGTCCTGTCCGGTCTATCTTCGTGGATCAGCCCGGGACGTCTGGCGCGGTGGATCGCAAGGCGGAGGATCGGCCTCGTACCGGAGGTACTTGGCCGACTCCGACAACGCGGCGAGGCGCCGTGCCAGGCGTTCCGGGCCCACGAAGATCGGCCGGACAGGGCCTAGCCGACGAGACCGTCGGCCAGGTCCTCGCTCAGATTGGACTCCGTGCCCGGAATCCCGAGGTCCTGTGCCCGCTTGTCGGCCATGGCCAGCAGCCGCCTGATCCGGCCCGCGACCGCGTCCTTGGTGAGCGGCGGGTCGGCGAGCGCGCCCAGCTCCTCCAGCGACGCCTGCTTGTGCTCCATCCGCAGCCGGCCCGCGGCGGCGAGATGCTCGGGCACCTCCTCGCCGAGGATCTCCAGCGCACGCTGCACCCGGGCGCCCGCCGCGACCGCGGCCCGCGCCGACCGGCGCAGATTCGCGTCGTCGAAGTTGGCGAGGCGGTTGGCCGTGGCGCGGACCTCGCGGCGCATCCGCCGCTCCTCCCACGCCAGCACCGACTCATGGGCGCCGAGCCGGGTCAGCAGCGCGCCGATCGCGTCGCCGTCCCGTACCACCACCCGGTCCACCCCGCGCACCTCACGCGCCTTGGCGGCGATCTGGAGCCTGCGGGCGGCACCGACCAGCGCGAGGGCCGCCTCGGGCCCCGGGCACGTCACCTCCAGCGAGGAGGAGCGGCCCGGCTCGGTGAGCGAGCCGTGTGCCAGGAACGCGCCGCGCCAGGCCGCCTCCGCGTCACAGGTGGCACCGGAGACGACCTGGGGGGGCAGTCCGCGGATCGGGCGGCCACGGCCGTCGACCAGTCCGGTCTGCCGGGCCAGCTGATCACCGCCCGTAATCACCCGTACGACGTAACGGCTGCCGCGGCGCAGTCCGCCCGGGGCCATCACGACGAGCTCGGAGTTGTGCCCGAAGATCTCCAGGATGTCCTTCCGCAGCCGGCGCGCGGCGATGCTGGTGTCCAGCTCCGCCTCGATCACGATGCGGCCGCTCACCAGGTGCAGCCCGCCCGCGAACCGGAGGATCGCCGAGACCTCAGCCTTCCTGCAGCACGTCCGGGTGACGGGGAGGCGGGCGATCTCGTCCTTCACCGCTGGCGTCATCGCCATGGGCCGATCCTTCCATGCATCCGAAAAATACGGTCGTACGCGGCTGCCAACAGCTCCGGATCATGGACCGGGGAACTGTCGGGCGCTGCCACCGGCGCCAGCTCGACCGCGGCACCGAACCGCTTGGCGGCATCGGAGAGTGAATCGCGGTCGGGCACGGCGGCCTGGTCGGCCAGCACCACGTCCAGGGCGAGTTTAGGGGCGTGTCGCCCCAAAACCTCCAAATGACGCTGCGGTGAGAAGCCTTCGGTTTCACCGGGTTGCGGCGCGAGGTTCAGCGAGAGGACCCGGCGCGCCTTCGTCTCGACGAGCGCGTCGAGCAGTTCGGGCACCAGGAGATGGGGGATGACCGAGGAGAACCAGGAGCCGGGGCCGAGCACCACCCAGTCGGCGTCGAGCACCGCGGCGACCGCCTCGGGGACGGCCGGCGGGTCGTGCGGCACCAGATGGACGGACTGCACCTCACCGCGGGTGAGCGCGACGGTGGCCTGGCCGCGCACGGTGTCGACCTGGTCGGGGCGCGCCGGGTCGTGTCCCCGTACGAGCGCCTGGAGCTCCAGCGGTACGGCGGACATGGGCAGCACCCGGCCGTGCGCCCCGAGGAGCTTGCCGACCAGGTCGAGGGCCTGCACATGGTCGCCCAGCTGCTCCCAGAGGGCGACGATCAGCAGATTGCCCACCGCGTGCTCATGGAGGTCGCCCTTCGACTGGAAGCGGTGCTGGATCACCCGCGCCCAGGTCTGGCCCCAGTCGTCGTCGCCGCAGAGCGCCGCCAGGGCCTTGCGCAGATCGCCGGGCGGCAGGACGCCCAGCTCCTCCCGGAGGCGACCGCTGGAGCCGCCGTCGTCGGCGACGGTCACGACGGCCGTGAGGTCGCCGGTGATCCGGCGGAGCGCCGCGAGGGACGCGGACAGGCCCATTCCGCCGCCGAGCGCGACGACCTTGGGCTGGGCGCCGCGCCCCCGGGACGACAGCGCCGGGACGCCCTTGCGCAGCCGGCGCATGCGGAAGGTGCGTCCGGTCACTCGCGCCCCATGTCCCGGTGGACGACGACGGTCTCGATGCCTTCGGAGACGAGGCGCGCGCCGAGCTTCTCGGACATGGCGACGGAACGGTGTTTGCCGCCGGTGCAGCCGACGGCGACGGTCACATAGCGCTTGCCCTCGCGGCGGTAACCCGAGGCGATCAGCTGGAGCAGCTCGGTGTAGCGGTCCAGGAACTCCTTGGCGCCCGGCTGGTTGAAGACATACGCGGACACCTCCTCGTTGAGCCCGGTGAAGGGCCGCAGCTCGGGGACCCAGTGCGGGTTGGGCAGGAAGCGGCAGTCCACCACCAGGTCGGCGTCGACCGGCAGGCCGTACTTGTAGCCGAACGACATGACGGTGGCCCGCAGCTCCGGCTTCTCGTCCCCGGCGAACTGGGCGTCCATCTTGGCGCGCAGTTCATGGACGTTGAGGCTGGAGGTGTCGATCACCAGATCCGCGTCGCCGCGCAGCTCGCGCAGCAGCTCCCGCTCGGCCTCGATGCCGTCCACGATCCGGCCGTCGCCCTGGAGCGGGTGCGGGCGGCGTACGGATTCGAAGCGGCGCACCAGCGCCTCGTCGGAGGACTCCAGGAAGACGACCCGCCGGGTCACCTGCTTGGCGTCGAGGTCGGCGAGGGACTCGCGGAGGTTGTCGAAGAACCGCCGCCCCCGTACGTCGACCACGACGGCGATCCGCGCCACATTGCCCTGCGAGCGGGCGCCGAGCTCCACCATGGTGGGGATCAGCGCGGGCGGCAGATTGTCCACGACGAACCAGCCGAGGTCCTCCAGACACTTGGCCGCGGTGCTGCGGCCCGCGCCCGACATACCGGAGATGATCACCAGTTCGGGGATGGCCGCCTCGACGGCGTCACCCGTCTCATTTGTGGTGCCCGTACTCACGTGCCCTGCTCCGTCCCGGTCGTGCTCAGTCATGCGTGCTGCCCCCGTTGTCTTCCATGATCTCTCCTGTTGCCGTGTTCACGGCGGGTGCGGCCGGGGCCGCCTTGGCGAAGGCCACGACGACGGACTCGGCCGTTTTGCGTCCCACGCCCGGAACCTCACAGATCTGGTCGATTGTCGCCTGCCGCAGCTTCTTCACCGAGCCGAAATGCTTGATCAGCGACTGTTTCCGCGACTCGCCGAGGCCGGGCACATCGTCCAGCGGGCTGGACCTGACGCGTTTGGCCCGCTTGGCCCGCTGGTACGTGATGGCGAAGCGGTGCGCCTCGTCCCGTACGCGCTGGAGCAGATAGAGTCCCTCGCTGGAGCGTGGCAGGACCACCGGGTCGCTCTCGTCCGGCACCCAGACCTCTTCGAGGCGCTTGGCGAGACCACAGACGGCGACATCGTCGATGCCCAGCTCGTCCAGGGCCCGCTTGGCCGCCGCGACCTGCGGCTGCCCGCCGTCGACGACGACCAGCTGGGGCGGATAGGCGAAGCGCTTGGGGCGGCCGTCGTCCTCACGTCCGGGCTGTTCCAGCCGGTCCAGTCGCTCCAGCCCGTCCAGGGGGCCGACCCCGGCCAGGGGCTCACCGGGCTCTCCGGACTCCGCGGGCCCGGCTGAGGACTCCCCGGGCTCACCAAGCTCCCCGGGCTCCAGCGGCTCCTCGGGCCGGTCCTGCCCTTCGGGCCACTCCCCGGTCCGCTCCTTCTCCTGGAGGTAGCGCCGGAAGCGCCGCCCGATGACCTCGTGCATCGACCGGACGTCGTCCTGTCCCTCGAAGGTCTTGATCTGGAACCGGCGGTATTCACCCTTACGGGCGAGGCCGTCCTCGAAGACCACCATGGACGCCACGACATCGTCACCCTGGAGATGCGAGATGTCGAAGCACTCGATACGCAGCGGCGCGCTGTCCAGACCGAGGGCCTCCGCGATCTCCTCCAGGGCCCGGGAGCGGGTGGTGAGATCGCTGGCGCGCTTGGTCTTGTGCAGGACCAGGGACTGCTGGGCGTTGCGCCCGACCGTCGCCATCAGGTCCTTCTTGTCGCCGCGCTGCGGAATCCGCAGCGAGACATGGGATCCGCGGCGCTCGCTGAGCCACTGGCCGACGGCCTCCGCGTCCTCCGGCAGGGCGGGGACGAGCACCTCCTTGGGGACGGCGTCCCCGCGCTCCTCCCCGTACAGCTGCTGGAGGGCGTGCTCGACGAGCCCCGCCGTCTCCACGGCCTCGACCTTGTCCGTGACCCAGCCACGCTGGCCGCGGACCCGCCCGCCGCGGACGTGGAAGATCTGTACGGCGGCCTCCAGCTCGTCCTCGGCCACGGCGATGAGGTCGGCGTCCGTGGCGTCGGCGAGCACCACCGCGTTCTTCTCCATCGCGCGGCGCAGCGCGCCTATGTCGTCGCGCAGCCGGGCCGCCTTCTCGTACTCCATCTCCTCGGCGGCGTCGGTCATCCGCTGCTCCAGGCGACGGATGTACGTGCCGGTGCGGCCGGCCATGAAGTCGCAGAACTCCTCGGCGAGTTCGCGGTGTTCCTCGGGGGTGACCCGGCCGACGCAGGGCGCCGAGCACTTGCCGATGTAGCCGAGGAGGCAGGGGCGGCCGGTCCGCGCGGCGTTCTTGAACACCCCGGCGGAGCACGTCCGTACGGGAAACACACGGAGCATCAGATCGACGGTCTCGCGGATGGCCCACGCGTGTCCGTAGGGGCCGAAGTAGCGCACGCCCTTCTTCTTGGCGCCGCGCATCACCTGGACCCGGGGGAACTCCTCGTTCAGCGTGACGGCGAGGAACGGATAGCTCTTGTCGTCGCGGTACTTGACGTTGAAGCGGGGGTCGTACTCCTTGATCCAGGAGTACTCCAGCTGGAGCGCCTCGACCTCGGTGGAGACGACGGTCCACTCGACGGACGCCGCGGTGGTGACCATGGTGCGGGTACGCGGGTGCAGACCCGCGAGGTCCTGGAAGTAGTTGGCGAGCCGCTGACGCAGGCTTTTCGCCTTCCCGACATAGATCACCCGCCGGTGGTCGTCACGGAACCTGTAGACCCCCGGCGAGTCGGGGATCTGTCCCGGCTTGGGGCGGTAGCTGGAGGGGTCGGCCATGCCGTCCACCCTACTGTCGGGGACCGACAGCAGGACCGCGCCGGGGGGTACCGCGACGGCTCTTGGGCCCGGCGGGTCTCTCAGGCCCGGGGGGCTCAGGCCCGGGTGGCTCTCAGGCCCGGGAGGCTCTCAGGCCCGGGGGCCCGCGATGAGCTTGCCGCCCTCCGCCGTGACCGGGACCTCGGGCAGCGGCTCGGTCGCCGGACCCTGGAGCGCCTTGCCGCTGGTGACGTCGAACTTGCTGCCGTGGCACGGGCAGTCACCCACCGTGCCCTCCAGCTTCTCCAGGAGGCAGCCCGCGTGGGTGCACTGCGCGCTGAACGCCTTGTACTCGCCCTTCGCGGGGCAGCTCACCACCAGTCGCTGCTCCCGGTAGAGCTTCGCGCCGCCGACCGGCACCTCCGCCGCCGCGCCGAGGTCGACCGGTGCGGTGGGGGTGGGGTTCTCGGCGTGACCCAGCTTCGACTCGGTGGAGCAGGCCGCCACCCCCAGTCCGGCCGCACCGGCGAGCGCGGCGCCCTTCAGCACGGTGCGACGAGCGGCGGACGGGCCGGGCATGGGTGTCTCCACTGGGTCGGGGGCCGGTGACAGCCGGGGTCGGTGACATACGCGACGATACCGGGGCCGTTCCGGCGGCTCTTCAGCGGCTGCCCCGCCGGTGGCGCACGCCGTCGAGGAACGTCCCGACCGCCGCCCGGAAGCCCTCCGGGTCCTCGGTCCAGGGCAGGTGTCCGGCGCCCGCCAGCGTCGTCCTGGTCACGTCGGGGAGCGCGCGCTCCAGCGAGTCCACGGACCAGCGGGGCCGGATGTCGCCCTCCCCGTCCACGATCAGTACGGGGACACGCAGCGCCGCGCACCGCTCCCGCAGTCCGTGGGTGGCCGAGGGCCGCTTCAGCTCCGCGCCGATGGCGGCGTTGCACGCGTAGTTGACGCCGAACCACGGGGTCGCCATGGCCTCGGCGTGTGCCCGCGCGCGATCGCGGTCGGCGAAGTCCACCGACCACTGGAGGACCGCGTACTCCCTGTCCTCCGCGTCCGTACGGCCGTCGCCGCGCTCACGCAGCTCCTCCCAGCGCTCCCGCCGGCCGGGGCGCTCGCCGAGCCTGCGGCGGAACGCCTCCTTGTACGCCGGATGCCAGGTGGAGTCGTCGTCGATGCCGGTGCCCGAGACATAGATCAGCGCGCCGACCCGGGCGGAATGGGCCAGCGCGTATTCCAGGGCCAGCCGCGCGCCCCAGGAGTGGCCCAGCAGCGTGACCCGCTCCGGCCCGAAGTGGCGCCGTACGGCTTCGAGGTCGGCGATCGAACGGGCGGTGCTGTACGGGCCCGAGCGCTGGGAGCGGCCGCAGCCGCGCTGGTCCCAGCGGTACGCCGGGGTGCCGGGGAGCAGGGCGGCCGGCTCCTCCAGGGTGTCCCAGAGGCCCGGCCCGCCGTGGCAGAGGATCACGGGCTCGCCGGCGCCGCCGCCCGTGCGCGTGGCCCAGAGCCGTACCCCGTCGTCCGTCGGAACCGTCTCGTCCCGGCCCGTCCCGTCCACCGCCGTCTCGTCCATCCCAGGATTGTGCCGAGTCCGGGAGCGACGGGACAGCCGTGGGTGACGAGGCGACACGAGGCGTGAGCGCCCCCGGGCCCCGGTCGGGCCCGGCGCCCCCGGCCCCGGGCACCCCCGGGTCAGGCGCGGCGCGAGCGTGCGGTGGTCTTCTTCGCCGCCGCCTTCGCCGGTGCCTTCTTGGCCGCCGTCCTGCGGGTGGTGGCCTTCTTCATCGGCGCCGCGTCGCTGATGCTCTCGGCGTCGAGGATCTCCCGCAGGAACTTTCCGGTGTGGCTGGCCGGGACTCCGGCCACCTGCTCCGGGGTGCCCTCCGCGATCACCAGACCGCCGCCGTTGCCGCCCTCCGGACCCATGTCGATCACCCAGTCCGCCGTCTTGATGACGTCCAGGTTGTGCTCGATCACGATCACCGTGTTGCCCTTCTCGACCAGTCCGGAGAGCACCGTGATCAGCTTGCTGATGTCCTCGAAGTGCAGACCGGTCGTCGGCTCGTCCAGGACGTAGACCGTGCGGCCGGTGGACCGCTTCTGCAGCTCGCTCGACAGCTTCACCCGCTGCGCCTCGCCGCCCGAGAGGGTCGGCGCGGACTGGCCGAGCCGGACATACCCGAGGCCGACCTCGTTGAGCGTCCTGAGGTGCCGCGAGATCGTCGGGACGGCCTCGAAGAAGTCCAGGGCCTCCTCGATCGGCATGTCCAGCACCTCGGCGATGGACTTGCCCTTGTAGTGGACCTCCAGGGTCTCCCGGTTGTAGCGGGCTCCATGACAGACCTCGCACGGGACGTAGACGTCCGGCAGGAAGTTCATCTCGATCTTGATCGTGCCGTCGCCCGAGCAGTTCTCGCAGCGTCCGCCCTTGACGTTGAAGGAGAAGCGCCCGGGGAGGTAGCCGCGGACCTTGGCCTCCATCGTCTCGGCGAAGAGCTTGCGGACATGGTCGAAGACACCGGTGTACGTGGCCGGGTTGGAGCGGGGCGTACGGCCGATGGGCGACTGGTCGACATGGACGACCTTGTCGACCAGATCGTCGCCGTCGACCCGGGTGTGACGGCCGGGCACCGACTTCGCGCCGTTCAGCTCGCGCGCCAGATGCGTGTACAGGATGTCGTTGACCAGCGTCGACTTACCGGAGCCCGAGACTCCGGTGATGGCCGTGAACACACCCAGCGGGAACGACACGTCGATGTCCCGCAGATTGTTCTCCCGGGCGCCGTGCACGGTGAGCTGCCGGCCCGGGTCGATCGGCCGGCGGATGCCCGGGGTCGGGATGGCCTTCTTCCCGGAGAGGTACTGGCCGGTCATCGACTCCTTGTTGGCCAGCAGCCCCTTCAACGGTCCCGAGTGCACGACCTTGCCGCCGTGCTCACCGGCGCCGGGGCCGATGTCGACCACCCAGTCGGCCACCTTGATGGTGTCCTCGTCGTGCTCCACGACGATCAGGGTGTTGCCCATGTCCCGCAGCCGGACCAGGGTCTCGATCAGCCGGTGGTTGTCCCGCTGGTGCAGACCGATCGACGGCTCGTCCAGGACGTACAACACCCCGACCAGCCCCGAGCCGATCTGCGTCGCGAGCCGGATCCGCTGGGCCTCGCCGCCGGAGAGGGTCCCGGCCGCGCGGTTCAGCGAGAGGTAGTCCAGGCCGACGTCGACCAGGAACTTCAGCCGTTCGTTGACCTCCTTGAGCACCCGCTCGGCGATCTTCTTGTCCCGGGCGTCCAGCCTGAGCTCGCCCAGGAAGTCGGCGCAGTCGCTGATCGACAGCGCGGCGACCTCGGCGATGGACTTCTCCATGACCGTGACCGCGAGGACGATCGGCTTGAGGCGGGTGCCCTCACAGGTCGGGCAGGGCACCTCGCGCATATAGCCCTCGAAGCGCTCCCTGCTCGTGTCGCTCTCCGCCTCCGTGTGCCGCCGCTTGACGAAGGAGACCGCTCCCTCGAAGGCGGGGCTGGTGTAGGCGCGCTCACGGCCGTACCGGTTCCGGTACCGGACCTCGACCTGGGTCTTGTGGCCGTACAGCAGGGCCTTCCTGGCACGCTGCGGCAGTCCGGCCCACGGGATGTCCGTACGGAACCCGAGGGCCTTGGCGAGGCCGCCGATCTGCCGTCCGAAGTACTCCTTCGTATGGCCGTGGGACCAGGGGTGGATCGCGCCCTCGTCGAGTGACTTGTCCTCGTCGGGAACGATCAGCTCCGGGTCGACCTCCATGCGCGTACCGATACCGGTGCAGTCGGGGCAGGCGCCGAACGGCGAGTTGAAGGAGAAGGAGCGGGGCTCCAGCTCCTCGAAGGAGAGATCGTCGTACGGGCAGTACAGATGCTCGGAGTACATCCGCTCGCGCTCGGGGTCGTCCTCGGGGAGGTCGACGAAGTCGAGCACGACCATGCCGCCGGAGAGACCGAGGGCGGTCTCGACCGAGTCGGTCAGCCTGCGCTTGGCGCTGTCCTTCACCGTGAGGCGATCGACCACCACCTCGATGGTGTGCTTCTCCTGCTTCTTGAGCTTGGGCGGCTCGCTGAGCTGGATCGTCTGCCCGTCGACCCTGGCCCGGCTGTACCCCTTCGTCTGAAGATCGGAGAAGAGGTCGACGAACTCGCCCTTGCGCTCACGGACGAGCGGCGAGAGGACCTGGAACCGGCTGCCCTCGGGCAGTTCGAGCACCCGGTCCACGATGGCCTGCGGCGACTGCCGGGAGATCGGCCGGCCGCACTCGGGGCAGTGCGGCTTGCCGATCCTGGCGAAGAGCAGCCGGAGGTAGTCGTAGACCTCGGTGATCGTGCCGACCGTCGAGCGCGGGTTGCGCGAGGTCGACTTCTGGTCGATGGAGACTGCCGGGGAGAGCCCCTCGATGAAGTCGACGTCCGGCTTGTCCATCTGACCGAGGAACTGCCGGGCGTACGAGGAGAGGGACTCCACGTACCGGCGCTGTCCTTCGGCGAAGATCGTGTCGAACGCGAGAGAGGACTTGCCCGACCCGGAAAGCCCGGTGAAGACGATGAGGGAGTCACGGGGGAGGTCGAGCGACACGTTCTTGAGATTGTGCTCGCGCGCGCCACGGACGATGAGACGGTCGGCCACGCCTGTCCGCACCTTTCTGGAGAGAAGCAGGGGCGGAGCCCCCTTCCCACACTAATGGGGGTCGCCAGAACGAATGGATTGCCAAGTGGTGGATTGCCGGGCTTCGGAGCGCCGGGCGGGATTCCTACATGCCAGGATGCCTCTTCCGAGCTTATAGCACGCGCATTCGATTTACGGCCGCCCTTCACCGTCTTCACCCGATCGAGTGGCGGCGCTATCGTCGGCGCCATGATCGATCACGAGCGTGACCTGGCGGCTGTACGTGAAGCGACGGACCGGCTCCTCAGCGCAGCCGCCCGACTGGACAACGCGGCCCTCGCCGCGCCGTCACGGCTCCCGGGCTGGAGCCGGGGACATGTGCTGGCACATCTCGCCAGGAACGCGGACGCACTGGTCAATGTGCTCGAAGGCCGGCCCATGTACCGCGACGCCGAAACCCGTGACGCGGACATCGAGCGGGACGCGTCGCGCCCGCTGGAAGTCCAGCTCGCCGATGTACGTAACACCGCCGACGGCTTCCAGCATTCCGCGGCCGCGCCCGCGGACTGGACGCGCGTCGTCACGATGCGCAACGGCGTCACGGACGTGGCGGCCCGCCTCCCGTTCCGCCGGCTGATCGAGATCGAGCTGCACCATGTCGATCTCGGTATCGGCCACGAGCTGGAAGATCTCTCCGAGGAGTTCGTCGAGCGCGAGACCCGCTTCCTCGTGGAGCGCTTCTCCGGGAACGCCGCCGTCCCGCCGCTGGTCCTGACCACGCCCGACGGACGGAGCCGGCGCACGGGCCGTACCGAGGGCACCGCGCTCGCCGTGAGCGGACCCGCCGCGGACCTGATGGGCTGGCTCGCGGGCCGCAGGGACGGCGCCGCCCTGAAGTCCCCGGACGGCCCCCTCCCCGTACTGCCCCCGCTATAGGCTGATCCGTATGACGTACAGCGGAACGGTGAAGGTCGGCGGACCGGCGGATGTGCATGAACTGCCCGCCCTGATGATCTCCAAAGTGGCCGTGGGGCCGATGGACAACAACGCCTATCTGCTGCGCTGCCGGGCCACCGGCGAGCAGCTGCTGATCGACGCGGCCAATGACGCCTCCACGCTGCTGACCCTGATCGGCGACGACGGCATCGCGTCGGTCGTCACCACACACCGCCATGGCGACCACTGGCAGGCCCTGGCCGAGGTCGTGGCGGCCACGGGCGCGCGGACGTACGCGGGGCGGTACGACGCCGAGGGCATCCCCGTCCCCACCGATGTCCCGGTCGAGGACGGGGACACGATCCGCGTCGGTGAGATCGAACTCACCGCCCTGCATCTGGTGGGTCACACCCCGGGTTCGATCGTGCTGGTCTACGACGACCCGCACGACCACGCGCATCTGTTCACCGGCGACTGCCTGTTCCCCGGCGGCCCCGGGAGGACCGGGACCCCGGCGGACTTCACGAGCCTGATGGACGGGATCGAGACCAAGATCTTCGGGGCCCTGCCGGACGAGGCGTGGATCTACCCCGGGCACGGCAACGACTCCACTCTCGGCGCCGAGCGCCCGCAGCTCGCGGCCTGGCGGGCGCGGGGCTGGTGACGGCCGGTCCGGTCCTCCGCTGACGCGAGAGAGGGGGCGAGCGGCAGTTCCGCCGCTCGCCCCCTCTCCGTTGCGCCCGTTCCGTGAGGATCAGGCCGAACCGCGAGGATCAGGCCGTTCCGTGAGGATCAGGCCTCGATGCTGTCCTTGTCCTTGCTGTCCTTGCCGCCATCCGTCCCGGCGGCGACCGCGTCGCGCTCCGCCTGCTTCTTCGAGGCGATCAGGCTGGTGATCGTGGTGACGATCAGGACACCGCAGATGACCGCGAGCGAGACCGGAATGGAGATCTCGGGGACATTCACCCCGGTCTCATGCAGCGCGTGGAGCACCAGCTTCACACCGATGAAGCCCAGGATGACCGACAGGCCGTAGCTGAGGTGCACCAGCTTCTTGAGCAGCCCCCCGATGAGGAAGTAGAGCTGCCGCAGACCCATCAGCGCGAAGGCGTTGGCGGTGAAGACGATGTACGGGTCCTGGGTCAGACCGAAGATCGCGGGGATGGAGTCCAGCGCGAACAGCACGTCGGTGGTGCCGATGGCCAGCATGACCACCATCAGCGGGGTCAGGATCCGCTTGCCGTTGTTCCGGATGAAGAGCTTGGTGCCGTGGTACTTGTCGGCGACCCCGAAGCGCTTCTCGATGGACTTCAGGAGACGGTTCTCCTCGAACTCCTCTTCCTCGTCGTCCGAGCGCGCCTCCTGGATGAGCTTCCAGGCGGTGTAGATCAGGAACGCGCCGAAGATGAAGAAGACCCACGAGAAGCTGGCGATGATCGCGGCGCCGGCCGCGATGAATATCGCGCGCAGGACCAGGGCGATCAGCACACCGATGAGCAGCACGCGCTGCTGGAGATGTGTGGGAACCGAGAACTTCGCCATGATCAGGACGAAGACGAAGAGATTGTCGACACTGAGCGACTTCTCGGTGATGAAGCCGGCGAAGAACTCGCCGGACGCCTGGCCCGTCCCGAACACCATCAGGCCGAGGCCGAACAGCGCGGCGAGGGCGATCCAGACGACCGTCCAGATACCGGCTTCCTTCATCGACACGTCATGGGGCTTGCGCCCGATGAAGAAGTCGACAGCGATCAGGGCGGACAGACCAAGAATGGTCAGCACCCAGAGATTCATGGAAACGTCCACTGTGCCTCCGGCTTCGTACGGCTACAAATCAGCGTCGTCGCTGCCGGAGGTCTCTTCCACCCGGGCGGCTTCCGCCGCTCCCCGGGCCGACGCCCCGGGATCGATGGCGATCCGTATTGACGGGCACGTCGCGATGTGGGAGTACTCCCCTCCGCTGCCAAGAAGAGTACAGGAAAGACCAAGGAAAGGTAAAGAAAGAGGTAAACGATCGCCAAGTGCGCAGGTCAGAGGGGATCAGCGACGCCACGTACGGCGAGCGGACGCCACCTGTTCCAGCACCTGGAGGAGCACCCGGCTGCGCGGCGGCACCGCCGGTGGCTCGTAGGTCCATGCGTGGCCGACCCAGGGATCGGCGAGGTGATCGTCCGGGACGGGGGTGACCCGGAGCAGCGTCCGCCAGAGCGGGTCCAGCACCGGCCCGTACCCGCTCGCGTCCTCGCGGTCCGCGACCATCAGCAGGTGCACGCCGACGGCGGGCCCTTCGTCGGCGAGATAGCGCAGCTGGGTGACCGCGCGGTCGTCGAAGCCGTGCGGGAAGTCATTGACGATCAGCAGCTGCTCGGCGGTGTCGAGACCGGGCGGCAGGGATTCGGCCGCCCCGGCGCGAAGCGCCATCTGCACCAGATCCACCCGCTGGGTGAGCGCCGCGAGGACGGTCGCCACTCCCCCGGCGCCCGTCGCGGGCGGCTGGTCCAGCACCCCGGACGCGGTCAGCGGGGCCAGTGAGCGCGCCCCCGAGCCGGCCGGGTCGATCACATGGACGGTGAACTCTCCGGGCGGGTAGACGGCCAGGAGCCGCGCGGCATGGGCGACCGCGGTGTCCATGGCCAGCCCGCGCAGCTGGGCGTCGTCCATCATCAGCGCGGCCTCGGAGCCGGAGCGACCGCTGTCGACCCAGAGCCCGCGCTCCAGGGGCAGCCGCACCAGCATCGGTATCCGCAGGTCGGGGCGCTCGGGCAGATGGACGTCGCCGAGGCGGAGCGCCATCGGGATCTCCATCGGAACGCGGTAGCCGTGCCAGACGGGGTTGTCCCAGCGGGCGTAGGCGTGCGGCAGCGCGGGCTCGACGACCTCGGACTCGGCGACGAGCTGGGCGAGATCGCGGTCGAGGGCCTCGCGTGCCTGGCCGGCGAGCTGGTCGTGCTTGGCGCGGGCGGCCTCGCGGGCGGCGTTTCCCGCTCCGCCGATGCGCAGGCGGGGGTCGGAGAGGACACCGTCCAGCTCCTGGTCGAGCCGCGACTCGGCGAAGTCCATGGCGCTGCGGTACGCGGCGACCGTACGGGCCAGGTCTTCGAACATGCCCCAGACCTGGTTGTAGAGGCGCTCGTCCATGGACCAGCCCGTGGCGTCGCCCGCGACGGGACGGGGCGGCCGGCCCGGCTGCGCGGGGCCCGTGGCCGGGGGCGGAGTCGGAGGCGTCGAGGTACGGCGGCCCGGGTGTGTGTAGTTGACCGCCCCGCCCGCGCCGCCCACATCGCCCGTCCCGCCCGTGCCCGGCTGCGGGCCTCCGGGCGGTGGCGGTCCGGACGGCGACGGCCCGGCGGACGGCACGGTGTCGGGCGCGGACTGCGGTGCGGGGGCGGGCCCCGGGGCCGGGGGCAGCCCTTCGGACCTGCGCCGCCTGCCGTCCGTCGCGCCCGGCAGGGGTGTCTGTACGGCGCTGGCCAGATGACCGGCCACCGCCTCGTGGATACCGGCGGCGAAGACACGGGCCTGCGACAGGCCCTGGTCGCCGAAGAGCTCGGCGAGGCCGCCCGCGTACCCCTGGCCGACGGCCCTGACCTTCCAGGCGCCCTGGCGGCGGTACAGCTCCAGGGCCACGACGGCGGTCTCGGAGTCCAGCCCGGTGAGGGTGAAACTGGCGACCTCCACGCCCTCGGTGGAGGTGACGGCCGCGAAGGGGGCCGCGGTGGCGCCGAAGCGGTCGGGACCGCCGACGCCCTCGGGGAGAGCGAGCAGAGCGCGCACCAGATGCACACGCGGGGGCAGGGCGTCGAGATCGACATGGAAGCGCAGGCCCGCGGCGGCCTGGCGGGACACCTCGATGCCCGGGAGCGAGGGCGAACCGGGGTGGACGATCCACTCCGTGCCGCCGACGGTGCCCTGGGCGTCCGCGAGCGTGGCGCAGGCCATGACCGGTGTGCCGGCCGTCACCCGGATCTCCAGTCGGGTGTGGGGCAAGGGGTGGTTCTGCCCCCGGACCAGCTCGGCCGTCATCGCCTCTGTCCCCTCATCGGTTACGCGTCGGTGTTCAGGTGTGGGTGTACAGCTCTGTACGGGTGTTCCGGTGCCGGCTGCTCAGGCGCCCGTGTCCGGATGCCCAGGTGCGGGGGTGAGGGTGTGCGGTGCGAGGTCGGAGGCGCGGCAGCCCCCGGTGGCCTGCGCCGGCCTCCGGGAGCTGCGCGTACGGGACGACGACGTCGCCGCGTCCTACAGATGCGGGAAGTCGCCGCGTCCTACAGATGCGGCAGGATCGACGGCATCAGGTCCTGGAACGTACGGCCGTTGGCCGGGTTGCCGAGGGCCGTCATCTGCCAGCCGGAGCCGACGCGGTGGACCTTCGCCATGATCTGCGCGGTGTACTGGCCCCCGCCGTCGAGCGTGTAGCGGGCCAGCTCCTGGCCGTTGGTCTCGTCGACGATGCGGCAGAAGGCGTTCTGGACCTCCTGGAACGTCTGGCCGGTGAAGGAGTTCACCGTGAAGACGATCTGGTCGATATGGACCGGGATCCGCTGGAGGTCGACGAGGATCGCCTCGTCGTCACCGCCCTGGCCCGCGCCGCCGACGAGATTGTCGCCGGTGTGCCGTACCGAGCCGTCGTCGCTGACGAGATGACGGAAGAAGACCACGTCGACCGGCTGCTTGTCGGCGAACAGCACCGCCGAGGCGTCCAGGTCGATCTCGCGGGTACGGGAGCCGAACAGGCCCCGGCGCGGGGCGGCCTGCCAGCCGAGCCCCATGCGCACCGCCGTCAGGGTGCCGCCGCCCTTCTTCTCCAGGCTGATGGCCTGACCCTTGGTCAGATTGACGCCAGGGCCTCCGGGCGCGCCGCCCTTGGATACGTCCGCCACGCGCTGTCCCCTCTCGAATGGTTCCCCCGCAACCGTCCGTATGCGGTTGCGCAGCACCCTACGCAGTCACGCGGACAGCGCAGGAGACGTGGACCGTTTTTGTGTCGGTCTTGCAACACACCAGGTGTCCCGGTGTGTCAGGCGAGCCCCGCCTCCCTCATCTGCCGCAATTCCTTCTTGAGTTCGCCCACTTCGTCGCGCAGCCGCGCGGCGATCTCGAACTGCAACTCGGCGGCGGCGGCCCGCATCCGGTCGGTCATCTCCTCGATGATCCCGGCCAGTTCGGCGGCGGGCCGGTCGGTGAGCACCGCGCCCGCGGTCCCGGCCTTGCCGCCCTTCGCGGACTTCGCCCCGAGCGAGGGAACCGGGGCCTTGGCCGGCTTGCCGTCCTTCGACTGCCGGTAGCCCGTGCCGAGCAGGGCCTCGGTGTCGACCTCCTCGCGCGCGATGGTCGCCACGATGTCGTTGATCTTCTTGCGGAGCGGCTGGGGGTCGATACCGCGCTCGGTGTTGTACGCGATCTGCTTCTCACGGCGCCGGTTCGTCTCGTCGATCGCCTGCGCCATCGCCGGGGTGATCTTGTCCGCGTACATATGGACCTGCCCGGACACATTGCGCGCGGCCCGGCCGATGGTCTGGATCAGTGAGGTGCCCGAGCGCAGGAAGCCCTGCTTGTCGGCGTCGAGGATCGCCACCAGGGAGACCTCCGGGAGGTCGAGGCCCTCACGCAGCAGGTTGATGCCGACGAGGACGTCGTACTCACCGGCGCGCAGCTCACGCAGCAGCTCGACCCGGCGCAGGGTGTCCACATCGCTGTGCAGATACCGGACCTGGATGCCCAGCTCCAGGAAGTAGTCGGTGAGGTCCTCGGCCATCTTCTTGGTGAGCGTGGTCACCAGGACGCGCTCGTCCTTCGCGGTCCGCTCGCGGATCTCATGGACCAGATCGTCGATCTGGCCCTCCGTGGGCTTGACGACGACCTCGGGGTCGATCAGGCCGGTGGGACGGATGATCTGCTCCACGAAGCCGTCGGAGCGGGACAGTTCGTATGTCCCCGGAGTCGCGGAGAGATAGACGGTCTGGCCGATCCGCTGCTGGAACTCCTCCCACTTCAGCGGGCGGTTGTCGAGCGCGGACGGCAGCCGGAAGCCGTGGTCGACCAGCGTCCGCTTGCGGGACGCGTCCCCCTCGTACATCGCGCCGATCTGCGGCACGGTGACATGCGACTCGTCGATGACCAGCAGGAAGTCCTCGGGGAAGTAGTCGAGGAGCGTGTTGGGCGCGGAGCCGGGCGCGCGGTCGTCGAAGTGCATCGAGTAGTTCTCGATCCCCGAGCAGGAGCCGATCTGGCGCATCATCTCGATGTCGTACGTCGTGCGCATCCGCAGTCGCTGTGACTCCAGCAGCTTGCCCTGCTTGTCCAGCTCGGCCAGCCGGGTCTCCAGCTCCCGCTCGATGCCGTTGACCGCCTTCTCCATGCGCTCGGGGCCGGCCACGTAGTGGCTCGCCGGGAAGATGTACAGCTCGTCGTCGTCGCTGATGACCTCGCCGGTGAGCGGGTGCAGCGTGGAGAGCGCCTCGATCTCGTCACCGAACATCTCGATACGGACGGCCAGCTCCTCGTAGACCGGGAAGATCTCGATGGTGTCGCCCCGGACCCGGAAGGTGCCCCGGGTGAACGCGAGGTCGTTGCGCGTGTACTGGATGTCGACGAAGCGGCGCAGCAGCTGGTCCCTGTCCAGCTCCAGGCCGACCTTCAGCGGCACCATCCGGTCCACGTACTCCTGGGGCGTACCGAGGCCGTAGATGCAGGAGACCGAGGCGACGACGATCACGTCGCGCCGGGTGAGAAGGGAGTTCGTCGCGGAGTGGCGCAGCCGCTCCACCTCCTCGTTGATGGAGGAGTCCTTCTCGATGTAGGTGTCCGACTGGGGGACGTACGCCTCGGGCTGGTAGTAGTCGTAGTACGAGACGAAGTACTCGACGGCGTTGTTGGGCAGCAGCTCGCGGAATTCGTTGGCCAGCTGGGCGGCGAGCGTCTTGTTCGGCGCCATCACCAGCGTGGGCCGCTGGAGCTTCTCGATCATCCAGGCGGTCGTCGCCGACTTTCCCGTGCCGGTCGCGCCGAGCAGGACGACGTCCTTCTCGCCCGCGCGGACACGCCGCTCCAGGTCGGCGATGGCCGTCGGCTGGTCGCCACTGGGCTGGTAGGAGCTGACGACCTCGAAAGGCGCCACCGTACGTTCGATCTTGGAAACGGGCCGCATGGATCCACCGTACGACCCCGCACTGACAGTGGGGCGATGAGCGGCGCCGGATCACCCGGGGTGACCGGCGGCTCACCCGCGTCACCAGTCGTGGAGGTCCTGGGAGCCGCGGCGCGGGGACCTGGCGGCCGTACGGTCGGCGTGCTCGCGAAGGGCGGGCCGCGGCCGGATCCGCTGCGCGGGCACCCCGCCGCGCCCGCACGGCCCGGTCACGGACCCCGCGGAGCGTGACCGCTCGGGACGGCCCGTCACCAGCAGCGGGTCGACCAGCACCGCCACTCCGGCCAGCAGCAGGAAGAACGCCGGGCCGACCAGCATCGGGGCCAGCAGTTCGGTGGACGGCGCGCCGCCCGAGTCGTCGACGGCGCCGTCCAGATGCACGTGGACCGCGGCCATCGCGGTGTAGTGCATTCCGGTCGACGCGACGCCCATCACGGCGCTGGCGGCCAGACCGGCCAGAAATCCCCGGTGCGAGACGACCACCCAGAGCGCCGCCGTCGCCGCGACGACGGCGATCATGACGGAGAGCGCGACGGTGACGGTGTCGTATCCGACGCGGCCCTGTAGCCGTATGCCGGCCATGCCGAGGTAGTGCATGGTGGCGAAACCGAGGCCGGTGATGATGCCGCCGGTGACGAGCGTCATGGGGGTCGTGCCGCGGTACCCCACGATGAATATCCCCACCCCGACCATGACGATCCCCACCACGAGGCTGGCGAACGTCGTGAGCCGGTCGTAGCCGACCGGCACCTCCGAGACGCTGAACCCCATCATCGCGATGAAGTGCATCGTCCAGACGCCGGAGCCGATCGCGGCCGATCCCAGGGCGAGCCCGCCGGGCTTCCAGGAGCGTCTGGTACGGAGGGATCTCGCCGTGCAGCGCAGGCCCAGAGCCGCGCCGAGGCAGGCCATCAGAAAGGCCACTACGGGGGTGACGAGACCGTAGCTGAATCCGTCGATCGTGCCCTGCATAGCGGTATGCCCCTCACCCCTCGTGCTCCCTGTGCGAAAGCGCCGGTTCGGGCGAGGGTAGGACGGCCGGGCCGGTTAGCAAACAGGCCATCGGCGTTTTGTCGACACGAAACGGCGCGACCCCAGGGTACGGGGCGGCCCCGCGCCGGTGTGGCTTCATGATCTCACCCCGTCCCGCCCCACCGTTCCGGTCCACCGCGTGACTTCACGTGGTGGCCAACCTTCGCCTGTTCCCCGTTGGCCGGGGGCTGTCACGCTCTGGCCGACCGTCATCGCCCGACGCGAGGAGTACACGTGTCCACACGCACCTCAGTGACAACGGCCGCCGCACTGCTGGGAGTCACGGCACTGGTTCTGCCCGGCGCCGCCACCGCGAGCGCGGGCCCGGCCGCCGGGTCCAGGAGCGGAAGCCCCGTCGTCATCGCGCACCGCGGCGCCTCCGCCTACGCCCCGGAGAACACGCTCGCGGCCGTCGAAGCGGCCGATGACCTGGGCATCGACTGGGTGGAGAACGACGTCCAGCGCACCAAGGACGGCCGGCTCGTGGTGATCCACGACGACAACCTCCGGCGGACCACCGATGTGGAAGAGGTCTTCCCCGACCGGGCGCCCTGGAAGGTCAAGGACTTCACGGCGGCGGAGATCGCCCGGCTGGACGCGGGCAGCTGGTTCGGCGAGCGGTGGGCGGGCGAGCGCGTACCCACGCTGAAGCAGTACCTGGAGGCCGTCGAGGCCAACCGGCAGAAGCTGCTCCTGGAGATCAAGGCGCCCGAGCAGTACCCGGGCGTCGAGAAGGATATCCTGCGGGTACTGGGCCAGGAGGGCTGGCTCAGCCGCTCGCACGTCCGGAACAAGCTGGTCATCCAGAGCTTCGGCGCGGACAGCATCCGTACGGTGCACCAGCTGCGTCCGGACCTCACGACCGGCTTCCTCGGCGCGCCCGCGGTGGCCGATCTGCCCGCGTACGCGGCGTTCACGGACCAGATCAACCCGGCGCACGCGGCGCTCACCGGCGACTACGTGGCCGCGGTGCACCGGCTCAAGGGCCCGCACGGCAAGCCGCTCACGGTGAGCACCTGGACGGTCGACGACACGGCGGACGCGGTGCGTGTCCGTGATCTCGGCGTGGACGGGATCATCACCAACAGGCCGGACCTGGTCCGGGACGCGGTGGGCTGAGGCCGGAAGCCGGTGGGCCGGGGCCGGAGGCCGGTCTCGGGGCCGTTGTCAGTGGTGGCCCGTACCGTGGTCGGCATGGACAACTACGGGCAGTCGCCGGTGGAGTGGACGGTCGTGCCCACCGGCATCGGGCCGCTGCTGCTGGCCGCGACCGGCCAGGGGCTGGTGAGCGTCGTCTTCCATGTCGACGGACCGGTGCGGGAGAAGGCGCTCGGACAGCTGAGGGACCGGCTGGGCACCGAGCCCGCCGAGTCGGCGTCGGGGCTGCTGGCCGAGCCGATACGCAGGCTGTCCGCGTACTTCGCGGGCGAGCTGCGGGAGTTCGGGCTGCCGCTCGACTGGTCGCTCTCCACGGGCTTCAACCGGCAGGTGCTGCGCGAGCTGGCGACGGGCGTCCCGTACGGCACCGTGGTCGGTTACGGCGATCTGGCCAGGCGGGTGGGCCAGCCGGCGGCCGCGCAGGCGGTCGGCGCGGCGATGGGTTCCAACCCGCTGCCGTTGGTGGTGCCGTGTCATCGCGTGGTGGAGAGCGACGGCGGGCTCGGCGGCTTCGGGGGCGGCCTCGAGACCAAGCGGAAGCTGCTGGCCCTGGAGGGCGTGCTCCCGGAACCGCTCTTCTGAGCCGGTCCGCCGCCCCGCACCCATGAGCCGGTCCACCGTCCCGCACCAGCGATAACGTGCGCATTTATGGTCACTTGTCCGCTTTCCGCGCCGGGCTTAGGCTTATGTATGGAGAACGACCGCGCGTACAGCCCGGCGGGCAGCAGATGTCTCCCCGGGGCCTCCCGCCCCGGGGACCGACACGTTCCGTACCGGTACGTCCCGTACTGGCACGCACCTCTGCCGGACCGCCCGAGCGGCAGCCGTCTCCATCACACAGGCCGGATCACACGCACAGGCCGAGCCATCCGCTGGACGAGGAGAGCCGAAGGGACGGCGAGTCAGGATGAGCGGAGGAAACAAGGCAGTCGCATACATCAAGCCGGGTGAGGTGGATGTGAGGACCACCGACTACCCGACGCTCGAACTACAGGACGGGCCGGGTGTGGCCCCCGCGAACGTAGGCAGGAAATGCCGCCACGGGGTCATCCTCAAGGTACTCGCGACCAACATATGCGGCAGCGATCAGCACATGGTGCGCGGCCGGACCACGGCACCCGAAGGCTTGGTGCTCGGCCACGAGATCACCGGTGAGGTCATCGAGCGCGGCCCCGATGTCGAGTTCATCAACGTCGGCGACGTCGTGTCGGTGCCGTTCAACATCGCCTGCGGCCGCTGCCGGAACTGCAAGGAGCGCCAGACCGGTATCTGTCTGAACGTCAATCCCGCCCGTCCCGGCGCGGCGTACGGCTA
This sequence comes from Streptomyces sp. NPDC088147, assembly GCF_044741565.1. Classification (NCBI taxonomy): domain Bacteria; kingdom Bacillati; phylum Actinomycetota; class Actinomycetes; order Kitasatosporales; family Streptomycetaceae; genus Streptomyces; species Streptomyces sp. NPDC088147. The sequence continues at coordinate 1,097,145 of NZ_JBIUSY010000002.1, read as the reverse complement.
CGTCGACATGGGCGGCTGGGTCGGCGGACAGGCGGAGTACGTGATGGTGCCGTACGCCGACTTCAACCTGCTGCGCTTCCCCGACCGTGACGCGGCGCTGGAGAAGCTGCTCGATCTGACGATGCTGTCGGACATCTTCCCCACCGGCTACCACGGCGCGGTGACGGCCGGCACGGGCGTCGGCTCCACGGTGTACGTCGCGGGCGCGGGACCCGTCGGTCTGGCCGCCGCGGCCTCGGCCCAGCTGCTCGGCGCCGCGGTCGTCATCGTCGGCGACCTCAACGCCGAACGGCTCGCGCAGGCGCGCAGTTTCGGCTGCGAGACCGTCGACCTCACCAAGGGGTCGGTCGAGGACCAGATAGCCCAGATCCTCGGCGAGCCCGAGGTGGACTGCGCGGTCGACGCGGTCGGCTTCGAGGCACGCGCGCACGGCAAGGACTCCAAGGAGGCTCCCGCGACCGTCCTCAACTCCCTCATGGGTGTGGTCAGGGCGGGCGGCGCGCTCGGTATCCCGGGGCTGTACGTCACGGACGACCCGGGCGGTATCGACGACGACGCCAAGAGCGGCACGCTGAAGGTCAGGCTGGGCCTGGGCTGGGCGAAGAGCCACACGTTCAGCACGGGACAGTGCCCGGTGATGAAGTATCACCGGGGCCTGGCGATGGCGATCCTGCACGGCAAGGTCCACATCGCGAAGGCCGTCAACGCCACGGTGATCTCGCTCGAGGACGCCCCGCGCGGCTACGACGAGTTCGACCACGGCGCGAGCCGGAAGTACGTGCTCAATCCGCATGGCGCGCTGAACGGAGTGGTGGCCGCCTGAGCGATTCCCGAGCGGTGGAGGGCGCGGTCGGCACCGCGCCCTCCACGGGGCTCGGGGCCGACCGCGCCCCGGCATCGAGCCGGGCGCGCTGACGCTCCCCGCCGACGAGCGGAGGAGTGCGCGGAGGTTCCCCGCCCGTTCCTCCTCGCGTTCGCCGCCCGTTCCTCTTCGCGTTCCCCGCCCGTTCCTCCTCGCGTTCCTCCGCGCGTCGACGTTTGCGTCCGCGCGGGATGTGCCATGGATGGGGACATGCCAGACATCACTTCGCAGCTCTCCCCGGAGGTACGGGAGGCGCTCGCCGCGCACCGTCCCGTGGTCGCCCTGGAGTCGACGATCATCGCGCACGGACTGCCGCGCCCGCGCAATCTCGCGGTCGCGGAGGAGTTGGAGGCGCTCGTACGGTCCAGCGGCGCCGTACCCGCCACGGTCGCCGTGCTGGACGGCCGGCCCCAGGTGGGCCTGTCCAAGGACCAGTTGGAACGGGTCGCCCAGGACGACTCCGTACGGAAGCTGGGCCATCGCGATCTCGCGCCCGCGCTCGCGGCGGGCGCGAGCGGTGCGACGACCGTGTCCGCCACGGCGTTCCTGGCCGCGCGGGCCGGGATCCGGGTCTTCGCGACGGGCGGGCTCGGCGGGGTCCACCGCGGCTGGACCGACACCCAGGACGAGTCGGCCGATCTGCGGCTGCTGGCCAGGACCCGGATCACCGTGGTGTGCGCGGGCGTCAAATCGATCCTCGACGTACCGGCGACGCTCCAGCGGCTGGAGACACTGGGCGTCGGCGTCCTCGGCTACGGGACCGACCGGTTCCCCGGCTTCTATCTGGCCTCGTCCGGTGAACCGGTCGACTGGACGGTCCGTACCCCCGACGAGGTCGCGGCGGTGATGGACGCCCAGGACGCGCTCGGCGGGCCGGAGGCGGCACTCATCGTCGCCAACCCCGTACCGGAGGCGGAGCAGCTGGATCCGACGCTGCACGACCGGGTGCTCGCGGAGGCGCTGACGGAGTGTCATGAGCGGGGTATCGGCGGCCAGGCCGTCACCCCGTTCCTGCTGGACCAGCTGATGCGGCGGACGGGCGGCGCCTCGCTGGAGGCCAATCTCGCGGCGGTGCGCGGCAATGTGTGGCTCGCGTCGCGCATCGCGGTGGCACGGGCCACGGCGGCACGGACCGCGGCGGACGGATGAGCGGCGGCGCCCCGGGCGGTGGGCTGCTGGTGATCGGGGACGTGGTCACCGATGTGGTGGCGCGCCACCGCACCCCGCTCGCGCACGGTACGGACACGGCCGCCGAGATCCGTACGCTGCCGGGCGGCGCCGGGGCCAACGCGGCCTGCTGGGCCGCGCGGTCCGGGTGCGCGGACGTACGGCTCCTGGCCCGGGTGGGGGCGGAGGCACGGGAGTGGCACGAGGAGCGGCTGCGGCAGGCGGGAGTACGTCCCCGTCTCGTCGTCGACGACCGGGTGCCGACCGCGACGGTGATCTGTCTGGTCGACGCGTCCGCCGAACGCACGCTGCTCACCGACAGCGGCGCGGCGCTGCGGCTGTCTCCCGCCGACTGGTCGCCGTCCCTGCTGGACGGGGTCGGCCGGCTGCATCTATCCGGCTATCTCTTCTTCGCCGGGACGAGCCGTCAACTCGCCTCGGCGGCAATGCAATCGGCGGTGGAGCGGGGCGTTCCGGTGAGTGTGGACCCCGCCTCGGCGGGCTTCATCAAGGAACTGGGCGCGGACCGGTTTCTGGCGTCGGCCGAGGGCGTGGAGACGCTGCTCCCGAACGCGGACGAGGCCAGGCTCCTCACCGGGCTGACGAGCGTGTCGGACGCGGCCGCCGCGCTGAGCCGGCGGGCCGGGGTGGCGGTGGTGACCCTGGGCGGGGACGGCGCGCTGGTGGCGGAGGCGGGGGCCGTCACGGCCCGGGTCCCGCCGGTCCCGGCACGTGCCGTGGACTCCACGGGTGCGGGCGATGCCTTCACGGGCGCGTTCCTCGCCGCCCGGCTCGCGGGGGCGGACCCGGCGGCGGCCGCGGCGGCGGGCTGCGGGGCGGGGGCGCGAGCGGTGGCGACGGTGGGGGGCCGCCCCTGACACGGGACGGCTCCGCCGACGCCCTGCCCCCTGCCTCGGGGGTCTTCCGCGTGCCGGGGCCCGGGGGTCCGCCGAAGCCCACACCGGCGTGGGCCCGGGGGGGGCCGCCGAAGCCCACGCCGGCCGAGCCGTCGGCCGCTGTTCGAGGCCGGGTCCGAGGCCGCAGTCCAAGGCCGGGTCCGAGGCCGTTGTCCGCGGCCGAGGCCGGGTCCAAGGCCGGGTCCGAGGTCGTTGTCCGCGCCCTCCGAAGCCGTTGTCCGCGGCCGAGTCCGCTATCCGAGGCCGCCCCACGCCGGATGGCGCGGATCGTCGGTCCGTACGACCACATCCGCCTCCTCGGCCGGGTCCACCTCCCGCTCGTACCGCTCGAAAGCGGGGAGCGTCCAGCGTTCGCTCTCGTCGGTACGGCGCCGGAGCGCGGCCGGTGACAGCCTCAGATGCATCGTGAGGTCGAACGGGAACCAGTGCCCCAGCAGCAGCGGTCCGTGCAGCACCAGCACACCACCGGGCGCGAGTTCGCTGTGCGGGCTGCGGGTCGCCCGGTCGGTGGCCGGGTCCCAGAGGTCGGGCAGCACCCGCCCGGTACCGCCGGGCTCCAGCGGCCCGAAGACCTCCCGCCACAGCGCCCCGGTGTCGAACCAGCCGCTGTAGTACGACTCGGGGTCCTCGCGCCCGTACTCGTACCGCAGCGACGCCGGCCGCAGGAACCCGGCGGTCCCGACGACCAGTACCGACCGGCCTCGTACCCGCAGCGCCTCCGCGAGCGCGGCGGCCCGCTCGCCGGTCCCGGCGGCCGGTGCTCCGTCGATGGCGACGCGGAGCCAGGGACCGCCGTCCGCCGCCGCGGTCTCCAGCACCCGGTCGGCGACGGCCTCGGTCAGCCGCTCCCACGTGATCGCTTCGAGTCGCACCCGCCCATCATCGTCCAGCACCGCTCGCTCATGGCGCGTCGGCCCCACCGGCCCCCACCGGCCCCCGCCCAGTCAGCAGCGGGCCCCGCCGGTCAGCAGGTCTCAGATCCCGGTCACGGGAAGAGACTGCTCGGCCCAGATGGTCTTGCCGCCGGTGCCCTGGCGAGTGCCCCAGCTCTGTGTGAGCTGAGCGACGAGCAGGAGGCCACGGCCCCCCTCGTCGAACACCCGGGCCCGGCGCAGATGCGGGGCGGTGTTGCTTCCGTCCGAGACCTCACAGATGAGGCTGCGGTCATGGATGAGGCGCAGCTGGATGGGGCCCTCGGCGTATCGGATGGCGTTGGTGACCAGTTCGCTGACCACCAGTTCCGTGGTGAAGACGGCCTCTTCCAGCCCCCAGGCGGCCAGTTGTCCCGCGACGTCCCTGCGCGCCTGGGCCACCCCGGCGGGTTCGCCGTCCAGCTCCCACGTCGCGACCTGGCTCGCGTCGAGAGCACGGGTACGGGCGAGGAGCAGGGCGACGTCATCGGCGGGGCGGCTGGGGAGCAGCGTCTTCAGTACGTTGTCGCAGGTGTCCTCCAGCGGCGCGGCGGGCTGCGCGAGGGCGGTGCGCAGCGCGGCGAACGATTCGTCGATGCCACGCTCGCGCGATTCGACGAGGCCGTTGGTGAACAGCGCGAGCACGCTGCCCTCCCGCAGCTCCACGTCGACGGATTCGAAGGGCAGATTGCCCAGGCCGAGCGGGGGCCCCGCGGGCAGGTCGAGGAAGTCGACGGTGCCGTCCGGGGTGACCATCGCGGGCTGCGGATGTCCGGCGCGCGCGACGGAGCAGCGGCGGGACACCGGGTCGTAGACCGCGTAGAGGCAGGTGGCGCCGACGTCCCCGGCGGCGTCGGCCGCCGCACCCGGGTTCTGTCCGCTCGCCGCTTCCGCGGCCAGATGGTTGACGAGGTCGTCGAGGTGGGTCAGCAGTTCGTCGGGCGGCAGATCGACATCGGCGAGGGTGCGTACGGCCGTACGCAGCCGGCCCATCGTGGCCGACGCCTGGACGCCATGGCCGACCACGTCACCCACGACCAGGGCGACCCGCGAGCTGGACAGCGGGATCACATCGAACCAGTCGCCGCCGACCCCGGCCCCCGTGTCCGCGGGGAGGTAGCGGAAGGCGAACTCGACCGCCGCGTGGTCGGGCAGCGCGCGCGGCAGCAGGCTGCGCTGGAGGGCGAGCGCCGTGTCGCGTTCGCGCGTGTAGCGGCGGGCGTTGTCGATACAGACGGCCGCCCGCGCCGTGATCTCCTCGGCGAGCAGCAGATCGTCCAGCTCGAAGGGGGCCGGGCTCCGGTGACGCGAGAAGGTGGCCACTCCGAGGATGGCGCCGCGCGCACGCAGTGGGACGGCCATCTGTGAGTGGAACCCGAACGCGCGCATCTTGGCGGCGCGCCGCGGGTCACTGGCGTCCCAGCGGGCCATGGAGGCGTCCGTCACCTTGCTCATGACGCCCCGCTGGGTGAACAGCGACTCCGCGGCGGGTGAGCTGTCGGGGTAGAAGGAGGTGTCCCCGAACTCGACCACGGCTTCCGGGACGCCCTCATAGATGGACTGGTGGGCGGCGCGCCGCAGCCTGACCCCGCCGGGCAGCGGTCCCGCGGGGGCCTCGCCGCCGCCTCTGCTGACCTCGGGGAGCAGATCGACCGTGACGAAGTCGGCGAGCGCGGGGACCGCGACATCGGCCAGTTCCTGTGCGGTGCTCACGACGTCGAGGGCGCTGCCGATGCGGGTACTGGCCTCGTTCACCAGAAGCAGCCGCTGCTGGGCCCGGTTCTGCTTGGTCATGTCGTGGACCGCCACGACGACCCCGCGGGTCCGGCCGTCGCCGTCCCGCAGCGGGGCGATGGAGACCGACCAGGCGAACTCCTGGTCGCGGCCCGGCAGGCGCAGCGAGAATTCGAGGCGTTGTGGTTCGCCCGTCTCCAGCGCCCGCAGCATGTGCCGCTCGGTGTTGTCGATCTCCGGGGCGGGCATGGCCTCGGGCAGCCGCAGCCCGCGTACGTCGTCCTCGGTGAGGCCCAGCAGCCTTTCCATGTCCTCGCTCACATGCCGCAGCCGCAGCCGGGTGTCGTAGACGGCCGTCGGACAGGGCGACTGCATGAAGACCAATTCGAGCAGGTACGGATCCTCGAAGTCCGGTTCTTCGGAGCCCGGTTCTTCGGAGCCCGGGACCTCGGAGTGCCGATCCTCGGCGTGCGGGACCGTCCCCGTCAGCGGGGAGACGAGAAACCACTCGGTGGCGCCGTCGTCCGTCGTCCGGCGGTGCGCCAGCAGCCGTACGTCCAGACGCTCGCCGTTCCGGTGCAGCAGCGTCACCGTCCCGCTCCATCTGTCCGGCAGGGCGGCCGGGTCCAGCGCCGTCGGATCCAGCGCCGTCGGATCCAGCTCCGCCGGATTCAGCTCCGCCGGATCGAGCGTGCCGGTGCGGGACCGCGCCCTCGCCCCCTCCGCGAGGAGTCCGGCGGCCGACCGTCCGATGATCTCCGACGGCCGGTGACCGAGCAGCCTGCGGGCACCCTCGCTCCACTCCGTCACGGTGCCCCGCTCGTCGATGACCACCCTGGCCGTGGCCGCCTCGTCAAACGGATCGACCCGCTCGTCGTGGGGATCGGCCTCGTGGGGATCGTTCGACCGGACGGGCTGGTCTTCCCGCGCGGAGTCCGGTCGCCTCATCGTCGCTCATCTCACCCTGCCTGCCCCCAACCGCCGGGGAACAGCTCCCGGCCCCCGGCGGGCCTCCAGTGGCTACTGACGCCTCCAAGTATGACATCAGTGACGAATACGGCTATTTCTGTCACCTCGGGCGATATCTCAACGGAACGTCGGCGATGCGCCAACGGAACGTCACCGCCGAGAGCAGCGGCCCCCGTGCCCCACACTCCCCCTTGCCCCCTCCTCATTCCCCTTGCTCCCGCTTGCCCCCCCCGCTCATTCCCCTCGCAGCACCTTGGCCAGCGGCCCGTCGCCCGAAACCTCGATCCGCCCGTCGCGCACCCCGTCGCCCACCGTCAGCGCGCCCCCGCTCAACGCGCGGCAGGTGTCGGCGTCGAGCACGAGGCGGGCATCCGGGCTCTCCGCCGGCCCGTCGCCGTACACCGGGTCGCCCGCGCCGAGCCGTACATGGAACGCCCCTTCGTCCAGCCGGACTTCCACCACACCCTCCCCCGTCCCGCCACCCACACCCGAGCCCGCCGGGCCCGCCGGGCCCGACAGCCCGTCCAGCACCGGAAGCAGCGGCACGGCGAACCAGTGCGCCCGTACGGCATCGGTGGGCCTGCGCTCCTCCAGCGCCGGCGCGCCCCACTCCGCCAGAGCCGTGAGAACCGGCAGCAGCCCCCGCCCCCGCTCGGTCAGCTCGTACACGTACGCCGCGGCCGGGGGCGGCAGCTTGCGGCGCAGGGCCAGATCATCGCGCTCCATGTCCTTGAGCCGGGAGGCGAGCACATCCGTGCTGACACCCGGCAGATCGGCGTGCAGATCGGTGTACCGGCGGGGGCCCGCCAGCAGCTCCCGGACGATCAGCAGGGTCCAGCGGTCGCCCACGGAGTCGAGGGCACGGGCGGTGGCGCAGTACTGGTCGTAGCTTCGGCGACGTGACATGTGACGGATTCTAGACATGTTGTTGGACTTTCCAAGCTCGGACTTGGTAAAACCAAGTATCGCACCAAGGTCTGGGAGGCCACCGCATGGAATTCCGGCAGTCGAGCAAGCTCAGCGAGGTCTGCTACGAGATCCGCGGCCCGGTGATCGAGCACGCCGACGCCCTGGAGGAGGCGGGCCACAGCGTCCTGCGCCTCAACACCGGCAATCCCGCGCTCTTCGGGTTCGAGGCGCCGGAGGAGGTCCTCCAGGACATGATCCGGATGCTGCCGCGGGCACACGGCTACACGGACTCGCGGGGTGTCCTCTCCGCGCGCCGCGCCGTGGCGCAGCGCTACCAGACCATGGGGCTGCCCGAGGTCACGGTCGATGACATCTTCCTCGGCAATGGCGTCTCCGAGCTGGTCTCGATGGCCGTCCAGGCGCTTCTGGAGGACGGCGACGAAGTCCTGATCCCGGCCCCCGACTTCCCGCTCTGGACCGCTGTCACGACGCTGGCGGGCGGCCGTCCCGTGCACTATCTCTGCGACGAGTCCGCGGAGTGGTACCCGGACCTGGACGACATGGCGTCGAAGATCACCGACCGTACGAAGGCCGTCGTGATCATCAACCCCAACAACCCCACCGGCGCGGTCTATCCGCGCGAGATCGTCGAGGGCATCCTCGATCTCGCCCGCCGTCATCAGCTCATGGTGTTCGCGGACGAGATCTACGACCAGATCGTCTACGACGACGCGGTGCACCACACCGCCGCGGCCCTCGCCCCCGATCTGGTGGTCCTCACCTTCAGCGGCCTCTCGAAGACGTACCGCGTGGCGGGCTTCCGCTCCGGCTGGCTGGTGGTCACCGGCCCCAAGCAGCACGCCCGCAGCTACCTCGAGGGCCTGACGATGCTCGCCTCGATGCGGCTCTGCCCCAACGCGCCCGCGCAGTACGCCATCCAGGCCGCGCTCGGCGGCCGGCAGTCCATCAAGGAGCTGACCGCGCCGGGAGGCAGGCTGTACGAGCAGCGCGACCGCGCCTGGGAGAAGCTCAACGAGATCCCCGGGGTCTCGTGCGTGAAGCCGAAGGGCGCCCTGTACGCCTTCCCCCGGCTGGACCCCAAGGTGCACAAGATCCACGACGACGAGAGGTTCGTGCTGGATCTGCTGCTGCGGGAGAAGATCCAGGTCGTACAGGGAACGGGGTTCAACTGGCCGCGTCCCGACCACTTCCGGATCCTGACGCTTCCGTACGCGGACGATCTCGACGCGGCCATCAGCCGGATCGGCCGCTTCCTGAGCGGCTACCGCCAATGATGCGCCCGCGCCCCGGGGGCGGCTCCGCCCCCGGGCGGCTCAGAGCCGTACAGGCAGCGCGATCAGGCCCCGGGCACGGGTCGAGGGGCGCCACCGCAGCTCCTCGTACGGAACGTCCAGCTCCAGTCGCGGGAACCGCTCCAGCAGCGCGTTGAGCGCGATCTCCGTCTCCAGCCGGGCGAGCGGCGCGCCGAGGCAGTAGTGGATGCCGTACCCGAGGGCCACTTGCCCGGCGGTATCGCGGTCGAGGTCGAGCCGGTCGGGGTCGGTGAAGCGGTGCGGGTCGCGATTGGCGGCGGCGAGGGACAGCATGACGGTCTCCCCCGCCGGCACCGTCACGCCGCCGATCGTCAGATCCTCGACCGCGAACCGCCGGATCGCCAGCAGCGCGGGCCCCTCGTACCGTGCGAACTCCCCGACCGCCGCTGCCGTCCTGCCGGGCTCGGCGCGCAGGGCCGCCAACTGCCCGGGGTGCCGGAGCAGGGCGAGGACGGAGTTGCCGATGAGCTGGACGGTGTTCTCGTACCCGGCGAAGAGGATGAGGAAGGCCAGCGACATCAGCTCGTCCTCGCTGAGCCGGTCACCGCCGTCCCCACGGGGTGCTCCCGCGTCACATAGCGTCCCGCCGCCGGCCTCCTCACCCTCGTCGCGCACCGCGATCAGCGCCGAGAGGAGATCGTCCCCGGGCTCGGCCCGCTTGTGGGCGAGCAGTTCGGTGAAGAAGGCGAGCATGGCGGCGATCGCCTCCTTCACCCGCTCGGGCCGCGCGGGATCGGGGGCCATCAGGGCGTCCGTCCACTCCCGGAAGTCACGCCGGTCGCGCGCTGGCACACCCAGCAGTTCGCAGATGACGACGATGGGCAGCGGCGCGGCGTACGAGGCGACCAGATCGGTGCGACCGCCGGATTCGAGGGCGTCGAGCAGTTCGTCGGCGGTGCGCCTGACCGGCCCTCGCAGCTCCTCGACGCGCCGCGTGGTGAACGCCCGCGCGACGAAGCGCCGGATACGGGTGTGGTCCGGCGGATCCATGTTGAGGAGATTGGCGTCGAGGGCGGGCGGCAGCCCGAAGCCCCGGTAACCGCCGGGCAGCGCACGGCTCTTGTCGAGGGAGAGCCGGGGATCGGCGAGCGATTTCCGTACGTCCTCGTAGCGCGTGACGAGCCAGGCGGGCCGTCCGTCGGGCCCGACGATCCGCTGGACGGGCGCGGTCTCACGCAGCCGCGCGTACACCTCGTACGGATCCGCCAGCAGCTCGCCCGTCGGATCGTAGAGCGACTGCGGTGACGTTCCGGCGGATTCCGTGAGGGCCATGATCCCATCCTAAACAGCCGGACGGGCGGCGGCTGTTGACGGCGGGCGGACGGGGACGGCACGCCCGTACGGAGATGGCCGAGGCGCTGACCGGCGGGTTCACCAGAGCCTCCGCCTTGGCATGGACCTGTTCAGAATCCTCGGCTACGCTCCGGCTGGCACCGCCTGAGAGCGCTCTCAGTCGCCTGCTGTTCCACCCCCACCATGCTGGAACACAGAAGGGCCACATCCCTTGAGACGTACGACAGTGATACGCACCGGTCTGTCCGCACTCCTTCTCCTCGGCACGTGGGCCGCCGCCGGGCTCGCGCCCGCCGCCGCGGCCCCCTCCCCCGCCTCCTCCGAGGCACCGGCGTCCACCGGTCTGCTCACCGCCATGCAGAAGGACCTGGGCCTGACGGAGAGTCAGGCCAAGGCGCGGCTGGCCGCGGAGAAGACAGCGACGGCTGTCGAGAGCAAGGCGAAGCGTGCGGCGGGAGCGTCGTACGGCGGCTCCTGGTTCAACCCGGACAGCGGCACGCTGACCGTCACGGTCACCAGCGCCCAGAAGGCCGACGCGGTACGGGCGACCGGCGCGACCGTCCAGCTCGTCAAGCACAGCGCGCGGCAGCTCGACGCGGCCAAGGAGCGGATCGACGCGCTCTCCGCGCCGGCCGGTGTCAGCAGCTGGCATGTCGACCCCAAGGCCAACCGGGTCGTGGTCAATGTCGTCGCGGCGCAGAAGAGCGACAACGATGTCCGTGACTTCCTCGACCGCGCCCGGCAGGCCGGCCCCGTCACGGTCAAGGAGACCGCCCAGGCTCCCCAGACCTTCGCCGCGGGCACCGTCGGCGGCGACCCGTACTACACGGGCAACGTCCGCTGTTCCATCGGCTTCTCCGTCCACGGCGGCTTCGTCACGGCCGGCCACTGCGGTCAGGCCGGCGCCTCGGTGAGCGGCTGGGACGGCTCGTACATCGGCAACTTCCAGGGCTCGTCCTTCCCCGACAACGACTACGCGTGGGTGAATGTCGGCAGCGGCTGGTGGACCGCCCCGGTGGTTCTCGGCTGGGGCTCCGTCTCCGACCAGCTGGTCCGCGGCTCCAACGAGGCCCCGATCGGCGCCTCGATCTGCCGCTCCGGCTCCACGACTCACTGGCGCTGCGGCAACCTCCTGGCCAAGAACGAGACCGTCAACTACAGCCAGGGCGCCGTCCACCAGATGACCAAGACCAGCGTCTGCGCCGAGGGCGGTGACTCGGGCGGCTCCTTCATCAGCGGCGACCAGGCCCAGGGCGTGACCTCGGGCGGCTGGGGCAACTGCAGCGGCGGCGGCGAGACCTGGTACCAGCCGATCAATGAAATCCTGGGCCGCTACGGCCTGACCCTTCACACCGCCTGACCTACGACACCGTCTGAACCTGAGACGCCGTCTGATCTACGACGCCGTCTGCCTCGCGGGAAGACCGACCCTCCGGGGAGTCAGCCCTGCGGGAAGATCAGCCCTGCGGGGAGGTCAGCCCTTCGGGGCGGGCCGGTGGAGCGGTTGACGAGGCCGGGGGTACGGAGAGCGCGCAGCGGTCCGGCGCGGTCGTCCCGTACTCCCGGCTTCGGCCGTTCCCTCGGACCGAGCTCCGGCGCCCCCTCCCCATCACCGCCGCGCCTCTCGCCGCACTGCCCCGCGTCACCGGCCGAGGAGAGCCGTCAGTGCGCCCACCGGGTCGGTGTCGGGGGTGCCTCTGGGCCACCAGTCCTCACGGTCCCGGTCCGACTCATAGCCGTACCAGAGGGCGTCGCGGCCGAAGCGGAGCTGGAGGGACGGGGTGGAGAGGCGGTTGCGCCAGGGGCGGAAGTGGGGGAAATCGGCGGCTGCCAGGGCGGGCCGGGCACGGTCGAAGGGTCCGGCCGGCGGGTCCCAGGGCTCTTCCAGTACGGCGAGGCCCGCCAGACCGCCCTGCCGCCAGGCCGCCACGGCGCGCGCCAGGTCGGTGGGGGTGCGGTCGAGTGCGGTGGCCAGGTCCCGGTAGAGGGCACGGGTGGAGGCGGTCAGCCCGGAGCCGGGGTGGGCGGCGGCCAGCCGTACCGCGTCCTGCCAGGGCGTGAGGGCGCCGACGGGGTCGAGGCCGGTGGTCAGGAACGTATGGGCGCGGGCCGCCGCTTCGGTGGCGAGCAGGTCGAGAGCGAGCGGGTCGGGGGCCCCGGGGGTCTGCGGATAGACGGGCGGCCGGCCCGGCTGCGCGGGGACGGGGAACGGCGGCGGAAGCACCGGGCGGGTACGTGGCGCGAGGGCGACACGCGCCTCGACCGTGGGCATGGGCGGCGCGGCGGTGGTCCGTTCGGCCGCCGAGCGGGTGGCGTTGCGCCGGGTGAGATCGGCCAGCACCTCGTGTTCACCGCGACCGCGCATCAGGAACAGCACGAACGGGTCCTCGTCGAGGAGCCGCGCCGTCTGGTAGCAGAGGGCGGCGGCGTGCTTGCACGGGTAACCGTCGTCCGGGCAGGAGCAGTCGGGGGTCAGATCGCGCCCGGTGGGGAGGAGATCGGCCGAGGCCGCGAGGGTGTGCGGCATGTCCTTGTCGAGCAGGGCGGCGATGTGGTCCGGGCGGGCCGCCGCGGCGTCGAGAAGATCCTCCCAGCCGGGGTCGTCGAGAGTACGGAGGCGGATCTCCGTACGGTACGGGCGGGGTCGCGAACCGTGGACGTACGCCATGACCCGGCCGGGCGTGACCGTGATCGCGTCGACATGGCCGCGGTCCGCGTAGGCACGGCCGCGTTCGAGGCGGGCCGCGTCGAGAGCGGTGTCCTCCATGGACGCCAACCACGCGTTGCCCCACCAGGTGAGGGCGAAGTCGCCCTCGGCGGCGGGTCGCGGGGGCAGTGCGGGGAACGTACGCCGACGGTCGTCGTGCCGTGGGGCGGGGGCGCGGCGGGGGGTCATGACAGCCTCCGCAGGGAGACCAGGTCCGCGAGGTCACGGTCGGTCAGCTCGGTCAGGGCCGCCTCGCCCGAGCCGAGGACCGCGTCGGCCAGTGCCCGCTTGGACGAGAGCATGTCGGCGATCCTGTCCTCGACCGTGCCCTCCGCGATCAGCCGGTGGACCTGCACGGGCTGGGTCTGGCCGATGCGGTAGGCGCGGTCCGTGGCCTGCTCCTCCACGGCCGGGTTCCACCAGCGGTCGAAGTGGATGACATGGCCGGCCCTGGTCAGATTGAGACCGGTGCCCGCCGCTTTCAGGGAGAGGACGAAGACCGGGACCTCGCCGGACTGGAACCGGTCCACCATGCGTTCGCGCTCGGCGACGGGCGTGCCGCCGTGCAGGAGCTGGGACGGGAGGGCGCGCGCGGCGAGATGCGCGGAGAGCAGCCGCGCCATCGACACGTACTGGGTGAAGAGCAGGACCGAGCCGTCCTCCGCGAGGATCGTGTCGAGCAGCTCGTCGAGAAGGGCGAGCTTGCCGGAACGGCCGGTGAGCCGGGCCGCGTCCTCCTTCAGATACTGCGCGGGGTGGTTGCAGATCTGTTTGAGAGCGGTGAGCAGCTTCATCACGAGGCCGCGGCGCGCGATGCCCTCGGCCGCCTCGACGGCGGCCATCGTCTCGCGGACGACGGCCTCGTAGAGCGATGCCTGTTCACGGGTGAGCGCGACGGGGTGATCGCTCTCGGTCTTGGGCGGCAGCTCGGGCACGATACCGGGGTCGGACTTCTTCCTGCGCAGCAGGAACGGCCGGACCAGCCGGGACAGCCGCTCCACCGCCTCCGCGTTGTCCACGTCCTTGATGTCGGCGCTCTTCGCGTTCTCGACGTTCTCCACGATCCGCGCGTGCCGCGCCCGGAACGCCTTGAGCGGGCCGAGCAGACCGGGGGTGGTCCAGTCGAGCAGCGCCCACAGCTCGGAGAGGTTGTTCTCGACGGGCGTGCCGGTCAGCGCGACCCTGGCCGGCGCCGGGATCGTGCGCAGCGCCTTGGCCGTGGACGAGAAGGGGTTCTTGACGTGCTGGGCCTCGTCGGCGACGACCATGCCCCAGCCGTGCGCGGCCAGCGCGTCGGCGCTGCTGCGCATCGTGCCGTACGTGGTGAGCACGAAGCCGCCCGGGGTCCCGTCCTCCGGGAGTCCGGCCAGGCTCCGCCCGGCGCCGTGGAAGCGGTGTACGGGGACGCCGGGCGCGAAGCGGGTGATCTCTCGCTGCCAGTTGCCCAGGAGGGAGGCGGGGCAGACGACCAGGGTGGGGGCGGTACGGGCCCGGTGCAGATGCAGGGCGATGACCGTGACCGTCTTGCCGAGGCCCATGTCGTCCGCGAGACAGCCGCCGAGCCCGAGCGAGGTCATCAGATCCAGCCAGGCGAGACCGCGCAGTTGGTAGTCGCGCAGGGTGGCCGCGAGGGCGGGTGGCTGGGCGATCGCGGCCGGGCCGGTGGTGAGACGGTCGCGCAGCGCGGCCAGCGCACCGGTCGGGACCGCTTCCACCGTCTCGCCGTCCACCTCGGCGGTGCCGGTCAGGGCGACGGCGAGCGCGTCGACCGGCTCCAGCAGCCCCAGCTCCCGCTTGCGCGCCTTCCGTACGAGGGCCGGGTCGACGACGACCCACTGGTCGCGCAGCCGCACGATCGGGCGGTGCGACTCGGCGAGCGCGTCCATCTCCTGCTCACTGAGGGGATCGCCGTCGAGCGCCACCTGCCAGTTGAACGTGAGCAGTTCGGCGCTGTCGAAGAACGGGGTGCCGTCGGTGGCCGAGCCGGGCGCGGGCCGGACGACCGCGGCGGCGGTGAGCGTACGCGCCAGCTCCCTCGGCCAGTGGACGGCGACCCCCGCCGCGGCGAGACGGGCCGCCCCGGGGCCGAGCAGTTCGTACAACTCGTCCTCGGAGAGTGGCAGTGCGTCGGGGACGTCCCGCTCCAGCAGCCGGGCGAGCGGGATCCAGACGCGGGCCGCGCGGCGCAGGGCGAGCATCGCGTCGATCCGGGCGCGCGGGCCGAAGCTCTCGTCGCCATGGCCGGCCCAGAGCCCTGAGGCATCGATGACCAGGGTCGGATCGGCCAGGCTGTGGATCTGGACGAGAGCGGCCCCGGCACGTCGGACGACCTGGGCCTCCTCGGCGCCGCGCCCGACGTCCGGGCCGATACCGGGGGCATGTTCCGCCCGGCCGGAATCCGTCTCCGGAACCGAGGCCAGGGCCGTGCCCGAGGCCGGGTCCGTGCCTTCGGCCGGGCCCGTCTCCGCCTGATCGAAGAGGTCGTACGCGGAGAGATCGAGGCGCAGCGAGACCCGTACCCCCGCGTCCATACCGGCCGCCGCCTCCGCGGCCCAGGTACGGGCGCCCGGCAGATGCTGCGCCTCCTGGGCGGCGAACGGCGCGCCCGCGGCGTAAGCGGCGGCGGGCGTACGCGGCAGCGAGTCCGCCACCGCGTCGAGGAACGCCCGTACCAGCGCTTCCGGGTCGGGCAGTTGGAGCGGGCTCAGATCCGGGACCGGTACGGCATGGGCCTCGGGGGGCATGGCCGCGGCGATCGCTCTCAGCTGCGCGATGTCATCGGCGTCGAGCGGCCCGGCGCGCCAGGCGTCATGGTCGGAGGCGGTGAGACCGGGCAGCAGTCTGCCGCGCCCGGCCAGCTGGAGCGCGTGCAGCGCGGCGGCGCCCCAGCACGCGGCGGCGGGATGCGCGGCCCTGTCGCGCCGGGCGCGCACCAGGAGCGGGATGGCGTCGGCGACGGACAACAGCACGGCGGGGACGGAGCGCGTGTGGACATCGACCCCGCCCTCGCCGCCGGCGTCACCATCCCCGCCGCCGTACCCGCCGTCGTCCCGGCGCCGTACGACCGTCAGCTCCCCCGGTCCGAGCCCGGTCGCGCCCGGATCACCCGACGCACCCGATGCCGTACGGGCTTCGCCGAGCGCACCGGCGGGCAGCTCCCCCTCCGGGGACCAGAAGGCGACCCGCCCCTCACGCGGCAGTCCCGCGGGCAGGAAGACGGCGGCGCAGCGGGCCAGTGCCGCCGTCGCGGCAGGGGCCGACAGAGACGTGGGGTTCTGCATGGATCGCACGGATTGCGTCATGGTCACCGCCTCCCTCCCGCCCGGGATCACCTCAGGATCTGATTCCTCTGCGAGTCTAGGCCGGGGGTCTGACAGTCGATCTCGATTCGACGTCTCCGCAGTTCAGCGGGGGCTCCGAGGGCTGAGGGCAGACAGCGGAAACGGGGCGATCCCACGGTGCCGCGACCGTGGGATCGTCCCGTTTCCGCGTGCGGACGCAAGGGGCACACGGGGAACGGTCGGCGAGGAACGGGCTCAGACCGGCTGCGCGTCCTGCCGCTTCTGCGACTCCTCGTCCAACGGCGGCGCCGACGCGGGTACGGACGGGGGTACGGACGACACCTTGGGCCGCGTAGTGGTGAGGCCGGGCGCCGCGAGACCGGGTGCGCCGGGCTCGGGTGCGCCGGGCTCGGGTGCGCCGGGCTCGGTGGCGTCAGGGGCGTCAGGGGCGTCAGCCGTGGTGGCCGCACCGGTGGGGCCGGTGGTGGCGGCGACAGCGGGCTGGTCGGCAGGAGGCGACGGGGCCGCCTGCACGGCTCCCGAGACCGCCTGCACGGCCTGTACCGCCTCGGCCGGTGTGGCGCGTTCGAGGAAGCGGAGCAGTTCGACGGGGAAGGGCAGCACGAGTGTCGAGTTCTTCTCGGCGGCGACCGCCACGACCGTCTGCAACAGCCGCAGCTGAAGCGCGGCCGGCTGGCCGGACATCTCCTTGGCCGCCTCGGCGAGCTTCTTCGACGCCTGGAGCTCCGCGTCCGCGTTGATCACCCGGGCGCGGCGTTCCCGGTCGGCCTCCGCCTGGCGCGCCATCGACCGCTTCATGGTCTCCGGCAGAGACACGTCCTTGATCTCGACGCGGTCGATCTGCACGCCCCAGCCGATCGCCGGGCTGTCGATCATCAGCTCCAGGCCCTGGTTGAGCTTCTCCCGGTTGGAGAGCAGATCGTCCAGATCACTCTTGCCGATGATCGACCGCAGAGACGTCTGCGCCATCTGCGACACCGCGAAGCGGTAGTCCTCGACCCGGACCAGCGCCTCCGCCGCGTCGACCACCTTGAAATAGATCACGGCGTCCACGCGCACGGTCACGTTGTCCCGTGTGATGCCGTCCTGGGCCGGTACGGGCATCGTCACGATCTGCATATTGACTTTGTGCAGCTTGTCCACGAACGGAAGGATCGTCGTGAATCCGGGTCCGCGGATTCCTTCCTGCAGCCTGCCGAGGCGGAAGACCACGCCCCGTTCGTACTGCCTGACGACCCGCGCGGCCGCCATCGCGTACAGCCCGCACGCGCATACCGCCGCTATGACAGCAATGACCAGTTCCTCGACCATCTTGGGCCCCCTGACGACGCCGGACCGAGGTGCTAATAACTACGGTATGCCTTGTATGACCGGCGGTCGAGAAGCGCGCGGCGGGGAAATTACCGAGCCGTAGACATGGGCGCGCACAGCCCGGCCATAGCCCGGCCGGCCGCGCATCTGGTGCCGCCATCTCAGGGATCCGGCAGTGTGACCAGCAGACTCACCCGCACCGCCAGCCACACCGGCACCCACCCCCACACCGGCGCTGGCCCCCTCACCCCCACCCCCACCGCCTCGCCATCGGCACCGGACCGGCACCGCCACCGGCACCGGCACCCGTGGCCGAGTACTCCGCAGAGACGAGGACCCGCTCATGTCCGTGACCCATCACCGGCGCCTCGGCATCGCTGCCGGGGCCGCGTTCCTGACCGTCACCGTCGCGGGCTGCTCCGGCCTCGGCCGGAACGCGGTGGGGACCGTCGCGTACGACACCCCACGCGGTCGGCACGTCCAGGTCTCCAACCCCCTGGTCACGGGCTGCCACCGACTCGCTCCCGGCGGTGCCGTCGCGCTCACGAACCGCACCCTGGTCGACTTCGTGATGTACGGGACGCCCGACTGCACGGGCAAGGGCACGACGTATATCGCCACCACGCTGTCCGATGTGATCGCCCCCGGCGAAGGGCCGTGGCGCAGCTACACCATCGTGCACTGACCCGGCGCGGATTCCGCCCGCCACCCCTCCCCCACAGCGGGTCAAAAGCCACAAACCCGGGTAGGGGGGACTAGGGGGACAAGGGAGGTGCAGGAGTCATGCGCACCGGAAATGAGCCGGTCACCGCACGCAGTCCGCTGCGCATGCGGTTCTGGCTGAGCGTATGGGGTCTGATCTGGACCGCGTTCGGTACGGCGGCGTTCGCGATCACCGGGCACTTCGGGTGGGCACTCGCCTGCGGCGTGCTGATGCTGATCGTCGCCACGGATCTGGTCCTGGTCGTGCGGCACCGCCGGCAGGGGTCGCGCTATCAGCCCGGGAGGGACGTCCCGCCGTACGAACCGGGGACCCATGGCTCGGATCCGGACCGCGAGCGGAGTCTCGACCATGATCTCGGCAGCCGTGTCCGCGAGTGGATGCGCGAGCCGGACCCGGCGCAGCGCGGTGGCCGTATCCGGCATCGCAGCGTGCACGGACATCACCCATGACCGGCCCCGCATAAGCGGCCGGGCCGTGTACGGGTCGACCGGCTCCGTACGGTTGACCGCCGCACACGCCGTACACGCCGCACATGCCGTATACGGGTTGGCCGGTCCGTACGGTCGGTCAGTCGCCCGCGCGCGGGTCCGCGTCGAACTGGGCCGCCTTCACGTACTCCGGCTTGGGATCCAGCGCCGCCGCCAGCCTGAAGTGGCGTTTCGCCTGCTCGGGCCTGCCTGAGCGCTCATAGGTGCGGGCCAGCGCGAAATGGGCGAACGCGTTGTCGGGCTCCCGCTCCAGCACCAGCTCGAATTCCAGCTCGGCGGGCCGCAATTGGGCGGCGGCGAAGAACGCGCGGGCGCGCAGCAGCCGGGCCGCGGTGTTCTCCGGATGCGCCGCGATCACCGAATCGAGCAGCTTCACGGCCCCGCGCGGATCCCGCGCGGCCAGGAGTTGCTCAGCCGCGCGGTAGTCGATGACGTGGGTTTCCGGACTCTCGGACACGGTCGCATCCTTCCCTAGCTGCGCGCGTTCAACGCCGCGTATGACGACGCTATTCCTCACATCCGCCCGCGCCGGCCGTCAGCGCCCGGCCGCGGCGCGGTCCTCCAATGCCTGCCATACCCGCCTGACCTGCGGTTCCAGCTCCTCCAGCGGACCGTCGTTGTCGATCACGACATCCGCTGCGGCGCGGCGGCGCTCGCGGCCGGCCTGGGCCTCCATCCGCTTACGGGCCTCGGATTCGGCCATCCCGCGCAGCCGTACGAGCCGGTCGAGCTGGGTCTCGGGCGAGGCGTCCACGACGACCACCAGGTCGTACAGCGCCTCCATGCCGTTCTCGACGAGCAGCGGCACATCGTGCACCACGATCGAGTCCGGTCCCGCCGCCGTCTCCAGTTCGGCCGAGCGTGCACGGACCAACGGGTGCACGATCGCGTTCAGTGCCCGCAGCCGGTCCGGATCGCCGAAGACGATCGCGCCCAGTTTCGGCCGGTCGAGAGCGCCGTCCGGAGTCAGTACCCCCGGCCCGAATTCGGCCACCACGGCCGCCAGACCGGGCGTCCCCGGCTCCACCACCTCACGGGCTATCCGGTCGGAGTCGATCAGCACCGCTCCGTAACTGGTCAGCAGACGCGAGACCTCGCTCTTGCCCGAACCGATTCCGCCCGTGAGTCCCAACCTCAGCATGCGGTCAGCCTAGACGGGCCGAGGCAGACCCGGACAACGGGTCGGGCCTGTAACGCCGGGCGGGCCTGGACGCCCCTGTACGCGGGTCGCCCCTGTACGCCGGGCGGGCCTGGGCGGGCGCGCCCGAACAGCGGGACGGACCCGGATAGGACGCGCCGGGACAGCGCCGGGACAGCGCCGGAGCGGCGACAGGGCCGGAGCAACGTCAACAGCGAGCGGCCGTACGGCTCCCGAGGGAGTTCCGTACGGCCGCCGTGCCCCCGACTCCGGCCGGCCGAGCATCCGGCCGGGTCCCGGTTACGCGCCGCCCTCGCCTTCCCGCTCCGCGAGGAACTTCTCGAACTCGCGGCCGATCTCATCGGCTGACGGCAGTTCCGCCGGCTCGGCGACCAGATTGCCGCGGCTCTCCGCGCCCGCGATCGCGTCGTACTGGTGCTCAAGCCCCTGCACCATCGTGACCAGTTCCTCGTCTCCCTCGCCCAGTTGACGCTCGATCTCGGTCTGGGTGCGCTGCGCCTCCGTACGGAGCGAGTGCGCGACGCTCGGCAGCACCAGGCCGGTCGCGGCCGTGATCGCCTCCAGAGCGGTCAGCGCCGCGTCGGGGTACGACGATCGGGCGACATAGTGCGGTACGTGCGCGGCGACCCCGAGCACATCGTGGTCCGCCTGCATCAGCCGGTACTCGACCAACGACTCGGCGCTGCCCGGTACCTGCGCCTCGTCGAAGGGGCTGCGGTGGCCGGGCATGAGGTCGGTGCGGTTGCCGTGCGGGGTCACACCCACGGGGCGGGTGTGGGGAACTCCCATCGGGATGCCGTGGAAGTTGACCGAAAGGCGTACCCCCAGCCGCTCCACGATCTGCCGTACGGCCGTCGCGAAGCGCTCCCATTCCACATCCGGCTCAGGGCCGGACAGCAGCAGGAACGGCGCACCGGTGGCGTCCTGTACGAGCCGTACGTCGAGTGTCGGCGTCTCGTAGTCGGCCCAGCGGTCGCGCCGGAAGGTCAGCAGCGGGCGCCGTGCGCGGTAGTCGACCAGCCTGTCGTGATCGAATCGGGCCACCACCTGGTGGGGCAGCGATTCCAGCAGGTTCTCGACGATCTGGTCGCCGGTCTCCCCCGCGTCGATGTAGCCGTCGAAGTGGTACAGCATGACCAAGCCCGCCGACTCCTGCGCCAGTGCCATGTCGACGACGGCGAGGCCCTTGGGCTCCCATTCGTACAAACCCTGCGGATCAAGCACGATTACCGCTCCTCCTCGTGTTCGTAACGAAGAACGCCCCACAGGGCGCGGGCATTCCCCGCGCCACGTGGGACTAACCCCGCGAGCGCCACCGAACAGCACGCGAGGGCGGGCGAGATCAGGTGTCGGCCGTGCCGGTATTGGTCCAGACCTTGACATGCCCAGGACGCGTCCCTACCGTCACGGAGCAATGGGCGCGTTCACGAACACGACCATCGTCCATATAAGGGAACGGTCCTTCACCACTCGGACCTCGAAGATCTCGACGGACCTCCACGCACCTCCCCGCGTCTGGACGCATCTCTACGCACGTCTACGCACCTCCTCGGACTTCAAACGGACCTCAACGGACCCCAACGGGAAGGCCCCCCATGCGCATCCGCACGCTGCTTCCTGCTCTGCTGACTCCTCTGCTCGCCACCGGCGCGCTGTCCCTGCTCGTCGCCCCGACCGCCGGAGCCGCCCCTGCCGGAGCCGCCCCTGCCGGAGCCACCGGTGCCGCCGCGGTCATCCAGGTCTCGACCGCCGCCCAGCTCAAGTCGGCCCTCACCGCGGCGCGTCCCGGCGATACGATCCAGCTCGCCGACGGCACGTACAAGGGGAACTTCAAGGCGACGACGCCCGGCACAACCGGCTCCCGCATCACCCTCACCGGTTCGTCCGCCGCGATCCTCACCACGGGCGGCGGGGGTTACGGCCTGCACTTGAACGGGGCCGCGTACTGGACCGTCAAGGGCCTCACCGTCACCGACGCCCAGAAGGGCATCGTGGCGGACGGGGCCAACGGGGTCGTCATCGACTCCGTGACCGTGCACAACCTGGACATGGAGGGCGTGCACTTCCGCCAGTCCAGCAGCGACGGCGTCCTGCGGAACTCGCGGATCTACGACACCGGCAACGACGGCCGCGGCATGGGCGAGGGCGTGTACGTCGGCAGCGCCAACACGCTGTCCGACCGCAGCGACAACGCGCAGATCCTCAACAACACCATCGGTCCGGACGTCGGCGGCGAGAACATCGACATCAAGGAAGGCACCACCGGCGCGCGCATCATCGGCAACACGTTCGACGGCGGCGGCCTCACCGGAGCCAACTACGACGACTCCTGGGTGGACGTCAAGGGCAACAACGTCCTCGTCGAGGGCAACACCGGCAAGAACACCACCAACAACGGCTACGAGACCCACACCCAGCAGAGCGGCTGGGGCTGCGGCACGGTCTTCCGCTCCAACACCTCGGATCTGCGCGGCTCCACGGGCGCCAACCAGCTCGCCGTCAACGTCACCAACAACAGTTCGAGCTGCCGTACCACCGTCTACGCCAGCAACACCGTGACCGGCGGCAAGGGCCTGACGAACGTCACCGTCACCCCCTGACCCACCGCCCCACCGCCCCACCGGCCCCGGCCTCGGTGACGGCACCGGCACCGGCACCGGCACCGGTCCACGCACGCGTAAGGCCCGCTCCCCCGAGGGGGAACGGGCCTTACGTTCAGCTACCTACGAACAGGAGACCGGAGCGTCAGCTCTGGCCACCGGCCAGCTTCTCGCGAAGGGCGGCCAGCGCCTCGTCCGACGCCAGGGCGCCGGAGTTGTCCGCGGACTCCGAGGAGTACGAGCCACCACCGGAGGCGGCCGGAGCGCTGCCCCCGCCGGCGGGCGCGGCAGCACCCTCGGCAGCGGCGGCCTCGTCGGCCTCGCGGGACTTGATGACCTGGGCCTGGTGCTGCTCGAAGCGCTGCTGCGCCTCGGCGTACTGGCCCTCCCACGCCTCGCGCTGGGTCTCGAAGCCCTCGAGCCAGTCGTTGGTCTCGGGGTCGAAGCCCTCGGGGTAGATGTAGTTGCCCTGGTCGTCGTAGGACGCGGCCATGCCGTAGAGCGTCGGGTCGAACTCGACCGAGGCCGGGTCGCTGCCGAAGGACTCGTTGGCCTGCTTCAGCGAGAGGCTGATGCGGCGGCGCTCCAGGTCGATGTCGATGACCTTGACGAAGATCTCGTCGTTGACCTGGACGACCTGCTCCGGGATCTCCACGTGGCGCTCGGCCAGCTCGGAGATGTGCACCAGACCCTCGATGCCCTCGTCGACACGGACGAACGCGCCGAACGGAACGAGCTTGGTGACCTTGCCCGGGACGACCTGACCGATCTGGTGCGTCCTGGCGAACTGCTGCCACGGGTCTTCCTGCGTCGCCTTGAGCGACAGGGAGACACGCTCGCGGTCCATGTCCACGTCGAGAACCTCGACGGTGACTTCCTGGCCGACCTCGACAACCTCGGAGGGGTGGTCGATGTGCTTCCAGGACAGCTCGGAGACGTGCACGAGACCGTCGACGCCGCCGAGGTCCACGAACGCACCGAAGTTGACGATCGAGGAAACGACGCCGGAGCGGACCTGGCCCTTCTGCAGGGTCGTGAGGAAGGTCTGGCGGACCTCGCTCTGGGTCTGCTCCAGCCAGGCACGGCGGGACAGAACCACGTTGTTGCGGTTCTTGTCCAGCTCGATGATCTTGGCTTCGAGCTCCTTGCCCACGTAGGGCTGGAGGTCACGGACGCGGCGCATCTCGACGAGGGAGGCAGGCAGGAAGCCACGGAGGCCGATGTCGAGGATGAGACCACCCTTGACCACCTCGATGACGGTGCCGGTGACGATGCCGTCCTCTTCCTTGATCTTCTCGATCGTGCCCCAGGCGCGCTCGTACTGCGCACGCTTCTTGGACAGGATGAGACGGCCTTCCTTGTCCTCCTTCTGGAGAACCAGGGCCTCGATCTCATCGCCCACGGCGACGACCTCATTGGGGTCGACGTCGTGCTTGATCGAAAGCTCGCGAGAGGGGATGACGCCTTCGGTCTTGTAACCGATGTCGAGCAGGACCTCGTCCCGGTCGACCTTCACGATGACGCCGTCGACGATGTCGCCGTCGTTGAAGTACTTGATCGTCTCGTCGATCGCGGCGAGGAAGGCTTCCTCGTTACCGATGTCGTTGACCGCAACCTGCGGGGTGGTGGCGGTGGTCTCGGTGCTGCTCGTCATGTGGGAAAGGGCTCCGGTGCGGACAGTGAGTCGTAGGTACTGCTACGCCGAGAGCCTGTATCGCCTCTGCAGAAGCCGGACAGCCAAGGAAGCGCCGGCCCCGGACAATAGGGAAAGCGCCTCGACAACCGAGGGAACTTACATACAGATGCGAGCGCGGCTGCTACGTCTGAGGCGCGCAAGCCCGCAGCGCAACCTTTAGCATACGGGGGCAGCCGGGCACGGTCAATGCGCGAAGGCCCCCACCCGGGGCGGAACCTCTCATACCCGGCACAACCAGCGTTCCATGAGGCCAGAACGGCCCCATGACGACTCCTCGCAGACTACGACGACGGACACGATGATCCAAGAGCACGAAGCCGAAACCGCTCCCGAAACCGCTTGCGGGACCGCTCCGGAGACCACCCCTGAGACCACCCCGCGGACCGTTCTCGACGCCCCGCCCGGCGAGCCCGGGGAGCGGCCCGGCGACGAGACCGGAACGGAGCCCGAGGCGACACGCCGCGACAGCGGTGCCACGGAGAGCAGCCGGGCCAACCGCGGCTGGTGGGACCGGAACGCGGACGACTACCAGATCGAGCACGGCACCTTCCTCGGGGACGACCGTTTCGTCTGGTGTCCGGAGGGGCTCGACGAGGTGGAGGCGGGCCTGCTGGGTCCCCAGGAGTCCCTGCGCGGGCTGGACATCCTGGAGATCGGGGCGGGCGCGGCGCAGTGCTCGCGCTGGCTGGCGGCGCAGGGCGCGCACCCGGTGGCGCTGGATCTCTCCCACCGCCAGCTCCAGCACGCGCTGCGGATCGGCGAAGGCCGTTCGCTGAGCTTCCCGCTGGTGGAGGCGGACGCGGGCACGCTGCCCTTCCGGGACGGCTCCTTCGATCTGGCCTGCTCCGCCTATGGCGCGATCCCCTTCGTCGCGGATCCGGTGGGGGTGTTCCGCGAGGTACGGCGGGTGCTGCGGCCGGGCGGTCGCTGGGTCTTCTCCGTCACGCACCCGGTCCGCTGGGCGTTTCCCGACGAGCCGGGGCCCGAGGGTCTGTCGGTCGCGGCCTCGTACTTCGACCGCACGCCTTACGTGGAACAGGACGAGGAGGGGCGCGCGGTCTACGTGGAGCACCACAGGACGGTCGGTGACCGGGTGCGGGACGTGGTCGCGGCCGGATTCCGGCTGATCGATCTGGTCGAGCCGGAGTGGCCGGCCTGGAACACCCAGGAGTGGGGCGGCTGGTCCCCGCTGCGGGGGAACCTGATCCCGGGTACGGCGATCTTCGTATGCGAACGGGACTGATCCCCGTACGGGACTGATCCACGCACGGGACTGATCCGCTCGGGCGCTGATCCACGCACGCACGGGGTCGTCCGCGCCCACGGCCCCGTACGACACTGTGCGGGTGATCCGCGACGACATCCTCGGCAGTTTGCCCGTCCACACCGCCGTCCCCGCCCTGGAACGGGCCCTCGACGGACACGGCTGCGCGGTGCTGTGCGCGCCGCCGGGGACGGGCAAGACGACGCTGGTGCCGCTGGTGCTGGCCGGGCTGCTCGGGGACGGCTCCGGGGCGCGGCCGGTACGGCGGGTGATCGTCGCCGAGCCGCGCCGGATCGCCGCGCGTGCGGCGGCCCGCCGGATGGCCTGGTTGCTCGGGGAGCGGGTCGGGGAGCGCGTCGGTTTCACGGTGCGCGGGGAGCGCGCGGTGGGGCGCGCGACGGTGGTGGAGGTGGTGACCACCGGCGTGCTGCTCCAGCGGCTCCAGCGCGACCAGGAACTGGCCGGGGTCGATGTGGTGATCCTCGACGAGTGCCACGAACGGCACCTGGACGCGGACACGGTGGCGGCCTTCCTGCTGGACGTACGGGCCGCGCTGCGGCCCGAGCTGCGGCTCGTCGCGGCGTCGGCGACGACCGACGCGGCCGGGTGGGCGCGGCTGCTGGGTGACGCGCCGGTGGTGGAGGCGCGGGGCGTGTCGTACCCGGTGGAGGTGGTCTGGGCGCCGCCGGTCAAGCCCGTACGGCCGCCGCACGGGATGCGGGTCGATCCGGCGCTGCTCACGCATGTGGCGTCGGTGGTGCGGCGGGCGCTGGCCGAGCGGGACGGCGACGTGCTCTGCTTCCTGCCCGGCGTGGGGGAGATCGGCCGGGTCGCGGGGCTGCTGGGGGATGCCGGGGCCGAGGTCCTCCAGGTGCACGGCCGGGCGCCGGCCGCCGTGCAGGACGCGGTCCTGGCCGGCTCTTCGGGCTCTTCGGGCTCTTCGGGCTCATCGGGCTCATCGGGCTCTTCAGGACCGGCGGGATCTACGGGCTCCGAGGGCTCCTCGGGCGGCCGTCGCGTCGTACTGGCCACGGCGGTGGCCGAGTCGAGCCTGACGGTGCCGGGCGTACGGATCGTCGTGGACGCGGGGCTGGCGCGCGAGCCCCGTACCGACCACGCGCGCGGGCTGAGCGCGCTCACGACCGTACGGGTGTCGCAGGCGGGTGCGCGGCAGCGGGCGGGACGGGCCGGGCGGGAGGCGCCCGGCGTGGTCTACCGGTGCTGGACGGAGGCCGAGGACAGCCGGCTGGCCCGCTTCCCCTCCCCCGAGATCAAGGTCGCGGATCTGGCGGCGTTCGCGCTCCAGGCCGCGTGCTGGGGCGACCCGTCCGCGGCGGGCCTTGCGCTGCTGGACCCACCGCCGGCCGGGGCGCTGGCGGCGGCGCGGTCCGTGCTGGCCGCGATCGGCGCCGTGGAACCGGTGGAAGCGGTGGCGGTGGAAGCGGAGGGGGACACGGACAGGGACAGGGGCGCGGGCGGGGGCGGGCGGGTCACGGAGCGGGGCGTACGGATGGCCAGGCTCGGGCTGCACCCCCGGCTCGCCCGCGCGCTGCTGGACGGCGCGCCCGAGGTGGGGACGCGGCGGGCGGCCGAGGTGGTGGCCCTGCTGAGCGAGGAGCCGCCGCGGTCGTACGGGGACGATCTGGCGGCGGTGTGGCGTACGGCCCGCCGGGGCGAGGACGGCTACGCGGCGCGCTGGCGCCAGGAGGTACGGCGGCTGGAGCGGGCTCCGGAGCTGGCCTCGTCCACCGGAAGCAAGGGTTCCGTGGCTTCCGGCTCCACGTCCGGCTCCGGCTCGGGATCCCAGTCCGGCTCCGCATCCGGGTCCAGGGCCAGGTCCGGGTCCACTGCCAGGTCCGGCTCCGGGTCCACGTCCACGTCCGGGGCCGGGTCGGATGACGCCGTGGCCGGGCTGATCGCCGCGCTCGCCTTTCCCGAGCGCGTGGCGCGGGCCCGCGGTGAGGGCGCCTGTCTCATGGTGTCCGGCACGGGCGGTGAGCTGGGCGAGGGCTCCCGGCTGCGCGGCGCGCCCTGGCTGGCGGTGGCGGTCGCGGACCGTCCCGCCTCGGCCGCCTCCGCGCGGGTACGGCTCGCCGCGGTCATCGACGAGGACACCGCGCGGGCCGCGGCCGGCCGGCTGCTGGTGGCGGGCGAGGAGGTGCGCTGGGAGGACGGCGATGTCGTCGCCCGGGAGGTGGAGCGGCTCGGCGCGGTCGAGCTGTCCGTACGTGCCCTGCGGGCACCGGACGGCCCGCTGGTGCGTGCGGCGCTGCTGGACGGGCTGCGCCGCGAGGGGCTCGGGCTGCTGCGCTGGACACGCGACGCGCAGGGGCTGCGCGACCGGCTGGACTTCCTGCACCGCGAGGTGGGCGGCGGCTGGCCCGATGTCTCGGACGCCGCTCTGCTGGCACGCGCGGACGACTGGCTGGAACCGGAACTCTCCAGGGCCCGGCGCCGGCCGGACCTCGGACGGCTGGACGCGGGACAGGCGCTGCGCAGGCTGCTGCCCTGGACGACGGGTGAGGCGGCGCGGCTGGACGAGCTGGCGCCGGAGCGCATCGAGGTGCCGAGCGGGTCGCGGGTCCGGGTGGAGTACGGCGGGCCGCAGCCCGTACTGGCCGTGAAGCTCCAGGAGTTGTTCGGTCTGCGCGAGACCCCGGAGGTCGCGGGGGTGCCGGTGCTGGTGCACCTGCTGTCCCCGGCGGGCCGGCCGGCGGCGGTGACGGCGGATCTGGCGTCTTTCTGGCGCGAGGGCTATCGCGCGGTACGGGCGGAGCTGCGGGGCCGCTACCCGCGCCATCCGTGGCCGGAGGACCCCTCGACGGCGGTGCCCACGCGCCGTCTGAACCAGCGGCGCTGAGCGCGGACACACGCCGCCGCCCTCCGGCGGATCGCGCGGAGGGCGGCGGCGTTCAGGGCCTCTGGATCAGAGGGACGTTCAGAGGGACGTACTCAGGACCCGCGGGGTCGCGACCCCGCGGAGTTACGCGGCCGGCGGAGCGGTGACCTTCAGCTCGACGGTCAGCGTGGCACCGCCCTCGGTCTCGATACGGAGCAGGAACGTGCCTGCCGTGTCGTCCGCGTAGATCTTCGGGAGCTGGAGGGTGCCGTCGGCGTCGGTCTTCAGGTCCTTCAGCTCACGGAGCGGATTGCCGTCCGCGTCCTTGAAGTAGGGCCCGTCGGTGCGCGGGGCGGAGCCGTCCGCGGACGTGATCATGGTGGCGGTCGCCGCGACACCCGGCGCGACCGCTCCCTTGTAGGTGGCCTTGACCGACACCTGGCCCGCGAACTCCGCGCCGGCCTCGGCCGTCAGCTCCTTGTCGCCGGTCGTGGTGAGTCCGTCCGCCTGACGGGCCGTCACCGACGCGGTGTACTCGACGCCCGCGACATTCTTCACGTCCACGGCGGCCCGGATCGTGAACTCGCCGGTCCGCTCGCCCGCCTGGACGGCAGGGGCGGTCGCCGTGCCGTCCTCGCCGGTGGTGCGGGTCAGCACGGACTTGCCGGAGGTGAAGCGGGCGTCCGTGTCGCCGACGATCTCGAAGCGCACCAGGACGTCCTCGACGGGCTTGCCCGCCGCGTCCACGGCGCGTACCGAAGCCCGCTCCGTGAACTCGCTGCCCGCCATGGCCGTATGCGTGCCCGTACCCGTCTTCTCGATCCGCTTGACGACGGGCTTCGGGGCGGGGGTGCCGGGGTCGCCCGTGGGGGGAGGGGTCGAGCCTCCGCCGCCCGGCGTGGACGGCTCCTCCGGGCCGCCGGACCCGGGAGCGGACGGCTCGGTGCCGGGGTCGGACGGCTTCGGGGGCTTGGGGCCGGGCTTCGACGACGGGGGCGGGGTCGGGGTCGGGCTCGGTGAGGGGCCCGGGTCGGCGGGGCCGGTGCCGGCGGGCAGCACGCCCGTCCCGTCCGGGACCTCGTGCGTGCCCTTGTTGTAGTACTCGAACCAGGTCAGGACGGTGTTCAGATACTCCTGCGAGCGGTTGTAACTGAGGATCGCCTGACGGAGATCGGCGTCGAGGGACAGATCGCGGTCCGCGTGGCAGAGGTACTCCCCCGCCGCGAGCGCCGCGTCGTAGATGTTGTTCGGGTCCTTGCGTCCGTCGCCGTTGGCGTCCTGGCCCCAGGTCGCCCAGGTGGACGGGATGAACTGCATCGGGCCGACCGCGCGGTCGTGCGTGGAGTCGCCGTCGTACGCGCCGTCGTCGGTGTCGGAGATGTTCGCGAAGCCGAT
Source organism: Streptomyces sp. NPDC088147 (assembly GCF_044741565.1). Lineage (NCBI taxonomy): Bacteria > Bacillati > Actinomycetota > Actinomycetes > Kitasatosporales > Streptomycetaceae > Streptomyces > Streptomyces sp. NPDC088147. The sequence continues at coordinate 1,067,564 of NZ_JBIUSY010000002.1, read as the reverse complement.
GCCGTTGAGGACCGGGCCGAGGATCGGCGACAGCGTGGTGCCGTCGGCGTCCACCCGGCCGCCGCGCGCCTGACCGGACTCGACCTTCCCGATGGCGGCGAGCAGCTGCCACGGCAGGTTGCAGCCGGGCTTGGTCTCGGCGAGGGCCTGCTCCGCCTGCTTGTACGCGGCCAGCACCGAGGCCGGTATGCCCGCTTCCGCCGGGCCGGTGCCGATGGTCGGCAGGTCGACCGACGTGTCGGGCTTGTCGGGCGTGGTGAGCGGCGGAAGCTCCGTGTAGTACGGGGAGTTACCGGTGGCCGACGATTCGGCGGGCGGGTTCGCGTCGGCGGCCGCCTGGGCGCCGCCCGCGCTTGAGGGAATGGCGCCCGGTGCCTGGGAAGCGGAGAGGGCCGCGATGGCGGCGGCGGCCACCGCGGTGGTGGTCGCTCCTCTGCGCAAGCGCCTGCCGAATAGCGCGGACATATGTCTGGCCCCTCCCGGTGGACGGCTGTTCGCGCTCCCCGCGCGAGGACTCAGGCGACCCTATGTCAACTCCTCGCCCCAGCACACCGGCCAGTGACCGCTTTTCACCAGTTCGCCACCTGTGAGTCGGCCAGTTGTCCGAAGTACCTCCCCAAAGGGCACCTCGGACAACTTTCTCCGGGCATCGCGACCCCGGCACTCCCCTTCAGTGCGCCGCCCAGTGCCCCGCCACTCCGTGCGCGCCACCCTTCAGCGCGCCGGCCGCTCAGTGCGCCAGTCGCTCAGCACGCCGGTCGCTCAGTGCGCCGCCGACTCCCAGTCCCTGCCCACGCCCACCGACACATCCAGCGGTGCGCGCAGTTCGACCGCCGTCGACATCTCGCGGCGCAGCAGCTCCTCCACCCTCTCGCGCTCGCCGGGCGCGATCTCCAGGACGATTTCGTCATGGACCTGGAGCAGCATCCGGGAGGTCAGACCCGCCTCGGCCATCGCGCGGTCGACGTTGAGCATGGCGACCTTGACGATGTCCGCGGCGGTGCCCTGGATCGGGGCGTTGAGCGCCATCCGCTCGGCCATCTCCCTGCGCTGCCTGTTGTCGCTGTTGAGGTCCGGGAGGTAGCGGCGGCGGCCGAGCATCGTCTCCGTATAGCCGGTGGCCCTGGCCTCCACGACGGCACGTTGCAGATAGTCCCGTACGCCCCCGAAGCGCTCGAAGAACGTGTCCATCAGGGCGCGCGCCTCGGCCGCCTCGATGCTCAGCTGCTGCGAGAGCCCGAACGCCGAGAGTCCGTAGGCCAGTCCGTACGACATCGCCTTGATCTTGCGGCGCATCTCGGGGTCGACCGCGGACTTCTCCACCCCGAACACCTGGGAGGCGACCGTCGTGTGCAGGTCCTCGCCCGAGGTGAACGCCTCGATCAGCCCGGCGTCCTCGGAGAGGTGGGCCATCACGCGCAGTTCGATCTGGCTGTAGTCGGCCGTCATCAGCGACTCGTAGCCCTCGCCGACGACGAAGCCGCGGCGGATCGCCCGGCCCTCGTCGGTGCGGACCGGGATGTTCTGGAGATTGGGGTCGGTGGAGGAGAGCCGGCCGGTAGCCGCCACCGTCTGGTTGAAGGTCGTGTGGATCCGGCCGTCGGCCGCGATCGACTTGATCAGGCCCTCGACCGTGACCCGCAGCTTCGCCTGCTCGCGGTGACGCAGCATGATGACCGGCAGTTCGTGCTCGGTCTGGGCGGCCAGCCAGGCGAGCGCGTCGGCGTCCGTCGTATAACCGGTCTTGGTCTTCTTCGTCTTGGGCAGGCCCAGCTCACCGAAGAGGACTTCCTGGAGCTGCTTGGGCGAGCCGAGGTTGAACTCATGGCCGACGGCGGCGTGCGCCTCCTTCACGGCCTGCTGCACGGCGCCCGCGAACTGCTGCTCCATGGCTTCCAGATGGGCGCGGTCGGCGGCGATGCCGTGCCGCTCCAGCCGGGCGAGCAGCTCGGACGTGGGCAGCTCCACGTCCAGGAGCAGTCCGGTGGCACCGACCTCGCCCAGCCGCTCGGTGAAGGCGTCGCCCAGATCGAGGATGGCGCGGGCCTGGGCCATCAGCGCCTCGGCCTCGGCCTGCTCGTCCGCCCCGAAGGCCAGTTGTCCGTCGGCCGTGGCGGGGGCCAGCTCCCGGCCCAGGTATTCGATGGCGAGGGCGTCCAGGGCGAAGGAGCGGCGGCCGGGCTTGACCAGATAGGCGGCCAGGGCGGTGTCCATCGTGACGCCGCCGACCTGCCAGCCGTGCTCGGGGGCGACGCGCATCGCGCCCTTCGCGTTGTGCATGACCTTGGGCCGGGTCTCGTCGGCGAGCCAGGCCGCGAAGGCCCGCTCGTCCGCCTCATCCAGCTGCGTCGGGTCGAACCAGGCCGCGGCCCCCTCGGCCGCGGCGAGCGCGACCTCGCTGACGCTGCCCGTGCCCAGCGACCAGGTGTCGGCCGTGGCGACCCCGAGCGGCCGCGCACCGTGCTCCGCGAGCCAGGGCGCCAGCTCGCCGGAGGCCAGCACCGAGCCGTCCAGCTCCACCCCGGCGGCGGGTGCCGGGGCCTCGTCCTCGACGGCGCCGGGATCCACCGCGAGCAGCCGCTCGCGCAGGCTGGGGTTACGGATCTCCAGCACCTCCAGCACGCCGATCAGGGCCGTACGGTCGTACGGGGCGCGCTCCAGCTCCTGCGGCGTCTTGGGCAGCTCGACATCGCACGACAGCTCGGTGAGCCTGCGGTTGAGCTTGACCGACTCCAGATGGTCCCGGAAGTTCTGCCCGGCCTTGCCCTTCACCTCGTCGGCGCGCGCGACCAGTTCGTCGAACGAGCCGAACTGGTTGATCCACTTCGCGGCGGTCTTCTCACCGACCCCCGGGATACCGGGGAGGTTGTCGGACGGGTCGCCGCGCAGGGCCGCGAAGTCCGGGTACTGCGACGGCGTCAGTCCGTACTTCTCCTGGACCTTCTCCGGGGTGAAGCGGGTCAGCTCGGAGACGCCCTTGGTGGGGTACAGCACGGTCGTGTGCTCGCTGATCAGCTGGAACGAGTCCCGGTCACCGGTGACGATCAGCACCTCGAAGCCCGCCGCCTCGGCCTGGCGGGCGAGCGTCGCGATGACGTCGTCCGCCTCGAACCCCTCGATCGCGAACCGGTCCGCGTGCATCGCGTCCAGCAGCTCGCCGATCAGCTCGACCTGCCCCTTGAACTCGTCGGGCGTCTTGGAGCGGTTGGCCTTGTACTCCGGGAACTCCTCGGAGCGCCAGGTCTTGCGGGACACGTCGAAAGCGACGGCGAAATGCGTGGGCGACTCATCACGCAGCGTGTTCGCCAGCATCGACGCGAAGCCGTAGATGGCGTTCGTCGGCTGGCCGGTCGCGGTCGTGAAATTCTCCGCGGGCAGCGCGAAGAACGCCCGGTACGCCAGGGAGTGCCCGTCCATGAGGAGCAGGCGTGGACGGTTGTCTGCGGTCTTCTTCGATGCTGTCTCAGCCACGCACCCGATCCTGCCACGTCGCACTGACAATCCCGGCCGCCCGGACGCCCCGCCCCGGCCGCCCCCGGCCGGCGCACCCGCCCCGCCCAGGCCGCGCGCCCGCCCCCGTCCCGGCCACGCACCCGCTCGGATCCCGGCCACGCGCCCGCCCCGCCACGGCCGCCCGGACGCCCCGGCCCGGCCCCGTACCCGCCTCACCCCTTCCCCATCCGTCCTCCATCCGTGACGAGCCCGACATGGGCCGGACGTATCGTGGCCACAGACGCGTGAGAGGATTGTCTACTGTAGACAATCGGATTCAGCCTCACTGAGCTCAAGGAGAGCGTGATGGCCAGCAAGCCGCCGGCAGGTGATCCGGTACAGGATTCGCCGCAGGTCAAGGCCCCCAAGCACGCCGCTGCGGGAATCCCCGCGGTCGCGCATTCCCTGCTCATCTCGCACCAGCAGATGGGCGCACGCCGGACCGCGCGGACGCTGCTGAAGGTCAACCAGAAGAACGGTTTCGACTGTCCGGGCTGCGCCTGGCCCGAGGGCGACCACCGGCACACCGCGGAGTTCTGCGAGAACGGCGCCAAGGCCGTCGCGGAAGAGGCGACCGTACGCAGGGTCACGCCGGAGTTCTTCGCCGAGCACCCGGTCTCCGACCTCTTCGAGCGAAGCGGCTACTGGCTCGGCCAGCAGGGCCGGATCACCCACCCGATGTATCTGCCCGAGGGCGCCGACCAGTACGAACCCATCAGCTGGGAGCGGGCCTTCGCGATCATCGCCGAGGAGCTGAACGCCCTCGGATCACCCGACGAGGCCTGCTTCTACACCTCGGGGCGCACCAGCAACGAGGCCGCGTTCCTCCTCCAGCTCTTCGCGCGCGAGTTCGGCACGAACAACCTGCCGGACTGCTCGAACATGTGCCACGAGTCCTCCGGCTCCGCCCTCGTCGAGACCATCGGCATCGGCAAGGGCAGCGTCTCCCTGGAGGACATGCACAAGGCCGACCTGATCATCGTCGCGGGCCAGAACCCGGGGACGAACCACCCCCGTATGCTCTCCGCGCTGGAGAAGGCCAAGGCCGCGGGCGCGAAGATCATCTCGGTGAACCCGCTGCCCGAGGCCGGTCTTGAGCGGTTCAAGAACCCGCAGACCCCGCTCGGCATGGTCAGGGGCGCCGCCCTCACCGATCTCTTCCTCCAGATCCGCATCGGCGGCGACCAGGCGCTGTTCCGGCTGCTCAACAGACTCGTCCTGGAGACCCCGGGCGCCGTCGACGACGCGTTCATCGAGGAACACACCCACGGGTACGAGGAGTTCAGGGCCGCCGCGCTCGCCGCCGACTGGGACGAGACCCTCGTCGCCACCGGCCTCCAGCGCGCCGAGATAGAGGCAGCCGCCGAGATGGCCCTCGCCTCGAAGCGCACCATCGTCTGCTGGGCGATGGGTCTGACCCAGCACAAGCACTCCGTGCCGACCATCCGCGAAGTCGTCAACTTCCTGCTGCTGCGCGGCAACATCGGCCGCCCCGGCGCCGGCGTCTGCCCGGTGCGCGGACACTCCAATGTGCAGGGCGACCGCACGATGGGCATCTTCGAGCGGCCGAGCCCGGCCTTCCTGGACGCCCTGGACCGGGAGTTCTCCATCACCTCGCCCCGCCACCACGGCTATGACGTGGTGCGCTCGATCGAGGCGATGCGCGACGGGGACGCCAAGGTGTTCTTCGCCATGGGCGGCAACTTCGTCGGAGCGACGCCCGACACCGAGGTCACCGAGGCCGCGATGCGCAACACCCGGCTGACGGTGCACGTGTCCACCAAGCTCAACCGCTCGCACGTGGTGACCGGCGTACGCGCGCTGATCCTGCCCACCCTCGGCCGCACCGACAAGGACATCCAGGCCGGCGTCAAGCAGATCGTCACCGTCGAGGACTCCATGGGCATGGTCCACGCCTCGCGTGGCAACCTGCCGCCCGCCAGCCCCCATCTGCTCTCCGAGCCCGCCATCATCACCAACATGGCGCGCGCCGTCCTCGGCCCGTCCTCGATCACGCCCTGGGAGGACTTCGAGAAGGACTACGCGCACATCCGCGACCGGATCGCGCGCGTCATCCCCGGCTTCGAGGACTTCAACGCGCGGGTCGCCCGTCCCGGCGGCTTCGAACTGCCGCACGCGCCGCGCGACGAGCGCCGCTTCCCCACCGCCACCGGCAAGGCCAACTTCACCGCCGCGCCCGTGGAGTACCCCAGGCTGCCCGAGGGCCGGCTGCTGCTCCAGACGATGCGCTCGCACGACCAGTACAACACCACCATCTACGGGCTGGACGACCGCTACCGCGGCATCAAGGGCGGTCGCCGCATCGTCATGGTCAACCCCGACGACGCGCGCGAACTCGGCCTCGTCGACGGCGCGTTCACCGACATCGTCAGCGAGTGGAAGGACGGCGTGGAGCGCCGGGCCCCAGGCTTCCGGGTGGTGCACTACCCGACCGCCCGAGGCTGCGCCGCCGCCTACTACCCGGAGACGAATGTGCTGGTGCCGCTCGACGCCACGGCCGACACGAGCAACACCCCGACGAGCAAGTCCGTCGTGGTGCGCTTCGAGTAGCCGTGCGCTCCGAGGGCCCGCGCTCCGGGTCGTCGTGCGGTGCGCGTCGCGGAATGAACCGGCGGGGCTAAGCGTTCGCTCAGTCATCTGATATGCAGGACGGTGCACAGCGCACGTACCGCGTGTCGGCACGTACCGCACGTACCGCACGTGCTCACGTGCGCCACGCATTCCCGTACGCCACCACCGCAGCCGATCGGAGCCGGGCCCATGGGTGAGCAGCCCTCCACGAAGTTCCCGCAGGAGATCATCGACGAATACGCCGTGCTCGGCGTCGACCTGCCCGCGCTCTTCTCCGCGGGCCATCTCGGCACGCGCATGGAGGTGCGGATCGTCGAGGCCTCCGCGGAACGCGTCGTCGGCACCATGCCGGTGGAGGGCAACACCCAGCCGTACGGGCTGCTGCACGGCGGCGCCTCCGCCGTGCTCGCCGAGACCCTCGGCTCCGTCGGCGCCATGCTGCACGGCGGCGCGGGCAAGGTCGCCGTGGGCGTGGACCTCAACTGCACCCACCACCGGGGCGTACGCAGCGGACTGGTCACGGGCGTCGCCACCCCCGTCCACCGCGGCCGCTCCACCGCGACCTACGAGATCGCCATCACCGACGAGCGGGACAAGCGGGTGTGCAGCGCCCGGCTGACCTGCCTGCTGCGCGACGCCGACGCCGACGTCAGCACCGGCACCGACGCCGGTACCGGCACGGACACCGGCATCGGCGCGGACACCGCGCCCGAGTAGTCGTCGCGCCGGACCAACGGCCGCGGCACACGGCCCACCCGCCTCCTCCGGAGGGCCATCGGGGCAGACAAGGGCGCGTACGGGATGTCCGTACGCGCCCTTGTCGGTGCCCGGAGCACCGCCTACCCTTCGCCCATGACGACGGCCGGACAGCGCGGGTTCCGCCCGGCCGCCCGGTGCGCACTCGCGCTCTGCACCGCCCTGCTCTGCACCGCCCTGCTCGGCGGCGCGCTGACCGGTTGCGGTGGTGGCGGGTCCGCCGCGCCCGACCCGGACGCCACCCCCGCGGCACACCGCACCACCCCCGCCGAACTCTGCGCCGCGCTCGTCTCGTACTGGGCGAAGGAAGCCCTCAAGGGCTCCGCGTGGGCAGGGCTCGACTGGGAACAGAAAGGGCTGTCCAACGAGCAGTACGCCATTCACGAAGAGGTCGTGGCGGCGGCGCGCGCCGAGCGGACGAAGCACGGCGGCGCGGCGGCCGAGGCGCTGATCGACCGCAGGACCGCGGAACGGTGCGCCGCCGAGAACGGCGCCACCGGCAGTTCGGAAAACTGGCGCGAACCGGACTGGACAACGGCACGGCAGCTACGGGAGACCGCCCCCGGAACCCTCGTCCGACATCACGCTGTGTAACAGCGAGGTGAACGAGGGCCCCTCTGCTGCCCGCACACGCACCCCCGCTGCCCGCTTTCCCGTCCACCCGTGCCCGATTGGGAAGTCAGCACCAAAATGGGCCCAAGTACCTTAGCGGAACTGCACGTTCTCACCATGTGGTCGTTTTGAGAAAGCCGGGAAACGCCCTATTCGCCCGGACTGAGGCCGCCAAGCGTTGGCCCCGGCATAACAAGACAGTCACATCCTTCGCGCACCACTCCACGACCCCCTCACCTGCGCTTAGAGTCACGGCCAGTCACCGCGCCGCCGGACATGCACCCGGCTCGCTCCACCTACCCGCCGGAGCGGCCCGGCGAACGCGAACGGCACCTCAGCAGAGGAGGCCGCGCCAGGGAAAGGATTCATCGTGCGACACCGTTCCTTGCTCATCCTCACCACCGTGATCACCACGGGAGCACTGACACTCACCGCTTGTGGATCTCGCGACGAAGGCAAGAGCACCGGGGATAGCGACAAGATAACCGTCGTCATCGGTGTCGACGCGCCGCTCACCGGATCGCTCTCCGCGCTCGGCCAGGGCATCAAGAACTCCGTCGACCTCGCTGCCAAGACCGCGAACAAGACCAACGAGGTCCCGGGCGTCGAGTTCAAGATCGAGGCCCTCGACGACCAGGCCGTCCCGGCCTCCGGCCAGGCGAACGCCACCAAGCTCGTCGGCAACAAGGACGTCCTCGGCGTCGTCGGCCCGCTGAACTCCGGCGTCGCGCAGTCGATGCAGGGTGTGTTCAACACCGCCAAGCTCGTCCAGGTCTCCCCCGCCAACACCAACCCGGCGCTGAGCCAGGGCGACAACTGGGCCAAGGGCGACCTCAAGCGTCCCTTCGCGTCGTACTTCCGCACGGCCGCCACGGACGTCGTCCAGGGCAAGTTCGCCGCGCAGTACTACTACAACGACGCCAAGAAGCGGAAGGTCTTCGTCGTCGACGACAAGCAGACCTACGGCGCCGGCCTCGCCGCGATCTTCTCCGCGGAGTTCGAGCGCCTCGGCGGCAAGGTCGTCGGCACCGACCACGTCACGGTCAAGGAGACCGACTTCTCCTCCACCGCCGACAAGGTCAAGGCCTCGGGCGCCGACTCCGTCTACTTCGGCGGCCAGTACCCCGAGGGCGGACTGCTCTCCGACCAGATCAAGAAGACGGGCGCCAAGGTCCCCACCATGGGTGGCGACGGCATCTACGACCCGAACTTCATCTCGGCCTCCGGTGAGTCCAACGACGGTGACTTCGCCACCTCCATCGGCTACCCCGTGGAGAAGCTCGACACCGCCAAGAAGTTCATCGCCGACTACGCGGCCGAGAACTACAAGGACCCGTACGCGGCCTACGGCGGCTACTCGTACGACGCCGGCTGGACGATCATCCAGGCCGTCAAGGCCGTCGTCGCCGCCAACGACGGCAAGCTCCCCGACGACGCCCGCGAAAAGGTCGTCGAGGCCACCAGCAAGGTCACCTTCGACGGTGTGACCGGCAAGGTCTCCTTCGACGAGTACGGCGACACGACCAACAAGCAGCTCACCGTGTACAAGGTCGAAGGCGGCAGCTGGAAGGACGTCAAGAGCGCCACGTTCGAGGACTGACCTCCCGGACACAGCCCCCACACCACGACCGGACCGCGCGAGGGCGCAACAGCGCCCTCGCGCGGTGTCATATCCGACACGCTCATCGGAGGCCCTGCGGTGAACGAACTGCCGCAACAGCTGGCCAACGGCCTTGCCCTCGGTGCCCTTTACGGCTTGATCGCCATCGGGTACACCATGGTCTACGGCATCGTCCAGCTCATCAACTTCGCCCATGGCGAGATCTTCATGATCGGGGGCTTCGGTGCCCTCACCACCTACACCTTGCTCCCCGGTGGAACCTCCCTGCTGGTGGCGATCCCGCTCATGATCGTAGGCGGCGCCATAGCCGCGGTGGCCGTGGCCACCGCCGCTGAACGCTTCGCCTACCGCCCTCTGCGCGGAGCGCCCAGGCTCGCGCCGCTGATCACCGCGATCGGCCTGTCCATCACACTCCAGCAGCTCATCTGGGCCTTCTACCCCGACGCGAAGAAGGCCGTCAGCTTCCCCGAGTTCAAGGGTGAGTCCTTCCAGCTGACAGACAACCTCTACATCCAGCGGGCCGACGCGTTCATCTTCGTCCTCGCCCCCCTGTGCATGCTCGCCCTCGGCCTCTTCGTCTCCAAGAGCCGCAGCGGACGCGCCATGCAGGCCACGTCCCAGGACCGGGACACCGCCAAGCTCATGGGCATCAACACCGACCGCATCATCGTGATGGCCTTCGCCATCGGCGCCGCCTTCGCCGCGGTCGCCGCGGTCGCCTACGGACTCGACAAGGGCCAGATCAACTTCGAGATGGGCTTCCTCCTCGGACTCAAGGCGTTCACCGCCGCCGTCCTCGGAGGCATCGGCAACATCTACGGAGCCATGGTCGGCGGCATCGTCCTCGGCCTCGCCGAAGCCATGTCGATCGCCTACATCGAGGAAATCCCCGGCATGCAGCAGCTCGGCGGCGGCGCCTGGGCCAACGTCTGGGCGTTCGTACTTCTCATCGTCGTGCTCCTCGTCAGGCCACAGGGCCTGCTCGGTGAGCGCGTCGCGGATCGGGCGTGAGAACGATGACCGACACAGCCTCCTCCCGCACCACGCAGCTGCGCGCGCTCGCCCTCGCCGGCGGCATCGCCACCGTGGCCAGCACCTTCCTCTCCTGGACCTACACCACCGAGTTCCCCGGCGACCTCACCGTCTACGGCTACCCGGGCGGACTCCAGGTCCTCACCCTCACCGCCGGACTGCTCACCGCGCTCTTCGCGCTCTCCGCACTCGGCGTCAAGGGCCTGCGCTGGCTCACCCCCACCGGCTCCACCAAGGCGCTCCAGCTGCTCGCCCTCGGCGGCCTGGCCACCACCTGGTTCACGGTCATCGCCATCGCGGTCGAACTCGGCGGAGTCGTCAACCTCGAACCCGGCGGGTTCGTCGCGGCGGTCGTCACCGTCATCCCCGTCGTCGCGGCCTTCCTGCTGCCCGACGACACCCGCAAAGCCACGCGGCCCAGGGAACTCCCCTCCTGGGCAGAGATCCTGATCATCGTCGCCGCGTTCGCCATCGGGCTCTTCGTCTTCACCTACGGCATCGACACCGAGTACGCCGAACTCTTCACCGGCTACCTCCTCACCGTCGGATTCGCCGCCACCGCGCTCTTCAAGGCCGGCCTCATCGCCCGCCTCAACGCGCTCACCACCAAGTACCGGCTGATCGCCGTCTCGGCCGCGTTCGTCGCCGCCGCGGCCTTCCCCTTCACCCAGAGCACCGACCAGTTCACCCTGATCGCGGTCAACATCCTCATCTTCGCGACCGTCGCCCTCGGACTGAACATCGTCGTCGGCCTCGCCGGCCTGCTCGACCTCGGATACGTCGCGTTCCTCGGCGTCGGCGCCTACACCGCCGCCCTCGTCTCCGGAACCACCGCGTCCGTCTTCGACGTGCACTTCCCCTTCTGGGCCGCCGTCCTCACCGGCGCCGTCGTCTCGCTGATCTTCGGCGTCGTCATCGGCGCGCCCACCCTGCGCCTGCGCGGCGACTACCTCGCCATCGTCACCCTCGGCTTCGGAGAGATCTTCCGCATCGCCGTCGGCAACCTCGACGGAGTCTCCGGCCCGCGCATCACCAACGGCCCCAACGGTGTCCCGAACATCCCCGACCTCAACTTCTTCGGGTACAACTTCGGCGAATCCCACACCATCCTGGGCTTCGAACTCGGCTCCTACGCCAACTACTACCTGCTGATGCTGCTCGCCATGATCCTCGTGGTGATCGTCTTCAGCCGGGCGGGCAACTCCCGCATCGGCCGCGCCTGGGTCGCCATCCGCGAGGACGAGACCGCCGCCACCGCCATGGGCATCAACGGCTTCCGCGTCAAACTCATCGCCTTCGCCCTCGGCGCCACCCTCGCCGGCCTCGCCGGCACCGTACAGGCGCACGTCCAGCACACCGTGGTCCCCGAGATGTACGTCTTCGCCGGACCCGTACCGCCCAACTCCGCGTTCCTGCTCGCCGCCGTCATCCTCGGCGGCATGGGCACCATCAGCGGCCCCCTCATCGGCGCCTCGCTGCTCTACCTCATCCCGGCGAAGCTCCAGTTCCTCCAGGACTACCAGCTCCTCGGCTTCGGAATCGCGCTCATCCTCCTCATGCGCTTCCGCCCCGAAGGGCTCATCGCCAACCGGCGCGCACAGCTCGAATTCCACGAGACCGACCAGCTCGACGTACCCGACGACAAACCCGGCGCGGGCGTCAGCACCGCCAAGGCGGGGGCGTGAACGACATGACCACCACCACGACCACGAGCACCCGGACCACCGTGCTCGACGCCAGCGGCGTCACCATGCGCTTCGGCGGACTCACCGCCGTACGCTCCGTCGACCTCCAGGTCAGCAGCGGCGAGATCGTCGGTCTCATCGGCCCCAACGGCGCCGGCAAGACCACCTTCTTCAACTGCCTCACCGGGCTCTACGTACCCACCGAGGGCAAGGTCAGCTACAAGGGCACCGTCCTGCCGCCCAAACCCCACCTGGTCACCCAGGCGGGCATCGCGCGCACCTTCCAGAACATCAGGCTCTTCTCCAACATGACCGTCCTGGAGAACGTCCTCGTCGGACGCCACACCAGGACCAAGGAAGGCCTCTGGTCGGCACTCCTGCGCGGCCCCGGCTTCAAGAAGGCCGAAGCCGCCTCCCACGAGCGCGCCATGGAGCTCCTCGAATTCATCGGCCTCCAGCACAAGGCCGACCACCTCGCCCGCAACCTCCCCTACGGCGAACAGCGCAAGCTCGAAATCGCGCGCGCCCTCGCCAGCGACCCCGGCCTGCTGCTCCTCGACGAGCCCACCGCCGGAATGAACCCGCAGGAAACCCGCGTCACCGAAGAACTCGTCTTCGCCATCCGCGACCAGGGCATCGCCGTACTCGTCATCGAGCACGACATGCGCTTCATCTTCAACCTCTGCGACCGCGTCGCCTGCCTCGTCCAGGGCGAGAAACTCGTCGAAGGCACCGCGGAAGTCGTCCAGGGCGACGAACGCGTCATCGCCGCCTACCTCGGCACCCCCTTCGAAGGCGCCCCCGGCGCCGAGGAAGTCGCCGCGGTCGAGGCGGCCGAAGCGGACGCGCACCGCGACACCAGCACCACCGGTTCGGAAGGGGACGCGAAGTGACCGCACTCCTGGAGGTCGAGGACCTCACAGTCGCCTACGGCAAGATCGAGGCGGTCAAGGGCATCTCCTTCAGCGTCGAAGCCGGCCAGGTCGTCACCCTCATCGGCACCAACGGTGCGGGCAAGACCACCACCCTGCGCACCCTCTCCGGGCTCCTCAAGCCGTCCGGCGGGCGCATCACCTTCGACGGGAAGCCCCTCTCGGGAATCCCCGCGCACAAGATCGTCGCGCTGGGCCTCGCCCACTCCCCCGAAGGCCGGCACATCTTCCCCCGGCTCACCATCACGGAGAACCTCCAGCTCGGAGCGTTCCTCAGGACCGACAAAGCCGGCATCGAGAAGGACATCCAGCGCGCCTACGACCTCTTCCCCATCCTGGGCGAACGACGGAAGCAGGCCGCGGGCACCCTCTCCGGCGGCGAACAGCAGATGCTCGCCATGGGACGCGCCCTGATGTCCCAGCCCAAGCTGCTCATGCTCGACGAGCCCTCCATGGGACTCTCCCCGATCATGATGCAGAAGATCATGGAGACCATCGTCGAGCTGCGCCAGCAGGGCACGACGATCCTGCTCGTCGAACAGAACGCCCAGGCGGCGCTCTCGCTCGCCGACCAGGGCCATGTCATGGAGATCGGCAAGATCGTCCTCTCCGGCACCGGACAGGACCTGCTGCACGACGAGTCCGTACGCAAGGCATACCTCGGCGAGGACTGACCCCGCGCACCGGACATCGCACATGCGGGAAGCCCGCCCCGAGAGAAACGGGGCGGGCTTCCTGACGTTGTACGTACCGTACGAGCCGCGGGGGGGCGCGGGGGGGCGGGCTACTCGGCCTACTGGCCGCCCTTCGCCGCCTTCTTCTCCGCCGCGTCCTCGATGACCGCCTCCGCCACCTGCTGCATCGACATCCGGCGGTCCATCGACGTCTTCTGAATCCACCGGAACGCCGCCGGTTCCGTCAGCCCGTACTGCGTCTGGAGCACCGACTTCGCGCGGTCCACCAGCTTCCGCGTCTCCAGCCGCAGCGTCAGGTCCGCGACCTCCTGCTCCAGCGTCTTCAGCTCCGTGAACCGCGACACCGCCATCTCGATGGCCGGCACCACATCACTCTTGCTGAACGGCTTCACGAGATACGCCATCGCCCCCGCGTCCCGCGCCCGCTCCACCAGATCACGCTGCGAGAACGCGGTCAGCATCAGCACCGGCGCGATGGACTCCTCCGCGATCTTCTCGGCGGCGGAGATCCCGTCCAGGACGGGCATCTTCACATCCAGGATCACCAGATCCGGCCGATGCTCCCGCGCGAGCTCCACGGCCCGCTCACCATCACCGGCCTCGCCGACGACCGAATACCCCTCTTCCTCAAGCATCTCCTTGAGATCAAGACGGATCAGGGCCTCGTCCTCGGCGATGACGACACGCGTCGTCAACGGCGGAACGTGCGACTTGTCGTCATCGTCGACGGGCTGGGGCGACTCGGGGGCGGTCACGGGTGCTCCTCGTTCCAGACAGGGTGCTGCTCCCCACGAGCCTACCGAGCTACGGTATTGTGGTCGTGCAGCGGGTCTGGCAAAACCTTTGATTCCGTGAGCCCCGGTAGCCCAATCGGCAGCAGGCAATGCTCTCAAACAGCATTCAGTGTGGGTTCGAGTCCCACCCGGGGCACTTTTCCTTTGATTCCAAGGTGGATCACCGGACTGGTGATCTTCACTCTTCATGGTGAACGCATCCGGAGCCCCCGCGCGGAGGGCAGAGATCCAGCGAAACTCTCGCCATGAAACCGCACAATCCTTCGATACGCGAGGAAGCGCTTGCCCTCCTGAGGCGAGGCGTGCCCAATCGCGTCGTGGCGGAACGCCTCAACGTGCCCCGCGGAACGGTCGGTTGGTGGCGCCACGAAGACCGCAGGAAGCGCGTGGAGCCCGTGGCACCACGCCGTTCCCTGCTCTGCCCGATCTGCGACGACCGCCCGCTCGACAAAGTGGCTTATGCGTACCTGCTGGGGCTCTACCTCGGGGACGGCCACATCAGCCACTACGTGAAGCACAGAGTCCCCAGCCTGCTGGTCACCATGGACGACGCATGGCCGGGATTGCAGGACATGGCAGAAGCAGCCCTGAGGGCCGTGTTCCCGAACAACGCCATCTGTCGTCAGCGGCGCGAGGGCTGCCAGAACATCAAGGTCTACTTCAAGCACCTTCCCTGCCTGTTCCCCCAGCACGGCCCTGGCAAGAAGCACGAGCGGAAGATCGAACTCGTGGCCTGGCAGCAGGACATCGTCGACGCGCACCCGTGGGAGTTCATACGCGGCCTGATCCACTCCGACGGCTGCCGCATCACCAACTGGACCGAGAAGATCATCGGCGGCGAACGCAAGCGGTACGAGTACCCGCGCTACTTCTTCTCCAACGCCTCCGCCGACATCCTGCGGCTCTTCACCGACGCTCTCGACGCGGTCGGCGTGGAGTGGAAGCCGGCCAACCAGCGCCGTAGCGTGCAGAACATCTCCATCGCCAAGCGCGCGTCCGTCGCCCTCATGGACGCGCGCATCGGACCCAAGTACTGAGCCCCGGGCCCGACTACTTCGGACTGTCGTCCTCGCCGATGTGGTGGACGCGGACCAGGTTCGTGGAGCCCGCGACCCCCGGCGGGGAGCCCGCCGTGATGACGACGATGTCGCCCTTGTCGCAGCGGCCGATCTTCAGGAGATGGTCGTCCACCTGGGCGACCATCGCGTCCGTCGAGTCGACGTGCGGGCCGAGGAAGGCTTCCACGCCCCAGGTGAGGTTCAGCTGGGCGCGGGTGGCCGGGTCCGGGGTGAAGGCGAGCAGGGGGATCGGAGAGCGGTAGCGGGAGAGGCGCTTGACCGTGTCGCCGGACTGGGTGAAGGCGACCAGGAACTTCGCGCCCAGGAAGTCGCCCATCTCGGCCGCCGCGCGGGCCACCGCGCCGCCCTGGGTGCGGGGCTTGCTGCTCTCCGTGATCGGGGGGAGGCCCTTGGCGAGGAGGTCTTCCTCGGCGGCCTCGACGATGCGGCCCATGGTCTTGACCGTCTCGATGGGGTACTTGCCGACGCTGGTCTCGCCCGAGAGCATCACCGCGTCCGTGCCGTCGATCACCGCGTTGGCGACGTCGGAGGCCTCGGCGCGGGTGGGGCGGGAGCTGTCGATCATCGAGTCGAGCATCTGGGTGGCGACGATGACGGGCTTGGCGTTGCGCCTGGCCAGTTTGATGGCGCGCTTCTGGACGATCGGCACCTGTTCCAGGGGCATTTCGACGCCGAGGTCGCCGCGGGCGACCATGATGCCGTCGAAGGCGGCGACGATGCTGTCGATGTTCTCGACGGCCTGCGGCTTCTCGACCTTGGCGATGACGGGGACCCTGCGGCGCTCTTCGTCCATGATGCGGTGGACGTCGTTGATGTCGTCCCCGCTGCGCACGAACGAGAGCGCGATGACGTCGGCGCCGACGCGCAGCGCCCAGCGCAGGTCCTCGACGTCCTTGTCCGAGAGCGCGGGGACGGAGACGGCCACGCCGGGGAGGTTGAGGCCCTTGTGGTCGGAGACCATGCCGCCCTCGATGACGAGGGTGTGGACGCGGGGCCCTTCGACGGAGGTGACCTCAAGGGTCACTTTGCCGTCGTCCACGAGGATGCGCTCCCCGGTGGTGACGTCGGCGGCGAGTCCTTCGTAGGTGGTGCCGCAGGTGTGGCGGTCGCCTTCGAGGGGTTCGACGGTGATGGTGAATTCGTCGCCGCGTTCAAGGAGTACCGGTCCTTCACGGAACCGGCCGAGGCGAATCTTCGGGCCTTGAAGGTCGGCGAGGATTCCGACGCTGCGGCCGACTTCTTCCGCGGCTTCTCGTACGCGCTGGTAGCGCTCCTCGTGCTCGGCGTAGGTGCCGTGGCTGAGGTTGAGGCGGGCGACGTCCATTCCGGCTTCGACCAGTGCCTTGATCTGGTCGTACGAGTCGGTGGCGGGCCCCAGGGTACAGACGATCTTTGCTCTGCGCATATATCGAGCCTAGAGCTTACCGACCGGTAGGGAATTGGTGCTGCATGACTACTCAACAACCGTTGCGTGAAGGGTTATTGACAAGTGTTGAATGGGCGCGGGGCCGCTCCTATGAGCATTTCTTCGGCTTACTTCGGCGTCAAATCGGGCGGGGTCATCGTGAAGCGCGCGTTCACCTGCGCGTAGACGGTCTGGCGCTGTGGTTCGAGGTCGAGGACGGGCGCCGCCGCGGCCGATTCCGCGCCTCCGTAGCCGCTGCGGCTGCGCAGGGCGCCGGGCGCGGGCGGCATTCCGTACGCGGCGGTGTTCTCCGCGCCGAGGTCCGCCAGCTCGACCAGGGCGGCGAGCCGGGCGCCGAGGGCTTCGGCGTATTCGCGGGCGCGCTGGACGGCTTCCCGTACGGCCTGGCGCCGGGCGTCGCCGTGGGCCGGTGAGTCGGGGCGCAGGGCCCACCAGGGGCCGCTGACCTCGGTCAGTTCGAGGTCGGCGAGGCGGGTGGTGAGTTCACCCAGAGCGGTGAAGTCGGTCAGTTCGGCGGTGAGATGAACCCGGCCGTGGTACGCGCGGATGCGTTCGGCGCGGCCGTGCTTGGTGAGTTCGGGGCTGATGGAGAACGCTCCGGTCTCCAGCTTCTCGACGGCGTCGCCGTAGGACTTGACGAGTGCGAGGACGTCTCCGTTGCGGCGGGTGAGGTCGTCGAGGGCGGTACGCCGGTCGGTGCCGCGCGCGCTGACCGCGATGCCGATTCTGGCGATCTCCGGGTCGACCTCCAGCCGTGCTTCGCCGCGGACGGCGACCCTCGGCGTCTCGGGCGTGCCATAGGGCGCGGCGGGGGTCGGTGCGTCGGCGGTGGTCACGGGCGGCTCCCTCGTTGGACGGCTACGGCTGCGACTGCGGCAAAGACTGCGACTGCGACTGCTACCGCATCGCCGCGTCTCCACTCTCGCATCCGGGTACGACAACCGGCAGTCATCTGATCGAAACCCTGTGGGGGTGTTGCCGACGTCTCGTTTGGGCCAGAATCTACGCGCGTTGTCACAACGTGTCGAAGAGAAACAGATCGAGGGAGAAGAGAAGGAAATGCCGCTGAACCGTAGGACGTTCCTGGGCAGTTCGGCTGTCGCCGGCGCGGGTGTGGCGCTGGTGGGCGGGGCGACGGTCCCGGCGGAGGCCACCGGCCAGGCTCATGGTCCCGTCGCTGGACGTCCGCGCAAGCGGTACTCGTTCACCGTGCTGGGGACCACCGATCTGCATGGCAATGTCTTCAACTGGGACTACTTCACCGACAAGGAGTTCGACGACTCCGCTCACAACGATGTCGGGCTGGCGAAGATCTCCACTCTGGTCGACCGGATCCGCGAGGAGAAGGGCCGCCACAACACGCTGCTGATCGACGCGGGTGACACCATTCAGGGCACCCAGTTGTCGTACTACTACGCCAAGATCGACCCGATCACCGCGAAGCGCGGTCCGGTGCATCCGATGGCGCAGGCGATGAACGCGATCGGTTATGACGCGGCGGCGCTCGGCAACCATGAGTTCAATTACGGCATTCCCGTGCTGCGGAAGTTCGAGGAGCAGTGCCGTTTCCCGCTGCTCGGTGCCAACGCGCTGGACGCGAAGACGCTGAAGCCGGCTTTCGCGCCGTATGTGATCAAGAAGCTGCGGACGCCGCACGGCCGTGATGTACGGGTGGCGATCCTCGGGCTGACGAACCCGGGCATCGCGATCTGGGACAAGGCGAACGTCCAGGGGAAGATGACGTTCCCGGGTCTGGAGGAGCAGGCCGCGAAGTGGGTGCCGAAGCTGCGTTCGATGGGCGCGGATGTGGTCATCGTCTCCGCGCACTCCGGTACGAGCGGGACGTCGTCGTACGGCGACCAGGTGCCGTATGTGGAGAACGCCGCGACGCTGGTGGCGGAGCAGGTGCCGGGGATCGACGCGATCCTGGTGGGCCACGCGCACGCGGAGATCCCGGAGCGCCGGGTGGTCAACAAGAAGACGGGCAAGGACGTCGTCCTGTCCGAGCCGCTCAAGTGGGGCCAGCGGCTGACGCTCTTCGATTTCGATCTGGTGTGGGAGCGGGGTTCCTGGACGGTCGAGAAGGTCGGCTCGCAGGTCCTCAACTCCAATACGGTCCCCGAGGACAAGAAGATCACCCGGCTGCTCTCGGACGAGCACCGCAAGGTCGTGGCGTATGTCAATCAGGTGATCGGTACGTCCACGGCGGCCATGTCCACGGTCGACGCGCCGTGGAAGGACGAGCCGATCATCGATCTGATCAATCACGTGCAGACGGAGACGGTGAAGGCGGCGCTGGCGGGCGGCGAGTGGGCGGCGCTGCCGGTGCTGTCGCAGGCGTCGTGCTTCTCGCGTACGGCGGGCATCCCGGCGGGCGATGTGACCATCAAGGACGCGGCGGGGCTGTACCCGTTCGAGAACACGATGGAGGCGCGGCTGCTGACCGGCGCGCAGATCAAGGCGTATCTGGAGTTCTCGGCGCGGTATTACGTGCAGACGGCGGCGGGTGCGCCGGTGGACACGTCGAAGCTGACGAACGCCGACAACACGCCGGACTACAACTACGACGTCGTGTCCGGTCTGACGTACGAGATCGACATAGCGAAGCCGGCCGGGTCGCGGATCGTGAACCTCAGGTTCGAGGGCAAGGATCTGGACCCGGCGGCGAAGTTCGTGCTGGCGGTCAACAACTACCGGGCGAGCGGCGGCGGGAACTTCCCGCATGTGGCCGCCGCGCAGCAGCTGTGGGCCAATTCGGACGAGATCCGCAACACGATCATCGGGTGGGTGCAGTCGACGGGCACGGTCGACCCGGCGGCGTTCGCCTCGGTGGACTGGAAGCTGACGCGGGACGGTACGCCGGTCTTCTGACCGTTCACGGCGGCTTCCGTCAGCGTACTTCGGTGAGCGGGACCAGACCCCTCGGTGCGGGCACCGTGCGGGTCCGGTCCCGTCCGTCGAGTCCGAAGCTGGTGAACGCGGTGCGCCGGGGAAGGTGGTAGGACTCCTTGCCGGTGAGGTGGTTGAGGATGGTGGCGCTGCGCCAGGCCGCGAGCCCGAGGTCGGGCGCGCCGACGCCGTGGGTGTGCCGTTCGCCGTTCTGGACGTAGACGGAGCCGGTGACTCCGGGGTCCAGGGTGATCCGGTGGTGCTGGTCGATCCGGGGGCGGCCCGAGCTGTCCCGGCGCATGTACGGGTCGAGTCCGGCGAGGATCCGGTCGAGGGGGCGCTCCCGGTAGCCGGTGGCGAGGACGACGGCGTCGGTGGTGAGCCGGGACCTGGATGCCTGCTGGGCGTGTTCCAGATGGAGTTCGATCTTCGTCGTGGCGACGCGTCCCGCGGTGCGGACGGAGACTCCGGGGGTGAGGACGGCGTCGGGCCAGCCGCCGTGCAGGGTGCGCCGGTACAGCTCGTCGTGGATGGCGGCGATGGTGGCGGCGTCGATGCCCTTGTGGAGCTGCCACTGCCGGGGGATCAGGTCGTCGCGTACGTGCTCGGGCAGGGCGTGGAAGTAGCGGGTGTAGTCGGGGGTGAAGTGTTCCAGGCCGAGCTTGGAGTACTCCATGGGCGCGAAGGCTTCGGTGCGGGCCAGCCAGTGGATCTTCTCGGCCCCGGTGGGCCTGGCGCGCAGCAGGTCGAGGAAGATCTCGGCGCCGGACTGTCCTGATCCGATGACGGTGACGTGTCCCGCGGCGAGCAGCCGGTCGCGGTGGTCGAGATAGTCGGCGGAGTGGATGACCGGCGCGGCGGGGGTTTCGACGAGGAGTTTGAGCGGCTCGGGGATGTACGGCTCGGTGCCGATGCCGAGGGCGATGTGGCGGGCGTGGGCGCGGCCGAGGGCTTCGACCTCGCCGTCCTGGTCGAGCTGGGTGAAGTCGATTTCGAACAGGTCGCGTTCGGGGTTCCAGCGGACGGCGTCGACCTGATGGCCGAAGTGGAGTCCGGGGAGCTGTTCGCTGACCCAGCGGCAGTACGCGTCGTACTCGGCGCGCTGGATGTGGAAGCGCTCGGCGAAGTAGAAGGGGAAGAGCCGGTCGCGGGCCCGGAGGTAGCTGAGGAAGGACCAGGGGCTGGCGGGGTTGGCGAGGGTGACCAGGTCGGCGAGGAAGGGGACCTGGAGGCTGGCGCCGTCGATGAGCAGGCCGGGGTGCCAGCGGAAGAACGGGTTCTGGTCGAAGAAGGTGGTGGCGAGTCCGCCGCGGATTCCGTCGGCGAGGGCGGCCAGGGAGAGATTGAACGGGCCGATGCCGACACCCACCAGGTCGCAGGGCTGGTTGAGGTCGGTTGGCTGGGCGATCATCGGCGGGTGCTGCCTTCCACGAGTCGGGCACCCGGGGGTCCGGGGGTCGGAGGTGGTGCCTACGGAGCACAACGAGCCCGCCCGCGAGGGGTATTGGCGCCCGGCGCAGGACACGGGAAGTCGGCTGAAAACGCTCGTGGATCCGGCGTACGCGACGCGTGTGAGCGTGTAGGCGTACGCCGGATCACGGGCGGATGCACCACCGGCCCTGGCCCGGAACCGGCGGCCGGGTGGCCGGCCGGGTGGAGCCGGAGGCTCAGGAGGCGGTACGGACCCGCAGCGCCCGGTGCAGGTCGTCGAGCTGGTCGACGAGCTTGCGGCGCAGCGCCGGGATCATCTCCGCGCCGTCCAGGCACTTCCGGCCGAGACGCAGGGACTCCTCGTCGACCGCGTACAGCGGGAAGGCGTAGCGGCCCGCGGCGTCGGCGATGGCCGGTCCTCGCCGGTCGGCGAGTGCGACGGCCTCGGTGTAGTAGCGGGGCACGTACTCCCGTACCAGCGTGGCCTGTTCGGGCTGCCAGAAGCCCTGGGCGGTGGCGGTGAAGAGGTAGTTGGAGAGGTCGTCCGTCTCGAAGAGCCGGGCCCAGGCGCGGGCCTTGGCCCCGGGGTCGGGCAGTGCGGCGTGGCAGCGGGCCGCGCCTTCCTGGCCGGTGGCGCTGGGGTCGCGTGCCAGTTCGGCGTCGATGGCGGCGGGGCCGACGGCGCCGAGGACGGCGAGCCGGGTGAGGACGCGCCAGCGGAGTTCGGGGTCGAGTTCGGGGCCGCCGGGTACACCGCCGGATTCCAGCCACTCCTGGAGGGCGTCGGGCTGGGTGGCGGCGTCGATGAAGTGGCGTACGGCGGTGAGGCGCAGCCCGGGGTTCTCGCCGTCCTCGGTGCGGCGGATCAGGTCGCGGGAGATCGCGGTGAGGGTGGCGAGCGCGGCCGGGCGGTCGGTGTCGGACAGATAGCGGTCGGTGATCTGGGCGGCGGCGAAGGCCAGGACGCCCTGGACGAGTGCGAGGTCCGTCTCGCGCGGCAGATGGGCGCGGGCGGCGTCCAGGTAGGCGGTGGCGGCGAGGTCGCCGTCGCGGACCATGTCGCGGGCGGCGTTCCAGATGACGGCGCGGGTCAGCGGGTCGGGGATGCCGGACAGGGCGCTCAGGGCGGTGTCCCAGGACGCGGTGTCGAGCCGGATCTTGGCGTAGGTCAGGTCGCCGTCGTTGAGGACGACGAGGGCGGGGCGATGGCCGGCGGCGGTGACGGGTGCGGTCAGCGGCAGGTCGAGTTCGAGGAGGTCGCGCCGGATCAGCCGGGCCGGGTCGGCGGGGTCGAGGTCGTAGGCGCCGACGGTGACGTGGTGCGGGCGGCTGCCGTCGCGTCCGACGTCGAGGGTCCAGCCGCTGCCGGTTCCGGAGATCCGGGGGGTGAGGGTGTCGACGCCCGTGGTGCGCAGCCACCGCTCGGCCCAGGCGTGCACGTCACGGTCGGTGGCGTGGGCGAGGGAGTCGATGAAGTCGGCGAGGGTGGCGTTGGCGAACTTGTGCCGGGCGAAGTGGGTGTTGATGCCGGCGAGGAAGTCCTTCTCGCCGAGCCAGGCGACGAGCTGGCGCAGGGCGGAGGCGCCCTTGGCGTAGGAGATGCCGTCGAAGTTGAGCAGCGCGGAGGCGGTGTCGGGGACGGCGTCGGGGTCGGGGGCGACGGGGTGGGTGGAGGGCCGCTGGTCGGCGTCGTATCCCCAGGATTTGCGGCCGATGCCGAAGTCGACCCAGGTGTCGGTGAAGCGGGTCGCCTCGGTGAGGGTCTGGTAGCCCATGTACTCGGCGAAGGACTCGTTCAGCCAGATGTCGTCCCACCAGGCGAGGGTGACGAGGTCGCCGAACCACATGTGGGCCATCTCGTGGGCGATGACCATGGCGCGGGTCTGGCGTTCGGTGTCGGTGACGGCGGAGCGGTAGACGAACTCGTCGCGGAAGGTGACGAGTCCGGGGTTCTCCATGGCGCCGGCGTTGAATTCGGGGACGAACGCCTGGTCGTACGAGTCGAAGGGGTACGGCTCGGTGAACTTCTCGTGGTACCGGTCGTAGCAGGCGCGGGTGATGTCGAGGATCTCGTCGGCGTCGGCGTCGAGATGGGGTGCGAGGGAGCGCCGGCAGTGGATGCCGAAGGGCAGTCCGGCGTGCTCGGTGCGTACGGAGTGCCAGGGCCCGGCGGCGACCGCGACGAGATAGGTGGAGATGAGCGGGGTGGCGGCGACGGTCCAGTGGCGTCCCTCGGTCCGGGTCGCGACGCCGTTGCCGAGGACGGTCCAGTCGTCGGGCGCGGTGACGGTCAGCTCGAAGACGGCTTTGAGGTCGGGCTGGTCGAAGGCCGCGAAGACCCGCTGGACGTCGTCCATGAACAGCTGGGTGTAGACGTAGGTCTCGCCGTCGGCGGGGTCGGTGAAGCGGTGCATGCCCTCGCCGGTACGGGAGTACCGCATGGCGGCGTCGACGTGCAGCTCGTGCTCCCCGGCGGTCAGGCCGGTGAGCGGGAGCCGGTTCCCGACGAGCGCGGCGGGGTCGAGGGGCCGGCCGTCGAGGGTGACGGAGCGCAGGGTGGCGGGCTTGAGTTCGACGAACGTGTCTCCGGCGGCCCGCGCGGTGAAGGTGATGACGGTGCGGGAGTCGAAGGTGTCCTCGCCGGTGGTCAGATCGAGTGCGATCGTGTACCGGTGGACGTCGAGGAACTGGGCTCGGGTCTGCGCTTCGTCGCGCGTCAGTACGGACATGGGGGCCATGCTGCCCGATCTGCCGCGAGCGGCGCATCAGGGTTCATTGCGCTCTGAGCGCACGGGCGGCGGGGGCCGTCAGCCGGTGTTGCCGCGTGCCTCGTCCGCGATCGTCTCGTGGTGCCTGATCACTTCGGCGATGATGAAGTTGAGGAGCTTCTCGGCGAAGACCGGGTCCAGTCTGGCGCTCTCGGCGAGTTGCCTGAGCCGGGTGATCTGGCGGGCCTCGCGGGCCGGGTCGGCGGGCGGCAGCCGGTGTTCGGCCTTGAGGACGCCGACCTGCTGGGTGCATTTGAAGCGTTCGGCGAGCATATGGACGACGGCCGCGTCGATGTTGTCGATGGACTCGCGGAGGCGGTTCAGCTCGTCTCGCACCGCCTCGTCGAGGCCGGGCCCGCCGGTTCCGTCGGCTCCTCGGCCGGCCGTGCCTGTGTGGTCCGTCTCGGTGTGGTCGGTGCCGGGGTCACTCGTGGTCATGGTCCAGCAGCGTAGATGAGCGCGGCGCGATGGTCGGCGGGTGATCAGGATGCGGGATCTCGTTGCTCCAGCCGCCGGGTACGATGCGCCCCTGCCGCTCGCGGAAGCGGATGGGCGGGATACCGACACGGCGGGTGAACAGCCGTGAGAAATAGGCCGGGTCGTCGTACCCGACGCGCCGGGCGACCGCCCCGACCGGCAGTTCCGTCCCGGCGAGCAGTTCTTTGGCGCGGCCGAGGCGGATGCCCAGCAGGTAGTCCTTGGGGCTGCACCCGGCGGCTCTGCGTACGGCCGTGCGCAGTTCGGCGGGGGTCATGCCGTGGCGGGCCGCGTGCTCGGCGACGGAGAGCGTCCGGCAGGCGTCGCGGGCCAGGGCCTGGAGGACCGGATCGCCCTCGGCGTCGGTGTCGGCGCGGGCGCGGCGCAGCGCGACGAGCAGTTCGTGCACGGCGGCGCCGGTCTCCACTTCGAGCAGCGGGTTGCCCCGGCGGGCGGCGCGGGCGATACGCGCGACGGCCGCCCGTGCGCCCGTCGCGTCGGAGAGCGGTACGACGGGCCGGGCCGGCTCGATATAGCCCAGCTCCGTGTACGTGGCGGTGGCGGGGCCGGTGAAGTCGACGAAGCTCTCGTCCCAGCCGTGCTCCTCGTCGCACCCGTAGTGGTGGGCGGTGCCGGGGGTCAGCCAGAGCAGCGCGGGCGCGATGACGGGGGTGCGCCGCCCGTCGGCCGCGCGGAACCAGCCGCTGCCCGCGCTGATCACCACGGCCACATGGTGATCGAGGGTGCGCGGTCCGACCGTCGGCAGGCGGCCGTGCTGAAGCCCGACGCCGAGGCAGACGAGCCCGAGCCGGTGGTGGACCGGGCCGGGGGTGAAGTACCGCATCCAGGTGTGATACATCCGCTCCCACCTCACCAGTCCGTCGGTCCGTTCGTCCGGTCGTCCGGCCGCGCTCCGGGCGCGCTCCGGGCGCCCCATGCGTCCAACCAGAGGTGATCTTTGTCCATGGACCGTGCCACCGCCAGAGGGAGAGGGTGGACCGCGGTCCGGAAACCGGACGGAGAAGACACGAAGAAGACGCGACGACACGACGACGAACGCGGGACGGGAGAGCGGGGACGGTGACTGAGTCGGTGGCTGAGTTCATGGTGGGGGACGAGGACTTTCTGCTGGACGGACGGCCGGTGCGGCTGCTTTCCGGGGCGCTGCACTACTTCCGGGTCCATGAGGAGCTGTGGGGCCACCGGCTCGGGATGCTGCGCGCCATGGGCCTCAACTGCGTCGAGACCTACGTCCCGTGGAATCTGCACGAGCCGGAGCGCGGTCGCTACCACGACGTGTCCGCGCTCGGCCGGTTCCTGGACGCCGTGCGCGAGGCGGGGCTGTGGGCGATCGTGCGGCCGGGCCCGTACATCTGCGCCGAGTGGGACAACGGCGGGCTGCCGCACTGGCTGACCGGCCCGCTGGGCGCGCGCGTACGGACGAGGGACCCCGCGTATCTGGCGCAGGTGGAGCGGTGGTACCGCGAGCTGCTCCCCCAGGTCGCCGCGCGCCAGATCGGCGAGGGCGGCCCGGTGATCATGGTGCAGGTCGAGAACGAGTACGGGAGTTACGGCTCCGACCAGGTCTATCTGGCCCGGCTGACCGAGCTGACCCGGGCCTGCGGGATCTCCGTACCGCTGGTCACCTCGGACGGCCCCGAGGACCATATGCTCACCGGCGGTTCGGTCCCCGGGCTGGCGGCGACGGTCAACTTCGGCTCGGGTGCCCGCGCCGCCTTCGAGACCCTGCGCGGGCACCGCCCCGACGGGCCGCTGATGTGCATGGAGTTCTGGTGCGGCTGGTTCGACCACTGGGGCGGTGAGCATGTCGTACGGGATCCGGCGGACGCGGCCGGCGCGCTGCGCGAGATCCTGGAGTCCGGCGCCTCGGTCAATGTGTACATGGCGCACGGCGGTACGAACCTCGCGGGCTGGGCGGGCGCCAACCGGGCCGGGGAGCTGGCCGACGGGGCGCTCACACCGGACGTCACCTCGTACGACTACGACGCGCCGGTCGACGAGGCGGGCCGGCCGACGGAGAAGTTCTGGCGGTTCCGCGAGGTGCTGGCGGAGTACGGGAGCGGCCCGCTGCCCGAACCGCCGCAGCCGCCGCCCGCCCTGGCCGGTCCCGTACGCGCGGAGTTCACCGCGTGGGCGCCGCTGGACGAGGTCGTGGAGTGCCTCGGCGGCCCCGAGTCGGAGACGGCGCTGCCGCCCACCTTCGAGGAGCTGGGGGTGGACCGCGGTCTGGTGCGCTACCGGCTGGAGGTCCCGGGCCCCCGTGCGCCCCTGACCCTCACACTGGCCGGGCTGCGCGATCTGGCCGTGGTGTACGTGGACGGGGTACGGGCGGAGGTGCTCGACGGCGAGACCGCGGCCCTGGCGAAGCCGGTGGCCGGGCCCGCGTCCGTCGAGATCTGGGTCGAGTCGCTGGGCCGGGTCAACTACGGGCGGCGGCTCGGCGAGTCCAAGGGCATCACGGGCGGGGTGCTGCACGAACGTCAGTATCTGCACGGCGTACGGGCCCGGGGCCTGCGTCTCGACGCCTTCGACGACGCGCGGGCGGTGGCGGGGATCCCGTTCCGCGCCACGTTCCGCGCACCAAACGGCGGGGCGGACGGCGGGGCGGGATGGGGGCCCGACGCGGGACGGGGGCTCCACCGCGCCGCCTTCGAGGTCGCGGGCGCGGGCGACGCCCGGCTCACGCTCCCCTCCTGGACCCGGGGCTTCGTCTGGGTGAACGGCCACTGCCTGGGCCGCTACTGGTCGCGGGGCCCGCAGGATTCGCTGTACGTGCCGGGTCCGGTGCTGCGCGAGGGCGGCAACGAGGTGTGGGTGCTGGAGCTGGAGGCCGCGGGTGCCCCGTACGTACAGCTCGCCCCGTGCGAGGCCCCGTACGAGTCCCCGTACGAGGTCCTGTCCGAGGCCCTGTCCGACGAGTAGGTCCGGACGTACGGAGGGGCCGGTCCCGGCGGTGTGCCCGGGACCGGCCCCTTCTCCGCGCCCTACGCCTCCCATACCTCGAACGCGTCGAGCACGAACTCCGCCTTCCCGTCGTCGCCCGTCTTGCGCAGCCCCACCCACGCCCCGCCCCGCTCGGGCGCGGTGAACTCGTAGCTCAGCACGGTCGGTTCGGTCGCGACGGGCAGGTCCTCACGTGTCAGCTCCCGCGCCTCCGGCTCGTCCACGGCCGTGACCCAGGCGTACTGGCCCGCCTTCTCGTTCTCGTACCGGAACGAGACCCGGTAGCGCCGCCCCGGCTCGAAGCGGACGGTGTGCTGGACGGTCCGGTAGACCACTCCCCCGTTCTCGCCGCGCGACTTGAGCGATTCGGTGCCGTCGATGACATCGTCGATCGCCTTGCCGTTCCAGCCCCGCTGGGTGAACGGCGCGTGCCGCTGCGCGATATGCGTACGGGGGTCGGTGACGGCGCCCGCGTCGCCCTTCACGAAGACACCCCATCCCTGCGGCACGTTCTGGAAGTCCTCGAAGGCCAGCGTGCCCGGCTTGGCGGCCGGCCGCGCGCGGACGATCCGTACGTTGTCGAAGCGCACCCGCGCGTCGCCCTCCGCCGCCCGCAGCGTGAGCCGGACCGGGCCGCCGCCCTCCGGGACCGTGAAGTGGGTGAACATCCGCTGGAAGCGGGTGCCGTGCTTACGGTCGGCGGCGACGTAGTTGGCCGCGGTGGAGACGTCGGTCCAGTTCACGGCCGTGACGCCGTCGGCGGTCCGTACCTCCAGGGCGGCCCTGCGCCGGAGCCCGGCCGTCTCCCCCACCTCGACCTGTACGGACGCCGCGTATGTGCCGGGCGCGAGCCGCTCCAGACGCTGGCCGACCGCCGCCTCCGCGCCCGCGCCGATCACCAGCTCGTAGTCGCCGAGGGCGCTGCGTTCCACGGTCGCCGGGCCGCTGACCGTCCAGCCGTCCAGTGAGCCGGAGTGGAAGCCCGGGTCGTGCAGCGGGGTGGCCTGGCCCCAGTCCGGGTCCGCGGGCTTCCGCCCGGCCCGGCTCCGGTACAGCACGTACGGCTGTCCCGCCTCGGCGTCGAGCGTGACCCGGCCGCCCCGTACCGGTAGGTCGCGCACATGGACCCGGCCCTGGTCGGTGAGCCGGTAGAGGGCCACTTTCGACAGGCCCGCCCAGCCGCGCGGCAGCCGCCAGTCGCTGCTGCCGCCCTCCGGGTTGTAGTGGTAGAGCTTGTCCGGGTCGGTCGCCCGGCGCGGTTCCCAGGGCAGCAGATAGCGTCCGCCCTCGTACACGACCCGTCCGTCGGTCGTGATGCGGCGGGTGCCGTCCGCGTCGGAGACGACCGTCCGTGTCGGTCCTGAGAGGCGGATCTCGTGCTCGCTCCAGCGCGCGATCGGATACGCCTGGAGGTACTTCGCGGCCAGGGAGTGGGTCCAGATCAGCCGGTAGAAGGCCGTCCAGTCGGTCTTGCCGACCCAGCCCTCGAAGCCGCCCATCCTCGGGATGCCGAGCAGTGTCGGCCACTTGTCGGCGAAGACGTCCTTCTGGTGGTTGCGGATGAACCGGATCAGCTGGGAGTTGACGCCCCGGGAGGTGTCGGCGGAGCCGTAGTCGGTCTCGGTCGCCCAGTGCGTCCAGAGCGACGAGCGCTCCAGGCCGTGGCCATACTCCGTGGTGATCTGCCAGCCCTGTTCGCGCAGCGCGCGCTGGAGCCGGTCGGAGTTCCAGCCGGACTCCTTGAAGACGTCGATGTAGAGGGTGTTCAGCGCGGGGTCGGTCTGGTCGCGCAGGTCCTGGAAGCGCTTGATGATGTCACCGGAGACCAGATCGCGGCGGGCGTCGATGCGGTAGCTCTGGTCGAGCCAGTCCCACTGCGGGTCGTTCTTGTCCACGAGCGTTTCGGAGAAGGCGTGGGCGACGGGGTAGGACTCGGTGGCGTTGACATGCACCCCGAAGTCGCACTGCCACTTCCTGCCCTCCCTGACCAGGGTGTTGAGGTCGTCGAGGCCGCCGGCGCGCTGGTTGTAGTTGCCCGCGTAGTCGGGGTGCGCCGAGTCATGGCCCTCCGACTGGTAGCCCTTGAGCAGGGTGTACTGCCGCAGCCCGTCGGTGGCCAGCGAGATCCGCTTGACCTGGTCGAGGGTGGCGAGGAACGGATTGGTGGCCTGGCTGGCGAAGTTGAACGGGATGTGCGGGACGACCCGCAGATGCTGCCGGTCGGCGCCGAGCGGGCTGACCATGATGTCGCGGAAGGCGGTGGCCGCGTCCTGCCAGTCGACGGCGCGGCCCGCTCCGCCCGCGCCCGCGTCGTCACGTGTCCCGGTGACGACGACCGTGGCGTACGGCAGCGGTTCGGTGGCCTCCACGGGGGAGTTCGCCGCGCGGTGGGTCCACTGCCCGCACCGCAGCCGCCCTTCCGTCCCCCCGTCGTCGGCGCGCACGACGTGATGCCACAGCCGGCCGTTGTCCCAGGTGGCGCCCGGCGTGTCGGCGGGCCGGTCGTAGACGGTGTTGGTCTCGACCGCGCCGCCGAGCCGGTCGTGCACGACGACGGCGTAGGCACAGCCCGCCGGAGCGCGTTCCGGGGTGTCGCCGCCGATCGCGGTCAGTGTGTCGCCGCTCTCGGCCTTGTCCAGTTCGATGCGTGCGGTGAGCAGTACGGCGCCGGGCTGGTCGGAGCGTACGGACAGCAGCGCCAGCTCGGGCAGTTCCAGGGTGCCGACGCGCAGGGCGGGGGTATCGGCGATCCGGGTGACCCGCCAGTCGACGCGCCATCCGGAGACCGTGATCTCGACGTCGATCTCGGTGCCGCCGTCGAAGGCGAGGGTGTACGCGATCCGGCCGCTCCCGTTCCGCGCGTTCCGGGTGCGCACCGCCGGGGTGTGGTCCGTACCGTCGATCCGTACGGAGGCGACCGGGTCGCGCTGCCCGTACAGCACGGCGCCGGTCTCCCGGCCGGTGTACGAGACGACGCGCGGGAAGCCGCTGTCGACCCGTACCTCCAGCTCCCGGGAGCGGAGCACGGTCTCCCGCGCCCCGCCGGACGGTGACGGGCCGGAAGCCAGGGCGGGGGACGCGCCGAGAGCGACGCCGGCGCCCGCGAGTGCGGTGGCGGCGACGACGGTTCTGCGGCGGGGGCCGCGGTCTGCTGCGTTGACGTACACGCTCGCTCCTCTTCGTTCACGGATTCGACCTACGGATGCGGGGATCCGTGCACGTCAATCTCCGTCGCGAGGTGCGAGCGCGCCCATGGACAAAGGCGGGGCAGATGTTGGACTAACGCGTCCGGCCATCTGCCCCGCCCCGGGGTCCTACGGTGTCACGTCAGAGAGTCGACGCGGCCGAGGCGATCTGGGAGGCGAAGGTCGAGACCTCGGTGTAGACACCGGGGTAGTTGGGCCGGGCGCAGCCGTTGCCCCAGCTCACGATGCCGACCTGGATGAAGGCTCCGGCGTTGTCCTTGCGGAACATCGGACCGCCCGAGTCACCCTGGCAGGTGTCCGTGCCGCCCTGGGCGAACCCGGCGCAGATCTCCTCGCCCGTTATGATCTCGCCGCCGTACGACGAGTTGCAGCTGGCGTCGGAGACGAACGGGACGGTGGCCTTGAGGAGGTAGCGCTGCTGGGCGCCGCCCTCGGTGGCCGCACCCCAGCCGGCGACGGTGAAGTTGCCGGTGTTGTACTGCGTGGTGGTGGCGATCTTCAGGGTCGGCAGGTTGATGGGCGCGGCGAGCTTGATCAGCGCCCAGTCCTTGCCCGCGCCGTTGTAGC
The DNA here is from genome assembly GCF_044741565.1 of Streptomyces sp. NPDC088147. NCBI lineage: Bacteria > Bacillati > Actinomycetota > Actinomycetes > Kitasatosporales > Streptomycetaceae > Streptomyces > Streptomyces sp. NPDC088147. The sequence goes on along the minus strand of NZ_JBIUSY010000002.1, from coordinate 1,036,546 downwards.
CGGGGGCCTGGAGCACCTTGGTGGACTTGACCTTGATGGCGCTGGAGCTCTGGAGGTCGACGACACCGGCGGTGGCGGTGATGCTCGTGTTGTTACCGGATCCGCTCACACAGTGCGCGGCGGTCAGCACGACGGTGGGGGAGTACAGCGCGCCACCACAGCCCATGGAGAGCCGGACCATGAAGGGGAATTCGCCCTGGGCGGCGCGGGTGCCGCCGACGACGGGAGGTGCGAGCGGCGCCGCGGCCTGGGTCTTGGGCGCGACCGGCGCGGGCGCGGCGGAAGCGGAGGACGGCTGGAGGCTGATGGCGGCGAGCACGACCGTGCCGGCGGCGGCGGTTCTCTTGAGGACACCCAGAATGCTCAACGGTCTGCCTTTCATGGGGGGCTTGAGGGATTCACACTCAAGGCGGGCCTGGATCAACGCGCGTTGCGAGTCGCTGACATGGGCCCGACAAGAAAGCGTGATCCGGATTATGCGGAGGGGATAAGCCGCGCCACAAGAACCTGCTTTCAGCCACTCGGCAGGGTCACCCTTCGGCCACTGTCCCCTGACCGGACGGCGCGTTCCCTGACCGGACGCGCCGTCCACCGATCAGACGCGCCGTCCGCCCGTCAGACGCGCCGTCCGCTGATCGGACGCACCCGCCGGGCGTGCCCCTCCGGCGCCCGGCGTGTCCACGTAGAGTTGACGCGAGCGGGCCCGGCCGTCCCGCGCGGGAGGACTCGGACGCGGGACCGCGGGACGCAGGGGGTACGGACGTGACGAACGGCGGCGAGGTCCAGCACGGCTATCCGCATCTCGACACGGCGCGCGCGGCCATCACGGCGCTCTACCGGCGGCTCTCGGCCGACGGAATCCGCGCGTACGCCGCCAGCGTCGCCCCGGCCGATGTCGCCTTCTCCGACGTGGACGATCTCTACCTGGGCACCCAGCGCGTGGCCCACGCCCTGGTCCAGCAGCTGCGGCTGCCGGACGCACGGGTGATCGTGAGCTTCCGCGACATGAAGCAGGCGGCGAACGTCGAGCTGACCGCGGGGCCGGAGTACTTCATCGAGCTGAACAACCGCTTCCGTACCCACCGCAGGGACATCGGCGCCGCGCTCGCCCACGAGATCACCCATGTCCTGCTGCATCGCCTCGGTCTCTCCTTCCCCGGCACCCACGACAACGAGATCCTCACCGACACCGCCACGACCTATCTGGGCGCCGGCTGGCTCCTTCTGGACGCCTACCGCGAAGACCGCGATTCCAGCCAGAAACTCGGCTATCTCACCCCCGAGGAGTTCGGCTACGTCCTGGCCAAGCGCGCGCTCGTCTTCGACGAGGACCCGCGGATCTGGTTCACCAGCCCGCAGGGCTACACGTCGTATACGAAAGGCCGGGCGCAGTCGCTGCGTGACGAGCAGCAGCCGCCGCTGACCACCGCCGGCTGGTCGGGCCGGCACCGCTACGCCAAGGACCGCCGCTACGCGCTGGAGAACCCGGGCGCCGCGACCGCCCCCGTCGCGCCGTACGCGCCGTACGCCTTCGAGCATCTGGCGGACGGTCTGCGCGTCTCGTTCCCCTGCCCCACCTGCCTCCAGCGCATCCGGGTGCCGGTCCGCGGCCGGGTGCGGGCGCGGTGCGGACTGTGCGCGAGCGTGCTGGACTGCGACACCTGAGCGGACGGGCCGCCTGCCCGCACCCCGTGTCCCGCACCCCGTTTCCCGGGCGGAACCGGGCCGCCGCGTATCCCGGGCGACGGTGCGTCCCCGGCGAACGTAGGGTCGAAGCATGACGAATGAGCCGACAGCGGGCACGGGCGTCGACGAACTGTTCACGGCGGTGGGCGGTGGCGCCGACGACTCGGTGGTACGGCTGCTCCGCGCCGGAGTCTCCGCCGAGTCGACCGACGGGGACGGCGAAACGATCCTCTACCGCGCGGCGGTCAGCGACGAACCGGGGCTCGTACGCCTGCTGCTCACGGCGGGCGCCGACCCCCGCCGGGCGAGCGGCCGGGACGGCGGTGATCTGCCGCTGTGCGGGGCGGCCTGCGGCGGGCACACCGAGGTGGTCCGCGCCCTGCTCGCGGCCGGCGCCCCGCCCGACGGCCGCGAGGAGTTCGGCTTCACCGCGGTCTCCTGGGCGGTCGTGCAGGGCTTCGCGGACACGGTCGAAGCGCTGCTGGAGTACGGCGCCGACCCCGATCTGCCGGGCCCCGGGGGCGAACCGCCGCTGCTGCTGGCCGCCCGCCGCGGCTCCGCGCCCGCCGTGCGGGTCCTGCTCCGCTACGGCGCGGGCGCGCCCGACGGCGTGTACGCGCGGACGCGCGACGCCGCGCTCGCCGAGGCCCGGCGCTGGCTCACCCGCGATGTGGAACAGGAGCTGCGGACCGGGCTGCTGAGCGCGTACGGCGACGGTTACGAGACGGAGACGCGCCGGATCGAGGAGGACGGCTCGGAGACCGTCGTCGTCGAACTGCTCAGGGACGGCGAGCCGGTGGCCGGCCGCGAGCAGCAGACCGGGCACGCGGCCGTCGCGACGATACTCGAAACGGAACTGGGCCTGGCGACGCCGTACGAGGAGCTGGCGGCGCGGGCGCTGCGCTGCGGGGACCCCGGCAGGGACGACTGGACGGAGTCGGTGTCCGCGCTGTGGCGGCGCCGTGACGAGGAGACGTTCCAGGCCGCCGCCGCGTGGTGCGCGGGCGACGAGCCGCTGCGGCGGGCCTTCGCCGCCGATGTGCTGGCGCGGCTGGGCGCGGCGGACGGGGAGAGTCCGTTCGCCGCCCGCGCGGTGCCGCTGCTGCGCGAACTGTCCCGGCGGGCCGTGGAGCCTGAGCTGGTCCGCGCGGTCGTGGTGGCGCTCGGCCAGTACGGCGACCCGGCGGCGCTCCCGGAGATCCTGCGCCACACCGGGCACCCGGACACCGGGGTACGGCGCCGGGCGGCCCTCGCGCTGACCGGGCTCGTACCGGGCGACGACCGCGACGCGGTGTGGGCGCTGACGCTGCTGAGCAGGGACACGGACGCGTCGGTCAGACACCGCGCGGTCGTGGCGCTGGCGGGCCTGGACGCGGACACGCCCGAGCTGCGCGAGGCGCTGGCGGCCCGGCTGGACGACCCGGACGCGGGCACGGCCGCCGAGTCGGCGAAGGGGCTGGCGGCCCGCCGCGATCCGCGCGCGGTCGAGGCACTGGCCCGGATCCTCGGCGACGAGGACCCGGAGGGATACGCGCGCAGGACAGCGGTGGAGGCCGTGCGGTACGTACCGCACGGCCCGGAGCGACGGCGCCTGGAGCGGACACTCCCGCGCCGCCGCTGAGAACGACCGGAGAGGTCGGAGCCCAAGGCCCCGGAGCCCAAGACCCCGGAGCCGGACGCCCCGGAAGCGAAGAAGCCGGAGTCAGAGCAGCCGGAGTCAGAGCAGCCGGAGTCAGAGCAGCCGGAGCACCCCGGGTGCCTCTTCCTCGATCAGTCGCACCAGTTCGTCGAAGACGGTCGGACCGCCGCCCGCCCGGACAGCGTCCAACCGCGCCTGGACGGCGGCCCTGTTGTCGGGGTGCGTACGCTCCAGCCGCCGCTGGAGCGTACGCACGGTCTCCTCCTGGCCGAGTGCGCGGCGCGAGAGTTCGTGCCGGCGCCATTCGATGACGAAGTCGCCGTCGTCCGGCGTTCCGTACCCGCCGCGCAGACAGTCGGCGAGCGCGTCGAGATTGCTCCCGAAGTACCCGCCCGGCCCGTTCACGGCCGCGCCGATCACCTGCCAGAAGCGTTCGAGGCCGGTGACCTCCGCCCCGTCGATCACATATGTCACCGTCATGGGACGGAGGTTACCTTCCGGTTCCGGTCGACGACCGGTCAGCAGCTGTGGTTGACGAGGGAGAACGACGCGTAGTGGTCGGCGGTGTAGTAGTCCTCGTTGTTCCGGTTGCCCGTGACGATGCGGCGCGCGCCGCGGTTCGAGGAGCCGGGCGTCTTGACGGTGTACTCGTGGTAGTAGCCGTTCGACTGGCTCGGCAGGATGCCTTCCCGGTTCTGGAAGACACCGCCGTCCTGCGGGTACGGGTACGGCCCGCCCCGGTCGATGAGGTCGAGGGTGTCGTGGGCCTGAACAGGCAGCCGCGAGTAGCAGATGCTGCCGACCGCGGTGGGGGCGGCGGTGGCGGTGGCGGTGACTCCGCCGACGAGGAGGGTCGAGACCAGAGCGGCGATGCCACCGAGGGTGGCGATCCGTGGGGGAATTCGCATGGCCCCATGATGACGCGCGTAGACGCGTACACGTCAATGCCAACTGCGTGGAATTTCCGGGAAGTTAACCAACCGGCCCGTCTCCGTAGCGCCTCGTACACCCCGCGCGGGCCCGGACGACACCCCCGCGCGGGCCCGGACGCGCGGAAGCCCGGTGGCGCGCGGAGCGCGGTACCGGGCTTCCGTTCCTCGTACGTGGACCTCGCGATACGCGGACCTCGCGGTACGCGGACCTTCAGAGCGTCTCGCGCGGCTTCCGCGTCAGGCCGCGGTGCGGCGACCGCCCTCGGCGCCGCGGTCGGGACGGCCGCGACGGCCCCGGCTGCCACGGCTGCCGCGCGAGGCGCCGCCGAGACGGGTCGCGCCGCCCCCGGTGCCCGAGCGGGTCGCGCCGCCGCCCGCGCCCGAGCCTCCGCCCGTGCCACCGGCCGCGCCGCCGCCCGCGCCCCCGCCGGTGTTCTTCCTGGCCGGGCGCGACGCGCGCGTCTTCGGCTTCGCCTGGACCGGCTGCTGCGGCACCTCGATGGTGACGGCCACCCCGGAGGGCACCCGCGCGCCGGTGAGCGTCGCCAGTTCCTCGTCCGTGGACTTGATCCGCGCGGACCGGGGAGCGATCCCCGCGTCCGACATCAGCCGGGTCATCTCGCGCCGCTGCTCGGGCAGTACGAGCGTCACGACACTGCCGGACTCCCCCGCCCTCGCGGTGCGTCCGCCGCGGTGCAGATAGTCCTTGTGGTCGACCGGCGGGTCGACGTTCACGACCAGGTCGAGATCGTCGACATGGATGCCGCGGGCCGCGACGTTCGTCGCGACGAGGCAGGTGACCAGTCCGTTCTTGAACTGTTCCAGCGTCCGGTTGCGCTGCGGCTGCGACCGGCCGCCGTGCAGCCCCGAGGCCCGTACGCCGCTCGCCAGCAGCCGCTTGACCAGCCGGTCCACCGACCGCTTGGTGTCCAGGAAGAGCAGCACGCGGCCGTCGCGTGCCGCGATCCGCGTGGTGACTTCCTTCTTGTCCGTCTCGTCCAGGACGTAGAGCACATGGTGCTCCATCGTCGTGACCGCGCCCTGCGACGGGTCGACGGAGTGCACGACCGGGTCCGTCAGGTACTGCCGTACGAGCCGGTCGATGTTCTTGTCCAGCGTCGCCGAGAACAGCATCCGCTGCCCGTCCGGCTCGACCTGCTTGAGCAGCGCGGTGACCTGCGGCATGAAGCCCATGTCGGCCATCTGGTCGGCTTCGTCGAGCACGGTGATCGACACCTGGTCGAGCCGGCAGTCGCCGCGCTCGATGAGGTCCTTCAGCCGGCCAGGGGTCGCGACGAGCACCTCGGCGCCGCGCCGCAGCGACCCCGCCTGCTTGCTGATCGAGAGCCCGCCGACGACCGTCGTCAGCTTCAGATTGACGGCGGTGGCGTACGGGGTCAGCGCGTCGGTCACCTGCTGCGCCAGCTCACGCGTGGGTACGAGCACCAGCGCGAGCGGGGCGCGCGGCTCAGCGCGCCGGCCGGCCGTACGGGCGAGCAGCGCCAGCCCGAAGGCGAGCGTCTTGCCGGAGCCGGTGCGTCCACGGCCCAGAATGTCGCGGCCCGCGAGGGAGTTGGGGAGCGTCGCGCCCTGGATGGGGAACGGGGTGGTCACGCCCTGCGCGGTGAGCGTCTTGAGCAGTCCTGCGGGCATGTCCAGCTCGTCGAACGCCTCGACGGCGGGCAGCGCGGGGGTCAGGGTCTCCGGCAGCGTGAACTCCTGCGGGCGCGCGGCGGGGCGGCGGGCGGCCGGCCTCGCCGAGCCCTTCGCGGGCGCCTTCGCGCGGGAGTTCACCGGGCGCTTGCCGGCGGGGCGGGCAGCGCGAGCCGGGCGTTCGGAACGAGTCATTCGGAAAAAGCCTTCCTGGGCCTGAGAACAGCGCGAGCCGGGACCCGCACCTGCACGGTGCGGGCCCCGGCTGCGAGGTACACGTCCGGAAATTAGGCCGGGACGATGTTCTCCGCCTGCGGGCCCTTCTGGCCCTGCGTGACGTCGAACGAGACCTTCTGGCCCTCCTGGAGCTCACGGAAGCCCTGGGTGGCGATGTTCGAGTAGTGGGCGAAGACGTCGGCGCCGCCGCCGTCCTGCTCAATGAAGCCGAAGCCCTTTTCCGAGTTGAACCACTTCACGGTGCCAGTAGCCATGTCATTCTCCTAAAACAGGTGCAGAGCCGGAAATCCGCACTTTACGGATTCCTCGTCGCCGCATTGAGCCCCATCCGGAGAAGCCGGCAAAAACAATAATGCGCCTGAGGAACATTCCCGTCAGGCGCACATAAAGTTCATGGGTACCAAAACTGCAACGCTGTCAGCCTAGCACGCCCCGGCGCCCGCGCAACGATCACCCCTGATCCTCCCGGGGCGGACCCTCGCCGGACCCGCGCCGTACGGTGCGCAGCGGCCGGTCCGGCCGCCAGATCCGCATGACCAGGTCCTCTCCGTCCAGCCCGGTCCACACCACCTCACCGAGGTCCACCCGGAAGAGATGGAACGGAAGCGGAGGTTCGACCTCCGCCGCGAACCGCACGAGCGTCTCCTCGTCCGTGATCTCGACCGCCCGCCCGGCGATTTTGGCGTCACCGTCGGCCATCTCACTGCCCTCGCCCGGATTCGCGTGCAGGGCGAAGCGCGGGTCGCGCGCCAGATCGAGCGCTTTCAGCGAATTGGGCATCATGCCGAGCCACAACTCCCCGAATCGGAAGGTGACTTCGAGCCCTGTCAGGCGCGGCGAGCCGTCCTTGCGGAGCGTCGCGAGGACATGGTGGACGTGCTGCTCGAATCGCCGCTGAACGGTCTCGGCGAAGTGCGGCTCCGCCGAGACGAAATCGGCCCAGGTGAATGTCATGCGTCCAGCCAACACGGGATACCGGACATCTACTGTCGCCTTTTACGGCCACCCGCCTTCTTACGGCCCACCCGCCTTCTTACGGTTCACCCACCTTTCACGGCCCGCGTGCCACGAACCTCCGGGTGCCGCCGCCGGGGACCACGACCTCGACGGGGGTTGGCCGCGACCCATGTCGCGATATAGCGTTAGTGCTCCGGTCGTACCGTCGGCCGCATCACCCGAAGACCCTTCACGCGAAGACCTTCGACAGACCGGGACGGATGCATGTCGCAGGAGATCTCGCCCACCGGGAAGCGCTCCGGCCCCGGCTCGTCGCCCGCGCTGCGGGCCTCCCACGCGGACCGGGACCGAGTGGTGGACGTGCTGCGCATCGCGGCGGGAGACGGCCGGCTGACCTCGGACGAGCTGGACGAGCGCCTGGAGACCGCCCTGTCGGCGCGGACCCTCGGCGAACTCGCGGCACTCACCGTCGATCTGCCGCCCGTCCCGGCCTCGACCGGCGCGGCCATGGCGGAGGTCAAGGACGTACTCCGGATCGACCAGCGGTTCAGCTCGGTCGAACGGGCCGGGCAGTGGGTGGTGCCGCGGAGGCTGGAGCTGGCGGCGGAGTGGTGCGAGGTGACGCTCGACTTCACTCAGGCGGTGATCACGCAGGACACCTTGCGGATCGACGTGGACATGCGCGGCAAGAACCTGACGCTGGTGACGACGCCGGGCATCGTGGTCGACGCCGACGCCCTGCGACTGGAGCACAGCGGGCTCAAGATCCGTCAGACCCGGGCCCCCGGTACGCCGGTCACACTGCGAGTGGAGCTGGTCGGCAACAAGAGCTTCGGCCGCGTCGTGGTGCGGCCTCCACGCCGGACGTTCGGACAGTGGCTGCTGCGCAGACCGCCGTCCCCGCCGGCCGGCGATCGCGCCGCCTGAGCGACGCGACGACGCGAGCGGCGCTACGGGTCTAGCGGCACTACGGGCCGAGGCGGGCGCTCAGGGTTTCCATGTCGGGCACGAACCACAGCTGTGTGCCGCGATTGCTCTCACGGACGAAGTCCCGCAGCGCGGCGCTGTCGGCCGTGTGCCGCGCGATGTCGCCGACGACGGCGACGCGCAGCCGGTAGTTGGCGAACTTCTGGACGATGTCCCCGGCGACGCGGGTGCGCAGCTGGAAGAAGGCGTCCTCGAACCGGACGGCCGGGATGACGACCCAGGCGGCGCCGAGGTAGTGCGCGTCACCGATGAGGTCGAGCGCCTCGCGCTCGCCGCGTACCGGATCTCCGTCGGGAGCGCAGAGGAAGACGGGTACGCCATGGATGTGTTCGATCATTCCGGCTTCCTGTTCCTTTTTCGTTCCGGTTTTTCGTTCCGGTTCGTTCGGTTCGTTCGGTTCATTCCGGTTGCCCGGTCAGGGCGTTGATGATCTTGAGCAGTTCGGCGGTGCTGTCCAGGCCGCCCAGGATGATGACCTTCAGCACGGCCCGTTCCTCGTCGTAGACCGTCTCGACGCGCAGCCGTTCCCCGCCGTCCTGGCCGTGCGCGATGGCGGCCATGACCGTGTTCGTCAGACGGATGGTCGCCTCGGGGCCGATCACGTCGATCCGCACGATGACGGATGCCTCGGCATGGCGCCCGCCCCGGTCGGCGGAGGGCGCGGAAGAGGGCGCCGGGCGGCCGGTGAACGCCTCCAGGTCCTCACGCGCGATCCGGTACTGCTTGCCGATGCGGGTCGCGGCCAGCCGGCCGTCCCGTACGTAGCCGCGCACCGTTCGTACGTGCAGGTCCAGCAGCTCCGCCACCTGGTCCACCGAGTAGTACTGCTGTGGCAATGACTCCAGCCCTTCTTCCCTATCCGCACCTAAACTACCACTCCACCGACACCCTTCAGGGAAGTTTAGGGGCGTTTTCCGATCGGCCGACGACTGTGGCCGATCGGACCGCGCGCGTGGCCGGTCGGCCGATGCGCCGGTACGGGGCGGACGCCTAGCGTCGTTCGCGAACGGATCAGCCGCCACATCCGCAGTCGCACCCGAGGGGAATCGCCCGATGGAGAACCACCCACAACTCGCCTCCGTGACCACCGAGTTCGAGACCGATGTCAGCGAACTCCTCGTGGAGACGATTCAGCGCGCGGTCACGTGCGAGTCGCGGACCGTGGGCACGGAAGACCTGCTCTCCACCCTGGTCATGGGCGACTCGGCGGCCGGCGAGGCGATCGCCCCCGGCATGCGGCAGGCCGGTGCGCTGAGCGGACTGATCCGCGGCCGGGCGGGGGTCGGTTGGGCGAGCGACGACCACGACAACGAGACGTCGGGCGAACCCGCCGATGAGCACGAGGTCGCCGCCGCGTGGCGCGTCGCGCAGTGGCAGACCGCGTTGCGCGCCCGGAAGACGACGAAGGCCCCCAAGACGGCGGAGGCAGCGGAGCCCGCGAAGGCGGCAGAGTCCGCGAAGGCGGCCGAGACGGCAGACACGGTCACCCGGGGCGACCAGGAATGGCCCGAGCCGTCCGGGGCCCTGCGCGCCTGCCTCTTCCTCGCCCTCGGGCTCGCCCGCCTGGAGGCGTCCCCCGGTGTGTACGCCCGCCATGTCGCCCGCGCCCTGCTCGACCTCCCCGACAGCAGGGCGCGGGAAGCCTACGCGCTGCGGCGGCTGGACCGGACCGCCGCGTACGCCGCACTGGACGCGCTGGACGCACGCGACTCGCGGGAGTCGACGGGCACGTCCGCGACCGATCACCCGCTCTCCCACGCCGCCACCGTCCTGCGCCGGGCCGGGCTGCTGGAGGACCGGAGCAACTGGCTGGCGCGCAAGGTGATGGCATGGACGACCCAGCACCCCGGCGACGGCACGTCCATGCTGTTCGCGGTGACCGTCGAGGCGGGTCGCCAGGCCGTACGGTGCGGACGGAGCGCGGCGGAGCCGGTCGATCTGCTGCTGGCCGTCCTGGCCCTGGACCGGGCGCTGTCCCTCGCCGGACGGTCACTGCCGGACAGGGTCGCGGCCACGAACGGGGCCGCGGATCTGCTGCACAGGCATGGAGTACGGCCGGAGGCGCTCGCCCTGTCCGCCCTCGCCGCCGAACCCTCCCCCGTACCCGATGAGGTGCCGCTCTCCGCCGCCGCCGAGCGGACCGTCGCCTCGGCCCGGCTCATCGCGGCCGAGCACGACGCCTCCTCGGCCGGAACGGTGCACCTCCTGGCCGCGCTCCTCGATGACGCGGCGGACGACGACGAGGGCTCGGTCTCGCGGCGGCTGCGCGCGCACGGCGTGGACCCGACCGCGCTGAAGGCGGATCTGGGTCCGCGACTGAGCGCGTGAGGGGCCGCCCCACACGGCGCCCGGCGGCCCCGGCCGAGGCTACCGTTGCGGCCCGGAGGTCCTCCGGACAGAGGTCCGAGCGAGGGGCGGGAGCAGGGATGGACATGTCGCGGCCGATACCGACGCCCGCGCGGGCGGCCTGGGCGCGCGCGAGGTCCGGGACGGCGCAGGTCGTACGGTCGGTACGGAACGAGGCGGCGGGAGCATGGCCGGCCGTGCGCCGGGCCCCGCGCCGTACCGTCGTCACCGAGACGCTGACCGTCGTCCTGACGGGCGCCCTCGGACTGGTCCCCCTGTTGCTGGTGCGGCCCGACCGGCCGGTACTGGCCGTACTGGAGGCGCTCTACGCGGCGTGCCTGATGCCGCTGCGGCGATACCGTCCGGTACAGGCGGTGCTGGGGACGGGGCCGTTGCTGGTGGGCCCCAATGTCTGGGTGCTGGCGGTGGTACCGCTGATCGTGCTGTCCGCCACCCGCCGCATCGCGCCGCCCCGGGCCTGGCGCGCGGCGGGGATCGCCTGCGCGGTGTGCGTCGTGCTGACGATCAGCGGAAGCCTGATCGTGCCGGGCGCCTGGGTGGAGCACCTGGCGGGGAACGCCGCCTCGGCCGTTCTCCTCGTCGTGCTCCCCGCGCTCGCCGGGACACTGCTCGGGCGGCGCCGCCCCCTGGTCAGTCTGCTGCGGGAACGCAACGCCTATCTGGAGCAGGCCCGTTCGCTGACGGCGGCGGCGGCGCGGATGGAGGAACGTACCCGGATCGCCGGTGAGATGCACGACCTCCTGGGCCACCGGCTCAGCCTGATCTCGGTGCACGCCGGGGCGCTGGAAATGGCCGCCGCGCGCCAGGCACCGCCGTTGGCGGGCCAGGCCGAGCTGTTGCGTACGACGGCCGGTACGGCGATGGAGGAACTCCGCGACATCCTGGGCCTGTTGCGGCGCGAGGACGCCACCTCGGTGTCCGACAGCGACCGGGGGACGCGCGAGGACATCAGCGCCCTGGTGGCCGAGTCCCGGCGGGCGGGTGTCACGGTGGAGCTGGACTGGTCCGTCCCCGACACCGCTGATCCGAGCCCGCGCACACGCCAGTCGATACACCGCGTGGTCCGCGAGGGGCTGACGAACGTACTGAAGCACGCGTCCGGAGCGCCCACGCGCGTGGAGATCGGGAAGGGGAATGGCGGGATCGAGGTCTCCGTCACCAACGAGGCACCGCGCGAGGGCCGTCACCCACAACCCGGGAACCGCAGCGGGCTGGTGGGCCTGGAGGAACGGATCGCCCTGCTCGGGGGTTCGTTCACGGCGGGACCACTGTGGGACGGCGGCTTCCGGGTGACCGCGCTGCTGCCGTCGCATCCGAACGGGATGCCCCGGACCGCCGTCCCCCCGCCCGCGACGAGCGGCCCGGGAACACGGGAGCAGGGAGCACTCGGGCAGGGAGCACTCGGGCAGGGAGCACTGGGGCAGGGAGCACTGGGGCAGGGAGCGGTCCGCACGGGAACCCGTCCTCCCCTGTCGTCGGAAGTCCTCACCTGGCCAAGAGTGTTGGGCGCGGGCTGCGCGGCGGCGTTCGTCGTACTGCCCACGGCCGCGTTCCTGATGTTTCTCCTGACCATGGCCGTCCTAAGATGAACAGGTGATTCGAGTCCTGATTGCCGACGACGAGACGCTGATGCGCGCCGGCATCCGGCTGATCCTGGAGAACGCGGACGACATCGAGGTGGTGGCCGAAGCGGCCGACGGCCGCGAGGCCGTCGCGGCCTGCCGGGACCGGACCATCGACGTGGCGCTGCTCGACATCCAGATGCCGGGCAGGGACGGGATCGCCGCGGCGGAGGAGATCGCCCGTATCTCGCCCGCCACACACGTGGTGATGCTCACGGCCTTCGGCGAGGAACAGAGCGTGACGCGCTCCCTCCGGGTCGGCGCGAACGGTTTCCTGCTCAAGGACACCGGCCCCACGGAGCTGATCCACTCGGTACGGCTCGCCGCGAACGGCGAACCGGTGCTGGCGCCCCGGATCACGCGGCTGCTGATGGAACGGCACGTACGGTCCACCCAGGACACCCAGGACGCCCGGCGCCGAACGGAGAAACTGACCGCCGCCGAGCGGGACGTCCTGCGGCTGGTCGGGACGGGCCTGTCGAACGCGGAGATCGCCGATCAGCTCTATCTGAGCGCCAGTACGGTCAAAGCGCACATCAGCCGGATCCTGACGAGCACGGGCTGCGCCAACCGCGTCCAGGCGGCGGTCCTGGCGCACGACGCGGAGCTGCTCGCCGACCGCTGAGCCGGACCGGGAGAGGTCTACGAGACCCCCGGCGCGAGCGAGAGATGCGCCCAGACCATCTTCCCTGGCCCGTTCCGCTCGCTGACCCCCCAGACATCGGCCAACGCCTCCACGAGGACGAGCCCCCGCCCGTCACAGGCATCGGGCGCGGGCACCCGTGGCCTCGGCTGCTCGTACGACGCGTCATGTACCTCGATACGGAGCCCGTGGGGCCGCGGTACGTAACGGGTCTCGATCTCGCGTCCGGGAGATACGCGGGCGTGCCGGGCGGCATTGGTGAGCAGCTCGGAAAGAATCAGCACAGCCGAATCCTCCAGCGCGGAAAGCCCCCATCCGGCCAGCGCTTTGCGCAACTCCAGCCGCGCGAGCCCGACACAACTCGGATGACGGCTCCACCGCAGTACGACGGAGCCGTAGTAGGGGGAGTTGGGATGGCTGATGTCCGGCCGGCCTTCCATCACCATGGTGAGCACCTTTCCGTTTTGGCCATGCGAAATAGACCCCACGGCATCTATTGAATTCCCAACGGAATAGCCACACTTCGGCGGTCTGAATGTCGGGAAGGGGTGGCCATTACGATCCCCTATCGGGCACACTGGAGGCATATCCGAGCTGTCACCAAAAACCGCCGGTGGACGGCGGGTTGGGCGAAAGAAGGTTCGATCCCAGTGGAGCTGAACAACGAATCGGACAAGCTCACACCACGATTGAGGCTGGGCCGAAGGGTGCGTCGCCTGCGAGAACGGAAGGGGCTGTCGATCCGACAGCTCTCCGAACAGGTGGGTGGCTACTCGCACAGCTATCTCGGCCGGGTGGAGTTGGGGGACCAGCTACCGTCGGAAGCGTTGGTGCGATTGCTGGACGAATTCTTCGACACGGACGGCGTGTTGGTGGATCTGCTGGAGCTGGCACACGACTCGCTGATTCCTGACTACAGCCGGGTGTTCATCAGCAAGGAGCCGTCAGCGGAGCGAATCCAGGTCTTCACGAGCAGCCTGATCCCCGGACTTCTTCAGACGGAGGAGTACGCACGCGAGTTGTTCCGCAGGTCGCTCCCCAACGAGTCCGAGGACGGACTGAATGAGCGCATCGCTATCCGCATGCGCCGACAACGGGTCTTCGATCGAGAAGAACCACTTCCCTATTGGGCAATGATCGACGAAGCCGCCCTAAGGCGCCCAACGGCGTGCAAACGGAACATGGTTGAGCAGCTACGCCATCTCGTGAAGATGGCTGCCCGGCCTCGCATCACGATCCAGGTTCTCCCGTTCGCCAAGGGCATGCACCCCATGCTGGGAGGTGGGCTGACCCTCATGACCTTGAAAGAGGGCGGGACGATCGCTCTGGTCGAGAGCTTCAACTCCGGCGAAGCAGTAGAGTCGACAAAGAGGGTGGTTGAGCTGACGGAGAGTTTCGATCTGGCTCGCTCGATGGCCCTGACGGATGATGAATCTCTCGACCTGATCCGTAGATACCTGAAAGAGTATGAAGATGAAGACGATTCCTGACGCGTCCGCTCTGCCCGCCTGGCGTAAGTCGAGCTACAGCGACAACGGGGCGGGCGGGTGCGTCGAGGTATCCGACAGCTACCCCGCCGCAGTGCCCGTCCGCGACAGCAAGAACCCGCATGGCCCCGCCATCCTCTTCCCCACCGGTCACTGGTCCACGTTCGTCACCGCCGTCAAGCACGGGCAACTCCCCGCCTGAACCAGCCGAAGAGCTGAAGGGACATTGAAGATGACCCGGATCCCCAACGCGTCCGCACTGACAGCCTGGCGCAAGTCGAGCTACTGCAACAACGGAGACGGCGCGTGCGTCGAGATCTCCGACGGCCACCCCGCCACCGTCCCCGTCCGCGACAGCAAGAACCCCCACGGCCCCGCCATCCTCTTCCCCACCGGTCACTGGTCCACGTTCGTCACCGCCGTCAAGCACGGGCAACTCCCCGCCTGAACCAGCCGAAGAGCTGAAGGGACATTGAAGATGACCCGGATCCCCAACGCGTCCGCACTGACAGCCTGGCGCAAGTCGAGCTACAGCGACAACGGCGAGGGGGCGTGCGTCGAGATCTCCGACGGCCACCCCGCCGCAGTGCCCGTCCGCGACAGCAAGAACCCGCACGGCCCCGCCATCCTCTTCCCCACCCACCACTGGTCCACCTTCGTCACCGCCCTCAAGCAGGACGAGCTTCCCTCCTGAACCAGCAGGATCCGAAGGGACATGAGATGACCACCATTCCTGACGCATCCGTACTGACCGCATGGCGCACGTCGAGTTACTGCGAGAACGCGGATGGCGGGTGCGTCGACGTGTCCGACGGCCACCCCGCCGCCGTCCCCGTCCGCGACAGCAAGGACCCGCACGGCCCCGCCATCCTCTTCCCCACCCACCACTGGTCCACCTTCGTCACCGCCCTCAAGCAGGACGAGCCCGCGTACCGTCGGTCCTAGAGCATCCCGCCGTATCGAGCGGCCGAGGATTCGTACGTCCCGCGACAGAGGTAACGAGCATGCGCAAACGCCCGCTGTTCATAGGCACCGTGGTGACCGGAGTGGCACTGGCCGGGGCGTGGTATCTCGCCGCGGGTACGGGTGCCTCGGGCGTCCGTAGTCCCGTGAGTCTGGCCGCGGCCACAGCGGGTTCGGGCAAGGCGGCCGATCTGAACGGCGACGGTTACGACGATCTCGCCATCGGGGCGCCGGACGGCGCCGTGCAAGGGCGCGCCAAGGCGGGGTACGTGACGGTGACGTTCGGCGCCAAGAGCGATCACGCCGTCGGCATCGCCTCCAGGAAGCACCAGCGGCTCACCCCGTCGAGCGCCGGGATCCCCGGCGCACCGCAGAGCGACGCCCGGTTCGGGTCCGCGCTGGCCCTGGGGGACATGGACGGGGACGGATACGCGGAGCTGGTCGTCGGCGCGAGCGGCGCGAACGCCGGTGGCGTCAAGGGCGCGGGATCGGTGACCATCGTCTTCGGCTCGCCGGGCGGCCTCTCCGCGCGCGCCATCACGTTCCACTCGCCGAGCCTGACGACCCATCAGGGGTTCGGGGGCGGTCTGGCGCTGGGCGACTTCAACGGCGACGGGCTCCAGGACCTCGCCGTGCCCGACGGGGACCGGGTCGACATCGTCCTCGGGGCGAAGGACCTGCGCTCGACGCCGTCCCCGCGTATCACCCGGTCCGGTCCACCGGGCGGAGGTGCCGGAACGCAGGGCATATCGACCGGTGACGTCAACGGTGACGGTTTCGACGACCTCATCACCGTGGCCCACGTCGACGACCCCGCCGACCAGGGCACCCTCGGCGTGCTGCCGGGCTCCAAGGCGGGGCTCAAGGGCTCGTCGCTCGGCCGGGACATCTCTCTGCCCTTTGCCGGATACACGGCCGTGGCCGGTGACATCAACGGCGACGGCAAGGACGACGTCGTCATCGGCACGGGCTTCGGCGACGGCCCCGACGACTATCTGCTGCGTACGTTCCCCGGCACCGCCGACGGTCTGGACGCGGCACGTGCCGTGGCGTTCAAGGGCGGCGCGTACAACAGCGACAGGGTGCATCTCGCGGACATCAACGGAGACGGCCACGCCGATCTGCTCGTCGGCGACACCGGGGCACCCGACAGTGACGGCTTCCGCGACGCCGGCGCCCTCGTCGTCGCGACCGGCGGCCCGGAGTGGCTCGACCCGGCCGAGCGGACCGTATCGCTCGACACCAAGGGCGTCACCGGCGTGGCCGAGAACGGTGACCGGTTCGGTTCGGCGCTGGCCGTCGGTGACTACGACGGTGACGGGACGACCGATGTGGCCGTTGGCGTCCCCGGCAAGTGGCGTGACAGCGGCGCGGTCAGCATGCTGCACGGCAGCCGCGACGGACTCACCGGCAGCGGCTCCATCATCTTCGGCCCGGACGAGTTCGGCTACGGAGCGGTGAAGACGTCCTTCGGCGCGTCCCTCGCGGGCTGACCGCTCCCGTCGGCGTCCTCACAGTCCGGTGTCCTCAGTCCGGCGTGCTCAGTCCGGCGTGCTCAGTCCGGCGTGCTCAGTCCGGCGTGCTCAGTCCGGTGTCCTCAGTCCGGCGTGCTCAGTCGTCGCGGGAGCCGCGCAGAAGGCGTTGGACGATGTCGGCGGCGAGGTCGTCGGGGTGGTGCGCGGGCGGGAGCGCGTTGCGTGTGGCCAGTGAGGCGATGCCGTGGAGGGCGGCGAGGAGGATGACGCCGAAGCGTTCCGGGTCGGCCACCGGCGTGTCACCTCCGGCGAAGAGGCCGAGCAGGATCGCCGCGCACGCCTCCGAGGCCGCGCGCACCCGGTCCTCCGGGTCGCGGTACTTGCGTGCGTACATCACCTCCAGCAGCGCCGGGTGCCGGGTGGCGAACCCGACGTAGGCCAGGGCCACTTCCGTCAGCCGGTCCTCGAACCCGCCGCCGGACGACGCCGCCTTCTCCAGTTCCGCGCCGAGCCGTTCGAAGCCTTCGACGGCGAGCGCGTCGAGCAGTGCCTGACGGTCGGGGAAGTGCCGGGAGGGTGCCGCGTGCGAGACCCCGAGGTCCCGCGCCAATGAGCGCAGCGAGAGCGCCCCGACGCCGTCCTCGGCCAGGACGGTCTCGGCGCGGGCCAGCAACTCGGCTCGCAGGTTTCCGTGGTGATACGCCATGGCACCCATCCTACAAGGCCATGTAGCCGATGCCACCATTGTTGACATTGACAGCTTTGTTGCCGCCGCCTACATTGAGAGGCATGAGCACCCCCAAGTGGACTACCGCCGACATTCCCGACCAGACCGGACGGACTGCCGTCATCACGGGCGCCAACACCGGCCTCGGCTTCGAGACCGCCGCCGCACTGGCCGCACGCGGCGCGCATGTCGTACTCGCCGTGCGCAACCTCGACAAGGGCAAGGAGGCCGCCGCCCGGATCACCGCCCGCACCCCGGGCGCGGCCCTCACACTCCAGCGGCTGGACCTCAGTTCGCTCGACTCCGTCCGCACCGCGGCCGACGAGCTGCGCGCCGGCCATGAGCGCATCGACCTGCTGATCAACAACGCGGGCGTGATGTGGACCCCGAAGGCGGTGACCAAGGACGGGTTCGAGCTCCAGCTCGGCACGAACCACCTCGGCCACTTCGCCCTCACCGGCCTGCTCCTCGACCGCATCCTGCCGGTCCCGGGCTCACGGATCGTCACCGTCAGCAGCCAGGCCCACCGCCTCGGCGCGTCGATCGACTTCGACGACCTCCAGTCCGAGCGCCGCTACAGCAGGACCAGCGCGTACGGGCAGTCCAAGCTCGCCAACGTCCTGTTCACCTACGAACTCCAGCGCCGCCTGGCCGGCGGGTACGCCACCATCGCGCTGGCGTCCCACCCCGGCGGCGCCGCCACCGAGCTGGCGCGTGACGCCTACCCGCCCGTGCGGCTGCTGTTCGACAAGCTCATCGTCCCGCTCGTGGCCCAGGGCCCCGACATGGGCGCCCTGCCGTCCCTGCGCGCCGCCACGGATCCGGGGGCGACGGGCGGTCAGTTCTACGGGCCCGACGGCCTCTTCACGATGCGCGGCCACCCAAAGGCCGCGAAGTCCCACGCGAAGTCGTACGACCGGGCCACGCAGCACCGGCTCTGGACCGTCTCCGAGGAACTGACCGGCGTCACCTACCCGGTCTGACCCGCCGCGGGCGGACGGGCCATGGGCACCGTGTGCGGCGCCCCGTCACCCCCGGCACGTCGCCTCCGGTACGTCACCTCCGATACCGCCGCGCCACTGCCGTGAACGCGGCTTTCGTACACGCCGTCCAGCCGTACCGGGCCTTGGTCTCCGGGTCGTGCTCGACCACGTCCAGCACGCGCCCGCCCCGGTCCCCCGCGCCCTCGGTCTCGTTGCCGGCGGCCTGGTCACGCCCTCCGGCTCACCGCCCGGCCGGCTCCGCGCGCGCCGGCCCCGCTCGCGCCCGCGTTCGACGCCGCCGGGGAGGGGGCCCGGCCGTGACATCGGCCCGGCCGGGGCACCCGCTGGACAACCGCAGGTCAGCCGCGGGGCAGCACGCCCAGGAGGGTCGCGGTCAGGGCCAGCTTCAAGGAGTCCCTCAGCTCCAAGTGGAAGCGGGCCAGGTCGGGTTCGGCCTGGTAGGCCGCCCGCAGGCTGGGCGGGGGCGTGCTGTACGCGGACAGCGCGCCGGCCATGACCACGGTCTGCAAGCTGAACAGCGTCGCGTTCTCGCCCAGCTCCGGCAGGTACTTCTCGATCAGAGCGGTCATGGTCGCCAGGCGATCCAGGGAGGCGCGCTTGTAGCGCGCCACGACCTCGACGGAGACGTTGTGTTCCAGGACGCTGCCCTGTGCGCCGAAGAGGTCGCACAGCACCACTCGGCCGGAGAGTGAGCGGCTGAGGACCTCGGCCACCGCTGCCGCTCGCTCGGGCATGGGCAGATCCTCGTCGACACCGGCGGCCAACTCGCCCGCCAGTTCCGTCAGCCACTCCCGCAGGAAGAGGTCGAGCAGTTCCAGCAGCACCGCCTCGCGGGACTCGAAGTAGCGCAGCACGTTCGGCTTCGCCAGACCTACGCGGCGGCTCAGCTCGTTCAGGGTGACCGCGGCCACAGGCATCTCGTCGAGCATCGCCGACGCCATGTCGAGGATCGCCCGTCGGCGGATCTCCCGCTGCTCTTCGGTTCGCGCCCGCTGGAACGTCACGATCACCAGCCTAACTTACGTACCTGCGGTACGTTGACAACGTACCGAAAGTACTTTAACGTCGTCGACGCAAGATACCTTCGGTACGTTAATCGGC
Organism: Streptomyces sp. NPDC088147; assembly: GCF_044741565.1. Taxonomy (NCBI): domain Bacteria; kingdom Bacillati; phylum Actinomycetota; class Actinomycetes; order Kitasatosporales; family Streptomycetaceae; genus Streptomyces; species Streptomyces sp. NPDC088147. The sequence continues at coordinate 1,017,066 of NZ_JBIUSY010000002.1, read as the reverse complement.
TGGGAGCCTGGCATGAGCGAGAAGTGGACAACGGCGGATATTCCGGACCAGCGCGGGCGGGTGGCCGTGGTGACCGGAGCCAACACCGGACTGGGGTACGAGACCGCGAAGGCGCTCGCCGAGCGCGGGGCGTCCGTGGTGCTCGCCGTGCGCAACGCCGCGAAGGGCGAGCAGGCCGCGGCCCGCATGACCGGCGACGTGACCGTGCAGGCACTGGACCTGACCTCGCTCGACTCCGTCCGGACCGCGGCGGCGGCGCTGCGGTCCCGGTTCGACCGGATCGACCTGCTGATCAACAACGCCGGCGTGATGTACACCCCGAAGCAGACCACCCGGGACGGCTTCGAGACGCAGTTCGGCACCAACCACCTCGGCCACTTCGCGCTCACCGGGCTGCTGCTGGACCTGATGCTGCCGGTGCCCGGCTCGCGGGTGGTGACGGTCAGCAGCACCGGCCACCGCATCCGGGCCGCGATCCACTTCGACGACCTCCAGTGGGAGCGGTCGTACGGCAGGGCCGCCGCCTACGGTCAGTCCAAGCTGGCCAACCTGATGTTCACGTACGAGCTACAGCGCCGGCTCGCCGCGCACGGCACCACCGTCGCGGTGGCCGCGCACCCCGGTATGTCCAGCACCGAACTCGCCCGCAACACCCCCGCGGCCCTCCGGCTTCCGCTCACCTGGCTCGCACCGCTGATCACCCAGACGCCCGCGATGGGCGCGCTGCCGACCTTGCGCGCCGCCACCGACCCCGCCGCGCTCGGCGGCCAGTACTACGGTCCCGGCGGACGCAACGAGATCAAGGGCCACCCCCGGCTGGTCACCTCCAGCCCGGAGTCGTACGCGGCAGGCGTCCAGCAGCGGCTGTGGGCCGTCTCCGAAGACCTCACCGGGGTGACGTTCCCCGTCGTACAGCCCCAGCGGAACGCGTTTGCCTCCGGATCGGCCATCACGAGGTAGCCCGCGCAGACAGGGGGCGCCGGCCCGCCGCACTCAGCCCGCGCCCGCGGCGGGGTCCGGGTCCGTGCCGGTCAGGGCGACGCTCGCCGTCCATAGCCGCCGGGCCGTGCCGGTGTCCGCGAAGTGCTCGCGTACCGGCTCGAACCGTGGCCTGCCGCGCAGACCGAACACCCCGGGACCGATCAACCGGCCCCCGCGCACGGCCGGGTCGAGGACGGCCCGGACCGCCGGCCACGCGCCCGCCTCCTTGCCCTGCACCAGAAGGCCCAGCGGCAGACCGCGCAGGCGCTGGGCCGTGGTGCGCACATGCAGGGGGGCGCGGGACGGCGTCAGCGCGTCCAGGGCGCCGCCGGGGTGGCACACCACACTGAGGGTGCTGCTGTGTGCCGCGCGCAGTCGGCGGTCGAGTTCGAGGCCGAACAGCGTCTGGGCCAGCTTCGAGCGCCCGTAGGTGCGTTTGGGCTGGTACTCGCGCGCGCTCTGGAGGTCGTCGAGGTCCAGCCGTTCGCTTCTGGCGGCGAAGCTTCCCGTGGTGACGACCCGCGCGGCGGGCGCGGCGTGGAGCAGTGGGGCGAGGCGCGCGGTCAGGGCGAAGTGCCCCAGATGGTTGGTGGCGAACATCAGCTCATGGCCGGCGGCGGTCTCGCGGCGCGGTGGATCGTCCAGCATCACACCGGCGTTCAGGACCACGGCGTCGAGGGTCTCCACGCCGAGCGCGTCCACGCTCTTCTCGATCGAGGCGGGATCGGCGAGGTCCAGCGGTACGTGGCGTATGAGCGCGCCCGGCACACGCGCACGGACCGAGGCCGTCGCCGCTTCGCCCTTCGACGCGCTGCGGCCGGCGACGACGACCGTGGCGCCGGTCGTGGCGAGCTGCTCGGCGACGAAGTAGCCGATCCCCGCGTTCCCGCCGGTGACCAGGAAGGTCTTGCCCTCGGCACGCGGCAGGCGGTGTACGTCCCAGGTCATGACGGGTCCCCTTCGGACGGAGTGAGCGAGCGAATTGACGAACACCGTTCGTCAACGAAAGACTGCCCTTAACGAACGATGTTCGTCAAGCTAGGATGAGGGCCATGGCAGCCCGCCCCCGGACCCGGTCCGCGAAAACCACACTGAGCCTCGACGCGATCGTGGCCGCCACCCTGGCCCTGGTGGACGAGCTGGGATGCGAGGCGGTGAGCATGCGGCGGGTCTCCCAGGCCGTACAGACGGGACCCGCCTCGCTCTACGTGTACGTGCCCGACCGGGGCGCGCTGATGGCCCTCGCCCACGACCTGGCCGTGGCGGACGTCCGGCTGCCCACCGACGCCGACGGGGACTGGCGCGCCCGGCTCGAACTGCTCGTGGACCGCGCGGTGACCGCGCTGGCCGCCCACAACGACATCGCGACCGTGGGCATGACGGGCACACTGCCGGGCCCGCACATCCTGCGTATCACCGAGGAGTTGCTGCGGCTGCTGCGGACCGGCGGGATCAGCGACGCCGCCTGCGCCTGGGCGGCGGATCTGATCGGCCAGTACATCGCCTCGTCCGCCCTGGAGGAGGCGATGTGGTCGCGCGCCCGGCGGAGCCAGGAGCGGGTGGGCGGCCCGCCCCCCGAAGCGGCCACGGAGGAGAGGACGGAGGAGGCGTTCGCGGCGCGGCTCGACACCCTCTACCGGTCACTGCCCGCCGAGCGCTATCCCACCATCCGCGCGCTGGCCCCGCTGCTGACCGGCGGAGACGGAGCGACCCGGGCCGCGTGGAAGATACGCGTACTCGTCGACGGGCTGCTCGCCCCGGCCCGGAGCGACGCCACGTAGCCCCAGGGCTTCGGGATCTCAGGTCCTCAGGTCCTCAGGGCTTCGGGATCCCAGGGCCTCAGGGCCGGCGGCCCCCTGGACCTCAGGTGACGATGCCCAGTTCCCGCGCCCGGCTCAGCCAGCGCGGGAACTCGCCGACCAGCCGGTCGTACAGGACGGCGTCCTCGACCCGGCGCGGGTCCTCGCCCGCGTGGAAGAAACCGGCGTTGTCGACGCGCCGTTTCGCCGGGACGGCCAGCTCGTCGAGCGTGCGGAGGAAGTCGAACTGCCGGCTGTCCGGATCGCCGAAGCCGATGAACTGCCAGAACAGCGGCAGTTCGGCCGCCTTGCACAGATACCGCTCGGCGGCCGGCTTGCTGACCGGGCCGCCGTCCGTCTGGAAGACCACCAGCGCCGGGGCGGTGGACCCGCTGTCCAGATAGTGGTCGATGACGGCGTCCATGGCCACGTGGTAGCTGGTCCTGCCCATATGACCGAGCCCGGCGACGATGGCGTCGATCCGGCCGTGGTGGTCGGCCAGCGAGATATCCGATTCCGCGTCGATGCCCGTGGAGAAGAGGACGACGGGCACGACGCCGTCGTCGTCCAGATGCGCGGAGAGCCCCAGCACCCGGTCGGCCAGGGCCTGGACGCTGCCGTCCTTGTAGTACTCCCGCATCGAGCCCGAGTAGTCGAGGACCAGATAGACGGCCGCCCGCTCTCCGCTCAGCCCGTTCTTCGTCAGCGAGACCGCCGCGCTCTTGTAGAGGCCGACCAGCGCCGGGGCCGCCTCCTCCACCTTCCGGAGACTGATGGCAGGTCCGGACGCGGCGGGGGCGGTGACCATGCTGGGTCCTCTGCGGTCGACGGGCGGCAAGTCTCGCGATTATGCCAGCCGTCACGCACCACGGCGCCTGCCATGGGTCCGGTCGGGGACTGAGCAGGCGCCGCGTCTTGCGGGACGGCCCGGGAGACGCTCCCCGGGCCAACACCGCCCGTACGCCGTTGTACGGGAGCCTTGGGTGAAACCGGTGACCTGACGGAAACCGGTGACGTGTCAGACCGTCAGCGCACGGTCCGTCGGACGGATCGGGGCCGGCAGATCGCTCGCGCCGGTCAGCATCCGGTCCACACCGCGCGCCGCCGAGCGGCCCTCGGCGATCGCCCACACGATCAGGGACTGGCCGCGGCCCGCGTCCCCGGCGACATACACGCCGGGCACATTGGTCGCGAAGTCCGCGTCACGCGCGATGTTGCCGCGCTCGTCCAGCTCCAGGCCGAACTGCTCGACCAGGCCGTTCTCCTGGTCGGTACCGGTGAAGCCCATGGCGAGCGTGACCAGCTGGGCCGGGATCTTCCGCTCCGTGCCCGGCTTCTGCTCCAGCTTGCCGTCCTTGAACTCCACCTCGATCAGGTGCAGGAACTGGACGTTGCCGTCCTCGTCGCCCTCGAAGTGGGTGGTGGAGACGGAGTAGACCCGCTCGCCGCCCTCCTCGTGCGCGGAGGTGACCTTGTAGAGCATCGGGAAGGTCGGCCACGGCTGGTGCGCGGCGCGCTCCTCGCCCGGCTTCGGCATGATCTCCAGCTGGGTGACGGAGGCGGCGCCCTGGCGGTGCGCCGTACCGACGCAGTCCGCGCCGGTGTCGCCGCCGCCGATGACCACGACGTGCTTGCCCTCGGCGGAGATCGGGGAGACCGTCAGGTCGCCCTCCTGCACCTTGTTGGAGAGGGGCAGGTACTCCATCGCGACGTGGATGCCGTTCAGCTCACGGCCCGGGACGGGCAGATCGCGCGAGACGGTGGCGCCCGCGGCGATCACGACGGCGTCGTACCGCTTGCGCAGCTTCGCCGCGTCGATGTCCCGGCCGATCTCGATCTCGGTACGGAACTTGGTGCCCTCCGCGCGCATCTGCTCGATACGGCGGTTGATGTGCGACTTCTCCATCTTGAACTCGGGGATGCCGTACCGCAGCAGTCCGCCGATCCGGTCGGCGCGCTCGTACACCGCGACGGTGTGACCGGCCCGGGTCAGCTGCTGGGCGGCGGCCAGTCCGGCCGGGCCCGAGCCGATGACGGCGACGGTCTTGCCGGAGAGCCGCTCCGGCGGCTGCGGGGTGACATCACCGCTGTCCCACGCCTTGTCGATGATCGAGACTTCGACGTTCTTGATGGTGACGGCGGGCTGGTTGATCGCGAGGACACACGCCGACTCGCAGGGGGCCGGGCAGAGCCGCCCGGTGAACTCCGGGAAGTTGTTGGTGGCGTGCAGCCGCTCGCTCGCGGCCGTCCAGTCCTCGCGGTACGCGTAGTCGTTCCACTCGGGGATCAGGTTCCCCAGCGGACAGCCGTTGTGACAGAACGGGATGCCGCAGTCCATGCAGCGTCCGGCCTGCTTGCTGATGATCGGGAGCAGCGAGCCCGGAACGTAGACCTCGTTCCAGTCCTTGACGCGCTCCTCGGCGGGACGGGTCCTGGCGACCTCGCGGCCGGTGGTGAGAAAGCCCTTCGGGTCAGCCATTGATCGCCGCCTCCATCATCTTCTCGGTGGTCTCGGTCTCGGAGAGACCGGCCAGCTCGGCGGCGTCCTTGGCGGCGAGCACTGCCTTGTACGTGGTCGGGATGATCTTGCTGAAGCGGTCCACCGCGGTGTCCCACTCGGCGAGCAGCTTCTCCGCGACGGTGGAGCCCGTCTCCTCCTGGTGGCGGCGCACCACATCGTGCAGCCACTGCTTGTCGGTGTCGTCGAGCTGTTCGACGGCGCCCAGGTTGCCGGCGTTGACGTTGTCGGCGTCGAGGTCGATGACGTACGCGACACCGCCCGACATCCCGGCCGCGAAGTTGCGGCCCGTCTCGCCGAGGACGACGGCCCGGCCGCCGGTCATGTACTCGCAGCCGTGGTCGCCCACGCCCTCGGAGACGACGGTGGCGCCGGAGTTGCGGACGCAGAAGCGCTCGCCGGTACGGCCGCGCAGGAAGAGTTCGCCGCCGGTGGCGCCGTAGGCGATGGTGTTGCCCGCGATGGTGGAGTACTCCGCGAGGTGGTCGGCGCCGCGGTCGGGCCGTACGACGACCCGGCCGCCGGAGAGGCCCTTGCCGACGTAGTCGTTGGCGTCGCCCTCCAGGCGCAGTGTGACCCCGCTCGGCAGGAACGCGCCGAAGGACTGGCCGGCGGAGCCGGTGAAGGTGATGTCGATGGTGTCGTCGGGCAGGCCCGCGCCACCGAACTTCCTGGTCACCTGGTTGCCGAGCATGGTGCCGACGGTCCGGTTGATGTTCCGGATGCCGATCTGGGCGCGTACGGGCTGGGCGGCCTCGGCGCTCTCGGCGCCCAGGGCGTCGGCGGCGAGCTTGATCAGCTCGTTGTCGAGCGCCTTCTCCAGGCCGTGGTCCTGGCCGATGGCCTGGTGGCGTACGGCGTTCTCGGGCAGCGTGGGCACGTGGAAGAGCGGCTTCAGATCGAGGCCCTGCGCCTTCCAGTGGTTCACGGCCCGCTCGGTGTCGAGCAGTTCGGCGTGGCCGACGGCCTCTTCGAGTGTACGGAAGCCCAGCTCGGCGAGGAGTTCGCGGACCTCTTCCGCGATGAACCGGAAGAAGTTGACGATGTACTCGGCCTTGCCGGAGAACCGCTCGCGCAGCACCGGGTTCTGGGTGGCGATGCCCACCGGGCAGGTGTCCAGATGGCAGACGCGCATCATGACGCAGCCGGAGACGACGAGCGGCGCGGTCGCGAAACCGAACTCCTCGGCGCCCAGCAGCGCGGCGATGACGACATCGCGGCCGGTCTTCAGCTGGCCGTCGGTCTGTACGACGATACGGTCGCGCAGCCCGTTGAGCAGCAGGGTCTGCTGGGTCTCGGCGAGGCCCAGCTCCCAGGGGCCGCCCGCGTGCTTGAGCGAGGTGAGCGGCGAGGCGCCCGTGCCGCCGTCGTGTCCGGAGATCAGGACGACATCGGCGTGCGCCTTGGAGACACCCGCGGCGACGGTGCCGACGCCGACCTCGGAGACCAGCTTCACATGGATGCGGGCCTGCGGGTTGGCGTTCTTGAGGTCGTGGATCAGCTGGGCGAGATCCTCGATGGAGTAGATGTCGTGGTGCGGGGGCGGGGAGATCAGGCCGACGCCCGGGGTGGAGTGCCGGGTCTTGGCGACCCACGGGTAGACCTTGTGGCCGGGCAGCTGGCCGCCCTCGCCGGGCTTGGCGCCCTGCGCCATCTTGATCTGGATGTCGTCGGCGTTGACCAGGTACTCGCTGGTGACACCGAAGCGGCCGGAGGCGACCTGCTTGATGGAGGAGCGGCGGGCCGGGTCGTAGAGCCGGTCCGCGTCCTCGCCGCCCTCGCCGGTGTTGGACTTGCCGCCGAGCTGGTTCATGGCGATGGCGAGGGTCTCGTGCGCCTCGCGGGAGATCGAGCCGTACGACATGGCGCCGGTGGAGAAGCGCTTGACGATCTCGGAGGCGGGCTCGACCTCGTCCAGCGGGACCGGCGTACGGCCGGCGGTGAAGTTGAACAGGCCGCGCAGCGTCATCAGCCGCTCGGACTGCTCGTTCACCCGGCTCGTGTACTGCTTGAAGATGTCGTAGCTGCGCGAGCGCGTCGCGTGCTGGAGCCGGAAGACGGTCTCCGGGTCGAAGAGGTGCGGCTCGCCCTCGCGGCGCCACTGGTACTCGCCGCCGATCTCCAGCTTGCGGTGGCTCGCGGAGATCCCGGAGGCCGGGTAGCCCTTGGCGTGCCGGGCGGCGACCTCCTGGGCGACGACATCGAGACCGGCGCCGCCGATCTTGGTGGCGGTGCCGTTGAAGTACTTGTCGACGAAGGACTGGTCCAGGCCGACGGCCTCGAAGACCTGGGCGCCCCGGTAGGAGGCGACGGTGGAGATGCCCATCTTGGACATCACCTTCAGGACGCCCTTGCCGAGCGCGTGGATCAGGTTCCTGATCGCCTGCTCGGGCGCCAGGCCCTCGATGAACGTACCGGCGCGGACCAGGTCCTCGACGGACTCCATGGCGAGGTACGGGTTGACGGCGGCGGCGCCGTAGCCGATGAGCAGCGCGACGTGGTGCACCTCGCGGACATCGCCGGCCTCGACCAGCAGCCCGACCTGGGCGCGCTGCTTGGTGCGGATGAGGTGGTGGTGCACGGCGGCGGTCAGCAGCAGCGAGGGGATCGGGGCGTGCTCGGCGTCGGAGTGCCGGTCGGAGAGCACGATGATCCGGGCGCCGCTCTCGATCGCGGCGTCGGTCTCGGAGCAGATCTCGTCGATACGGGTGGCGAGGGCGTCACCGCCGCCGCCGACCCGGTAGAGGCCGGAGAGCGTGGCGGCCTTCATGCCCGGCATGTCGCCGTCCGCGTTTATGTGGACGAGCTTGGCCAGCTCGTCGTTGTCGATCACCGGGAAGGGCAGGGTGACGCTGCGGCAGGACGCGGCGGCCGGCTCCAGCAGATTGCCCTGCGGGCCGAGCGAGGAGCGCAGCGAGGTGACCAGTTCCTCGCGGATGGCGTCCAGCGGCGGGTTGGTGACCTGTGCGAAGAGCTGGGTGAAGTAGTCGAAGAGCAGCCGGGGCCGGGCGGAGAGCGCGGCGATCGGCGAGTCCGTGCCCATGGAGCCGATGGGCTCGGCGCCGGCCCGTGCCATCGGTGCGAGCAGGACGCGCAGCTCCTCCTCGGTGTAGCCGAAGGTCTGCTGGCGGCGGGTGACGGAGGCGTGCGTGTGCACGATGTGCTCGCGCTCGGGCAGGTCCGACAGCTCGATCTCGCCGGACTCCAGCCACTCCTGGTACGGCTGCTCGGCGGCGAGGGACGCCTTGATCTCGTCGTCCTCGATGATGCGGTGCTCGGCGGTGTCGACGAGGAACATCCGGCCGGGCTGGAGGCGGCCCTTGCGGACGACCTTGGCGGGGTCGATGTCGAGGACGCCGACCTCGGAGGAGAGGACGACGAGCCCTTCGTCGGTCACCCAGTAGCGGCCCGGACGCAGTCCGTTGCGGTCGAGGACCGCGCCGACCTGGGTGCCGTCGGTGAAGGTGACACAGGCGGGGCCGTCCCAGGGCTCCATCATCGTGGCGTGGAACTGGTAGAAGGCGCGCCGGGCCGGGTCCATGGAGTCGTGGTTCTCCCACGCCTCGGGGACCATCATCAGCACGGAGTGCGGCAGCGACCGGCCGCCGAGGTGGATCAGTTCGAGGACCTCGTCGAAGGACGCGGAGTCGGAGGCGTCGGGCGTACAGACGGGGAAGATCCGCTCCAGCGCCTCGGTTCCGAAGAGTCCGGAAGCCAGCTGGGACTCGCGGGCGCGCATCCAGTTGCGGTTGCCCATGACCGTGTTGATCTCGCCGTTGTGCGCGACGAAGCGGTACGGGTGGGCGAGCGGCCAGCTCGGGAAGGTGTTGGTGGAGAACCGCGAGTGGACCAGCGAGATCGCGGTCGCGAAACGGCGGTCGGAGAGGTCGGGGAAGAACGGCTCCAGCTGCCCGGTGGTGAGCATGCCCTTGTAGACGATCGTCCGGGCGGACAGGGACGGGAAGTAGACCCCGGCCTCCCGCTCGGCGCGCTTGCGCAGCAGGAACGCCTTGCGGTCCAGCGCGATGCCCGTGCTCGTACCGTCCGCGACGAACAGCTGGCGGAAGGCCGGCATCGTCGAGCGGGCGGCGGCGCCGAGCAGCTCGGGGGCGACGGGGACCTCGCGCCAGCCGAGGACGTTCAGGCCCTCTTCGGCGGCGATCGTCTCGATGCGTGAGACGGCGTCCGTGGCGTCGTCGGCGGGCAGGAAGCCGATGCCGACGGCGTACGAGCCGGCCTCGGGCAGTGCGAAGCCGGCGACCTCGCGGAGGAAGGCGTCCGGGACCTGGAGGAGGATTCCGGCGCCGTCACCGGAGTCCGGCTCGGAGCCGGTGGCACCGCGGTGTTCGAGATTGCGCAGTACGGTCAGCGCCTGCTCCACCAGCGCATGGCTGGCAACACCGGTGAGGGTGGCCACGAACCCGACACCACAGGCGTCGTGCTCGTTACGGGGGTCGTACATCCCTTGCGGGGCGGGGCGACCGTCCATGGGCGACCAGGCGTCGGAACGCATCGGCTCTCCCGTCGTCGTCGTGGCATATGCGAGTACCGAGGGACGACGTTGGCCCTCCAAGAAATTTCGTGCAGGTTACATGATGGGCAGCTTCTCGGAAAGTGGATAGCTTATTCCAGCATGTGGACACCGCGCGTAGCGGTGGATGGGGGGCGCAGACGGACAGATCGTTGTCCGGTCGGCAGGGGCGGAGCAGGCTTCGTTGCCCGCGGCGCCTACGGCTCATGCCCGGTGATTACGGACTCGAAACCGCCGGGTAACGGCCGACGGTATGGCGCTGGCAAAGTGTCGCATCCCGGAGGCCGGAACGCGCGGGGACGTACGTTACAGGGCGGGCGTTTCCGCCCGCCCGCCCTCGGGGGCCTTCTCCAGGTTAGAGCCTCGCCCCCGGAATCGGGATGGCCCCGGCCGGGAGAAAAGTCCCGCCCCGGACACCCTGCCTAGATCGCCGCGCCGAACAGGGCCCCGAGCCCGTACGTGAGCGCCGCGGCCGTACCGCCCAGGACCAGCTGCCGCAGCCCGCTGTACCACCAGCTGCGCGCCGTCACCCGCGCCACCAGCGCGCCGCAGGCGAAGAGCCCGGTCAGGGCGAGCAGCACGGCGGGCCACAGCGCGGTGGCGCCGAGCAGATACGGCAGGACGGGCAGCAGCGCGCCCAGGGCGAACGAGCCGAACGACGACACGGCGGCGACCAGCGGCGACGGCAGATCGTCCGGGTCGATCCCCAGCTCCTCGCGCGCGTGGATCTCCAGCGCCTGCTCGGGGTCCTTCGAGAGCTGCCGGGCCACCTCGCGGGCCAGCTCCGGCTCCACGCCGCGTGACACATAGAGCGCGGCCAGCTCCTCCATCTCGTCGGCGGGGTGCTTCCGCAGCTCCCGGCGCTCGACATCCAGTTCGGCCTGGACCAGCTCACGCTGGGAGGCGACCGAGGTGTACTCGCCCGCGGCCATCGAGAAGGCACCGGCCGCCAGGCCCGCGAGCCCGGTGATCACGATCGTCTGCTGGGAGACCGCGCCGCCCGCGACACCGGTCATCAGCGCCAGGTTGGAGACCAGCCCGTCCATCGCGCCGAACACCGCGGGACGCAGCCAGCCGCCGTTCACATCGCGATGCGTGTGGTTGTCACGGTGGGCCTCGTGAAGCGTTGCCTCGGTCTCGATGATGGACATGTCTCTCCCCTTTTCCACGGGGGTGGATCCCGGTCCGCCGAGGACCGCGCCACCCCTCTCAACGCTTCGAAAGTACGCACGAAAAACGTCTCCCGCCAGCAAGGAAGGCCGTACTTACCGGCGTTGGGCCGGACCTCGGAGCGGATGCCACCCGGGTGACAGCGGGGTTTCCCGGACTCCCCCGGCCCCCCGTGTGGCACAGATGCGGAGACACGGATGCGGTGCCACCGGCTCGCGCGAAAGGGCCACACCATGGAGTCAGTCCCTCGCGATCCCGCGGCCGAGGCGGTCGACGCTACCGACGCGGTCGCGGTACTCCGAGACCGGGCGCGCGGTGCCCTGCTCGGGCTCGCCGTCGGCGACGCGATCGGTGCCCCGGCGGAGAACATGCGGCCCTCCGAGATCCGCCGCCGCTGGGGCCGTATCGAAGGGTTCGTGACCGACAGCCCCGCGGGCACCGACGACACCGAGTACGCGATCTTCTCCGGGCTGCTGCTCGCCCGGCACGGCTCGGCCCTGACCGTCGCGCATGTGGAGAACGCCTGGCACCACTGGCTCGCGGACCACGACGAGGGCCCTTTCCGCGGGGCCGGGTTCAGCGAGCGCGGCACGCTGGAGAACCTGCGGCGCGGGCTCGCGGCGCCCATCACGGCCCAGCACCGGCACGCCTGGAGCGACGGGCTCGCGATGCGCGCCGCGCCGTTCGGCGTCTTCGCCGCGGGCCGCCCCGAGGAGGCCGCGCGGCTGGTCGCCGTCGACGGCCGGGTCAGCCACGACGGCGAGGGCATCTACGGCGGCCGGGCGGTGGCGGCCGGGGTCGCCGCCGCGATGGGCGGCGCCGGGCCCGCCTCGGTGATCGCCGCCGCGCTCTCCGTGGTCCCGATGGACTCCTGGACGGCCCGCACCCTGCGCCGCGGGGTCGTCGCCGCGCAGCGCGCGTACCCCGACACCCTCACGATGGAGCGCGCCGTCCGCTCCTCCGTCGTCATCGGCGGCTACCCCTGGACCGACCTGGCCCCCGAGGCGGTGGGCCTGGCCTTCGGCGCGTTCGCGGCGGCGCGCGGGGACTTCCGTACGTCGGTCCTGACCGCGGTCAACATGGGCCGGGACGCCGACACCACCGCGGCGGTCGCGGGCGCCCTGGCGGGGGCGATGTCGGGGGCGACGGCGATCCCCGGGGAATGGTCCTCGGCCATCGGCCCGGTCCGGGGCAGCTGCCTGCCCTCGATGCGCGGCTACCACGTACTGGACATCGCGGACCTGCTCATGCCGGACTACGACGAAAGGGTGGCGTCATGACAGCGAACGAGCGGACCCGGACCCGCGAGGACCGGGCGTGGGCCGGGGCGCCCGAGGCGCCGGAACCCCCCGGCGGCCGGTACGCGGCGGCCGGGGGCCGCTCCCCCGGCGCCGTCCCTCTCGGCGCCGTCCCCCCGGGAGCCGTCCCCGACGATGCCGTCGCCCCGGGAGCCGTCCCCGTCCGCCGGATCGAGGGGCTGCTCCTCGGGCTCGCCGCCGGGGACGCCGCCGGATGGCCCGCCGCCCGGCACCGCGCGGCGCGGATGCCCGAGTGGACGCGCCGGCTCACCCGCGAGCTGGACACCTTCGCCGAGCAGAACGCGACCACCACCCTCCCCGTGCCCATCGCGCTCAACCAGCCCCCGGAACCGCTCAGACTCGGCCCCTCCGACGATGCCGAGTGGGCCGCCTTCGCCGCCGAGTCCGTGCTCACCGCCGCCGGTGATCTCTTCCAGGAGCTGGGCGCCGACCGCCGCATGCGGGCCGCCGTCGATCTCGCGTGGAACTCCCTCGCCTGCGAGATCGCCGCCGCGGCGGCCCGCGCGCCCGAGGTGGAGTCGGCCGTACCGCCCCTGCGGGCGCGGATCTCCGTACGCGCGGGCCTCGGGAATCTCGCCACCGGGCTGCGCCCGCCCGCCACCGGCCATGACAACCCGCACTACTTCGACGACGCCGCCTGCGTACGGGCCGTCGTGCTCGCCGCCGTCCACCCCGGCGATCCGTCCGCCGCCGCCGAACTCGCCGAGTTCGACGCCCGGTACACGCAGGACGGCGACGGGGTGCACGGCGCCCGCGCCATGGCCGCGGCCGTCGCGACCGCGCTCGGCGGCGGGGACACCGAGGCCGCCGTGGAGGCCGCTCTCGACCAGCTGCCCGAGCCCACGGAGATCGGCCGCAACGCCCGACACGCCGTCAAGCTGGCCCGTGACTTCGCCGGTGAACCGGCCGGCGCCTTCGCCCTCGTACCACTGCTCGAACATCAGATCGTCGACCATGTCTACAGCTACGGCATCGCCGCGGCCGAGACCGTCCCGGTCGCCCTCGCCCTGGCCCTCGCCTCCGGCGGCGATGTCTCCGCGGCGGTGCCCGCCGCCGCCTGTCTCTCCCGGGTCGCCGACTCCGCGCCCGCCCTGGCCGGCGCGCTGACCGGCGCGCTCGGCGGGGGCGATGCCGTACCCGCCACCTGGCGGGACGCCTGCCGCACCCTGCCGGGGTGTGCGCTGCCCCGGCTCGCCGGGACCGATCTCGTCGAACTCGCCGGACTGCTCGCAGCCACGGAACTGACCACTCCGGGGGGACAATTCCGACATGACACCCCAGTCCGGCACACCAGCGCAGTCCGGTACGACACCACAGCCCGGCGTGACACCGAAGCCCGGCGTGACATCGAAGCCCGGCGTGACATCGAAGAGCACGCCCCCGCCGACCCTCCCGCTCACCGACCGGATCACCGGCTGTCTGATCGGCGCGGCCGTCGGTGACGCGCTCGGCGGTCCGGTCGAGGGGTACTCCCCCGAGCAGATCGTGGAACGGCACGGCGGCCGGGTGACCGGCATCGTCGGACCGTGGAACGAGGACTGGCGCACCGCCCGCCCGCTCGCCCCCTACCACAAGGGCGACGGGCACATCACCGACGACACCCTGATGACGCACGCGCTGATCCGGGTGTACGAGAAGGTCCGTGACCATCTCGACGCGTACGCGGTCGCCGGCCACCTCGTGCCCGACCTGATCTCCACGCCCCGCTGGATCCCCGAGCTGGAGGCCGAGGCGCTGCCGCTCCAGCGGATCTTCCTCGCCGAGAAGTGGCTGGTCACCCGGTTGCACTACGGGCATGTCGATCCGCGCGAGGCGGGCACCGGAAACATCGTCAACTGCGGTGCGGCGATGTACATGGCACCCATCGGACTGGTCAACGCGGCGCATCCGGCCGCCGCCTACGCCGAGGCGATCGAGGTCGCGGGCGCGCACCAGTCCTCGTACGGACGGGAGGCGGCCGGGGTGTTCGCCGCCGCCGTGGCCGCCGCGTGCCTGCCGGACGCCACACCCGCGTCGGTGGTGGCGGCCTGTCTGGACCTGGCGAAGGACGGCACGCGCGCGGCGATCGAGGCGGTCTGCGCGGTGGCCGCCCGGCACCGCGACACGGAGTCCGCACAGCGCGGGCTGCGCGAGGCGGTCGCGCCGTTCGACACGGTCGGCCCGCACTACCGCGCCCCGTCGCTCGGCGCCCGCCGTCCCTCCCGGCTGCACTCCATCGAGGAACTCCCCATCGCGCTGGGCATGTTGCTGATCGGCGCGGGCGACTACCGCCGTACGGTCCTCGGCTCGGTCAACTACGGCCGGGACTGCGACTCGATCGCCACGATGAGCGGCGCGCTCGCCGGGGCGCTCGGCGGCGAGACGGCCGTCCCCGCGGAGTGGGCGCGGGACGTGGCCGAGGCGAGCCGCCTCGACCTGCACGCCACGGCGCGGGCGCTGACGAAGGTCGCGTACGAGGTGTTCGCCCGCGACACGGAACGGCGCCGCGCGCACGAGGCGGCCTTCGTCGCGCTGACGCCCTCCCAGGTGACGGCCCCTCACCTCGCGGCGGCTCAGCATCCGGTGGGCGTGCGATGACGGACCTGCGTCTCACCTGGGTACAGCCCGAGGACCTGATCGGTCACGAACTGCGGCAGGCCCGGGAGGACGGCCGCGACGCCACCCGGATCGCCGGACGCTGGCACGCGGCGGGCGGCGCGCCCGCCCCGGACCGCGCGGGCGCCTCCCCCGTACCGGCCACTCCCCGGCTACGGTCGCTGGCGGCCTCGCTGCTGGACGAACTGGCCCTGCTGCCCACACCCCTCGCCGACGTGGAACCCACGGATCTGCCCGCCGTCAAGGCCGCGTGCCCCTCCTGGCCCGACCCCCCGCGTGAGCCGTCGCCCGCCCTCTCCGTCCCCCGGCTGCACGCCGCCTGGCTCGGCCGGGCCGTGGGCTGTCTGCTGGGCAAACCCGTCGAGAGACTCCCCCTCGCCGGCATCCGGGCCCTCGCCCGCGCCACCGGCAACTGGCCGCTGCGCACCTGGTTCACGGCCGAGGGGGTGCCGGACGGTCTCGCCGCCGCGTACCCGTGGAACCGCCGCTCCGCGCCGGTCTCGCTCGCCGAGAACATCGACGGGATGCCCGAGGACGACGACCTCAACTACCCCCTGCTCACGCTGCTTCTGCTCCGGCGCCACGGCCGCGGCTTCACCACCGCCGATGTCGCGCGGCTCTGGCTCGACGAGCTGCCCGCCGGACGTACGTTCACCGCCGAGCGGGTCGCGTACCGCAATCTGCTCGCCGGGATCGAGCCGCCCGAGACCGCCCGGTACCGCAATCCGTTCCGGGAGTGGATCGGGGCGGCCATCCGCGCCGACGTGCACGGCTGGACCCACCCCGGCGACCCGGCCGCCGCCGCCGCGCAGGCGCACCGGGAGGCGACGCTCACCCATACGGCGAACGGGGTGTACGGAGCGATGTTCGTCGCGGCCGTCATCGCCGCCGCGGCCCGCACCGACGCGGTGCACGACTGTCTGAGGGCCGGGCTGTCCGTCGTACCGCCGCGCTCCCGCCTCGCCGAGGCGGTCGCCTTCGGGATCGAATCCGCCCGCGCCCACCGGGACTTCGAGACCGTGGCCGACACGCTCCACGCCGCCTACGGCCACTACCACTGGGTCCATGTCCTGCCCAACGCGGCGCTGCTGGCCGCCGCGCTGACCCACGCGGACGGCGACTTCGGCGGCTCCATCTGCAACGCGGTGTCCGGGGGCTGGGACACCGACTCGAACGGCGCGACGGCCGGATCCGTCGCCGGACTGCTGGCCGGCCATCCGGCCAGGCTGCCCGAGCGCTGGACCGCCCCGCTCAAGAACCGGCTGGCCACCTCCGTCGCCGGGTTCGACGGCATCGGCTTCGACGCCCTCGCCGAGCGGACCCGCGCCGTGGCCCGCGGCCCGGCCGGGCGGGAGCCCCGGAGGGAGGCGCGTCGCACATGAGCGGCATCGTGGTGCTCGGCAGCGCCAACATGGACCTCGTCGTGTATGTCGCGCACGCCCCGAAGCACGGGGAGACCGTGACCGGCCGGGAGTTCCGTACGATCCCCGGCGGCAAGGGCGCCAACCAGGCCGTCGCCGCCGCCCGCGTCGGCGGTCGGGTCGCGATCATCGGCGCGGTCGGCGCGGACGAGTACGGGGAGCTGCTGCGGCACTCCCTCGAAGCGTCCGGGGTCGACACGGATCTCCTGCGCACCGACGAGGGCGCCTCGGGCACCGCCCATATCGTGGTCGACGACGAGGGCGGCAACGCGATCGTCGTCATCCCGGGGGCGAACGGTACGTTCAGCGGGCTCGGCCCCGGCGACGAGACCGTGATCGCCGCCGCCGACGCCCTGCTCCTCCAGCTCGAACTGCCCCTGAACGCCGTACTGGAAGGCGCGGAGGCGGCGCACCGGCACTCCGTACGCACCGTCCTCACCCCCGCGCCCGCCCAGCCCCTGCCGCCGGAACTCCTCGCCGCCGTCGATCTGCTGGTCCCCAACGAGCACGAGGCGGCCACCCTCACCGGGATCGCCGCCCCGCACGCGGCGGCCGAGGCCCTGCTCCGGCAGGTCCCCGAGGTCGTGATCACCATGGGAGCGGCGGGCAGCCTGTACGCGGCCCGTGGCGCGGCGCCCGTGACGGTGACCGCGCCCCGGGTGCCCGCCGTGGACACCACCGGCGCCGGTGACACCTATGTGGGCGCCCTCACCGTCGCGCTCTGCGAGGGCCTCCCCATGCCCGAGGCGATGCGCTGGGCGTCGGCCGCCGCCGCGCTCTGCGTGCAGCGCCCCGGGGCGTCCACCTCCATGCCGTACCGCACCGAGATCGAGGTCCGATGACCGCGCATGCCCCCAGCAGCCCCGCCCCCGGACAGCCGGAACCCGGACAGCCCGACCCCGGCCGGCCCGGCCGGCCGGCCGTACCCGGCGAGCCCGCCCCGCCCCCGCCCCTCACCGGTCTGCGCGTCCTCGACCTCGCGACGCTCTTCGCGGGCCCGCTCGCCGCCACCATGCTCGGTGACTTCGGCGCCGAGGTGATCAAGATCGAGCACCCCACCCGCCCCGATCCGTCGCGCGGACACGGCCCCGCGAAGGACGGCGTGGGCCTGTGGTGGAAGCTCCTCGGCCGCAACAAGCGCCCCATCACCCTCGACCTCTCCACCCCGGGCGGCCGTGATCTGCTGCTCAGGCTGGCCGCCGGGGCGGATGTGATCATCGAGAACTTCCGGCCGGGCACCCTGGAGAAATGGGGTCTCGGCTGGGAGGAGCTGTCCGCCGCCAACCCCCGGCTCGTGCTCGCGCGGGTGACGGGCTTCGGACAGTTCGGCCCGTACTCCCACCGCCCGGGGTTCGGCACGCTCGCCGAGGCCATGAGCGGGTTCGCCGCCGTCACGGGCGAGCCGGACGGGCCGCCCACCCTGCCGCCCTTCGGTCTCGCCGACTCGATCGCCGCGCTGGCCACGGCGTACGCGGTGATGACGGCGCTCAGCGGCCGGGCCGTCACGGGCCGCGGCCAGGTGGTGGACCTGGCGATCATCGAGCCGATCCTCACCGTCCTCGGCCCGCAGCCGCTCTGGTACGACCAGCTCGGCTACGTACAGCCGCGCACCGGCAACCGCTCGCGCAACAACGCCCCGCGCAACACGTACCGCACGGCCGACGGCTCCTGGCTGGCGGTCTCCACCTCCGCGCAGTCCATCGCCGAGCGCGTGATGCGGCTGGTGGGCCGCCCGGAGCTGATCGAGGAGCCGTGGTTCACCACCGGCAGCGGGCGCGCGGACCACGCGGACGTACTGGACGCCGCCGTCGGCGACTGGATGGCCCGGCACACCCGTGAGGAGGCCATGGCCGAGTTCGAGAAGGCCGAGGCGGCGGTGGCGCCCGTCTACGACATCCGCGACGTCATGGCGGACCCCCAGTACCAGGCCCTGGACACCGTCACCGAGGTCCCCGACCCGGAGCTGGGGCCCCTCAGGATGCAGAACGTCCTCTTCCGGCTCTCCGAGACCCCCGGCGCCATCCGCTGGGCGGGCCGCCCGCACGGCGCGGACACCGACAGCGTGCTGGCCGAGCTGGGCCTGTCCCGGCCCGAGATCGCCGCGCTCCGCTCGGCCGGCGCGCTGTGACGGCGCCGCTCATCTGGCCGGCCCCTCTCACCTGGCTGTATGTGCCCGGGGACCGGCCGGAGGTGATGGCGAAGGCGCTGTCCTGCGGCGCGGAAGTCGTGATCGTCGACCTGGAGGACGCGGTGGCGCCCGACCGCAAGGCGTACGCGCGCGCCGCCACCGCCGAGTTCCTCTCGTCGCCCCACGAGACCCCGGTCCATGTCCGGATCGCCGACGCACGCGACCTGCCGTCCCTGGTCGGCCTCCCGGGCCTGTCCGGGCTGCGCGTTCCGAAGGTCGGCCACGCCTCGGACATCCACCGCGTCGCGTCGCGCGCGCCCGGTGTCGCGCTGTACGCACTGCTCGAATCGGCCCTCGCCGTGGAACACGCCCACGCCATCGCCGCCGCCCACCCGGCGGTCCGTGGCATCGCCCTGGGCGAGGCGGATCTCCGCGCCGATCTGGGCGTACGCGACGACGGGGGCCTGGACTGGTCGCGCGGCCGGGTCGTGGTCGCGGCCCGTGCGGCGGGTCTGGCACCGCCCGCGCAGTCGGTCTATCCCGATGTGCGGGATCTGGACGGTCTCGCGGCGTCCTGCCGCCACGGCAGGACGCTGGGCCTGGTCGGCAGGGCGGCGATCCACCCGCGCCAGCTGCCGGTCATCGAGCGGGCGTATCTGCCCACGGCCCGGGAGATCGTCGAGGCCGAGGAGATCATCGAGGCGGCGGCCGACGCGGGAGCCCGCGCGCTGCCCGACGGCCGTTTCGTGGACGCGGCGATCGTGGCGGCGGCGCGCAGAACCCTGTCACTGGCCGCCCGGCGCTGACACGCGCGGGCGGCCCCAGGCCCGAGGGCTCAGCTCAGCCGCGTCCGTCCGAGGCCGCTCCGGACAGCGGATCCTCCGCCTTCCCGGCGGTTCCGGATGCCTCGGCGGGCACGGCGTCCTCGCCGGAGCCGGTCTCCGCGGAGTCCCCGGCGTCGGCGTCCTTCTTCGGGGCGACGGCGTCCTTGTCCGGCTCCACGATCTCCTCGCGGCCGGGCCGTACCTTGCTGGAGACCACCAGATAGACCACGGCGAGGACGAAGAGGATCATCGCGGTCCACACATTGAGCCGGAGGCCCAGGATGTGGTGCGCCTCGTCGACCCGCATGTACTCGATCCAGGCGCGGCCCGTGCAGTACGCCGCGACATAGAGCGCGAAGACCCGGCCGTGTCCGAGCTTGAAGCGGCGCTCGGCCCAGATGACCAGCGCGGCGACCCCGAGGCACCACAGGGACTCGTACAGGAACGTCGGGTGGTAGAGCCCGGCCTCCCGGTTGGGGCCCTCGCTGATCTTCAGCGCCCACGGCAGATCGGTCGGCCTGCCGTACAGCTCCTGGTTGAACCAGTTTCCCCAGCGTCCGAAGGCCTGGGCGACGGCGAGGGCCGGGGCCAGCGCGTCGGCGAACGGCGGAAGCGCGATCCCCCGGCGGCGGCAGCCGATCCACGCGCCCACCGCGCCCAGCATCACCGCGCCCCAGATGCCCAGGCCGCCTTCCCAGATCTTGAAGGCGTCGACCCAGTCGCGCCCCTCACCGAAGTACAGCTCGTAGTCGGTGATGACGTGGTACAGCCGGCCGCCGAGCAGACCGAACGGTACGGCCCAGACGGCGATGTCCGTGGTCGTGCCCGGCTTGCCGCCACGGGCGACCCAGCGCCGGTTGACGATCCAGAGGGCGACGAACAGCCCGACGAGAATGGCGAAGGCATAGCCGCGCAGCGGGAGCGGTCCGAGATGGATCACTCCGGTCGACGGGCTGGGAATGTATGCAAGGTCCATGGCAGAACCGACGCTACCGTGCCGGACGGGACCTACGGCAACCCGCCCGGCAACTTCTGCATAACGAGCTCAGGCCGGCGGGGCGCCCGCGGGCGTCGATTCGACCGGGATCGACGAGGGCGCGGACGGCGTGGTCGTACCCGCCTTCTTGCCCTTGTCGGCCTCCCTGACCCATTTCTTCAGATTGTCGGGGGTGATGTTCTCGGCGCCCTTCTTCGGGAAGACCGACTGACCGTTGAGCAGCACGGTCGGTGTCCCGGAGAAGCCACCCGTCCGGAACGCCTCCGCGGACTTGTTCACCCAGTCGTCGTGCTTGCCGTCGTCCACGCACTCCCGGAAGCCGGGCGCGGACTCCAGCCCGTCGACCTTGCCCGCCAGCTCCAGCAGATGGCTGTTCTTGGCGAAGGCGTCGTCGGTCTCCGCCGGCTGGTTCTGGTAGAGCACATCGTGGTACGGGGCGAACTTGCCGGCGTCCTGCGCGCACGCCGCCGCGTTGGCCGCGCGCAGCGAGCCCGAACCCCCCATGTTGCCGTCGATGATCGTAGCGAGGTGGTACTCGACCTTGAGCTCCCCCGCCTTCTCCAGCTCCTGGATCGTGCTCCTGAAGCCGTTCTCGAACTGGGCACAGGCCGGGCAGCGGAAGTCCTCCCACACCGTGAGCGTGGACGGCGCGTCCGTCGCTCCCACGGGGATCGCCAGATCGTCCTTGCCCGTCAGCCCCGACGGAGCGCTGACCGGGCCCCCCGCGCTGTCGGCCTTGTCCTTGCCGGCCTGCGCGACGACCAGCCCGGCCACCGCGACGAGACCGAGGACCCCGACCACCGCCGCCGAGACGACCAGGGTCCGCCGGCGCTTCTCCCGCGTCCTGTCCGCCGCACGTTCCTGCTGGAGCCGCTCTCTCGCGCTCCGCTTTTCCTCACGGTTCTTCTCGCTCACGCCCACAGCAACGAACCGGGGAGGCGCCTACGCACCTCCCCGGTCCCAGGTCCACCCATACGGGTGAGATCACCCGTCAGCGCTTGCGAACGCCCTCGGCCAGCTCGGCCGCGAGGGCGCGCACCGCGGCCAGCCCCGCCACCTCGTCCTCCGCGTCCAGCATCCGCTTCACGAACGCGGACCCGACGATCACACCGTCCGCGAATCCGGCGACCTCGGCCGCCTGCTCCGCGTTGGACACCCCGAGCCCGACACAGACCGGCAGCCCGGTCGTGGCGCGCGTACGCCCCACCAGGTTCCTGGCCTCCAGGCCCACCGAGGCACGCGTACCGGTGACGCCCATCAGCGACGCCGCGTACACGAAGCCGCTGCCCACCGCCGTGATCTCCGCCAGCCGCTCGTCCTTACTGCTCGGAGCCACCACGAACACGGTCGCCAGCCCGTGCTTCTCGGCGTGCTGACGCCACAGCGCGGACTCCTGCACGGGCAGATCCGGCAGAATGCACCCGGCGCCGCCCGCCTCGGCCAGCTCGGCGGTGAACCGCTCGACCCCGTACCGGTCGATCGGGTTCCAGTACGTCATCACGAGCACCGGCTTGCCGGTCGCCTCGTACGCCTCGCGGACCGTCCGCATCACATCCGCGATCTTCACACCGCCCCGCAGCGCGATGTCGTCGGCGGTCTGGATGACGGGCCCGTCGAGCACGGGGTCGCTGTGCGGCAGCCCCACCTCGACCACGTCCGCGCCACCGTCGAAGACGGCCTTCACGGCCTCGATCCCGCCGTCCACGGTCGGGAACCCGGCGGGGAGATAGGCGATCAGCGCGGCCCGGTCCTCGGCCTTCGCCGCCGCGAGCGTGTCACTCAGCAGCTGGATGTTGCCGCTCACTTGGTGCCCTCCCCGTCGTACAGCCCGAAGTAGCGGGCGGCCGTGTCCATGTCCTTGTCGCCGCGCCCGGACAGGTTGACGATGATCAGCCCGTCCTCGCCCAGCTCCCGCCCCACCTCCAGCGCACCGGCCAGCGCGTGCGCGCTCTCGATCGCCGGAATGATGCCCTCCGTACGCGACAGCAGCAGCAGCGCCCGCATCGCGTCGTCGTCGGTCACCGCCCGGTACTCCCCGCGCCCGCTGTCCTTGAGATACGCGTGCTCGGGCCCGATGCCCGGATAGTCGAGACCGGCCGAGATCGAGTACGGCTCGGTGATCTGGCCCTCCTCGTCCTGGAGGACGTAGGACCGCGACCCGTGCAGGATGCCGGGCTCGCCCGCGGTCAGGGTGGCGGCGTGCTCCCCGCTCTCGATCCCGTGCCCGGCCGGCTCACAGCCCACCAGCCGCACACCGGCGTCGGGGATGAACGCGTGGAAGAGCCCGATCGCGTTGGACCCGCCCCCCACACACGCCACGGCGGCATCGGGGAGCCGCCCGGCCCGCTCCAGGATCTGCCGCCGTGCCTCGACACCGATGACCCGGTGGAAGTCGCGCACCATCGCGGGGAAGGGGTGCGGTCCCGCGACCGTCCCGAACAGATAGTGCGTACGGTCCACATTGGCGACCCAGTCGCGGAACGCCTCGTTGATGGCGTCCTTCAGCGTCCGGCTGCCGGACTTCACGGGCACGACCTCGGCACCGAGCATCCGCATCCGGGCCACGTTCAGGGCCTGGCGCTCGGTGTCGATCTCGCCCATGTAGATGGTGCATTCGAGCCCGAACAGCGCACAGGCGGTCGCGGTCGCGACCCCGTGCTGTCCGGCCCCGGTCTCGGCGATGACGCGGGTCTTGCCCATCCGCTTCGTCAGCAGCGCCTGCCCCAGTACATTGTTGATCTTGTGGGAGCCAGTGTGGTTCAGGTCTTCCCGCTTGAGGAACACACGAGCGCCACCGGCATGCTCGGCGAACCGCGGGACGTCGGTCAGCGCGCTGGGCCGGCCGGTGTAGTGGACCAGGAGGTCTTCCAGCTCGGCGGCGAAGGCGGGATCGCCCTTGGCCTTCTCGTACTCGACGGCGACCTCGTCGACGGCGGCGACGAGTGCCTCGGGAATGAACTTGCCGCCGAAGGCGCCGAAGTACCCTTCGGCGCTCGGGACATGACCGTCAGGGTCAGGAACGAAAAAATCGGACACGCGAGAACTCCTCGGAAGCAACGGGTCGGGACATCACCGTGTGCGTCATGAGCGAGGCACCCCCGGCACCCGGCAACGGATGCGAGGGGACGGGCCGCGGGGGCCGGTTTCCGGACGTGAAGCGTCGCGGCTCACGCGAAGCGCGGTGCCCACACGGCGGAGCCGCGTATGGACATCGCGCGGTCCGGGAACCGGTCACGCGGGCACGGCACCGTACGCACAGCGCACAGTCACCACGCCCTCGGCCCGGCCACGCCTAACGCGCGGCCCCGCGCCATCGCATCCCGTTGACCTGACCCGGCTCATCGCCGATCACGTACCGCACCCGCCGCCCGTGCACCCGCCGCGCCGGAGCGCGGCACCCGCGCGGCCGGCACCCACGCGCCAGCGGCGCGTGCGGCACACACGCGAACGCCGCGGCAGAACGCGAACCGAGCCCGGCACCGGACACGCTCGGCACGAGCCCGCGCACACGCACGGCAACGGAGGTCGCGGACACGGCGAGTTCAGTCCCTCCCGTGGCGCAGCGCCGGATGCGCGCCCGCCGCCACCAGATCGGCCACCGCCGACTTCGGGTCCCGGCCCGTCACCAGCGACTCGCCGACAAGCACCGCGTCGGCCCCGGCGTTCGCGTACGCGATCAGGTCGTGCGGCCCGCGCACCCCCGACTCGGCGATCTTCACGATCCCGGCCGGGATCTCCGGAGCGACCCGCTCGAACGTGCTCCGGTCGACCTTCAGCGTCTTCAGATCGCGCGCGTTGACACCGATGATCTTCGCCCCGGCGTCCACGGCCCGCTCGACCTCGTCCTCGTCGTGCACCTCGACGAGCGGCGTGAGCCCGATCGACTCGGCGCGCTCGATCAGCGAGACCAGGGCCGGCTGCTCCAGCG
Organism: Streptomyces sp. NPDC088147; assembly: GCF_044741565.1. Lineage (NCBI taxonomy): Bacteria > Bacillati > Actinomycetota > Actinomycetes > Kitasatosporales > Streptomycetaceae > Streptomyces > Streptomyces sp. NPDC088147. Next base: position 992,855 of record NZ_JBIUSY010000002.1, on the reverse strand, counting down.
CGGAGACGATCAGCAGCACCAGATCGGCGCCGTACGCCCGCGCCTCCCACAGCTGGTACGAGGTGACGATGAAGTCCTTGCGCAGGACCGGGATGTCGACCCGGGCGCGTACGGCCTCCAGGTCGGCCAGCGAGCCGCCGAAGCGCCGCTGCTCGGTCAGTACGGAGATGACGGCGGCGCCGCCCGCCTCGTAGTCGGCGGCGAGCGCCGCGGGGTCGGCGATCGCGGCGAGCGCGCCCTTCGAGGGGCTGGAGCGCTTGACCTCGCAGATCACATGCACGCCTTCGCCGCGCAGCGCGGCCAGCGCGTCCTTGGCCTGGGGCGCCTTCGCCGCGCGCTCCTTGAGCTCGTCAAGGCCCACGCGCGCCTGCCGCTCTGCGAGGTCGGCGCGTACGCCTTCGATGATCTCGTCGAGCACACTCACGCGAGCGGCCCCCTTCCGGGACTGGGTTCGAATCAAGCTCGGTCACCGATCAGATCGGCAACGGGATCAGGATCAGCCATATCGATGCTAGCCGGAACTGGCCGAAGGACCCGCATCCGGTGGGCCGAGCATGACACCGCCGTGACCATCATGGCGCGAGCGACGAGCCGAAGGGCAAGTTTCTGACGACGCTGAAGGCCAGGATCACCCCGCCGAGGGCCCACCACCAGACGGGCCGCGGGGTGAGGGCCACGGGGAGCGCCTTCCGGGCACGTACGAGCCACACCACCCACAGGACGGCGAAGACCGGGTAGCCGACGGTCGCGAGGGCGTTGTCGCCGAAGGCCGTGATCCAGTCGCCGTGCGCGACGGCGTGGGCGCTGCGCAGCCCGCCGCAGCCGAAGCAGAGGACGCCGGTCAGGCCGTACAGCGGGCAGACCGGGTAGTGGCCGGTTTCGTTCGGGTCGACGAGCCCGACGTAGGTGAAGGCGGCGGCCACTCCGGCCAGGGTGGCGAGTGGCGGCAGCAGCCGACGCGCCATCGACGGCGGCCGGGCGGCGGCCACCGGGGAAGCCATCGGAGGGGCCGGTGGCGGGACCGCCGGACGGGCCGACTGGTCGGGCGCGGGCACAGGCAGGGCGTCATCCACCCGGTGATTGTCCCCGTTCGTACGGCGAAGACGCAGCCCGGCCCGGCCGGACTGCGTCCCGGTACGTCTCGGTCCGCGCGGAATCACCGCGCGCGGGGACCGGTACGCGCGGAATACGCGCGGAAAAGGAGCGCGGTGCTCCGACCGGTCCGTCCCGTCAGACGGTCTGCGTCTGGGCCTGCGCCTGGCCCTGGGCCTCCGGGCGGACCCGCGTCTCGGCGGCAGCGGCGTTCTCGAGCTGCTGCCGCACCGCCGCGGCCCGCGCCTCCGCCATCGCCGCCGACTCCTTCGGCATGCCCAGGCCCGCGGCCTTCATCGCCAGGCCGACGACGCCACCGAGCAGGACCACGCCGATACCGGCCCAGAACCCGGGCTGATTGGCCGCCACCATGAAGACTCCCGAGATGCAGAAGCCGATGAAGGAGATGGTGACGCCGGTCCAGGCGGCCGGGGTGTGTCCGTGGCTGGTGCCCGCCATGAGTTGCTCCTCGTTGCTGTTGCGCTGTGTGAGTCGGACGCTCACGCACATTGTCCCGCATGCGGTACCCGTACAGGCCCGTGGGGTCCGTCGGTGTGAGTCAGCTCTCGCCTGTGAGTCAGCTCTCGCGCGTGGGGTCCTCGCCCCGGTCCAGGGCCTTCCACAGGTCCTCGGGGCGGTCGGGGTCCACCGCGGGCGCCGTGCGGGCCGTACGCCCGCGCCCGCCGGAGCCTCCGCCGGGCCCGCCCGCGCCCGTGGGAGCGCCCGGCCGCTCGTAGCGGCCCGACATCCCCGGCCAGCGCCGCCCGTACAGCAGGGCCAGCGCCCCCGCGAGCAGGATCAGTACACCGCCGGCGGTCGTCACGTACGGCCACACGGTATGGGTCAGGGCGTCGACGGTGGCGGCGCTGTCGCCGGTGGTCCTGGCGGCCTTCTCGTCGAGGGCCGTGCTGTCCGAGGCGCCGAGGAACGCGGCGACGGCCGCGCCCGCGCCGCTCAGCGCGAGCAGCGCCGCGACGAGGAGACGGCCCGCGCCGCGTACGGCGAAGACGGCGACGAGCGCCGCGAGGCCGACGATGCCGAGGGCGGCCGGAACGCCGGTGACATCCCGGCCGTCGGCATCGAGCGGCACGGAACCACCGCCGACGGCCGCGATGCCCTCGGCCCAGGTCTGGCCGGAGGCGATCAGTGCGACGGCGGCGCCTGCGGCGCCGAGCAGCAGCGCCGCGGCGAGCGCGCCACGGCCCCCGCCGCCGCCGCTCCTGGCGGTGGCCGCGGGTCCTGCGGTACGGGGCTGGGGTACGGGTACGGCACTCACGCACCCCACTATCCCCTACGGCTCCATCCGCCCGGCCGCCCGGGGGTTGGAGGCCGCGCGGGCAGGCGGGGCGGCCTCCCATCCCCGGGCGGCCTCTTACCCGGCGTTCAGCCGGTTCGCCGTGTGGATGGCGCGGAGCACCGCGGCGGCCTTGTTACGGCACTCCATGTCCTCCGAGACCGGGTCGGAGTCGGCGACGACACCCGCTCCCGCCTGCACATAGGCCGTGCCGTCGCGCAGCAGGGCGGTGCGGATGGCGATGGCGGTGTCGGAGTCCCCCGCGAAGTCGAGATAGCCCACGCAGCCGCCGTACAGCCCGCGCCGGGTGGGCTCCAGCTCGTCGATGATCTGCATGGCGCGCGGCTTGGGGGCCCCGGAGAGGGTGCCCGCGGGGAAACAGGCCGTCAGTACGTCGAACGCGCGGCGCCCTTCCGCGACCCGTCCGGTCACCGTCGACACGATGTGCATGACGTGTGAGTAGCGCTCGACGGACATGAAGTCGACCACCTCGACGGTGCCGGGCTCGCAGACCCGGCCGAGGTCGTTGCGGCCGAGGTCCACGAGCATCAGATGCTCGGCGCGCTCCTTGGGGTCGGCGAGCAGTTCGTCGGCGAGGGCCTGGTCCTCCCGCGGCGTGGCGCCGCGCGGCCGGGTGCCCGCGATGGGGTGGACCATCGCCCGGCCGTCCTCGACCTTGACCAGTGCCTCCGGGCTGGAGCCCACGACGTCGAAGCCGTCGAAGCGGAAGAGGTACATGTACGGCGACGGGTTGGTGGCCCGGAGGACCCGGTAGACGTCCAGCGCGCTCGCGGTGACGGGGGTCTCGAAGCGCTGGGAGGGGACGACCTGGAAGGCCTCGCCCTCCCTGATGCGTTCCTTGATGTCCTCGACCACGGCCTGGTAGTCGGGGCCGCCCCAGAGCGCGGTGTACTCGGGCAGTTCGGAGGCGGGCAGCGCGGTGGGCGCGGACCGTACCGGCTCGGTGAGATCGGCGGCCATGGCGTCGAGCCGGGCGACGGCGTCCGCGTACGCCTCGTCCACACCGGTGTCGCGGTCGTTGTGGTTGATGGCGTTGGCGATCAGCAGGACGGTGCCGTCCCAGTGGTCGAGCACGGCGAGGTCCGAGGTGAGCAGCATGGTCAGCTCGGGGATCCGCAGATCGTCGCGGCCGTGCTCGCCGATCCGCTCCAGCCGCCGGACGATGTCGTAGCCGAGGTAGCCGACCATGCCGCCGGTGAAGGGCGGCATGCCGGAGGAGAGGTCGCGGGGGGTGTGCAGGGCCTCCACCGTGGCGCCCAGGGCCGCCAGCGGGTCCCCGTCGAGGGGGACGCCGACGGGCGGGGTGCCGAGCCAGTGGGTGACGCCGTCGCGCTCGGTGAGCGTGGCGGCCGACCGTACCCCGATGAAGGAGTAGCGGGACCAGGAGCGGCCGTTCTCCGCGGACTCCAGCAGGAACGTGCCGGGGCGCTCGGCGGCGAGCTTGCGGTACAGGCCGACCGGAGTGTCGCCGTCCGCGAGGAGGCGCCGGCTGACGGGGATGACGCGGCGGTCCACCGCCAGCTTGCGGAAGGTCTCGAGGTCCATGGCGGCTGACCCTACTCGTTGGACGGGAGGCGGTGGGCGCGGACGGTGGAACGTCCGCTCCGTACGGTGACCCCCGTACGGAGCCTTCCGTACGGGGGCCGGCGATCGTTTCCGTACGGTACGGCTTCGGTCGCGGCCGGGACGTCAGCGGCCGAGCGGCAGGACGTCGGCGTCGAAGCAGGTCCGCGCGCCGGTGTGGCAGGCGGCGCCCACCTGGTCGACCTGGACCAGGACGGTGTCGGCGTCGCAGTCCAGGGCGACGGACTTGACGTGCTGGACATGGCCCGAGGTGTCGCCCTTGACCCAGTACTCCCGCCGGCTGCGCGACCAGTAGGTGCAGCGGCCGGTGGTCAGCGTGCGGTGCAGCGCCTCGTCGTCCATCCACCCGAGCATCAGCACCTCGCCGGTGTCGTACTGCTGGGCGATGGCGGGTACGAGGCCGTCGGCGCTGCGCTTGAGCCGGTCGGCGATGGCGGGGTCGAGTCCGCCGGCCGGGGCCGCGGGTGGGGGCGTGCTGGTCATACGGCCATTGTGCCGCGCCCGCGTGGCGGGCGACCGGGACGTCCACTGGGCGGACGGGACCGGGCCGCCGTACGCTTACCGGTATGTCGACCCATGCGAAGCGTGAACGACTTCTGCTCGCCGACCTGTTGGAGGCGGTGGGCCCCGACGCGCCCACCCTCTGCGAAGGCTGGCTGACCCGCGATCTGGCGGCCCATGTCGTGGTCCGCGAGCGCCGCCCCGACGCGGCGGGCGGAACGGTACTGCCGGTGCTCAGGAACCGGCTCGAACGGGTGCGGGCGGAGTATCTCGCCAAGCCGTACGAGGAGCTGATCCAGCTGATCCGTACCGGCCCGCCCCGGATGTCCCCGTTCGGCGTCAAGCAGATCGACGAGGCCGCGAACACCGTCGAGTTCTACGTCCACGCGGAGGACGTACGGCGGGCGCAGCCGGACTGGGCGCCCCGGGAGCTGGACAGCGTCTTCGCGAACGCGCTGTGGTCGCGGCTGGAGAAGGGCGGCCGGTTGATGGGACGGAAGTCCCCGGTCGGCCTGGTGCTGCGCCGCCCGGACGGCCAGACGGCCGTCGCCCACCGCGGCACCCCGGTGGTGACGGTCACGGGCGAGCCGGGTGAGCTGCTGCTCTTCGCGTTCGGCCGGCAGGCGGCGGCGAACGTGGAGCTGGACGGCGACAAGGACGCGATCGGGCGGCTCCAGCAGGCGAGCCTCGGTATCTAGCCGGGTACGTCCGGGCCCCGCCCGGGGTCTCGGCCCCGGGCTTCCACAGGGCTCCGAGGATCAGGACGCGGGCAGTTCGGCGCGGCGGAGGGCCTTGAAGCAGAGGCCGAGCAGGCCCCCCGTGCCGCACACCGCCGCGCTGACGACGAAGACCGGGCCCGTGCCCCACAGGCCGGTCGCCGCGCCGGTGACCGGGTAGCAGAGCGGCGCGACGCCGAGTGTGAAGAGTGTCGCCACGGAAGTGACCCGGCCCATGTAGGCCGGGTCGGCCGCCGTCTGGAGCAGGGCTCCGGTCAGCGCGCCGCTCAGCCCCGCCAGCAGCCCGATGGAGACACCGGCGAGGACGGCCAGGGCGAGCGAGGGCGCGTACGCGAGTCCCGCGATGGCGACGGCTCCGCCGCACAGGACGACGGACAGTGTGAGTCCGGCGCGCGGTATCCGTCCGCGCACGGTGAGCAGCAGCGAGCTGGCGCCCGCGCCGGTGCCGAAGGCCGCGACGATCCACCCCATGCCGTCGGCGCCCCAGCCGCGCTCCTGGACGAGCAGGGTGAGTCCGATGTTGAGCGGGCCGACGAAGCCCAGTTCACCGATGGCGATGACCAGCATCAGCGGGGCGAGCACGCGATGGCGGCGGATGTGGCGCAGCCCGTCCCGCAGTTCGCCCCACGCGGTACCAGCCTCCGCGGTGCCGCCCTCCGCGGTGCCGCCCTCCCCGGTACCGGCTTCCGCGCCGTCCGCAGGGGCCTTCGCCGGTCCCGGTGCCATCCGTACGGCGAGCAGCAGCGGGAGGGAGAGCGCGAACAGCGCCCCGGCGACGGCGAAGGCCGTGGCCGAGCCGCCGAGCGCCACCGCGAGCCCGCCGAGCGGCGCCCCGGCGACATTGGCGATACGGGCCGCGAGTCCGCGCATGCCCTGGACACGCGCCAGTTGGGCGGGCGCGGTGATCCGGGGCGGCAGGGCACCGACGGCGGGCAGGAAGAGCGCGTCCACGGTTCCGAAGAGGAGCGCGACCGTGATCAGCAGCCAGAGGGCGGGGCTGGTGAACAGCAGCGCCACCGCGATGCCCAGGATGAGGACACAGCGCGCGGCATCGCTGCCGATGACGACCAGGCGTGGCCCGAACCGGTCGGCGAGCACGCCCCCGCCGAGCATCAGCACGGCGCGCGGAACGGCACCGAGGGCGAGTACGACACCGGCCTGCGCGGGACTGCCGGTGCGGATCGCGGCCCAGGACAGCGCCATGTAGTAGACGCTGTCGCCGACCATCGAGGCGGTGTAGGCGGCGAGCCAGCGCAGGACGTTGGGGTCGCGGTGAGCGGGTCGCTCCGGGGCCGGGGTGGCGGACGTGGGGAGGGCGGTGGCGCTCATGAGGGCGTGATCCTCTCGGGGCCGGGGTGATGCCATGCCATGGACCGACGGGCCCGCCGGGCCCGCCTCGGGGCGCGGGAGTACGGGAGTACGGGAGTTCCGTATCTCAGGAGTGGAACGGGAATCCGTACAGGTGCAGCGCGACGTTCTCGCGCCCCTCGGTGTCTCCCGCGTCCGCGGCGGCCCGCCCGGCGGCCTCGTACCTCTTGACCAGCCGGTGCAGTTCCTCGCTGAACGCGGCCAGTTCGGCGGCGGTGAGCGGGGCCAGGTACTCACTGCTGAAGGAAGCGGAACGCCATTCGACGCCCCAGGCGCCCTGGGTGTCGAGATAGCCGCGGTAGAGATCGGAGCGCTGCTCGAACGACATCCGTCCTACCGCGGCATGCGTGGCGGCCTTCTCCGGCGCGTCCCGGAAGTCCGCGTCATGGAAGCTCAGTCCCTGCGAGGCCGGCTGCCACCATCGCTCCCGTCCGTCGCTCCCCTGCGGTTCCGCCTCCTCGATCAGTCCGTGATCGGCGAGTTTGCGCAGGTGGTAACTGACCAGTGACACGGCCTCGTCCACTTGGTCGGCGAGCTGCGAGGCGGTGGCCGTGCGCGCGATGTAGAGCGCCCGGTAGAGCTTCATGCGCAGCGGATGACCGAACGCCTTGAGCGTGTCGAGGTCCGTGATTCTGCGGGGTTCCGTGTCCGACATACCTCCAGGCTAGACAGGAAAGAAAAGTTGCGCAATATAAACTGCGCAATAAACCTTGCGGAGTCGGGAGTGCGCCCATGGGCCCATGGACCTGCGGACCCGTGGGCCTGGGGCCTGTGGGCCTGCGGACCCGTGGGCTTGTGGGCTTGTGGGCTTGTGGGCTTGTGGGCCGGTGGATCAGCCGTGGTGCGGGCAGTTCCCGCGGTACTCCGCGATGGCCGGGCCCGGCTCGGGCAGCGGGCAGAGGAACTGCTCGTAGCGGGTGTCGTTGTCGATGAATCGCTTCAGCCAGGAGACGCTGTACTTCGCGAGGGTGGTGTTCGCGGTGTTCGGCGCGTTGTGAGTGGCTCCCTTCAGTTCCAGATACGCCTTGTCGAGCGAGCCCGGCAACGAGGTGTAGAACGGCTCCGCGTGCGAGGCGACGGGCGCGACGGTGTCGCCGTCCGCCCCGACCACCAGGGTGGGGGTACGCACTTCGGGCCAGGTCTTGTCCAGGTTCCAGGCGGTCAGCGGGACGGCCGCCTTCAGCGAGGTACGGGTCTTGGCGGCCTCCAGCGCGCCGCCGCCGCCCATCGAGTGGCCCATGACGCCCAGCCGCGCGCGGTCGATCCGGCCGCTGACGGCCGAACTCCCCGTCAGATAGTCCAGCGCGGCCAGGAGTTGGCCGCCCCGGCTCGCGGGCTGGTCGAGGACGGTGACGGTGTCGATGGTGAAGACGACGAAGCCCTGGGAGGCGATCCGGGGGCCGAGCCAGGCGAGGCTCGACTGTGTGCCGGTGAAGCCGGGCACGACCGCCACGGCGCCGAAGGTGCCGTCCGCGGTGGACGTCGGGTAGTAGACCGTGCCGCCGCCGAACCCGCTGACGGCGCCCCGCGCGACGGTGGTCTGGGAGACGGCGTACGGACCGCGTGCGGCCTCGATGGACGCCACGGTCGGGGCCGGGCCGCGCTCGTACGGATTGTCCGCGGCCTCGGCGAGGCCGCCCGCGTGGGCGCCGGACGCGGGGACCAGGGCGGCGACCAGAGCGGCGGTCGCGAGCGCGCCCGCCCATAAACGCGGGGAGCGGGAGGCCGGGGAGTGGGACGCCGGAGGGCGGGAGCGCGGGGAGTCGGAGGCCGGGGAATCGGAGGCGGCGGGGCGTGGTGGGGAGTACGGGTGCACGGCGGGTGCCTCTCGGTCGTGACGGGGCCACACCGGAAGCCGCCTGAAGCCGCCGCAAACCGTCGGATGCCGCCGGGCGCACCGGAGTGGAACCGCGATGATGACTGGCGATTCCACTGTCGCGGCGCAACCGGCGGATGAGCACCGGCGAGTTCACCGGTCTTCACCAGTTCTCGCCGGTTCTCACCGAACCCGACCGCTCTTCACGAACGGAGGCGGACCGCCCGCATCCGCACCGAGGTCACCCCCCGGTCCACGCGCCGGTCCCACCCCGGTCCCACCCCGGTCCGCGCCTCCGTCAAAGCACCGGATCAACGCACCGGATCAGCGCACCGGATGACCCGCCTCGCGCAGCGCGCCCTTGACCTCCGAGATCCGCAGATCACCGAAGTGGAAGACGGAGGCGGCCAGCACGGCGTCGGCGCCCGCGTCGATGGCCGGCGCGAAGTCCGCGAGCCTGCCCGCGCCTCCGGACGCGATGACCGGCACCGTGACGTGCCGACGTACGGCCGCGATCAGCTCCGTGTCGTAGCCGTCCTTCGTACCGTCCGCGTCCATCGAGTTGAGCAGGATCTCCCCCGCGCCCAACTCGGCCGCGCGGTGCGCCCATTCGACGGCGTCGATGCCGGTGCCCTTGCGTCCGCCGTGCGTCGTCACCTCGAAGGACCCGGACGGTGTGCGCCGCGCGTCGACCGACAGCATCAGCACCTGGCGCCCGAAGCGTTCGGCGATCTCCCGTATGAGGTCGGGGCGCGCGATGGCCGCGGTGTTGACGCCGACCTTGTCCGCGCCCGCCCGCAGCAGCTTGTCGACGTCCTCGGGGGTGCGTACGCCGCCGCCGACCGTGAGCGGGATGAAGACCTGCTCGGCGGTGCGGCGCACCACGTCGTACGTCGTCTCGCGGTCGCCCGAGGAGGCGGTGATGTCGAGGAACGTCAGCTCGTCGGCGCCCTCGGCGTCGTACAGCTTGGCCATCTCGACCGGGTCGCCCGCGTCCCGCAGGTTCTGGAAGTTGATGCCCTTCACCACCCGGCCGTTGTCCACGTCCAGGCAGGGAATGACCCGTACGGCGAGCGTCATCCGGCACCACCCCGGGTGTCGGACCGGTACGCCTCGATCTCGACCTCCACGACCAGACTCGGGTCGATGAAGCCGGACACGACGATCATCGACGCGGCCGGGCGCACGGCGTCGAACAGCTCCTTGTGAGCGCGGCCCACGTCATCGGCGTCCCGTACATGGGTGATGTACATACGGGTGCGCACCACATGCTCCGCGCCGAGCCCCAGCTCCTCCAGCGCCTTGACGGCGACCCCGAAGGCGGCCCTGGCCTGCTCGTACGGGCCGCCCGCCGAGATCCTGCCGTCGACCATCGCCGTACATCCGGCCACCAGGACAAGGCCGTTGGGGAGTTCCACCGCGCGGGAGTAGCCGATGGACTCCTCCCACGGACCGCCGGACGTGATCTTCCGTACCTCTCCGGCGCGTGCGCCGTCGCGTACGTCGTCGCTCATCCGGACACCGCCGCCAGCGCCTCTTCCAGGGTGAACGCCTTCGCGTACAGCGCCTTGCCGACGATCGCGCCCTCAACGCCCTCGGGCACCAGGGTGGCGAGCGCGTGCAGATCGGCCAGCGAGGAGACCCCGCCGGAGGCGACGACCGGCTTGTCGGTGGCGGCGCAGACGTTCTTGAGCAGCTCCAGGTTGGGGCCCTGGAGCGTGCCGTCCTTGGCGATGTCGGTGACGACGTAACGGGCGCAGCCCTCGGAGTCCAGCCGGGCCAGCGTCTCGTAGAGATCACCGCCGTCACGGGTCCAGCCGCGCCCGCGCAGCGTCGTGCCGCGTACGTCGAGGCCGACCGCGATCCGGTCGCCGTGCTCGGCGATGATCCTGGCGACCCACTCGGGGGTCTCCAGCGCGGCCGTACCGAGGTTGACACGGGTGCAGCCGGTGGCGAGAGCCGCGGCGAGCGAGGCGTCGTCGCGGATTCCGCCGGACAGTTCGACCTTGATGTCCATGGCCTCGGCGACCTCGGCGACCAGCGCGCGGTTGTCACCGGTGCCGAACGCCGCGTCGAGGTCGACCAGATGGAGCCACTCGGCGCCCGAGCGCTGCCAGGCGAGGGCGGCTTCGAGCGGGGAGCCGTACGACGTCTCCGTACCGGACTCGCCGTGGACCAGCCGGACGGCCTGGCCGTCACGGACGTCGACGGCGGGCAGGAGTTCGAGCTTCGGCACAGAGGGCCCCGTGGGCACAGATGACATCAGAGGGTTCCGATCCAGTTGGTCAGCAGCTGGGCGCCGGCATCGCCGGACTTCTCGGGGTGGAACTGGGTGGCACACAGGGCCCCGTTCTCCACGGCGGCGACGAACGGCTCGCCGTGGGTGGCCCAGGTGACCTCGGGGGCGCGGATCTTGGGGTTGGTGACCTCGAGGCCCCACTCGTGCACGGCGTAGGAGTGCACGAAGTAGAAGCGGGCCTCCGGGTCGAGCCCGGCGAACAGCCGGCTGCCCTCCGGTGCCTCGACGGTGTTCCACCCCATGTGCGGGACGACGGGGGCCTTGAGCGGCGCGACCGTACCGGGCCACTCGTCGAGGCCCTCGGTCTCCACGCCGTGCTCGATACCGCGCTCGAAGAGGATCTGCATCCCGACGCAGATCCCCATGACGGGCCGGCCACCGGCGAGCCTGCGGCCGATGATCCACTCGCCGCGGGCGGCGGTGAGCCCCTTCATGCACGCGGAGAACGCGCCGACGCCCGGGACGAGCAGCCCGTCGGCGTTCATGGCGCGGTCGAAGTCGCGGGTGATCTCGACATCGGCGCCGGCCCTGGCCAGGGCGCGCTCCGCGGACCGGACATTGCCGAATCCGTAGTCGAAGACGACGACACTCTTGCTCATTCCCAGATCCCTTGGATACGCAGGACTCCGGCGACCAGACACAGCACGGAGCAGATGCCCAGCAGCACGATCACGCCTTTGGGCAGCTTCTGCTTGTGGAACGAGTACACACCGCCGGCGAGGAAGAGTCCCACGACGATCAGAATGGTCGACAAACCGGTCACAGCGCGCCCTTGGTCGAAGGAAGAATGCCCACGGCTCGCGGGTCGCGCTCGGAGGCGTACCGGAGAGCGCGGGCCAGGGCCTTGAACTGGCACTCCACGATGTGGTGCGCGTTGCGCCCGTACGGGACGTGCACGTGCAGCGCGATCTGCGCCTGGGCGACGAACGACTCCAGGATGTGCCGGGTCATGGTCGTGTCGTACTCGCCGATCATCGGCGCCATGTTCTCGGGCTCGGTGTGCACGAGGTACGGCCGTCCCGACAGGTCCACCGTCACCTGGGCCAGCGACTCGTCCAGCGGGACCGTGCAGTTCCCGAAGCGGTAGATCCCGACCTTGTCGCCGAGGGCCTGCTTGAAGGCGGCGCCGAGGGCCAGCGCGGTGTCCTCGATGGTGTGGTGCGAGTCGATGTGCAGATCGCCCTCGGTCTTCACCGTGAGGTCGAACAGGCCGTGCCGGCCCAGCTGGTCGAGCATGTGGTCGTAGAAGCCGACCCCGGTCGACACATCGACCTTGCCGCTGCCGTCGAGATCGATCTCGACGACGACGGAGGTCTCCTTCGTACTGCGTTCCACGCGGCCGATGCGGCTCATGCGCGCTGCTCCTTCTTGAGGTCACGTACCGCGTCGAGGAACGCGTCGTTCTCGGACGGGGTGCCCGCGGTGACCCGCAGCCAGCCCGGTACGCCGTTGTCACGGATGAGGACCCCCCGGTCGAGGATCCGCTGCCAGGCCGTGTGGGAGTCCTCGAAGCGGCCGAACTGGACGAAGTTCGCGTCCGACTCGGTGACCTCGTAACCGATCGCCCGCAACTCCCCCACCAGCCGGTCCCGCTCGGCCTTGAGCGTCTCGACGTACCCGAGCAGCGTATCGGTGTGCTCCAGCGCGGCGAGCGCGGTGGCCTGTGTGACGGCGGAGAGGTGGTACGGCAGGCGCACCAGCTGGACGGCGTCGACCACGGCGGGGTGCGCGGCGAGATAGCCGAGACGCAGCCCGGCCGCCCCGAACGCCTTGGACATCGTGCGGGACACGACGAGCCGCGGCCGGCCCTCGATGAGGGGCAGCAGGGAGTCGCGGTGGCTGAACTCGACGTACGCCTCGTCGACCACGACCAGGGAGGGCCTGGCGGCCTGGGCGGCGTCGTGGAGCGCGAGGACGGTCCCGGCGTCGACCGCCGTGCCCGTCGGGTTGTTGGGCGAGGTGATGAAGACGACATCGGGGCGGTGCTCGGCGATGGCCTTCTCCGCCGCCTCCACATCGATGGTGAAGTCCTCGCGGCGCGGTCCCGAGAGCCAGCCGGTGCCGGTGCCGCGGGCGATCAGACCGTGCATCGAGTACGAGGGCTCGAAGCCGATCGCCGTACGGCCGGGGCCGCCGAAGGTCTGCAACAGCTGCTGGATGACCTCGTTGGAGCCGTTGGCGGCCCACACGTTCGCGGCGGTCAGCGGGTGCTTCCCGGTGCGGGTCAGATACCGGGCCAGCTCGGTGCGCAGCTCGACCGCGTCCCGGTCGGGGTAGCGGTTGAGGCTCCGGGCGGCCTCGCGGACGCGCTCGGCGATCCGCTCGACCAGCGGCTCGGGCAGCGGGTACGGGTTCTCGTTGGTGTTCAGCTGTACGGGGACGTCCAGCTGGGGCGCGCCGTAGGGGGACTTGCCGCGCAGCTCGTCCCGTACGGGCAGCTCGTCGAATTCACGACTACCGAACGTCACTTTCCGGGCACCTTCCACGCGAACCTCGCCTTCAGCGCCGCGCCGTGCGCGGGCAGGTCCTCGGCCTCCGCGAGGGTCACCACGTGGTGGGCGACCTCGGCGAGCGCCTCCTCGCTGTAGTCCACGATGTGGATACCGCGCAGGAAGGACTGGACGGAGAGCCCCGAGGAGTGGCAGGCGCAACCGCCGGTCGGCAGTACGTGGTTGGAGCCCGCGCAGTAGTCGCCGAGCGAGACCGGGGCGTACGGGCCGACGAAGATCGCGCCCGCGTTGCGGACCCGCGCGGCCAGCGCGGCGGCGTCGGCGGTCTGGATCTCCAGGTGCTCGGCGCCGTACGCGTCGACGACCCGCAGGCCGTCCTCGACGGAGTCGACGAGCACGATCGCGGACTGCCGGCCGGAGAGCGCGGGGACCACCCGGTCCTCGATGTGCTTGGTCGCGGCGATCTGCGGCTCCAGCTCCTTCTCGACCGCCTCGGCCAGTTCGGCGGAGTCGGTGACCAGGACGGCGGCGGCCAGCGGGTCGTGCTCGGCCTGGCTGATCAGGTCGGCCGCGACATGGACGGGGTCGGCGGTCGCGTCCGCGAGGACCGCGATCTCGGTCGGGCCCGCCTCGGCGTCGATGCCGATCCGGCCGGTGAAGTAGCGCTTGGCGGCGGCGACCCAGATATTGCCGGGGCCCGTGACCATGTTGGCGGGCGCGCAGCCGTCGGGGCCCGGGGTGCCGTACGCGAACATCGCGACGGCCGAGGCGCCACCGGCCGCGTACACCTCGTCGATCCCGAGCAGCGCGCAGGCGGCCAGGATCGTCGGGTGCGGCAGACCGCCGGCGGCGTCTCCCGGGTAACGGGGCTTCTGCGCGGGAGAGGCGAGGGCGATCGACTCGACGCCCGCCTCCTGGGCCGGCACCACGTTCATGATCACCGACGACGGGTAGACGGACCGGCCGCCGGGCGCGTAGAGCCCCACCCGCCCGACCGGCACCCACTTCTCGGTGACCGTGCCGCCGGGCACGACCTGAGTGGTGTGCGAGGAGCGCCGCTGCGCGCGGTGGACCAGCCTGGCGCGCCGGATCGACTCCTCCAGCGCGGCCCGTACGGCCGGATCGAGCGCTTCCAGGGCGTCGGCAAGGGCCTGCGCGGGCACCCGGACCCGCTCCAGGGCCACTCCGTCGAACTTCTCCGCGGCATCGATCAGCGCCGCCGTACCCCTATGGCGCACGTCCTCGCAGAGCGGCCGCACCTTCTCCAGGGCGGCTTCCACGTCGAACTCGGCTCGGGGCAGCAGGTCACGCAGGTCTCCACCCTCGGGGAGGGTGTCGCCGCGCAGATCGATTCGTGAGATCACGGGGTCAATTCTCGCAGACCGCCTCAGGCCGCCGGTCGCGCGTATCACTGGCTGATACACGCCATGTTCACTCCGGGTCACCATTAGCGTTCAGCACGTCACTCAGCGGGAACAACGCATGTACGACCACCTTTCATCAGTCGCACGGACCGTCCGTCATCACTTGTACGGACCATCTGTACGCACAGGGGAAGCGGAGGCGCGGCAGTGACCGAGCCGCAGAACGACGAATCTCCCGACTGGCTCAGCGCGGCGGAACTCGGCATGTGGCAGTCGTTCCGCAACGGCAGCACCTACGACCTGAGCACGTCGGACGCATTACTGAACGACCCCTTCGCGCCGCGTCCCTGGGGCACGGACCGCAGTGTCCGCGCCAGGGTCATCGCGTTGCTGCTGCTCAACGGCCCCGCCGCGCTGCCGGGCCGGGTCGCCGCGCTCAAGCTCCGCGGGGTGCAGATCACCGGCACGCTCAACCTCGCGGGCGGCACGATCGCCCCGTACGTCGAGCTGAATCACTGCCGTTTCGAGAACGAGGTGGTGCTGCCCGAGTCGCGTTTCACGACCCTGAGGATGGTGGGCTGTGCCATCCCCCGGCTGGAGGCCGCCCGCCTCCAGACCGAGGGAGATCTCCATCTGCCGCGCTGCCGGGTCGAGCGGGGCATCAGGCTGACCGACGCGCAGATCGGCACGGATCTGCTGATCAGCCAGATCGATGTACGTCCCGACCGGCTGGGCCGGGCGATCACGGCGGACGGAATGTCCGTCGCCCAGGACCTCCAGGCCGATCAGATCGAGACATATGGCGAGGTCAGTCTGCGCGGCGCCAAGATCGGGGTGTCGCTGAGCCTGCGGGGCAGCCGGCTGCGGGCCGCGGAGGAGCGGCGGGCGTTCAACGCCCCGCAGCTGACGGTGGAGCGGTCGCTGTACATGACGGGCGCGTGGGTGAGCACGGAGACCGGCGACCCCGGTATGACACCCCCGCACGGCGTCGGCAGCGTCGCCACACCGCTCCTGGGCACGCGGTTGCAGCGCTTCGAGTGCCGGGGCGGGGTCCGGCTCGACGACGGCCGCTTCGGCGACGCCGTCGACATGGACCAGGCGCGGTTCTATCTCGGCCCCACGGAGGAGTTGTCGCTGCGCCGGATCAGCACCCCCGAGCTGCGCTTCAAGTGCGAGCGGCTGGAGGACGGCAGAGTCGTCCTGAACGGCGCGAAGATCGTCACACTGGTCGACATGTCGACCAGCTGGCCGGGACCCGGCGGGCTCGCCATGGGCGGTTTCGTCTACGAGAATCTCGTCCCGTTCGGCCACTTCCCGCTGATCAGACGGCTGGAGTGGGTGGCGGCGGCGACCCCGGAGTACTCCCCCGAGCCGTACGAGCGGCTGGCCCAGGTCCTGCGCAACACCGGCGAGGACGCGGACGCGCGGGAGGTCCTCCTCGCCAAACAGCGCCGTCGCCGGGAGACACTGCCGCTCGCGGCGAAGCTCTGGGGCTACCTCCAGGACTGGACGGTGGCCTACGGCTACCGGCCGGGCCGGGCGGCGCTGTGGATGGCGGTGCTGTGGGGAGCGAGTACGGTCGCCTTCGCCCGCCACGCCCCGGAGGCGATCAAGGGCGACGGACACCCGGTGTGGAATCCGGCGCTGTTCACCCTGGATCTGCTGATCCCGGTGATCAACCTCGGCCAGGACGGGTACTGGCTGCTGAAGGGCGGCTGGCAGTGGGCGGCGGCGGTGCTGATCATGCTGGGCTGGATCCTGGCGACGACGGTGGCGGCGGGAGCGTCGCGGCTCCTGCGGCGGGGCTAGGGTCTGTCCGCCGCCGCGGGACAGCACCAAAAAGACAGCACCAAAAAAGACAGCACCGGAAGGACGGCACCCGGGATGTAACGGCATCCCGGGCTTTCTTTACCTCGCCTTGACTATGGGCGCTACAACCTTTTCGCCCGATACGAAAGCTTCACAGCTGCCCCCTGGCGCGTCCGCGACCTGCGGTTTTCAATGGTCCGCACCATGTCATTGCTCCGCGCCCTGATCAGCACCGCGCGTATGGTCCGGCACACCCCGCAGCTCGCCGCCGGGCTGCCGCCGGACGACGCGGTGCTGCTCGACGCCCCCGACGAGCGGCTCGCACCCGCGCTCGTCGCCGCCGCGCTCGGCGAGTACGAGCCCGCGGCGAAGCTGCTCGCGACGACGCGCGAGGCCGCCGAATGGGAGAACCGCGACCGCTATGTGGTGCGGCTGGCCGCGTTCGCGTACGGCCGGGACGGCTGGCTCACCGCCTGGCTGCGCGCCGCGCCCCGGGACCCCGACGCGCTGCTCGTCCGGGCGGAGCTGGCCATCCGCAGGGCCTGGGAGTCACCGGCCCGCGCCGAGCGGCTCCGGGAGACGGGCCCGATGATCGACGCGGCGGCCGACGGCGATCCACGCGATCCGGTGCCCTGGCGGGTCGCGCTGGACCACGCACGCGGTACGCACGCCACCCACACCGCGTTCGAGTCGCTGTGGGAGCAGGCCGTGCGCCGTGCCTCGCACCACTACGGCTGTCATGTCGCGGCCCTCCAGTACCTCTCGGCCGAGTGGTACGGCTCGCACCGCGAGTGCTTCGACTTCGCCGAACAGGCGGCGCACGACGCCCTGCCCGGCTCCCTGGTCCGCGCGCTGCCCGTGCGCGCCGCCTTCACGCTGCTGCTGAGCGGCGAGCCCACCTCCGTACAGGCGGACCGGATCGACGCGGCGGCCGATCTCGCGATCGCGGTGTCCGCCCGGTACGAGGCGGGCGACCCGTGGCCGGCCGAAGTACGCAACCTGCTGGCGTACGTGCTGGTGGAGCGGGGGCGCTGGGAGGAGGCACTGGAGCAGTTCCGGCTGATCGGCTCGTACGCGACCTCCTTCCCGTGGACCTCGTTCACCGACGATCCGCTGGGGCATTTCCTCGAATCGCGGCACGCCGTGAGGATCCAAGTGGCCTCGGCGATGCCTTTGCGGAGCAGGACAGAACGGAGAGGGCCCCGCGGCCACTACGCTTGACCGTTGTGACCACCGCACGCCTCCCTCTCTTCCCGCTGAACGCGGTGCTGTTCCCGGGCCTCGTCCTGCCTCTGAACGTCTTCGAGGAGCGCTACCGCGCGATGATGCGCGAGTTGCTCAAGACCGATGAGTCCGAGCCGCGCCGCTTCGCCGTGGTCGCCATCCGCGACGGACACGAAATCGCGCCGACAGCACCCGGAATGCCGGACGGAACCGCCCTGACCGACCGCGGGCCCGACGCCGGCTTCGGCCCCGAACCCCTGAAATCCTTCCATCCGGTGGGCTGTGTCGCGGACGCGGCGACGATCCGCGAACGCCCCGACGGCAGCTTCGAGGTGGTGGCCACCGGCACCACCCGGGTCCGGCTGCTCTCCGTCGACGCGAGCGGCCCGTATCTGACGGCCGAGCTCGAAGAGCTCCCCGAGCGGACGGGCGACGGCGCGGGCACGCTCGCCGAGGGCGTGCTGCGCGCGTTCCGGAACTACCAGAAGCGGCTGGCCGGGGCGCGTGAGCGCTCGCTCTCCGGCGACGAACTGCCCGACGACCCGTCGGTCGTGTCCTATCTGGTCGCCGCCGCCGCCGTGCTCGACACCCCGGCCAAGCAGCGCCTGCTGGAGGCCCCGGACATCGCGGCCCGGCTGCGCGAGGAGCTGAAGCTCCTGCGGGCCGAGACGGCGGTGATCCGCCATCTCCCCTCGCTGCCCGCCGTGACGCTGACGCACACACCGCCCAGCCCCAACTGACACGCCTCAACTCACCCAGGGAAGAACCGTCTTGGCGAAGAAGTCCAAGAAGCAGCAGTCCGGAGGCACCCCGGCGACGGTCGCCCTGACGGCCGCGGGCACGCCGTACACCCTGCACGCGTACGAGCACGACCCCGCGTCGCCCTCGTACGGCGAGGAGGCGGCCGAGGCCCTCGGGGTCTCTCCCGGCCGGGTCTTCAAGACCCTGGTCGCGGACGTCGACGGCGAACTGACCGTGGCCGTGGTGCCGGTGGCCGGTTCGCTCGATCTGAAGGCCCTCGCGGCGGCCGTCGGCGGCAAACGCGCCGCGATGGCGGACCCTGTGACCGCGGAACGTACGACAGGTTATGTACGCGGTGGGATCTCACCACTGGGACAGCGCAAGCGGCTACGCACCGTAGTGGACGCCTCGGCGACGGCCCACGCGACGATCTGTGTCTCGGCGGGCCGCCGGGGCCTGGAGGTCGAGCTGTCCCCGGCGGATCTGGCGGCGCTCACCTCGGCCGTCATGGCGCCCATCGGCCGGAGCTGAGACTCCGGAGCTGAGACTCCGGAGCTGAGACCAGGGCGTGTCCGTAAAGTATCGCCGTCCGCCCGCAGGGCGGGGTTCGCGGCGTCCGGTGCACTACGTTCGCTGCGCTCTCTCCGTCTCGGCGCCTGTTTCCTCCTTCGGATGCCGAGCGGCGATCGCACGGCGGAGGATCGTCCTCGTACTGGACGTACTCGGACGACTCCGACAACGCCGCGAGCGTGCGTGCCGGGCGTCGCGGGCCAGGCGAGACTTTACGGACACGGCCTAGGGCCTGTCCGGCGTCGCGTCCTCCGGCGCCGGGCCGTACGGCGACGGGCCCCAGTCGTCCCACCTCGGCTCCGGATCACGCGGACCGAACAGCGCCGTCAGGGCCAGATGGACCACCATCGCCGCGATCGGCCACGCCAGCAGCGCGCCCTTGGCGTTCAGTTGCAGCGGCGCGGCGAACGTGACGCCCTGGCCGACCGCCCTGGCATGCGCCACCACGTCGGCCTCGGGGCCGAACCAGACGCCCACCCGCCAGGCGACCACCGCGCCCAGCAGCCCGCCCAGCGCCAGGCCCGCCACCAGCGCGATACCGCCGCGCCTGCGGAAGAGGAAGACCAGCACCGCGCTGACCGCCCCGAAGGCGAGCGCCAGCAGCAGGAACGTCCCGTCCGCCGCGATCGCCTCCTCGCCCTCGGTGTCCTTCAGGAAGACCGCCGTCTCGTCCGAGATCAAGGGCGTACGCGGCGCGAGCCAGAGCCACAGCAGCCCGAGCGCCAGACCGAGGACCGCGACCGCCACCATCACCACGACGGCCTGGCGCACTTCGGTCTTCATATCGGGCCCCTTCTCCGCTTCGGCCCCGTAAAAGGGCGATTCCCCGGCCGGCGGTGTCTGCCAGGGATCGTCGTGCGGCGGTTGGTGGGGCGGCGTCAAGGGTGCGGTCACAGTGCCATCGTGCCAGTCCTGGCCAGGGGGTGCCTCATCGGACCGCCGCCCGCCGGTACGCCCAGGTCGCCACGGCCAGCGAGCAGACACCGACGGCCGCGCACACCGCGAGATCGAAGGCGACCACCGGCCAGTCGGGACGGGCGTCGAACGTACGGGCGAGAGCCTCCACGCCGTAGGTGGACGGCAGCAGGTCACGCGCGTACCCGATCGGCCCCGGCAGCCGGTCCGCGGGCAGCACGCCCAGCAGCAGCGCCGCCGACATCCCCAGCTGGCCCAGCAGCGTCGCCAGCTCCTGACGCGGCGCGAGCAGACCGAGCGCCGCGCCCAGACCCGCGAGTGCCGCGCCCGACAGCGGAATCACCGCGACCAGCACCCAGAGATGCGTGAGCGGCAACTGGAACAGCACACTGCCGGTGACGGCCGTGACCGCGGTGCCCGGCACCGTGAACGAGGCATACGCACCGGCCGCGCCGAGCACCACCGCCGCGGGCGGCACCGGCAGGGTGGCGTAGTGGTCGAGCCCGCCGCTCGCGCGCAGCTGACCGAAGTACTGGGCGAGCAGATTGAGCGCCACGAACGCGACGACGAGCACACTCGACCCGGCGACCACCGCCCGCGCCTCGTCGCCCCCGTCCACCACGCCCCGCATCAGGATCATGATCCCGACCGACTGGAACGTCGCCACGAACAGCAGCGGGATCCGCGCGACCCGGGCCCGTGACAGCTGGGCGCGGTACACGGCGGCGAGCGAGGGCAGCAGCCGCGCCCGGGGCGCGAGCGGCGCGGGCGCGCCGTCCGCCGGCTCGTTCACGGCCGCGGTCCTGACTCTCCCGGACACGGCCTCCGCAGGCACGATGCTCACCTGGTGCTGCTCCTGTTCGGTACGGGCGTACGTGCGTCGCTCACGAAACGGCTGCTCACGCCTTGACCAGCCCCTTCGCCCGGCCGCCGAGCGCCAGGTAGACATCTTCCAGACTCGGCGTCGCCAGTGTGAAATCGTCCAGCGCCGAGAAGGCCGCGCCGCCGGTCACCGCGGCGACCGCCGCGCGCGCCTCGTCCGGCGCGAGCCGCAGCACCCACCGGCGCCCCGACTCCTGCGCCGAATCGCGCAGCGCCGCGACCTCGGGAACGTCGAGCGGCGCGCGCTCGCGCCACACGAGCTCCACCCGCACCTCACCGGCGACCTCTTCCTTGAGCCCGGACGGGGTGTCGCAGGCGATGACCCTGCCCCGCTCCAGCACGGCGACCCGGTCGAGCACGGTCTCGGCCTCGATGACGTTATGGGTGACGAGCAGGACGGTCACCCCGTGCTCGGCCCGCCGCCGGTCCACGGCGGCCCACACCGCGCGCCGCGCGACCGGGTCCATGCCGGTGGTCGGCTCGTCGAGAACCAGCACGGGCCGCTCGCCCACCAGCGCGGCGGCGAAACAGGCCAGCCGCCGCTGGCCTCCCGACAGCTTCTTCAGGGGCCGCCCGGCGATCTCGGTCAGCCCCAACTCGGCCAGCACATCGTCCCGCTCGGCCCGCGCCTCCCGCAACGACAGCCCGCGCAGCCGGCCGGTGGTCTCGGCGGCGAGCGCGACGGTCAGTTCGTCCAGCGCGGTCGACTCCTGGCCGAGATAGCCGATGAGCCGGGAGGCACGTTCGGGATGCCGCACCAGATCGTGCCCGAGGACCTCGACCTCTCCGGAGTCCGGCCGCATCAGGCCGGTGAGCTGGCGTACGAGAGTGGACTTGCCCGCGCCGTTGGGCCCGAGCAGGCCGAAGATCTCACCGCGCCGCACGTCGAGCGAGACCCCATCGGTGGCCCGCACCGCGGGCGTCCCGGGGACGCCACGTCTGCCGCGCGCGGCCGGGTACGTCTTGACCAGATCGCGCACCACGCACACCGTACTCACGAGCATGGACCTTACGTTGTGCCGGCCCGGTACGTTTCCGGCGGGGGGCGTGGTGCGGGTTCGCGGTGGTGCCGGGGCCGGGCCCACCGGGCGGCGCCCACCCCCAGCACCCTCTACGACGAAGCCGTATCCGCCGCGGCCCGCACATCGATCTCCCGCCAGAACCCCGCCCGAATCGCGTACCGGTCATGCTCGTCGATCTGGTCGTCCTTGTGCGCCAGCAGACCGAACCGCGCCGCGTACCGCAGCAGTTCCCCGTCGATACGGTGCGGAACCCGCGGATACATCACGGACAGCCTCTGCACATGCCCCGCCTCCGGCAGCCGTTCCATCCACCGCCGCGCGAACACCTGCCCCACCTCGAACGGATCGCCCCCCACCGTGGTGATGTCCTCCTCCCGGTCCGCCCAGCGCTGCTCCGCGCTGGTCAGCTGTGCCAGGGTCGGCAGCGAGGCCGTCTCCGGCGGTTCGCCCGCCGTGCCGCTGCCCGGCCGTTCGACCCAGCCCTTGTCGGAGGACCACCGCAGCGTCGCCCCCGCCGGATGCTGCCCGGACTGCTGTCCGGACGGGCCAGGTGTCGGGGCGCCGGGGCCGCGCAGGCCCGCCAGGTCCTTGGGGGTCGGCACGCCCTTGCCGCCCGTGCCGGCCGGATGGGGTTCCGCGCCGGGAGCCGCGGCTGCGGGTGCCGGCGACGAGCCGTTCCGCCCGGCGCCGGGGGTGGAGCCCGCGCGGCCCGCCGCCGCCTCCGCCTCCGCCGCCCGTTCCGCGGACGCGGCCAGCGCCGATTCGGGCAGCGGCGCCGAGAGGATCGCCGCGATCTCGGGCCGGGGCGCCGGCGGCGGGGCGCAGACGCCGCCCAGGTCCTTGGCCCGTACGGCCTTGGTGATCCAGGCCCGGTCGAGCACCCGCCGCTCGTCGGCCTCGGCGACCAGGTCCTCGGACTGGTTGTAGTCGCCGTCGGCGGCCTGCACGGCCCAGAGATGGACGGCGACGCCATGCTCCTTCGCGGACATCAGGCCGGGCAGCAGATCCCCGTCCCCCGTCACCAGCACGACATCGGAGCAGGCGCGATTTCTGGCCAGCTCGGTCAGCTCCGCGTGCATCGCCGCGTCCACGCCCTTCTGCGCCCAGCGCCCGTCGCTGCGGGTGAGGGCGCCGAGCCGGACGGTGACGCGCGGCATGACCCGCAGCCGTCGGTGCTCGGGCTGTGGAACCCGGTCGGGGGCGCCGTCGAACCAGTAGATGCGGAGCAGCGGCTGTTCCGTATCGGCCTCGGCCCGTTCTCGCAGGCCCTGGATGAGGGCGGTGTGGTCGACGGTGATGCGGGAACGGGCCGGTTCTCCGGCGAGGAGACTCGCGGCGGCGCCCAGCAGATAGCCGGCGTCCACCAGGACGACGCAGCGGTCCACGTGTTCCACCTTCTTTCGGGAACCTCGGGATCGTGAGATCGGGAGTTACTGCGGGTTTCCTTCGAGTCTGCCCGACGGCAAGAGGCTTAACGTCCGGAACTCGATCATCGGCGTGGCGTATCGGCGCTATGGAACCCATCAGGCCGCTGACGAGGGACCACTACACACGGCAATGATCCAAAATGCGCCAATTGGCGGCTTATGTGAGGCTGAACGCGGCCTGGCATCCAAACCCCCGGCAGGAGGCAGCATCATGGCCAAGAACAAGAACCGGGATCGCAGCAACAAGCAGCACGCCCGCTCGGACGCCGAGCGTGGCACCCAGGAGTCGCAGTCCTCGTCGATGGAGGACCGGTCCGAGCAGGTGCAGTCGAGGATCACGCCGCCGGATGAGGCCCACAAGGGCAAGCAGAAGCGTTTCGGCCACAACTGACCCCACCACCCGCCGTCCGTAACCGTATGAGGGGCATCCCACGAGCCCGGGATGCCCCTCATACGCGTGCGCCTCACCGAGGCATGGCTATCCGGCCAGGCAGGACGGGCCGAGCAGGACCTTCAGATCGCCGAAGAGCGCCGGGTCGGGCTGGACGCGGTGCCGGTCGAGCCGGAGCACCGTGGTCTTCCTGGCGCCCTGGAGCTTGATCCTGACCTCGGAGTTGCCCCGGTGGTGGCTGAGGATCTCGCCGAGCCTGCTGACCATCGGCGGGGTGAGCTTCACCGTCGGGATGGTGATGGTGACGGGGGCGTCGGTGCCCGCCGACGACACGTCCGGGACCTGGAGTTCCATGGCGACGAGGCGGGGCACGTCCTCGCGCTTGTCGAGCCGGCCCTTGACGAAGACGACGGTGTCCTCGACGAGTTGTGTGGAGACCAGCTGATACGTGGCGGGGAAGAACATGCACTCGATGGAGCCGGCGAGGTCCTCGACCGTCGCGATCGCCCACGCGTTGCCCTGTTTGGTCATCTTCCGCTGGAGACCGGAGATGATGCCGCCGATGGTGACCACCGCGCCGTCCGCGTGCTCACCGCCGGTGAGCTGGGAGATCGCGGCGTCGGACTTGTCGGACAGGACGTGCTCGATGCCGAAGAGCGGATGGTCGGAGACGTACAGACCGAGCATCTCCCGCTCCTGGGCGAGCAGATACGACTTGTCCCACTCGATGTCCGAGAACTCGACGTCGAGTCCGAAGCCGGGCTCGCTGGTCTCCTCCTCGCCCATCCCGCCGAAGAGGTCGAACTGCCCCTCGGCCTCCTTGCGCTTGACCTGCACCACGTTGTCGATCATCGGCTCGTGATGGGCGACCAGCCCCTTGCGGGTATGGCCCATCTCGTCGAAGGCCCCGGCCTTGATCAGCGACTCGACGGTCCGCTTGTTGCAGACGACGGCCTCGACCTTGTCGAGGAAGTCGGGGAACGTCGCGTACTTCCCCTTCGCCTTACGGCACCGGATGATCGAGTCCACCACGTTCTGTCCGACGTTCCTGATCGCCGTCAGACCGAACAGGATCACATCGTCACCCTGGGCGGCGAAGTTCGACTGCGACTCGTTCACATTGGGCGGCAGCACCTTGATGCCCATGCGCCGGCACTCATTGAGGTAGACCGCCGACTTGTCCTTGTCGTCCTTCACCGAGGTGAGCAGCGCCGCCATGTACTCGGCGGGGTAGTTCGCCTTGAGATACGCGGTCCAGTACGTGACCAGGCCGTACGCGGAGGAGTGCGCCTTGTTGAACGCGTATCCGGCGAACGGGACCAGCACGTCCCACAGGGCCTGGATCGCCTCGTCCGAGTAGTCGTTCTTCTTGGCCCCGGCCTGGAACAGGACGAAGTTCTTCGCCAGTTCGTCGGCCTTCTTCTTGCCCATCACGCGGCGCAGGATGTCGGCCTCGCCCAGCGAGTAGCCGGCGATGATCTGGGCGGCCTTCTGCACCTGCTCCTGGTACACGATCAGACCGTGCGTCAGGCCGAGGACCTCCTTGAGAGGCTCCTCCAGCTCCGGGTGGATCGGTGTGATCTCCTGCTGGCCGTTCTTGCGCAGCGCGTAGTTCGTATGCGAGTTCATGCCCATCGGGCCCGGCCGGTACAGGGCCGAGACGGCGGAAATGTCCTCGAAGTTGTCGGGCTTCATCAGACGCAGCAGCGAGCGCATCGGCCCGCCGTCGAACTGGAAGACACCGAGCGTGTCACCGCGGCAGAGCAGTTCGTAGGTCTTCGGGTCGTCCAGCGGCAGGGCGAGCAGGTCGAGGTCGATGCCCTTGTTGGCCTTCACCATCTTGACGGCGTCGTCCATGATGGTCAGGTTCCGCAGGCCCAGGAAGTCCATCTTCAGCAGGCCGAGCGACTCACAGCTCGGATAGTCCCACTGGGTGATCGTGACACCGTCGGTGTGCCGCACCCAGACCGGCACATGATCGGTGATCGTCTCGCTCGACATGATCACGCCGGCCGCGTGCACACCCATCTGCCGGACCAGGCCCTCCACACCCTTCGCCGTGTCGATGACCTTCTTCACATCCGGCTCGTTCTCGTACATCCCCCGGATCTCCCCCGCCTCGCCGTAGCGGGGGTGCTTGGGGTCGGTGATGCCGTTGAGGTCGATGCCCTTGCCGAGGACGTCGGCGGGCATCGCCTTCGTGAGCCGGTCGCCCATCGCGTACGGGTAACCCAGCACGCGCGCGGAGTCCTTGATCGCGTTCTTCGCCTTGATCTTGCCGTATGTGCCGATCATGGCGACCTTGTCGGCGCCGTACTTCTCCGTCACATAACGGATCACCTCACCGCGCCGACGCTCGTCGAAGTCGATGTCGACATCCGGCATGGAGATGCGCTCGGGGTTGAGGAACCGCTCGAAGATCAGGCCGTGCTCGATCGGGTCGAGGTCGGTGATGCCCATGGCGTACGCGACGATCGAACCGGCGGCGGAACCACGGCCGGGGCCGACCGCGATGCCGTTGTTCTTGGCCCACATGATGAAGTCGGCGACCACGAGGAAGTACCCCGGGAAGCCCATCTCGATGATGATGCCCATCTCGTACTCGACCTGCTTGAGCCGGTCGTCCGGGATGCCGTTCGGGTACCGGCGGGCCATGCCGCGCAGCGTCTCCTCACGGAACCAGGTGACTTCGGTGAAGCCCTCGGGCACATCGAACTTGGGCATCAGGTTCCGCTCCTGGAACCAGCCCTCCGTGTCGATCTGCTCGGCGACCAGCAGGGTGTTCGCGCACCCCTGCTGCCAGGCGTCGGAGGAGTCCACGGCGTACATCTCGTCGGTGGACTTCAGGTAGTAGCCGGTCCCGTCGAAGCGGAAGCGGTCCGGGTCCGAGAGGTTCTTGCCGGTCTGGATGCACAGCAGCGCGTCGTGCGCGGTCGCCTCGCCCGCGTACGTGTAGTGCGAGTCGTTCGTGACCAGCGGCGGGATCCCCAGCTTCTTGCCGACCTCCAGCAGCCCGTCCCGCACACGCCGCTCGATCTCGATGCCGTGGTCCATCAGCTCCAGGAAATACCGGTCCTTGCCGAAGATGTCCTGGTACTCGGAGGCCGCCTTCAGCGCCTCGTCGAACTGGCCGAGGCGCAGCCGCGTCTGGAGCTCGCCCGAGGGGCAGCCGGTCGAGGCGATCAGCCCCTCCGACCACTTGGCGATGGTCTCCTTGTCCATACGCGGCCACTTCTGGAGCCAGCCCTCCG
Organism: Streptomyces sp. NPDC088147; assembly: GCF_044741565.1. NCBI lineage: Bacteria > Bacillati > Actinomycetota > Actinomycetes > Kitasatosporales > Streptomycetaceae > Streptomyces > Streptomyces sp. NPDC088147. Next base: position 966,097 of record NZ_JBIUSY010000002.1, on the reverse strand, counting down.
CGTACGCGTCCGAGGACAGCCGGAACAGATTGTGCAGACCCGTCTGGTTGGCCGCCCAGATCGTCTTGTGCGTGTAACCGCCGGAACCGGACACGTCGTCCCGCTTCTGATGCGGCTGCCCCCACTGGATCTTGCGCTTGTTGCGCCGCGACTCCGGCGCCACATACGCCTCGATCCCGATGATCGGCGTCACCCCCGCCTTCTTCGCCTGATGGAAGAAGTCGTAGGCGCCGTGCAGATTGCCATGGTCCGTCATCGCGATATGGGACATGCCCATCTCTTTGCAGGCGTTGAACATGTCCCCCAGCCGCGCGGCACCGTCCAGCAGCGAGTACTGGGTGTGGACATGCAGGTGCGTGAACGGCGGCTTGGTCACGGCGGGGGCCTCCAGCGAGCGGACGACACGGTGTGGTTCTCGGCGGTGAATCTCAATGTTTCCAGGGGTGAACCCGGGGTCCCGCGGGGCTGCTGACAGCCCTGGGGAACAGCCTCGAAGTCTACGTCTCGGGACTGACAGCGGCGGGCACTCGCGAGTAGCGTCACGCGTTGCCCGTTCGGAGGGGCGCAGGCCCCCCACTCCACTGTCATGCACCAGGAGGCACCCCGCGATGTCGGTCCCGCGACCCGTTGAAGCAGCCGATGAGCAGCGCGGCGAGGAGATTCTCGCCGTTTTCGACACCGCTTTCGGCGAGCTTCTGGCGGCCGATCCAGCCGCGTTCCGGGTGAAGTTCCGGAAGATGGCGGCCTCCGCGTTCGCCTTCTACCGGGGCACGGCGTGCCTCTTCTACCACGACCTGGAGCGGGAGCGTACGGCGAGCGGGGTCACCGGCCCCTTCCTCGACGAACGCACCGGACGGGTGTGGATCCACGGCGATCTGCACGCCGAGAACTTCGGCACGTACATGGACGCCAACGGCCGGCTGATCTTCAACGTCAACGACTTCGACGAGGCGTACGTCGGCCCCTTCACCTGGGACCTGAAGCGCTTCGCCGCCTCCCTCGCCCTGATCGGCTACACGAAAGCGCTCAGTGACGGGCAGATCACCGAACTGGTGGAGATCTACGCGGGCGCCTATCGCGAGCGGATCCACGCGCTGGCCGCCGGCGCCAAGAACGACGAGGTCCCGCCCTTCACCCTGGACACGGCGCAGGGCCCGCTGCTCACCGCCCTGCGCTCGGCCCGCGCGCTGACCCGCTTCGGGCTGCTCGACTCGATGACCGAGATCAGGGAGTACGAGCGCCGCTTCGCGCCGGGCGGCGGCTCCATAGAGCTGGACGCCGCCACCCGCTACAAGATCCTCGCGGCCTTCGACGGCTATCTGGAGACCCTGCCCGAGTCCAGCCTGGCCCGTCCCGACTCGTACCGCGTGAAGGACGTCGTCGGACGGCGCGGCATCGGCATCGGCTCCGCGGGCCTGCCCTCGTACAACATCCTGCTGGAGGGCAACAGCGACGCCCTGGAGAACGACGTCGTGATCTATATGAAGCAGGCGCAGACCCCGGCGGTCTCGCGGCACATCACGGACCGGGCCGTACGGGAGTACTTCCAGCACGAGGGCCACCGCACGGTGATCTCGCAACGGGCCCTCCAGGCCCACGCCGACCCGTGGCTGGGCTGGACCGAGCTGGCCGGGATCGGGCAGCTGGTGGCGGAGGTCTCGCCGTACGCCGTGGACCTGGACTGGTCGGACCTGGACGACCCCGAGGAGATCGCGGCGGTCGTCGCCGACCTCGGCCGCGCGACGGCCACGATGCACTCGGCGGCGGACGACGAGAGCGGCCACTCGCTGGTGCCGTTCTCCACGGAGCGCTCCATCGACGCGGCGATCGCGGCCGACGAGGAGGGCTTCGGCGCGCTGCTGGTGGACTTCGCGCACACGTACGGCGCGCGGGCCAGGGCGGACCACCAGATCTTCGTCGACCTGTTCCGCAACGGCCGGCTGGGCTGAGCCCGGCCGGCTCCAGGTCCTGTCCGGATCCTTAGGGACCGCTTACAGGGACGCATGGCACACTCGGCGACGATGGACATATCCGGGACGCGGCTCAGGGCGGCGCGGGCAGCACTGTTCACGGCACTGGTCGTGACACTGTCCGCGGGCTCGCATGTGCTGCTGTCCCGGGCCCCGCTGCCGCTGTCCGTCGTCGCCGTGATCGGCGTCGTGGTGTTCCTGGTCGCCTACGCGGCGGCGGGCCGCGAGCGGGGCTTCTGGCGGATCGCCGCCCTGCTCGTCCCGCTCGAACTGGCCGCGGACACCGTCTTCACCAGCGGTCAGAACGTCTGTTACGGCCCGGCCGGCGGCCCCATAGCGGGGCCGCTGCGCTCGGTCGGCTTCGATGTCCTGTGCGGGGGAGCCTTCGGTACGCCGCTGCCCGGTGTGGCCTCCCCCGAGGGCGCCACGGCCCCGCTGCTGAACTCTCCCGACCCGGCTCTGCCCTGGCTGCTGCTGGCGGCCCATGTCTCGATCGGGCTGCTCGCCGCGTTCTGGCTGCGGCACGGCGAATCCGCGCTGTCCCGGCTGGTCCGGGCCGCGGGCGCCTGCGCCTTCCGGCCGCTGCTGATCGCCGTGGCGGCGGCGGGCACGGTCCGCCGGGCCGTACGGCGCGGGCCACGCCCGGCGGACCGCCCGCGGCCGTCCCGTACCCGCCTTCTCGTGCACTCCGTAGGACGGCGGGGACCGCCGCGCCCCGCGCTCAGCGCTGTCTGAGCCGCGCCCGTCCCCCGCAGCAGTTACGTCATCACACGGAGTGAAACCATCATGAGCGCACGCAACAACCAGGCCAACAAGGCGGCAGCCCGCGAGCGGCTGCGCGAGGAGCGCGAACGGCAGGCGAAGAAGGACAGGATCCGCCGCCAGCTCGTCGTCCTCGGCTCGGCCGTCGTGGTCCTCGCGATAGCCGGCGGCGTGGGCTTCGCCGTCGTCCAGGCCAACAAGCCCTCGCACTGGGAGGCGATGAAGGACGAGAAGTCCGTCGTCGCCCCGAAGAACACCGAGGGCACGGACGGTACGACCGTCGTCATCGGCAAGGCGGACGCCAAGAACACGCTGGAGCTGTACGAGGACTCCCGCTGCCCGGTCTGCGCGACCTTCGAGCAGACGGTCGGCGAGACCGTCCAGAACGGCGTCGACTCCGGCACGTTCAAGATCAAGTATGTCGGCGCGACCTTCATCGACAACTCCGACAACGGCACGGGCTCCAAGAACGCCCTGTCGGCGCTGGGCGCGGCCCTCAATGTGAGCCCCGAGGCGTTCCTCCAGTACAAGACCGCGCTCTACTCGGCGAAGTTCCACCCCGAGGAGACCACGGACAAGTTCGCCAAGGACAGTTATCTGATCGAGGTGGCGGACTCGGTGAGCGGGCTCAAGGGCAACAAGGCGTTCCAGAAGGACGTCACGGACGGTACGTACGACGCCTGGGCGATGAAGATGTCCGCCGCCTTCGACAAGAGCGGGGTGAAGGGCACTCCCACGCTGAAGCTGGACGGCAAGCAGCTCACCGCCGAGGGCACCGACAACCCGCCCATGACGGTGGCGGAGTTCAACGCCGCGGTCACCAAGGCCCTCAAGGGCTGACGGGGTGAACGACCCGGCCCGGAGGCGGGAACCCTCCGGGCCGTGACCGTCAGGCAGCCGGTGTCCGACGGGCAGGCGAATATTCCCGGTTCGTCTGCCCCGTCGCCATACCGGTCAGTAATCTGATCGTCCGTGACCAGTCTCCCGGCTCCTTCGCCGCGTCGCCGCACGGTCGTCAAAGCCGCTGCCGCCACCGCCGCCGCCACCGCTCTCGCCGCCCCGGTCGTTCTCGGCGGCTCCGCCGCGGCCTCCGCCGCCGAGGCCCCCGCCTTCCTCCACGGTGTCGCCTCCGGCGATCCGCTCCCCGACGGCGTCCTGTTGTGGACCCGGGTCACCCCCTCCCCCGACGCCGTGCCCGGCTCGGGCAGGGGAGCGGACACCGAAATATTCTGGGAGGTCGCCGAGGACCAGCGGTTCGCGTCCGTCGTCGCCCGGGGGACCACCACCGCGCGGGCCGCGTCGGACCATACGGTCAAGGTCGATGTCAGAGGGCTGCGCCAGGCGGCCGTCCACTACTTCCGGTTCACCGCGGGCGGCACGGTCTCCCCCGTCGGCCGTACGCGCACGGCGCCCGCGCCCGGCGCCGCCACCCCCGGGGTGCGCTTCGGCGTGGTCTCCTGCGCCAACTGGGAGGCCGGCTACTTCTCCGCGTACCGGCATCTGGCCGCCCGCGCCGACCTCGACGCCGTCCTCCATCTCGGCGACTACCTCTACGAGTACGCGACCGGCGGCTTCCCGGGGACGGACGGTGTCGTACGGCAGCACGAACCGACGCACGAGATCATCAGCCTCGCCGACTACCGCGCGCGCCACGGCCGTTACAAGACCGACGACGATCTGCGGGCGCTGCACGCCGCCCATCCCGTGATCGCCATCTGGGACGACCACGAGTTCGCCAACGACGCCTGGTCGGGCGGCGCGGAGAACCACACGCCCGGTACGGAGGGCGCCTGGGCCGACCGGGCGGCAGCCGCCAGGCAGGCGTACTTCGAGTGGATGCCCGTCCGCGCCTCCACCGAGGGCACCGTCTACCGCAGGCTGCGTTTCGGCGCGCTCGCCGACCTCCATCTGCTGGATCTGCGGTCCTTCCGCTCCCGGCAGACGACGATCGGCGACGGCGCGGTGGACGATCCGGACCGTACGATCACCGGCCGCGCCCAGCTCGACTGGCTGAAGGCGGGCCTGGCGGGATCGGACGCCGCCTGGAAGCTGGTCGGTACGTCGGTGATGATCTCGCCGGTCGCCTTCGGCTCGCTGCCCGCCCACCTGCTGGGCCCGATAGCCGAGTTGCTCGGTCTGCCCAAGGAGGGCCTCGCCGTCAACGTCGACCAGTGGGACGGCTACACGGACGACCGCAAGGAGCTGCTCGCGCATCTGACCGGGCGCGGGATCCGGAACACGGTGTTCCTGACCGGTGACATCCATATGGCCTGGGCCAACGAGGTGCCGGTCACGGCGGCCACGTATCCGCTCTCCCGCTCCGCCGCCACGGAGTTCGTGGTCACCTCGGTCACCTCCGACAACCTGGACGACCTGCTGCACGTACCGGCCGGGACGCTCTCGGTGGTCGCGTCCGCCGCGGTCAGGGCCGCCAACCGCCATGTGAAGTGGGTGGACATGGACCAGCACGGCTACGGCGTGCTCGATGTCACGGCCGAGCGGACGCAGATGGACTACTACACGGTCTCCGACCGGACCGACCCCGCCGCGACCTCCTCCTGGGCCCGCTCGTACCGCACCGCGTCGGGCTCACAGCGGGTGGAACGGGCCGAGCAGCCCGTCCGCTGACCCGCTGGACCCGCTGACCGGCCCGGCACCACCTCAGAGCGAGTCGATGAAGGCGAGCCCGGTCCGCCAGGTCGCCTCGGCTGCCGCCTCGTCGTAGTCCGGCAGACCGGGGTCGGTGTAGAGATGCCCTGCCCCCGGGTAGCGGTAGATCTCCACATCGGCCCCGGCCTGCCGCATCTTCAGGTACCAGGCGGTCAACCAGTCGTGCGTCTCGAACGGGTCGGGATCCGCGACATGCAGTTGTACGGGCAGATCGTCCACCGACGCGTTCTCCGCGATGTCGGACGTACCGTGCAACAGCAGCAGCCCGCGCGCCTTGCTGTCGCCCAGCGCCAGGTTCTGCGCGATCGAGCCGCCGAGCGAGAAACCCGCGTACACCAGACCGCGTTCCGAGTACGGCGCGGCGGCCAGCACCGCGCGGCGCAGCAGTTCGTCCTTGCCGATCTTGTCCTTCAAGGCCATACCCTCCTCCACAGAGGTCGCGGTTTGGCCCTCGAAGAGGTCGGGCACGCGCACCTGGTGTCCGGCGGCACGCAGCCGGTCCGCCGCGGTGTGCACGGCCGGGCGCAGACCGTGGACGGAATGGAAGAGCATGATGTCCATCCGGCCATCCTGCCAGCCCGTATCGGAACCCGACGAGGGAGCCATGGAGAACGTACTGCGCCCACTTCTCGTGCTCGGCGGCTCGGTGCTGCTGACGCTCGCGCTCGGCTGGGTCGTCGACCTGGTGCTGCGCCGCGCGGATGTCCGGCACCCGGAGACCCCGCTGTGGGGGCTGCTCCGGCGCTGCCGGCTGCCGCTCCAGGTGGTCCTGCTCGCGGCCCTGCTGCGCGGTTCGTTCCGGGAGACCCGGTGGCGGATCATCGAGAACCACCACGACGGGATCGGCCGGGCGCTCACGCTGGTGCTCATCGGCGCCGGTGCCTGGCTGGTGGTGGGGGTCGTCTCGGCGACGGTGGAGTCCACGTACGCCCGGTACGCGGCCTCGACCCGGGACGCGGCCCGCCTGCGCCGGGTCCGTACGCAGGTGACGCTGATCATGCGGATCGTGACGGCGGTCGTCGCGGTGGTCGCGGCGGCGGCGATCCTGCTCACCTTCCCCGACATGCGGGCCGTCGGCACCTCGATCCTGGCCTCCGCGGGCATCATCGGCATCGTCGCCGGTGTCGCCGCGCAGTCCACGCTCGGCAATCTCTTCGCGGGCTTCCAGATCGCGTTCGGGGACATGGTGCGGATCGGCGACACGGTGGTGGTGGACGGCGAGTGGGGCGTGGTCGAGGAGGTCACGCTCACCTTCCTCGCCGTACGGACCTGGGACGAGCGGCGCATCACGATGCCGGTGTCGTACTTCACCAGCAAGCCCTTCGAGAACTGGTCGCGCGGCGGGGTCCAGATGACCGGCACCGTCTTCTTCCAGCTGGACCACTCGGCGCCGATGGGGCCGATGCGCGAGAAGCTCCACGAGATCCTGCGAGCCTGCCCGGCCTGGGACGGCAGGTCCTGGAATCTGGCGGTGACCGACACCGCCACCACCACGATGGAGGTGCGCGCCGTGGTCACGGCCAAGGACGCGGACGACATCTGGACGGTGCGCTGCGCGGTACGGGAGCAGATGATCGGCTGGCTGGTGGAGAACCATCCGTACGCGCTGCCGAGGATCTCGACGGATCTCGCCCACGGGCTCCTCCCGCGCGGCCGGAGCCCGCTGGCCGCCGAGCGGACGGAGCGCGACGAGCGCGCCGCGGAGGAGACGCCCGGCCGTGACGAGGACACCGAGCGGCCCCGCACGGGCCGCGGCTGAGGCCGCGGCAGGCGTTCAGCGCATGCTGCGTACGTCCAGATGGCGCAGGACGCGGTCCACGATCTCGGGGTTCGAGCCCGGCTCGTTGCGGGCCGAGAGCACCTCGTGGCGGGCCGCCGACATCATCTCGCGCTGGATGCGCTGGACGGTCTTGATGCGCTCCACCCGCTTGGTGACCCACTCACGCCGCTCGTCGTCGATCAGATCGGGGCTGATCCGCACCCCGATGTCGCCCGCGCCGCGCTGGAGCCGCTCACTGATCTCCTCCGGCAGCTCCTCGACCTCCTCGATCTCCTTGAGCCGGCGCTTGGCCGCCCTGGCGGCGCGGATGGCGAGCGAGTGCTCCAGCTCCCGTTCCGCGTTCGTGTCCGCCCGTACGCCGAGCCTCCGTACCAGCCAGGGCAGGGTCAGGCCCTGGATGACCAGGGTGGCCATGATGACCGCGAACGCGATGAAGATGATCTCCTCGCGGCCGGGGAACGGCTCGCCGCTGTCGGTCTTCAGCGGGATCGCCAGCGCCAGGGCGACCGAGGCCACCCCGCGCATCCCGGCCCACCACATGACCACGGTCTCGCGCCAGCTGGTCGGGATCTCCTCGTCGTAGTCGCGGAGCTTGTGCATCCGCTTGGCCAGCCAGGTCGCGGGCAGCAGCCACAGGAGCCGTACGAACACGACGACGCCGATGACGGCCGCGCCCCAGCCGAGCATCTCGGACGTCCGGCCGCCCGCCCCGCCGAAGGCGTTGTGCAGCTCCAGCCCGATCAGACCGAAGGCGACGCCGGTGACCAGCGTGTCGACGATCTGCCAGAAGGAGTTGCCGGCCAGCCGCCCCATCACATCGTCGGCGTCCGCCGTGTGCGTGGCCAGGAAGAGCGCGGTGGTCAGCACGGCGAGCACGCCCGAGCCGTGCAGCTCCTCCGCCAGCACATAGCTGACGAACGGCACCAGCAGCGAGAGTCCGATCTGTAGCGTCGCGTCTCCGAGCAGCGACATCACCTTGTTGGAGATCCAGCCGAGCGCGAGCCCCACCGCCACGGCGACCACCGCGGACAGGACGAGCGAGCCGACCGCGCTCGGCCAGGAGAACGTTCCGCTGACCACCGCGGCGATCGCCACGTGGTAGAGCACGATCGCGGTGACATCGTTGAAGAGCCCCTCGCCCTCCAGGATCGAGACCAGCCGCCGGGGCAGTCCGAGGGAGCCCGCGACGGCGGTCGCGGCCACCGGATCGGGCGGGGCGACCAGCGCGCCGAGCGCGACCGCGGCGGCGATCGGCAGTCCGGGCACGATGGAGTTGGCCACCGCCGCGACGGCCGCCGTCGTCACGAAGACCAGCGCGACCGCGAGCAGCAGGATGGGGCGTACATTCGCCGCGAACTGCCGCCAGGAGGTGCGCTGTACGGCGGCGTACAGCAGGGGCGGCAGCAGCAGCGGAAGGATGAAGTCCGGCGGCACCTGCACGTTCGGTACGAACGGCAGCAGCGCCAGGACGATCCCCACCAGGGTCATCAGTACCGGCGAGGGCAGCCCGAGCCGCTCCCCGAGCGGCACCGTGACCACCGCGCCGAGCAACAGCACGAGCAGCAGCGCCAACTGGTCCACGGTAGGGCCCTCCGGTGATCGAAAGCCTTACGGCAGACGTCGGTGGTCAGGGCCTCCAGCCTGTCACGCACGCTGTCCGAACCTCCCGAGGGGGGCACGGGAGGTCGCCGGGCGGGCTACGCGAGCGTCCGCCGCATCGAGCGGTGCGCGATGCCCGCGTCCTGGAACTCGGGGCCGTACGCCGCGTATCCCAGCCGCTCGTAGAAGCCCAGCGCGTGCGACTGCGCGTGCAGGTCCACCACCGTGAGCCCGCGCTCGCGGGCCGCGTCCTCGACGGCCCGTACCAGCGCCACGCCGATACCGAGCCCACGCGCCTCCGCGACGACCGCCAGCCGTCCCAGCGAACCGACGGACGGGTCCCCGCCGGTCCTGTCGGCTGCCTCGGGCCCGTACAGCAGCCGCGCGGTGCCCAGCGGCACCCCGTCCGCGCGGATCGCGAGCAGCTGGAGCGCCCACGCGTCACGGCCGTCGTACTCGATGTCCTCGGAGACCCGCTGCTCGACGACGAAGACCTGCTTGCGGACCGCGAAGCACGCCTCGGTGTCCGCCGCTCCGGCCGCGATCCGCACCAGGAAGCCGGAGCCTGAGCCGCTGCCGGTGCCGTCCTCGCGCGCGGTCATCCGTTGCTCTCCGCCCTGACCTTGTCCAGCGCGCCCTGGAGGTCGTCGGGGTAGCCGCTGGAGTACTCCACCCACCGCCCGTCCGACGGATGCTCGAAGCCGAGCCGTACGGCGTGCAGCCACTGCCGCGTCAGCCCCAGCCGCTTGGCCAGCGTCGGATCGGCGCCGTAGGTCAGATCGCCCACACAGGGATGGCGGTGGGCGGACATGTGCACCCGGATCTGGTGCGTACGGCCCGTCTCCAGCTTGATGTCCAGCAGCGAGGCCGACCGGAACGCCTCGATCAGGTCGTAGTGCGTCACCGACGGCTTGCCCTCGGCGGTGACCGCCCACTTGTAGTCGTGGTTCGGATGGCGGCCGATGGGGGCGTCGATGGTCCCGCTCATCGGGTCCGGGTGGCCCTGCACCAGCGCGTGGTAGCGCTTGTCGACGACCCGCTCCTTGAACTGCGCCTTGAGCAGGGTGTACGCGCGCTCCGACTTGGCCACCACCATCAGCCCGGAGGTCCCGACGTCCAGCCGGTGCACGATGCCCTGCCGCTCGGCCGCCCCCGAGGTGGAGATGCGATAGCCGGCGGCGGCCAGGCCGCCGATGACGGTCGTACCGCTCCAGCCGGGGCTGGGGTGCGCGGCGACGCCGACCGGCTTGACGATCACCACGATGTCGTCGTCGTCGTGCACGATCTCCATGCCCTCGACGGGCTCGGCCACGATCTGTACGGGGACGGCGGCCGGTGGCATCTCGACCTCCAGCCAGGCCCCGCCGTTGACACGCTCGGACTTCCCGACGACGGCGCCGTCGACCTGGACCTTCCCGGAGGCGGCCAGCTCGGCCGCCTTCGTACGGGAAAACCCGAACATACGGGCGATGGCGGCGTCGACGCGCTCGCCCTCCAGGCCATCGGGCACGGGCAGCGTTCTGATCTCGGGAAAGCTCACCCGTCGAGTATGCCTTGTGGCCACAGGGCGCCGGACCGCATGTCCTCGGCCCCTCGGCCCCTCAGTCCTTGTGGACGGTCCCGTCGGGGTCGAGGCCCCGGAACGACAGCAGCACGATGAGGAAGCCGCCGCAGACGATCGCGGAGTCGGCGAGATTGAACACCGCGAAGTGCGCGGGCGCGATGAAGTCGACCACGGCGCCCTGGAAGACGCCGGGCGAACGGAAGATCCGGTCGGTGAGATTGCCCAGCGCGCCACCGAGCAGCAGGCCCAGCGCGAACGCCCAGGGCAGGCTGTAGAGCTTGCGGGCCAGCCGGGCGATCACCACGATCACGGCCGCCGCGATACACGTGAAGATCACCGTGAACGCCTCGCCGATACCGAACGCGGCGCCCGGGTTCCTGATCGCCTCGAACTTCAGCAGATCACCGATCACCTCGATCGGCTCGTGGTGCTCCAGCTTGGCCACCACGAGCATCTTGCTGCTGAGGTCCAGCAGATAAGCCACCACGGCGACGGCGAAGAGGGCGGCGATCCTGCGCTTCCCTCTGGGCTGTCCGGCGGCAGCCGCAGCCTCGTCGTCAACCTCCGGCGTACTGATGCGCTCCGCCTCTGCCACGTGAGTCCCTCAACCCTAGGTACCTGACTGAGGACGAGCGTACGGCACACGCGTACGCGTTCAGCCTCGACGTTCCTGCTTCTGCTTGTCCTCCACACAGAGTGTGGCCCGCGGAAACGCCTGCATCCTGGCCTTGCCGATCGGCTTTCCGCAGATCTCGCAGAGCCCGTACGTACCGGCGTCGAGCCGCTGGAGCGCCCGCTCGGTCTGCTCCAGCATCTCGCGGGCGTTGGCGGCGAGCGACATCTCGTGCTCCCGCGTGATGTTCTTCGTGCCGGTGTCCGCGTCGTCGTCACCGGCGCCGTCGCCCGAGTCCCGCATCAGCCCGGCCAGCGACGTCTCGGACGAGGTGATCTCGGCGCGCAGTCTGGCCGCCTCGCTCTCCAGCACGGCGCGGGCCGCCGCGACCTCCTCCGGCGTCCAGGGATCCTCGCCCGGCCGTACGGCCAGCTCCTCCGGGGGTGTGGCCGCGGCGCGCGCGGTGGGGACGGCCGTCGCGGCCCCCGATCCGGCCGCCGTACCCCCGCCGCCCGCGGTCTTCTTCGCTCCCACTGTGCTGGCTCCCGTCTGTTCCGCGGCCTGGGCCGCCCCCTCGGCCGCGGACGCGGCCTTCTTCGCGGTCTCACCGGCGGCAGCCCGGCCGGGCGCCGCCTTCTCGGCCGCGGACTTCTTCGCGGCCGTCCTCTTCGCCGGTGCCTTCTTGGTCGTCTTCTTCGCCGCGGACTTCTTGGCCGGTGCCTTCTTGGCCGGTGCTTTCTTGGCCTGTGCCTTCTTGGCCTGGGTCTTCTTCGCCGTGGCCTTCGCCGTGGTCCTGGCCGCGCTCTCGGTCGCCGGTTTCGCCGCGGTCGTCTTCTTCGCGGCGGACTTCTTCGCCACCATGGCCGCGGCCCCTTCACATAGGGTGATCTTGCTCGCGAATCGTGCTGGGACGATAAATCGACCCCAGCCCCGCGGCAACGGGGCACGCCGCCGGATCGACCCCTCCCCACGTCGGTGACAAGACCAGCCTGCCTCCGTTGTGCCCAGCTCGCCGCCCGGTAATCCGCCGGCGGGCCGCCGCCGATCCGCCGGCGAGCCCACCAGGGCCGGTATAACCATTCGGGTCATACGTTCGGCCGTACGGCGCTCCCGGCGAAATCCGGTCGGCCGCGCCTCGCCCGGCCCCGTACACTGGGCCGAGCGAGAGGCGTGGATGGGGACGAGTAGCGTCGTACGCGGCCATGAGCGACCCGGGGACGGTGAGAGCCCGGGGGCAGAGCGCGGCGTGAAGCATCACCCCGGAGCCGCCGGAAGAAAGCCCCGGTCCGACCGGAGCGAGTAGAACCGGCAGCGCGACCCCAATGAGGGGGCCACGGGCGGCGCACGTCCGGGGCCAAGGAGGGTGGTACCGCGGGAGCACTGCTCTCGTCCCTCCGACGGAGATGCCGCAGTTCCGCCGGAGGAAGCGCCCCATGACACCAGTGACCCCGCCCCAGTACCGCCAGGTGCCCGCCCAGGTCGACCTGCCCGCGCTGGAACACGCCGTGCTCGATTTCTGGCGCGAGAGCAAGGTCTTCGACAAGAGCCTCGAACAGTCCGAGGGCCGCCCCGAGTGGGTCTTCTACGAGGGCCCGCCCACCGCCAACGGCATGCCGGGCGCGCACCACATCGAGGCCCGTGTCTTCAAGGACGTCTTCCCGCGCTTCCGCACCATGCGCGGCTACCACGTCGCCCGGAAGGCCGGCTGGGACTGCCACGGCCTACCCGTGGAGCTGGCCGTCGAGAAGGAGCTGGGCTTCACCGGCAAGAAGGACATCGAGGCGTACGGCATCGCCGCGTTCAACGCCAAGTGCCGCGAGTCCGTGACCCGGCACACCGACGCCTTCGCCGAGCTGACGACGCGCATGGGGTACTGGGTCGATCTGGACGACGCGTACCGCACGATGGACCCGGAGTACGTCGAGTCCGTCTGGTGGTCGCTGAAGGAGATCTTCAACAAGGGCCTGCTGGTCCAGGACTACCGCGTCGCGCCCTGGTGTCCGCGCGACCAGACGGGCCTGTCCGACCACGAGCTGGCCCAGGGGTACGAGACGATCGTCGACCCCTCGGTCTTCGTCCGCTTCCCGCTCACCTCGGGGCCGCTCGCGGGCGAGGCGGCGCTGCTGGTCTGGACGACCACCCCCTGGACGCTGGTCTCGAACACCGCCGTCGCCGCGCACCCCGACGTGGAGTACGTCGTCGCGACGAACGGCGAGGAGAAGCTCGTCGTCGCCCGGCCGCTGCTGGAGAAGGCGCTGGGCGAGGGGTGGGAGGCCACCGGCGAGACGTTCACCGGCCGCGAGATGGAACGCTGGACGTACGACCGCCCCTTCACGCTGATCGACTTCCCGGACGGGACCGAGGCGCACTACGTCGTCAACGCCGAGTACGTCACGACCGAGGACGGTACGGGCCTGGTCCACCAGTCCCCGGCGTTCGGCGAGGACGACCTCAAGGTCTGCCGCTCGTACGGCCTTCCGGTCGTGAACCCGGTCCGTCCCGACGGCACGTTCGAGGAGAACGTCCCGCTGGTCGGCGGGGTCTTCTTCAAGAAGGCGGACGAAGCGCTCACCGAGGACCTGCGCGAGCGCGGGCTGCTGCTGCGCCATGTGCCGTACGAGCACAGCTATCCGCACTGCTGGCGCTGCCACACCGCGCTCCTCTACTACGCGCAGCCGTCCTGGTACATCCGTACGACGGCCATCAAGGACCGGCTGCTGGAGGAGAACGAGAAGACCAACTGGTTCCCGGACTCGGTCAAGCACGGCCGGTACGGGGACTGGCTGAACAACAACGTCGACTGGGCGCTGTCCCGCAACCGCTACTGGGGCACCCCGCTGCCCATCTGGCGCTGCGAGGACAACCACCTGACGTGCGTGGGCTCGCGCGCGGAGCTGAGCGAGCTGACGGGCACCGACCAGTCGGCGCTGGACCCGCACCGCCCGTTCATCGACGAGGTCACGTTCGGCTGCCCCACCGAGGGCTGTGCACTGGAGGCCGTCCGGGTCCCGGAGGTCATCGACGCCTGGTACGACTCGGGTTCGATGCCGTTCGCGCAGTGGGGCTACCCGTACAAGAACAAGGACCTCTTCGAGAAGCGCTACCCGGCGCAGTTCATCTCGGAGGCGATCGACCAGACGCGCGGCTGGTTCTACACGCTGATGGCCGTCGGCACGCTGGTCTTCGACAAGTCGTCGTACGAGAACGTGGTCTGTCTCGGCCACATCCTCGCCGAGGACGGCCGCAAGATGTCCAAGCACCTGGGCAATATCCTCCAGCCGATCCCGCTGATGGACCAGCACGGCGCCGACGCGGTCCGCTGGTTCATGGCCGCCGGCGGCTCCCCGTGGGCGGCCCGCCGGGTGGGCAACGGCACGATCCAGGAGGTCGTCCGCAAGACGCTGCTCACGTACTGGAACACCGTCGCCTTCCAGGCCCTGTACGCGCGCACCTCCAACTGGGCGCCCAGCGAGGCCGATCCGGCGCCGGCCGACCGCCCGCTGCTCGACCGCTGGCTGCTGAGCGAGCTGCACGCGCTGGTCGACCAGACCACGCAGGCGATGGAGGCGTACGACACCCAGCGCACCGGCAAGCTGCTGTCGGCCTTCGTCGACGATCTCTCCAACTGGTACGTACGCCGCTCGCGCCGCCGCTTCTGGCAGGGCGACAAGGCGGCGCTGCGCACGCTGCACGAGGTGGTCGACACGGTCACGCGGCTGATGGCCCCGCTGACCCCGTTCATCACCGAGCGGGTCTGGCAGGACATGATCGTGCCGGTGACGGCCGAGGCGGAGGAGTCGGTCCATCTGGCCGGCTGGCCGCAGGCCGACCTCACGGCGATCGATCCGGCGCTCTCGCGCCATATGACGCTGGTACGCAGGCTGGTGGAGCTGGGCCGCGCGACGCGCGCCGAGTCGGGCGTGAAGACCCGCCAGCCGCTGTCCCGCGCGCTGATCGCGGCGACGGGCTTCGAGGACCTCTCCCCCGAACTGCGCGCCCAGATCACCGAGGAGCTGAACGTCTCCTCGCTGGCGACGCTCGCCGAGGTGGGCGGCTCACTGGTCGACACCACGGCCAAGGCGAACTTCCGCGCGCTGGGCAAGCGCTTCGGCAAGGGCGTCCAGGCGGTGGCCAAGGCCGTGGCGGAAGCGGACGCGGCGGCCCTGTCCGCCGCGCTGCGCGACGGTACGGCCACGGTGACCGTGGACGGCGAGGCGATCTCGCTCGCCCCCGACGAGGTGATCATCACGGAGACCCCGCGCGAGGGCTGGTCGGTCGCCTCGGACTCCGGCGCGACGGTCGCCCTGGACCTGGAGATCACCCCGGAACTGCGCCTGGCGGGCCTGGCCCGTGACGCGATCCGCCTCATCCAGGAGGCCCGCAAGAACAGCGGCCTCGACGTGGCGGACCGCATCGCGGTCCGCTGGACGGCGTCGTCCCCGTCCACCACGGAGGCCCTGACGGCCCACGCCCCGCTGATCTCGGAGGAGGTCCTCGCGACGGACTTCGCCACGGGCGAAGCGGACGAGGCGTACGGCGCCCCCTTCACGGACGAGGGCCTGTCGCTCACGTTCCGCCTCCGCAAGATCTGACACCCCGGTCCGGGCCCCCGGTCCGCGCCAGAACGGCGCGGCCCGGGGGCCCGCGCGTGAGGCCGCGCCCCGCCCCCCCCAGGAGCCCAGCACGGCGAAACCACAGCGCGGGAAGCGCGGGGCTGCACCGGGGCACGCCCCGGTGCCGAGAAGGGGCGGGCCAGGGGACAACCCCACACAGCGGCCCACACCCGCACCCGCACGATGGCGCCGGACACCCGGCGCCGCGAAGCGGGCGCCCAGGGACGCGGGGCCAACCCCCGCCCCCCACCCCACCGGAACACCGGAGGCCGGGGTCCGGGGCTCGCCCCGGTTTCGGGAAGGGGCGGGCCAGGGGACAACCCCGCGCAGCGGCCCACGCCGACGGCCACCGCACCCGCACCCGCACCCGCACCGGAACCCCCGCCCGCCCACAAAAAGGGGCTGGGCCCGGGGTGAAAACCCCGGGCCCAGCCCCTCAGCCTGCCGACGGCTACGCGCTGCTCGCGCGCACGCCGCCCGTCAGTTGTCGTCCTCGTCGATCAGGAAGCCCCGCATCGGCGACGGCGCCTGCTGCATCGGCTGCGGCGCCTGCGGCCGCACCGGTGCCATCGGCTGGGTCATCGCCGGCGACATCTGCTGCTGACCGCCGTACGACGGACCCGGCGAGGGCGTGTGGCCGCCCATGGATCCACCCATGGAACCGCCCATGGACGGGTTGCCCATGCTGTGTCCCATCGCACCCGCACCGGCCGGAGCCATGGAAGGCGACGGCGGCAGCGACGCGGTCGCCGGGGTCCGCGGCGGGGCCAGCGAGTCGTCGGCCTGGGTCTCCAGCTGACGCAGCTGGCTCTCCAGGTAGGACTTCAGCCGCGTACGGTACTCGCGCTCGAAGCCGCGCAGGTCCTCGACCTTGCGCTCCAGCGTCGCGCGCGCGGACTCCAGGGAGCCCATCGCCACGCGGTGCTTCTCCTGCGCGTCCCGCTCCAGAGCGTCCGCCTTGGCACGTGCGTCCCGCTCCAGACCCTCGGCACGGCTGCGCGCCTCACCGACGATCTTGTTGGCCTCGGAGCGCGCCTCGGCGATCGCCTGGTCGGCGGTCTGCTGGGCGAGCGAGAGGACCCGCGCGGCACTGTCGCCGCCGGGGCCCTGACCGGGCTGCTGCATCCCCGGGCCGTGGCCGCCCATGGGGCCGCCCATCGGTCCACCCATGGGACCGCCCTGCTGCATGGGACCGCCCTGCATCGGACCGCCCTGGCCCATGGGGCCGCCCTGCTGCATGGGACCGCCCTGCATCGGGCCACCCTGCTGCATGGGGCCGCCCTGGCCCATCGGTCCGGGGCCGTGCTGACCCCGCGGGTCATGACCCTGCGGACCGGGGCCGTGACCGTGCGCGCTCGGACCCGCGGGCAGCTGCGGAGCACCACCGGGCAGCTGGGGGGGACCCATCTGCGGGGGCTGCTGCTGCTGCGGCGGTCCGGATATGGCGGCGGGTACCGGGGCACCCGGCCGTTCCTGCTGTTCGGGTGGCTTCCGCATACCCTGCTGCTGTTGGTTCTGCGCGGCGGCACGCGTGGCGGCGGCCAGCTTGGCGCGCAGGTCCTCGTTCTCGCGGAGCAGGCGGGTCAGTTCGGCCTCGACCTCGTCGAGAAAGGCATCGACCTCGTCCTCGTCGTAGCCTTCTCGGAGGCGGACGGTCGTGAACTGCTTGTTCCGCACGTCCTCAGGGGTCAACGGCATCTCTACTTCACCTCTACGTAGTCGTCGGCAGTCGGCAAGACCGTATCGTTCACATTCCCCTCGCCAGGTTGCTCACAAGCGAGATCAGGATGTAAACGATGATCATCAGAACGAAGAAGGACAGGTCGAGTGCCACGCCCCCGAGACGCAACGGCGGGATGAACCGCCGCAGAAGCTTGAGCGGTGGATCGGTGACAGTGTAGGTGGCCTCCAGAACGACCACCATCGCCTTGCCGGGCTGCCATGAGCGGGCGAACTGGAAGACGTAGTCCATGACCAACCGGAAAATAAGCACGATGAGGAAGCACATCAGCGCGATGTAAACCACCTGTAGTGCGACGCCCATCCCGCTGCTTCCCTCTCCCCTGGCTCACTCTGGTCCGGCCGCCCGCCGGGTTGTTTCCCGCCGTGCGACCGGGTCGTTCCCGGTGCTGCTTCCTAGCTCTGGTTGAAGAACCCGCCCTCTGCGATGCGGGCCTTGTCCTCCGCCGTGACATCGACGTTAGCAGGAGACAGCAGGAACACCTTCTGGGTCACTCGCTCAATGCTGCCATGGAGACCGAAGACAAGTCCCGCGGCAAAGTCGACAAGTCGCTTCGCATCGGTGTCGTCCATCTCGGTCAGATTCATGATCACTGGAGTGCCCTCGCGGAAGTGTTCCCCGATAGTACGGGCCTCGTTGTAGGTCCTCGGGTGCAGCGTGGTGATGCGGTAGGGCTCCCGCTCGGACACAACCTTGGGCATGATCACCGGTGCGTTCTTCTCCAGACTCGGACGTTCAGGTGTGATGGACGCCACGGGGGCGATTCGTGCGGGACGTCCGCTTTCTGCCGCTAGCGACACCGGCTCGCGCTCGCGCTCGCGCTGCGCGGGTGGCTGGGGCACCCGTACCGGCTCTTCCCGCTCCGGCTGGCGCACGGGCTGGTGGCGCCGGTGCTCCCGCTCGGGCTCCGGCTCGGGTTCGAAATCGTCGTCGGGGTCGAAGCCCCGGCCGTCGTACCCATCGTCCTCCACGAGGCCGAGGTAGACCGCCATCTTGCGCATCGCGCCGGCCATGCTCTGAGTCCTCCGCTCTGTGGTGGATCGGCCTCGTCACCAAGTGCCCGCGATCCACTAGGCCTGTCCGCTTTTTGGCGAAATGACCATATTTTCTGCCGTGGTCCGACTTTCTTCGCGACGTTACCCGAGGCTGGGTCGGACTCCGAGTACCGCCGTACCGACGCGTACATGTGTCGCACCGGCCTTCACGGCGTCCTCGAGGTCCGCACTCATCCCTGCTGAGACCATGTTCGCAGCCGGATGGTCCGCGCGTAGGCGGGATGAGAATTCCAGCAGCCGCTCGAACGCCGCCTGTTGCCGTCCCGCGTACGGTCCGGCGAGCGGCGCCACGGTCATCAGACCGCCGAGCCGCAGTCCTGGCGAACCGGCCACCGCTGTGGCCAACTCCTCAATTCCGTCGGGTGCCGTGCCGCCCCGCTCACCGCGCTCACCGGACTCCGCGTCGAGGGCGACCTGAATCAGACAGGTCAGCTCGCGGTCCGCGCGCACCGCCGCGGCGGAGAGAGCGGACACGAGCTTGAGCCGGTCGACAGACTGCACGACTTCGGCGTAACTGGCTACGGAACGGACCTTGTTCGTCTGCAATTGACCAACAAAATGCCAGGTCAGCGACAAATCCGCACAGGCAGCCGCCTTGGGCGCGGCATCCTGGTCACGGTTCTCGGCGACGTGCCGCACACCGAGTTCATGGAGCAGCCGGACATCGCTCGCGGGGTAGGTCTTGGTGACCACGATCAGGGTCACCTCGTCCCGCGCGCGCCCGGCGGCGGCGCAGGCGGAGGAGATACGTTCCTCCACCATCGCCAGATTCGCGGCGAGTTCGGTCTTCCGGTCCTTCATGTGCTTATCAGTCCAGCCAGACATAGCCGGCGAGCCGTCCGGTGGTGCGGTCGCGGCGGTACGAATAGTGGTCGTCCGACTCCAGTGTGCAGACCGCCGAGCGCTGCCGGTCACGGACCCCGAGCGCGTCGAGCTGTGCGTGGACCCCGGCGACGACATCCACGGCCGGGGTGGACCAGCTGGTCTCGGAGTGGGCCTCCGGTACGACGGCGGCGACCTCGTCCCGCATCCGCGCCGGGACTTCGTAGCAGCGACCGCAGACGGCCGGTCCGGTACGGGCGGTGATCCGGGACGGTTCCGCGCCGAGTGTGATCATCGCCTCGACGGCGGCCGGGACGATCCCGGCGACCAGACCGGGACGGCCGGCGTGGGCGGCGGCCGCGACCCCGGCGACCGGGTCGGCCAGCAGCAGCGGAACGCAGTCCGCGGTGAGTACGGCGAGTGCCAGTCCGCTGCGCGGTGTGACGATCGCGTCGACGGCCGGGATGTCGGCGCTCGTCCACGGCCCTTCGACGACGGTCACATCGCGGCCGTGCACCTGGTTCATCCAGACGACCCGCGCGGGGTCGAGCGCCAGCGCCTTCGCGGCGAGTTCCCGGTTGGTGCGTACGGCCCCGGGGTCGTCGCCGACCGCGCCGCCGAGATTGAGCTGATCGTACGGAGCGGCGCTCACCCCGCCCCACCGGTCGGTGAAGGCGAAGTGCGCGCCGCTCCGTGTTTCGTGCTGTCGTATCACTTCAAGAAGTCCGGAACGTCCAGCTCCTCGGCCTGGCTGTCCTGGTAGGGACGGGCCGGGGGAACCTGCGGCGGGTTCACCGGGGAGAGCGGCTTCTCGTTGATCGCGGGAATGGGCTCGGACTTGACCGGGATGTCCTCGCGCGGCGGTACGGTGCCCAGTCCGCCCGAGGAGCGGCCCGTGTCCGAGGACCGGGAGGGCGCCGTCTGCTCGTCGCGCTTCGAGGAGCCCGCGCCGAGTACGGTCTCGCGCCGGGTCGGCGGCTGTCCGCCGTCGAAGCCGGCCGCGATCACGGTGACCCGTACCTCGTCGCCCAGGGCGTCGTCGATGACGGCGCCGAAGATGATGTTGGCCTCGGGGTGGGCCGCCTCGCTGACCAGCTGCGCCGCCTCGTTGATCTCGAAGAGACCGAGGTCGGAACCGCCGGAGATGGAGAGCAGGACACCGCGGGCGCCGTCGATGGACGCTTCGAGGAGCGGCGAGGAGATCGCCATCTCGGCGGCGGCCACCGCGCGGTCGTCGCCGCGGGCCGAGCCGATGCCCATGAGCGCGGAGCCCGCCTCGGACATCACGGACTTGACGTCGGCGAAGTCGAGGTTGATCAGGCCGGGGGTGGTGATGAGGTCGGTGATGCCCTGGACACCCGACAGCAGCACCTGGTCCGCGGACTTGAACGCGTCGAGGACGCTGACCTGGCGGTCCGAGATGGACAGCAGCCGGTCGTTGGGGATGACGATGAGGGTGTCGACCTCTTCGCGGAGTTCGGCGATGCCGTCCTCCGCCTGGTTCGCGCGGCGACGGCCCTCGAAGGTGAACGGGCGGGTGACCACACCGATCGTGAGGGCGCCGAGCGAGCGGGCGATATTGGCGACGACGGGCGCGCCGCCGGTGCCGGTGCCGCCGCCCTCGCCGGCGGTGACGAAGACCATGTCGGCCCCCTTGAGGACCTCCTCGATCTCCTCGCGGTGGTCCTCTGCCGCCTTGCGGCCGACTGCCGGGTTGGCTCCGGCGCCGAGGCCACGGGTGAGTTCACGGCCGACGTCGAGCTTGACGTCGGCGTCGCTCATCAACAGGGCTTGCGCGTCGGTGTTGATCGCGATGAACTCAACGCCCTTGAGGCCGACCTCGATCATTCGGTTGATGGCATTGACACCACCGCCGCCGACACCGATGACCTTGATGACTGCGAGGTAGTTCTGCGGTGCTGCCACGTCGAAGGCCTCTCGCCTCGAGTTACGTGTCGTCGCTTCGCTGATGTGGCGCCGCGACGACTGATGCCGATGGGACGGTCCGAAACGCCGACCCAAACCCTCACGTTGAAGTTCAGGGTTACCAGTGTGTCCGCTTCTTGGACTCTTCCGAACAGGACACTAAGTCGACAAGTGGCGCACGTTCAACGAACACGCCGAACCTCCCGTTTTTCTTTTCACCCTATGTGATCACCCATAGCGCTGACCAACCAGGGTGCTGGCCAGCACATTTGCCCGTCAACTCCCCGACGCCGCAGGCGCGGTGGGTGCGCTCACATCGAAGTGCCCCGCCTTGGGGACCGCTTTCATGAGAGCGGTGAGCGCACGCGCCTTGGCCGTACCGTCCTCTCCGCTTCCCCACATCACCGTACGGCCGCCGGTCAGCTCCAGGGAGATCGAGTCGTACGAACGGACTCGTACGACCCTGATGTCCCCGGCCACTTTCTCCGGCAGTTCGGCGCGGACCCGCACCGCTTCACGCATCAGCCGCTCCGTTCCGAAGCGTTGTGTTCCGGCGGACCGGTCCACCGTCAATTCGAGGAGGGGCACATCCTTGGGCGCCTTCTCGACCGTGGCGAAAAGCACACCCCCGGCGTCCACTTCGATGAACTTTGCTCCCTTTTCGAGAAGCAGCGCGGGCTTTCGCTCGATCACTTTCAGCCCGATCCCGTTCGGCCATGAACGGATCACCTCGACCGAATCGATACGCGGCAGCTTCCGGCGCAGCCGCGCCTCAATCCCGTCCGTGTCGACGGAAATCAGCGGCGCCCCGACCGGGACCACTGCGGCGGCCTCGACCTCGGCGTGCGTGAGCACGTCCGTGCCCGAGGTGTGCACCGTCTCGACCCGCAGCCACGAAGAGCCGTACAGCACCCAGATCCCGCCCGCGACCAGCACGACCGCGGCGATGAGCGCGATCAGCACACGGGGAGAGAGCCGGAAGCGGGGGAGCCGGAACCGGCGGCCCGGCGGCCCCTCGTCGGGGCGGCCGGACTCCGACCGCGGTCGGGCACCACGCTCTGCGGTCGTCGGTCCGGCCACGCTCCCCTGCCTCCCTGCGCTGCTACGCCTGGCGGCGTGCGGCGATCGCCTCGTACACCATTCCTACGAGCAGATCATCGGCGTCCCGGCGGCCGAACTCGGAGGCCGCGCGGGACATCTCGTACAGCCGGTGCGGATCGGCGAGCACCGGGAGCACATGGCTCTGGACCCACTCGGGGGTCAGTTCGGCGTCGTCGACCAGCAGTCCGCCGCCGGCCTTCACCACCGGCTGGGCGTTGAGCCGCTGTTCACCGTTGCCGATCGGCAGCGGTACGTAGGCGGCCGGCAGTCCGACGGCGGAGAGTTCGGCGACGGTCATCGCGCCCGCGCGGCAGAGCATCATGTCGGCAGCGGCGTACGCGAGGTCCATCCGGTCCACATACGGTACCGGGATGTAGGGCGGCATTCCGGGCATGTTGTCCACGCGCGGCATTTCATTCTTCGGGCCGACCGCGTGCAGGATCTGGATTCCGGAGCGCTGGAGCACCGGAGCGATCTGCTGGATCACCTCGTTGAGCCGGCGCGCGCCCTGGGAGCCGCCGGAGACGAGCAGCGTCGGCAGATTGGGGTCGAGGCCGAACGCCGCGCGCGCCTCGGGGCGTACGCGGGCCCGGTCGAGGGTGGCGATGGTGCGGCGCAGCGGGATGCCGATGTACCGGGCGCCGCGCAGCTTGCTGTCCGGGGTGGAGACGGCCACACCGGCCGCGTACCGCGAGCCGATCTTGTTGGCCAGTCCCGGCCTGGCGTTGGCCTCATGGACGATGATCGGCACCCCGAGCCGTTTGGCGGCCAGATAGCCGGGCAGCGCGACATAGCCGCCGAAGCCCACCACGCAGTCCGCCTTGGTGCGTTCCAGGATCTGCTCGGCGGCCTTGATCGTGCCGCGCAGCCGCCCGGGGACGGTGATCAGTTCGGGCGTGGGTTTGCGCGGCAGCGGTACGGCGGGGATCAGCCCCAGCTCGTACCCCCGCTCCGGTACGAGCCTGGTCTCCAGTCCGCGCTCCGTGCCGAGGGCCGTGATCCCCACGGTGGGGTCCTGCCTGCGCAGGGCGTCCGCGAGGGCGAGCGCGGGCTCGATGTGGCCGGCGGTCCCCCCACCGGCGAGTACGACATGCACCGAAATTCACCGCTCTCCGGACGGACGCTTCTTGACGCGCCGTCTCATCGTCTTCCATCTCACCCCGGGCCGTCGCATGGCCAGGGCCGCTTTCGCGGCGGGATCCTCTCGCGCGAACGCGATCAGCAGCCCGATAGCGAACATGGTCGGCAGCAGGGCCGACCCTCCGTAGGAGAACAGCGGGAGCGGGACTCCGGCGATCGGCAGCAGGCCGAGCACCGCACCGATGTTGATCACGGCCTGCACCGTGACCCAGGTGGTCACACCTCCCGCGGCGTACCTCACGAAGGGATCCTCCGTGCGTCCGGCCACGCGGATACCCGCATAGCCTAGAGCCGCGAACAGTGCGAGTACCGACAGCGTCCCCGCCAGACCCAGTTCCTCCCCGGTGATGGCGAAAATGAAGTCGGTGTGCGGTTCAGGCAGTTGGCCCCACTTTTCCACACTCGCGCCGAGGCCGGAACCGAACCATCCGCCGGAGGCCAGCGCGTAGATCCCGTGGACCGCCTGCCAGCACTCCCCCTCCGGGCCCAGATCGATCGCGCCGATGCAGGCGAACCGCGACAGCCGGTTCTCGCTGGTCTTGATCAGCGCGAAGCCGATCAGCCCGGCGACGGCCAGCACACCGGCGAAGAGCCGGGTGGGGGCGCCGGCCAGCCAGAGCAGTCCGAAGAGGATCGCCGAGAGAATGATCGCGGTCCCCATGTCGCCGCCGAGCATGATCAGTCCGAGCAGCATCAGGGCGACCGGGACGAACGGCACCAGCAGATGTTTCCACTGGGTCAGCAGCCGCTTGTCCTGTTTACGGGCGAGCAGATCGGCGCCCCAGAGGATCAGTGCCAGTTTGCCGAACTCACTGGGCTGGAGCTGGAACGGGCCGCCCAGATAGATCCAGTTCTGGTTTCCGTTGACCGAACGCCCTATGCCCGGGACCTGGACGAGCACCATCAGGAAGACCGTACCGACCAGCAGCGGGTACGAGAGTGCCCGGTTGAGCTTGATCGGCATCCGGGAGGCGAGCAGCAGCAGGCCGGTGCCGAGGACCACGGCGAGGAACTGCTTGCGGAAGAAGTACGTGGCGGGCAGCGACAGCTGGAGCGCGTAGATCATCGACGCGGAGTACACCATCACCAGACCCAGCACGGTGATCAGCAGACCGCTGCCGAGGATCAGGTAGTACGCGGTGAGCGGCCGGTCCCAGGCGCGCCTCATCCGCTCGTAGAAGCGCCGGGGTCCGCCGCCGCGCTGCCGCCGGGAGGCACCGCTCCTGCCGCCCCCGCGCCGGGTGGCGGCAGGACGGCGTACGGCGGCTCCGGCGGCCCGGCCGCGCAGCGCGAGCCCTGCCGGGCGCCCCGCGCGGGCGTCCGCACCGGCGTGCGCGCGCTCCTCCGGGGTGTCCGCGCCACCTGGCGCCCCCGCGAGAGCGGGAGCGCCGGGAATCGCGCCCAGGAAGCCCCAGCCGCGGCGGACGGGCCCCGGCGCGGGCCGCGGATATCGGTCCGCGGTGTCGTCGGCCGGCATCGTCGCTGTCCCCTCCAGTCGTGCCTGGCGCGGCTGGCGCGGGTGGTCAGTGGGCTGCGGCCTGCTGCTGCGACACCGGGTCAGGCGTGCTCGGCGGCGAGGACGTGTACCGCGTCCGCGAACGCCTCGCCCCGCTTGTTGTAGTTGACGAACATGTCCATCGAGGCACAGGCCGGGGCCATCAGTACCGTGTCCCCCGGCTGCGCGAGCCGTGCCGCTTCGCGGACCGCGGCCGACATCGCCCCAGTGTCGGTCCGGTCGAGGTCCACGACCGGGACTTCGGGGGCGTGTCGCGCGAGGGCTTCCCGGATGAGCGCCCGGTCCCTGCCGATCAGCACCACACCGCGCAGCCGCTTCGCGGACGTCCCGACGAGTTCGTCGAAGGTCGCGCCCTTGGCGAGACCGCCCGCGATCCAGACGATCGGGTCGTACGCCGCGAGCGACGCCTCGGCGGCATGGGTGTTGGTGGCCTTGGAGTCGTCGATGTACGTGACGCCCGCGATGTCCGCGACGCGCTCGATCCGGTGCGGGTCGGGGCGGAAGGCGCGCAGTCCGTCACGGACGGCGGCCGGCTCGACACCGTACGCGCGCGCCAGGGCCGCGGCGGCGAGCGCGTTGGCGATGTTGTGCGGGACGGGCGGGTCGACGTCGGAGACATGGGCGAGCTCCTGGGCCTGCTCGCGCCGGTTCTCGACGAAGGCGCGGTCGACCAGGATGCCGTCCACGACGCCCAGTTGGGACGGTCCGGGGGTGCCAAGGGTGAAGCCGATCGCGCGGCAGCCCTCCTCGACGTCGGCCGCGCGCACCAGGTCCTCGGTGGCCGGGTCGGCCACGTTGTAGACGCAGGCGACGCTGTTGCCCTCGTAGATCCGGCCCTTGTCGGCGGCGTACGCCGCCATGGAGCCGTGCCAGTCCAGATGGTCGGGCGCGAGATTGAGCACCGCGCCGGAGTGGGCGCGCAGGCTCGGCGCCCAGTGCAGCTGGTAGCTGGACAGTTCGACGGCGAGTACGTCGTACGTCTCCTCGCCGGTGACGGCGTCCAGCAGCGAGACGCCGATATTGCCGACGGCGGCCGTACGCAGCCCCGCGGCGGCCAGGATCGAGGCGAGCATCCTGACGGTCGTCGTCTTGCCGTTGGTGCCGGTGACGGCGAGCCAGGGGGCCGCGCCGGGTCCGCGCAGCCGCCAGGCCAGCTCGACATCGCCCCAGATCTCCACCCCGGCCGCCTCGGCGGCCAGGAAGAGCGGTTTGTCCGGCTTCCAGCCGGGGGCCGTGACGACGAGTTCGGTGCCTTCGGGCAGGGTCGCCCCGTCGCCGAGGCGGACGGTGACGCCCAGCTTCTCCAGCTCGGCGGCCTGGGCGCGGGCCCGCTCGTCGTCGCCGTCGTCGACGACGGTGACCTCCGCGCCCAGTCCGCGCAGTACCCGGGCCGCCGGGATCCCGGAGACCCCGAGACCCGCGACGGTGACCCGCTTGCCCTGCCAGTTCACTTCTCGGCCGCCCAGCCCGCGTAGAAGAGCCCCAGACCCACGATGACGCACATGCCCTGGATGATCCAGAAGCGGACCACCACAAGGACTTCGGACCACCCCTTGAGTTCGAAGTGGTGCTGGAGCGGCGCCATCCGGAAGACGCGCTTCCCGGTCATCTTGAACGAACCGACCTGGATGACCACGGACATGGTGATCATCACGAAGAGGCCGCCGAGGATGGCCATCAGGAACTCCGTACGGGAGCAGATCGCCAGACCGGCGAGCGCGCCGCCGAGCGCGAGCGAGCCGGTGTCCCCCATGAAGATCTTGGCCGGTGAGGTGTTCCACCACAGGAAGCCGAAGCAGGAGCCCATCAGCGCCGAGGCGACGACCGCGAGATCCAAGGGATCTCGTACCTCGAAACAGGCGTTGGGATTCGTCAGGGTCGTCGCGTTGGCACAGGACTCCTGGAACTGCCACAGGCCGATGAAGGTGTACGCGCCGAAGACCATCACCGAGGCGCCGGTGGCGAGGCCGTCCAGACCGTCCGTCAGGTTCACACCGTTGGACATCGCGAGAATCATGAACAGCGCCCAGACCACGAACAGCACCGGGCCGATCGACCAGCCGAAGTCCGTGACGAACGACAGCCTGGTGGAGGCGGGGGTGTTGCCGCGGTAGTCGGCGAACTGGAGCGACAGCACCGCGAAGGCGATACCGACGATCAGCTGGCCGGCCATCTTCGCCTTGGCCCGCAGACCGAGCGACCGCTGCTTCACGATCTTGATGTAGTCGTCGAGGAACCCGACGAGCCCCATCCCGGCCATCAGGAACAGCACCAGCACACCCGAGAAGGTCGGGTCCTCGCCGGTGATCACCTTCGCCAGGGCGTACGCGATGAGCGTCGCCAGGATGAAGGCGATGCCGCCCATGGTGGGCGTGCCCTTCTTGCTGCCGTGCGTGCGCGGGCCGTCGTCCCGGATGAACTGCCCGTATCCCTTGCGGGCCAGGAGCTTGATCAGCAGCGGGGTGCCGATCAGTGTCAGGAAGAGCCCGATGGCTCCCGCGAAGAGGATCTGCCTCATCGGCCGGCGACCTCGCCCTCGGTGGCGTTCTCGACCAGTGCCAGGGCGACTCGCTCCAGGCCTGCCGACCTCGAAGCCTTCACCAGCACGACGTCTCCCGGACGCAGTTCACTGCGCAACAGGTCGACCGCCGCCTGCGCGTCGGACACGTGCACCGACTCCTCACCCCACGAACCCTCGTTGTAAGCGCCCAGTTGCAGCCAGGACGCTTCCCTGCCCCCGACTGCCACGAGCTTGCTGACGTTGAGCCGGACGGCGAGCCGTCCGACCGCGTCGTGCTCGGCGAGCGATTCGTCACCCAGCTCGGCCATCGGGCCGAGCACCGCCCACGTACGGCCCCCCGTGGCCCGTGAGGCACCACCCATGGCGACCAGCGCGCGGAGCGCCGCTCTCATGGATTCCGGGTTCGCGTTGTAGGCGTCGTTGACGATCGTCACGCCGTCCGAGCGCTCGGTGACCTCCATACGCCAGCGGGAGAGGGTTCCCGCCTCGGAGAGCGCCACGGCGATCTCGTCGACGGACATGCCCAACTCATGGGCGACGGCGGCCGCGGCGAGCGCGTTCGACACGTGGTGCTCACCGTACAGCCGCAGCGTCACGTCGCTGCACCCGGAGGGTGTTCGAAGCCGGAAAGCGGGCTGTCCGGTCGCGGTGAGGCGGACGTTCTCTGCCCGTACGTCTGCTTCGTCTGACTCTCCGAACAGCACGGTACGGGCCTTGGTGCGGGTCACCATCGCGCGGACGAGCGGGTCGTCGGCGTTGAGCACCGCCACCCCGCCCTCGGCCGCGGACGGCAGGGACTCGACCATCTCCCCCTTGGCCTGGGCGATCTGCTCCCGGCCGCCGAACTCGCCGATGTGGGCGGTGCCGACGTTCAGTACGAGGCCGATCCGGGGCGGCACGAGTCCGGTGAGGTAGCGGATGTCGCCGATGTAGCGCGCACCCATTTCGAGGACGAGATAGCGGGTGTCCTCGACGGCCCGCAGGGCGGTCACCGGCAGGCCGATCTCGTTGTTGAGGTTGCCCTCGGGCCAGACCGTGGGCGCGAGGCGCTGGAGCAGCTGGGCGATGAGGTCCTTGGTGCTGGTCTTGCCGGCCGAGCCGGTCAGCGCGACGGCGGTGGCGCCGAGGCGCTCCACGACATCGCGGGCGAGGGCGCCGAGGGCGCGTACGACGTCGTCCACGACGATCGCGGGCACACCGACGGGGCGGGTGGCCAGTACGGCCACCGCGCCCGCCTCGACGGCACGCCGCGCGTAGTCGTGGCCGTCGACGCGCTCTCCGGCGAAGGCGGCGAACAGGCTGCCGGTCTCCACCGCGCGGGAGTCGTAGACGACGGATCCGGTGACACGGACGGCCGGATCCGGTATGTCGTGCGGCTGCCCGCCGACGATGGCGGCGATCTCGGCGAGAGAGAGGGCGATCACTGGGTCATCCCTGACTGTTGTTCTCGTGACGGTGCTCGTGGCCGGGCTCACGGCCCGGCTCATGGCGGAGGGAGCGCTCGATGGCCTCACGCAGGACCTGACGGTCGTCGAAGGCGCGTACCACCCCGGCGATGTCCTGGCCCTGCTCGTGGCCCTTGCCGGCGACCAGGACGGTGTCGTCGTCCTCGGCCAGGCCCACCGCGGCGGCGATGGCGGAGGCGCGGTCGGCGTCGACCAGGACGTCCCCGCGCTCGTGGATCGGCACCTCGGCGGCGCCCGCGAGCATCGTGGCGAGGATCGCGAGCGGGTCCTCGCCGCGCGGGTTGTCGGAGGTCAGTACGGCGGTGTCGGCGAGCCGTGCCGCCGCCGCGCCCATCGGGCCGCGCTTGGTCTTGTCGCGGTCGCCGCCGCAGCCGAGGACGATGTGCACCTTGCCCTTGGTGACCTTGCGCAGGGAGCGCAGGACCGATTCGACGGCGTCCGTCTTGTGGGCGTAGTCGACGACGGCGAGATACGGCTGACCGGCCTCCACCCGCTCCAGCCGGCCCGGCACGCCGGGGACCGCGGCGATGCCGTCGGCGGCGGTGTGCGGGTCGATCCCGGCGACGGCGAGGGTGACGACCGCGGCCAGGGTGTTGGCGACGTTGAACGGTCCTGGCAGCGGCGCCTCGGCGCGGACCCGTTCCCCCTTGGGGCCGATCGCGGTGAAGGTGGAGCCGTGCGAGCCGACCACGACGTCCTCGGCGCGCCAGTCGGCGTCCGGATGGCCCTCCGCGGAGAAGGTGGTGACCGGGACGGTCGCCTCCGCGACGAGCCGGCGGCCGTACTCGTCGTCGAAGTTCACCACGCCGGTCTTGCTGCGCTCCGGGGTGAAGAGCCGTGCCTTCGCCTGGAAGTAGTCCTCCATGCCGGAGTGGAACTCCATGTGCTCCGGGCTGAGGTTGTTGAAGACGGCGACGTCGAACACACAGCCGTCGACCCGGCCGAGGACCAGCGCGTGGCTGGAGACCTCCATGGCGACGGATTCGACGCCCCGCTCGCGCATGACGGCGAAGAGGGCCTGGAGGTCGGTGGCCTCGGGGGTGGTGCGCTCCGACTTGATGCGCTCGTCGTCGATACGCATCTCGACGGTGCCGATGAGGCCGGTGCGGTGGCCCGCGCCGCGCAGTCCGCCCTCGATGAGATACGCGGTGGTGGTCTTGCCGGAGGTGCCGGTGATCCCGATCTGGAGCAGATCCCTGCCGGGGTGTCCGTAGATCTCGGCGGCGAGCTGCCCCATGCGGCCCCGCGGGTCCCGGACGGTCAGGACCGGCAGGCCGGTGGCCGCGGCGCGCTCGGTGCCCGCCGGGTCCGTCAGGATCGCGGCGGCCCCGAGGTCGGCGGCCTGGGCGGCGAAGTCGGCGCCGTGGAAGCGGGCGCCGGGGAGGGCCGCGTAGATGTCCCCGGGGCGTACGGCGCGCGAGTCGTGGGTGATGCCGGTCGCTTCCCCAGGGCCCTTCACCTCCCCCGGGTCCGGTGCCTCGGCGCCCAGCCGGGCCGCCAGCTCCGCGAGGGAGGTCGGGCGTACCCGGTCCGGACGGGGCGTCCCCGGATGGTTCACAGGGGCGTCCTTCGGGGTGGTTCGGTACTGATCAGCTTGTGGCACGGCGGTGAGCGTACCGGGCTCCGCGGGCCGCGAGCCACGTGAGGGGGACTGGTGCGCGGGGGGTTCCGGGTGGTTCCCGGAACCGGGGGTGATCGTTGTCACTGGGGCTTTCCCTGGGGTCACTCGCCGGGTTTGAAGGTGACCGGCAGCCGGGCGGGTTTACTGCCGGTCGGTTCGACCTGCAGCGTCTTGAGAGCGAACTCCATGACCTTCTTGTAGATGGGGCCGCAGATCTGTCCGCCGAAGTAGCTGCCCTTGGTGGGGTTCTGGATGGCGCAGTAGACGGTGATCTGCGGGTCGTCGGCGGGCGCGAAGCCGGCGAAGGAGGCGGTGTAGCCCTTGTAGACGCCGAGCTTCGGGTCGACCCGGTTGGCCGTACCCGTCTTGCCCGCGACGCGGTAGCCGGGGATGGCGGCCTTGGTGCCCGTCCCCTCCTCGTTGCCGACGACCGACTCCAGCATGGTGGCGACCGTCCTGGCGGTCTCGTCGCTCACCACGCGGGTCTTCTTGGGCGCGGGGGCGGCGGTGAACCGGCCGTCGGGGCCGCGCGCGCCGCGGATCAGGGTGGGTTCGATCCGTACGCCGCCGTTGGCGATGGTCGAGTAGACCGAGGCGGCCTGCATCGCGTTGAGGGACAGGCCCTGGCCGAAGGGGATCGTGTACTGCTGCGAGGTGGACCAGTCCTCGGGCTGGGCCAGGATGCCCTGGGTCTCGCCGGGATAGCCGAGACCGGTGGGCCGGCCGATGCCGAACTTGCTGAGATACGAGTGGAGGACCTTGTTGGCCTCGGGCTGTGTCCTGCCGAGCTGGCCGGTCGCCAGGATGGTGCCGATGTTGCTGGACTTGGCGAGGACGCCGTTGAGGGTCAGGTTCCAGGTGGGGTGGTCGATGTCGTCCTTGAAGAGCCGGTCCCCTCGGTGCAGCCGGTTCGGGACGACCACATGGGTGCCGGGCGTGGCGGCCTTCTCCTCCAGTACGGCGGCCATCGACATGACCTTGCTGGTGGAGCCGGGCTCGTACACGTCCTGGAGGGCCGCGTTGCCCATGGCGGCGGCGTTGGCCGCGGAGACGTCGTTGGGGTCGAAGCCGGGGGCGTTGGCCATGGCGAGCACCTCGCCCGTCCTGGTGTTCTGGACCACGACATAGCCGCGGTCCGCCCTGGACTCCTTCACCTGGTCGCTGATGGCCTGCTGGGCGGCCCACTGGATGTCCCGGTCGATGGTCAGCTCGATGTCGGAGCCGGGCACGGCGGGGGTCTCGTGGGAGCTGGCGGTGGGGACGCGGCGGCCTCCCGACTGGGCGTAGGTGACCTTTCCGTCCTCGCCCGCCAGCCGTTTGTCCAGCATGGATTCGACACCGCCCGCGCCGCGGCCCGCGGCGTTGACGTACCCCAGTATCCCCGCGGCGAGGTCGCCGTTGGGGTACACGCGCTTGCTGCTGGCCTCCTGGAGGACGCCCGACAGCACGCTGACGGTGGTGGCCGAGCCTGCGGCCTTCCCCTTGGCGGTCCTGCTCGCCTTGCTCGCCTTCTCGGCGAGGACGCGCTTGAGGTCCTTGATCTGGTTCCAGACCTGCGGGGTCTGGCGGCGCGCCAGCACGGTGTAGCGGGGGGAGTCGGGGGTCCTGAGCTTCTTCACGATGTCGGCGCTCTCCGCGCCCAGGATCGGGGCGAGCAGCGCGGCGGCCTGTTCGGGGGCGTCCGGGACCTTGGTGAAGTCGGCGGTGAACATCGACGGGTCGGCGGTGATGTCGTAGGCGTCGACGCTGGTCGCGAGGGCGATCCCGGAGCGGTCGGTGATCTCCCCGCGCTCGGCCGCGATCGTGTGGCTGAGGTAGCGGCTCTTCTCCGCCTTGGCGGCGTACGCGCTGGCGTCGACCGCCTGCACCTGGAGGAGCCGGACGACGAACGCCAGCATGACGAGGGTCAGTCCGAGGCTGACAAGACGCAGCCGGGGGCGGGGGCTGCCGAGCCTGATCCGGCGCGGGGCACGGGACGCGGGGCGCGGGCGGCGGGCGGCGGGCCGGGGCGCGGGGCGGGACCGTCGGTCGTTCCCGGAGCGCGCGGGCTTGGGCACCCGGCGGCGCGGGGGTTCCTGGGAGGGCACTGGGTCACCTGCCGGGGGTCGTCGGGGCCGGCGTGCCAGAGGCCGGTGCGGGGACCTGCCCGGGGGACTCACGGGCCGGGTCGGCGGAGAGGGACGGGAAAGGGGAGGAGAGCGCGGGAGACGGCGGCGAGACCACCGAGGGCGGGTCCTCCTCCATGGGAGAGGGACGGCCCGCGGACTGGGCCGACGGCTGCGCGGAGGGCGACGCCCCGGCACCGGGCACGCCGCGGACCGTACCGTCCGGGTTGAGGAAGGCGGGGCTGCCGCCGGGCACCATGCCGAGCTCACGGGCCCGCCGCTCCAGGGCGTACGGCGCGGAGCGTTCGTCCACGTCCCGTTGCAGGGCCTGTTCCTCGTCGGTGAGGTCGGTCGTCCGTTTCTTCAGCTCGCTCAGCTGGAACGAGCCCTCGTTGAGGGAGGAGTTCAGCAGCAGCAGGGTGATCAGGCCGCCGCCGAGGAGCAGCACGACCAGCAGGACGAAGGGGGTGCGCGCCGCCGAACTGGTTCCGGAGGGCATCATCTGGGCGAGCCGCGCGGCCCGCCCCCTCAACTGCTTGGCCGGTCCGCTCACAGAGCGTCCTCCCGGATCCGCTCCGCCCCCCGCAGCCGCGCCGGGGCCGCGCGGCGGTTCTCCGCGATCTCTTCCTCCGTGGGGAGTTCGGCGCCGCGGGTGAGCAGTCTCAGCCGGGGCTGGTAGCGCTCGGGGACGACGGGCAGACCGGGGGGCGCGGTGTTGGCGGCCCCGGCCGCGAGGACCTGCTTGACGAGGCGGTCCTCCAGCGAGTGGTACGAGAGGACGGCGATCCGGCCGCCGACGGCCAGCGACCCCACGGCGGCCGGAATGGCCTGCTCCAGGACGGACAGTTCGCCGTTGACCTCGATGCGCAGGGCCTGGAAGGTGCGCTTGGCGGGGTTGCCGCCGGTGCGCTTGGCGGCCTGCGGGAGGGCGTCGCGGATCAACTCGACCAGCCGGGCGCTGTGCGAGAAGGGCTCCTTCTCGCGCTCCCTGACGACCGCGGAGACGATCCGCTTGGCCTGCTTCTCCTCGCCGTACGCGCGCAGGATCCGCACCAGTTCGCCGGGCGGGTAGGTGTTGAGGACCTCGGCGGCGCTGACGCCGGACGACTGGTCCATGCGCATGTCGAGGGGGGCGTCCTGGGCGTAGGCGAAGCCGCGCTCCGCCTCGTCCAGTTGCATCGAGGAGACGCCGAGGTCGAAGAGCACGCCCTGGACGCGGGGGATCCCCAGCCGGGCGAGCACTTCGGGCAGTTCGTCGTAGACGGCGTGGACGAGGGTGGCGCGGTCGCCGAACGGGGCGAGCCGCTCGCCGGAGAGCCGCAGCGCCTCCTGGTCGCGGTCGAGCGCGACCAGCCGGGCGGCGGGGAACGTGGAGAGCAGGGCCTCGCTGTGTCCGCCGAGACCGAGGGTGCAGTCGACGACGACCGCGCCGGGGTCGGCGAGCGCGGGGGCCAGCAGATCGAGGCACCGCTGGAGCATCACGGGAACGTGCCGGACCTGGTTCATGCGCGCCCCTCGCGGCGTGCGCGCCCTCCGGGAAGGGCACCGGCCCGTGGTGTGCGGGGGGTGTCCGTACGGCGTTCCGCGGGCGCGCGGCTCTCCATGATTCGCTCGCTGCGCTCGCTCATGCGCCCTCTCAGATCCGGCGCGGCCGTACGTACCGCCGGGTCCCCGCCCGCTCAGAAGGGGAGGTGGTCCGCCGGCGCCGGAAGAGGCGTCGGCCGACCGCCGAGCGGGAGGAGGCCGAGCCGCACGTACGCCGCGACATGCGGGAATATTGTGCTGGGTTCGGAATGTGTCCGGGATGTGTCCGTGAACTTCGCGTCACTTTAGTCCACTCGCTCTTCCGGTCAATCAACCGGTCAGCGCGTCGCAAGGGTCACTCACCACAAGACCATAAACGGCACAATTCACTCGCCCGGCCCTGCCGGACTCACCCATGTGGGTTAGCTCACACCAAGCCGCGTTGACGTTCTTTGTCCCCTCCCACAGCAGGCTTGACCACCTCGTGACGACTACCGTCATAGGTATGTCGACTTCCGCACATCTCCCCGCAGAGCCCGTCCAGGCTCCCACCGGCGCGGCCCGCACCGGCGGGACGGTCACCGACCGGCTCATCGACGCCAACCTCCTCTACGCCGCCGGGTTCGGCGATCCCGGCATGGACGCGCGCCCCGTACTGCGCGTGGCCGTGGTCGCCTGCATGGACGCCAGGCTCGACCTGCACGGCGCGCTCGGGCTCTCCCTGGGCGACTGTCACACCATCCGCAACGCGGGCGGTGTCGTCACCGACGACGTCATCCGCTCCCTCACCATCAGCCAGCGGGCGCTGGGCACGCGCAGCGTCGTCCTCATCCACCACACCGGCTGCGGTCTGGAAAGCCTGACCGAGGAGTTCCGGCACGAGCTGGAAATGGAGGTCGGACAGCGGCCCGCCTGGGCCGTGGAGGCGTTCCGCGATGTCGATCAGGACGTACGGCAGTCCATGCGGCGCGTGCGGACCTCACCCTTCCTGCCGCACACCGACGACGTCCGCGGCTTCGTCTTCGACGTGAAGACGGGTCTGCTGCGGGAGATCGACGCCGACGCCTGAGCACCGTCACCGGGCACCCCTCCCCGAGATAAACAGCAAAGCCGACATATCACACCCACTTATCCACAGGCGGATGACACGAAGCGGTAACGGCAACAAGAATGCGTGTGTGGCACCGCTCCGGAACTTTCCGGAGACGGTGTCCGTGTTTCGGGGAGGGCCGGGCCGTCTGATGAGCATCGGCCCGAGGAAAGGGCCGAGGAGGGCCGGGTGACGACCTATGACGATCGAGCGAGCCTTACAGATCTGACCACCACAGCGGAGCGGGTGCGCGCGTCGGTGGAGGCTGTGATCGAGGGCAAGCCAGAGGTCGTACGGCTTTCGCTGACCGTGCTGCTCGCCGAGGGGCATCTTCTGATCGAGGATGTCCCCGGCGTGGGCAAGACCATGCTGGCCAAAGCGCTCGCGCGCTCCATCGACTGTTCGGTGCAGCGCATTCAGTTCACCCCCGATCTGCTGCCTTCCGACATCACCGGGGTGTCGATCTACGACCAGCAGCGGCGGGACTTCGAGTTCAAGCCGGGCGCGATCTTCGCTCAGATCGTGATCGGCGACGAGATCAACCGCGCCTCGCCCAAGACCCAGTCGGCGCTGCTGGAGTCCATGGAGGAGCGTCAGGTCACCATCGACGGGCAGACCTACGAACTGCCCAGCCCCTTCATGGTGGTGGCCACCCAGAACCCGGTGGAGATGGAGGGGACGTACCCGCTGCCCGAGGCGCAGCGCGACCGCTTCATGGCCAGGGTCTCGATCGGCTACCCGAGCGCCGAGGCCGAGTTGCAGATGCTGGACGTGCACGGCGGCATATCCCCCCTGGACGACCTCCAGCCGGTGGCGCACGCGCACGACATCGTGAAGCTGATCGACGCGGTGCGCACGGTCCATGTCGCCGAGTCCGTGCGGCGGTACGCGGTCGAGCTGGTCGGGGCGACCCGTAACCACCCCGACCTCAGACTCGGCGCCTCGCCGCGCGCGACGCTCCATCTGCTGCGCGCCGCGAAGGCCGCGGCGGCGCTGAGCGGACGGGACTACGCGCTGCCGGACGATCTCCAGTCCCTGGCGACGGCGGTGCTCGCGCACCGGCTGCTGCCCACGGCCCAGGCACAGCTGAACCGCCGTACCGCCGAGCAGGTCGTGCTGGAGATCCTCCAGCGCGTCCCGGTCCCGACGGCGGGCGGCGGCCAGGGCCCCGGGCGCCAGGCATCGCACGGCGGACCGCTCTACGGCCAGCAGCCCGGCGTACGGCGGCTGTGATGGCGCCCGGGGGGCCGGTGGCCGAGGGCGGCGAGGAGAAGGGCGGGCTGCGGGCCGCGCTGTCCGGACTGACCACGCGCGGCCGGTCGTTCCTCGCGGCCGGGGTCGCGGCGGCCGTCTGCGCCTATGTCCTGGGCCAGTCGGATCTGCTGCGTGTGGGGATCCTGCTCGCCGTGCTGCCGCTGATCTGCGTGGCGGTCCTCTACCGCACCCGTTACCGGGTCGCGGGCAGCCGGCGGCTGTCGCCCTCCCGGGTCCCCGCGGGCTCCGAGGCACGGGTGCAGCTGCGGATGGACAACGTGACGCGGATGCCCACCGGGCTGCTGATGCTCCAGGACCACGTGCCGTACGTGCTCGGCCCGCGCCCCCGGTTCGTGCTGGACCGGGTCGAGCCGGGCGGCCGGCGCGAGGTGTCCTACCGGGTGCGCTCGGATCTGCGCGGGCGGTATCCGCTGGGACCGCTCCAGCTGCGGCTGAGCGACCCCTTCGGGATGTGCGAGCTGACCCGCTCGTTCAGCGCGTACGACACCCTGACCGTCGTCCCGCGCACCGAACCGCTGCCACCGGTACGGCTCGGCGGTGAGGCGTCGGGGTACGGCGAGGGGCGGCAGCGCTCGCTGTCACTGGCCGGCGAGGACGATGTGATCCCCCGCGGCTACCGGCACGGCGACGATCTGCGCCGGGTGCACTGGCGCTCCACGGCCCGCTACGGCGAGCTGATGGTGCGCCGCGAGGAGCAGCCGCAGCGGGCCAGATGCACGGTCCTGCTGGACACCCGGCGAAGCGCCTACCAGGGCGCGGGCCCCGACTCCGCCTTCGAATGGGCGGTGTCGGGCACGGCGTCCGCTCTGGTGCATCTGCTGGAACGCGGCTTCGCGGTACGGCTGTTGACGGACACCGGCAGCTCGATGCCCGGCGAGGGCGGCGACGGCTTCGCGGGGGCGACCCAGGACTCCGCCGACTCGGCCGGGCTGATGATGGACACCCTCGCGGTCGTCGAGCACTCCGACGGCACGGCCCTCTCCCCCGCGTACTCCGTCCTGCGCGGCGGCACCGAAGGGCTGCTGGTCGCGTTCTTCGGCGATCTGGACGAGGAGCAGACGGCGGTGGCGGCCCGGATGCGGCAGCGCAGCGCCGTGGCCGTCGCCTTCGTACTGGACAGCACCGGCTGGACCCAGGGCGCCGACCCCGCGGGGCCCGTCGAGGACCGGCTGCGGCAGCTGCGCGAGGCCGGGTGGACCGCGCTCGCCGTGCCCTCGGGCGCCGCGCTGCCCGAGCTGTGGCAGCTGGCCGCGCGGCAGCGATCGGAATCGGCCGTCACGGGCGGTACGACAGGCTTCTCCGGAGGATGGTCATGAGCGGTAGCGGAAGGCTGGCGCTGTGCGCTTTCGCCGCCACGCTGATGGCGGCGGGCGCCCTGCTGCCGCTGGTCGAACCGGCCCTCTGGCTGCTGCACGCCGCGCTCATGCTGGCGGTCGTCGCCGGGGTGGGCGCGCTGGCCCGGCGGGTGCCGCTTGCCCGGACACTGACCGTGGCGCTCCAGGGCCTCGCCACCCTGCTGATGCTCACGGTGGTCTTCGCCTCGCAGCAGGCGCTGATCGGCGTCGTGCCGACCCCCGAGGTCTTCGCGCACTTCGGCCGGCTGCTCACCGAGGGCGGCGATGACGTCGGCCGGTACGCGATACCGGCGCCCGCCACCGACGGCATCAGGCTGATGCTGATCGGCGGCGTCCTGGTCATCGGGCTCGCGGTGGACGCGATCGCGGTGACCTTCCGCAACGCGGCCCCGGCCGGACTGCCGCTGCTCGCGCTCTACTCGGTCGCCGCGGGCCTCTCCGGCGGCGCCGGGGGCTGGCTGTGGTTCCTCCTCGCGGCAGCGGGCTATCTGCTGCTGCTCCTGGCGGAGGGCCGGGACCGGCTGTCCCAGTGGGGCCGGGTGTTCGGCGGCGCGCCGCGTACGCCGGGCCGGTTCCCGTCGGGACCGGACGCCTCGGGCGGGCGCGCCCCGGTCCGTACCGGACGCCGTATCGGTGTGGTGGCGCTGGGGGTCGCGCTGGTGGTCCCGGCCGCGCTGCCCGCGCTGGACGGCGGCCTGCTGGCCGGCACCGGCGGCGGGAACGGCTCGGGGACGGGCGGCGGGGGCACGATCTCCGCGGTCAACCCGCTGATCTCGCTCCAGGACAATCTGAACCAGCCCGAGGACCGCGAGGCGCTGCGTTACAAGACGAACGCGCCGGACACCCAGGACATGTATCTGCGGATCATGGCGCTGGACAAGTTCGACGGCACGTCCTGGCGGTTCTCGCAACGCGGGGTCGAGGACGTACCGGACCGGCTGCCCGGCTCCCCCGGGCTGAGCCCCGAGGTCTCCACCACCGAGGTCAGGACCAATATCTCGGCCGCCGGCTGGTACCGGCAGAACTATCTGCCGATGCCCTATCCGGCGACCCAGGTGGACATCGAGGGGCGCTGGCGCTTCGAGCCGGCGGGCAGGACGCTGGTGGGCGACCGCGGACAGTCGACGCGCGGCGCGCAGTACGAGGTCAGCAGCCTGCTGGTGAACCCGACCCGGGAGCAGCTCGCCGCGGCGCCCCCGGCCCCGTCGGCGCTGCGCCGTGAGTACACCGAGGTCCCGGCGATCCTGCCGGACATGGTGAAGTCGACGGCGCTCGATGTCACCAGGGGCGCGGCCAACGACTACGAGAAGGCCGTCAGGCTCCAGGACTGGTTCGCGCTGGACGGTGGCTTCACGTACAACACCGAGGTGGACTCGGGCACCGGCGTCACGGCGATCACGCGGTTCCTCAGGAACAAGGAAGGCTTCTGCGTCCACTTCTCCTTCTCGATGGCCGCGATGGCCCGGACGCTGGGCATACCGGCGCGCGTCGCGGTGGGCTTCACGCCGGGCACGCCGCAGCCGGACGGCAGCATGTCCGTCGGGCTGCGTGACGCGCACGCCTGGCCCGAGCTGTACTTCGAGGGCGTCGGGTGGACCCGGTTCGAGCCGACGCCGAGCCGGGGCAGCGCGCCCGACTACACCCGGCAGGACGTGCCGTCCGACGGGCCCAGCGACGTGGCCAGTCCCGATGCGAGCACCTCGGCCGCGCCGTCCGCGGAACCGTCCGCCTCGGACAGCTGCCCGGCGCAGTCACGGCGGCTGGGCGAGTGCGGCGCGGCCGCTCCCGGCGCCGCCCTGCCGCCGACGGATTCCGGTTTCCCGCTGTCGACCGTGCTGTGGATCACCTTGGGCGGGCTCGCGGTGGTGGCGCTGACGCTGCTGCCCCTGCTCTGGCGGACCAGGATCCGGGCCGGCCGGCTGGGATCCGGGGGGCGCACCCCCGCCGACGCGACGGCGCGGACGCTGGCGGCCTGGCGGGAGATCACCGATACCGCCTGGGACCACGGGGTCCCGCCCGACGAATCACGGACACCGCGGAAGGCGGCGGAGCGCATCGTACGGCTCGGCCGGCTGGACGGGGAGGCCGCCGAGGCGGTGCACCGGGTGGCCGGTTCGGTGGAGCAGGTGCTGTACGCGCCCGTGCCACGGCCGGTCACGGGCCTCGCCGACGACGTACGGCGGGTCCGGGAGGGGCTCGACGCCCTGGCCGACCGCTGGCCCCGGCTGCGCGCACTCCTGGTGCCTCGCTCGTCCGTACGGGTGGTCTGGGCCGCCTCGGAGCGCTGGGCGTCCCTCACGGCCCGCTGGGGCCCTCAGCGGCTCTCGCAGGCCACCAGGGCGGCCACCACACGCTGGCGCCCCTCGCGCCAGCGCGGCTGAGCGGCGCGGCGCGGGCGCCGGCCTGGGCGACGCCTCCGTCCTTCGGCACCCGCGCCGGAGG
This sequence comes from Streptomyces sp. NPDC088147, assembly GCF_044741565.1. NCBI lineage: Bacteria > Bacillati > Actinomycetota > Actinomycetes > Kitasatosporales > Streptomycetaceae > Streptomyces > Streptomyces sp. NPDC088147. The sequence continues at coordinate 925,826 of NZ_JBIUSY010000002.1, read as the reverse complement.
ACGGGGGCGGCCCCCGGAAACCAGGAGCCAGAAGCCAAGCCGGAAGCCGGAAACGACTGAGGGGCGAACGCCTGACGCGTTCGCCCCTCGGTCGTACTGTCCACTGGCCCTGTTCGTTCACTGGCCCTGTTCGTCGCGGCGGCGCTGCCACCGCTGCTCGATGCGGTTCATCATCGAGCGGCGCTGTCTCGATTGTGCGGGCGCGGGGCCGCCGGATGGGCTGCCCGCCGCCTGCTGCTGACCTGGTTTGGGCGCTTTGCGCCAGCCGGTGACCGCCAGGACCGCGCAGCCCAGCATGACGAGGAATCCCACCACGCTGATCCAGATCTGCTGGGCGACCATTCCGGCCATGAGGAGCGCGATACCCACCAGGAAGCCTGCGACCGCCTGGTAGACCCGTCGCCGGGTGTACGTACGCAGCCCGCTTCCCTCAAGCGCTGTCGCGAACTTGGGATCTTCGGCGTACAGCGCTCGCTCCATTTGCTCGAGCATTCGCTGCTCGTGCTCCGAGAGCGGCACGGAGTCCTCCTAGTCGTCGGTCGCGGGGGGCGACCGGTATGCGGCTCCTTCAAGGATAGGCAGGGAATCGCCCCCGTGAAACCCGCCCTCAACGCCAATTCGCCATTCCGGGCCGCCATGTCGGCTCGGCCGCTGAGGCGTTGATTCCCCAACCATCGATCCGTCATGCCGGATGGTGTACACCGATCATACGGCGCTTGGCGCCCCGCTGGGGGGCCTGTGGCGTACTCCATGTACGGCTGCGTGGCTGATCAGCCACGCGATCACCGCCCCGGACGGGCTCCGGACCGCCTCCGGACGGCCCAGTACGGCTCCGTAGCGGCTCCAGGACGGCTCCGCGACGGCTCCAGGACGGCTGCGGGGCGGCCCCAGAACCGCTGCGGGGCGGCTCCGGAACCGCCCGGGGCGGCTCCGGAACCACGAAATCCGCGTCAGTCCCGCTTCTCTCCCAGGACGTGCAGCTGGGTGGCGATGGAGTGGAAGGCGGGCAGCTCGGCGGCCGCCGCCTCCAGCTGGAGCAGCGCGTCCAGGGCGCCCGGCTGGGTGTCCACGAGCCCGCCCGGCACCAGGTCCGCGAAGACCCGTACACCGTGCACGGCGCTGATCCGGAGACCGGCTCCGGCGGCCAGCTCCGTGAGCTGCTCCGCGGTGAAGCGCCGGGGCACCGGGTCGCCGGCGCCCCAGCGGCCCGCCGGATCGGTCAGCGCCTGCCGGGCCTCGACGAAATGCCCGGCGAGCGCCCTGGCGAGCACGGCACCGCCCAGACCGGCGGCGAGCAGGCTGAGCGCCCCGGCCGGGCGCAGGGCGTCCACGGCGTTCCGTACGCCCTCGGCCGGATCGTCCACGTACTCCAGGACGCCATGGCAGAGCACCGCGTCGAAGCCGCCGCGCTCGACCACGTCGAAGAGGCCGTGGATGTCGCCCTGGACCCCCCGGACGCGCTCGGCCACTCCGGCCTCGGCCGCCCGGCGCTCCAGCGCGAAGAGCGCGTTCGGGCTGGGGTCCACCACGGTCACGCGATGCCCCAGACGGGCGACGGGCACCGCGAAGTTGCCCGTACCCCCTCCGGTGTCGAGCACGTCCAGAACGTCGGTGCCCGCCACCTTGGCGCGGCGGCCGAGGGCGTCCTTGAGGACCTCCCAGACCACGGCGGTACGCAGGGAGCCGCGGGGGCGGGAGGGCGTCTCCCCACCGGTAACAGGGGAACGGTCCGACACGGCAGTTGACTCCTCGGCGCGGTGCCGCCGCTGGTGGCGGGGCGTGAACGGTGCAGGCTCCGCCCACCCTATTGCCTGGGGCGTGCCGTCCAAGTCCCGCCCGGCCCGCCCCGCGGGCGGACGGCGCCGCTTCGACGGCACGCCACGGACCGCGCCTCCCGGTCACCCAGCGGCATCGCCCTGCCGGGGGTGTTCCGCACGGGGCCGGGGCAGGACGGGTTCGAGGACGAGCAGCCGCTCCACCAGGCGCAGGAACATGCCCGCGTCGCGCAGCAGATCGTCCGCGTCACGGCCGGACGCCGCGCCGGGTATGCCCGCCTCGGCGCGCGCCCTGCGCGGGGCGCCCGAGGCGAAGAGAGCGCTCCACTCGGACAGCTCGGGCGCGATCTCGGTGAGGACCTCCCAGGCGCTCCTGATGCGCCGCCGCCGCTGCGGGGTGGTCTCCGGGCGGCCACGGGCGGCGAGCACCGCGGCGGCGGTGCGCAGGGCGGCGAGATGGGCGGTGGCGTAGCGCTCGTTCGGAGCGTCCAGCGTGGCGGCCTCGTCCAGGCCCGCATGCGCCTGGGCGAGGAGATCGAGGGCCGCGGGCGGGGCCGTGGCCCTGCGCAGGACGGGGTGGACATCGCTCGGCGGACCGGTCAGGGCGGGGGCAGGGCCGTCTGTACGGCGCCGACGTGCGGCACCGGCGTAGGAGCTGGCCATGACGGAACCTCCTGTCGTCGTGTGACGGTGCTGTAGCCGTATGTGTCCATGGTGAGGGACACCACTGACAATCAGCCCTGACCTGCGACTTTGCCTCGCACACCGGTTCGGAGTAGCTTTTGCACTGACCAGTCAGTACAAAGAAATCGAGGCGCCCCGTGGACAGCCAGGAGCACGCGGAGAGCGAGGAGCACACGGAAGGCGAGGCGCACGCGGTGAGCCTGCGGCACGCGGAGAGCGAAGCGCACGCGGAGAGCGAGGAGCACGCGGAGAGCACGCGGGCCGATCCGGACGGCGCGGCCGTCCTCGCCGAGGACTTCGGGCTCAAGGGCGCGCGCGGCTGGGCGTTCCGCCATGTCCACGTCGACGCCGCCCCCGGCACGGTCGTCGTGATCGAGGGCCCCTCGGGCTCGGGGCGCACCTGTCTGCTGCTCGCTCTCACCGGCCGCATGCGCCCCACCGAGGGCCGGGCCGAGATCGCCGGACTGCCCCTGCCCCGCGCCATGGCGGCCGTACGGCGGATCAGCGGCCTCGGCCCTGTCCCGGGCGTCAGCGATCTCGATCCGGCGCTCACCGTCGCCGAGCATCTGCGTGAACGTGCGCTCCTGCAACGCCGGTTCGGCGGATCCCCGCGCTCCCTGCTGCGGCCACGCGCCCGGCGGGCGGCCGAGGCCCGGGACCGTATCGACGCCGCGCTGACCGCCGCCGGGCTCGACACGGCCGCCCTCCCCAAGGGCGAACGCACGTCGGTGCGCGACCTGGAGCGGCTGGAGGCGCTGCGCCTCTCGGTCGCCCTCGCCCTGATCGGCCGGCCCCGGCTGCTGGCCGTGGACGATCTGGACCTCAAGCTCTCCGACGCCGACCGCGCCGCGGCCTGGCGGCTGCTGCGGTCCGTCGCCGAGGACGGCACGACCGTACTCGCCGTGTGCGGCCAGGCCCCCGGGGACCAGGACGCGGGCACCGTCATCATCCGTACGCACAACGAGGAGGGGGCGGCCGATGCGCTCGCCGAAACTGGCCGCGCTTGAGCTGAGGCGCTTCGGCAGGGGAAAGCTCCCGCGCGCCGCGCTCGTCGCGATCCTGCTGCTGCCGCTGCTGTACGGCGCGCTCTATCTGTGGTCGTTCTGGGATCCGTACGGGCGGCTCGACCGGATCCCCGTGGCGCTCGTCAACGACGACAAGGGCGCCACCGCGGCGGGCCGGAAGGTCGCCGCCGGTGACGAGATCACCCGGAGCCTGCGCGAGAGCAAGGTCTTCGCCTGGCACGAGGTGAGCGCGGCCGAGGCGCGCGAGGGCGTGGAGGACGGTTCGTACTACCTCTCCCTGACCATGCCGGCCGACCTCAGCGAGCGGATCGCGTCCAGTTCCGGCGACGCCCCCGAGACCGGCGCGCTCCAGGTGCGGACGAACGACGCCAACAACTACATCGTCGGACAGCTCTCCAGGACCGTGTTCTCCGAGGTGAGGACCGCCGCCTCGACCAACGCCTCGCGCTCCTTCCTCGACCGGATCTTCATCTCCTTCTCGGACATCCACGACGCCACCGCGAAGGCCGCCAAGGGCGCCGACGAGCTCAAGGGCGGTATCGGAAAGGCCCAGAAGGGTTCGAAGGACCTCGTGGACGGGCTGAAGACCGCGAAGGAGGGCAGCGGGGACCTGACGGGCGGGCTGAAGAAGCTCGGCACGGGCGCGAGCGATCTGGACACCGGCGCCCGACAGGTCGCCGCCGGCACCCAGTCGCTCGCCGACAAGATCAACTCGATGGCCGGGAACGTACGTCCGTACCTCAAGGACAACGGGAAGACCATCGGCGATTCGGCGCGGCTCGTGGCGGACTCCTCCCAGTCGATACGGGACAACCTGGGGCTGCTCGTGAAGGCCGCGCCCAGCGCCGCGACGAAGGCCCGCCTGGCCTCCGACGAGCTGAACTCCCTCTACAGGGAACGCTGCGAGAACACCCCCGCCGCCCCGGCCGCCCCTGAGCGCACCCCCGGCACCGGCACGGGCACAGACACCGCCGCTCCCGGCGCCGGTCCCGACCCCGGCGCCTGCCCGTCCCTCAAGCGCGCCAGGACCGCCGCCGCGGACGTGGCCGCCGTCGCCGATGACGTCAACACCCTGGTGAAGAACAACAACGGCGATCTGACGGCGCTGGACGGCCGGCTCGCCACGCTCCAGAAGCAGGCGAAGGCACTCGCCGAGCACGCGCCGAAGCTGGACGACGACCTGGAGACCGCCGTCACGAAGATCAACGCCCTCAACACCGGCGCGCGGAAGGTCGCCGAAGGAGCGGGCCGGCTGCACACCGGACTGACCGACGCCAAGAAGGGCTCCGCCACGCTCAACACCGGTGTCGGCAAGCTCAGTACCGGCGCGGACACCCTCGACGGCGGGCTCTTCAAGCTCGCCGACGGATCGGCCGAGCTGGCCGGAGGGCTCGACGACGGCGCCAAAGAGATCCCCGACTACGACAAGACCGACCGCGACCGGCGGACGGAGGTGATGGCCGACCCCGTCCAGCTCGCCTCGCGCTCGCTGCACGCCGCGCCCAACTACGGCACCGGCTTCGCCCCGTACTTCATCCCGCTCTCCCTCTGGGTCGGCGCGATGGTGGCGTACATGCTGATCCAGCCGCTGAACCGGCGCGCGCTGGCCGCCGGCGCCTCGGCCTGGCGTATCGCCCTCGCGGGCTGGCTGCCCGTCGCCGCGATCGGACTGCTCCAGGCCGGCGCGCTGATCTCCGTACTGCACTGGGCCATCGGCCTGGAGATGGCGCGCGCCGCCGGAACGGTCGGCTTCCTGGCGCTGGTCACCTGCTGCTTCACCGCGATCGTCCAGTGGCTCAACGCCCGCTTCGGACCGGCGGGCCGGATCCTCGTGCTGGCGCTGCTGATGCTCCAGCTGACCTCGGCGGGCGGCACCTATCCCGTCCAGACCAGTCCGGGCTTCTTCGGCGCCATCCACCCCTTCCTGCCGATGAGTTACGTGGTCGACGCGCTGCGCAGACTCATCTCGGGCGGCGGGCTCGGCCCCGTATGGCAGGGCTGTGCCGTGCTCGCCGCCTTCACCGCGGGCGCGCTGGCGCTGACCGCCCTGTCCGCGCGGCGCAAGCAGGTATGGACACTGGACCGGCTGCACCCCGAGCTGAGCCTGTGAGCGCGCAGGACATGCGGCGGGCGCGGAGGAGCTGTGACGGCGGAGGACCTGTGACAATCGTCGCCATGGACAGCAGCAGCACCCGCCGCCAGGCCACCCGGCAGAAGCTCTACGAGGCGGCGGTGACCCTCATCGCCGAACAGGGCTTCTCGGCGACGACGGTGGACGAGATCGCCGAACGCGCCGGGGTCGCCAAGGGCACGGTCTACTACAACTTCAAGAGCAAGACGGAGCTTTTCGAGGAGCTGCTGCGGCACGGCGTCGGACTGCTCGCCTCGTCCCTGCGGACGGCGGCCGACACCACGGCGGAGCGCGGCGGCAGCAAGATCGAGGCGCTGGACGCGATGATCGGGGCCGGTCTGGTCTTCATCGACCGCTATCCCGCTTTCACACAGCTGTACGTCGCCGAGCTGTGGCGGACCAACCGGGCCTGGCAGTCGACGCTGTTGGTGGTGCGCCAGGAGGCCGTCGCGGTCGTCGAGAGGGTGCTCGGGGAGGCCGTCGAGGGCGGTGAGCTGAGCGACGAGATCGACGTGCCCCTGACGGCGGCGGCGCTGGTCGGGATGGTGCTCGTGGCGGCGCTCGACTGGCAGGCGTTCCAGCCCGAGCGGTCCATGGACGATGTGCACGCGGCGCTCTCGCGGCTGCTGCACGGCCGGGTCGGCGGACGCTGACGCCCGTACGCGCCCCGCGTACGTACGTGCGCCGGTCCGGTGAGGCTCCATCCCCCTGAGCCTCGCCGGACCGGCGCGTTCCCCCGTATCCCGTATCCCCCGGTACCCCCCGGTCCTCGCACCCCCAGTCCCCGTACCCCCCGGTCCCCGTACCCCGTTCTCCGGGATGCCGGAGAGCCCGCTTCCCCGTGATCCTCTGATCCCCCGTGGTCGCTGGGCTCCCCGTCCGCACCCCCGTTACGTCAGGGGAGCCGCGCAGTTCCGCCGCCCCGTGTCGGCGGTGCCGGCGCCGCGCCCCTTCCGTGGTCCCCACTCTTCCGTCCGCGCAGGTCGGAGCCCATCCGCGTGCCTACTCATCTCCCCCACTAGGTACCGGTACTCAGTCCTGCGTACTCCCGCCCAGCACGGCCGTGGCATCACGCGGCGCGGTCGTGGCATCACGCGGGGAACGGCCGGAGACCGGTGCTCCCCCGGCGCTCTAAAATCGCTGCCATGGCACGGATTGCGGTGATCGGCGCCGGGATGGGCGCCATGGCGGCGGCCGCCCGGCTCGCGGTGGCGGGTCAGCGGGTGACGGTGTACGAACGCGCGGCGACGTACGGCGGGTCGGTGGGCCGGTTCGAGCGGGACGGGTTCGTCTTCGACACCGGGCCCGGTCTGCTGCATCTGCCGGCCGTCTACCGCGATCTCTTCGTCAAGACCGGCAAGGAGCCGCTGGAGAGCCGCGTCCGGCTCGGTCAGGTGGATCCGGCGAGCCGGCATGTCTTCGCCGACGGCACCGGCGTACGGCTGCCCAACGCGTCGCGCGGCGGCGTGGTCTCCGCCCTGGACGCGGCGCTGGGCGCGGGCGCCGGGGAGCGCTGGGGGGAGTTCCTCGGCCGGGCCCGGGACGCCTGGGACCGCTCGCGGCGCCCGCTGCTGGAGGAGCCGCTGTGGGCGGACTGGCGGGTGCTGGGCCGGGATCCGTATCCGGCCGTACGGCAGCGGCGGCTGCTCCGCGGCGCCCGGCAGGCCACGACGGTCGCGGAGATCGGTGCCTGGGAGCTGGCCGACCCGCGGCTGGCGGCGCTGTTGGACGGCTACGCCCTGTCGTACGGGCTCGACCCGCGGCACGCCCCGGCGAGCGCCGCCCTGCTGCCGTATCTGGAGCAGACCTTCGGCAGCTGGTATGTCGGGGGCGGCATGCGGGAGTTGGCGCGCGCGGTGTACGAACGGTGCCTGGCCCGCCGGGTGGAGTTCGTCTTCGGCGCCGAGGTGACCCGGATCGTCGAGAAGGACGGCGCGGCGACGGGCATCGAGCTGGCGGACGGCACGGTCGCGGAGGCCGACCATGTGGTGGCGGGAATCGCGCCCGGCCCTCTCGTGGAGTGGCGGCTCGACGCGGACGGTGACGTACGGCCGCCCGGCACGGACGCGGGTGGTGCCGTGCGGCCGGGCCGGTTCACGGTGCTGCTGGCGCTGCGCGGCGCCCGCGAACCCGGCGCCGCGCACCGGACGGTGGTGCACTCCCCCGACGGAAGCGCCGAGGCGGCCGAGGTGTTCGCCGGGCGGACCGCGGCGCGGCCCACGGTCACGGTGCTGCGGCCCGACGACGCGGCGACGCGCCCCGACGACGGCCACGAGGCGGTCACGCTCACCGCGACGGTGGCCCCGGACGGGCCGGTCGACTGGTCCGACGCCGCGCTGCGCGAGCGGTACGCCGATGCGCTGGTGGCGGCCGCCGGGGCCGCCGTGCCGGGAATCGCGGAGCGGCTCCTGTGGCGCGAGGTGCGCACCCCGGCCGATACGGCGGCGCTGACGGGGGCCGCGGGCGGTTCCGTACCGGCGCCCGCGCTGGCCGGGGCCGAGGGCCGGCTGCTGCTTCCGGGGAACCCCACCCGGCTGTCCGGGCTGTACCGCGCGGGAGGCTGGGCGCATCCGGGCGGCGGGCTCGCGCACGCCGGGATGTCGGGGGCGCTGGTCGCCGGACTGATCGTCGAAGGGGCGGACTTCCGCGGCTCGCGGTGAGCCACGCGGGCCGTCACCATGCCCGCTCGGTCAACGGGCGCGCCGCCGACCGTTCCTGACGGCCCGCCGACGCGCGTCGCCGGTCGCCCGTCGTCGGTCGCCCGTCAGTAGCGGTACTGCTGCTCGTTGTAGTCGGGGTCCGGGTAGCCGGGCCGGCGCGGCTCTTCGTGGGGCATCGGCGGGAACTGCTCGCCGTCGCGGTCGCGCTGCTGCGGGACCCACACGCCGCCGGGCGGGGTGTCGCCGCCGTACTGCTGCTGGTTGCCGTACGGGTCGGCGTACTGCTGCCGGCCGCCGAAGCTGTCGTACGAGCCGTACTGCCCGCCGCTGTCGGCCGAGCCGGCGTACGGGTCGGTGTACCCGGCGTACTGCTGCTGCCCGGCGTCGTAGCCGTACTGCTGCTGCGCGTACGCGTCCTGGCCGGGATACATGTCCTGACCGGAGTGGTAGGCGTCCTGGGGCACGTATCCGTCCTGGCCCGCGGGCTGGTGCTGCCCGTACCCCGGATACGCGTCGTATCCGCCGCCGTCGCCGTACTCGTGCGCGCCGGCACCGGGCGCGGTGCCCGCGCCCATGCCCGCGCCCGCGTGCGGCTGCTGACGCGCCTCACGGGCCGCGTCGTCGTATATCCCGTACTGCCCCGTGTCGTCGGGCAGCGGCTCCGGCTCGTAGACCGCGGCGGTCGGCGCGGGCGCCTCCGGCTCGTACGCGGGCGGTTCGTACGCGGCCGGTTCGTACTCCAGGTCCGAGACCTCCAGCGCGGGTTCGCGCTCCTGCGCCTGCCGGCTCCCTGCCTTGCGGCGGCGGCTCGCGCCCGGACTGCCGCCTATCGCCCAGCCCGTCGAGAAGCCGCGGCGGAAGGACAGCGTCACATACGTCTGGCCGACCGCGAACGCGATCGCGCCCAGCGCGATGACGAATATGGAAGGGATCAGTACGCCGAGGACCACGCCCATGAACCCGGTGAAGGCGAGCACGCGCCAGCGCAGCCGCGCCTTGTACTGGAGCAGCACCTCACCGAGCAGCCACAGGGCCACGATGCCGAAAGCGATGTAGAGGACCGTCCAGCCCATGCCCGCCCCTCTCCTGGGCCCACCGCCCGGGGACAGGGCGGGTACGGCCGGTCACGACTGCTCGTGCAGTCCGAGATTCTCGTAGATTTCGAGCGTCGCCGTGGAGTTGTTGAGCGTGATGAAGTGCAAGCCGGGGACACCCTCGGAGAGCAGCTCGGCGCAGAACTCCGTCGCGAACTCGATGCCAATGGAGCGTACAGCGGCGGGATCCTCCCTGACGGAGAGGATCCGCTCTTTCAGCTCGGGCGGGAAGACCGCGGTGGAGAGCTGTGGCAATCGCTCCAGCATCTTCACACTGGTGACGGGCATGATTTCCGGAATGATGGGCGTCTCGCAACCGGCCGCGGCGGCGCGGTCGCGCAGCCGCAGATAGCCCTCGGGGTCGAAGAACATCTGCGTGATCGCGTAATCGGCGCCCGCGCGGCACTTGTCCACGAAGTGCCTGACGTCCGTGTCCCAGTCGGTGGACCGCGGATGCATCTCGGGGAAGGCCGCCACTCCGACGCAGAAGTCGCCGGACTCCTTGATCAGCCTGACCAGTTCAACGGCGTAGCGCACACCGTCCGGGTGCTTGACCCACTCGCCCATGGGGTCGCCGGGCGGATCGCCGCGTACGGCGAGGATGTTGCGGATCCCGGCGTCGGCGTACTGCCCGACCATGTTGCGCAGCTCGGCGACGGACTGACCGACGGCAGTGAGGTGCGCGACCGGTGTGAGCGTGCTGTCGGCGGCGATCCGCTCGGTGGCCCTGACCGTGCCCGCGCGGGTGGAGCCACCCGCGCCGTAGGTCACGGAGACGAAGCTCGGGGCGACCGCTTCGATCCGGCGCAACGCGTTCCAGAGGTTCCGCTCGCCCTTCTCCGTCTTGGGCGCCCAGAACTCGAACGAGTACGAAGTCTTGCCGGTCGCGAGCAGATCACGCACGGTCAGCGCGTGATCCGATCTGGTCGAAGCTGTGCCTAGGGCCATATGTGCAGGCTATCGAGGGTGGGGCGGTCCCCCAACCGGACGAGGGGCTTTTGCCCGGATTGCCGGTTAAGTAGCCGCGCTCCGGCACGGCACGTCCCCGTGCGCCGCGCTCCCGTCATCCGTACGCCGCACTCCGGCCATCCGTACACCCCGCCGCCGTCACACGGCACGGTCGCGCACGCGCTTCGCCAGGGCCGCGGTCGCCGCCGCCGGGTCGTCCGCCTCGGTGATCGCCCGGACGACGACGACCCTGCGGGCACCGGCGTCCAGCACCTCGTCGAGACGGGCGGCGTCGATCCCGCCGATCGCGAACCACGGACGATCCGTGGCACGGGACGCGGCGTACCGCACCAGGTCGAGCCCCGGGGCGTGGCGGCCCGGCTTGGTGGGGGTGGGCCAGCAGGGGCCCGTACAGAAGTAGTCCACGCCGGGCTCGGCGACCGCCGCGTCCACCTCGGCCTCGGCATGGGTGGAACGGCCGATCAGCGGCCTGTCCCCGAGGATCGCGCGCGCGGCGGGGACGGGCAGATCGCCCTGTCCCAGATGCAGCACGTCGGAGCCGATGGCATGGGCCACATCGGCGCGGTCGTTCACGGCGAGCAGCCGGCCGTGCCTGCGGCAGGCGTCGGCGAAGACCTGGAGGTGGTCCAGCTCCTCGGCCGCCTCCATGCCCTTGTCGCGCAGCTGCACGATGTCCACGCCCGACGCGAGCACGGCGTCGAGGAACTCGGCGAGATCCCCCTGCCGCTTACGGGCGTCCGTGCACAGATAGAGCCGGGCGTCGGACAGCGACGCGGAAGCCGCGGAAGCCGTGGCCATGGAAGATCCCCCCGTGATGTGTGGGTCGGCGGTGCGCGGCGGCCCGCGTACGGCCGGCGGACGGCCGTACGGGGGCGCCGCGCACCGCGGATGGCGATGTCGTCAGACGGCGAGCGCCTGGGCCCGGCGCTTCACCTCCGTGCCGCGATTCTCACTGAGCGCCTGCGCGGGCGTGCCCGGCAGGCTGGGGTCGGGGGTGAAGAGCCACTCGAGCATCTCTTCGTCGGTGAAACTGTCGTCCCTCAGGAGCGTCAGGGTGCCGGCGAGGCCCTTGACCACCTTGTTGCCGTCGATGAAGGCGGCGGGCACCTGGAGCGTCCTGTTCTCGCCGCGGCGCACCGCGATCAGCTGGCCTTCCTTCACCAACTGCCGCACACGCGTCACCTCGACGTCGAGCTTTTCCGCGATGTCGGGCAGGTGAAGCCAGGCGGGGACGAGAGCATCGATCTTTGCGTCAATCTCGGTCACAAGGACAAGCGTGCCATCCCGGACTGACAGACGGTAGCCGAGAAGCCCCAATCGGGCCGCCGCCCCGGCGGTGCCGCGATCCCGCACGAGGTCAGAGCACGGCCTTGCGCAGCGGTACGGACGGGTCCGCGGTCCGCTCCGGATCCAGCCGCGCGCCCGCCTCGATGAGCTTGCGGCCCTGCGCCAGATCCCGGGGCCTGCCGACGGCCAGCAGCGCGGTCGGCGCCCCGTCCCGCAGCCACACCACCGACCAGGCGCTCCCGGCGGGATCACCGCGCCGGACCAGGGTGTCACCGTCCGCGTGGTGGCCCGCGTACTGCACGAAGCGGCCGAACTGCTCGGACCAGAAGTACGGCACGGGGTCGTAGATCTCGTCGGTCTCGCCGACCACCTGCGCGGCGACCGTGCGCGGCCCCTGGAGCGCGTTGTCCCAGTGATGGACGAGCAGTCGCTCTCCGTAACGGGCCGAGGGGAACGAGGCGCAGTCACCCACCGCGTACACCTCCGGCAGCGAGGTCCGCAGCCGCTCGTCCGCCACGATGGCGCCGTCCGGGCCCAGCTCCATCCCCGATCCGGCCAGCCAGCCCGTCGCGGGCCGCGCGCCGATGCCCACGACCACCGCGTCCGCGTCCAGCCGCCGGCCGTCCGCGAGGAGCACCGCGCCCGGTTCGACACCGGCCACCCGGGCGTCCGTCAGCAGTTCGGCGCCGCTCTCCGCGTACCAGCCGGTCATGGGAGCGGCGACGTCGGCGGGCAGGGCGCCCGCGAGCGGCCGGTCGGCCGCCTCGACGACCGTCACGGCGCAGCCCGCCTCCCGGGCGGCCGTGGTGAACTCCGCGCCGATCCACCCCGCGCCGACGACCACGACCCGCTGCCTGCGGCCGAGCACCGGACGCAGCCGCTCCGCGTCGTCCAGCGTGCGCAGCAGATGGACGCCGGGCAGCGACTCGGTGCCCGGCAGGGCGATCGGTTCCGCGCCGGTCGCGATGACGAGGACGTCGTACGGGACGGGCCCGCGCGCGGTGTCCAGTTCCCGCGCGCCGGGGCGCAGTCCGGTCACGTCGAGGCCGAGCCTGAGCCGGACGGACAGCGCCGCGAAGTCGATGTCGAAGGCCGGGCTCTCCGCCTTGCCCAGCAGGACCGCCTTGGAGAGCGGGGGCCGGTCGTACGGTGGATGCGGCTCGGCGCCGAGTACGGTGACCGGGCCGCCGAAGCCCTTCTCCCGCAGGGCCACCGCGGTCTGCACGCCCGCCATGCCCGCGCCGACGACGACCACCCTCGGCTCTCCGGCCGGTTCTGTCTCCCGCTGTCTCTCGCTCACCCGATCACCTTAGACAGCCCGTCCCGGACAACTCCCGGAATGTCGGCGGGAACCTGTTCCACCACGCTCGTGCCGCTGCCCTCCTGGGACTCCCACTCCCAGGTCTCCTCCAGCCGCACCCGGCCGTCGGGAAGGCCGACCACGGTGGAGACGCAGTGCCCCGACGACGTCGCGCCGTCCCGCTTCAGCTGTACGTACCGGAAGTCCAGCCGGTCGCCCTCGCGCGTCCCGACGAGATAGCCGCGGACCACGTCACCGCCCTCGTACTCGGCGCGGATCACGCCGTCCTCCTCGCGGTAGACGAAGCGGGTGGCGGTGCCCACCTGCCCCGGTGCCTGGTCGGCGACCGGGGAAAGGACGAGTCCGTCCAGTGAACGGGCCACGGTAATCGCTCCCTTACAGCGCGGAGGTCAGGGCGTTAGGCTGGCAGCCGACACTACCTCGCGGGAGTCCGGACGCACCGGGCTGAGAGGGAGGCTGAGGCGGCCTCCGACCGTACGAACCTGATCCGGGTCATGCCGGCGAAGGGAGGGGCTGGACGCCCATGCAGTCACCCCATGAAGGAACAACGGGCTCCGACGTCCTCGTCATCGGGGGCGGGATCATCGGGCTGGTCACCGCCTGGCGCGCGGCGCAGCACGGGCTGCGCACCGCCGTCACCGACCCCGATCCCGGCGGCGGCGCGGCGCGGGTCGCGGCGGGGATGCTCGCGGCCGTCACCGAACTCCACTACGGCGAGGAGACGTTGCTCGGCCTCAACCTCGCCTCCGCCGCGCGCTATCCGGACTTCGTCGCCGAACTGGAGGCGGCGAGCGGGCAGGACACCGGCTACCGGGCGTGCGGCACGCTCGCCGTCGCCCTCGACACCGACGACCGCGCACAGTTGCGCGAACTGCACGCCTTCCAGCAGCGTTGCGGGCTGACGTCCCAGTGGCTCACGGGCCGTGAGTGCCGGCGCCTGGAGCCGATGCTCGCGCCGGGCGTACGCGGCGGTCTGCGCGTCGACGAGGACCACCAGATCGATCCCCGCCGGCTGGCGGCGGCCCTGCTGACCGCGTGCGAACGGGCCGGGGTGGTCGTCCACCGCGCCCACGCCGACCGGCTCTCCGTCGTGGGCGACCGGGCCGCCGGCGCCGTCCTGGCCGACGGCAGCGCGCTCACCGCGGACCAGGTGGTGCTGGCGGGCGGCAGCCTCAGCGGCCGGCTCGGGGGCGTACCGGCCGATGTCCTGCCGCCGGTACGGCCCGTCAAGGGCCAGGTCCTGCGCCTGACCGTGCCCGGTACATACGCGCCCTTCCTCTCCAGGACGGTACGGGCCGCCGTGCGCGGCAGCCACGTCTATCTGGTGCCGCGCGAGAACGGCGAACTGGTCGTCGGCGCCACCAGCGAGGAACTCGGCTGGGACACCACGGTCACGGCGGGCGGGGTGTACCAACTGCTGCGGGACGCGCACGAACTCGTCCCCGGCATCACGGAACTGCCGCTCACCGAAACCGTCGCCGGGCTGCGCCCCGGCTCACCGGACAACGCGCCGCTGCTCGGACCCACCGCGCTGCCGGGGCTGTCCCTGGCCACCGGCCACTACCGCAACGGGGTCCTGCTCACGCCCGTCACGGGCGACGCGATGGCCACGGTGCTGACGACCGGCGAACTGCCCCCGGAGGCCCGTGCCTTCTCCCCGTCGCGGTTCTCCTCGCGCCCCTCGCCCGTCGCGTCCATCCGTCAGGAGCAGACCGCATGAACATCTCCGTGAACGGCGAGCCCCGCGAGCTCGCGCCCGCCACCACCCTCGACGTCGTGGTCGCCACGCTCGCCCCCGCGCCCTCGGGGGTCGCCGCGGCCGTCAACGAGACGGTGATCCCGCGCACCCGCTGGTCCGGCACACCGCTCAACGACGGCGACCGCGTCGAAGTCCTCACCGCGGTCCAGGGAGGCTGAACCATGGCCGACGACCCGCTGACCATCGGCTCCGCCACGTTCGCCTCCCGGCTGATCATGGGCACGGGCGGCGCGCCCAGCCTCGACGTGCTGGAACGCTCCCTGACCGCCTCGGGCACCGAACTCACCACGGTCGCGATGCGCCGCCTCGACCCCGCCGTGCACGGCTCCGTCCTGTCCGTACTCGACTCGCTCGGCATCCGCGCGCTGCCCAACACGGCGGGCTGCTTCACCGCCGGGGAGGCGGTGCTCACGGCGCGTCTCGCCCGCGAGGCGCTCGGTACGGACTGGATCAAGCTGGAGGTGGTCGCGGACGAGCGCACGCTGCTGCCCGACCCCATCGAGCTGCTCGACGCGGCGGAGACCCTCGTCGACGACGGCTTCACGGTCCTGCCGTACACCAACGACGATCCCGTGCTCGCGGCGAAGCTGGAGGACGTGGGGTGCGCGGCGATCATGCCGCTGGGCTCCCCGATCGGCTCCGGCCTCGGTATCCGCAATCCGCACAACTTCGAGCTGATCGTGGAGCGGGCGGGGGTGCCGGTGATCCTGGACGCGGGCGCGGGCACGGCCTCGGACGCGGCGCTGGCGATGGAGCTGGGGTGCGCGGCGGTGATGCTGGCGTCGGCGGTGACGCGGGCGCGGGAGCCGGTGCTGATGGCGGAGGCGATGCGGCACGCGGTGTCGGCGGGGCGGCTGGCGTGGCGGGCGGGGCGGATGCCGCGGCGGCGGATCGCGTGGGCGTCGTCGCCGGTGGAGGGGGTGGCGACGCTGGACCCGGAGAGGCCGGCGTTCCCCTAGGTGTATTGATCACGAGCGTTGTTGACACCGGCCGGGCTTGATCATGGCGAAGACCTCCGGTGTGGTGGAGGTGTCTAAGCTGCACCGCACACGGAGGTCTTCGTGTCCCACCGTAATGCCCGGCTGACCGTTCACGGCAGGCGGATCCTGGTCGAGCGTGTCCTTGCGGGCCGTCCGGTCGCGCATGTCGCCGCGGAGATGGGCGTATCCCGGCCGACTGCTCACAAGTGGGTCCGCCGGTGGCGGGCCGAAGGTGACAGCGGCCTCGCCGACCGTCCGAGCAGGCCCCGCACGACCCCGCACCGCACCCCGGTCTCGGTCGAGGCCGAGGTGTGCCGTCTGAGGACCGGCCGCAAGCTCGGGCCGGCCCGGATCGGCCCGGTTCTGGGCCTGCCCGCTTCGACCGTGCACCGGATCCTGGTCCGCCACGGCCTGAACCGGCTCGCCTTCCTGGACCGTCCCACCGGCCGGGTGATCCGCCGCTACGAACACGCCCGGCCGGGCGACCTGGTCCACGTCGACATCAAGAAGCTCGGCAACATCCCCGACGGGGGCGGCCACAAGGTCATGGACCGCCGACAGGCGATGGACAACAAGCTCGTGACCACCGGTGAGCGCAGGAGCCGCAAGCCGGTGATCGGCTACTCCTTCGTCCACTCCGCGGTCGACGACCACTCCCGCCTGGCCTACAGCGAAGTCCTGCCCGACGAACGCCAGCACACGGCCGCGGGCTTCTGGCAGCGGGCGAACGCCTTCTTCGCCGCCCACGGCATCACCGTCCAGCGGGTCCTCACCGACAACGGCTCCTGCTACAAGGCCCGGCTGTTCACCCGGACCCTGGCCGCCGACGGCATCGCACACAAGAAGATCCGGCCCTACCGGCCGCAGACCAACGGCAAGGTCGAACGCTTCAACCGCACCCTCCTGGACGAGTGGGCCTACCTGCGGCCCTACACCTCGAACAAGGAACGGACCGAGGCCCTGGCAGACTTCCTCCACACCTACAACCACCACCGCAGCCACACCGCACTCAACGGACACCCGCCCATCAGCCGCGTTAACAACGTTGCGGGTCAATACACCTAGGGCGTGTCCTTGTCGCCGGGTTGCGGTCTCGTACGGCCGGTTCCGGGGCCCGTCGCTCGTGCGGGCGGTGAAGGGGGCGCGCAGGGGCCGTGTCCGGCGGCACCAACCCGCACACGACCACCGGCCCCGGCCAAAGACCACCGGCCCGGACGGCGCCCCCGCCGGACGCGCACCGTGGCTCGTAGACTCGGGCTCGTGGATACGACCCTCAAGGACCCCATCGTCGGGCACCTGCTCGACGGCCGCTACCGCGTGGACGCGCGGATCGCCGTCGGCGGCATGGCCACGGTCTACCGGGCCGTCGACATCCGGCTCGACCGGGTCCTCGCGCTCAAGGTGATGCATCCCGCCCTCGCCGCCGACGTCACCTTCGTGGAGCGCTTCATCCGTGAGGCCAAGTCGGTGGCCCGGCTGTCGCATCCCAATGTCGTCGCGGTCTTCGACCAGGGCGCCGAGGGCGCCTACGTCTATCTGGCGATGGAGTACGTCGCGGGGTGCACGCTGCGCGATGTCCTGCGGGAGCGCGGGGCGCTGCGGCCCCGGGCCGCGCTGGACATTCTGGAGCCGGTGCTCGCCGCGCTGGGGGCCGCGCACCGGGCCGGGTTCGTGCACCGGGACATGAAGCCGGAGAACGTGCTGATAGGGGACGACGGCCGGGTCAAGGTCGCCGACTTCGGACTCGTGCGGGCCGTCGGCGATGTCACGAACACCACCGGGAGCGTTCTCGGCACGGTGTCGTATCTGGCGCCGGAGCAGATCGAGCACGGCACGTCCGACACCCGCGTCGACGTGTACGCCTGCGGGGTCGTCCTCCACGAGATGCTGACCGGTGCGAAGCCGCACGGCGGGGATACCCCCGCGCAGGTGCTCTACCGGCATCTGAACGAGGACGTGCCCGCGCCGTCGGCCGCCGTGCCGGGGCTGGCCGTGGAGCTGGACGAGCTGGTCGCGGCGGCGACCGCCCGTGCCCCCGAGGTGCGGCCCGCGGACGCGGTGGCGCTGCTCGGGCTGGCGCGGGAGGCGCGGGCCGCGCTGACCGACGCGCAGCTGGACGCCGTACCGCCGCGGGCCAGGCCCGAGCCGGTGGACGGGGCCGGTGCCGACAACCGTACGGCGGTGATCCCGCGCATCCGGCCCGTCGAGCCTGCGGAGGACGAGACACCGAACCGCACGAGCCGGCTGGAGATGGCGCCCCCGCCGGACGCGCCGGGCCGCCGCCCGGTCATGCCCCGCCGGGGCGTCGTCGCGGCGGTGGTCGCCGTGCTGCTGGTGCTGGGTGTCGGTACGGGTGTCTGGTACATCAATTCGGGACAGTTCACGCGTGTTCCCTCGCTGCTCGGCCAGAGCGAGCGGGAGGCCACGAAGCGGCTCTCGGACGCGGGGCTCGAGGTGAAGGTCACCAAGGACTTCAGCGACTCCTTCGCCCGCGGCACGGTCATGGGCAGCGACCCCGCGCCCCGCGTGCGGATCCGCGGCAACGGCTCGGTGACCGTCGTGATCTCGCGTGGTCCGGAGATCGTCAAGGTCCCGGATCTGGAGAGCATGCCGCTGGGCGAGGCGCGGCGGGCGCTCAAGAAGGTCGGGCTGGCGGCCGGGGTCGTCACGCGGGAGTTCGACGACGACATCCAGCAGGGCACCGTGATCAGTTCGGCCCCGGCGTCCGGGAGTGGGGTGCGGCCCGATTCCGGGGTCGCGCTCGTGGTGAGCAAGGGCAGCCCGGTGGACGTCCCCGATGTGACCGGTGAGTCCGTGGAGGACGCCACCGCGGAGCTGGAGGACCAGGGGCTCACGGTGAAGGTCGCGGCCGAGCGCGTGAACTCCCCCGAGGACGCGGGGTCGGTCGCCCGGCAGTCCGCGGCCGAGGGTGCCCAGCTGGCGCGGGGCGATACGGTCACACTGACGGTCTCCCAGGGGCCGCGGATGATCTCCGTACCCGATGTGACCGGTAAGACGACCGACGAGGCCACGAAGCTGCTGAAGGAGGCGGGCTTCGAGGTCACCGTGGACCGGGGCTTCCCCTTCCTGGGGAAGACCGTGGAACAGCAGTCGGTCGAGGGCGGCCAGGAGGCCCCCGAGGGCAGCACCATCACCATCACGACCAAGGGGCTCTAGGAGTGACGCGCAATCCCGTCGGCAGCCATGTCCCGGTGGCCGGCGGCCTCGCCTCGACCGGTCTGGCCTACGCACGTGAGCTGGGCGCCGAGACCGTCCAGGTCTTCGCGGCCAATCCGCGCGGCTGGGCGACTCCGCCGGGCAATCCGGCACAGGACGAGCGGTTCCGCGCGCAGTGCGCGGCGGAGGACATCCCGGCGTATGTGCACGCGCCCTATCTGATCAACTTCGGTTCGCATACGGAGGCGACCGCCGAGAAGTCGGTGGAGTCGCTGCGGCACAGTCTGCGCCGGGGCCGGGAGATCGGCGCGCTGGGCGTGGTCGTGCACACGGGCTCGGCGACCGGCGGACGGCCCCGCGAGGTGGCGCTCGCGCAGGTACGGGAGCGGATGCTGCCGCTTCTCGACGAACTGACCCATGACGACGATCCGTTTCTGCTGCTGGAGTCGACCGCGGGACAGGGCTTCTCGCTCTGTTCGAGGACCTGGGACTTCGGCCCGTACTTCGAGGCGCTCGACGCCCATCCCAAGCTGGGCGTCTGTCTGGACACCTGCCATATCTTCGCGGCCGGGCACGATCTGGCGGGACCGCACGGGATGCGGCAGACGCTGGATCTGCTGGTGGACACGGTCGGCGAGGGGCGGCTCAAGCTGATCCACGCCAATGACTCCAAGGATGTGGCGGGCGCGCACAAGGACCGTCACGAGAACATCGGCGCGGGACATATCGGCGAGGAGCCGTTCCGTGAGCTGTTCGCGCATCCGGCGACCGAGAACGTACCGCTGGTGATCGAGACACCGGGCGGCACGGAGGGGCACGCGGCGGACGTGGCACGGCTGAAGAAACTCCGCGACGGCTGACGCCGGACCGCGTCGCGGACACGGCCTACAGCTCCGGGCCGTCCCCCGGGACTTCCTGGTAGGAGTAGCGCTGCTCGGCCCAGGGGTCGCCGACGTTGTGATAGCCGCGCTCCTCCCAGAAGCCGCGGCGGTCGGCGGTCATGTACTCCACGCCCCGGACCCACTTGGGCCCTTTCCAGGCGTACAGCTGCGGTACGACGAGCCGTACGGGGAAACCGTGCTCGGCGGTGAGCAATTCACCGTCCTTATGGGTGGCGAATATCGTCCGGTCCGAGAGAAAGTCGGCGAGCCGCAGATTGGAGCTGAAGCCGTACTCGGCCCAGACCATGACATGGGTGACGCTCGCCGCGGGGGGCGCGAGTTCCGCGATCGTACGGGCGGGGACGCCGCCCCATTCGGCCCCCACCATGCTGAACTTCGTGACGCAGTGCAGATCACCCACGACGGTGGAGAACGGAAGCGCCGAGAACTCCTCGTGATTCCAGCAGTGCTTGTCGCCGTCGGCGGTGGCTCCGAAGACCCGGAACTCCCAGCGTTCCTGCCGGAATTTCGGTACGGGCCCATAGTGGGTCACCGGCCAGCCGCGCTGTAGACGCTGCCCCGGTGGTAGCTCGGACTGTTCCGGCTCTTGACGTTCCCGGCTTTCCGGCTGACCCATGCCTTCCATGGTGACAGACCGCGAAGGGTGGTCATGACCAGGCCCGAACGCGACCAGGCAATCCATACTAAGCATGCACTTACTGGACGGCCCCCGGTGACGGTGCGAGGATGCGCGCACCCGTCACACGCTTGGAAGGAGCCTCTGCGATGCAGGGCGACCCCGAGGTCATCGAATTCCTCAATGAGCAGCTGACCGCCGAACTGACCGCCATCAATCAATACTTCCTGCACAGCAAAATGCAGGAGAACAACGGGTGGACCAAGCTCGCGAAATACACCCGGGCCGAGTCGTTCGACGAGATGAGGCACGCCGAGCTGCTCACCGACCGGCTGCTCTTTCTGGAGGGGCTGCCGAACTACCAGCGGCTCTTCCATGTACGGGTCGGGCAGACGGTCACCGAGATGTTCGAGGCGGACCGGGAGGTCGAGGTCGAGGCCATCGACCGGCTGAAGCGCGGAATCGAAGTCATGCGGAACAAGGCGGACCACACCTCGAAGGGGATCTTCGAATCGATCCTCAAGGACGAGGAACATCACATCGACTATCTCGAAACCCAGCTGGAGCTGATCGAGAAGCTCGGTGAGCCGCTCTATATCTCCCAGCAGATCGAGCAGCCCGACAGCTGAACAGCCGCCTAGGCGGCTTCTCGGAGAGCGGGCGGGGCCGCGCCCTCCGGTACGTCGAGCTCCGCGAGCGCGGAAGCGCCCTGGTCGAGCAGCTCACGGCGCGGGCAGCCGCCCCGGCCGAGAAGGGACTGGATACGGCGTACGCACGAACCGCAGTCGGTGCCAGCCTTGCTGGCCGAGGCTATCTGGCGGGGGGTGCACGCCCCGGCGGCCGCGTGTTCCTTCACCTGTGTCTCGGTGATGCCGAAGCACGAGCAGACGTACACGCGGTTCACCTCCCGGAGGGGTCGCTGGTTCAGGCCACCCCGGAACCCGGTGAGGCTAACCTAACCTTACCTGCCGTCCCCGCCGGACAAAAGCCGGGGAAACACCGATGGGGTACGGATCACATCGATCCGTACCCCATCGTGGTATGCGGGCCCTCGCCCCGCGCCCCTACTGGTCGCGGTACATCTCGGCGACCAGGAAGGCCAGGTCGAGCGACTGGCTGCGGTTGAGCCGGGGGTCGCAGGCCGTCTCGTAGCGCTGGTGCAGATCGTCGACGAAGATCTCGTCGCCGCCGCCCACGCACTCGGTGACATCGTCGCCGGTCAGCTCCACATGGATACCGCCCGGGTGCGTACCGAGGCCCTTGTGGACCTCGAAGAAGCCCTTGACCTCGTCGAGCACATCGTCGAAGCGGCGGGTCTTGTGGCCGGAGGCCGCCTCGAAGGTGTTGCCGTGCATCGGGTCGGTCACCCACGCCACCGTGGCGCCGGAGGCCGTGACCTTCTCGACCAGCTCGGGGAGCTTGTCCCTGACCTTGTCGGCGCCCATCCTGACGATGAAGGTCAGCCGGCCGGGCACACGGTCGGGGTCGAGCCGGTCGATGTAGGTGAGCGCCTCGTCGACCGTCGTCGTCGGGCCGAGCTTGATGCCGATCGGGTTGTCGATCTTCGAGGCGAACTCGATGTGCGCGCCGTCGAGCTGGCGGGTGCGCTCACCGATCCAGACCATGTGGCCGGAGACGTCGTACAGCCGGCCGGTGCGGGAGTCGATCCGGGTCAGCGCCGACTCGTAGTCCAGCAGCAGCGCCTCGTGCGAGGCGTAGAACTCGACGGTGCGGAACTCCGCCGGGTCGGTGCCCGCGGCCTTCATGAAGTTCAGCGCGTTGTCGATCTCGCGGGCGAGCTGCTCGTAACGCTGGCCCGACGGGGACGACTTCACGAAGTCCTGGTTCCAGGCGTGCACCTGGCGCAGATCGGCGTAGCCGCCGGTGGTGAAGGCGCGGACCAGATTGAGCGTGGCGGCGGACATGTGGTACATCCGCTTGAGCCGCTCGGGGTCCGGGATCCGGGCCTTCTCGTTGAAGTCGAAGCCGTTGACGGAGTCGCCCCGGTACGTGGGCAGCGTCACGCCGTCGCGCGTCTCGGTGCTCTTGGAGCGCGGCTTCGAGTACTGCCCGGCGATCCGGCCGACCTTCACCACCGGCACGGACGCCGCGTAGGTGAGGACGGCGCCCATCTGGAGAAGCGTCTTCAGCTTGTTGCGGATCTGATCCGCGGAGACGGCGTCGAACGCCTCGGCGCAGTCGCCGCCCTGGAGCAGGAACGCCTCGCCCTTGGCGACGGCCCCGAGCCGGGCGCGCAGCTGGTCGCACTCGCCCGCGAAGACGAGCGGAGGATAGCTCTCCAGCTCGGCCACGACCTCGCGCAGGGCTTCCCGGTCCGGATACTCCGGCTGCTGCGCAGCGGGAAGATCTTGCCAGGAGGGCGCATGGGCCGCGGGGTTCTCAGCATTCACTGTCACCGCTCCAGGTTACGTGGTCGCGGGCTGTGGTACAGGTGGCGCTCACAGTGTGGAACGCGCGGTGCCAGTGCCGCGACCGGCGAGGTTCGCGCGACGGGGCAGACCGTGCCGGGAGGGGTGCTAGGGTGCCGCTCATGTTCGCGCATTCGCATCAGACCTGGTGGTGGACCGCTCGCTCGGCGGCCCACTGATTCACGCGCGCACCACGAATCGCGAAGGCCGCCCGAGGGGCGGCCTTCAGTGTTTTCCGGGTCCGGGCCTCGGACCGGAAGCGGCCGTTCCTCCCCCTCCCCGGAAGGAACACCGCAGATGCCCCACGGAACATCCCGGACGCTCGTCGCACGACTCCTGGACGACGACTGCCCGCCCTTCGCCCTGCTCCGCCGCCGCACCCCCGGCCGGGACCACGACGTCGTGGAACTGCTCATCGGATCCGTACACGAGGCGGACCGGCTGGGCGAGCTGCCGGACGGCGCCGGCCCCTCGCTCGCGCTGGTGCCGTTCCGGCAGATCAGGGAGCGCGGCTTCGATGTACGGGACGACGGGACGCCGCTGGCCGTGCTGGTCGCGGACGAGACGTACGAACTGCCGCTCGCGGAACTCCTCGCCCTGCTGCCCGCCCATGACGTACGGGTCGAGGACGGCGCGTTCGACATCGACGACGAGCGGTACGCGGAGATCGTCCGGCGGGTGATCGAGGACGAGATCGGCCGGGGCGAGGGCGCGAACTTCGTCATCCGGCGGACCTTCGAAGGCCGGGTCCCCGGCTTCGGGCGGGCCGACGCCCTCGCCCTCTTCGGGCGGCTGCTCACCGGTGAGCGCGGCGCGTACTGGATGTTCCTCGTCCACACCGGCGAACGCACCCTGGTCGGCGCCAGCCCCGAGGTCCATGTCCGGATGAGCGGCGGGACCGTCGTGATGAACCCGATCAGCGGGACCTTCCGCTATCCGCCGGAGGGCCCGACCGCCGAAGCCCTGCTGGAGTTCCTGGGCGACCGCAAGGAGACGGAGGAGCTGTCCATGGTCGTCGACGAGGAGCTGAAGATGATGTGCACCGTCGGCGACCGGGGCGGGGTGGTGGTCGGCCCCCGGCTCAAGGAGATGGCCCATCTCGCCCACACCGAGTACGAGTTGCGCGGCCGTTCGTCGCTCGATGTGCGCGAGGTGCTGAAGGAGACGATGTTCGCGGCGACGGTCACCGGCTCGCCGGTGCAGAACGCCTGCCGGGTCATCGAGCGCCACGAGGCCGGCGGGCGCGGCTACTACGGGGGCGCGCTCGCGCTCATCGGGCGCGACGCGGGCGGCACGCAGACCCTCGACTCCCCCATCCTGATCCGTACCGCCGACATCGACCGCGACGGCGGGCTGCGGGTGCCGGTCGGGGCGACGCTCGTACGTCATTCGCGCCCGGAGAGCGAGGTCGCCGAGACCCACGCCAAGGCGGCGGGGGTACTGGCGGCGCTGGGCGTACGGCCCGGCCGCCCGCGCGACGAGTCCGCGCGCCCCCGGCTCGCCGACGACCCGAGGATCAGGGCCGCACTGGCCGCGCGGCGCGCGGACCTCGCGCCGTTCTGGCTGAGGATGCGGACCGCGTCCACGACGCTCACCGGGCACGCCCTGGTCGTCGACGGCGAGGACACCTTCACCGCGATGCTGGCGCATGTGCTGCGGTCGTCGGGTCTCGAAGTGACCGTACGGCGCTTCGACGAGCCGGATCTCCGCGCCGCCCTGCGCGCGCACGAGGGTCCGGTGGTGCTGGGCCCCGGCCCCGGCGACCCGGCGGACACGGCCGACCCGAAGATGCGGATGCTGCGCGGGCTGGCGGGGGAACTGATCCGCGACCGGCGGAACGGGCTGCTCGGGGTCTGCCTCGGGCACGAGCTGATCGCGGCGGAACTGGGGCTGGAGACGGTACGCAAGCGGGTGCCGTACCAGGGCGCGCAGACCCGGATCGACCTGTTCGGCCGGGAGGAGACGGTCGGCTTCTACAACAGCTTCACGGCGCGGTGCGACGACGCGACGGCGGACGAACTGGCGGCGCACGGGGTGGAGGTGAGCCGGGACGGGGACAGCGGGGAGGTGTACGCGCTGAGGGGCGACGGGTTCGCGTCGGTGCAGTTCCATCCGGAGTCGGTGCTGACGCTGAACGGGCGGGAGGTGGTGGCGGGACTGCTCAGCGCCTTCCGGCGGGGGGTCGTGGGCGCGGGCTGAGTGGTGGCGGTGCGCCTCCGGCGCGGGCTCGTGGTGCGGGGTGCGGTGCGCCTCCGGCGCGGGGCGCGGTACGCCTCCGGCGCGGGGCGCGGTACGCCTCCGGCGCGGGGCGCGGTACGCCTCCGGCGCGGGATGCGGTACGCCTCCGGCGCGGGGCGCGGGGCGCGTCGTGGTGCCGGGTGCCGGGGCCTCCGGAGGTCCGTGTCCGGACTGCGCCGCGGTCCAAATGCGACTCCGTCGCGTGGTCACCGCGCTTCGCGCGAGCTGCGACGCTTTACGTCCGGATACGCACCTCCTCCGACCCCGACCCCCTCCCGCCCGTGAGCACGCTCGCCGCCGCCCGGCTGGGGGTCGGGGGTGGGGTGCCGCTGCGTTCCGGGTGCCGTCTTTCCGGCGGCGAGTGAGCCGAAGGGCGCGCCGCTGTCGAAAGGGAGAGCGCGCGGAGGTTCCCGAGGTACGAGGGAATCGAGCACGGTCGACCGTCGACAGTGGCATAAAGCGCCCGGAGGCGAACCGAGCCCCAAAAAAGGGGGCGCCTAGCCGAAGAAGACGCCCACCTCGTCGTACAGCTCCGGCTGGACCGTTTTGAGTTGGGCCGTGGCCTCGGAGATCGGGACGCGGACTATGTCCGTACCGCGCAGGGCGACCATCGTGCCGTAGTCGCCGTCGCGTACCGCCTCGATCGCGTGCAGGCCGAAGCGCGTGGCCAGCCAGCGGTCGAAGGCGCTGGGGGTGCCGCCCCGCTGGACGTGGCCGAGGACCGTCGTCCTGGCCTCCTTGCCCGTGCGGCGCTCGATCTCCTTGGCCAGCCATTCGCCGACGCCCGAGAGCCGGACATGGCCGAAGGAGTCCAGCGTGCCGTCCTTGAGGACCAGGTCGCCGTCCTTGGGCATCGCGCCTTCCGCGACGACGACGATCGGGGCGTACGACGCCTTGAACCGGGAGGTCACCCAGGCGCAGACCTGGTCGACGTCGAAGCGCTGCTCGGGTATGAGGATGACGTTCGCGCCGCCCGCCAGGCCGGAGTGCAGGGCTATCCAGCCGGCGTGACGGCCCATCACCTCGCAGACCAGGACGCGCATATGGGATTCGGCGGTGGTGTGCAGCCGGTCGATCGCCTCGGTGGCGATGCCGACCGCGGTGTCGAAGCCGAACGTGTAGTCCGTGGCCGAGAGGTCGTTGTCGATGGTCTTGGGCACGCCGACGCAGGGGATGCCGTGGCTGTCGGAGAGCCGCGCCGCGACCCCGAGGGTGTCCTCGCCGCCGATCACGATCAGCGCCTCGACGCCGTGCGCGGCGAGGGTCTCCCTGATGCGCCGGACGCCGTCCTCGGCCTTGAGGGGGTTGGTGCGCGAGGAGCCGAGGATGGTGCCGCCGCGGGGCAGGATGCCGCGTACGGCGGGGATGTCGAGCCGTAGGGTGTCGTCGTCCAGCGGTCCTCGCCAGCCGTCCCTGAACCCGGTGAACGTGTAGCCGTATTCCTGGACACCCTTGCGTACGATGCCGCGGATGACCGCGTTGAGCCCGGGACAGTCGCCGCCCCCGGTCAGTACTCCGACGCGCATGGAAAACACTCCCCTTCGCCATCGATCGGGTACCCGGGCCACAGGAAGGGTGACTCAGGTCACTCCGGCATGGTGCGCAGGGTCAATTGCGTTGCACCAGAGGGCGGATGAAGGCTTGTGCGGGGATTCCGCGGGGCGGGCCCGGCTCAGATGTCGTCGAGGCCGCGTTCGATGGCGTAGCGCACCAGCTCCACGCGGTTGTGGAGCTGGAGCTTGCCGAGGGTGTTCTGCACATGGTTCTGCACGGTGCGGTGCGAGATGACCAGGCGTTCGGCGATCTGTTTGTACGAGAGGCCCTTGGCGACCAGCCGGAGCACTTCGGTCTCGCGCTCGGTCAGTTCCGGGGCCTTGGGTTCGTCGGGGGCGGCGGGCGCGGGCTCGGAGGCGAGTCTGCGGTATTCGCCGAGCACCAGGCCCGCGAGACCGGGGGTGAAGACCGGGTCGCCGACGGCGGTGCGGCGTACGGCGTCGATCAGGTCCTCCGTACGGGCCGACTTGAGCAGATAGCCGGTGGCGCCGGACTTCACCGCTTCCAGGACGTCGGCGTGCTCGCCGCTGGCGGAGAGCACCAGCACGCGGAGTCCGGGAAGGGTGCCGACCAGTTCCTTGCAGACCTGGACGCCGGGCATACCGGGCAGATTGAGGTCCAGGACGAGCACGCGCGGGGTGGTGGCCTTCGCGCGGCGCACCGCCTGCGGGCCGTCCTCGGCGGTCGCGACCACCTCGAAGCCGGCCGCGTCCAGATCGCGGGCGACGGCGTCGCGCCACATCGGGTGGTCGTCGACCACCATCACCCTGATCGGGTCCGTCTGTTCACTCATCGCCGTGTCTCTCCCCGTGGAACCTTCAACTCGACTTCCGTGCCCTGTCCCGGTACCGAGATCAGCTCGGCCGTGCCGCCCAGGTCCCGCAGCCGGCCGCGGATCGAGAGGGCGACACCGAGCCGGCCCTCCCCCTCGGCCTGGGCGAGCCGGCCCTCCGGGATACCCGGGCCGTCGTCCCGTACGGTCACGATCACTTCGTCCGGCCACTCCTCGACCAGGATCCAGGCGTGGGCCTCGGATCCCGCGTGCCTGCGGACATTGTCCAGGGCGGCACCGACAGCGGCCGTCAGTTCCTCGGCGGCGGCCGGCGGCAGCAGTACCGGAGCGCCTGGTTCCGAGAAGGTGATCCGCGAACCGGCGTACGGCGCGAGGAGCGTGCGCAGGTCGCACGGCTCGTCGTCCCGGCCCGCCGTACGCGCCACCGTGTCCTCGGACGCGCGGGTGGCGGGCACCAGTCCGCTGGAGACCAGCGTGCGCAGGGCGATCTCCTGCTCCCCCGCCAGCCGGCCCAGTTCGGCGGCCTCGCCGCCCAGCGCCGTACCGCGCCGCTGCACCATCGCGAGCACCTGGAGCACGCTGTCGTGGATGTCACGGGCCAGCCGCTCGCGCTCCCGTGTCGCGGCCTCGATCTCCAGGGCGCGGGCGAGGGTGCGTTCGGAGGCGCGGGCGACCTCGACGACGTATCCGATGGCGATGGAGGCGACCCAGACGAGCAGGACGTTGTGGAGGGTGTCCCGGCTGGGGTGCGCGCGCTCGACGAGGTTGGCGACGGCGACGACGGAGGAGGCGACCGCGGCCCAGCGCCAGCCGCCCTTGATGGCGAAGGCGAGGACCGATCCCGCGGCCCATATCGACGGCAGCGTGGGGCCGTCGATCTGCTGGGCGTGCGTGTCGGCGAGCGGCGTGAGCAGGATGCCGGTGACCGCGACGGCCAGATCGGCGATCAGGAAGCGCTTGGTGCAGCTGACGGCGTTCGCCACCCTGGGAAGCGTGACCAGGGTCCAGATCACCAGGAACGCGAGGAACCAGGCGGCGACCCAGGGGCGTTCGAACCGCTCACGCTCGTAGAAGAAGATCAGGACCGCGTAGACCATGGTCAGTACGCGGTACGCGGTCAGCGCCCGCCACAGCGGCTGCTCCACCGACATCCGTACGACGCGCTCGCGCCTGGCCACTCGCCCCCCTCGTTCCCCTGCGGCCGTTCGCCTCCGGCTCACTCCCCGCCGGTGCCCGCCGCCTTCGCCGCTTCCGCGAGCCGGCGCTTGGCCGCCGTCGCGTAGATGTCGACATACTCCTGGCCCGAGAGCTTCATGATCTCGTACATCACCTGGTCGGTGACGGAACGCAGGATGAACCGGTCGCTCTCCATGCCCTGGTAGCGGCTGAAGTCCAGCGGCTCGCCGATCCTGATCCCCGGGCGCATCAGCTTCGGGACGACCTTGCCGGGCGGCTGGATCTTCTCCGTGTCGATCATGGCGACGGGGATGACCGGCGCGCCGGAGGCGAGCGCCACGCGGGCGAGGCCGCCGGGCTTGCCGCGGTAGAGACGGCCGTCGGGCGAACGGGTGCCTTCCGGGTAGATACCGAAGAGTTCACCGTTCGCCAGGACCTTGATGCCGCTCTGGATCGCGGCCTCGCCCGCGCCGCGCGCGCCCGAGCGGTCCACCGGCAGCTGTCCCACGCCCTTGAAGAACGCGGCGGTGAGCCTGCCCTTCACACCGGGCGAGGTGAAGTACTCGGCCTTGGCGATGAAGGTGACCTTGCGGTCGAGCACGGCCGGGAGGAAGAACGAGTCGGAGAACGAGAGATGGTTGCTCGCGAGGATCGCCGGACCGTCGGCGGGAATGTTCTCGAGGCCCTCCACCCAGGGCCTGAAGGCGAGCTTCAGCGACCCTCCGATGGAGAACTTCATGGCGCCGTAGATCAACTCGATTGCCTCCTGTGTGCTGTCGCACTGACCTTAACCCGTGGGGCTCCCGCACTCTCCTTCATGGGTGCCCGACGGATCTGGTCGGTGTCGGTCCGGTCGCGTACGGTGAAGTACATCGTCCGATCCTCACGAACAGGAGACCCCGGTGCCGGTCCTTCCCGGAGCCGAGCCGTACCGCCACGAGGGTGGCGAGGTCGGCGTCCTTCTCTGTCACGGATTCACCGGTTCCCCGCAGTCGTTGCGTCCCTGGGCCGGGTATCTGGCCGAGCGAGGGCTGACCGTGTCGCTGCCACTGCTCCCCGGGCACGGCACCCGCTGGCAGGACATGCAGGTCACCGGCTGGCAGGACTGGTACGCGGAGGTGGACCGGGCGCTGCGGGAGCTGCTGGAGCGGTGTACGCGGGTCTTCGTCGTCGGGCTGTCGATGGGCGGGGCGCTGGCGCTGCGGCTGGCGGCCAAGCACGGCCGGGAGATCAGCGGGGTCGTGGTGGTGAATCCCGGGATCAAGGTGCACGGAGCGGTGGCGTACGCGCTGCCCGTGCTCCGTCATCTGGTCCCGACGACCAAGGGCCTGACGAGCGATATCGCCAAGGAGGGTGCGCGGGAGCTGGGTTACGACCGCGTGCCGCTGCACGCGGCGCACTCGCTGCGGAATTTCTTCCGGCTGGTGGACACGGCGCTGCCGCAGGTCACCCAGCCGTTGCTGCTGCTGCACAGCCCCGAGGACCATGTGGTGCCGCCGGCCGACTCCGCCAGGATCCTGTCCCGGGTCTCGTCGGTGGATGTCCGTGAGGTCCTGTTGGAACAGAGCTACCACGTGGCGACGTTGGACCATGACGCGGAGCGGATTTTCGAGGAGAGTCACGCGTTCATCGGCCGGCTCGCTCCGACTGTCGGGAAGAAGGGGAGCACCACCGGTGGCTGAGCATGACGCGGACCGTGAGCCGCAGCCGATCGACGAGGACGCGGCCTGGGCGGCGATCGTGGCCGGGTACGGCGAGGAGCCGGCGGATCCGCCGGGTGCCAAGCCGTTCAAGTCGGTGGACGATCAGGCCCTGCTGGAGAGCGAGCGGAACAGTACGGACCCGGGGGCCGGGCCGGAGCCCGCGGCTCCGGACAAGACGCTGGGCAAGCCCCCCGAGAAGAATCCGGAGCCGGGGGCCGGGAAGGAGCCGGAGCCGGACGCCGGGGACGGAAAGCCCGCGCTGGGCGGTTCGGTCGTCTTCGCGCCCGGCGTCGGCGGGCCGCGCGACTACCAGCTGGACGAGCCGCGGGAGGAGGACCTCGACGAGAGCGACGAGGGCCATTTCGTCCCGCCGGAGCCGCCGCCGCTGCCGGAATCCGACGCGACGGCGCGATTCGCCTGGCTCGCGGTGATCGGCGGCCCGGTGCTGATGCTGGTCGCCGTCCTGCTGCGGTGGGACATGACGTGGTGGCTGAGCACGCTCTGCATCGGCGGCTTCCTGGGCGGTTTCGTCACGTTGGTGGCGCGGATGAAGCATGACGACGACGAGAGCGACGACCCGGGGAGCGGTGCGGTGGTCTGACGGACCCGGCGGGAGCCGGTCGTTCAGAACGCCGGTACGCGGAGGGCGGCGAGCACCGGAAGGTGATCCGTCGCCGCCCCGAGGTCGGCCTCGTCGAGGCCCGGCAGCCCGTGGGGCACCCCGCAGCCGAGCACCTCGATACCGTGCGTGGCGAAGATCGCGTCGATGCGCTGGCGGGGGTGTACGGCGGGCGAGGTGTACTCGCCGCCCCAGGGCGCCCGGTCCCAGCAGTCCTGGAGTTCCCCGGCCAGCAGCCGGAAACCGCGGCCGGTGGGGCGGTCGTTGAGGTCCCCGGCGACGATCGTGTGCGGTACGTCCATGGCCTTCAGCCGGTCGAGCACCATCCCCGCCTGTGCGTGGCGCTCGTCGGCGCTGAGGCTCAGATGGCAGCTGAGCAGCCCGATCCGGGCGCCCGCGATCCGTACCACCGCCGTGGCGAAGCCCCGCCGGTGGAGGCCCGGGGTGAGCGGCAGCAGGATGTCCTCCGTCCGCTCGACCGCGACGCGCAGCGAGCAGAGCAGCAGCGGCCCCGCCGCGGTGGCGCCGCCGCCGAGCACCACGAGACCGGTGTGCGCCGCCAGCCAGGCCGCGCGTTTGCGCCAGCGGAAGAACCGCGGTGCCTCCTGGACGAAGACCAGATCGGGCGCGCAGGCCCTGATCACCCGGGCCAGCGCCTCGTTGTCGTCGCGCATCGACCGGATGTTGTAGCTGAGCACCCGGATCACCGCCGAACCATCCGGCTCGGTACGGGAGTCGGGCAGCGTGGGCATCGCCATGCCGCCAAGATATCGGCAGGCGGGGCGGCCGTACGCGCCGACACCAGCGGCCCGGGAGCGGCCGTACGCACCGACACCAGCGACCCAGGAACGGCCGTACGCACCGACACACCAGCGGCCCGGGACATGACGGCGCCCGCCGGCACCGACGACGCGGTGACGGCGGGCGCGGTCGTGCCGGGTCAGCCCTGTCGGGCCAGGTCCGCGGCTCCCACCAGCCCTGCCTCGCCGCCCAGTTGGGCCGCGAGCACCTGGGCGTGCGGGCGCCACTCGCCACCGATCAGCCAGCGCCGGAAGGACTTGCGGATCGGGTCGAGGACCAGCTCGCCCTCGTCCGACACGCCGCCGCCGACGATGAACGCGGACGGGTCGAAGAGCGAGGCCAGATCGGCGAGACCGGCACCCGCCCAACGGGCCAGCTCGCGGAAGGAGTCGATGGCGACGGGGTCACCGGCGCGGGCCGCCGCGCTGATGTGCCTGCCCTCGATGCCCTCCGGGGTGCCGTCGCCGAGACCGAGCAGCGTCCCGGCGTTCTCCGGCGTCGCGTTGGCGCGCTGCCTGGCGTACCGGACGAGAGCACGCCCTGACGCGTACTGCTCCCAGCAGCCCTGGCTTCCGCAACCGCACAGCAGCCCGTCGGGCACGACCCGGATGTGCCCGAACTCGGCGGCCACACCGAAGCGTCCGCGGCGCAGCTTGTTGCCGATGATGATGCCGCCGCCGAGCCCCGTGCCGAGCGTGATGCAGATGACGTCGTCATGGCCCTGCCCGGCACCGAACCTGTACTCGCCCCAGGCGGCGGCGTTGGCGTCGTTCTCCACGACGACCGGCAGTCCGACCCGCTGCTCGACCTTGTCCTTGAGCGGTTCGTGACGCCAGTTGATGTTCGGCGCGAAGAGGACGGTCGCGCGCTTGTCGTCCACATAGCCGGCGGCGCCGATGCCGACGGCCTCGATCTGGTGCCCCTCGCCGGCACCGGAGACCGCGGCGCAGATCGCGTCCACGATGCCTTCGGCGGTCGGCGGAGTGGGTACCTTGTGCGTTTCCAGGATGGTGCCCTCTTCGTCGACCACGCCGGCCGCGATCTTCGTGCCGCCGATGTCGACGCCGATGGTGAGTCCCATGTGTCCCTCAGTTTTCGGTCGAGCCCCGCTAAGGCTCAACCGTACCCGAGGGCGGGCGCCGGCCCGGCCGGTCCTGCCCTGCGCACCGCTGTCGCCCCGGTGGTCAGTCCAGGTCGATCCGGCCGTCCGGACCAGGCCCTTCGTCCCTCGGGTCGGTGGGGTCGCCGGCCTTCTCCGTCTCCCGTACGGCCCCGGTCGACGGAGGCGTCCCCTGGGTCCAGCGGGACTCCTGGGACTCGACGGCGGAGCGGTACGCGGCGAGCAGTTCGTTGCCCGCGGCGGCGAGATGGTCGAAGACCCCGGGGTTGCGCTCGATGACGGGCTCGACGGCCGCCTTCGCCTGGTTGATGAACTGCTGTACGGCGCCCTGCGCGGCCACGCCGAACAACGGGCCCGGCAGCGCGGAGACCTTGTCGGCGACGGCTTCGACCAGCTTGCGCAGTTCCTCGGTGGCGGAGCCTGGCTGCGGGCCGTAGGTCGCGCGTCGGCGCTCCTTCTCGGCCTCCAGGTCCTCGGCGCATGCCGTGGCCCAGGCGTCCGAGTCGGCGGCGGGGCGCTCGGTGGCATCGCTCATGCGGCACTCCTGCGTCAGAGACAGGGTCTTCCGCCACGGGCAGCGGAAGGGTTCGTACCTTCGACGGTACCCGAACGGAGGTACGTCGTTCAGTGTGCGCGCGGCCAGAGGTCGGGGTCGGGGGTGAATCTCACCCGCAGCACGCCGTCCGTGAGGGCCGCTCCGGTGACCGTGCAGCGGCGCAGCGCGGACGGCAGCGGAACGATGCGGCGGAACGGGCCGACCGTGAGCAGGAGTTCGTCGTCCCTGCGTACCAGCGCCAGTTCGCTCTTGACCGCTCCCGGCAGTGGCAGGCACCAGACGAGCAGATTCTCCTCGGCGAGCCGGTCCTCCACGGGCCAGGGGTCCTCGGCGGGGCTTCCGGCGGTGGCGCCCTGCGGCGCGCTGTCGGGAGGGGCGAGGCCGAGAAGGGCGAGGTCGTCGAGACCGCGCGGGTCCCGGCCCAGATGCCCCACCACGTGCACGGGCGTCGCGGGCCGCCCTCCCTCGTGCCACTCGTCCAGGCATTTGCGCTGCTGGGCGACGAGCGTCGCGAGCCACGGGTCGGCGGCGTCGCCGGGCAGTATCCGGTTGGCCACGAGCGCGTCGGCCCGCAGTCCGTAGAGCGCGATCCCGGCGCGGGCGGCGCGCAGGGCCTCGGCGGCGGCGGGCCCCGGCTCGGCGACCAGCCGCAGGGTCGTGGCGGGGTCCTCGACGAGCGACTGGACGGCGGCCAGCTCGGCGTCCCACCGGGCGGCCGTCTCGTACAGCCACTGCGCGGGCATGGGTATCCCGGCGAGCTGGGCCATCATCGGGCGCAGCGCGCGGGCGGCCTGCCGTTCCCGCGGCAGCAGCCGGCGCAGATAGCGGCGCAGCTGTTCGGGCAGGGCGAGCAGGGCCAGGGCGTCGCGCAGCGGGGGCAGGTCGACGACGAGGACGTCCCAGTCGCCGGCCGCGGCCCGGCGCAGGGCGTGCAGCAGGGCGGACTGCTCGCTGCCCGGGAGTTCGGTGAGTTCCTCACCGGCCAGCTTCCGGGCGCCGAGCAGTTCGAGCGCGGTCGCGGCCCGCTCCTGGAAGGCGAGCGTCTCCGTACGGAAGTGCGCGCCGGAATCCACGCGCGCGGCCCACAGGCCGTGCCGTACCGGAGCGGGGTCGTCCGGCGTTCCGGCCGGTGTTCCGAGGAGATCGCCGAGCGGGCCGGCGGAGAGCAGCAGGACACGGCCGCCGGGCCGGGCGGCGGCGAGCGCGGTGGCGGCGGCGATGGTCGTACGGCCCGCCCCGCCGGGGCCGGTGACGAGGACCGTACGCATCGGCGTCAGGCTCCGGGGACGGATTCGACGCGCTTCTTGAGGCCCGCGAGGGCCCGGTCGATGATGACCTTCTCGGCCTTGCGCTTGATCATGCCGAGCATCGGGATCTTGACGTCGACGGTCAGCCGGTAGGTGACCTCGGTGCCCGAGCCGGCGGGCGACAGCAGGTACGAGCCGTCGAGGGCGCGCAGCATCTGGGACTTCACCAGCGTCCAGCTGACCTCGTTGTCGCCGGTCCAGGTGTAGGCGAGGGTGTGGTCGTCCTTGATCGCTCCGGCGTCCAGCACCAGCCTGACCTGCTCGGCACGGCCCCGGCCGTCGGTGGCCAGCACCTCGGCCTCCTTCACCTCGCCGGTCCACTCGGGGTAGCGGTCGAAGTCGGCGATCACGCCCATGACGTCGGCCGGTGCCGCCTCGATCGTGATGCTCGAACTGGTGTGTTCCGCCATCGCCGTGCTCCTCCGGTGCTGGGGCTGTCCCGGCTTCTGGATATGTGTGGTGCAGGCTATCGCGAGTGCGCCGGTCACCATTCCATGGCCCACGGGCGCCCGGTCGACGCGAAGTGCCCCACGTTCACGCACTCCGTGGCGCCGACGCGCATCCGGCGGGCCAGCGGCTGATGGACATGTCCGAACAGCGAGTACCGCGGCCTCGTACGGCGGATGGCGTCCAGCAGCGCGGTGCTGCCGCGCTCGAAGCGGCGGGCGACCGTGTCGTACGTCAGCTCGGGCACGTCGGGCGGGATGTGCGAGCACAGCACATCCACCTCGCCGAGCGCCTCGACCTTGGCCGCGTAGTCCTCGTCGGAGATCTCGTACGGGGTGCTCATGGGGGTGCGCAGCCCGCCGCCGACGAATCCGAAGACCCGGCCGCCCAGCTCCACCCGCTCACCGTCCAGCACGGTGGTGCCCGGCAGCGCGTACTCCCGCCAGAGGTCAGGGATGTCGACATTGCCGTATGTCGCGTACGTCGGGGCGGGGAACGCCGCGAACAGTTCGGCGTACTGGCGCCGCACGCCCTGCTCGATGGCGGTACCCGGGTCGAGCCCGAGCCCGGCCCACAGCTCCCGGCCGAACTCCCGGGCCTCGTCGAAGCGTCGGGCGGTGCGCAGCGCCACGATCCTGTCGGCGTTCTCGACGCCGAAGAGGTCGGGGAAGATACCGCGCGAATGGTCCGCGTAGTCCAGGAAGAGCACGAGGTCACCGAGGCAGATCAAGGCGTCCGCGCCGTCACCCGCCTTCGCGAGATCCCGTGCGTTCCCATGGACATCACTGATCACATTGACTCGCATACCTCGCATGACGATCACCCTAGAACTCCGATTCCGCCCTCGGTAGAGGGGCCGGACCTGCGGTTCCTTCCGTGGCGACGGAGGTGTGGACTACTCTGCGCGAAGTACCGCACAGTACGTGTGACGCACGGAA
Source organism: Streptomyces sp. NPDC088147 (assembly GCF_044741565.1). NCBI lineage: Bacteria > Bacillati > Actinomycetota > Actinomycetes > Kitasatosporales > Streptomycetaceae > Streptomyces > Streptomyces sp. NPDC088147. Next base: position 889,765 of record NZ_JBIUSY010000002.1, on the reverse strand, counting down.
CATCTGGCCGGGACCCTCTATCGGTGGGACAGTACCGATGGGTAACGTCCGGGCAGTCCAGTCGTGCTCGCCCCACCGAGCACCTGCCCGATCTTGGACCGCAGCCGGCGCGTGCCAAGCCGTGGCGCCGGCGCCCGATGAGGAGCAGCAGTCTTGCGCGAGTTCAGCCTTCCGGCCCTGTACGAGGTCCCTTCGGACGGCAATCTGACGGATCTCATCCGCCGTAATGCCGCGCAGCATCCGGATGTCGCGGTCCTGGGACGCAAGGTGGCCGGCGCCTGGACGGACGTCACCGCCACACAGTTCCTCGCCGAGGTACGGGCCGCGGCCAAGGGCCTGATCGCGGCGGGCATCCAGCCCGGCGACCGGGTCGCACTGATGTCCCGTACCCGCTTCGAATGGGTACAGCTCGACTTCGCGATCTGGAGCGCCGGCGCGGTCACCGTCCCGGTGTACGAGACCAGCTCGGCCGAGCAGGTGCAGTGGATCCTCGGCGACTCGGGCGCGGTCGCGGCGATCGTGGAGACCGCGGAGCACGCCGCGTCGGTGGAGTCGGTACGGGGCGGCCTCCCCGGCCTGCGGAAGGTCTGGCGGATCGACGACGGCGCGGTCGCGGAACTGACCTCCGCCGGCGCCGGGATCACGGACGCGGCCGTCGACGAACGCGCCGCGACCGCGAAGGCCGACGACCCGGCGACCATCGTCTACACCTCGGGCACCACCGGCCGCCCCAAGGGCTGTGTGCTGACGCACCGCAGCTTCTTCGCGGAGTGCGGCAACGCGGTGGAACGCCTCAACCCCCTCTTCCGCACGGGCGAGTGCTCCGTGCTGCTCTTCCTCCCCGCCGCGCATGTCTTCGGGCGGCTCGTCGAGGTGGCGGCCGTGATGGCACCGATCAAGCTCGGCTGCCTGCCGGACATCAAGAACCTCACCGACGACCTGGCGGCCTTCCGGCCGACGCTGATCCTCGGGGTCCCCCGCGTCTTCGAGAAGGTCTACAACTCCGCCCGCGCCAAGGCCCAGGCGGACGGCAAGGGCCGGATCTTCGACAAGGCCGCGCACACGGCGATCGCGTACAGCCGCGCGCTGTCCACCCCGCGGGGCCCGTCCCTCGGCCTGAGGATCCGTCACAAGATCTTCGACAAGCTCGTCTACGGCAAGCTCCGCGCCGTCCTCGGCGGACGCGGCGAGTACGCGATCTCCGGCGGCGCCCCGCTGGGCGAGCGGCTGGGCCACTTCTACCGGGGCATCGGCTTCACGGTGCTGGAGGGCTACGGCCTCACCGAATCCTGCGCGGCCACCGCCTTCAACCCGTGGGACCGCCAGAAGATCGGCACGGTCGGCCAGCCCCTGCCCGGCTCGGTCGTCCGGATCGCCGACGACGGCGAGGTCCTGCTCCACGGCGAGCACCTGTTCACCGGCTATTGGAACAACCCCGAGGCGACGGCCGAGGCCCTCGCCGACGGCTGGTTCCACACCGGCGACATCGGCACGCTCGACGAGGACGGCTACCTCTCGATCACCGGCCGCAAGAAGGAGATCCTGGTCACCGCCGGCGGCAAGAACGTCGCCCCGGCCGTGATCGAGGACCGCATCAGGGCGCACGCGCTGATCGCGGAGTGCATGGTCGTCGGCGACGGCCGCCCGTTCGTGGGCGCGCTGATCACCCTGGACGAGGAGTTCCTCACCCGCTGGGCCAAGGACCACGGCAAACCCTCGGACGCGACGGCGGCGACGCTGCGGCTGGACCCGGAGCTGCTGGCGGAGGTGCAGCGGGCGGTGGACGAGGGGAACGCGGCGGTGTCGAAGGCGGAGTCGGTACGGAAGTTCCGGGTGCTGACGCGGCAGTTCACGGAGGAGGCGGGGCACATCACGCCGTCGATGAAGCTGAAGCGGAATGTGGTGGCCAAGGACTTCGCCGACGAAATCGAAGCGATTTATCAGGGCTGAGGGGGGTTCGTTTCGGCCCCCGGCCCAGCCGCGACAACCGCACCCCCCGCCGGGCGGCGTACCGCTAGAGCAACGCCTTGAGGCGCGACGCCAGCGAGTCCCAGCGCCACCTTTCCTCCACCCACTCCCGTCCCCGCTCCCCCATCCGCCGCCTCAGCTCCTCGTCCCCCAGCAGCGCCACCACCCGCTCCGCCGTTTCCGCGGACGCCACCTCCGGCGGTCCCCCGCGTACCACCCACCCCGTCTCACCCTCCAGCACCGCGTCCGGCGCCCCGCCCGAGTCGCCCGCGATCACCGGGAGCCCCGTCGCCGACGCCTCCAGGTAGACGATGCCCAGGCCCTCGACGTCGAGGCCGCCGCGCCGGGTGCGGCACGGCATCGCGAAGACGTCGCCCGCGCCGTAGTGGGCGGGGAGTTCCGACCAGGGGACGGCGCCGGTGAAGCGTACGGAGTCGGCCACGCCCGTGTCGGCCGCCAGTTTCCGCAGCGCCCCCTCGTACGGTCCGCCGCCCACGATCAGCAGCACCGCGTCCGGCACCCGCGCCAGGATCGCGGGCAGCGCGAGGATCAGCGTGTCCTGGCCCTTGCGCGGGACCAGCCGGGAGACGCAGACCACGACGGGCCGGTCCGCGAGGCCGAGCCGTTCGCGGACGGCCTGGCCGCCCGAGCCCGGGTGGAAGGTCTTCTCGTCCACGCCGGGCGGCAGTTGGACCATGCGCGCGGCGGCCTCCGGGGTGAGCGCGGCGGCGATGCGCGAGCGCGTGTACTCACCGAGGTAGGTGATCGTGTCGGTGCCCTCGCCGATGCGCCGCAGCAGCTGCCGGGACGCGGGCAGCTGGGCCCAGCCGGCCTCGTGGCCGTGCGTGGTGGCGACCAGGCGCCGGGCGCCGGCCGCGCGCAGGGCGGGGGCCATCAGGCCGAGCGGGGCCGCCGCGCCGAACCAGACCGACTCGCAGCCGTGCTCGCGCAGCAGCCGGGTGGCCCTGCGGGTGACGCGCGGGGTCGGCAGCAGCATCGTCGTACGGTCGCGCACGACGGTGAACGGCTGCTCCGCGTCGAACGCCGCCGTCGCCTCCGCGCCCTCGCGCCCGCGCTTCCAGGTGGAGGCGTAGACGACGAGCCGCTCGGGGTCCAGACGCAGCGCCATGTTGTGCAGGAACGCCTGGATGCCGCCCGGCCTGGGCGGAAAGTCATTGGTCACGATCAATGTCTTGTGCATCGCCGCAGACAGTACCCAACCCGGCGGCGGCCCTGCCTCGTGGCTCCCGCACAGCCCCGCCCTGCATCATGGCACCCGCGGTCACGTACGAGTCGGGCGAGGATGAGGCGGTCATGGCGGGCGCGCACGGCACACGGTTCCCGGTCGCGGTGTGGGCCCTCACCAGGGCGGCGCTGCTGCTCTGCGTCTTCAAGGTCGTCACGCTGCCCGGACCCGACGTCACCGGCGATGTCGCGGTGATCTACCAGGGCTGGTACGAGGTGCTGAAGACCGGCACGTATCCGCTGGACGATGTGACCTGGCAGTATCCGCCGGCCGCGGCGCTGGCGATCGTCTCGCCCGCGGTGCTGCCGTTCCTCGGCTACGCCTCCGCCTTCTTCGTGCTGGCGCTCCTCTGTGACGCGATGGCCTTCGGGCTGCTGCTGTACGCGGGGAGGCGGACCGGCCGGTCCCTGGGAGGCGCGTGGGTGTGGGTGGTGGGGGTGCCGCTGCTGGGTCCGACGGCGTACGCGCGGTACGACCTGATGGTAACGGCGGTGGCGGTCGCCGCCCTGCTCGCCGGGGCGCGCCGGCCGCGGCTGATGGGGGCGCTCGCCGGGTTCGGCGCGCTGCTGAAGGTGTGGCCGGTGCTGCTGCTGGTGGGTACTCCGCGCGGCCGGGTCACCCGGTGGTCCTGGGGGACGGCCGCCGTGGTGGCGGCCGTGCTGCTCGGTGTCTGTTCCGCCGCGATGCCCGGGGCGCTGGCGTTCCTGACCTTCCAGCGCGACCGGGGCACCGAGATCGAGTCGTTGGGCGCGCTGGTCTTCCAGGTGGCGAGGCACTTCGGCTGGAACGGGAGTGTGCTGCTCAACTACGGTTCCGTGGAGTTCGTGGGGCCGTATGTCCCGCTGGTCAGCAACGCCGCGCTGGCGCTGACCGTCCTGTCCTTCGGCTGGCTGCTGGTGTGGCGGCTGAGGGCGCGCGGGTTCGGCGCGGGCACGCCGTACGACGCGGCGTTCGCCGCCGTGCTGCTGTTCACCACCACGAGCCGGGTGATCAGTCCGCAGTACATGCTCTGGCTGGTCGGTCTGGCGGCCGTCTGTCTGACGCTGCGGGCGAGCCGGATGGCCCTGCCCGCGTGGCTGGTGGTGGCGGCGACCGCCGTGACGTTGCTCGAGTTCCCGCTGCTGTTCTCGCATGTGGTGGCCGGCGACGCGGCGGGCGTCCTGCTGCTGGCCGTACGGAACGGGCTGCTGGTCGCGGCGACCCTGACCGCCTGTGTGCGGCTGTGGCGGGACACGGTCTCCGGGCCCCGCGACAGGGACGCGCTCGCGGTCAGGCCAGACGCCGACGCACAAAGTCGCGCCAACGTGCCGTGAGCTCCTCCGGCGTGGTGGAGAGCACGTCGTGCGCCGCCTTCTTCACCGCTCCCCCGCGCCCCGGGTGCGCGCCCACCGCGCGGTAGAAGTCGGTCAGCCGCCGCTCGCCCCGGTCCCGGGCGATCAGCTCGCAGGCCAGCCAGCCGCCCTCGTAGGAGCGGGCCAGCCGGTCGGGGTCGGCGCCGAAGGCGAAGTCCTCGTCGGACGGCAGCCGCGCGGGCGTCTCCCCGCGGCGGACGGCGCGCTGGAGCTCGGGGGCGATCTCGCCCGCCGTGCGGTCCGTACCCCGGTACGCGACCCAGTCGGCGAAGCCCTCCGAGAGCCAGGCCGGGGTGGCGGCCGAGGTGGCGGCGCGGGTCGCGACATGGGTGGTCTCGTGGGTGAGGACGATCCGCCGGCCGTAGCCGCTGAGGGCGCCGTACGCCTCGGGGTTCACCACGATCCGGTCGGCGGGCGCCGCGCCCGGGGAGCCGACCTCGCCGGTGGTGACGGCCGCGATGCCCCGGTATCCGGCCGCGGGCGCCCCCAGCAGCCCCGCCATGGACTCCAGGGAGTCCGGTACGAGCAGCACCACCCGGCGCGCCCAGGGGCCCGGCCAGGCGTCGTCCACGGCGGGTACGGCATGGTCGGCGGCGGCCGCGATGCCGCGCAGCCGCGCTTCGGCCGCCGCACCGGCCGCGACGCCGAGGACGAGGCTGTGGGCGCCGCGTACGGCCCGTACCGCGCCCTGCTGCCAGAGCTGTGCGGTGCCGCCCGCGCCCGGCCGGTCCCCGGTCACGTACCAGCGGCCCCCGCTCTCCTCCAGCGCCAGCGTGCGGGGGGTGGAGACCGGCGCGGTGTCGTAGCCGGCGAGGCGGTAGCGCAGTTCGGCCTGGACGGTGGCCCGGTCGCCGGAGCGTTCGATGCCGGTGAGCCGGTACGTCCAGGAGCCGAGCGGCACGTCCGCGAGGTTCTCGAACTCCTCGCGCGCGGTGGCGCGCAGGGTCCGCGCGGAGGGGGCGAGGACGGCGAGATACGCGTCCTCGTCCCGGTCCATCACGGCCGCGGCCCGGCGCTCCAGGGTCCGTCCGATCGCGTCGGCGGAGGTGTCGGGGGCCTTCTCGGGGGCCGTGCAGCCCGCCGCCAGCAGCAGCGCGACGAGCCACGGCACGGCCGTACGTCCCCACGCGCCGTGCCGTCCTGCCGCGGTACGCGCCCGACCTGCCACGTCGCCGATCGTACGGGGTGGCCCTGGGCTTCCGTCCGGATCAGACGCGCGTGACCGACGAGACCGGCATCATGCCGACCGGGTCGTAGCGCACCGCGGCCCCCGGGTACGGGGCGTGGATGACCTGGCCGTTGCCCACGTACATGCCGATGTGGCTGGCGTCGTCGCGGTACGCCACGAGGTCACCGGGGCGCGCGGCGGAGAGCGGGACCTGCCGGCCCGCGTACCGCTGCGCCTGGGAGGTGCGCGGCAGTCCGACGCCCGCCTGCGCGTACGACCACTGGGTGAGCCCCGAACAGTCGAAGCCGGAGGGCCCGTTGGCGCCCCAGACGTAGGGGCGGCCCACCGCGTTCTGGGCGGCGCGTACGGCCGCGGCGGCGCGCGCCGAGGCGGGCGCGCCGCCGGAGAGCGTGGAGCCCTCGCCGCGGTCGGAGCGTGAGGCCCGGTCGTAGGAGTCGCGGTCGGCGGTGGGCAGCGAGTCGAGCAGTCGGCGCGCCTCGGCGAGTTTGCGTTCGACGGTGCGCTTGTGCCGGGCCACGGCGGCTCTGCTGCGCTCCAGCTCGGTGAGGTCGTGGGCGGCTTCCATACGCACCTGTCCCAGCCTCCGCTGGGCCTGCTGGAGTTCTCTCAGGGTGCCGGACTGGCGGGCGCCGACCCGGTCCAGGACGGAGGCCTTGTCGAGATAGCTGTCGGGGTCGGAGGAGAGCAGCAGGGCGAGGGCCGGGTCGACGCCGCCCGAGCGGTACTGGGCGCCGGCGAGCGAACCGAGCGCTCCGCGCATCTTGTTGACACGCTCCTGGCCGCGGGCGGCGCTGTCCTGCGCCTGGTCGACCAGGCCGCGCAGCCGTCCCGCCTGTTCATTGGCCTTGTTGTACAACTCGGTTGCCTTCTCGGCCTGTTCGTACAGCCGGTCGACCTTGGCGCGGGTGGCCTCCGGCGTCTGCTGCGGGTCGGCACCCGCGGGGGCGGCTCCGAGCGCCGCCGCGGCGGTGGCCGCCGCGGCGGACACCGCGAGGACGCTGCCGCGGGCGCCGAGGCCCAGTCCGGGTTGTGAGGGGCGGCGATGGGACACCACAGGAAGCCGCACTTCCTTCCGCTGTACGCACTGACGCAGCCCCTGCCGCCCGACGGGCGGACCGCTGGCCGGAGCTGCGCGCAGCAGACAGTAGCCGTGCGACCACGGAGCGACCAACGACCGCCCCGGGCACACAAAGTGGCGCCCCACCGGAGACCACAAGGTCATCGGTGGGGCGCGGCGTCAGCGTGCGTAGCGGGAATTCGCCCGAATGGGCGGGTGTCAGCGGGCGTCAGACGATCCGGACGCCGAACTGGAAGGGCATGTTGTTGATGGACTCGTAGCGCACGCTGGCACCGGGCTTGGGGGCGTGCAGCACCTGGCCGTTGCCCGCGTAGAAGCCGACGTGGTGCAGGTCGCCGTAGAAGATGACCAGGTCACCCTGCTTGAGCTGGCTCATCCCGATGCGCGTACCGGCGTTGGCCTGGGATTCGGAGGTGCGGGGTATGGTCGCGCCGGCCTGCGCGTACGCCCAGGAGGTCAGCCCGGAGCAGTCGAACGAGCCGGGGCCGCTGGCGCCGTACACGTACGGGGTGCCGATCTTGCTCTGGGCGGCGGCGAACGCGGCACCGGCCAGCTGCGAGGAGGGCACGGAGTTGCCGAGGTCGGCGCGCGAGGAGGTGCCGCCGCCGTCGCGGCTGGCGCGGGACTCGTCCTCCTGGACGAGCGCGGCGCGCTCCTGCGCGGTGAGCGTGTTGAGCAGCTTCTGCGCCTCGGCGAGCTTGGCCCGGACCTCGTCCTTCTTCGCGCCGAGCTGCTTGCGGGTGTCCGCGAGGTCCGTGACCTTGCCCTGGGCCTCCTGGCGCTGCTGCGCGAGGGTCCGCTGCTTGGACTGGATCTGCTGGAGCGTGTCGGCCTGCTTGGCGCTGACCTGGTCGAGCGTGGACGCCTTCTCCAGGTAGCTGTCCGGGTCCGAGGAGAGGAAGAGCTGAACGGCGGGGTCGATGCCGCCGGTGCGGTACTGGGCGCTGGCCATCGAACCGAGGCCGTCGCGCAGGTCGTTCAGCTCGTCCTGGCCGCGGGCGACCTTGTCCTGGAGGGCGTCGACCTGCTTTTCGAGCTTGCCCTGCGCCTCCTTGGCCCCGTTGTACTTCTCGGTGGCCTTCTCCGCGTCCTCGTAGAGCTTGTCGACCTTCTCCTTGACGTCTTCCTTGCTCGGCTTCGGGTCCGCGTGCGCGGCCTGGGCGCTGAGAGCGACGGCAGCGGCGGCGGTCGCGGTGAGCACGGTCACACGGGCACGGCTCGGCTGCTTGGGTCGACGGTGGGACGCCACGGAGGCGAGCTCCTTCTTCCTCACCCGCCTACCGGGCCATGGGGGACGCAAGGCCCCGGCTTCCTGCGTCCATCCCTCCAGCGAACTGGACCGAACCGGGCTGAACTACACGAAATCGGCGGTTCCTTCGCTGCCACCCCGGATGGATGATCAACCGTGCGAAGGTTCGAGGCCTGACCTTAGTGACCTTCTTGTGATCAGTTCAAATCCTTCCAAGGAAAAACTCAGTCAGGACGCACATAATTTACCGACACCACACAGGCAGTCATGGACATTTGACACTGCGCTGCAACAAGGAGCGATCAATTCGGTCATTGTTCGCACGGGTTGACCAGCGTCACAAGAGGGATCAGACGCGCGAAAGCCGCTTCAGCAGCAGGGCGGACGCGACCGGCCTGGCACCGGCCCTGGCGACCCCGTCCGCGACCTCCCGGTCCGTGGAGACCACGACCACGGGCCGGCCGGGCGGCTCGGCCCTGACGAGCTGGCGGATCAACTCGTCCGCCGTCACACCCGGTTTGGAGAACAGCACCCGCACGCCGCGCGGCGGCGCGAGCAGCACCGGCGCCGCCAGCTCGGCACCGTCGAAGACACAGGTCATCTCCGCGCCCGTCTGCGCCGCGAGCATGGCGAGCCCGCCCAGCAGCCGCAGCCGCTGCTTCTCCAGCGGCATCGTCGGATAGCCGGTCTTGGTGACGTTGTAGCCGTCCACGATCAGATGCGCCTGCGGCAGCGCGAGCAGCTGGTCGAGCAGCGCGGGGTCGGTCTCGGAGAGCGCGCGGGCCGCCACGTCCTTGGGCGACATACGGCCGGGCTCGACCGCGTCGACCGTGTCCGCGGGCCGGGCGGCGGCGGGCGGCAGCGCCAGCTCGCGCCGCAGCCCCTGCGCCGACTCCAGCACCGTGTCCAGCAGCAGCCGCAGCCGCATGTCCTCCACCGAGCGGCCCTCACGGGCGGCCCGGCGGCTCGCCTCGACGGCCGCCTCCGCCTCACCGAGACGCGCCCTGATCCGGCGCGTCTCGCTCTCCGCGGCGGACACCTGCGCCGCCGACTCGGCCCGGAACGCCTCGGACTCCGCGTTCGCGCGGCGCAGCGCGGCCTCGCCCCGCTTCACATCGCTCTGGGCGCTGCGCAGCTTGCGGTGGAGCGATTCGGCCTCCTTGCGGGCCGCCTCCAGCTCCGTGCGCAGCCGTTCGGTCTCGCTCTTCGTCAGGGCCCTGGCGACGGCCAGTTCCTCACGGAGCCGTTCCAGCTCGCGCCGGGTCTCCGCACCGGCCCGCTCGGCGTCCGCCCGCTGGGCCTCCTCGCCCGCGGCGGCCACCAGCTTCACCCACCCGGGGGGCCTGAGGACATACGCGGCCGCGGCGACGTCCACGGGATCGGCGGCGGCGGGCGGCGAGCCCGCCTCCAGGGCCGCGGTCAGCTCGGGCTGGGACTGGCTGATCCGCTCCCCGATCCGCTGCCGGAACACCGGGTCGCTCTCCAGGGCGGCGGCCATCGCGTTTCCCGCGAACTTCGCCCGTCTGTTGGGGGCGAACCGGGCGTACTGCCGCAATTGCGTGGGGAGTTCGGTGACGGTCAGCCCGCCGAAGGCGTCGGAGACCAGCGCGACGACCCGGCGCCGTACTCCGTCCGGGAGCGGGCGGTCGAGCGCCTCCGCGGCGTCACCGCCGGCCGCACCGGCCGGCTCAGCACCGCTCGCGGGCTGCTCCACGATCCGTCACCCCATCTACCCCTTTCGGGCGGCTCCCTCAGGAACCGGCCCCCGGCCTGTCCACCAGCTCGATCTGGTCCACGGCGTTGCACCAACGGCACCGCACCGACTCGATGGTCTCACTGACCACCTCGCGCTCCTCGACCTTCGGCTCCCCGGCCAGGTCCAGATGGACGTACTCGACGGTCTTCGCGGAGCGGGTCACATCGAAGCGCGTGAGATTGCCGCACAGCGTGCAGCGCCACCGGGTCGCGGCCGTCGGCTGCGGAACCGTCGTCATCGTCGCCGTCCTCTTTTCGTCGTCCCTCGTGCGGTGTCCCGGGGTACGCCGTCGAAACGCCGGTATCCCGAAACACGCATGTGATGCCAGCAACCCTACGGCCTGGCGGCCACTCCAGGGGGCGGCGAGGCGCTCTGTACCAGTGGGTCCCGGTACGCAATGCTCTGTCCATGATCAAGTGGCGGACGGCGGCCGACGGCCCAGTGGTGACCTACGGACTGATCGGCCTCTGCTGTCTGGTCTTCCTGATCAGCCCGCTGTCGGGGTTCAACCCGGGATACGGGAAGGGGGACACGCTCCTCGCGACCCAGAGCGCGTATTTCGAACGGTGGGGCGTCATCCCGGTCAATCTGCTGCGCGGCACCCCGCACGCCCTGCTCACCCCGCTGACCGCGCTCTTCGTCCACGGCAGCTGGCTGCATCTGCTGGGGAACATGCTCTTCCTGTATGTCTTCGGGGCGATGGCCGAGGAGCGGATGGGCCGGACACAGTTCGTGCTCTTCTATCTCACCGTCGGCTACTTCGCGCTGTTCGTGTACGCGGCGGCCAACGCCGACTCGGACCAGACGCTGGTGGGGGCCTCGGGCGCGATCTCGGGGGTGCTCGGCGCCTTCCTCTATCTCTTCCCCAGGGCCCGGGTCACCAGCCTCTTCCCGTTTCTGCTGTTCCTGCCGCTGCGCTTCCCCGCCTGGATCGTGCTGATCTTCTGGTTCGTGCTCCAGTGGGTGGCGGCGCACGGCGCGGACGCCGGTCCCGGGGTCGCCTATCTCGCGCACGTGGTGGGGTTCGGCACGGGCTTCCTCTACGCCTGGGTGCGGTACTGGCGTACCGATAGAGTGAGAGGTCCAGCCGCGGCCACCGAGGGAGAACGCCAACCGTGATCACCGCGATCGTGCTCATCAAGACCAGCGTCGACCGGATCCCCGAGATCGCGGAGTCGATCGCCGCCCTCGACAGCGTCAGCGAGGTCTTCTCGGTCACCGGTACGTACGACCTGATCGCCATGGTCCGGGTCCCCGAGCACGATGATCTGGCGGATGTGATCCCCGGCCGGATCAGCAAGATCGAGGGCGTCGAGGCCACGGACACGCATGTGGCGTTCCGTACGTACTCCCAGCACGACCTCGAAGCCGCCTTCGCCATCGGACTCGACGCGTAGGGCCCGTCCGCGCCGGTCGCGCCCGTCCGCACCGGTCACGCCCGTCCGCGCCGGTCGCGGCGGCGTCGGCCTCGGGCGGTGCCGGATGAAGAAATCCTCATCCGGCCCTCATCCCCGGCTCTCCCGCGCCCGGCACCATGACGGACATGGCTTTCTCTCCTCGTCTGGCGGCCCTGGCGGCGGTCGTCGCCATCCCGCTCGGTATCGCCGCGACCAGCTACGCCATGACGGACAGTCCGGACGCGCCCAAGGTGCCGCCCAAGGTGGAGCTGGACAGCACGCCGTCGCGCTCGCCCGGCGTGCTGCCGGACAGCACCCCGGCCCCCTCGAAGAGCGGCAGCCCCGGTGCCACCCCGGGCGACGCCGTCGTGCCGGGCCCGTCGGCCACCGACGGTGACGACGATGACGACCGCGGTGACGACACCGGTGAAGACGGCTGACGCGCGCCGTATCTCCGCCCGGGTACGGATCCTCCTCTGGCTGCTGGTGGTGATGACGGCCGCGCTGGCCGCCGTGGCCACCACCACCCGCTCGATCCTGCTGCGGGACGTCGACCAGCGGATCAGCCAGCTGCTCACCCAGGAGACCGGCGAGTTCGCGAACTTCGTCAGCCAGGGTGTCGATCCGGAGACCGGCGAGCGGTTCGGCGACCCGCGCAGACTGCTCCGGGTCTTCCTCCAGCGCCAGTACTCCGACCCCGACGAGGAACTGCTCGGCCTGACCCGGGCCGCCGAACCCAAGCCGCATGTGATCCGGCAGCGCCGCGACCTCCCCGACCGGACCGCCCTGTGGCGGGACGACGACGCGCTGACCCGGATCTTCGCCTCCGAGGCGGCCTCCGGCACCCTGCACCGCCCGCAGGGCGAGCTGCGCTGGGCGAAGGTGGAGATAGACCCCGCCGGCGACGCGGCGCCCGGCGCCTTCGTCGTCGCCTTCCACGCGGACCAGGAACGGGCCATCGCGGACGAGACGTTCCGTACGCTGCTGGCCATCTCGGGGGTGGCGCTGCTGATGACGACCGGCATCGGCTGGGCCGTCGCGGGCCGCATACTCGCGCCCGTACGGGTCGTACGGATGACCGCGGCGCAACTCACCGAGCAGGACCTCACCCGCCGCATCCCCGTCAAGGGCCGGGACGACATCGCCGCGCTCGCCGAGACGTTCAACGGGATGCTCGACCGGCTGGAGCGGGCGTTCGCCGCGCAGCGCGAGTTCGTCGACGACGCCGGGCACGAGCTGCGTACGCCCATCACCATCGTGCGCGGCCATCTGGAGGTGATGGGCGACGACCCGGCCGACCGGGAGGAGACCGTACGTCTGGTCACCGACGAGCTGGACCGGATGAGCCGCATCGTCGAGGACCTGCTGCTGCTCGCCAAGGCCGAACGGCCCGACTTCATCAGCCCGGAGCCGGTCCAGCTCGCCGAGCTGACCGCCGATGTCTTCGTCAAGGCGCGGACGCTGGGCGACCGGGACTGGGTGCTGGACGGCGTCGCGGACCGCGAGGCGCGGCTCGATCCGCAGCGGATCACCCAGGCGATGGTGCAGCTCGCGCAGAACGCCGTGCAGCACACCGTGCCGGGGCAGCGCATACGGATCGGCTCGCGGGCGCACGGCGACCGGACCGAGCTCCATGTCACCGACCACGGCCCCGGCGTCCAGCCGCAGGACGCGGAGGTGATCTTCGAGAGGTTCCGCCGCGGCACGGCCCGCCGCGGCGCCCGCACCAGCGGCGCCGGGCTCGGCCTGGCGATCGTCAGGGCGATCGCCGAAGGCCACCGGGGCCGGGTCGAGCTGCGGCCCACCGACGGCGGCGGCGCCACCTTCGTACTCATCCTGGAGACGAGTTCATGAACCGCATACTGATCGCCGAGGACGAGGAGCGCATCGCCTCCTTCGTCGAGAAGGGGCTGCGCGCCAACGGCTTCACCACGACCGTGGCCGCCGACGGCGACGCGGCCCTGGAGTACGCCGTCACCGGCGGCTTCGATCTGGTCCTGCTCGACATCGGCCTGCCGGGACGCGACGGCTTCACCGTGCTGCGCGAACTGCGCGAGGCGCGGGTGACGCTGCCGGTCATCGTGCTGACCGCGCGGGATTCCGTACGGGACACCGTGGCCGGACTGGAGGGCGGCGCCGACGACTGGATGACCAAGCCGTTCCGCTTCGAGGAGCTGCTGGCGCGGATACGGCTGCGGCTGCGCACCGCGGCCCGCGCGCCCGAGGTGACGATGTTGCGCAGCGGCGACCTCAGCCTGGACCTGCGTACCCGCAGGGCGCGTTCGGGCGAGCTGACCGTCGATCTGACGGCCCGTGAGTTCGTACTGCTCGAACTGTTCCTACGCCATCCGGGCCAGGTGCTCTCCCGTGAGCAGATCCTCTCCCATGTCTGGGGATACGACTTCGACCCCGGCTCCAATATCGTCGACGTGTACGTACGGGCGCTGCGCAAGAAGCTGGGCGCCCAGCGGCTGGAGACCGTGCGGGGTATGGGCTACCGGATGCCGTGACGGCGGCCGGCCGGCCCCGGACGAGTGGGCCCGCCAGATGAACCCCCTTTCACAAAGCGCTCATTGGGGGCTCACCGCGCGGCCGGAGACTGATCGTCGTGACCCTCTCGTTCCGGCAGGCCGGCTGGCTCTGCGCCGTACTCAGTCTCTGCGCGCTGCTCGCCGTGCCCGGCTCCCTGCCGGGCCTGAGCGGTGACGCGCGGCTCACCCTGGGCGTCTTCGCCCTCGCCACCTGCGCCTGGATCGCCACCCCGGTGGACGACACGTATATCGCCCTGGGAGCCGGGCTCGCGCTGACCGCGACCGGTGTGATCAGCAGCGAGACGCTGTTCGCCACACTCGGCGACGAGACGGTGTGGCTGCTGATCTGCGCGTTCGTCCTGGCGGCCGCGGTCACGGGGACCGGGCTCGCGGGACGGGCCGCGGCCTTCCTGGTCGGCGGAGCCCGTACCGTACGGCAGTTGACGCATCTGACCACGGCCGCGCTGGTCGTCACCGCCTTCGCCGTACCGGCCACCTCCGGGCGGGCGGCCCTCGCCCTGCCGGTCTTCCTGGCGCTCGCCAAGGCGCTCGCCGACCGCAAGCGCCTCGTCGTCATGCTCGCGCTGCTCTTCCCGACCGTCATCCTGCTCTCCGCCGTCGCCACGCTGATCGGCGCGGGCGCGCATCTGATCACCGTCAGCGTGCTGTGGGAGCAGACCGGACAGCGGCTCGGCTTTGTCGAATGGCTGCTGCTGGGGCTGCCGCTCGCCGTCGTCTCCTCGCATCTCGCCGCCGAGGCGGTACTCCTGACGACCACCACACGCGCCGACCGGCGCGGACCCGTCCACATCACCGCCGCGGAGATCCAGGAACATTCGGGCACCCCGGTCGACGGCCCGCTGACCTCGTCGGAGGCGCGGTGCGCGCTGCTGCTCGGGACCGTGGTCGTGCTGTGGTGCAGCGAGCCACTGCACGGGGTGTCCCCCGCGGTGGTCGCGCTGATCGGCGCGGTCGTCGCCGCGTCCCCCGCGCTCGGGACCGTCGGCCTCAAGGACGGTCTGCGGACGGTGCCCTGGCCGCTGCTGCTCTTCATGGCGGCGACCATGGCGATGGGGGTCGCCCTCGCCGAGTCGGGAGCCGCCGCCTGGCTGGTCAGCTGGGTGCCCGGCGGCTCCGCCGTCCCCCCGTGGGCGTTCCTCACCGGGGTGGTGCTGATCAGTACGGCCGCCCATCTGGCCCTTCAGTCCCGCTCGGCCAGATCCTCCGTCCTGGTCCCGCTGGTGGTCGTCGCGGCCATCGGCGCCGGCGTCAACCCGATGGCCGCCGCACTCGCCTCCACGGCCGCGGCCGGGTTCTGCCACACCCTGCCCGCCTCCGCGAAACCCGTCGCGCTCTTCGCCGACCTGCCCGGCACCCCCACCTACACCCCGCGTGATCTGCTCCGGCTCTCCGCCGTGCTCGCACCGCTCACAGCAGCCCTCGTCCTGCTCTTCGCCCTCGCCGTCTGGCCACTGCTCGGCGTGCCCGTTCGTCTGGAGACCCAGCCATGAGCTACCGCATCGCCATCGCGCCCAGCGGCTTCAAGGAATCCCTCTCCGCCCGCCAGGTCGCCGAGTCCATCGCCGAGGGCCTGCTCAGGGTGGTCCCCGACGCGGAGGTCGATCTGATCCCGCTGGTGGACGGGGGCGAGGGCACCGCCGAGGCGCTGGCCGCCGCGACCGGCGGCCGACTGGTCCCGTACACCGCGACCGGCCCGGTCGGAGACCCCGTCGGCAGCCACTTCGCGCTCCTCGGGAACACCGCGCCCGGTACGGCGACCGCCGTCGTCGAGATGGCCGCCGTCGCGGGTCTCTCGCTCGTCCCGGCCGACCGGCGCGACCCCGGCACCACCACGACCCACGGCGTCGGCCAGCTCATCGGCGCCGCGCTGGACCTGGGCGTCCGGCGCGTCCTCGTCGGCTGCGGTGACTCCGGTACGTCCGACGGCGGCGCCGGGGCGCTGCGCGCACTGGGCGCCCGGCTCCTGGACCACCGCGGCCGGGAGCTGCCCCCGGGCGGCGCGGCGCTGCGCGCACTCGACCGTATCGATACGAGCGGACTCGACCCGCGGCTGTCCGGCACCGAACTGCTGGTCGCCTGCAACCCGTTCAACGTCCTGTGCGGTCCGCGCGGGGTGGCCCGGGTGTTCGGCCCGCAGAAGGGCGCCGGCCCGGCCCGGGTGGAGGAACTGTCCCTGGCACTCGAACACTGGGCGGCCGTCCTCACCCGGGACCTGTCCCCCGGGACCGACCTGCGCACCGCCCCCGGCACGGGCGCGTCCGGCGGTCTGGGAGCCGGTCTGGCCGCCCTCGGCGCCCGGCTCCTGCCCCGCTTCGACGTCCTGCTCGACCGGCTCGACCTCGACGCCCGGCTGGCCCGCGCCGATCTGGTGATCACCGCCGAGGGCGCACTCGACCACCAGACCGTACGCGGCAAGATCCCGGCCGAAGTGGCCCGCCGCGCCCACGCGTCCGGAGTGCCGGTCCTGGTTCTGGCCGGCACCATCGGGCAGGGCGCGCACGAGGTGCGGGCCGTGGGGGTCGACGCGTACAGCTCGATCCTGCCCGCGCCGGTGGCACTGCCCGAAGCCCTCGACCGCGGCGGCGAGTTCCTCGCCGACGCGACGGAACGCGCCCTGCGGATGGTCCTGCTGGGCACCCGCCTCGCGCCCGTCGCGGCCTGAATCAGCCGCGGTCGGGGACGCAGCGGCCGTCCTCCGTGCGGTAGTTCCACCGCGCGCCGTCGGTCACCAGCTCCCGCACGGCCCGCACGAACCGGTCCACATGCTCGTCCGGCGTCCCGGCCCCGAAGCTGACCCGGATCGCGTTGAGCGACCGCTCGCCCGGCTCGGCCTCCGGGGCGCCGCACTCCCCCGGGTCCTGCGGGTCGCTGCCCAGCAGCGTCCGTACCAGCGGGTGGGCGCAGAAGAGCCCGTCCCGTACGCCGATGCCGTACTCCGCGGAGAGCGCGGCGGCGAAGTGCGAGCTGTTCCACCCCTCGACCACGAACGAGAGCACCCCGACCCGCGGCGCGTCGTCACCGAACAGCGAGAGCACCTTCACCTCGGGCACCCCGGCCAGCCCCTCCCGCACCCGGGCCACGAGCCGCTGCTCGCGCGCCACCAGCGCGTCGAACCCGGCGTCGGTCAGCGCCTTGCAGGCCGAGGCGATGGCGTACACCCCGATGACATTGGGCGAACCGGCCTCATGACGGGCCGCCGTGGTGTGCCAGTCGACCTCCACCCCGCCATCGGCCCGGCGCGCCACCTTACGGCTGGCGCCGCCCCCGGCGAGATACGGCTCCGCGTCCTGGAGCCAGTCGGCCCGCCCCGCGAGCACCCCGGAACCGAACGGCGCGTACAGCTTGTGCCCGGAGAAGGCCACCCAGTCGACCTCCAGCTCGGCGATGTCCACGGGGTGGTGCGGCGCGAGCTGAGCGGCGTCCAGCACGATACGGGCACCCCCCGCGTGCGCGGCGGCGGCCAACTCCCGTACGGGCCACAGCTCGCCGGTCACATTGGACGCACCGGTCACACAGACCAGCGCCGGCCCCGCGGTCCCCCGCCCGGCGAGTGCCCGCTCCAGCGTGGCGACGGCCTCGCCCGGCGTCCTGGGAGCGTTCAGATACGTCACCTGCGCGTCCCGCCACGGCAGCAGGGACGCGTGATGCTCGGTCTCGAACACGAACACCTCGCACTCCGCGGGGAGCACGGCCGCCAGCAGATTGAGCGAGTCGGTGGTCGAGCGGGTGAAGACGACCTGGTCATCGGGGCGGCAGCCGAGGAACTCCGCGACCGTGCGGCGGCTGTTCTCGAACAGATCCGTGGAGAGCTGCGAGAGATAACCGGCGCCCCGGTGGACACTGCCGTAGTACGGAGCGTACGCGGCGACGTCGTCCCACACCCGCTGAAGGGCGGGAGCACTGGCGGCGTAGTCGAGCGCGGCGTAGGTGACCTCGCCACCGGTGACGAGCGGGACGCTCACCTCACGCCCGAGCACCGGCAGCGGGGCGGCGCAGGCGGGGTCGTCGGAGAGGGTCGTGGTGACGGCGTTCGGGCGTGCGGACATGGCGATATCTCCCGGCGGGACAAGTCGGAACGGCTTCAAGTCCCCGCGGTGCGCGGCTGCGCCGCGATGCTGGCGGGGGTGTGCCTCGACGCACGGGTCACCGTGCGGAGGTGTTGAAGAGGGGGCGCGATCGCCCTAACGCATTCGCTTGCTCACGAGACTGCTCCCTTGAGGACCAGGACCCCAAAGGTGGCAGGGGTCCGCGCTTGCCGCAGACCTCGCTGCCTACGGCCTGGTCTTCACCCGGGGCACCCCGCCACGGACGGAGGGTTGCCGGACAGCGAGCCGGGGCCTTAATCGCTGTCGCTCATGACCTTGCCGGAGATTATGCCATAGGGGTGGCGGGGGGGTGGGGGTGGGTGCGGTCGCCGGGTCGCGGTCTCGCTGTCGTGGGCCGGGGCCCGGGAACGGCGACAACCCGCACCCCGACCACCGGCCCCAGCCGAAACGCACCCGTACCCACACCCAGCAACCCGCACCCGGAAACCGGCAGCCGCCGAAACGCACCCTTACGCGCCCCGGACCACGCCCCCCGCCAGGGAGGCGCGGCGCTACGAATGCGACGACGCGATCCAGCGGGCGAGAGCCCGCCCCGCCTCGCCCGAGTCGATCGACTCCGCCGCCCTCTCCATCCCCGCCGACAGCTGCGCCTCCAGCGACTCCCCCGTCGGATCCAGCGCCACCAGCGCCGCCGCCGAGTTCAGCAGCACCGCGTCCCGCACCGGCCCCGTCTCCCCCGCCAGCAGCCGCCGCGCGACATCCGCGTTGTACGACGCGTCCGCGCCGCGCAGCGCCTCCACGGGCACCACGTCCAGGCCCACGTCCCGCGGGTCGAACGTCTCCTCGGACACCTTGCCGTCGCGGACGACCCATACCCGCGACGTCGCGGTGGTCGTCAGCTCGTCGAGGCCGTCGTCGCCGCGGAAGACCAGCGCGGAGGAGCCGCGCTCGGCCAGTACGCCCGCGACGATCGGTGCCATCCGGGCGTCGGCGACGCCCGTCGCCTGCGCGCGTACCTTCGCCGGGTTGGTGAGCGGGCCCAGGAAGTTGAAGGTGGTACGGATGCCCAACTCGCCTCGCGCGGCGGCCACATGGCGCAGCGCGGGGTGGAACTTCACGGCGAAGCAGAAGGTGATGCCCGCTTCCTCGGCGACCTCGGCGACCCGCTGGGGGGTCAGTTCCAGGTTGACGCCGAGCTTCTCCAGTACGTCGGAGGCTCCGCTCGCCGAGGACGCGGCGCGGTTGCCGTGCTTGACGACCTTCGCGCCGGTGCCGGCGACCACGATCGACGACATGGTCGAGATATTGACGGTCTTGGCGCCGTCGCCGCCGGTGCCGACGATGTCGACGGTCCTGCCGGGCACCTCGATCAGGTTGGCGTGCGCGTACATCGCGCGGACGAGCCCGCTGATCTCCGCGACCGTCTCCCCCTTGGCCCGCAGCGCGACGACGAAGCCGGCGATCTGGGCGTCGGTGGCCTCGCCGCGCATGATCCGGTCCATCGCCCAGGCGGTGGCGTCCGCGCTCTGGTCGGCGCCGCTCAGCAGCGCGTCCAGTACGCGGGGCCAGGTGCGGGCCGCCGTGGTGTCGCCTCCGACGGGGGTCACAGCGCTCATGCTCGCTCCTGGGTGTCCGGTTCCACTGCGTGGGCCTTGTGTGCGGCCTGTGGTCAGCCTATCGGCGCGTACCGGCGCGCAGGGCGGATGCCCGTACTCCGGAACAGGACGTACGCCGAGGGCCCCGGCCGGTTCCCTCGCGGGAGACCGGGCCGGGGCCCTCGGTGGTGGCGACCTGGTGAGGCCGGGTGGGATCAGTGGTGGCCGTGGCCGCTGGTGATCTCCTTGTATTCCTCGGCGGTGGGCTTGGGAATCTGGTTGCCCTCGCCGTAGTAGCCCTTGCTGAGCTTCGTCCGGAGCTTCTCGCCGGGGCTCACCTTGCGCTCCACGCCGTTCTCGTCGACCGTGGGGCCGATCTCGGCCGGCGTGTACTGCTCGTGCGCGGTGAGCTTGTGCAGGTCTCCCTGCTCCAGCGGGGTGTGGACCTCGATGAACTCACCGTGCGGCAGCCGCTTGATGACACCGGACTCGCGTCCGTGCAGCACCTTCTCGGCGTCGCGCCGCTGGAGACCCAGGCAGATCCGCTTGGTGACGATGAAGGCGATGACCGGTCCGGCGAAGAAGGCGATCCGGACGAACCAGGTGATCGCGTTGATCGACAGATGGAAGTGCGTCGCCCACAGGTCGTTACCGCCACCCACCAGCAGGATGAAGTACCAGGTCAGCCACGCCACACCGAAGGCCGTACGGGTCGGTGCGTTGCGCGGGCGGTCCAGGATGTGGTGCTCGCGGTTGTCACGGGTGACCCAGGACTCGATGAACGGATAGACCGCGATCGCGACCAGTACCAGCGGGAAGATCACCAGCGGGATGAAGACACCCAGGGCGAGGGTGTGTCCGGCGAAGTTGATCTCCCAGCCGGGCATCACACGGATGAGTCCCTCGGAGAAGCCCATGTACCAGTCGGGCTGGGCGCCGGTGGAGACCTGGTCGGGGCGGTACGGGCCGAGGGCCCAGATCGGGTTGATCGTGGCGATCGCGGAGACGATCGCGATCACACCGAAGACCAGGAAGAAGAAGCCTCCGGCCTTCGCCATGTAGACCGGCAGCAGCGGCATGCCCACGACGTTCTTGTTCGTACGGCCGGGGCCCGCGAACTGCGTGTGCTTGTGGTAGAAGACCAGGATCAGGTGGGCCACCACGAGGCCGAGCATGATGCCGGGCAGCAACAGGATGTGGACCGAGTAGAACCGGGCCACGAAGTCGCCGCCGGGGAACTCCCCGCCGAACAGGAACATCGACAGATACGTTCCGACGACCGGCACCGACAGGACCGCGCCCTGCATGAACCGGACACCGGTACCGGAGAGCAGGTCGTCCGGGAGCGAGTAACCGGTGAACCCGGTGAACATGCCCAGGACGAACAGCAGGAAGCCGAACAGCCAGTTGACCTCGCGCGGCTTGCGGAACGCGCCCGTGAAGAAGACGCGCATCATGTGGACCAGCATGGCCGCGAGGAAGATCAGCGCGGCCCAGTGGTGGATCTGCCGGATCAGCAGACCGCCGCGGACGTCGAAGCTGATGTCCATCGTGGAGGCGAACGCCTCCGACATCAGCACGCCCTGGAGCGGGACGTAGCTGCCGTGGTACTCCACCTCGTTCATCGACGGGTGGAAGAACAGCGTCAGGTACACACCCGTGAGGATGATGATGATGAAGCTGTAGAGGCAGATCTCACCGAGCATGAAGGACCAGTGGTCCGGGAAGATCTTCCGCATGTTGGCCTTGGCCAGGCCGTAGATGCCCAGCCGGCCGTCCGCCCAGTCGGCGACCCGCTCACCGGCGGGCGCCTTGCGGTTCTTGTCGTCTGCGGTACTCATCCGCGCTCCCAGAAGGCAGGGCCGACGGGCTCGTCGAAGTCGCCGAGCGCTTCGAGGTTGCCCTCGGCGTTCACACCGATACGCAGCTGCGGAAGGGCGTGACCGGCCGGGCCGAAGATGACGCGGGCGCCGTCGGAGAGGTCAAAGGTGGACTGGTGGCACGGGCACAGCACGTGGTGCGTCTGCTGCTCGTACAGGCTGATCGGGCAGCCGACATGGGTACAGATCTTCGAGTACGCCACGATCCCCTGGTGGGACCATTCGAGCTCGCGCTTGTCCTTGATCTCGTCCGGCTGGATCCGGACGATCATCAGGGCCGCCTTGGCGATCTGCTTCTGGAAGTCCTCGCTGTGCTCGTCGAGGCCCTCGGGCATGGCGAAGGTCAGCGAACCCACGACGATGTCCTCGGGGCGCAGCGGCTCATTCGTGTTCATGTTGATGAGCTCTTTGCCCTTGCGCCACAGCGTGGAGCGGAGCTTCTTCTCGGGCAGCGGGCCCAGGTCGCGCAGGAGCACCACGCCGGAGAGCGGCACCAGCGCCAGCGCGCCGAACATCGTGTTGCGGATCAGCTTGCGCCGGCCGAAGCCGGACTCCGCCGCACCCGCCGCGAAGTCCTCCAGGACCTTCGCCTTGACCTCGGGCGTCGCCT
Organism: Streptomyces sp. NPDC088147; assembly: GCF_044741565.1. NCBI lineage: Bacteria > Bacillati > Actinomycetota > Actinomycetes > Kitasatosporales > Streptomycetaceae > Streptomyces > Streptomyces sp. NPDC088147. The sequence continues at coordinate 867,847 of NZ_JBIUSY010000002.1, read as the reverse complement.
CGATCGGGTGACGGTCGTCGGCGATCTCCACGTCCGACATCAGCGTGCGGGCCCAGTGGACCGCGCCGGCGCCGATGCAGAAGAGCGCGATGCCCAGGGTCAGGCCCAGCGAGAAGTTCAGGATGCTGACGTGGCCGAACGGGAAGATGTAGACGATCTTGTTGACCGGGAACGCCACGTACGAGGCGATGAAGGCCACCGTCGCGATCATCGACAGCAGGAACAGGAAGGCGATCGCGCGCTCGGACCGCTTGGCCGCCCGCTCGTCGATGTCCTGCACCCGCGGCCGGTGGGCCGGCAGTCCCGGGTCGGCGAACGGGTCGTCCGTACGCTCCACCGCGGTGCCCGCGGCCCCCTGCTCACTCGGCAGGTTCTCTGAAATCTCTTCTTGGCTACTCATGACTTCTTGGCCTTAGCGGTGTGGGCCGCGACCCAGACGGCAACTGCGATCAAAGCACCCAGACCGAAGATCCAGGCGAAAAGCCCTTCGCTGACGGGGCCGAGGCCGCCCAGACTCAGACCGCCGGGACTCGCGGACTCCTCCCCGTTCACCGCCTTGATGTAGGCGATGACGTCCTTCTTCTCCTGCTCCGGCATCGTGGAGTCGGGGAAGGACGGCATGTTCTGCGGGCCGGTCTGCATGGCCTCGTAGATGTGCTTCGGGTCCACACCCTCAAGCGACGGCGCGGTCTTGCCGTGTGTCAGCGCCCCACCCTCACCGGTGAAGTTGTGGCACTGGGTGCAGTTGGTACGGAACAGCTCGCCACCGTTGGCGATGTCCGCACCTGCGGGGCTGTACTGCTTCGCGCCCGGGATGATCGGGCCGGCGCCGAGGGACGCGACATACGCGGCGAGCTGGTCGATCTCCTTCTGCGAGTAGATGACCTTCTTCTTCGGCACCTGCGCGCCGGGCGCCATGGCCGGCATACGGCCGGTGCCGACCTGGAAGTCCACGGCGGCGGAGCCGACGCCGACCAGGCTGGGGCCGTCAGAGGTTCCCTGACCGCCGGTTCCGTGGCAGCTGGCGCAGCCGACGGAGTAGAGCTTCTTGCCCTCCTCGATGGCGAGGGACTGGGCGGTTTCGTCAGCCTGCGCCTTGCCCGCGGGCGCGAACGCGGTGTACAGCCCCCCGGTGGCCGCCAGCGCGAGGAGTAGGACGACGACCGCCGCCAGCGGATGGCGTCGTCGTGCGGAGAGCTTTTTCACGGATTACCCCGGTGTCAGGATCTTCAGCGTCGGTGCTTCTGGACTGTGTGCGCTCGGGCGCGGAGCCCGGCTACTTGATCAAGTAGATCGTGGCGAAAAGGCCGATCCAGACGACATCGACGAAGTGCCAGTAATAGGACACGACGATGGCGGCGGTTGCCTGCTCGTGGGTGAATCTCTTGGCCGCGTACGTCCTGCCCAGGACGAACAGGAACGCGATCAGACCCCCCGTCACGTGCAGACCATGGAAGCCGGTGGTCAGATAGAACACCGAGCCGTACGGGTCCGAGGACAGCGAGATGCCGTCCTTCTTGACCAGCTCGGTGTACTCGAAGACCTGACCGCCGATGAAGATCGCACCCATCACGAAGGTCACCACGAACCACGTACGGAGCTTCTTCACGTCGCCCCGCTCGGCGGCGAAGACGCCGAGCTGGCAGGTGAGCGAGGAGAGCACCAGGATCGTGGTGTTGGCAGCCGAGAACGGGACGTTCAAGGCATGGGCCATTTCGCTCCAGTACTCCGCTCCCATCACCGATCGCAGGGTGAAGTACATCGCGAAGAGGGCCGCGAAGAACATCAGCTCGGAACTCAACCAAATGATGGTTCCGACGCTGGTGAGGTTCGGCCGATTGACCGACGGGTGCGCGTGCCCGGTTTCTACTGTCGTTGCTGTCGCCACGACCGACATTATGTCGGTCGCTTATCCCGCGCTGACCCCGGGGGGTGCCGTTCGGTGTGTCCATGCGATGTGCCCAGCTCGAACGGCCCGGCGAAGGGGCGTCATTACCCGTGCTGACATGGTGTCCGACGGAGTAGCATCCGCGGCATCGGTTCATGGCAATGACGCCCTGAAGCCCTCGCAGACACTGATGTCACGGAGGAACAATGCAGCCGACCGCCACGGTGCTGGTCTACAGCGACGACGCGAACACCCGCGAGCAGGTCCGGCTGGCAGCGGGACGCCGGCCGGCCTCCGACGTACCGCCGGTCGAGTTCCTGGAGTGCGCCACCCTGCCCGCGGTGCTCAAGCATCTGGACCGGGGCGGCATCGATGTCTGTGTGCTGGACGGAGAGACGGTCCCCGCGGGCGGCATGGGGGTCTGCCGGCAGATCAAGGACGAGATCTTCGACTGCCCGCCCGTGCTGCTGCTGATCGGCCGCCCGCAGGACGCCTGGCTGGCCACCTGGAGCCGCGCGGACGCCGCGGTGACCCTCCCGGTCGAACCGGTCGGCTTCGCGGAGGCTCTGGCCGCCCTGCTGCGCGCCAGGCTCTCCGTGGACGCCTAGGGTCTTTCGTTTGGATCAGGCCGGCTCAGGGAGCGGGGCCTGGTGGAGGGGGTCCCTCCCGTGCCGTTCAGGCTACGGGGGAGGATCGCAAGCCGGAGGGAGCCATGGCGGAGCCCTGGTGACCGACGACAACGCGGCGAGGCGCGGCCCGCCGCGGCAGCGGCTGATGTCACCGCGGGCACGCGAGCCCGGCATGATCCAAACGAGAGGCCCTAGGTCCTGCTCGGCCGGGCACACGGGCCCGGACAGAGGGCGAGGGCCGCGGGCGCCCGTACTCGGACGTCCACGGCCCTCCTCGGACCACGCGGTTCGGCTCCCGTTCCCGGGGCTCAGACGACGGGACGGAGCCTCGCCTTGTCGGCGGGGCTGCTGCCCTCCCTCGTCCCGGCCTGGAGGACGCTGCCCTCGCGCCAGTCCTCCCAGTCCACGTTCCAGTCCCCGTAGCCGTTGCCGAAGTCCTCCATGTAGTCCCCGGCGCTGTTGATGACCTGGACGATGTCGCCCTCCTGGACGGTCTCGAAGAACCAGGCGGCGTTGCCGGTGGACATGCCCACGCAGCCGTGGCTGACGTTCGCCACGCCCTGCGAGCCCACGGACCACGGCGCGGCGTGGACGTACTCCCCGCTCCAGGTGACGCGGGTGGCCCAGTAGACGGGCAGGTCGTAGCCCTCGCCACCGCCGATGCCGACGCTGGTGCCGCGCATCCGGACGAAGTACTCCTGGCCCAGGACGACCTTGATGCCGTTACGCGTCGAGAAGCCGGGCTTCCCGGTGGTCACCGGGATGCTGTTGATCTCTTCCCCGTTGACATAGACCGTCATGTAGTGCGCGCTGGCGTCGACGATGGCCTCGACCCGGTCGCCGGTCTTCATCTTGATCGGCTTGACCGCGCCGCCGTACAGCTTGTTGCTGATCTTCACACCTTCGAGCGTGCTCGACGCGGTGACGGTCCCGTTGGCGGGCCAGTAGTCCTTGGGGCGGTAGTGCAGCTCGGTCTCGTCCACCCAGTGCCAGGCGCCGCCCTCGGCGGCGGGCTGGGAGCGGACCTTGAGGGAGCGCTCGATGACGTCCCTGGCCTTCTTGGAGGTGACCGGCTCGCTGAGCGTGGCGGTGATGGGCTGGCCGACCCCGTACTCGCCGGAATCCGGTCCGAACTCGACCGTGAGCTTCTTCTTGGCGGGGCGGGTGTCGAAGGTGAGGGTCCGCAGACCGGGGGCGCCCTTCTTGCTCTCCGTGGACACCTTGACGGTGTAGCGGCTGCCGGCGGCCAGGGGCGCCGTGGAGTGCCAGCGTGTGCCGTCGGCGGCGAGCTCGCCTGCCAGGTAGTGGCCCGTCTTGTCGACGGCGGTGACGTCGGTGATCTTGCCGTCGGCCCCCGTCGAGGTGACTTCGAGGGGCTTGTCCGGGTCGGCCTTGGTCTTGCCTGCGGACATGCTGAAGGAGACCTTGCCCGTGGCGTCGGCCGGCTTCGCGGAGAGCGGGTGCTTCTCGTCACCGCTGCCGCACGCGGTCGCGCTCGCCCAGAGGGACACGACCAGCAGGGTGCAGCTCAGCACGGTGCGCAAGCGTGGCTTGTGGTTCATGATCACAAGATAGGAACGGCCGCGGCTTTTCCGCACGGCGAGAGAGGCAAACGGGGGGCCCGAGCACTCCGAATGGGAATGCTCGGGCCCCTGGTTCACTCAGCGTGCTACTGGTTCTGGTTCTCGCCCCGGTAGAACTCGAAGACCCAGCCCCAGAGACCGACCAGGATCAGGGGCAGCGAGAAGTACAGCAGCCACCAGCCGATCGCCACACCCAGGAAGGCCAGCGCGCCACCGATGGCGAGCGAGAACGGCTGCCAGCTGTGCGGGGCGAAGAACCCCACCTCGCCGGCCTCGTCCGCGACGTCGGCTTCCTTGTTGTCCTGGGCCAGGGCGTCCATCCGGCGAGCCGTGAAGGCCAGATAGAAGCCGATCATGACGCTCAGGCCGAAGGCGAGGAACAGCGCCGTCGTACCGACCGGCTCCTTCGACCAGACGCCGTAGACGACGGCGGTGGCCAGGATGAAGACGCTCAGCCAGATGAACAGCCTGCCTTGGATCTTCACTTGCCGACCTCCTTGCCGCCCACGAGGGCGGTGTCCTGCTGGCCGTCGAGCTCAAGGTGCTCCAGCGCGGCGATCTCGGGGTGGTGCAGATCGAACGCCGGCGATTCGGAACGGATCCGCGGAAGCGTGACGAAGTTATGCCGCGGCGGCGGGCAGGAAGTCGCCCATTCGAGTGAACGGCCGTAGCCCCACGGGTCGTCGACCTCGATCTTCTTGCCGTACTTGGCCGTCTTCCAGACGTTGTAGAAGAACGGCAGGACGGAGAGACCGAGGACGAACGAGCTGATCGTGGAGATGGTGTTCAGCGCGGTGAAACCGTCGGCGGCGAGATAGTCCGCGTAACGGCGCGGCATGCCCTCGGCGCCCAGCCAGTGCTGCACGAGGAAGGTGCCGTGGAAGCCGATGAACAGCGTCCAGAAGGTGATCTTCCCGAGCCGCTCGTCCAGCATCTTGCCCGTGAACTTCGGCCACCAGAAGTGGAATCCGGCGAACATCGCGAACACCACCGTGCCGAACACCACGTAGTGGAAGTGCGCCACCACGAAGTAGGAGTCGGACACGTGGAAGTCCATCGGCGGGGACGCCAGGATCACACCGGTCAGACCACCGAACACGAAGGTGATCAGGAATCCGATGGTCCACAGCATCGGCGTCTCGAAGGACAGTGAGCCCTTCCACATCGTGCCGATCCAGTTGAAGAACTTCACACCGGTGGGCACCGCGATCAGGAAGGTCATGAACGAGAAGAACGGCAACAACACACCGCCGGTCACGTACATATGGTGCGCCCACACCGTCACCGACAGGCCCGCGATCGCGATCGTCGCCGCCACCAGACCGATGTAACCGAACATCGGCTTGCGCGAGAAGACCGGAATCACTTCGGAGACGATGCCGAAGAACGGCAAGGCGATGATGTACACCTCTGGATGCCCGAAGAACCAGAACAGGTGCTGCCAGAGCAACGCTCCGCCGTTGGCGGAGTCGAAGATATGCGCACCGAACTTGCGGTCCGCCTCCAGCGCGAAGAGCGCGGCGGCCAGCACCGGGAAGGCCAGCAGGACCAGCACACCGGTCAGCAGCACGTTCCAGGTGAAGATCGGCATCCGGAACATCGTCATGCCAGGAGCGCGCATGCAGATGATCGTGGTGATGAAGTTGACCGAGCCGAGGATCGTACCGAAGCCGGAGAAGGCCAGACCCATGATCCACAGGTCCGCGCCGATACCCGGCGAACGCACCGCGTCCGACAGCGGCGAGTACGCGAACCAGCCGAAGTCCGCGGCACCCTGGGGGGTGATGAAACCGCTGACGGCGATGATCGAGCCGAAGAGGTAGAGCCAGTACGCGAACATGTTCAGCCGCGGGAACGCCACATCGGGCGCGCCGATCTGCAACGGCATGATCCAGTTCGCGAATCCGGCGAACAGCGGCGTCGCGAACATCAGCAGCATGATCGTGCCGTGCATCGTGAACGCCTGGTTGAACTGCTCGTTCGACATGATCTGCGTACCGGGACGGGCCAGTTCGGCGCGCATGAAGAGCGCCATCAGACCGCCGATGCAGAAGAACGCGAACGACGTGACCAGGTACATCGTGCCGATCGTCTTGTGATCTGTGGTGGTCAGCCACTTCACGACGACATTGCCCGGCTGCTTGCGCCGTACGGGCAGCTCGTTCTCATACGAGTCATCCGCTGCCGCGGCGGCACCCTGGGGTTCGTTGAGGATGCTCACAGTTGGTTCGTCTCCGCATTCCTGGCCGGATCCGTCTGCGCGATGCCCGACGGGATGTAGCCGTTCTGACCCTTCTTGGCCAGCTCTTCCAGGTGCTTCTGGTAGCGCTCCGGAGAGACCACCTTGACGTTGAAGAGCATCCGCGAGTGGTCGACGCCGCAGAGCTCGGCGCACTTGCCCATGAAGGTGCCCTCCCGGTTCGGGGTCACCTCGAAGGCGTTGGTGTGACCCGGGATGACGTCCTGCTTCATCAGGAACGGCACCACCCAGAAGTCGTGGATGACATCACGCGATGTCAGGATGAACCGGACCTTCTCGCCCTTGGGCAGCCACAGGGTCGGCCCCGGGTTGCCGTTCTGGGGATTGCGCTGGCCCGGGACACCGGCGTCGTAGACGCCCTCGGCACCCTTGGGGAACTGATCCGTGAACCGGCTCGGGATGGCGTCGAGCTCCGGGGGGAGCTCGTTGCCCGTGGAGGCGTCGCCGTCCACGTTCTCGATGTAGTTGAAGCCCCAGCTCCACTGGTAGCCGACCACGTTCACCGTGTGGGTCGGCTTCTCGGAGAGCGAGAGGAGCTTCGACTCGTCCCGGGCGGTGAAGTAGAACAGCACCGAGACGATGATGAGCGGGACCACGGTGTACAGCGCCTCGATGGGCATGTTGTACCGGGTCTGCGGAGGGACTTCCACCTTGGTGCGGCTGCGCCGGTGGAAGATGATGCTCCACAGGATCAGACCCCATACCAGGATGCCCGTGACGAGCGCTGCCGCCCACGAGCCCTGCCAGAGGGAGAGGATCCGGGGAGCCTCCTCCGTCACTGGGGTGGGCATTCCAAGGCGGGGGAAGTCCTTGTATGTGCAACCGGTGGCGGTCGCGAGGATCAGGCCCGCAGTCAGCACCTGCGGCAGCTTCCGCCGCATCGGGCGCCGCGACGAGCGGTCGGAGCCGTTGGGACTCACGTAGCGCCTTCCCGAGAGTCTCGCCCGCGCGGCCGGCTGCGGCCGTCTCCTGGTCGGTCGCCGACCCTGACGCGGGCAGGGGTTTGGATGTTTATGCGGACCAAACCCTACTGGACGCGATTTGGGGCCGTGCGGGGAGGGTGCCCAACGCGCCGCCCGACTCCCCGAAGGGGTGGGATCACTGGCCACGGGACCCTGGAAGCACCGCTTCCGGGGCGCTTCTGACGGCCCCTCCGGATGCACGGAACCGGCACGTCCGCGTACGCGGAACCGGCACGTCCGGGCACGCGGAAGCGGCACGTCCGCGTACGCGGAAGCAGCACGTCCGGGTACCCGCGTTAGCGTGGGGCGTGGCCTACTTCGACGTCGCTTCCTCCGCCCCGCTGCACCCCGTCGCCCGCCAGGCTCTCCAGGCTTCCCTGGACGAGGGCTGGGCCGACCCCGCCCGGCTCTACCGCGAGGGCCGGCGGGCCGCACTCCTGCTGGACGCGGCGCGCGAGGCCGCCGCCGAGGCCGTCGGCTGCCGCCCCGACGAACTGGTTTTCACTCCTTCGGGGACGTATGCGGTGCATTCCGGAATGTCGGGTGCGCTCGCGGGGCGCCGGCGTATCGGGCGGCACGCGGTGGTGTCCGCGGTGGAGCACTCCTCGGTGCTCCACGCGGCGGCGGCCCATGAGACGGCGACCGGCGGCCCGGTGACCGAGGTGCCGGTGGACCGGCTCGGCGCGGTGTCACCGGACGCGTACGCCGGGGCGCTGCGCGAGGACACGGCGCTGGCCTGCCTCCAGTCGGCCAACCACGAGGTGGGTACGGAGCAGCCGGTGGCGGCCGTCGCCGAGGCGTGCCGCAGCCGGGGCGTACCGCTGCTGGTGGACGCGGCGCAGTCGCTGGGCTGGGGCCCGGTGGAGGGCGCGTGGTCGCTGCTGACGGGGAGCGCGCACAAGTGGGGCGGCCCGCCGGGTGTCGGGCTGCTCGCCGTGCGCAAGGGTGTCCGGTTCGCTCCGCAAGGCCCGGCCGACGAGCGGGAGTCGGGGCGCGCTCCGGGGTTCCAGAACATTCCGGCCATCGTGGCCGCGGTGGCCTCCCTGCGGGCGGTACGCGCGGAGGCGGCGGACGAGGCGGTGCGGCTGCGCGCGCTGGTGGACCGGATCAGGGCGCGGGTGCCCGAGCTGGTGCCCGATGTGGAGGTGGTGGGCGATCCGGACCGCCGGCTCCCCCATCTCGTCACCTTCTCCTGTCTCTATGTCGACGGAGAGGCGCTGCTGCACGAGCTGGACCGGGCGGAGTTCTCCGTCTCCTCCGGATCGTCCTGTACGAGCAGCACACTCACCCCGAGCCATGTGCTGCGGGCGATGGGCGTGCTGTCGGAGGGGAATGTCCGGATCTCACTGCCTCTCGGGACTCCGGAGGCGGACGTGGACCGGTTCCTGGAGGTGCTGCCCTCGGTGGTGTCCGGTGTGCGCGAGCGGCTGGGCGCGCCGGGCTCCGCCGCCGGGTCCGCGGGCTCGGCGCCGTCGCTCGTGGTGGACGCGCTCGGCAAGCGGTGTCCGGTCCCGGTGATCGAGCTGGCGAAGGTGTTCGGCGGCGTACCGGTGGGCGGGACGGTGACGGTGCTCTCGGACGACGAGGCGGCGCGGCTGGACATCCCGGCGTGGTGCGAGATGCGCGGCCAGGAGTACGTGGGCGAGCGGCCGGCGGACCACGGTGTCGCCTATGTGGTCCGCCGGCTGTCGTAGCGCTCGGGCCGTACGTCAGGCCGCCAGGTGCGCCTGGACCTCGGCGGCGGCGTCATGGCCGTACGCCTTGGTGAAGCGCTCCATGAAGTGCGTCCGGCGCAGGGTGTACTCCTGGGTGCCGACGGTCTCGATGACGAGGGTCGCGAGCATGCAGCCGATCTGGGCCGCGCGCTCCAGGCCGACGCCCCAGGAGAGGCCCGAGAGGAACCCGGCGCGGAAGGCGTCGCCGACGCCCGTCGGGTCGGCCTTGGTCTCCTCCTCGGGGCAGCCGACGATGATCGGCTCCTCGCCCACGCGGTCGATACGGACGCCGTTCTTGCCCAGCGTCGTGACGCGGTGGCCGACGCGGGAGAGGATCTCGGCGTCGGACCAGCCGGTCTTGGACTCGATGAGCCCCTTCTCGTACTCGTTCGAGAAGAGGTACGTGGCGCCGTCGAGCAGGGTGCGGATCTCGTCCGAGCCCATGCGCGCGATCTGCTGCGAGAAGTCCGCGGCGAACGGGATCCCGCGCGTACGGCACTCCTCGGTGTGGCGGAGCATGCCCTCGGGGTCGTCCGCGCCGATCAGCACCAGGTCCAGGCCGCCGACGCGGTCGGCGACCTTCTTCAGCTCGATCAGCCGGGCCTCGCTCATCGCGCCCGTGTAGAAGGAGCCGATCTGGTTGTGGTCGGCGTCCGTCGTGCAGACGAAACGGGCCGTGTGGAGGACCTCGGAGATACGGACCGACGCGGTGTCGACCCCGTGGCGGTCCAGCCAGGCGCGGTACTCGTCGAAGTCCGATCCGGCCGCGCCGACCAGGATGGGAGCGGTGCCCAGCTGGCCCATGCCGAAGCAGATGTTCGCTCCGACACCACCCCTGCGCACATCGAGGTTGTCGACCAGGAAGGAGAGGGAGACCGTGTGGAGCTGCTCGGCGACCAGCTGGTCGGCGAAGCGGCCTGGGAAGGTCATCAGATGGTCGGTGGCGATGGAGCCGGTGACTGCGATTCGCACGGCGTGAACGCTCCTGATGAGGAGAACGGTTGACAGTTCACGCTATCGGGTCGGCGGCGGCCTTCCTAAGCTCATGAAATACCCGATAGTGGGGCTTTCTTCGCGAACCGGGCGGTCATACGGTGCGGTTGAGCCGAACCGGGCGGCCGGTTCCGGGCACCCGGTCGGCGTACTCCGTGGAACCGCGCGCTCCCCCGCTCCGTCCCACCGGCGGCAGGGAACGACCCGGGAACGATCCAGAGCCGAAGGAGCGCAGCGGTGACCAGTACGAAGCGGCCCCAGGAGAGCACAGCAGGCGGCGGCGACGCCGAACGCCCACGCCGGCGGCGTTCCCCGCTCGCCGTCACCACGGTGGCGGCGGCGGTACTGATCGCCGGGGGCGGTGGCGCGTACGTCGCCACGAGCGCCTCCGGCGACGGTACGGCGGGGAGCGGCGGGCCGCCGCCGCTGGCCCTCGACAACGCGGCGAACGCGTCCGGTCCTGGATCCGGACCCCGGACCGGCGCCTCCGATCCCCCCGGCATCGCGCCGGGCGAGCCGGATCCGAGCGGGGTCACCTACCGCGCGAAGGGCTCGCTGCCCGACGGCCCCGCGACGGCCCATGTCCACCGCACGAGCGGAGAGGTCGCGTCGGCGGATGTGGCCCGGCTGGCGGAGGCGCTGGGCGTGCCAGGCACGCCGCGCGCGGACGGGACGGTCTGGAAGGTCGGTACGGAGAAGGACGGTTCGGGTCCGCTGCTCCGTGTCGCCAAGCAGGCGCCGGGCACCTGGACGTTCGACCGGTACGGCCCTTCGGGCAGTGACAACTGTCTCAAGGGAAAGAGCTGCCCGAGCACAGGCGGCGGCCCCGGGGACGCGGCCGGGGGTGACGCCGTGAGCGAGGCGGCGGCGAAGCGGGCGGCGGCTCCGGTGCTGAAGGCGCTGGGCCAGGAGAAGGCCGCGCTGGACGCCCGCCAGCTGATGGGCGCGATCCGGGTGGTGAACGCGGACCCGGTGGTCGGCGGGCTGCCCACCTATGGCTGGTCCACCGGGATCCAGGTGGGCGCCGACGGGCAAGTGACGGGCGGCACCGGCCGGTTGAAGGCACCCGAGCAGAGCGACGCGTATCCGGTCATCAGCGCGGACGAGGCGCTGAAGGAGCTGAACGCGTCGGGCGACACCACCGGCCGTGGCCGCATCGGCGGCTGCGCGACCCCGGCGCCGCTGGAGGGCGGGACGTCGCCGGAGGGCGGGAAGCCCTCGGCTCCGTGCACGCCGGGGAACGCCCCCGAGGCGGAGCCGATGGTGGTCGAGAAGGCGGTCTTCGGGCTGGCGATGCTGTCCGTGGACGGGCGCGGGGCTCTCGTACCGTCCTGGCTGTTCGAGGTGGTACCGGGCGGGGACGCCATGCCGTACACGGTCACGCAGACCGCGGTCGCTCCGGAGTTCCTGACGAAGCCGGGGACGAAGCCCGGGACGAAGCCGGCGCCCGAGCGGCCGGAGGCACGGCCGGGCGAGAAGTCGCCGGGCAAGCAGGTCACCTCGTACAGCACCGAGGGGCGGTCGCTGGTGCTGCACTTCTGGGGCGGTGTGTGCGGTACGTACACGGCGTCGGCGGACGAGAGCGGTACGGCGGTGAAGGTGAGGCTGACCGAGTCGAGCCCGGAGCCGGGGACGGCCTGTGTGGCGATGGCCAAGGCCCAGACGGCGAAGGTGACGCTGGACAAGCCGCTGGGCGACCGGCGGGTGGTGGAGTCGACGACGGGCGACCCGCTGCCGTTGAAGTCCTGAGACGCGGTCCCGGGACGAGACCCCGGCACCCGACACCTGCGACACCCGAGACCTGCGACACCTGCGACATCTGACACGCGCGAACGAGAGGCGGCGGCCCCGGTGGATTCCGGGGGCGCCGCCTCTCGTTCGCGTGCTGTCCCAGCGGTCCAGCTGGTCCGAGCGGTCCAGCTGGTCCCAGCGGTCTAGCTGAAGGAGTCCCCGCAGGCGCAAGAGCCCGTCGCGTTCGGGTTGTCGATCGTGAAGCCCTGCTTCTCGATGGTGTCGACGAAGTCGATGGAGGCGCCGCCCAGGTACGGGGCGCTCATCCGGTCGGTGACGACCTTGACGCCGTCGAAGTCCTTGACGACATCGCCGTCGAGCGAGCGCTCGTCGAAGAACAGCTGGTAGCGGAGGCCGGAGCAGCCACCGGGCTGTACGGCGACGCGCAGTGCGAGGTCGTCCCGGCCTTCCTGGTCCAGCAGGGCCTTGACCTTGCCCGCGGCGGCGTCGGACAGGAGGATGCCGTCGCTCACGGTGGTGGTCTCGTCCGATACGGACATCTGCTTCTCTCCCGGGTTGTACGGACTGCTTGCCGACAGTGCAACCGGCTCGGCCGCGGATTCATTCCGGGCCCTGGCGCGTGTCGTTTCCCTTCTTCATGCTCGCACACCGGCCCGCGATGCGGCAGCGGGCGTTCCCCGGGGGCTGCGTCACGACCGCGACGGGGCTCCGACGGGGCACCGGCGGAGTTCCGTCAGAGTTCCGGCAGGGCTCCACCCGGGGAATGCGTCACATCGACACTATCGCCATCGTCAAAGTGACGTGAACCGGTTATGATAGATAGCGTCAATTAGACGAAAAGGCTCGTCTGCAGAGAAGAAAGGGTGCGTGACGTGACCACCGCCCAACCCCGTCAGGATCTCGCCGTCCAGCCGACGCCCCTCGCCCTGCTGCTGCTCGGCCGCGAGGCCGACCCGCGCAGCGAGCGAGGCGTGGAGTGTCCGGGCGACCTGCCCTCCCCGTCCGACCCGGACCTGGTGGAGCGCGCCCGCGCGGCGAAGGAGAAGCTCGGGGACAAGGTCTTCGTCCTCGGCCACCACTACCAGCGTGACGAGGTCATCCAGTTCGCGGATGTCACCGGCGACTCCTTCAAGCTGGCCAGGGACGCGGCGGCGCGGCCCGACGCCGAGTACATCGTCTTCTGCGGCGTGCACTTCATGGCGGAGTCCGCGGACATCCTGACCGGCGACGACCAGAAGGTCGTCCTGCCCGACCTGGCCGCGGGCTGCTCGATGGCCGACATGGCCACCGCCGAGCAGGTCGCGGAGTGCTGGGACGTACTGACCGAGGCCGGCATAGCCGAGCGGGTCGTCCCCGTCTCGTACATGAACTCCTCGGCCGACATCAAGGCCTTCACCGGCAAGCACGGCGGCACGATCTGTACATCCTCCAACGCCGAGCGCGCCCTGAACTGGGCGTTCGAGCAGGGCGACAAGGTGCTCTTCCTGCCCGACCAGCACCTGGGGCGCAACACCGCGGTGCGGGATCTGGGGATGTCGCTGGAGGACTGCGTCCTGTACAACCCGCACAAGCCGAACGGCGGCCTCACGGAACAGGAGCTGCGCGACGCGAAGATGATCCTGTGGCGCGGCCACTGCTCGGTGCACGGACGCTTCTCGCTGGACTCCGTCCGCGACGTACGGGAGCGGATCCCGGGCGTGAACGTGCTGGTGCACCCGGAGTGCAAGCACGAGGTCGTGGCGGCGGCGGACTACGTCGGCTCGACGGAGTACATCATCAAGGCGCTGGAGGCGGCCCCGGCCGGCTCGAAGTGGGCGATCGGCACGGAGCTGAACCTCGTACAGCGGCTGGCGAACCGTTTCGCCGCCGAGGACAAGGAGATCGTGTTCCTCGATCGCACGGTCTGCTTCTGCTCGACGATGAACCGGATCGATCTGCCGCACCTGGTGTGGACGCTGGAGTCACTGGCCGAGGGCAACGAGGTCAACCGCATCCAGGTCGACAAGGAGACGGCGGACTTCGCGCAGCTGGCGCTGGAACGGATGCTGGCACTGCCGTAGCCGCGCGGGGGCCGGGCCCCCGCGCAGGGGCCCGCTCCCGCGCCGGTACCGGCCGGTGCCGCCGAGGAGCGGTACCGGCCGGTCGGGGCGGTGGTGCGTCTGCCGGCCGCCCGACGGCCCGGCCTTACTTCAGATGCCGGCCGAAGAACCGGTTCCCGTCCTCCGCCTCGAACCACGGAGTGCCGGTGTGCCCGCCCAGATTGGCGTGCAGCGTCTTTTCCTTGGTGCCGAAGGCGTCGAACAGGTCCAGGGCCCGCTGCCGGGGGTTCCCTTCGTCGTCCCACTGCAGCAGGAACAGCAGCGGAATGGTGACCTGCCGGGCCTCCTCGCGTTGGGCGCGGGGCACGAAACCCCCGGCGAAGAGACCGGCGGCCGCGATGCGCGGCTCGGCCACCGCCAGCCGGATGCCGACGGCGGTCCACCCCGAGTACCCGACCGGGCCGCCGATCTCGGGCAGTGCGAGGAGGGCGTCCAGGGTGGTCCGCCATTCCGGGACCGCCCCTTCGACCAGCGGGCCGACGAGGGACTCGAAGATCTCATCGACCGGCTCACCGGCCCGCATCGCCCGGCGGAGGTCGGCGCGGGTCTGCTCGTCGGCGGGGGAACGGGGCCGGTCACCGCACCCGGCGGCGTCGATGGTCGCCACCGCGTAGCCGTACGCCGCGGATCGCCGGGCTCGGGCCACCAGCCGGGACTCCCCCTTGGGCAGGCCGTTGTTGTGGGCCATCAGGATCAGCGGGGCCGGTTCTGATCCGGGCGTCCACAGGGTGCCGGGGATCTCGCCGAGGATGAACTCGCGCTCGAGGACGCCGTCGTCGAGGCGCTGTTCGGAAGTGAATCGCATGGTCGTGCCTTTCGGGAGTGCTCAGAGCGGCGCTCCCGGACGACCTATCGCCCGGCCGTGACCCCGCAGGGGAGCACCCATGTCGATACAGCGTTCACGGGTACCACCTCCTCGTTCTCTCGCACGGCCTCCGGGAACGTAGCAGCGGCCACCGCGGTCCGCCAACGGGTTTTCACGGAGGCTCCGAGGCCGGACGCCGCCTCACCGCATAGGTCACGGTCCTGGGCGTTCCCGGCCGGACCGGTGTGACTGACGGTCTTGTCCCGGACGGGCATGGAGGCCGCCGCTCCCGGAGTCAGGTCGGGCGAAGTAGTCCTCCGCATCTTCCTGGTCGCCGGTCATCAGGCTGGAGAGGGCCTGGGACTCGTTCTTCCCGAGGAAATAGGCCCCGGTGTGGTGCAGATAGAAGAAACGCCCGGTCTCGTCCAGCAAAACGATCCCGTTCTCGGACGTTTCCCAGCCGACGGGGAAGAGCCGCTGCCCGAGATTTCCCGCGAGTGCGACGATCAACTCCGCGTCCCCGTCGTAACCGAATGTGGGGTCTGCCCGGAACTTCCTCTCGGGTGCCAAGGGAACGGGGAACTCCAGCCCGACGAAGGCCGAGACGAATCGGAAGACCTCTTCCCACGGTTGCAGCGGGAAGCCCTGCCCATGGGAGTTGCGGACGCGGATGGCGATGAGACGCCCGGCCTCGTCCACGTTCTCGCGCCCCGGGTACCAGCCGTTGGCCCGCAGCCACTCGTCCAGCTTCGCCTCAGGGAGCGGTGATTTCATCGTCGTCCCTCTCTGGCGGAAACAGTGCTCAACTGTGCACGTCGTTCCCCAGAGCTTCCACAGCGGGGTCGCACCTCCGGCAGGGCGGTAGAGACGAACCGTGCCCGTCGGGCGTGGTCCCCGCCAGGCTCGGGGGCGTCCCGCTCGATTGCGGGGCGTCCCCCATGTCGTCTACCGTCTCCTATGTTCGTCAGCCGCCCAGGCGTTTCGAGCACGGCCGTCGCGCCGTGTTCCGCCCGAGGGGCGGTTCCCGGAGCCGTGGTGCGTTCTTCTGTGCCGTTCCGCTCCAGCAATCCCCTTGTGTTCCCGGTCGATTCACCGTCTCCTCCGCACCGGAACGAAGAGGTTGCCGCCCCATGCCCCTTTCACACCGCCGCTCCCGCTCCCGGCTCACCGTCGCGCTCGTACTGCTCTGTTTCGTCGGTCCGTTGTCGACGGACATGTATCTGCCGGCCTTTCCCCTGATGACCGCGGAGCTGGGGACCGACGCGTCCGGGGTGCAGGTGACGCTGACCTCGTTCCTGGGCGGGATGACGGCCGGTCATCTCGTGTTCGGGCCGCTCTCCGACCGGTACGGGCGACGGGGGCCGCTGCTCGCGGGGGCGGCCGTGTGTGCCGTGGCCACCGCGTTGTGCGCGGTCGCGCCGGGGCTCGGCTGGCTGGTCGTGCTGCGCTTCGTGGCCGGGTTCAGCGGGGCCGCGGGGGTCGTGATCGGGCGGGCGGTCGTCACGGATGTCGCCCAAGGGGCCGCGGCGGCGCGGCTGTTCGGGATTTTGATGACCCTGTCCGGGACGGCGCCGGTGCTCGCGCCGCTCGCGGGCGGCGCCGTGCTCGGGGCGGCCGGCTGGCGGGGCGTGTTCTGGCTGCTCGCCGGGGTCGCGCTGCTGGTCACGGCGGCCGTGGTGGTCGCCGTACCGGAAAGCCTGCCGCCGTCGCGGCGGCGGACGGGCAGCGGCGGGGAGCTGTTCCGTACGGCACGGGAGGTCGCGGGCGACCGCCCGTACGCCGGCTACAGCCTCGCGTACGCCTTCGCCTTCGGGACGCTGTTCTGCTACGTCGCCGGGTCGCCGTTCCTGCTCCAGAACGTACTGGGGCTGGGCGTCGGCGTCTCGTCCGTGACGTTCGCGGGCGGCGCCGTGTGCACCGCGCTGGCCGGGGCGGTGAGCGCGCGGTCGGCGGGCCGGATCGGCCCGGAGCGGCTGTTGCGTACGGGGGTGCGCACCGTGCTCGCCGGCACCGTGTCGCTGCTCGCCGCCGCCGTGGCGGGCGGACTGACGGTGGCCGGCTGTCTGGTCTCGATGGCGGTGGTGTGCGGCGGCCTGGGCCTGGTCCTCACGAACGCGACGTCCTTGGCGCTCGCCCGGGTCCCGGCCGCGGCGGGCACGGGCTCGGCGCTGCTCGGTACGGCGCAGAGCGCGCTGGGGGCGGTGGTGGCGCCGCTGGCGGGGCTCGGCGGAGCGGACACGGCGGTGCCGCTGTTCACGGTGATGACGGCGTGCGGCGTGGGGGCGGTGACGGCGGCGGGATGGGCGGGGCGGGCGGGAGCGCGGGTCCCGGCCGCCGGGTAGCCACCGACGAGCCATCGGCCGCATCCGCACCTGCACCCGCACACAGCGATGCCCCGGGGCGGCCCGATCCTCGCGGCCACCCCGGGGCATCCCCCGGTCAGTCCCTCAGTACCTCAGTACCTCAGTACGTCGGAAGTACCTCCGTGCGTCGGAACTCAGACGTTCGCCGGTTCCGGTTCGCGCTGCGACTCCGGCGCCGGGGTGTCGTTCCGCTTGGCGTGCCGCTTCGCCGCCTTCTTCTTCGCCCGGCGTTCCTTCCGCAGCTCCACCATCGCGTACAGCGTCGGCACGAGCAGCAGCGTCAGCAGCGTCGACGACAGCAGGCCGCCGATCACCACGACCGCCAGCGGCTGCCCGATGAAGCCGCCCTCGCCGGTGACGCCCAGTGCCATCGGGAGCAGCGCGAAGATCGTCGCCAGCGCCGTCATCAGGATCGGGCGGAGCCGGTGACGGCCACCCTCGATGATGGCCTCCACCACGCCCAGACCCTGCGACCGGTACTGGTTGATCAGGTCGATCAGCACGATCGCGTTGGTCACCACGATGCCGATCAGCATCAGCATGCCGATCATCGCCGGGACGCCCATCGCCGTACCGGTCAGGACCAGCAGGCCGATCGCGCCGGTGGCCGCGAAGGGGACGGAAACCAGCAGGATCAGCGGCTGGATCAGCGAGCGGAAGGTCGCGACCAGGACCATGAAGACGATCGCGATGGCCGCCAGCATGGCGAGAGCCAGCTGTCCGAAGGCGTCGTCCTGGTCCTGCGAGACACCGCCGATGGTCGCGGTCGCGCCCGCCGGCAGATCCAGGGCGTCGATCTCCGACTGGAGCGAGACGCTGACCGCGCCGGTGTTGTCACCGATCGGCCGTGCCGTGATCGTCGCGGCCCGCGAGCCGTCGATGCGGGTCATCGAGACCGGGCCGGGGACCAGCTTCACGTCCGCGATCTGACCGAGCTTCACCGGGCCCAGGGGCAGGTTCTTCAGCTCGGAGATCGTCTTGGCCGGCTTGGCCGACGTGACGACGACATCGCGCTCGGTGTCGTCCAGGACCGCCTTGCCCGAGGTGGTGCCGCGTACCGCCTGGGAGACCGCGAGACCGAGCGTGGTGTCGTTGAACCCGGCCGCGGCGGCCTTGGAGTTGGCCTTGACCGAGATGCGCGGGACGGACTGCGAGAGGTCGCTCTGTACGTCGGTGACGTCGTCGAGCTTCGCTACGGCGGCCTGGACCT
The DNA here is from genome assembly GCF_044741565.1 of Streptomyces sp. NPDC088147. NCBI lineage: Bacteria > Bacillati > Actinomycetota > Actinomycetes > Kitasatosporales > Streptomycetaceae > Streptomyces > Streptomyces sp. NPDC088147. The sequence continues at coordinate 849,588 of NZ_JBIUSY010000002.1, read as the reverse complement.
GGTCCGCGGCCTTGCGGAGGGTGTCCGCCTCGGACGCCTTGACGACGACGCTCAGGTCCTGGCTGCCGAAGCCGCCGCCCGCGCCGATCGTCGTCTCGCCGATGCCGTCGACCCCGGCCAGCTCCTTCTCGATGCGGTCCTGCGTCTTCTCGTAGGTCGCGGAGTCCTTCAGGGTCACCTGGTACGACGCCTGGTTGGCGCCCGTACCGCCGCCGAAGGCCGCCATGAAGCCGGAGGAGCCGACGGTGACCTGGTAGTCCTTGATCTCCTCGATGCCGGAGAGGACCTTCTCGACCTTCTTCGCGGAGGCGTCGGCCGACTCCAGGCTGGTGCCCGGGGCCAGCTCCTGCTTGATGGAGAGGACTTCCTGGTCGCCCTGGTCGAAGAAGTTGGTCTTGAGCAGCGGCGCCATGCCGAACGTACCGAGCAGGACGACGATCGCGATGACCACGCTGGTGATGCGGCGGCGGGTCGCGAAGCGCAGCACCGGTACGTACAGCCGCTGGAGCCTGCTGCGGTCCTCCTTCTCCTCGGCCAGGCGGCGGGCCTCCTCGGGGCTGACCCCGACGGCGGCCTTCGGCGCGCGCAGGAACCAGTACGAGAGCACCGGGACGACGGTCAGCGAGACGAGCAGGGACGCGAGCAGCGCCGCCGTCACCGTCAGCGAGAACGAGCCGAACAGCTCGCCGACCATGCCGCCGGTCAGACCGATCGGCAGGAACACCGCGACGGTGGTGAGCGTGGAGGCGGTGACCGCTCCCGCGACCTCCTTGACCGCGGTGAGGATGGCGCCCTCGCGCTCCTCGCCGTAGGCCAGGTGCCGCTTGATGTTCTCCAGGACGACGATCGAGTCGTCGACCACGCGGCCGATCGCGATGGTCAGCGCGCCGAGGGTGAGCACGTTGAGCGACAGGTCGCGCGTCCACAGCACGATCAGCGCCAGGACGATGGAGAGCGGGATGGAGACGGCGGTGACGATGGTGGAGCGGAGCGAGGCCAGGAAGACCAGGATCACGATCACGGCGAAGACGAGACCGAGCGCGCCCTCGGTGGTCAGTCCGGAGATCGACTTGGAGACGGCCGGGCCCTGGTCGCTGACGACGGTGAGGGTGGAGCCGGAGCCGAGGTCCTTGCGGAGGTCGGGCAGCTTGTCCTTGACGGCGTCCGAGACGGCGACGGCGCTGCCGTCCTTGTCCATGGTGGCCGAGACGGCGAGGCTGGGCTTGCCGTCCGTCCGGGTCAGCGAGGTCGCGGCGGCCGGCTTCTGCTCGACGGTGGCGATGTCACCGAGGCGTACCGGGGAGGGAGCGTCGGCGGAACCGCCCGCGCCGCCCGCGGCAGCCTGGGGCAGTACCCGCAGGTCCTCGATCTGCTTCAGCGAGGTGAACCCGCCGCCGACCTGGACCGTACGGCTCTTGCCGTCCTCGGAGAACGCACCGGCGGGGAAGGTGGCACCGCCGGCCTTCAGCGCCTCGGAGAGCGCCATGGTGTTGAGGCCCGCGGCGGCGAGCTTCTTGTCGTCGGGGGTGACGGCGACCTGGAGGTCGCGCACACCGTCGACGGTGACCTGCGCGACGCCGGAGATGTCCTCCAGGGCGGGGACGACCGTACGGTCCAGCTGATCGGCGAGCGCCTGCTGGTCCTTGTCGGAGGTGACGGCGAGGACGACGGTCGGGAGGTCGTCCGTCGAGCCGGCCACGACCTGCGGGTCGACGTCGGCGGGGAGCTGGGAGCGCACGCGGTTGACGGCCTGCTGGACGTCCGCGACGAGCTGCTTGGTGCCCGCGTCCCCGAAGTCGAAGCTGGCCATGACGACGGCGCTGCCCTCGCTGGCCGTGGAGGTGATGCCGCTGATGCCGTCGACCGTCTTGATGGAGTTCTCGAGCGGTTCGACGACCTGCTTCTCGACCACATCGGGGGAGGCACCCTGGTACGGGGCGATCACCGACACCATGGGGAGTTCGATGGAGGGCAGGAGCTGCTGCTTGAGCTGCGGTATCGCGATGGCTCCGAAGACGATCGCGATGATCGACATCAGCCCTATCAGGGCCCGTTGCGCGAGGCTGAATCTTGACAGCCAGGACATTGGGTGTCTCTCTTCTGTGGTGTGCGCGGCAGGTGGACACGGCGGCTCGGCCACGGAGGGGCGCTGCGGCGCCTCCGCGGATGGGCACGACGGCCCCTCTATACGATCGGCCATCGGCGGGGGCCGATGTGTAGACCGCAGGTCGAGTTCCTTATCCGGCCTGTACCGCGCTTGGAGTACACGCGAGAGGTGTGCTACTCCACCCTTGGGCGTACCAGGCCCGATTCGTAGGCGATTACCACCAATTGGGCCCTGTCACGAGCCCCTAGTTTGGCCATCGCGCGGTTCACATGGGTCTTGACCGTCAGCGGACTGACCTGAAGACGCTCCGCGATCTCGTCATTGGAGTGGCCGCCCGCGACCAGCACCAGCACCTCGCGCTCGCGCACCGTGAGCGCGTCCAGCCGCTCAGGACTGACCGCCGGGTCCGCGCTCTCGCCCGAACCCGCGCCCTGCGCGAGGAAGGTGGCGATCAGGCCCTTCGTCGCGACGGGCGAGAGCAGCGCCTCGCCCGCCGCCGCGATCCGGATGGCGTTGAGCAGTTCCTCCGGCTCCGCGCCCTTGCCGAGGAAGCCGGAGGCCCCGGCGCGCAGCGACTGCACCACGTACTCGTCGACCTCGAAGGTGGTCAGCATGACGACGTGCACCGCGGCCAGGTCCGGCTCCGCGCTGATCATGCGGGTCGCGGCGAGACCGTCCGTGCCGGGCATCCTGATGTCCATCAGGACGACATCGGGCCGGGTGGAGCGGGCGAAGGCCACGGCCTGCGCGCCGTCGGCGGCCTCCGCGACGACCTCCATGTCCGGCTCGGAGTCCACCAGGACCCGGAACGCGCTGCGCAGCAGCGTCTGGTCGTCGGCCAGCAGGACCCGGATCGTCATACGTTCTCCCCCGTGCGGTTCATGACCGGCAGTATCGCCTGGGTGCGGAAGCCGCCGCCGTAGCGGGGCCCCGCGGTGAGGGCGCCGCCGAGTGCGTTGACGCGCTCGCGCATGCCGATGAGACCGTGGCCGCCGCCGTCCGCGGGCTCGCCCGTGCCCCGCCCGTCGTCCAGCACGGTGATCTCGATGGTGGCGCCCACGCGCACGACGCTGACCTCGGCCTTCGCCGCCTGCCCGGCGTGCTTGCGCACGTTGGTCAGGGCCTCCTGGATGATCCGGTACGCGGCGAGGTCGACGGCGGCGGGGAGGGGGCTTTCCGGGGCGCCCGCGCCGTTCGCCGCGAACTCCACGGGCAGGCCCGCGTTGCGGAAGGTGTCGAGGAGCCCGTCGATGTGGGCGAGGCCGGGGGCCGGTTCCGTGGGGGCCGCCGGGTCGCCGGACTGGCGCAGCAGCCCGACGGTGGCGCGCAGTTCGTTGAGCGCGGAGCGGCTGGCCTGCCGTACGTGGGCGAGGGCTTCCTTGGCCTGGTCGGGACGCTTGTCCATGACGTGCGAGGCGACGCCGGCCTGCACATTGACCAGGGCGATGTGGTGGGCGACGACATCGTGCAGATCGCGGGCGATGCGCAGCCGCTCCTCGGCGACCCGGCGGCGCGCCTCTTCCTCGCGGGTGCGTTCGGCGCGTTCCGCGCGTTCGCGCATGGCGTCGATGAAGCCACGGCGGCTGCGTACGGCGTCTCCCGCGGCGCTCGCCATACCGGTCCAGGCGAATATCGACAGATTCTGCTGGGCGTACCAGGGGTCGGGACTCAGCAGCATCGCGACGGCGGTGAGCACGGCCATGGTCACGAGGCCGACGCGCCAGGTGGTGGGCCGGTCGGTGTGGGCGCCGACGGTGTAGAGCGCGATGACGGCGCTGAACACGACGGGGGCGGGCTGATGGCCCGCGAGGATGTCGACGAGGGTCAGCCCGCCGGTGCACAGCAGTACGGGCATGGGCGCGCGGCGCCGGAAGACGAGCGCTCCCGCGCCGAGCACCATGAGCAGGACGGTGAGCGGCTCCGGGGTGCGGGTACCGAAGGTGGGGCCGCCGGGGCCGGCGTGCTTCTCGGCGAACGATCCGAGCACCATGCCGGCGAGGACGGCCGCGGCCAGCACGCCGTCGGACGCGAGCGGATGCGCGCGCACCCAGCACCGCGCACGGACGAGCGGGGTTCCGAGGGAGGTCACGTCGGGCATCCGGAAGGGGTCACGCTGCAACGGTACGGGGTACGGGCGGCGGTACTCACGCGCGTGGGCGCCGCACCCCGGACGCGGGCCGCACGGCGGGCCCGCCCCGGCGCGTGCCCGGCGCCGTACGACAGGCCGCCCCGGCGCGTGCCACCGCGCCGCCCCACGGACGTGCCCCGCGCCGCCGGACAGCCGTGCCCCCGCGGCCCCGGACACACGCGTGCCCCGCGCCGCCGGACGGAGCCGGGGACACGGGGCACGCAGAGTGCTGGAGTGCGGGAGAAGCCGGTCAGGCCGAGGGGATCAGGCCGTCGTCGTTCAGCATCTCGCGGACCTCTTCCAGGGTCGCGCCAGGAGCGGGAAGGATCAGTTCGGACGGCTCCAGGGAGTCGACGGGCAGCGGCTCGCCGAGTTCGCGCACCTTGTCCAGGAGGGCGTGGAACGTACGGCGGAAGCCGTCCTCGTCGCCGTTCCTGATCTCGGCCAGCAGCTCGTCGTCCAGCGTGTCGAGTTCGGTGAAGTGGCTGTCCGCCAGCTTCACCTGGCCCTCCCCCATGATCCGTACGATCATGACGAATCCCTACTGCTTGTCGAATTTGTTCGAGGTCGGCGGGGCGTCCTGGGTGCCGCCCTCGATCGCCTGCTTCGGGGCCGAGCCGCCCGCGAGCTCCGCCTTCATGCGCTGGAGCTCCAGCTCGACGTCCGTACCGCCGGAGATGCGGTCCAGCTCGGCGGCGATGTCGTCCTTCGCCATCCCGGACTGGTCGTCCAGGGCGCCGGAGGCCAACAGCTCGTCGATCGCGCCGGCCCGCGCCTGCAGCTGCGCGGTCTTGTCCTCCGCGCGCTGGATCGCCATGCCGACGTCACCCATCTCCTCGGAGATGCCCGAGAAGGCCTCTCCGATCCGGGTCTGCGCCTGTGCCGCGGTGTAGGTGGCCTTGATGGTCTCCTTCTTCGTACGGAAGGCGTCGACCTTGGCCTGGAGGCGCTGCGCGGCGAGCGTGAGCTTCTCCTCCTCGCCTTGCAGCGTCTGGTGCTGCGTCTCCAGGTCGGTGACCTGCTGCTGGAGCGAGGCACGGCGGGAGAGCGCCTCACGCGCCAGGTCCTCCCGGCCGAGCGCCAGCGCCTTGCGGCCCTGGTCCTCCAGCTTCGACGACTGGCCTTGCAACTGGTTCAGCTGCAACTCCAGCCGCTTGCGCGACGTCGCCACATCGGCGACCCCGCGGCGTACCTTCTGCAGCAGTTCCAGCTGCTTCTGGTACGAGTAGTCGAGGGTCTCGCGCGGATCCTCGGCCCGGTCAAGGGCCTTGTTGGCTTTCGCGCGGAAGATCATCCCCATACGCTTCATGACACCGCTCATGGGCTTCGCGCGCCCCCTTCTGACGGACTACAGCTCCAGCACTCCAACAGAACCCACAGTACGGGCCCTGCCTCTATTACCGCACTGTTCGAGCGCGGATGCGCTCCTCCCCAAGGACGACTGCTCCGCGCCCCAGTCAGGCGCAGGGAGTAGACGGAAGTCGGGGACAGGGGAGACAAAGTCCCCCTCTGTCCACATACAGACGCTCGCTGTTGCGGGATCGTTCCCCACGGGGGTGGGGTCCAACCACGACACCCCGTACCCTTGGGTTTTGTGTTCCGAAGCCGTTCCAAGGAAGAGAAGGCCCCCGCCACCCAGGTGACACCGGGCCTCTCCACGCAGCCCCGCGACCCGCAGGCCCCCAAGGGCCGCCCGACTCCCAAGCGCAGTGAGGCGCAGACGCAGCGACGTCGCGCCTCCACGACGCCGACCGACCGCAAGACGGCCATGAAGCGCCAGCGCGAGGCACGCCGCGCGGATCTGGCGAAGCAGCGCGAGGCGCTGGCGAGTGGTGACGAGCGCTATCTGCCCGCCCGTGACAAGGGGCCGGTACGCCGCTTCGTCCGCGACTTCGTCGACTCACGCTTCTGCATGGCCGAGTTCTTCCTGCCGCTCGCGGTGGTGATCCTCGTCCTGAGCATGGTCAGGGTCGGCGCCCTCCAGAACATCGCGCTGCTGCTCTGGCTCGGCGTGATCGTGCTGATCGTCATCGACTCGATCGGGCTCTGGTTCCGGCTCAAGAAGCAGCTCGACGAGCGCTTCCCGGACACCCCGAAGCGTGGCGCGGTGGCCTACGGCCTGATGCGTACGCTCCAGATGCGCCGACTGCGGCTGCCGAAGCCGCAGGTCAAGCGCGGAGAGCGGCCCTGAGCACGGACGTCTCCGGCTGCGCGGAAAGATCGGCCGAGCGGTCGGCCGGCCACGGCGCGCTGCGCCATGTCATCCGGCGGGAACTCGTCGCGCGCCAGCTCGACGAGCAGATCGCCGGCCGCTTCCCGGTGGGGCAGCGGCTGCGCGTGCTGGACGTCGGCATGGGACAGGGCACCCAGGCCCTGCGCCTGGCGCGCGCCGGACACACGGTCACCGGGCTGGAGTCGGACGCCGCGCACCTCACCACGGCGCGCGCGGCGCTGGCCGAGGAGCCCGCGGGCATACGTGAGCGGGTCAGGCTGATCGAGGGCGACGGCCTGGAGACCGGGGTGCACTTCCTGCCCGGCAGCTTCGACGTGGTCCTCTGCCATGGCGTGCTGATGTACACCGACGAGCGGGACGCGCTGCTCGCGGGGCTGGCCAGAATGCTGGCGCCGGGCGGTCTGCTGTCGCTGCTCGTACGCAACGGGGACACCCTGGCCCTGCGGCCCGGCCTGGCCGGGGACTGGGCGGGAGCACTGGACTCCTTCGACACGGACACCTACGTCAACCGGCTGGGGCTGCTCGTACGCGCGGACCGGCTGGAAGCGCTCACCGCCACGCTGGCGGGGATCGCCGCGCCGCTGCACGCCTGGTACGGCGTACGCGTCTTCACGGACGGCGCGGCCGGGGACACGGAGCCGTCCGCCGGGGAGGAACTCGAACGGCTGCTGGCCCTGGAGGACCGGGCGGGGCGCACCGAGCCGTACCGCAGGGTCGCCGGGCTGCTGCACCTGTGCGGCGTGCGCGGCTGAGAGAGACGGAAACGGGATATGACCGGGCTGTGGAGTCGGTCAGGTGACGGGCCCCCGGACGCGTCCTCACGGTCGTGAGCAGCATAGAGAGCGGCGGCGGAGCCGGCGCACCCAAGACGGCCCGGCTCTCCGCCGGGGAGACCTGGCGGGCCCTGTACCGGCACTTCCGGCCGCATCGCCGGATCGTCGCCCTCGGCGCGTTCCTGGCGCTGATCGGCGCGGCGAGCGGGCTGGCCCAGCCGCTCGCCGCGAAGGCCCTGGTCGAACGGCTCGGTGAGGACGGTTCGGTCACCGGCATTCTGCTGGTGCTCACGGGGCTGGTGGTGTTCGGTACGGCGATCGAGGCGCTCGCCTCGTATCTCCTGGAGCGGACCGCGGAGTCCGTCGTCCTCGCGGCCCGCCGCACCCTGATCGGACGGCTGCTGCGGCTGCGGCTGCCCGAGGTGGAGCGGACCCAGCCGGGCGATCTGATGTCCCGGGTCACCTCCGACACCACTCTGCTGCGCGCGGTGACGACCCAGTCGATCGTCTCGGCGGGCACCGGCGGGCTCGCATTCGTGGCGACCATCGCGCTGATGGGCGTGATGGACATGGTGCTGCTCGGTGTGACGCTGGGGGTGATCGTGGTGATCGGCTGCGCCGTGGCGCTGGTCATGCCCAGGATCTCGCGGGCCACGCGGCGCTCGCAGGAGGCGGTCGGCCACATATCCACCGTGCTGGAGCGGGCCTTCGGCGCGTTCCGTACGGTCAAGGCGTCGGGCGCGGAGGAGCGCGAGGCCGCCGTGGTGGAGGCGGCGGCCCAGGAGGCGTGGCGGCACGGCGTGCGGGCCGCGAAGTGGCAGTCGCTGGCGGGGACCTCGGTCGGACTGGCCGTACAGGTGTCGTTCCTGGCGGTGCTGGGGATCGGCGGGGCGCGGGTGGCCTCGGGGGCCATCTCCATCTCGACGCTGATCGCGTTCCTGCTGTTCCTCTTCTATCTGATGGACCCGGTGTCGAAGCTGGTGCAGGCGGTGACGCAGTACCAGGTGGGGTCGGCGGCCGTCGCCAGGATCGCGGAGGCGGAGCGGCTGGAGACGGAGGTCCTGGAACCGGCGGCCGTCGGGACGGGGACGGCCGGGAAGCCCGGCGCACGTCCGGCCACCGTGGCCTTCGAGGACGTCACCTTCCGCTACCGCGAGGAGCTTCCGTACGTCCATCACGGCGTCTCCTTCGAGATCCCCGGCCCCGGGATGACGGCCTTCGTCGGCCCCTCGGGCGCCGGCAAGACGACCGTCTTCGGACTGATCGAACGGTTCTACGAGGCCACCGGCGGCCGGGTCCTGGTCGACGGCAGGGACGTACGCGACTGGGCGCTCCCCGAACTGCGCGCCACGATCGGCTATGTCGAGCAGGACGCGCCGGTGCTGGCCGGGACGCTGCGCGAGAATCTGGTCTTCGCCGCCCCCGACGCCACCGACGAACGGATCCGGGAGGTGCTCGTACGGGCCAGGCTGAACGAGCTCGTGGAGCGGCTGCCGGACGGCCTGGAGACGCTCGTCGGCCACCGCGGCTCCAAGCTGTCGGGCGGCGAGCGCCAGCGCGTGGCGATCGCGCGGGCGCTGCTGCGCGGCCCCCGGCTGCTGCTCCTGGACGAGGCGACGTCCCAGCTGGACGCGGTCAACGAGCTGGCGCTGCGGGACGCGGTGGCGGAGGCGGCCCGGGAGGTGACGGTGCTGGTGGTGGCGCACCGGCTGTCGACGGTGACGCTCGCGGACCGGATCGTGGTGATGGACGCGGGCAAGGTGCGGGCGGTGGGCACGCACGACGAGCTGGTGGCGAACGATCCGCTGTACGGGGAGCTGGCCGCCACCCAGTTCCTGGCGGCGGCGCGCTGACCCCGTGTCACCGCGAGCCCGCGACGGCCCCGGCGGCCGCGGTGGCGCCTGATCGGTGGTGACCTCTGACCAGCCGGGTTCCAGATCTGCCGGGTCCCAGATCGGCCGGGCCCCTGATCAGCCGGGGTCCTGATCAGCCGGGCCCCTGATCAGCCGGGGTCCTGATCGGCCGGGCCCCTGATCGGCGGTGTACCGCAGGCCACACCGATAGGACAAACGGGATACTCCGGGCATGGATGCTTCCCTTCGCCGCCGTCGCGCCCGCCGGCCGCTGCTGCCTCTGACCGCCGCGCTCAGTGCGGCGGCGCTGGCCGGCGGCTGTGCCGGCGCCGCCACCCCGGGCTCGCGCATGTCGAACCCCGACACCACGACCCAGGCGGCGGCCATGCGGCGCGCCGGCAACGATCTGCAGACCGCCTACGAGACGGCGATCAGGAATGTGCTGCCCTCGGTCGTCCAGATCCAGGCCGGCGACAATCTGGGGTCGGGCGTCGCCTACGACGGACAGGGCCACATCGTCACCAACGCCCATGTCGTCGGCAAACAGCGGGCCTTCTCGGTCACCGTGGCCAACAGCGAGCGGCTCCTGCGGGCCCGGCTCGTCTCCAGCTTCCCCCAGCAGGATCTGGCCGTCATCAAGCTCGACAAGGTCCCGGCCGGGCTGAAGGCCGCCAAGTTCGGTGACAGCTCAACGGTCGCGGTCGGGCAGATCGTGCTGGCCATGGGGTCGCCGCTGGGGCTGTCGGGCAGCGTCACCCAGGGCATCGTCTCGGCGGTCGGACGGACCGTCAGCGAGGGCTCGTCGGGCGGCGGTACGGGCGCCACCATCGCCAACATGGTGCAGACGTCGGCCGCCATCAACCCGGGCAACAGCGGGGGCGCGCTGGTCAATCTGAACAGCGAGGTGATCGGCATCCCGACGCTGGCCGCGACCGATCAGCAGCTGGGCAACAGCGCCGCGCCCGGCATCGGCTTCGCGATCCCGGCGTCGATGGTGAAGACCGTCGCCGACCAGATCATCAAGAACGGCCGGGTCATCGACTCGGGCCGGGCGGCCCTGGGCATCAGCGGCCGTACCGTACTCGGCTCCGACTTCCAGCCGGTCGGCGTCGCGGTCGTCACGGCCCCGAGGGGCGGCGCCGCGGCCAAGGCGGGGATCGAGCCCGGGGACATCATCACCAAGATCGACGGCACTCCGGTCACGACGATCACCTCGCTGTCCGAGGAACTCGCCTCGGACAAGCCGGGACAGAAGATCAAGGTGACCTACACGCGCGGCGGTGCGGCGAAGACCGCGGAGGTGACGCTCGGCGAGATGTAGACGCCCGGCGAGATGCGGCGGCGAGATGCGGCGGACAGGCGCCGGGACACAGCGAGGGGCGCCCGCGGAGCGGTCCGCGGGCGCCCGGACGCGTACGGTCAGCTCCCGTCGGCCCGCAGGCTCATCGGACCGTAGATCTTGGCACCGTCCTCGAACAGCGTGACCTGGTCCGCGCCCCCGTCGAGGAGCTCCTTCCACGCCTCGCCGACCCACGACTCGGCATCCCCCTGCGTCGTGAACTCCTCCGGCTCCACAGCCGGCGGGACCTCCGTCCCGTCGGCCTTCTCGAACCGCCACGTCCACGCCATGTGCGCCTCCCGGGTCCCGCGGAACTGATCGATTTCCTGCCCGCAGCGTAGCCGGGCGCGCACCGTGAGCGGTGACACGGGAGGATCAACCCCGTGGAACTGACTCTGCTCGGCACCGGAGCCCCCGCGGGACTCCCCCGCCCCCACTGCACCTGCGCCGCCTGCGCGACCGCCCGCGGCGAGCGCGCCCGCGCCGCGACCGCCCTGCTGGTGGACGGCGTCCTGCTGCTCGACCTCACCCCGGGGGCCGCGCTCGCCGCGGCCCGCGCCGGGCACTCTCTCGCGGGCATACGGCAGGTCCTGCTCAGCCATCCGCACGACGGTCCCGCGGTGGAACTGCCCGCCGGACTGCCGACGGCGGGCCGGGTGGCGGACGGCCGGGTGCTGACGCTGCTCGGCGGACACCGGGTACGGGCGGTGCCGATGGACGCGCCGGGTACGGGGTACGAGGTGACGGCGTCCGGCGGCGAGCGGCTGCTGTACCTGCCGCCCGGCGGGGCGCCCGCGGGCCTGTCGCCCGAGAACGGCCGGGCCGTGGCCCCGTACGACATGGTCGCCGCCGACGTGGTGGGGCGGCCCGACGCGGTGGCGCGGCTGCGGGCGGCCGGCGCCATCGGGCCCGACACCGATGTCGTCGCCGTCCACCTCGACCACAATGTGCCGCCCGGCGCGGAACTGGACCGGCGGCTGGCGGCGGCGGGCGCGCGGGCCGTGCCCGACGGGACGACGCTGACGGTCGGCGCGTACCACCCCGTGCCCGAGGTGCCACGGCGCACGCTGGTGACGGGCGGGGCGCGCTCGGGCAAGTCCTGGGAGGCGGAGCGGCGGCTCGCGGCGTTCCCCGGGGTGCTGTACGTGGCGACCGGCGGCCGGCGCGACGGCGACCCGGAGTGGGACGCCCGCGTCCGCGCGCACCGTGACCGCCGGCCGGGGTCCTGGCGCACGGAGGAGACCTGCGACCTCGTACCGCTGCTCGCGGCGGAGGGGCCGCCGCTGCTCATCGACTGCCTGTCGCTCTGGCTGACGGACGCGATGGACCGGGTGAACGCGTGGGACGACGCGGCGTGGGCGGCGGGTGGCGAGAAGGCGCTGCGGGAGCGGACGGCGGCGCTGGTGGCGGCGGTACGGGGGACGCGGCGCACGGTGGTGGCGGTGACGAACGAGGTGGGGGCGGGGGTGGTGCCGGCGACGGTGTCGGGGAGGCGGTTCCGGGACGAGCTGGGGAGGCTGAACGCGGGGGTGGCGGGGGAGTGTGAGCATGTGCTGCTGGTGGTGGCGGGCCAGGCGGTGACGCTGCGCTGAGCGGGTGCGGGGTGCGGGTGCGCGGGGTGCGGGGTGCGGGTGCGCGGGGTGCCGTCGTCGCCGGGGTGCGGCCCTGGGGCCCCGGCCAATCGTCGTCCCGGCGGGGGTGAGTGGGCCGGATGCGGTTCGCTTGCCGAGACCCCGGCACCCGCCACCGCCGCGAACCCGCACAGGAAACCGGCCCGAGCCGAAGACCACCCCGCCGCACCGGCTACTGTCGCCGGATGAGCTCGCTTAATCTCGATGACTTCTCCGATCTGATCGAGCGTCCCGACAGCGGTACGCGGCGGGACGCCGAGGAACGGCGTGAGCGGCTGGCCGTGCCGAGCGGGGCGCTGGGGCGCCTGGACGAGCTCGGTGAGTGGCTCTCCGCCGCGCAGGGATCCGTACCGGTCAAGGCCGTCCGGCAGCCCCGCGTCGTGCTGTTCGCGGGTGATCACGGCGTCGCCGCGCTCGACGTCTCGGGGCGGCCCGCCGGCAGCGCGGGGTCGCTGGTGCGCGCGGTGCTGGAGGGCGGGAGCCCCGTCGCCGTGCTGGCCCGGCTGGCCGAGGTGCCGGTGCGGATCGTGGACGCCGGGCTCGACTGCGATCCGGCGCTGCTGCCCGACGAGGTCGTACGGCACCGGGTGCGGCGGGGCAGCGGGCGGATCGACATCGAGGACGCGCTGACCGTCGAGGAGGCCGAGCGTGCCGTGCGGCTCGGCATGGCGATCGCGGACGAGGAGGCGGACTCGGGCACCGATCTGGTGGTCCTGGGCGATCTGAGCGTCGGTGGCACCACGCCCGCGGCCACCCTGATCGCCGCGCTGTGCGGTACAGACGCGTCCGTGGTGACCGGGCGCGGCGGCGCCGGGATCGATGATCTGGCGTGGATGCGCAAGTGCGCGGCGGTGCGGGACGCGCTGCGCCGGGCGCGGCCGGTGCTGGGGGATCAGCTGGAGCTGCTGGCGACGGTGGGTGGCGCGGATCTGGCGGCGATGACCGGGTTCCTGTTGCAGAGCGCCGTGCGGCGGATGCCGGTGATCCTGGACGGTGTGGTCTCGGCGGCCTGCGCGCTGGTCGGCCAGCGGGCGGCGTTCCGCGCTCCCGACTGGTGGCTCGCGGGGCAGTTGAGCGGGGAGCCCGCGCAGGCGAAGGCGCTGGACAGGATGGCGCTCAACCCGCTGCTGGACCAGGGCGTCACGGTGGGGGAGGGAACCGGGGCGCTGCTGGCGCTCCCGCTCGTCCGGGCCGCGGCCGCTCTCGCGGCGGAGCTGCCGGAGCGGGCCGGGGCGGAGCCGGTGGAGGACGCCGCGGAGTACGTCACCGAGTGAGGCGATGGTGCGGTCGCCACCACGGGCGGCCGTATCAGTCTGCATGAAGCACGATGCCCCATATGATCGTGTTTTATGGGAGAAGTCCGCATGGCCGTCCATCCATTGGGCCGGGCTGCCGGGGCGAGCCGGGCCACCGAACGTTCGCGGCGCGGCGCGGCGTTCGCGGTCTGGTATCTGCGCGCCGTCACCTTCGTCAACTTCCTGAGCGCCGTATGGGTCTCGCTCGGACAGGATCTGCGTCGGCACAACGTCGACGACTACTTCACCCCGTACCTGCTCACCGCGGGCTTCGCGTCCGGTGTCTTCACGCTCTTCCTCGCGATCACCATGCGCCGCCGCAAGCGCGCCGCCTGGATTCTCAATGTCGTTCTCGCCGGGTCCTTCCTGCTGCTGTTCTCGTTCGTGATGGTCTTTCCGGAGATCAGGCGCTATCCGCAGAACTGGATCTCGCTGGGGCTGACCGGTGTCTTCGTCTGCGCGCTGCTGCTGGGGCGGCGGGAGTTCTACGCGAAGGGCGACCGCTCCAACCCTCGGCTGGCGGCGGTCGTGGCGGCCGGCGGGCTGCTGGCCGCCTCGCTGCTGGCCGCGCTGCTCGTCACCGTCACCAACACCGCCGCGGGGACCTCGTCGTTCACGGAGCGCTGGCGGTACGGCACGGCCCGGCTCGTCTCACTGATGGCCGACGACTCGCGGTTCCCGGGGATCGTCACGCCCGGCTGGGTCAATGTCACGATCAACGTCCTGTCCACGCTGCTGCTGCTCGCCGTGCTGTACGCGGCCTTCCGCTCGCGCCGTGCCGTCGACCCGATCACCGAGGACGACGAGGCGGGGCTGCGGGTGCTGCTCGACAGGTACGGGGAGCGCGACTCGCTCGGCTACTTCGCGCTGCGCCGCGAGAAGAGCGTGATGTGGTCCCCGACCCGCAAGGCCGCGATCACGTACCGCGTGGTGGGCGGGGTGTCGCTGGCCTCCGGCGATCCGATCGGTGATCCGGAGGCATGGCCGGGCGCGATCGAACCGTGGCTGGCCGAGGCGCGGGAGCACGGCTGGCTGCCCGCCGTGATGGGCGCGAGCGAGGAGGCCGGGACGATCTACGCCCGGCACGGTCTGGACGCGCTGGAGCTGGGCGACGAGGCGCTGGTCGAGACCGCCGACTTCACCCTGGAGGGGCGGGCGATGCGGACCGTGCGCCAGGCGTACAACCGGGTCGCGCGGGCCGGCTACCGCGTCACGGTCAGGCGCCACGAGGACATCCCGGCCGACGAGATGGCCGGGCTGCTGCGCCGTGCGGACGACTGGCGCGACGGCGCGACCGAGCGCGGTTTCTCGATGGCGCTCGGACGGCTGGGCGACCCGGGCGACGGCCGGTGCGTGATGCTCGAATGCCATGACGGGAAGGGCGAGCTGAGGGCGGTGCTGAGCTTTGTGCCCTGGGGGCCCAAGGGGCTCTCGCTCGATCTGATGCGCCGTGACCGGGACAGCGAGAACGGCCTGATGGAGTTCATGGTCATCGAACTCCTCCGGCGCGCGGGGGAGATCGGGATCACGCAGGTCTCGCTGAACTTCGCGATGTTCCGGTCGGTGTTCGAGCGGGGCGCGAAGCTGGGCGCGGGTCCCGTGCTCCGGGTGTGGCGCTCGCTGCTCAGCTTCTTCTCGCGCTGGTGGCAGATCGAGTCGCTGTACCGCGCCAACGCCAAGTACCGGCCGATCTGGGAGCCGCGCTTCATGCTCTTCGAGAAGAGCGCGGATCTGCTGCGCATCGGGATCGCGGCGGGCCGCGCCGAGGGCTTCCTGGAGGCGCCGGGTCTGCCGGTGTGGCTGCACCGCAGGAGGCTGGGGACGCGTCGCTGAGCGTGCCGCCAACGTCCCGCCGGATGTCGCTCCCGCCTGTCTGTTTCCGGGCGGACGACGCTCCTCCGGACGTACTCGTCTAGTCTCGCGCGATGACCTCCATGGACGGCGAAGGCGCGGACGCCGCGCGCGCCCCGGTGGCCGACGGCATACGGTTCGCCTTCGGCACCCTCACCGTGCTCCCGGTCCGGCTGACGCGCTGGGACCGCGGCGCCGCGCGCAGCGGAATGCTGACCGCGCCGGCCGCCGGGCTGGTCGTGGGCACGACCGCGGCGGGCGCCGGCGCGCTGCTGCTCCTCGGGGGCGCGCCGGCGCCGCTCGCGGCGGTGGCGGCGGTGGCCGTACCCGCCGTCCTCACCCGCGCGCTCCATCTCGACGGTCTCGCCGACACCGCGGACGGCCTCGGCAGCGGCAAACCGGCCGAGGACGCGCTGCGGATCATGAAGCGGTCGGACATCGGCCCGTTCGGGGTGGTCACGCTGGTGCTGGTGCTGCTCGGGCAGGTCGCGGCGGTGGCCGGTCTGTACGCGGGGAGCGCGGCGCGCGGCGCGGTGGCGGTGGTCGTCGCCGGGGTGACGGCGCGGCTCGCGCTCACCCTGGCCTGCCGTACGGGGGTGCCGCCTGCCCGGCCGGACGGTCTGGGCGCGGCGGTCGCGGGGGTGGTGCCCGTACGGTCGGCCGCGGTCGCCGCGCTGCTGGTCACGGCGGTCTGCGGGGCGGCGGGCGCGCTGCTCGGTCCCGCCGACGCCGTGCGGCACGCGCTGGCGGCCGTGGCCGGGCTGGTCGCCGCGCAGCTGCTGCTGCGGCACTGCGTACGGCGCTTCGGCGGGGTCACCGGCGATGTCTTCGGCGCCCTGGCGGAGACGGCCGCGACCGTCGCGCTGGTCGTGCTGACGCTGGGCTGGTGATACCCGCTGTCCGGGGCACACTCCGGCGGGCCGCAAAGGTGGGAAAGCCGCCCACAGCCGAAGGAACCGCCGCCCCCGTCGGCGGCGGATATCACTGAGCGTAGGCTCGTTGCCGCCGCGCAGAGCGCCCGCTTACGATGCGGCGGGCTCGGTCGGCCCACCCCTCGACCGCCAACGAACCTAACGAAAGCGAGATTTCACCACCGTGACTGCTCTCACTCTCAGCACTTCCGGGGCGGCGACGCTGCGCGCCGACGCGATTGTCGTCGGCGTGGCGAAGGGCGCCAAAGGGCCGGTTGTGGCGCCGGGCGCCGAGGCCGTGGACAAGGCGTTCGACGGAAAGCTCGCCTCCGTCCTGGAGACCCTCGGCGCCTCGGGTGCCGAGGGTGAGGTGACCAAGCTGCCCGTGCTGTCGGGCCTGAAGGCACCGGTCGTCCTCGCGGTCGGGCTCGGCCCGGTCCCGAAGAAGGACGCGACGTACGGCGCCGAGCCGCTGCGCCGTGCCGCCGGGGTCGCCGCGCGCGCTCTGTCCGGCGTGAAGAAGGCCGCGTTCGCGCTGCCCGTCGAGGCGTCCGAGGACGTCGAGGCGATCGCCGAGGGCGCGCTGCTCGGCGCGTACGCCTTCACCGCCTACCAGGGCGGCGAGAAGAACGCCAAGAAGGGCGACGGCCCGAAGCAGCCGCTCGGCGAGGTGGCGCTGCTGGGCGCCAAGCCGCGCGACAAGGCGCACAAGGCCGCCGCCGAGCGCGCGATCGCGCTGACCGAGGAGGTCAACCGCGCCCGCGATCTGGTGAACACCCCGCCGAACGACCTCACCCCGGAGTCCTTCGCCGCCGTGGCCACCGCCGCCGGCAAGGAGAACGGCATCAAGGTGCAGGTCCTCGACGAGAAGGCGCTCGCCAAGGGCGGCTACGGCGGCATCCTCGGGGTCGGCCAGGGCTCGGCCAACCCGCCGCGGCTGGTGAAGCTCGCCTACACGCACCCCGACGCGGAGAAGACCCTCGCCCTCGTCGGCAAGGGCATCACCTACGACTCGGGCGGCATCTCGCTGAAGCCGGCCGGTCACAACGAGACGATGAAGTGCGACATGAGCGGCGCCGCCGCGGTGTTCGCCGCCGTCGTCGCCGCCGCCCGGCTCGGTCTCGCCGTCAACGTCACCGGCTGGCTCGCCCTCGCGGAGAACATGCCGTCCGGCACCGCCACCCGCCCGGGTGATGTGCTGCGCATGTACAGCGGCAAGACCGTCGAGGTGCTCAACACCGACGCCGAGGGCCGGCTCGTCCTGGCGGACGCGCTGACCCGGGCCTCCGAGGAGAACCCGGACGCGATCGTCGACGTGGCGACCCTGACCGGCGCGATGGTGCTGGCGCTGGGCAACCGCACGTTCGGCATCATGGCGAACGACGAGGCGTTCCGTACCTCGATCCACGAGATCGCGGAGGAGGCCGGCGAGGCGTCCTGGCCGATGCCGCTCCCCGCCGACCTGCGCAAGGGCATGGACTCCCCCACCGCCGACATCGCGAACATGGGCGAGCGGATGGGCGGCGGCCTGGTCGCCGGGCTCTTCCTGAAGGAGTTCGTCGGCGAGGGCATCACCTGGGCCCACCTGGACATCGCGGGCCCGGCCTTCCACGAGGGGGCGCCGTACGGTTACACGCCGAAGGGCGGTACGGGCGCCTCGATCCGTACGCTCGTGAAGCTGGCGGAGCGCACCGCCGCGGGCGACCTGGGCTGACCGCGGTCCGCGCGGCGGCCGGCGGACGGGCTCCGGCCGGCCGCGGGACCGGGGCTCCGGAGGTGGGCGAGGGCGGGAGAAGTATGTGGCCCGTCTCACCTCCGGGGCCCCGCGTCCCGTCTTGCTTCGACAAGTGCGAAGATGGGTTCTCGGCAGGACAGGGCCCCCACCACAGGGCCGAAGACATAGCGGCCGAAGACCAGCCGCCGCCCGGTCACCGGACCGCGCCCGGCGCACATGCATGGAGGACGTGACGTGGCGAACGACGCCAGCACCGTTTTCGACCTAGTGATCCTCGGCGGCGGTAGCGGCGGTTACGCCGCGGCGCTGCGCGGAGCGCAGCTGGGCCTGGACGTCGCACTGATCGAGAAGAACAAGCTGGGCGGCACCTGCCTGCACAACGGCTGCATCCCCACGAAGGCCCTGCTGCACGCCGGCGAGATCGCCGACCAGGCACGCGAGAGCGCGCAGTTCGGTATCAAGACCACCTTCGACGGTGTCGACATCGCGGGTGTCCACAAGTACAAGGACGAGGTCATCTCGGGCCTGTACAAGGGCCTCCAGGGTCTGGTCGCCTCCCGCAAGGTGACCTACATCGAGGGCGCGGGCCGGCTCTCCTCCCCCACCTCCGTCGATGTGAACGGGCAGCGCGTCCAGGGCCGTCACGTCCTCCTCGCGACCGGTTCCGTACCGAAGTCGCTGCCGGGTCTGGTGATCGACGGCGACCGTGTCATCTCCTCGGACCACGCGCTGACCCTGGACCGGGTCCCGCAGTCCGCGATCATCCTGGGCGGCGGTGTCATCGGCGTCGAGTTCGCCTCCGCGTGGAAGTCGTTCGGCACGGACGTCACGGTCGTCGAGGGCCTCAAGCACCTCGTCCCGGCCGAGGACGAGAACAGCTCCAAGCTGCTGGAGCGCGCCTTCCGCAAGCGCGGCATCAAGTTCAACCTCGGTACGTTCTTCGAGAAGGCCGAGTACACCCCGGACGGTGTCCGCGTGACGCTGGCCGACGGCAAGACCTTCGAGGCGGAGATACTGCTCGTCGCGATCGGTCGCGGTCCGGTCTCCGAGGGTCTCGGGTACGAGGAGCAGGGCGTCGCGACCGACCGCGGCTATGTCGTCGTCGACGAGTACATGCGCACGAACGTGGAGACCGTCTCGGCGGTCGGTGACCTCGTCCCGACCCTCCAGCTCGCGCATGTCGGCTTCGCCGAGGGCATCCTGGTGGCCGAGCGGCTGGCCGGTCTGAAGACCGTTCCGATCGACTACGACGGCGTGCCGCGGGTGACGTACTGCCACCCCGAGGTCGCCTCCGTCGGTATCACCGAGGCCAAGGCCAAGGAGATCTACGGCGCGGACAAGGTCGTCGCCCTCAAGTACAACCTCGCGGGCAACGGAAAGAGCAAGATCCTCAAGACCGCGGGCGAGATCAAGCTCGTCCAGGTCAAGGACGGCGCCGTGGTCGGCGTCCACATGGTCGGTGACCGTATGGGCGAGCAGGTCGGCGAAGCTCAGCTGATCTACAACTGGGAGGCTCTGCCGGCCGAGGTCGCGCAACTCATCCACGCGCACCCGACCCAGAACGAGGCTCTCGGCGAGGCCCACCTGGCCCTGGCCGGCAAGCCCCTCCACTCCCACGACTGATGCTTCAGTCCGGGCGCGACGACCACTACCGCACTTCCCCTCGCTCGGCGCTCCGCGCGAGCTGGGGAGACCCCATCGTTAGGAGCAACTGAAACCATGGCGGTTTCCGTAACCCTGCCGGCGCTCGGCGAGAGCGTCACCGAGGGCACTGTCACCCGCTGGCTGAAGGCCGAGGGTGAGCGCGTCGAGGCCGACGAGCCTTTGCTCGAGGTCTCCACCGACAAGGTCGACACCGAGATCCCCGCCCCGGTGGCCGGTGTGCTGGCCTCCATCAAGGTGGCCGAGGACGAGACCGTGGAGGTCGGCGCCGAGCTGGCCATCATCGACGACGGAACGGGCGGCGTCGAGGCGGCCCAGCCGACGGAGGCCGCTCCGGCGCCCGCCGCCGAGCCCGCTCCGGCCCCCGCCGCCCCGGCCCCGGTGGCCGAGGCTCCCGCGGCTCCGGCCGCACAGCCCGAGCCCGCCGCCGCTCCGGCCGGTGGCGCCTCCGGCACCGACGTCACGCTGCCCGCGCTGGGCGAGTCGGTCACCGAGGGCACCGTCACCCGCTGGCTGAAGGAGGTCGGCGAGGAGGTCGCGGAGGACGAGCCGCTGCTCGAGGTCTCCACCGACAAGGTCGACACCGAGATCCCCGCCCCGGTCGCCGGTGTGCTGCTGGAGATCGTGGTCGGCGAGGACGAGACCGCCGAGGTCGGCGCCAAGCTCGCCGTCATCGGTGCTCCGGGGGCGGCCCCGGCCGCCGCTCCGGCTCCGGCCGCTCCGGCGCCCGCGCCGGTCCAGGAGGCTCCGGCCCCCGCCCCGGCACCCGCCGCCGCTCCGGCTCCGGCTCCGGCCGCTGCCCCGGCTCCGGCGCCCGCGCCGGTCCAGGCCGCGCCCGCGGCTCCGGCTCCGGCCGCTCCGGCTCCGGCACCCGCGGCTCCGGCCCCGGTCACCCCGGCGCCCGCCGCGACCACCGGCGACGACGGCGCGTACGTCACCCCGCTGGTGCGCAAGCTCGCCGCCGAGAACAGCGTCGACCTGGGCGCGGTCAAGGGCACCGGTGTCGGTGGCCGTATCCGCAAGCAGGACGTCATCGCCGCCGCGGAGGCCGCCAAGGCCGCCGCCAAGGCCGCCGCACAGGCCCCCGCCCCGGCAGCCGCTCCCGCCGCGTCGAAGGCGCCCACGCTGGAGGCGTCCCCGCTGCGCGGTCAGACCGTCAAGATGACCCGCATGCGCAAGGTCATCGGCGACAACATGCTGAAGGCGCTCCAGACGCAGGCCCAGCTGACCTCCGTGGTCGAGGTGGACATCACCAAGCTGATGCGGCTGCGCGCCCAGGCCAAGGAGTCTTTCGCCGCCCGTGAGGGCGTCAAGCTCTCCCCGATGCCGTTCTTCGTCAAGGCGGCGGCCCAGGCGCTGAAGGCCCACCCGGTCATCAACGCCCGGATCAACGAGGGCGAAGGCACGATCACGTACTTCGACTCGGAGAACATCGGCATCGCCGTGGACTCCGAGAAGGGTCTGATGACCCCGGTCATCAAGGGTGCGGGCGATCTGAACATCGCCGGTATCTCCAAGAAGACCGCGGAGCTGGCGGCGGCGGTCCGGGCGAGCAAGATCACCCCGGACGACCTGGCCGGCGCGACCTTCACCATCAGCAACACCGGTTCGCGCGGTGCGCTGTTCGACACGATCATCGTGCCGCCGAACCAGGTCGCCATCCTGGGCATCGGTGCCACCGTCCGGCGTCCCGTGGTCATCAACCACCCGGACCTCGGCGAGACGATCGCGGTGCGCGACATGACGTACGTCGCGCTCTCCTACGACCACCGGCTGGTGGACGGCGCCGACGCCGCCCGCTACCTGACGGCGGTCAAGGCGATTCTGGAGGCCGGCGAGTTCGAGGTCGAGCTCGGTCTCTAGACCCGAGGCGAACAAGCCAAAAACACATACGGCAACGGCGCCCCCGCCCGGATCTATC
The DNA here is from genome assembly GCF_044741565.1 of Streptomyces sp. NPDC088147. Classification (NCBI taxonomy): domain Bacteria; kingdom Bacillati; phylum Actinomycetota; class Actinomycetes; order Kitasatosporales; family Streptomycetaceae; genus Streptomyces; species Streptomyces sp. NPDC088147. The sequence goes on along the minus strand of NZ_JBIUSY010000002.1, from coordinate 828,149 downwards.
TCCGGGCGGGGGCGCCGCCGTATGGTGCACGCCGCCGTATCGTTCATCCATCGACCGCTGTCCCCAGGAGCGCTTCATGACCCCGCCCGTCATCCACTCGCTGCGCGAACAGATCCGCGAGCACATCGTGGAGGGGATCGTCAGCGGCCGCTGGAAGCCGGGTGAGCGGATCGTGGAGCGGCGCATCGCGACCGAACTGCAGGTCAGCCAGACGCCCGTACGCGAGGCGCTGCGCGAGCTGGAGAGTCTGCGGCTGATCGAGTCGGCGCCCAACAAGGGCGTACGGGTGCGGAACCTGACCGCGGCCGATCTGGAGGAGAGCTACCCGGTACGGGCGGGCCTGGAGCAGATCGCCGCGGAGCTGGCCGCCGAGCGTCTCGCGCGGGACTGCTCGGCCCTGGAGCCGCACGTACTGGCGCTGTACGAGGCGGACCGAAGAGCGGACGGGACCGGCCAGGTGCGGCACACCGTGGGCTTCCACCGGGAGCTGGTGCGCGCCGCCGGTAACAGTGTGTTGCTGCACACCTGGGAAGGGCTCGGCATCGAGGTCTTCACCGCGCTGTCGATCCGCTGGCTGGGAACGGTGCAGAAGTCGTACGCCGAGGAGCACGAGGAGCTGGTCGAGGCGTTCCGCAGAAGGGATCCCGGCATTGGCGCACTGGTGAAGGACCATGTGCTCGGATGTGCACCGCGCGCCTGAATCACCCCTTCTGTCATGACTCACTCTCCGTCACTCGGTGCCCCCTTCTATGGCACGGAATGCCAATTCCTCCAGATCGAGAAGTTTTGCCTTTCAACCCTTTGATCGATCATCGATCAGCGACTTACAGTCTTAGACGGACTGCACCCAGTCCTCCGCCCTGTCCTGCCAGACAAGGCTCTTTCTCCACCCCCCTCCTGTCCGGAAGGCGGCGACCATGCCCGACCCCGTAGGCAAGCTTCCGAGCGAGCTCGACCAGCTCCCGGACCGTGATGCCGAGGAGACCGCCGAGTGGGCGGCCTCGCTCGACGCCGTGACCGAGCACGCCGGCCCGCACCGCGCCGCCTATCTGATGCGGCGCACCCTCCACCACGCGGGAACGGCCGGGGTCCCGGTGCCCGCGCTGCTGGAGACCGACTATGTGAACACCATCCCCACCGCCTCCGAGCCCGCCTTCGACGGCGACGAGGCGATGGAGTCCCGGATCACGGCCTGGAACCGCTGGAACGCGGCCGCCATGGTCACCCGCGGCGCCCGGTACGGCGTCGGCGGCCACATCGCCACCTTCGCGTCCGCGGCCTGGCTCTACGAGACCGGCTTCAACCACTTCTTCCGCGGCAAGGAGGGGGACGGATCCGGCGACCAGCTCTACATCCAGGGTCACGCCTCCCCCGGCATATACGCCCGCGCCTTCCTCGACGGCCGGCTGACCGAGTCGGACCTCGACCACTTCCGCCAGGAGGCGGGCGGCAAGGGCCTGCCCTCGTACCCGCATCCGCGCCGGCTGCCCTGGCTGTGGGAGTTCCCCACCGTCTCGATGGGGCTCGGCCCGCTCTCCGCGATCTACCAGGCGCGCTTCAACCGCTATCTGACCAACCGCGGTATCAAGGACACCTCCGCCTCGCACGTCTGGGCGTTCCTCGGCGACGGCGAGATGGACGAGCCCGAGTCGACGGCGGCCCTGGCGCTCGCGTCCCGTGAGCAGCTGGACAATCTGACCTTCGTCATCAACTGCAACCTCCAGCGGCTCGACGGTCCCGTCCGCGCGAACTTCAAGATCGTGCAGGAGCTGGAGGCCCAGTTCCGCGGCGCCGGCTGGAATGTCATCAAGTCGCTGTGGGGCTCGGCCTGGGACGAGCTGTTCGCCCTGGACACGACGGGCGCGCTGGTACGCCGGCTGCGCCAGGTGCCCGACGCGCAGTTCCAGACCTACGCGACCCGCGACGTGGCGTACATCCGCGAGCACTTCTTCGGCGTGGACCCGGCGCTCATCGAGCTGTCGAAGCTGGTGTCCGACGCGAAGATCGCCGAGTGTTTCTACACCTCGCGCGGCGGCCACGAGGCCCGCAAGGTGTACGCGGCCTACCGCGCGGCCCTGGCGCACAAGGGCGCCCCGACCGTGATCCTGGCGCAGACGGTGAAGGGCTACACGCTCGGCTCCGGCTTCGAGTCGCGCAACGCCAACCACCAGATGAAGAAGCTCTCGGGCGACCAGTTCCGCGCCATGCGCGATCTGCTGGAGCTGCCCATCCCGGACGCGAAGCTGGACGACAGCCTCGTACCGTACGGCCACCCCGGCGCCGACTCCCCCGAGGTGCGCTACCTCCAGGAGCGCCGCGCGGAGCTGGGCGGCCCCGCCCCGGCCCGCCGGGTGCACGCCGTGGCCCTTCCCGAGCCGTCCGAGAAGCCGTTCCAGGCGGTCTACAAGGGTTCGGGCAAGCAGTCGGTGGCGACCACCATGGCGTTCGTCCGGCTGATGAAGGACCTGATGCGGGACAAGGAGACCGGCAGGCGCTGGGTCCCGATCGTCCCGGACGAGGCCCGCACCTTCGGTATGGAGGCGCTGTTCCCGTCGGCCGGCATCTACTCGCCGCTCGGCCAGACGTACGACCCGGTCGACCGCGACCAGATCATGTACTACAAGGAAGCCAAGGACGGCCAGATCCTCAACGAGGGGATCACCGAGGCCGGTTCGATGGCGGACTTCATCGCCGCGGCGACGTCGTACGCGACGCACGGCGAGACGATGATCCCCTTCTACATCTTCTACTCGATGTTCGGCTGGCAGCGCACGGGCGACCAGATGTGGCAGCTCGCCGACCAGCTGGGCAAGGGCTTCATCGTCGGCGCCACCGCGGGCCGTACGACCCTGACGGGCGAGGGGCTCCAGCACGCCGACGGCCACTCCCATCTGATCGCGTCCACCAACCCGGCCGCGCTCAACTACGACCCGGCGTTCGCGTACGAGATCGCCGTGATCGTCAAGGAGGGCCTGCGGCGGATGTACGGCCCCGAGGCCGAGGACGTCTTCTACTACCTGACGGTCTACAACGAGCCGATGCCGCAGCCCGCGATGCCGGAAGGCGTCGAGGAGGGCATCGTCAAGGGCCTGTACCGCTTCAAGGAGGGCACCCCGGCCGCGGCCGACGCCCCCCGTACCCAGCTGCTGGCGTCCGGTACGGCGATCCACTGGGCCCTGGAGGCACAGGAACTGCTCGCCGACGACTGGGGCGTCACCGCCGATGTCTGGTCCGCCACGTCCTGGGGCGAGCTGCGCCGGGACGCGATGGAGGCCGACGAGGCGCTGCTGCACGGCGAGGAGCGGGTGCCGTATGTGACGCGCGCGCTGGCCGGCGCGCCGGGTCCGGTCCTCGCGGTCAGCGACTGGATGCGTCAGGTCCCCGACCAGATCAGCCAGTGGGTCGAGCAGGACTACACCTCGCTCGGTACGGACGGCTTCGGGCTCTCCGACACCCGGGAGGCGGCCCGCCGTCACTTCGGCGTGGACGCCCGGTCGATCGTGGTGGCGGCGCTGGCGCAGCTGGCCCGCCGGGGCGAGGTCAAGCCGGAGCGGGTCGTGGAGGCCCGCGAGCGCTACGGCCTCTGAGTCCTACGGGCCTCTCAGCGCTACGGCCTTTGAGTCCTACGGCCTCTGAACGCTGCGGCCTTTGAACGCTGCGGCAGCCGAGGCCGGGCCTGATGTCCGGTCCTGCCCCGGGAACCCCCGTCACGCTGTGGCGGGGGTTCCCTGCATCATGGATCCATGCGTGCTGCTCGGCTGATCAAGATGGTGCTCCTGCTCCAGTCCAGGCCCTCCATGACCGCGGGCGAACTGGCCCGGGAGCTCGAAGTGTCCGAGCGGACCATCACCCGGGACGCCCAGGCGCTCTCCGAGGCCGGGGTCCCGGTCTACGCGGACCGGGGCAGGAGCGGCGGCTACCGGCTGGTCGGCGGCTACCGCACCCGGCTGACCGGGCTGGCGCGCGGCGAGGCCGAGGCGCTGTTCCTCTCCGGAGTGCCGGGCGCGCTGCGGGAGATGGGCCTCGACGATGTCTCGTCGGCGGCCCGGCTGAAGGTGTCCGCGGCGCTGCTGCCGTCGCTGCGGGACGCCCCGGACTCGGCGGCGCAGCGCTTCCATCTGGACGCGCCGGGCTGGTACCAGGAGCCGGAGACGCCCGAGCTGCTGCCGGTCCTCGCCGAGGCGGTCTGGGGCGACCGGCTGGTCGCGGCGCGCTATCTGCGCCGGGACACCGAGGTGGAGCGGGAGCTCGCCCCGTACGGTCTCGTACTCAAGGCCGGTGTCTGGTACGTCTGCGCCTGTTCCCAGGGGTCTTTCCGTGTCTACCGAGTGGACCGGTTCATCTCGGCGGAGATCTCGCAGGAACGTTTTTCCAGGGATGAGACCTTCGATCTGCCCGGGTTCTGGGAGGAGCGCGCCGCGGAGTTCGCGCGCTCGCTGCTGCGTACGGAGGTCCTGATCCGGCTCTCGGCGGACGGCGCCCTGCGGCTGCCGTACACCGTCGACCGCGAGGCCGCGCGCGAGGCGCTCGCCATGGCGGACCCGCCGGACGACCGCGGCCTGATCACGCTCACGCTGCCGGTGGAGTCGGAGGACGTCGCGTACTCCCAGCTGCTCACGCTCGGCCCCGACGTGGAGGTCCTGAGCCCGGCCACCCTGCGCGACCGCTTCGCCGAGGCCGCGCGGCGGATGCGGACGCTCTACGGATGACCGGGGCGCCCCTCCGCGGCGACGGACCCGAACACCCGGCAACGAAACGGCTCACAATCCGTGGCTCGGCATGCGCCGCCCTCCCGTAAGCACGATGCTGGACCCGTGATGGACGAGACGGAGTTCTGGGAGATCGTCGACAGCACCCGCGAGATCGCCGAGGGCGACCCCGAGGAGCAGGCCGATCAGCTGGTCGAGCGGCTGCTACAGCTCGACCCCGACTCCGTACTGGACTTCTCGCGCCACTTCGAGTCGCGTTACAACCGCGCGTACCGCTGGGACCTGTGGGGCGCCGCCGCCGTACTGCTCGGCGGCGTCAGCGACGACGCCTTCGACTTCTTCCGCTGCTGGCTCATCGGCCAGGGCCGCGAGATCTTCGAGGGCGCGCTGCACGATCCGGACGCGCTCGCCGAACTGCTGGACGACTTCGACCCGGACATCGACGGGGACGGCGAGGAGCTGGGGTACGCGGCGGACGAGGCGTACGAACAGCTGACCGGAGTGGTGGCACCCGCCCTGGGCATCGCCTCGCAGCCCGCCGAGCCGGAGGGCACGCCGCTGGACTTCGAGGACGAGGCGGCACTCGCCGACCGCTTCCCCCGGCTCTCGGAGCGCTTCGGCGGCGCGTAGCCGCGCGCCGCTCCCCTCGCGCTCAGTCCGTCAGCGAGATCCCCATCAGCACATCGTCCACGTACACGCCGTCGAGACAGAACTCCCCGGGCAGCACCCCCTCGACGGCATAGCCCTCCTTCTCGTACAGCGTGCGGGCCGGCGCGTTGTGACCCAGCACGCGCAGCGTGAGCCGCCGTGCGCCCTGGTTGCGCGCGTGCAGCGCCGCCGCGCGCAACAGCGCGCGGGCCACCCCGCGCCCGCGCGCCCACTCGTGGACCGCGAGCCCCTGGATCTGCCGTACATGCGCGTTGCTGGCGAGCGGCGTGGGCCGCACCACCCGGATGTAGCCGGCGATCCGCTCGTCGTCGACCTCGGCGACCAGGAACTCCTCGGGCCGGTGCCGCGCGTCGAAGAACGGACCGTACGGCGGCTCCGGCCGCGGCGACACCGCGTGCAGCGACGACCAGGTCGCCCGGTCGAGCTCGCCCAGGCTGCCATCGTCGGAGGGGACTGCGGGACGTATCTGTGCGTCAGACATGGCGCAACTGTGCCATGGGGCGTTCCACGGGCAGGATGGGCCCATGAGGATCGCGATCACCGGTTCCACCGGGCTCATCGGTACGGCACTCGTACGCTCCCTTCGCGCCGACGGCCACGAGGTGGTCCGCCTGGTACGGCACCCCGCCCGGACGGCCGACGAGGTCGAGTGGGACCCACTGCGGCAGCGTCTCGACGGCCACCGCCTCAACGGCTGCGAGGCCGTGGTCCATCTCGCCGGAGCCGGCATCGGTGACCGCCGCTGGACCGAGGCGTACAAGAAGGAACTCCGCGACAGCCGAATCCTCGGCACCGCCACGATCGCGGAGGTCGTCGCCACCCTGGACCAGCCGCCACGGGTGCTGGTGTGCGGGTCCGCCATCGGCTTCTACGGCGAGACCGGAGACCGGAAGGTGGACGAGAGCGCGCCTCCGGGCGACGGGTTCCTCCCCTCGCTCTGCGTCGAGTGGGAGGAGGCGGCCCTGGCGGCGGAAGAGGCGGGCGTACGCACGGTGTTCGCGCGCACGGGCCTCGTCGTCGCGCGCGGGGGCGGGTCCTGGGGCCGGCTCTTCCCGCTGTTCCGCGCGGGCCTGGGCGGACGGCTCGGCTCGGGGCGCCAGTACTGGAGCTTCGTCGCGCTCCACGACGAGGTGGCCGCGCTGCGGCACCTGATCGACACGGAAACCCTGGAGGGCCCGGTGAACCTCACCGCACCGGAACCGGCCACGAACCGCGAGATCACGGCGGCGATGGGGCGAGTCCTGAACCGCCCGACACCGTTCCCGGTCCCGGCGGTGGCGCTGCGGGTGGCACTGGGCGAGCTGTCGGCGGAGGTCCTGGGGAGCCAACGGGTGGTGCCGACGCGGCTGCTGGAGTCGGGCTTCAGGTTCGCGTTCCCGACGATTGAGGAGGCGATTCGTGTGGCGTAGGGATGCGCTGTCCGGCGGGGGGACGGTTTCCGCGGGTGAGTTTCGGCTCGGGCCGGTTTTCGTGTGCGGGTTGTCGCCGGGGTGCGCGGTACGCCTCCGGCGGGCCGTGGGTACGGGTGCGTTTCGGCTCGGGCCGGTGGTTCGGTGCGGGTTGTGGCCGGGGTGCGCTCCGGGCCTCGCGCCCGGGACTGCATGCTGTGCTTTTCCGGGGGACACCCCCGGACCCCCGTACGGCGCGCAGCTGCCCAGACGATGGTTCGGGCGTTCGCGCGCCACACATCACGCTCTACATCCCGGACACGACCCCTGCGCGCCCCCCTTCACCGCCCGTCACGGACTGGCGCGTCCGTGCGCCGGGGCCGCCGAGTCGCACTCGACCCCACACCCCCCACCAGGTCGGCGGGTTGTGGGGGACCACCGGCGGGAGGGGGTCGGGGGCGTAGGAGGTGCGTGTTCGGACACTAAAGCGTGATTTGTGGCGCACGGACGCCCGAACCATCGTCAGGGCAGGGTCGCGCCGTAAATCATGCCGTCCGGACATGTACCTCCGGAGGCCCCGGCCCCCGGCCCACGACAACGCAACCGCAACCGCACCCCCCGCCGGAGGCGCACCGCACCGCCGACCGCCCCCCATGCATCGGTGACCCCCACCGCGCGCGGACGCCACCGCCCCCCTCCCCTCCCTACTCTCGTCCCAACCGCGCCGACCTCGGGGAGGGGCACGTGCTCAGCACCGCACTCAGCACCGCGCACCACGCAGACGTCGTCATCATCGGAGCCGGTCTCGCCGGCCTCGCCGCGGCTCATCATCTGACCAGTGCCGGGGTGAGAGTCAGCGTCCTGGAGGCCGCCCCCCATGTCGGCGGTCGTATGGCCACCGACCGGGTCGACGGCTTCCGGCTCGACCGGGGTGGGCGGCTGCTCACCACCTCGTATCCGGAGCTGCTCCGCACACCGGGTCTGGAGGGCGCCGCCCTGCGGATGTTCTCGCCGGGTGTGGTCGTGCACAGCGACGGACGGAACTATCGGACCGGTGCCGTAGGGAGCGCGCGGAGCGCACTGACAGTGGCACGCGCCCTGGCGAGCGCCCCCCGCCCACCGCTCGGCGGCGCGGTCGACCAGGCCCGGCTGGGCGCGGCCCTGGCGCGCCTCGCGGCGACGCCGACCACCCGGCTGCTGGCCCGTCCCGAACGCACCGCGCTGGAGGCCCTGTCGGTCCGGGGTCTGCCCGTACGTACCGTCAACGCCTTCGTCCGCCCGCTGCTGTCCGCGCTGCTCTGTGATCCGGAGCTGACCACGTCGAGCCGGTGCGCGGACCTCGCGCTGCGCGCGTTCGCCCGGGGCCGGCTGTGTGTCACCGCGGGCGGCGCCTCCGTACTGCCCGACCTGCTGGCACGGACGCTCCCGGAGGGGACGGTCCGTACGGATGTGTGTGTCACGGACGCGTCGATCTCCGGCGTCACCACCAAGGAGCACGGTGAGATCACCTGCCGCTCGCTCGTGGTGGCGACCGGCGCGCGGGCCGCGGCCGAGCTGCTGCCGGGGCTGCGGGTGCCGGACTTCCACGCGGTGACGGTGCTTCACCACACCGCTCCGGCCGCCCCGTTGGCGGATCCGGCGCTGCTGCTGGACGCGGACCGGAGCGGACCGGTGGCGCATACGGCGGTGATGAGCGCGGTCGACCCCTCGCGCGCACCGGAGGGCCGGGTGCTGATCTCGTCATCGGTGCTGGGGCCTCCTCCCCCGGCCGCGGTTCTCGACCGTACGGTCCGCGCGCAGCTCGCGCGGCTCTACGGGACGCCGACCGACGACTGGGAGCTGCTGGCCGTCCACCACGACCCGGAGGCGGTGCCCGCGATGCCCCCGCCGCACGATCTGCGGCGCCCGGTCCGGCTGTTGTCGGGGCTGTACGTGTGCGGGGATCACCGGGACACGAACACGGTCCAGGGCGCGCTGTTCTCGGGCCGGCGCGCCGCCCACGCGGTCCTGCGCGACCTGGGCGTGCGCCCGGCGTACGGACCGGCGCGGCTGCCGGCGGTGGCGTAGCCGGCCCGGCGCGCACCCGTGCACCGCGCACGCGTGCCCCGCGCACCGCGAAGGCTCCGGTCCCGTCCGGGCGCCGACTCACCTCGGACGGGACCGGCTCAACTCCCGTCGGGCGCTGCCCTGTTCAGCCCAGCGCCGCGACGCGGTCGCGGTAGTTCCGTACGGCCGCCGCGTCCCGGTACGGCTCCAGCCGCCGTTCGAAGTCCCGTACGTACTCCACGGCGCGCGCCGAGCGCATCTCGGTGGCCGCCTGCGCCGCCTCCGCGCCCAGCAGGCACGCCTGGTCGAGTTCGCCAAGGCCCAGACGGCCGCAGGCGAGCACGACGCGGCAGAAGAGACGGCTGCGCGCGAACGCCGGGGAGCGCAGCTGGAGCGAGCGTTCGGCGTGCTGCACGGCGGCGCGGTACTGCTGGAGATCGCGGTGGCAGTGCCCGAACTCGTCGGCGAGCTGCGCCTCGTCGAAGAACCGGGCCCAGTGCGGTACGTCGTCGCCGGGGCGTGCCGCCTCCAGGGCGCGTTCCGCCCGTACGAGCGAGGCCGTACAGGCCCGTACCTCGTTGAGGACGCCGTGTCCCCGGGCCTCGGCGGAGTGCAGGAGCGCCTGTACGACCGGGGGTGCGGAGGCGCCGATGCCCTGCTGGGCGACGCGGGCGAGCTGGACGGCTTCCCGGCCGTGGCCGAGGTAGACCGCCTGGCGGCTCATGGTGGTCAGGACGTACGAACCGTACGCGCGGTCGCCCGCCGCCTGGGAGAGCCGCAGGGCCTGGACGAAGTAGCGCTGGGCGAGGCCGTGGGCGGCGATGTCGTACGAGGTCCAGCCCGCCAGCCGGGTCAGATCGGCCGCGGCGGCGAAGAGTCTGCGCCCGGTGGTCTCCCCGTACAGGCCGCGCAGCATCGGCTCGGCCTCGTGCTCCAGATAGCGGACGAGCGCCTGCCGGGCGTGGCCGCCGCCGTAGGCGTGGTCGAGGGTGCGGAAGAGGTCGCCGACCGAGCGCAGGGCCTCGACGTCCCCCGCGGTGACCCGCTGGCCGGCCGCGCGTTCGGTGCGCTGCCGGGGGACGGCCGGGGACGCGGGCCTTCCCTGGACGGGCACGCGGGTGCCGTTCTGCGGGACGGCGGGCGGGTGGGCCACCCGCTCGTCGGGGCGCCCGATCAGCCAGTCGCGGCTGGGGACGACCAGCCCGGCCGGGGTGAACGCGATCTTGCGCAGTTCGCTGTGGCTGCCGGAGTCCTTGCGCCAGAGTCCGCCGACGATGTCGACGGCTTCCTCGGGGGTGGACGCGAATTCGAGGCCCGCGTAGACGGGCGCGCAGGCGTCCAGGCCGAGATCCTGGGCGGAGAGCCGGCGGCCGAGGCGGCGGGTGAAGACCTCGGCGATCAGTGCGGGGGTGGTGCCGCGTGGTTGCTGTCCGCGCAGCCAGCGCGTCACCGACGTCTTGTCGTACCGCAGATCGAGGCCGTGCTCCAGACCAAGCTGATCCACCCGGCGGGCGAGACCTGCGTGGGAGAAACCGGCTTCTGAGATGAGCGCGGCGAGCTGGCGGTTGGGGATGCGCTGCGGAGGTCGTTCCGACATCAGCTGTACGGTCTCCTGCCTTCCGGGCCCGGGGAGCAGCCCTCATGGAACGGCGCGAATTTAGTAGCAGTGACCGGTTTCACCGGCAGGTTCGCCCTATATTCATCCGTTCGTGTGAGGATCGATGGCGTTGCTGACCAGTGGGCGGCGGCGGGGTGGCAGGGGCCGCGCGGGCGACCCGGGTGGAAGCCCGGCGGAGGCCGGGTGGAAGCCGGGCGGAGGCCAGGCGGAGGCCAGGCGGAGGCCAGGCGGAGGCCAGGCGGATACCGGGGAGAAGGTGCCCGGAAGCACCTGCCCGGCTCACCGCCGAGGGCCCGCCGTACAGTGGCGAGGGCGCGATACGTGCACGGTGAAGGTTCTGAAGGAGGCACTGCCGTGAGTGAGCTGCGGTACATCCGCCTGGGATTCGGCGCGGAATCCGTCGAGTACCAGGAGGCATGGCAGGAGCAGCGCCGGGTACACGCGGCCCGCTTCGCGGACGAGATCCCCGACACCTGTCTGCTGCTCGAGCACCCGCCGGTCTATACGGCCGGACGGCGTACGGCGGACAGCGAACGCCCGCTGGACGGCACCCCCGTCGTCGATGTGGACCGCGGCGGGAGGATCACCTGGCACGGCCCCGGCCAGCTGGTGGGCTACCCGATCCTGAAGCTGCCGCGCCCGGTGGACGTCGTGGCGCATGTCCGCCGGCTCGAGGAGGCGCTGATCCGTACGGCCGCCGAGTTCGGCCTGGAGACGTCCCGGGTCGAGGGCCGCAGCGGGGTGTGGGTGCTCGGGGATCCGCTGGCGGAGCGGCCGGCCGTGGGCGGGCTCTCGCTGGACTTCGATCCCCGGGTGGCGGACGAGGAGTTCGACCCGCGGCTGAACGGCCCGGAGTACGCGCCGTCCAACGCGGGCCAGCGCCGGGAGGACCGCAAGCTGGCGGCGATCGGTATCCGGGTCGCCAAGGGCGTGACCATGCACGGCTTCTCGTTCAATGTGAACCCGGACAACACCTGGTTCGACCGGATCGTGCCGTGCGGGATCCGGGACGCGGGCGTCACCTCGCTGGCGTACGAACTGGGCCGGGACATCACGGTGGAGGAGGTCGTCCCGGTGGTGGAGAGGCATCTGCGGGAGGTCCTGGACCACGCGGAGCCGAAGCCGCGCGAGATCGAGCGGATCGAGCGGGAGAGCGAGCGCGCGAGCGCCTAGGTTCCGAGGCGCGCGAGCGCCTGGGTTCGGAGGCGCGCGAGCGCCTGGGTCCCCGAGGCGCGCGAGCGCCTGGGTTCCGATCCCTTCCCCGGGCCGATCGGGGGAATGTGTCCCTCTGGCCACGGGTTGGCCAGACGTAATGCCGCACAAATATCGGGCGTAACCTGGTGTTCGCCGAAGAATCGAATGCCGCGCCAGCAGAGAGAGGTGCCGGACGTGTCCGCTGTCGCACCCGACGGACGCAAGATGCTGCGCCTGGAGGTCCGGAACAGCCAGACCCCCATCGAGCGCAAGCCCGAGTGGATCAAGACCCGGGCGAAAATGGGTCCCGAGTACAAGCAGCTGCAGAACCTCGTGAAGAGCGAGGGGCTGCACACGGTCTGCCAGGAGGCGGGCTGTCCGAACATCTTCGAGTGCTGGGAGGACCGCGAGGCGACCTTCCTCATCGGCGGTGACCAGTGCACCCGGCGTTGTGACTTCTGCCAGATCGACACGGGCAAGCCCGAGGCGCTGGACCGGGACGAGCCGCGCCGTGTGGGTGAGTCCGTCGTCACGATGGACCTGAACTACGCCACGATCACCGGCGTCGCGCGCGACGACCTGGAGGACGGCGGCGCCTGGCTGTACGCCGAGACCGTGCGCCAGATCCACGCGCAGACGGCGGGCCGCGAGAGCGGCGCCACCAAGGTCGAGCTGCTCGTGCCGGACTTCAACGCCGTACCGGAGCAGCTGGCCGAGGTCTTCTCCTCCCGGCCCGAGGTGCTCGCGCACAACGTCGAGACGGTGCCGCGGATCTTCAAGCGGATCCGCCCCGGATTCCGGTACGAGCGCTCCCTCGAAGTGATCACGCGTGCCCGTGAGGCGGGCCTGATCACCAAGTCCAATCTGATCCTGGGGATGGGCGAGGAGCGCGCCGAGGTCAGTGAGGCGCTGCGGCAGCTGCACGAGGCGGGCTGCGAGCTGATCACGATCACGCAGTATCTGCGTCCGTCCGTACGACACCATCCGGTCGAACGCTGGGTGAAGCCGCACGAGTTCGTGGAACTGAAGGACGAGGCCGAGGAGATCGGCTTCTCGGGTGTGATGTCGGGGCCGCTGGTGCGGTCGTCGTACCGCGCGGGCCGGCTGTACCAGCAGGCGATGGAGCGGCGCGGCGCGACGGTCACCACCCAGGCCGTATAAGGGCTCCGGGCCTCCGCCGGGGAGGCGCGGTGGCTGTGTGAATCCGAGCACAAGCGGCTACCCAGCGGTATATGCGAAGCGTCGCGCGGTCCGTACTCCCCCGCAGGTCATGGGGTGTACGGGCCGCGTCGGTGTGTCCGGGGGCGGTTCGAGGGGCGCGTCAGGGTTTCATTCGCGTTTGACCGGTCGGTCACGCACTGGTAACACCAGTGAGTGACCCTGAATGCACGTTCCGCGTACAGGTGTCCGCGTCTTCGCCTCTACGTTCACGTTCACCTTCACCGCTCCTGAAGGGACCGCCGCCATGCAGGTCGCGCCGGTACGACCCGTCTCCGAAGTGGTGGCGGCAGCCACCCCACGCACCCGCATGGTGCTGCCCTCCGTCTCCACCGCGCTGCGCGCCGTGGAGTCCCTGCTCCTGAGCGGCGGCCAGCGCACGGCCCGCCGCAACGCCTGGACGGCCGTGCTGGAGGACCGCCGCAGGGCCAAGGACCGGGTCGAGGCGGAGCACGTACTGGAGGCGGTGTCGGAGGCCACTTCCCACGCCACGTAAACTTCTGGGCATGGCGAGGAAGGAAAACGCAGACACTGCTGCGAACCCGGGGCGACTGAAGCAGATCGCCCTTACCTACAAGATGACCCGGCGGGCCGACTCGAAGGTCGGTCTTGTCGTCGCTGGTGTGGGAATCGTCACCTTCGGTGTCTTCCTCGCGGTCGGCTTCTTGATCAACCACCCCATCTACCTGGGCATCCTGGGCTTCATCCTGGCGTTCCTCGCGATGGCGATCATCTTCGGCCGCCGCGCCGAACGAGCCGCCTTCGGGCAGATGGAGGGCCAGCCCGGAGCGGCGGCGGCCGTCCTGGAGAACGTCGGACGCGGCTGGACCACGACGCCCGCGGTGGCGATGAACCGCAACCAGGACGTCGTCCACCGTGCCGTCGGCAAGGCGGGCATCGTGCTGGTGGGCGAGGGCAACCCGAACCGGGTGAAGGGGCTGCTGGCGGCCGAGAAGAAGCGGATGGCGCGCATCGTGGTGGACGTGCCGGTGCACGACATCATCGTCGGTGACGGCGAGGGCCAGGTGCCGCTGAAGAAGGTCCGTACGACGATGCTGAAGCTGCCCCGGGTGCTGGCGGGCCCGCAGGTGACGGCGGCCAACGACCGGCTGCGGGCGATGGGCGACCTGATGAGCAATATGCCGCTGCCGAAGGGTCCGATGCCGAAGGGCATGCGGATGCCGAAGGGCGGCGGAAAGCCGCGCTGATCTCCGCGGGCACGAGGGTCGGCAGACGTTCATCGGCAGACATTCAAGAGGGCGGTCCGGAACGCGAGTTCCGGGCCGCCCTCTCTCTTTTTGCTCTTTTTGTCGCTCTCTCTTTTTGTCGCTGTCCCCGGAGGCCTACATCGGAGGGCTACATCCGGGTGTCCCCGAGGGGCTACATCCGCACCTGCACGGCGCGGGCGAGGCGGTCGTGGAGCCCCCGCGCGTCGCGGTCCCAGATCAGCGCGGGGATGGCCAGGCAGAGCAGCACGCTGCGCACGAGCGCACGGCCGAACCCGATCCGCTCGCCGCTCTCGGTGATGACCCGCAGGCCGAACAGGCGCTTGCCGGGCGTGAAGCCGACCGTACCGAGGGTGAGCACGCTGAGTACGAGAAGGACGCCGAGGGCCCAGTTGCCCGATGCCTGCCAGTCACCCCGGGCGAGCAGCCCGTATGCGATCAGCATGCAGAGCGCCCAGTCGGTGAAGAGGGCGCCGAAGCGCCGGCCGAGCGGGGCGATGGAGCCCGGTCCGTGCTCCGGCAGACCGAGCCGCTCGCCCCGGTAGCCGAAGTCGACACCCATCTCCTCGGCTGCCGCGCGCGGTCCGGAAAGCCACGATCCGATTGCTTGCCTGTTGTCCACCCGTCCACGGTACTGCGACCTGTTTTCGGCCCCGGGAACGGGGGGTACGCGGGTGTCGACGGAGTCGCCGTACGCCCCGGCGCGCACCCGGGCTGGTTAACTTCGGCGAAACAAATGGGTCATGCTGGAGAAATCCCGGAAACCTATGGTCGGGTCCAGCGTGTGCCACCGCACTGGCCGCACGACCGATAACCCCCGCCCCTCCCCGGGTCGGGAGGAGGAGGAGCTGGATGTTCCAGAACGCCGACGAGGCCAAGAAGTTCATCGCGGACGAGGACGTCAAGTTCGTCGACGTCCGTTTCTGCGACCTTCCTGGCGTGATGCAGCACTTCACGATCCCGGCGAAGGCGTTCGACCCGGCCGAGGAGCTGGCCTTCGACGGCTCGTCGATCCGCGGCTTCCAGGCCATCCACGAGTCGGACATGGCACTGCGCGCGGACCTGTCGACGGCCCGTCTCGACCCCTTCCGCCGCGACAAGACGCTGAACATCAACTTCTTCATCCACGACCCGATCACGGGCGAGCAGTACAGCCGCGACCCGCGCAACATCGCCAAGAAGGCCGAGGCGTACCTCGCCTCCACCGGCGTCGCGGACACCGCGTACTTCGGCCCCGAGGCCGAGTTCTACGTCTTCGACAGCGTGCGTTTCAACACCACCGCGAACGAGGGCTTCTACCACATCGACTCCGAGGCCGGCGCCTGGAACACCGGTGCGATCGAGGACAACCGCGGCTACAAGGTCCGCTACAAGGGCGGCTACTTCCCGGCCCCGCCGGTCGACCACTTCGCCGACCTGCGCGCCGAGATCTCCCTGGAGCTGGAGGCGTCCGGCCTCCAGGTCGAGCGCCAGCACCACGAGGTCGGCACGGCCGGCCAGGCGGAGATCAACTACAAGTTCAACACGCTGCTCGCCGCGGCCGACGACCTGATGCTCTTCAAGTACATCGTGAAGAACGTCGCCTGGCGCAACGGCAAGACCGCGACCTTCATGCCCAAGCCGATCTTCGGTGACAACGGCTCCGGCATGCACGTCCACCAGTCCCTGTGGCAGGGCGGCACCCCGCTCTTCTACGACGAGCAGGGCTACGCGGGCCTCTCGGACACCGCCCGCTACTACATCGGCGGCATCCTCAAGCACGCCCCGTCGCTGCTGGCCTTCACGAACCCGACGGTGAACTCGTACCACCGCCTGGTCCCCGGCTTCGAGGCCCCGGTCAACCTGGTCTACTCGCAGCGCAACCGCTCGGCGGCCATGCGTATCCCGATCACGGGCTCGAACCCGAAGGCCAAGCGCGTCGAATTCCGCGCCCCGGACCCGTCCTCGAACCCGTACCTCGCCTTCTCGGCCCTCCTCCTCGCGGGCCTGGACGGCATCAAGAACAAGATCGAGCCGGCCGAGCCGATCGACAAGGACCTCTACGAGCTCGCCCCCGAGGAGCACGCGGGCGTCCCCCAGGTCCCGACGTCCCTCCCCGCGGTCCTGGAGGCCCTGGAGGCGGACAACGAGTACCTCCAGGCGGGCGGCGTCTTCACGTCGGACCTGATCGAGACGTGGATCGACTACAAGCGCACGAAGGAAATCGCCCCGATCCAGCTGCGCCCGCACCCGCACGAGTTCGAGCTGTACTTCGACATCTAGGAGGCGGGGTCGGGCGACTGGGCTGAAGCCTGGAAAACGGGCTGTGACCTGCGGGAACTCTTCTCAGCAACCCTCACTGTCACGGCTTGCTCTCCACCCCTTTGCGCACCGAGTGCGCACCGCCGGACCGATTCTCCGACCTGATGTCAGATCACCGCGAGGGCCGCTACCCCATTGCTGGGGCAGCGGCCCTCGCCGGTTGTCCGGGCTCCGAGTACGGCGGCAGCCTTCTTGATCTCCTAGTAGTGGACCAGGTCGGTGGACTGCGGGGATCTCCCTCGGGGGCGGCCGCTGGCCTGGCCTTTTGCTGTTGGCTAGCGGTGAGGTGAGACGGTTGTGATTGAGAGTCCTGCGGACTGGCCCGCGGCTGGCGGAGAGTAGCGCTAGCCCGCGGAAGTCGCCTGTCTGGGCTAGATGAGATGCAGTATTAGGAAGCTGAGGGGTGCTGTTTGATCAGGGCTCGCGACAGGATGCCAGCCACCTCCGCGGCGCCCGTGTCCAGCGCGGCCAGGCTGATGGACTCATCCGGCTCGGTTTGCAACGCGAATGAGCGGGTGTAGGCGCCGAGATCGGCACGAGTACGTGACTGATGTGGGTTAAATCTGTCGACTTGGGTCATTCTGGGGTCGGATATGCCGATCGCCACGACGAGGCGCTCGTTTTGGATCAGATCCAGTGCGCCATTGAATCTCAGCAGGGAGGTGACTTGCTCGGGCAGCGCGTCGTGATCGAGGATCGACCCCATATTGTCTCGGGGGAGCGTCGCCCGCAGGGAGACTTGGCCAGACTTATGCAAGCGAACCTCCACCAGTTCCCCATGCCGAGGAGTATCAAAGGTACGAGGTCGACCAACGGAGATGCCAACGATTGCGTGCTCTC
The DNA here is from genome assembly GCF_044741565.1 of Streptomyces sp. NPDC088147. NCBI lineage: Bacteria > Bacillati > Actinomycetota > Actinomycetes > Kitasatosporales > Streptomycetaceae > Streptomyces > Streptomyces sp. NPDC088147. Next base: position 810,940 of record NZ_JBIUSY010000002.1, on the reverse strand, counting down.
GAGAACTCGAAGACGTCAGGGCGACGTTGTTCTTGACTGCCCCGGTCCGGCGGATCCGGTCCGCCAGCGAGGTGCCAAACTCCTCCAGTTCCCTTGCCGAGTAGCCCGGGAACCCCACCGGAAGAACATGTAGTTCCAGCAGAGGAAGACTGACACCACCGTCGACGCCAGCCTGGTCGAGGCTCCAACGCAGAGAAACGGGCTGCGCCAAGGGGGCAAAGGACAGCGGGGACCGGTCTGACTCCGCTTCCTTGATCTTGCCCACGACTTTGGTCATTAGCTCGGCGGTGTTGCGGAACGAGTCGCGGAACCCGCCGGTGGCGTAAGCCTCCACGGTTCGGGCGAAATCCTGTTGGGCGTCCTCGAAGGTGACGCCCAACTTCCGATAGACCCAGCGCGGCTTGCCCGCCATCTTGGCCGCGACCCACTCATCGTGTGTTGCTGATTGCCCTGTCTCGGGAAAAACGTGACCGTAGGACGGTCCCAGCAGGAAGAGGCAAACGTCCGCGGAGTCGAGAGCGGCCAGACACGTCTGCCTGCTGGGTGTGGTCTGCGCGGAGAAGTCCTCGAAAAGGACGGGGGTGTGTCCGGCCGCGCGAATGAGGCCAGGCAGCGCGTCGCGCTCCTCTTCCAGTCCCTTGCGGACGCTGCTGATGAAAATTCTCACGCTACGGTATCTCCATTGCTGAAGGGTTCGTTGAAGCGAACCGGACGGCCAATGAGTGCCTGCTACCTGCTATAGGGGGTCGCTTCATGGCTGGAGTCTCAGAAGAGGCGATACGTGCCTACTGGAAGGAGCACCGGGAGCAGCTAAGGCAGTGTGAGACCCAACGCTCGACACTGAGCAGCCTTCTTCTCGTTATCACGGCTGCCTTGAGTGCTCTCATTGTCCAGCAGAAGTTCTCGACGTACGTCATGCCTCTGTGTCTTTTCGTGGCAATGACTGGAGGATACGGGGCGGTGGCGGTCTCTAAGTACTTCGAACGGGCGTCCTATCACCTTTCTCAGGCGCGAGCCTTGACCAAGGATTTGGTGGAGCTGGGTGTACTGGGCTCCGACGAAGGACTGATACGTGCGAGAGCTGATCACTACCGTCAATTTCCGCGGCTGCATCGCCTTCGTCTTCATCGCCTGTGGGTGATTCTTCACCTCGCCATCGCCCTATACGGAGTTTGCCTCTTCAGCATATGTGTGGCCGTTGCCTGATGTCCGGTATCCGTGCGCTTCGCCGGTGCGGCTTCGAGTGACGTTTCGGTTCACCAAGGGCAACCGCCGCCCCTATCTCCAGCCGTCGAGGGAGACTTCCGGACCACAAACGAGGTAGCGGTGGAGGGCGCTTGAAGTGGTGTCCACGAACTGTTCGGGCACGGCATCGACGTCGACCCAGCGGACCTGGGCGTGCTTTCGTGGCTCGCGGTTCTCTGGCTCGCCGGTCCACTCATGGGCGGCGAAGACGACGGTGAGGAAGCCGTTGGGGGCTTCCACGCCCCAGGCTCCGTGGATGATGTGGGCGACCTTCAAGGTTTCCGGCTTCACCGTCAGGCCCGTCTCTTCGTACAGCTCGCGGACCGCCGTCTCCGTGATCGGTTCGCCGGGCTCGCTCTTGCCGACGGGGAGGTCCCACATGCCCTGGGCGAACTTGGCGTTCTCGCTGCGTTGGAGCAGGACGACGCGGTTGGTGGCTTTGTCGTGGACGATGACGGCGGCCACCAGCAGGGTCATCGATTCGAGCGCAGGCTTGAGGGCCTTCGGCTGGTCGTCGGTTGTCGGCTGAACCACGGTCATCCCTTCGTCGGGCGGGTTGTCGGGCATGTTAGGCGAGGGCTTCGCGGGCGCGGCGGGCGAGATCGGCGGCGCCGGGTACCTTGCGCCGCTGGTAGACCGCGAGGGTGGAGCGGATCGACGTGATCGCCTTGCGGGTGCGGTCGGAGGTCATGCCCTCCATGAGGGTCAATGCCTGGGACCAGGCCGCTACGGCCTCGTCGGCGCGGGCCTGGGCGGCGAGGCTGTCGCCGAGGTCGGCGTGGGTGAGAGCGTGGACGCGCTTGTACTTCTTGGGGTCCCAGCGGGTGAGGGCGTCACGGTGCTGCTGTTCGGTGCCGACGTGGTCGGCAAGGTCGGTCAGCGTGCGGGCGGTGTGGCTGGCCACGGTGCCGGCGGCGGGGCCGCTGACGCGGGAGTAGCTGGGCTGAGGGTCGTCCTCCCGCAGGAGAGCGTCTTCGGCCGCGAGGAGGGCACGCGCGGCCAGATGGTTCTCGTTGATGGCGGCGTAAGCGCGGGCGTGGGTGATATGGAGTAGCGCTTCAGTCTGGCCGTCGATGTGGCCGACGCCTTGGGCGAGGGCGGCTTCGGCGAGGTCGACGCAGTGGTGGGGTTGTTTGAGGCTCAGTGCCTGGTGGGCGAGGGCGCGCATCATCCAGGCGGCATGGCCGTGAGGGTCGGCTTCGCAGGCGAGCTGGTAGCCGACCTGGTAGTAGCGCTGGGCAGCGCCTTCGTGGCCAAGATCGTGGTGTTTCCAGCCTGCAAGGTAGGCGAGTTCGGCTACGGCGCCGAAGGCTGCTCGGCGTAAGGCTTCGCTGGGGAAGCGTCCGCGCAGCGTGGGTGCGGCGGTGTCGGCGAGGTACGCGGTGACTGTCGTCAGGCCGTGGCCGCCGCCGAGGCGTTCGTCGGCGGCGCTGAAGGCCGCGGTGATCTGGCGTACGACGTCCATGTCATCCGCCCCGACCACGGACGTGCCGGTGCGGGCGCGGAGCATGCGGGCGGTGGCTTCGTGGTCGTGGGCGAGAGGCATGGCGACGCCGGCGGTGGTGAAGGCCGCGATGGCGAGGAAGCGGCGGCGCTCGACGTCGGCGCGGCCGAGGTCGGTGACGGCGAGGACCGGATCGGGTTCCGCCTGCTGTTCGGCCTCGTCGGAACGGAGGCCGATCTCGGTCTGGGTGATCGCGCGTCCGGCTCGGCGGGACAGCGCTTCGGCGAGGTACTGGCCTGCCCGGCCCGAAGGGGTACGGGTGCCATTCGCCCAGTGCGAGATGGCCGACTTGTTGGTCTGGAGGATCTCGCCGTTCTCGGCGGCGATACGTCGCACATCTCTGGCGAGAGCCTCGTAGGTGCAGTCGGCCGTGTCGATTGCATCACGCAAGCGGGAGTTGGGTTCTCGCTGCGCCGCCACGATCGCCTCCACTCCGCAGCTGTAAACCGCGTATACCGCTTCAACTGCCCTCCACCGTACCCACTGAGCGTGACCACCGGTTCACTTATCAGCAGCCGCCCGGAACGGCGCGACCGTGATCCAGGCTCCCCTTGGTCCGGGCGGCACCTCGAAGTTCCGTACGCCCAAACCTGCTTCGGGCATTCCTGTGCTCGAATCCGGCCGAACAGAGACGGAGACACGGTGACCACCATCGACACCACGGCCATCACGGTCGAGCTGCCCAAGGCGTTCGATCCGCGCTGGAGCCGCCTGCCCGGCATCCAGGTCAACGGTCGGCGCATCACCATCGAACCGGCCGAGTACTTCTTCCGCTTCGAGTCGAACACCTGGCTCGTCGCCGACTGGGAGCTGGTCAAGTCCCAGCTCCTCAACGTGGACGAGACTACCGAGAGCGCGGTCGAGCAGCTCGCGCTCGACTTCATCAAGAACCACGGCGAGTCCACCTCGGACGCCGCTCGCGTGCTGACCACCGCGTACGAGGTGTACGCGTTCCTGTTCCGCGACGAGCACCTCGCCAGCCTCGGAGTTCCGCAGATCACCGCCGACCACCTGCGGATGCTCCGTGAGGCGGCCACGCTCATGGCGCTCAACAAAGTCGAGCTGGATGGGCATATCTCCAACGTCGGCCCGTGCTGGTTCTTCCCCGCCGCCACCTCTGTCGTCTTCGACCTGGACGACGAGAAGGGCGGGACGCTCGACGAGGTCTACCACGGCGGCTGGTTCAACGAGCATCGCCGCATCGAGTCGGTCCGGGCCCACGCCGCGCTCGGCGGGCGGCTCGTGCACGGTTGCCAGTCCGTGCCGGACCAGTCCGGCGGCGTCGTCGCGCCCTACGGTGCCTCGATGGCGAACTTCCGTGACGACCTCACCGCGTTCAAGGCGGGCTGGATCGAGCAGGTCTACGCCCACCGTGTGACCCCTGCCGCGTAACTCGCCTCCCGACCAGGCTCCGGGGCGAGCCGGTATCTCTCGCCCGCCCCGGACGCCTCCAACCGACCGGAGCCCCCATGAGCTCGAATCCCAGCGCCGAACTCCTCGACAACCTGCTCCCCGTGGCTGGCCAGTCCACCGCCGTACGGGAGGAGGTGCGCGTGTGGTCCATGTCCGGAGTCGAGCGTGTGACGTTCCCCGACGGCACCACGGCCATCTTCAAGTACGCCAAGAGGCCGTTCGACAGCGAGGACCAGGCCCTCCGCCTGGCCCACACCCTCGGCGTTCCCGTCCCCCAGGTCCACGCCTCCGCCGTTCTGGACGGCTGGCTCGGCTTGCTCATGGAGGACCTTGGGCCGTCTGTCCGCGAGGCCGATGACCTGGACGGTGTCGCCACGGCTGTGGTCCTGCACGGCACCCGTACGGCTCCTCCCTTGCCCGTCCTCGACCAGGAGCGGCTACGCATGCTGCCGGCCCGTACGCTGGAGCATCTCGAACGGCTGCGCAAGGCCGACCGGTGGCAGGACGCCGACGACATCGAGGACGCGCTCGACCGGATCGCCCAGGCCGCCGAGGCCCGCTCGGCCGGAGCGACGCTGGCACCGTTCGGCTGGGTGCACTCCGAGTTCCACCCCACCAGCCTCCACATCGGTGAGCACGGCTGGAGGCTGCTGGACTTCGCCCGCGCCTTCACTGGTCCCGGCCTGCTCGACCTCGCCAGCTGGCACGGCACCATCGAGCCTCCGCACCCCATGCGCCTGCGCGTCTTCCTGGAGCAGTACGTCACCGCCGGCGGCACCCCCGACGCCCTCGCCCCGCGCGGCGGGCTCACCGCCGAGAGCTGGGCCCTGGGCTGGCATCGCATGTGGGCCGTCGAGTGGTTCGTGGAGCAGTCCATCCGCTGGATCAACGATCCGGCCACCGATCCCGCCTACCTCAGGACCGTCCGCCGCCACCTCACCGACGTACTCCGCCTCCTGGAGATCTGACGTGATCGCCCAGGCTTCCCCGTGGCACGCCCATGCCTTCCAACGCACCGCCGCCCAACTCGCCGAACCTCTCGCCGTACCCGCCCGGATGGAGTGGACCACGAGACCCGGCCAAGGTCCCGGCGCCGACGTTCTCGGGCCCGATCTGCACGGCAAGCGACTCCTGGAACTCGGCTGCGGCCCCGGCCACAACGCCGCCCACCTCGCCACCCGCCACGACGTCCACGTCACCGGCGTCGACCTGGTCGGCCTGCAGGTCCGCCGCGCCCGTTCCCACTACGGACGGCTGAACAATCTCACCTTTGTGGCCGGCCACGCCCTGCACTACCTGCACGCCTCCGACGAGCAGTTCGACGCGGTCTACTCCGTCTTCGGCGCCGTAGGGCTCGTCGCCCCCGAGCTGCTGCTGGCGGCCATCGCCCAGCGCCTCACGCCCGGCAGGGTGCTCGCCTTCTCCGTCCCCCACCCGCAGCGTGGCGGCCGGAGCCCCTCCGGCGACGATCGACCCCGCCGCGACCACGTCACTCTTCCCGACCGCACCTGGCTCCCCATCACCCGCTGGGAGTTCTCCTCCAGCCGGTGGGAGAAACACCTCGACCATGCGGGTTTCCAGCTCACCTCGGCCCAGGAGTTCCACGACTCCCGCATGGGTCACTGGCCCACCACCCTGCTGATCCGCGCTCGCAAGCTCTGACGGCCATTCGCCCCGGCTTCCCCTGGAGGAACCGATGCGCCCGCCTTACCTGCTCCTTGATGTCGACGGCGTCCTCATCCCCTTCCCCGACGCGGACGGCTCGACGCCAGCCACCCACGCCCGCCACGACGTCGTCCCCACCGGCCGGTGCACCGACAACCCGGTCACCGTCTGGCTCGACCCCGCCCACGGCCCCATGCTCATGGACGTGATCAGTACGGGGCTGATCACGCCGGTCTGGTGCACCAGTTGGCGGCAGAACGCCACCACCCTGATCGGGCCCCTCCTCGGCCTCCCGCCCCTGCCGTACATCGACCTCCCGCGCCCCCAAATCACCACCAGCCACACCAACGGCTATCTGTGGAAACGCGACCACGTCGACGCCTGGCTGGACGACGCCCCAGCTGTGTGGATCGACGACGACTTCACCAGCCGCGACCACGCCTGGGCAGCAGAGCGCACCACCCGTGGCGCGGCGACCCTCCTGATCCAACCTGACCCCCGAGTCGGGCTCCAGGCTGAACACGTGGCCGAGGCCCGAGCGTGGGCGGGGCGGCTGCTCGCCGTGCGGACTGGTGCGACCGCTGCTCCGGGCGGAACCGAAGCAGCCTGACGCGAATCCGTGGCAGAAGAATCGATGCCCTCACCACGACTCATGGCGAGGGCATCTGATGGGATCAGCGGTGCCGACCGTGTTCTTCGGGCCGCCGTCTCCGGGCAGGGGATGGGGGGCCCTCTACGTGTGCGGCGCGCCGCCGCGGGCGGTGAAGGTGAGGGAAGGGCCTCGCCCGCGCCCTGACCCCCGGGCGGAATTCTCAGTATCCTCCTACCGGCCGCTCTGACCGGCTGCCGGGTTCATGACCGTCGAGGGGGACGCGTGATCGACCTGTCCGACATGATCCGTACGCTGCGCCAGGAGTTGAACGCCGCTATCACGGATGGCGAGGGCGATGCTGTTCGATTCGAGCTCGGGCAGGTGGAGATCGAGACGACCGTCGCCGTGGAGCGTGAGGCGGGGGCGGGCGGCAAGGTGCGGTTCTGGGTTGTCACGGCGGACGCCGAGGGCAGGCTCGCCGGCTCCCGGACGCAGCGGGTCACGCTCACCCTGCATCCCAAGGTCGTCGGGGACGATGGTGTGCGCACCACCGCTCTGATATCCGGCGCCGCGCTTCCCGGTGAGCGTTGACGGGCGGCTTGACGGGCGGCGTCGGGCTTCGGATTGAGCGGGTCGCCCAGATCATCGTCGAGGCGCCGGAGGCCGGGGCCAGTGGGGAGACGAGCGGGCCGTCCCGTGGATCGGGCTATCTCGTGGCGGCGGCGACGGTCCTGACCGCGGCGCATGTCGTCAGCCGTGGGGCGCGGGTGCGGGTGTGGTTTCTTTCCGACGAGCCCGGGGGACGCGAGTTCACGGCGACCGTGACCTGGCGGCACGACGGCATCGACGTCGCCGTTCTCACCCTCGTGACGCCCGACCGGGCGCGGATCGAGGTGGCGCCCACGCCGCTGGGCCGGGTCGGCGAACACGACCGGTCGCTGCCGTGCAGCGCGGTCGGCTTCCCGCTGTACAAGTTCCGCGACGACGCGGCCGCCATGTACCGCGAGGCCGCGCACCTGCACGACGCGACCTGCGCGCCGCTGTCCAACAGCCGGGGCGGGACCCTGGAGCTGACCGTTCCCACCCCGCCGGCCGGCCTCGGCCCCGCGCAGTCGCCCTGGGAGGGCATGTCCGGCGCCGCCGTGTTCAGCGGCGCCCGCATCGTCGGCGTCATCGGGAAGCACCATCACCGGGAGGGGACGGGCCGGCTGGACGCCGGGCACGTCGGCCGGTGGGCCGGTCTGCTCACCCGTGGCGAAGGCGGGGACAGGAGCGGCGACGAGGACGGTGAGGCCCTCCTCCGCCGTCTGGAGTCGCTGCTCCGCCAGGGCCTGCGCCCCGCCGACCTGCCGGACATGGTGCTGCGGGCCGCCGGTTCCCCGCGGCTCCCGCGGGGTGTCCGTCACCACGCCCAGATGGTCGCTCGCGGTGCCTACGGCAAGAAGTATCTGACGAAGGAGCATCTGCGCTTCGTGCGGCCTCGGGACGGGCGGCATCCGACCGATCCGTCCCGGCTGTGGGCCCGGTTGTCGGGGAGTCACCCGGAGGCCGTGCGTGGCGTCATGCTCGTCGGCGCGGCGGGTACCGGCAAGAGCCGTACTTGCTTCGAGGTGGCGGATCTGGCCGAACAAGCGGGCTGGCACGTGCTCCATGTCACCGCGCGCGCCGGGGTCTCGGCCGAGGACCTGGTCGACGTGGTGCGCGGTGTGCCCGGCGAGAACGTGCTGTTCGTCTTCGACTACTTCGACACCTACGCCGAGCTGAACCTGACGCACCTCGCCGCCGAGTTGGAGGATCTCGACGTGTCGGGGGCTCCGGGCACGCGCGTCGCGTGCGTCGCCTCCGTCCGTCCGGGCGCGCTCCCCGCCGTCGGGCGGCAGAATCCGGACTGGCGACGCGTCTTCTCCCGGCCGGAGGAGATGTGCCAGGACGCGGATCACCAACAGGCCGTCGCGGAACTGATCCTGGACCGTGTCGCGCGCGACGCGGTGGGCCGGTTCGGCAGGCCGAGCGTGGCGGCGTTGTGCGGGCGGCGGAGTGTGCCGGCCGTGGTGCTCATGCGGGGCCAGGAGATCGAGTCCGCCGTGCGCGCGGGCGCGACCCTGCGGCATCTTCAGAGCCGTGCCGGGCGTGACGAGTACGCACCGCTGACGCTGTGGACGCGGCAGCGCACGGGGGAGGATCTCGCCACCCTCTCCGGCGCGGCCGAGGTGACGCGGCTCGCTTCCGCCGTGGCGGCGGCGGCCTGCCCGCAGGACCGGCGGGCCGTGAAGAAGGCCGTCCAGTACCTCCTGGACCACCACGACGGGCCCGACCCCGGCACGGGTGCCGAGGGAGTGGTCGAGGGGTTGTTCGACCGGGGATGGCTGGTTCCATCCGGAGGCCAGACCGGTGAGCCCGGTGAGTCCGGTGAGTTCGGTAAGTCCGGTGAGATCGGTAAGTCCGGTGAGATCGACGAGACCGCCGAGATCAACGTCATGCACGATGTCGTCGCGGACGAGTACCTGTACCAAGTCTGCTTCCAGGAAGGCTGGTTCCGGGCCGACACGGTCAAGGAACTGCTCTCCGCGTTCCTCGTCAGCACGCGCACCCTGCGACTGGCCGCGGGCCATGTCCGCCGATGGGTGACCGACCTCGACGAGCGGCGGCGGGCGAAGCTCCAGCCGGTCTGTGACGGCTGGCTCCACGCGCACGCCGCCGCCCTCGGCGAGCGGCTGACCGCCACGGCGGAGCTGGCGGAGGGCGGCGCCACCCTCCTGACCCTGCTGACCGGTGCGCCGTGGCAGTCCGGTGCCGTCGCCGAGTGGGACCGGCTGATCGCGCCGTGGCTGCGCGTCGCCGAAGCCGAGGCGCCCGCCCTCGTACGACACCTGTTCGCCGCCGCGCTCCGCAACACCGCCGACGCCGTTCCCGAGCCGTTGGCCGCCGCGGTGGTGACGTGGCTGCGGCGCAACCGCGACGCGCCCGACGCCCACTCCGTCGTCGAGTCCCTGGCCCAGGCGGGCGGTCTGCCGGACCCGTGGCGCGCCGACGCCGTGGCCGAGGCGGTCGAGTGGCTCGCCACCCACGGCGTCGCGCCACGCCGCCGGCCCGCCTTCGCCGCCCTGCTCGGCCGGCGGGACCTCACCCCGGACGTGCGGGAGCGCGTCCTGGACCTGGGCATGGCCGGCGTCCGTCAGTACGTCCCCGCCGCGTCCGCGGCCCACGTCCTGCGGACGCTCCTCAGCCGGCCCGATCTCGACGACGACCGGCTCCACCAGGTCATCCGCCTGGCCCACCGGTGGCTCGTCGCCCACCCGCGTGAGCCGGAGGCGTCGTTCGTCCTGCGGTCGCTGCTCACCCGGACGGACCTGGACGCGCACTGGCTCGCGCGCACGGTCGAACGGGCGCTGGCCTGGATCGGTGCCCAGGGTGCGGACCCGGTCGCCAGTTATGTCCTCCGCAGGGTTCTCACCCACCCGGGCCTTACGGCGGGCGTCGCCGCTCGGGCCGCCGACCGCGCCCTGCGGTGGCTCCAGGACAACGTCACACGGAGCGAGGCGTCCTTCGTGCTGCCTCAACTGCTGTCGTTGCGCGGCCCGGAAAGGGGCCCGGAACCCACCTGGACGGCCGGCGCGGTGGACTACGCCCTCCGGTGGCTGGACCATGACGACCACGGCACGTCCGAGCAGGCCGTCTATGTACTCCGGTCGCTGCTCGACCAGGTCTCGCTGCCGCCCGAGACGGCCGAGTCCGTCAGCGAGTGGGCCCTCGCCTGGCTCGGTGTCCACGGCGAGAGCGAGGACGCCCGCTCCGTGCTGCCGGGGCTGCTCGGTCTGCCCAGCACGGCGCCGCACTCGCACGAACTCCTCGCCGGCGCCTTCGCCCTCGACTGGCTGGAGGACTACCACACCACCCCGGAGGCCTCGTTCGTCCTGCGCCCGCTGCTCGACCATCCCATGGTCCGCGGGGAGCGGGTCGAGGACGTCGCCCGGTACGCCCTGGCCTGGCTCGACCGCCACGCCACGGCCGGCAGCCCGTCCCTCGCGGTGAGCGATACGGCACCCGACGCGGTGTCGTTCGTGCTCAAGTCCCTGCTCACCAAGAGGGACCTCTCGGCGGAGGGGATCAGGACGGCCACGGACATCGCCCTGGCCTGGCTCGGCCCCCGCCACACCGACGAGGGGGCGCGGTTCGTCCTCGGCGCGGTCCTCCCGCACGCGGGCGAGCCCGGGGACGACCGGGCCGTGACCTTCGCCATGGAGTGGCTGGCCCAGGACCACGGCACCGCCGTCCCGGCGGCGTACGTCCTCGGTCCGCTGCTCACCCGCGGGGATCCGGACCCGGAACGGGCGGGCCGCGCCGTCGACCACGCGGCGCGGTGGCTGAGGACGCACCACGCCGCCAGGGAGGCTGATCTGGTCGTGTGGCCCCTGCTCGCGCGGCCCGGCCTCGACGCCGGCCAGAGTCGTCTGGCCGCCGAGGTCGCCCTGCGGCTGGTGGCGGTCCGCCCCGGGGAACTCACCAAGCGCCGCCTCCTGTGGCTCTGCCAACTGGGCCCGTTGCCCGGCGGGAGCGGCGCCGCCATCGCCGACCACGTACTCGACCGGATGGAGGACGGGAGTACGGGATCCACCCTGCTGCCGTCCGCCCTGCGGCGGCACGACATCCGCCCCGACCAGGTCGAACGGCTGGCGGACCATGCGCTGGAGTTGTGCGAGGTCAACCCCACCTCGGCCCGGCGGGGCGTCGTTCTGCGCGCCCTGCTGGGACGGACCGACCTGGACGCCGGCCGGGCCGGACAGGCCGCCGCGCGTACGCGGGCGTGGCTGGCGGTCCGCGGCGGCTCGGTCTTCGCCGGCCGGCTCCTGGAACCGCTCCTCGCACGCCCCGACTCCGACGCACGCCCAGACTCCGACGCGGAAGGCGACGCTCCCGGCCCCGAGGAAGGCGACTCTCCCGGCCCCACCGCGGTCTCGCTCGCACTCGGCTGGCTCGACGCCAACGCCACGCACGACTACGCCGGGGACGTCCTGCTGGCCGCGCTGAACCGTCCCGCTCTGACGCCCGGCCAGGCGGAGGCGTTCGCGACGCACGCCCGCACCTGGATCGCCGCGGCCGATCCGGCCGACGACCGCGTCTCCCGGCTTTCGCCGCCACCGCCGTACTGACGGTGCGTCAGACGGCCCCTGTGTGTCAGACGACGACCTGGTTGGCGTGCATCTTGGCGATGTCGTCGGCGTCGTAGCCGAGTTCGGTGAGGACTTCGTCGGTGTGTTCGCCGAGCAGCGGCGCCGCGGTGATCGTCGGGGCGAACGTGGAGAATTTGATCGGGCTGCCGACCGTGAGGTACGTGCCGCGCTCGGGCTGGTCGACCTCGACGATCGTGCCGCTGCGGCGCAGCGCCGGGTCGTAGGCGACCTCCTTCATGCTGAGCACCGGTGCGCAGGGGATGCCGAACGTGCGGAGGATGTCGACCGCCTCGTACTTGGTCTTGTCGGCCAGCCATTTCTCGATATCGGCGAAGATGTCGAAGAGGTGCGGCTGGCGGGCCTCGGCGGTCTTGTAGGCCGGGTCGTCGATCCACTCGGGCCGGCCGAGCGCCTGGCAGGTCTGCTCCCAGTCCTGTTCCTGGATGGTGAAGTAGATATAGGCGTTGGGGTCGGTCTTCCAGCCCTTGCACTTGAGCACCCAGCCGGGCTGGCCGCCGCCGCCCGCGTTGCCGCCGCGCGGCACCACGTCGGTGAACGTGCCGTTCGGGTACTGCGGGTACTCCTCGAGGTATCCGACCTTCTCGAGGCGCTGCTGGTCGCGCAGCTTGACCCGGCACAGGTTGAGTACGGCGTCCTGCATCGACACCGACACCTTCTGTCCCGTTCCGGTCCTCTCGCGGGCGATCAGCGCGGTGAGGATGCCGATCAGCAGGTGCATCCCGGTGTTGCTGTCGCCGAGGGCCGCGGCGCTGACCGTCGGCGGGCCGTCCCAGAATCCGGTGGTGGAGGCGGCGCCGCCGGCGGCCTGTGCCACGTTCTCGTAGACCTTGATGTCGGACCACGGCGAGTCGTCGTTGAAGCCCTTGACGGAGCCGTAGATCAGGCGTGGGTTCAGCTCCTGGATGTGTTCCCAGGGCAGGCCCATGCGGTCCATGGCGCCGGGTGCGAAGTTCTCGACCAGGACGTCGGCCTCGCCGATCAGTTTCTCCATGACCTCCTTGCCTTCCGGGGTCTTGGTGTTGATCGCGAGGGAGCGCTTGTTGCTGTTGAGCATGGTGAAGTACAGCGCGTCGGCGTCGGGGATGTCGCGCAGTTGGTGACGGGTGACGTCACCGCCGTTGACGCGCTCGACCTTCAGCAGGTCGGCCCCGAACCAGGCGAGCATCTGGGAGCACGCCGGGCCTGCCTGGACGCCGGAGAAGTCGATCACCTTGATCCCGCTGAGCGGCAGGTCGGTGGTCTGCGGCTGGTCAGTCATGGTGGGTCCCCTTCCGGGTGCTGGGCGGTACGAGCGGGCCGCCGCCGGGCGCGCTCACTTCTTCTTCGCCGGGGCGTCGGGGGCCGGGGCCGTGACGCCCTGCGGGTTGAGGTTGGTGAGGTGGCCGCTCTCGGTACCGGCGGTGGGGTCGATCACGCAGTCGATGAGGGCGGGACCGCCGGAGGCCAGCGCCTCGGTGAGGGCGGTGGTGAGCTCGGCGGGCGTGGTCGCGTGGTAGCCCTTGCCGCCGAACGCCTCGATCAGGCGGTCGTGGTGGGCGTGGAGCATCAGGGTGGTCGGGGACGGGTCGGCGGAGGCGGCGTTGGTCCCGTCGCCGCGGTAGACGCCGCCGTTGTTGAGGATGACGACGACCACGGGCAGCTGGTAGCGGCAGATCGTCTCCAGCTCCATGCCGTCGAAGCCGAAGGCGCTGTCGCCTTCGACCGCCACGACGGGGTCGCCGCTTTCGACGGCGGCGGCGATCGCGTATCCCATGCCGACCCCCATGACGCCCCAGGTACCGCTGTCCAGCCGGTGGCGCGGCTGCTGCATGTCGATCACGTTGCGGGCGAAGTCGAGCGCGTTCGCCCCTTCGTTGACGACGTAGGCACGGGGGTGCTCGTGCAGGACGTCGCGTATCGCCCGCAGTGCGCCGTAGAACTGCATCGGGTGCGGGTCGGCGTCGAGGTGGTCCGCCATCTTGGCGGCGTTGTGCGCGGAGCGCTCGCCGAGTTCTTGGCGCCACCGCGCGGCGACCTGGATCCGGCCGGGCTTGGCGCGCTCGACGAGTGCCTCCATCACCGATCCGATGTCTCCGACCAGCGGGGCGGCGATGGGCTGGTTGCTGTCCAGCTCGGTGGGTTCGATGTCGACCTGGATGAACTTCGCGTCGGGGTTCCAGTGCGGTGGTTCGCCGTGCGCCAGGAGCCAGTTCAGCCGCGCGCCGACGAGCATCACGACGTCGGCCCGGCGCAGCGCGAGCGAGCGGGCGGCGGCGGCCGACTGCGGGTGGTCGTCGGGCAGCAGGCCCTTGGCCATCGACATGGGCAGGAACGGCAGGCCGGTGGTCTCGATGAACTCCCTGATCCGCTGGTCCGCCCGCGCGTAGGCGGCGCCCTTGCCGAGTACCGCCAGCGGCCGTTCGGCGGCGGCCAGCAGCTCGATCGCCTGGTCCACCGCCTCGGGGGCGGGCAGTTGGCGTGGCGCCGGGTCGACGACGCGCCACAGCGTGGCCGCGCCCGTCGCGGCGTCCACGACGTCGCCGAGCACCGCGGCGGGGATGTCGAGATACACGCCGCCGGGGCGGCCGGAGACCGCGGTACGGATCGCCCGCGCGACGCCGCGGCCGATGTCCTCGACCCGGTCCACCCGGTAGGCGGCCTTGGCGAACGGCTTGGCCGCGGCCAGCTGGTCGAGTTCCTCGTAGTCGCCCTGCTTGAGGTCGACGATGTGCCGCTCGCTGGACCCGGAGATCTGGACCATCGGGAAGCAGTTCGTGGTGGCGTCCGCGAGGGCCACCAGCCCGTTGAGGAAGCCGGGGGCGGATACCGTCAGGGCGATGCCCGGCCGTTTGGTGAGGAAGCCGGCCGCCGCGGCGGCGTGGCCCGCGTCGCTCTCGTGCCGGAAGCCGATGTAGCGGATGCCCGATGCCTGCGCGACCCGGGCCAGGTCGGTGACGGGGATGCCGACCACTCCGTAGATGACCTGTACGTCGTTGAGCTTGAGCGCGTCGACGACCAGGTGGAATCCGTCGGTGAGGGGCTGGGCGTCGGCGGTCGCCGTGCCGCCGGGTGCGGAAACGGTTGCCATGATCCGATGTCCTCCCAATGTCGGAATTACTCCTTTTAGCCCTATCCTTCCACTGTTGGCGTAATGTCGCCCGGTCTTCCGCGGAGCCGTCCCGAAGGCGGTCCAGCGCCGACGCGGGTGGGCTCCGGGGCGGGCCCGGCGTGGGCCCGGCGTGGGCCCGGGAGTGGCGGAGGCACCAGTGGCCTGGTGCGTGGAGGTGGTGGTGGCCGTGTCCGAACCGACCACGGCGTCCGTGTCCGGCGCCGGACCGTACCGGCCCCCGGAGCTCACCGATCTGGCCGACCTGCTGGACGAGCAGCTGCGGGAGCGGCCCGGGGCCCCGGCCCTGGTCGTCGGCGAGGACCGGGTACCGCTGACGTACCGGGCCCTGGACGGCCTGATCGAGCGGGTGGCCGACCGGCTGGGCGCCGAGGGGCTGCGACGCGGGGACGCGGTCGCCCTGACGGGCGCCAACACCGTGGAGTTCGTCGTCGCGCTGTTCGCCGCCGCGCGGGCCGGGCTGGTCGTCGCGCCGCTCGATCCCGCGCTGCCCGAGCCCCAGATGTCCGCACGGCTGCGGGCGCTGGGGGCGCGGGCCGTCGTGGTCGGCGCTCCCGCGCTGGAAGCCGTGCCGGCCGCGTGGGGGGCGGTGCCGGGCTGGATCCTGCGGATCGGCACCCCGCGCGCCGGGCGCGTGAACGTCACCCTGGATACGAGGGGGCACGCCCTGGAAAGCGGGGGCCGCACCCCGGATGCCGGGAGCCGCGCGCCGCACAGCGCGTCATCGCACAGCAGCGCGCCGTCGCACAACGTGCCGTCACACAGCAGCACGCCGTCGCACAGCGAGCCGTCACACAGCGGCACGCCGTCGCACAGCGAGCCGGGCGCGGCATCACACAGCGTGCCGGGCGCGGCACCGGGCCTCGCCGCGGAGGACGCCCTGGTGCTCTTCACCGCCGGCACCACCGACCGGGCCAAGATGGTGCCGCTGACCCACGCCAATGTCGCGGCGTCGGTGCGGGGCATCTGCGCCGGCTACGAGCTGGGGCCCGCGGACGCGACGGTCGCCGTGATGCCCCTCTTCCACGGTCATGGGCTGCTCGCGGCGCTGCTGGCACCGCTGGCGGCCGGCGGGTGCGTGCTCCTCCCGGCGCAGGGACGGTTCTCGGCGCACACCTTCTGGGACGACGTGCGGGCGGCGGGCGCCACCTGGTTCACCGCCGTCCCGACCATCCACGAGATCCTCCTGGAGCGGGCGCCGCGCGAGTACCCCGGGCCGCGGGTGGCGCCGCTGCGCTTCGTCCGCAGTTGCAGCGCGCCGCTCGGCGCCGCGACCGGCCGGG
This sequence comes from Streptomyces sp. NPDC088147, assembly GCF_044741565.1. Classification (NCBI taxonomy): domain Bacteria; kingdom Bacillati; phylum Actinomycetota; class Actinomycetes; order Kitasatosporales; family Streptomycetaceae; genus Streptomyces; species Streptomyces sp. NPDC088147. The sequence goes on along the minus strand of NZ_JBIUSY010000002.1, from coordinate 794,940 downwards.
CACTGGAGCGCACGCTCGGGGTGCCGGTCCTGTCCGCGTACGGGATGACCGAGTCCACGCACCAGGCGACCAGCCAGCGGCTGCCGGGCCGCGGGGCGCCGAGCAGCGGGTCCGGCGCGCCGGTAAGCGGGTCGGTCGGCCGGACCACCGGGGTGGACCTGAGGATCGTCGGCCCGGACGGGAAGGACCGTCCGCCCGGCGCGGTGGGGGAAGTGTGGGTACGCGGCCCCACGGTCACCCGCGGCTACCTCGGCGATCCGGCGGAGACGGCGCGCGGCTTCACCGACGGGTGGTTCCACACCGGCGACCTCGGCTCCCTGGACAGGGACGGTGAACTCGTTCTCACGGGCCGGATCAAAGACCTCATCAACCGCGGCGGCGAGAAGATCTCCCCCGAGCATGTCGAGGACGTGCTGAGCGGCGGCCCCGGCGTAGCCGAGGCGGCGGTCTACCCGGTGCCGGACGCCACGTACGGACAGCGCGTCGGCGCGGCCGTGGTCACCCGCGACGGCGCCGCCCCCGACGCCGATCGGATCCTGGCGTACTGCCGGGCCCGGCTGGCGCCGTACGAGGTGCCGGACCGGCTGGAGATCACCCGCGCGCTGCCGCACACCGTCAAGGGCGCGCTGGACCGTAAGGCGGTGGCGGAGCGGTACGCGCACTGAGCGCCTGTACGACGAGGTGAGCGGGCCGCCGGATCTGCCGCGCGAGCGGGCGCCCGTGGCCTTGCCCGCCCGCGACGTCGTCACTCCCGGAGCAGGGAACGGGCGGCCTCGTTGAGCGTTCGCCATCACACCGAACCCCGACACTCCCGTGCACATCATGCCAACTCATGGTGAATCGGTGGACACTCTTCTCACCGGTTGGCGGCCGAACCAGTTGTCGCGGCTCGCCCCAAACCCGCTTGAACTCACTTCGGTTCGTCGTGAAAGCACATCAGTCAGTCATGCTCGGCTCGTGCGGTCCCCGGCTTCGCGAGCATGGCACGCCCCCCAGAGAAAGACCGTCATGCGCTCATTTTCCAAGGTGACCGGGTTCTTCGTCGGCCTGGCACTCGCGGTGACCTGGCTGTCCGGCTGCGACGCGCCGCCGACCGAACAGGCGGCGTCCGGCGCTTTGTCGGCCGCGCGGGCGGCCAGAGGCGCGGATCTCCAGGACCCGCCGGAGGTGGTGAGCCACCATGGGGTGCTGCGGACCACCGTCGTGGTGGAGCGGCGCAAGGTGTGGGTGGGCGACCGCCGGCTGTGGGCGCTGACCTACAACGGCCGCTATATGCCGCCCACACTCCGCGCCCGGCCCGGCGACCGCATCGAACTCGCCATGGTGAACCGCGTCGAGGCGAAGTCGCAGGGTGTCGGGGCGGACACCAACCTGCATGTGCACGGGCTCCATGTCTCGCCGCGTCAGCCCGCCGACGACATCTTCATCTCCATCAAGCCCGGTACGACCTACCACTACGCGTACCGGCTGCCGCGGGACCTCACGCCGGGCACGTACTGGTACCACTCGCACATCGACATGTTCTCGGCCGGGCAGGTCGCGGGCGGCGAGTCGGGCGTCATCGTCATCGACGGGCTGCGGAAGTACCTGCCACCGTCCCTGCGCGATGTCACCGAGCATGTGATCGCCCTGAAGGACAATCAGATCCAGGGCGACGAGATCAAGATCAATCCACTGTCCATCCAGGCGAAGACCAACCGCACGGTCAACGGCCAGCAGAATCCGGTGATCCGCATCCGGCCGGGCGAGACCCAGCTGTGGCGGCTCGCCAATATCGGCGCCAACATCTACTACAAGCTGCACCTCAAGGGCTTCACCTTCCATGTGATCGCCCAGGACGGCTATCCCGTCCACAAGATCTACTCCACGAAGACGCTGATCGTCTCGGCCGCCGACCGGTACGACGTGCTGGTACAGGCCGACCGGGCGGGCACCGCCCAGTTGGAGACGCTGCCGTTCGACACCGGACCGGCCGGCAACACGTTCCCCCAGGTGAACCTGGCGACGGTCGTCACCGGCGGCGCACCCGTGGCCCGGACCGCCGTCCCGTCCCTCTTCGGACCCTTCGTCGACCTCACCGGCGCCAGGATCGCGGACCGCAAGACGATGGTGTACACGGAGCAGGCCAGCCCCGAGAAGTACTTCATCAACGGAAAGTACTTCGACCCGAACCGCGTCGACTTCGTCTCCCGGCTCAACACCGTCGAGGAGTGGACGGTTCGCAACGACACGGAGGAGGACCACTCCTTCCACCTCCACACCAACCATTTCCAGGTGATGTCCCTGAACGGGAAGCCCGCGGACCCCGCCAACGCCTGGCACGAGACGGTGAACATCCTCCGCAAGCAGAAGCTCGTCCTGCGGGTGCGCTTCACGAACTTCACCGGGCGGACCGTGCTGCACTGCCACATCCTCAACCACGAGGACATGGGCATGATGTCCGTGCTGAACATCGTCGACGGACACACGGGGCACGGGAAGGGCGCCGGACACTGACCGCGGCCACGTCGTCGGTGACCGCACCGCGACACCCGGCGCGCCGGCCCCTCCGATCCGCCGCGATGGCGGATCGGAGGGGCCGTTCCCTGCCCCGGACTCTCCCCCTTAGCCCCCCCTCAGTCCCCCTCAGTCCCCCTTAGTCCTCGATCACCAGCCCCTTCGCCGCGAGAAGCGGCTCCAGACCGCACATGTCGACGACCGTCCTGCCCGCCCGGTACGCGGCGATGTATCCCGCCTCGGCGTCGACCCGCCGCTGTGACGCGGCGGCCGCCTCGGCGACATCCTCGCGGCGGACGACGACCACCCCGTCGGCGTCGCCCCGCACCACATCACCGGGGCGGACGAGTACGCCGCCGATGGTGACCGGCTCGCACATCGGCCCGACGGTCTCCTTGACCGTGCCCTTGATGGACACACCGCGGGAGAAGACCGGGAATCCGAGGGCGCGCAGATCCTCGGTGTCCCGGACACCCGTGTCGGTGACCAGTCCGCCGAGGCCCTTGGCCCGGCAGGCGTTGGCGAGTACGTCCCCGAAGGAGCCCGCCTCCTCGTAGGCGCCCGCGGACACGACCACGACGTCCCCCGGGCGGGCGTAGGCGATGGCGGTCTGGAGCATCAGGTTGTCGCGTGGTGCGCACTGGACGGTGAAGGCGGGGCCGCACAGGGACATGCGGTGGTCGACCGGCTTGATGACCGAGTCCAGCGCTCCGAGCCGGCCCTGTGCCTCGTGGATGGTCGCCGAGGAGAAGATGCCCAGTCGCTCGACCGCGGCGGGTTCCGGCCGCTCGAACGTGGTGCTGACGCGGATCATGATGACCTTTCGGGTGACTTCAGACGTACGTGACGGAGGACAGTTCGGCGCAGGCCGCCGCGATGCGTTCGCACGCGTCGGTGAGGACGTCCGTGGAGGTGGCGAACGAGATGCGGAAGTAGCCGGGGGCGCCGTACGCGGCTCCGTGGATCACCGCCACCTGCCGGCTGTCGAGCAGGTGGCGGGCGAAGTCCTCGTCGTTCCGTATCCGGTCCCCGCCGGGTGTGAACCGCCCGATGGCGTCCTGGCAGTTCACCAGGAGGTAGAAGCCGCCGTCCGGGACGGTGCAGCTGAGCCGGGGAACATCGTCGAGGAACGTCACGGTCGCGTCGCGGCGCGCGCGGTAGACACGCACGGTTTCCCGGACGAAGTCCCGCGGTCCGGTGAGGGCGGCGACAGCGGCGGCCTGGCTCACGGAGGAGGGGCAGGAGGAGGTCTGGGACTGAAGCGTGTTGATCGCGGTCACCAGGTCCGCCGGGCCCACTCCGTACCCGATGCGCCATCCGGTCATCGCGTACGTCTTGGAGACGCCGTTGGTGAGGAACACCCGGTCGGCCAGGCGGGGTTCGACGGCCGCCAGGGACGGGGCGTCCTCCGCGCGGTACCAGATCTCGTCGTAGATCTCGTCGGTGAGGACGCGCACATGGGGGTGCGCCAGCAGCACCTGGGCGAGCGCGCGCAGTTCGCCGACGGTGTAGGCGGATCCGGTCGGGTTGCCCGGGGTGTTCAGGACGACCCAGCGCGTCCGCGCGGTGAGCGCGGCCCCCAGCCGCTCCGGGGTCAGCTTGAAGCCGTCCGTCTCGGGACAGTCGACGATGACGGGGGTGCCGTCGTTGGCGCGGACCATGTCGGGATAGGACACCCAGTACGGGGCGGGGACGATGACCTCGTCCCCTTCGTCCAGAGTGGCCATCAGGGCGAGGAAGATGACCTGCTTGGCGCCGCCGCCGACCGTGATCTGCGCGTCGGTGCACTCCAGCCCGTGGCGATCGCGGAGTTTCCCGGCGATCGCGGCACGCAGCTCCGGGGTGCCGTTCACGGGGGTGTACTTGGTCTCCCCCGCCTCGATGGCCCGGATCGCCGCGGCCTTGACGTGATCCGGGGTGTCGAAGTCGGGCTCGCCGACCGTCAGGTCGAGGATGGTGAGCCCCTGGCTCTTGAGTGTGCGCACGCGCTGCGCCGCCGCCGTGCTGGGCGAGGGGTTGATACGGCGCACGCGGGCCGCGGTGGTGCTGGGGAGGCTGGTCATCGTCTCAGCCCTCCCGGCGTTCGAAGTTCAGTCCGCCGGGGACCTGGAAGGTGGGCAGGATCTCGACGTGGCCGATGTTGACGTGCCGGGGCGAGTCGACGGCGAACTCGATGGCGTCCGCGATGTCCTCGGGCTTGAGGGACTCGTAGCCGTCGTAGAACTGCCGCTGGGCCTCCTCCATGTCGCCGAGCAGCCGGCCGAAGATCTCCGTCTCCACGCGCCCCGGGCAGATCTCGGTGACACGGATCCTGCGGCCGTAGCCGTCGACCCGCAGCTGGCGGGAGAGCGTGTGCACGGCGGACTTGGTGGCGTGGTAGATGGTGTTGCCGCCGAAGTTGTAGACGCCGGCGATGGAGCTGATGTTGACGATGTGGCCGAGGTCGCGCTCGGCCATGCCGGGCATGAGCAGGCGCACCAGGTGCAGGACCGCCTGGATGTTGACGGCGATCTGCTCGTCGACGGCGAACTCGTCGGCGGTCAGGATGTTGCCGGTGCGCGAGACTCCCGCGTTGTTGACGAGGACGTCGATCTCCAGGCCGTCCAGCAGGGATGTGAGCGCCTCGGTGTCGGTGATGTCGACGGCGTGCGGTATGCAGCCGGTGGCGAGGGCGAGGGCGTCGAGCCGTTCGACGTTGCGGGCCAGGGCATGGACCTCCAGGCCGCGCTTGGCGAGTCGCTCGACGACCACGGCCCCGATGCCGGTCGACGCTCCGGTGACGAGGGCCGTCCTGTAGTCGGAGATGGGCATGCTGATGTGCTCCTTGATGGGGGTGTGCGGGTGCGGATGTCCGTCAGGCGCTGTCTGCCGTCAGGCGCCATCCGGATGTTGGATGTCGGGCGGCGTCCGGATGTCAGGCGTTGTCCGGATGTCAGGCGTCGCGCAGGGGGAGGTGGGCACGGTCCCGCACCCGGGACACGGCGATGAGCGTGCCGAGGGCGGTGACGACGGCGTAGAAGGCCGGCATGTTGACGTTGTCCGTGCGGTCGATGAGGTAGGTCATCAGCAGGGGCGCCGTGCCGCCGAAGAGCGCGGAGGAGACGTTGTAGCCCAGGCCGTACGCGGAATAGCGCACCCGGGTGGGGAAGAGCTCGACGAGCAGGATGTGGATGACGCCGGTGTGCCCGGCGAACACGACGGCCATGACACAGGCGCCGAGGACGGCGAGCGCCACGTTGCCGGTGCCGATCAGGAGGTAACTGGGAACGCCGACGACGGCCATGGCGATCGCGGCGCCGGCGATGACCTTCTTGCGTCCGACCCGGTCGGAGAGGCGGCCCATGTACGGGATGGCGATACAGATCGCGACCAGGCTGGAGGCGGTGACGAGGAGCCCCTGTACCTTGCCGAAGTCCAGCTCGCTGCTCATGAAGGTGGGCATGTAGCCGAACAGGACGTAGTACCCGGAGCCGTTCATCAGGGGGATGAACAGGGCCAGCAGCATGGCGCGGCGGTGCTCGGCGGAGGTGAACGCTTCCTTGAGGGGGTTCTTGGACAGGCCGCCCTCTTCCTTCAGGCGTGTGAAGTTCGGTGTGTCACTGATGCGCTTGCGGATGTAGATGCCCGCGACGCCGAGCGGGACGGCGAGCAGGAACGGTATGCGCCAGCCCCAGGACTCCATGCGTTCGGCGCCGAGTCCGCTGGTCAGGGCGGCGGCGACCAGTGTGCCGGTGAGCAGGGAGAGGAACGACGCGATCTGCGCGTAGCTGGTGTAGAGGCCCCGCTTGCCCTCCGGGGCGTGCTCGGCGAGGAAGCTCATGGCGCCCGCGGCCTCACCGCCGACGGAGAAGCCCTGCGCGACGCGCAGCAGGATCAGCAGGACGGGCGCCGCGATGCCGATGCTCGCGTAGGTGGGCAGGACACCGATGGCCGCGGTGGCGACGCTGATGAGCAGGATGACGAAGACGAGCATCCGCTGACGTCCGATGCGGTCGCCGAGGTGGCCGCAGATGACGCCGCCGAGGGGGCGGAAGAAGAAGGACACGGCATAGCCGAGGAAGACGAGCTGGATGGCGTTTTCCGAGCCGGGGAAGAAGACGGCGGCGAGTGTTCCGGCCATGAAGCCGAAGATGCCGTTGTCGTAGAGCTCGGCGAAGATCCCGACGCACCCGGCGAGGGTGACCTTTCGGGCTGTCCTGGGGTCGACGGTGCTGGGTACCGAGTGGGCGGGGTCGGGTACCGGTTGAGCGGCCACGGTGCTCATGGCTCTCCTGTCTGGCGAGCAGGCTGGGGATGAGGGATCGTTCGGCTCCGTGCGGGCGGGCGAAGGGGGCTGCTGAGCGAGCTCGGGGAACTTGGTACTCAGAACTCAGCTGCCGACGGGAGCGCGAATGCGCAGGGTGGCGAAGGCCGTGCGGACCCGGGTTCTCAGGGCGTCGATGGCGGTGCGTCGCGCGCGGTGCGCGAGGACCGCCTCGTTGAGGGTGCGGTGGCGGAAGCGGATGGTCTGCCCGGGGCGTACCTGCCCCAGGTCGGACAGACCGGTGGCGGTGACGACGGCGAGGACGGGGTAGCCGGCCGTGACACCGCGGCCCCGGTGCAGCACGAGGAGTTCGTCCCCCGCCGGTACTTCGACGGCGCCGATGGGCACGCCGCGGGAGAGCACCTCGCCCTGGGTGACGCGGCGGGGCACCTCGCCCCGCAGCCGCAGGCCGATGTGATTGCTGCGCGGACTGACGGTGAAGGGGGCGTCGAACAGCCGGGCCCCCGTGGCCCCGAACTCGGCCCGGTCGGGGCCGTCGGTGACGTCGATGGTCCACGTGGTGGGGAACGGGGGGACGGGAGCGTGCAGACGGAACAGCGGGATCCGCGAGAACGGGTGGTCGAGGGGCGGGCAGACAGTGCGCAGTACGAGTTCGTCGCCGTTTCGCAGGGCGGGGCCGAAGCCCAGAATGGTGTCGGGTGCGCAGCTGCCCTGAAGGTAGTCCGCTTCGAACGAACCGAGTACGGCGAGATAGACGCGCAGCCCCCGCCGGATGCCGGTGATACGGATGGTCTCTCCGGCGCGTACGGGAACCGGTTCCCACTGCGGGCGGACCCCTCCTCCGACGGTCACGTCGGCGGGGGCGCCGGTCACGGCGACGAGGATGTCGCTGGAGGGAACGCACGCGAAGTCGAGAGCGGTGATCTCCAGCAGCGGGGCGCGCTCGTCGTTGTCGCACAGGACGTTGGCGACGCGCGCCGAGTGCTGGTCGGCGGCTCCGTTGGCGGGCAGACCGTAACGGGAGCGGCCGACGCGGCCGAGATCCTGCACGGTGACGATGCCCGCGGTCCTGATCGTGAGGGTGTCAGCCATGACATGCCGCCAGGGGCGTATCGGCGTGGCCGTCCCACTCGTCGGGCGTGATGGGGACGAAGCGGAAGGTGTCGCCGGGCCGGTAGGCGGTGATCGGGTCGTGGTGCGGGTCGAGGACGCGCACGGGGGTCCGGCCGAGGAGCGGCCAGCCGCCGGGCGAGGGCATGGGACAGATCACCGCCTGCCGTCCGGCGACGGCGACCGAGCCGGGATCGACACGGACGCGGGGCGACGCGAGCCGCGGCACCGGCGCCGGGAAGGGCGGCCCGTCCATCATCGGTGCGCCCGCGGGCGCACCGAGGCAGCGCACGGTGAGATCGGACCCGGAGTGAAGGGCGACGACCTCGCTCTCGGCCAGGCCGAGCTGGGCGGCCACCTCCGGCAGATCGGGCCCGTACTCGCCGCCGTAGACGACGGGGACGACGAAGCGCCGGGGCGGCGCCGTCCTCGCGGGGTGCGGCCCGAGGCGGGCCGCTTCGTGCGACAGGACCCGCCTGACGGTGTCGTGGTCGGTGTCGGCGCAGTCGAACTCCACGAGCAGGGCGTCGTAGGTGGGCACCACCTCGCGGACGCCGGTGAGCCGGACGGCGTCGAGGGCGTCGGCCAGGGCGTGGACGAGCCGCCAGCTGTCCTCGGCCTCCAGGCCCACGGCCTTGGCGACCAGGGCGGAGTCGCCGCAGTCCGTGATCGTCACTCCGCCCGCTTCGCTCGCCCCGTCTGCTTCTGCCTCGCTCGCTGGGCTCACTTGGCTTGCTCCGGTCACTTGGCCTGCCTGGCCTGCTCGGCTGTTCATGTCAGACGCCCTTACGGCTCAGCACAGCGTCGAGTGAGGTGATCGTGACTCCGGCGGCGAGGAGTCCTTCACGGACGCGGCCGGCCAGCGCGATGGCTCCGGGGCTGTCTCCGTGCAGCAGCACGGTGTCGCAGGTGACCGGGACGTCCGTGCCGTCGACGCTGCGGATGACGCCTTCGGTGACCATCCGGAGCGTCCGCCGGGAGACCTCGTCCAGGTCGTGGATCACGGCTCCCGGCTCGGAGCGGGGGACGAGCGTCCCGTCGGCGCGGTACGCGCGGTCGGCGATGCCGACGATGCCCACGCGCAGTCCGCGGGCGCGGGCGGCGTCGGCCAGCTCGCCGTCCTGCGCGAGGACGATCAGGGACGCGTCCAGGGAGGCGACGGCTTCCACGACGGCACGGGCGTAGTCGGGCCGGACGGCGACCAGATTGCCCAGACGCCCGTGCGGGGCGACATGGCGCACCCGGGTGCCGTGCGCGACGGCGAACGCCTGGAGGGCACCGATCTGGTACAGCACGTCCGTACGGACCTCCTCGGGCGTGAGGTCCATCGCGCGGCGGCCGAAGCCGACCAGGTCGGGAAAGCTCGGATGGGCCCCCACGGCCACCCGCTTCTCCACGCAGCGCCGGACGGTGGCGTCCATGATGCGCGGATCACCGGCATGGAACCCGCAGGCCACATTGGCGGACGTCAGCGTCTCCAGAAGGGCTTCGTCGTCGCCCATCGTGTAGGCGCCGAATCCCTCACCGAGATCGGCGACGAGATCAACCATGGGAGTCATGACGTCCTCCGGGAGGGAATGCGGGGAAGGGGAGACACCTGAAGAAAAAAATGATCACGTGAAGCGGAAAGTGATCATGTTGTCGTGATAGGGGGATGCCATCACGTCGTCGTGATATCCCGAAAAGGGTCCGCGTTTCCCGGACGTAAAAAGTGATCGCGAGCGGGCGGAATCCCTCGGCACCGACTCACTTCGACTCGGTCGGGCGGTTCCGGGTGGATGTTCCGCACAACTTAATCCGCTGCTCGCGTGACCGCCAATATGCATTCGATCTGGCGTTATCACAAACGGTTATGACCCACCTCACAGCCGGGCCCCGCCAGGGCTGTGCATCGGAGTCGCCCCTCCCTACGATGAGGCTCCGCTCCCCAGGGAAGGCCGCGCATGGACACCAGGCGTCTGTACTCGTTCATCAAGATCATCGACGCGGGGAGCATCACGCGGGCGGCCGACATCCTGCACATCGCACAGCCCGCGCTCAGCCAGCAACTGTCGGCGCTGGAGGCGCAGTTCGGGCAGCAACTGCTGATCCGCAGCAAACGTGGGGTCGCCCCGACGGAGGCGGGCCGGGCACTGTACCGGCACGCCCAGTTGATCCTCCGCCAGGTGGACCTCGCGCACGCCGCCGTCGGGGTCTCCGGCCGGGCCCCCGCCGGCAGCGTGTCGGTGGGGCTCGCGCCGTACAGCCTGGGCGCGGCGCTCGCGTTGCCGCTGCTCAAGAGCGTGCGCGAGCGCTACCCGGACATCCTGCTGCACATCAACGAGAACTTCGGCGGCGTGATCAGCGAAGCGATCATGACGGGCCGGATGGACATGGCGTTCATCTACGGGGCCGGGCCGCTGCGGGGTGTGCAGTTCGAGCCCGTACGTACGGAGGACCTGTTCCTGATCGGCGCACCCGGCGACACGGCCCCGTCGGGCCAGGGCGAGGTCAACCTGGCGGAACTCACGAGCGTGCCCCTGCTGCTCCCCAGCCGTATCCATACGATCCGGCAGGTCGTGGACGCCGCCTTCCATCAGGCGTCGCTCCAGCTGAACGTGGTGGGCGAGGTCGAATCCGCGCTGACGCTCGTCAACGCCGTGGACGCGGGCCTCGGCGCCACGGTCCTGCCCTGGTCGGCGGCGCGCGCCATCCTCGATGTCCGCTCCCTGTCCGTGCGCCGCATCGTGGATCCCGTCATCCAGGTCAAGCTGTCACTGGTCACCTCGGACAATCAGCCGCTCTCGGAACCCGCCCTGGCGGTGCACGATCTGTTCCTCGAACTGATCACCACCTTCGACGGGTCCCCCGGGGAAAACCGGGACCCCGGCGAGAATCCGGCCCCCGGCGGGAGCCTCGGCGGGAATCCGGGCCTCGGCGGGAATCCGCCCTCCGGCAGCAATCCGGCCCCCGGCGGGAATCCTGCCCCCGGCGGGAATAAGAATCGCCAATAGCGTCAGACGAATCCGCTATTTGTTTCCGGTGACCACCCCGGCTAGCTTTCTCGGAACCAGTCGCCGGTGGACAACGCTCGGTTCGTCACTGGAGACCTCGTCAGTGGAGGCATGGATGAAAAAGCGTGTCCTGACCACCCGTGAAATCCTGCCCGGCCGCGGCCTGGAGCGCTTGTCCGAGGCGGCGGACGTGGTGGCCTGGCCCGGGGCCGGGAAGCCGGGACCCGGGGACCTCGCCGCGCTCGCCTCCGGGGCGAGTGGCGTTCTGGCGCTGGGGAACGACCCGGTGGACGGTGCGCTGATGGACGCGGCGGGTCCCTCGCTGCGTGTCATCGCGCTGGCGAGCATGGGGTTCGACAACGTCGACCGGGCCGCCGCCGCCGAGCGCGGCATCGTCGTCACCCACACCCCCCGCGTGCTCGCGGAGACGACCGCCGACCTCACCTTCGCCCTGATCCTGGCCGCCCGCCGTCGGCTCGGCGCCGCCGGAGCGAGCCTCGCGAACGGCTCCTGGGAGCTGTTCCGGATGCACGACTATCTCGGCCTGGACGTTCACGCGGCCACCCTCGGCCTGATCGGCTACGGACAGATCGGCCGCGCCGTGGCCCGCCGGGCCCACGGGTTCGGTATGCGCGTGCTCCACCACGACCCCTACGCCCCCGATGACGACCTGTCGGCCTCGGTGGGGCTGGCCACGCTGCTGGCCGAGTCCGACATCGTGTCGCTGCACGTGCCGCTCACCGAGGAGACGCGGCACCTGATCTCGGCCCGCGAACTGGCCGCGATGAAGCCCACGGCCACACTCGTCAGCACCTCGCGCGGCGGTGTCGTCGACGAGGAGGCCCTGCTCCACGCCGTCCGGGAGGGACGGTTGCACTCCGCCGGGCTCGATGTCTTCGAACGCGAGCCGATGGGAACGGAGTTGTCGCCGCTCGTGACGGAGCCGCATGTCGTCGCGCTGCCCCACATCGGGTCGGCCACCGAGGCCACGCGGGCCACCATGGTCGACACGGCGGTCGACAACATCCTCGACGTACTCGCCGGACGCCCCGCCCGGACCCCTCTCCCCGGCGGCCCGGCGGTGCCGGGCACCACCGCCGACACCCCCACCAGCACCCACACCAGCTCCCCCACTCCCACTCCCACTCCCACCGGCACAACGGGCACCGCCGGAGCGCGCTCATGAGTCATCCGCTGTTCGACATCACCGGCAGGACAGCCCTGGTCACCGGCTCCAGCAGGGGCATCGGCAAGGCGCTGGCCAAGGGCCTGCTGGAGGCCGGCTGTACGGTCGTCCTCAACGGACGGAACACCACGGCCCTCCAAGCGACCGCCACGGAACTCGCGGCCTCCTTCGGGGACCGCGTACGGACCGCCGCCTTCGACGTGACGGACTCGGCGGCCGTCGCCGCCGCCGTCGCTCACATCGAGGAGGAGTGCGGCCCGATCGACATCCTGGTGAACAACACCGGGGTCCAGCAGCGCGCCTCCATCCTGGAGTTCACCGACGACGACTGGCACCGTCTCCTCGACACCAACCTCACCAGCGCCTTCCTGGTGGGACGCGAGGTCGCGCGGCGGATGGCGCCCCGACGCCACGGCAAGATCATCAACATCTGCTCGCTCCAGAGCGAAGTGGTCCGGCCCGGTATCGCCGCCTACTCCGCCACCAAGGGCGGCCTGAAGATGCTCACCAAGGGAATGTGCGCCGACCTGGGCCCGCTGGGCATCCAGGTCAACGGCATCGGCCCCGGCTACTTCGCCACCGAACTGACCTCGGCTCTGGTGGCCGACGAGGAGTTCAGCGCCTGGGTCCGCGCACGTACACCGGCGGGCCGCTGGGGCGCCGTCGAAGACCTCGTGGGCGCCCTCGTCTTTCTGTCCTCCCCCGCATCCGACTTCGTCAACGGGCAGGTGCTCTACGTCGACGGCGGCATGCTCTCCGTCCTGTAACGGACGCCGCTACGGAAGGAACTCCACCATGCGAGCCTGCGTCGTCCACGCGGCAGGAGACCTCCGGGTCGAAGACCGCTCCCCCGCCCCGCCCGGCCCCGGCCAGGCGACCGTCGCCGTCGCCCTCGGCGGAATCTGCGGATCGGATCTGCACTACTACCGCCACGGCAGGGTGGGCGACTTCACCGTCCGGGAGCCGATGGTGCTCGGACATGAGGTCGTCGGCCACGTCGCCGCCCTGGGGTCCGACGGCGCGGGGCCCGCCGTCGGAACCCCGGTGGCCGTCCACCCCGCCACACCGTGCGGCGACTGCCCCGAGTGCGCGGCGGACCGCCGCAACATCTGCGCCGGCACCCGCTACCTCGGCAGCGCCGCCCGTACGCCCCACGTCCAGGGCGGCTTCGCCCAGCGCGTCACCGTCCCCGCGGCACAGCTCCGCCCGTTGCCGCCGGAACTCGCTCTGCGCCGTGCCGTCCTGGCCGAACCCCTCTCGGTGGCCCTGCACGCCGTGCACCGGGCCGGTGACGTGACGGGCACACGCGTCCTGGTCACCGGGGCGGGCCCGATCGGCTGCCTGGTCACCGCCGTTCTGCGCCACATGGGCGCGGCCGAGGTCGTCGTGAGCGACCTCCTCGACACCCCCCTGCGCATCGCCGCCGCGTCCGGAGCCACCGCGACGCTACGGGTGGGCGATCCCGACGACGGCGCCTGGGCGGACCCGTTCGACATCGCCGTCGAGGCGTCCGGAGCGCCCGCGGGTCTGCGCGCCTGCGTCGAACGGGTGCGCCGCGGGGGCACCGTCGTACTCCTCGGCCTGCTGCCCCCCGGCGAGGTGCCCCTGCTGGGCAACATCGCCGTCACCCGCGAACTGGAGCTCCGGGGCGCCTTCCGCTTCGGCGCCGAGTTCGACGAGGCGATCGGTCTGCTGGCCCGGGGCCTGCCCGTCGACGCGGTCGTGACGCACACCTTTCCGCTCACCGAGGCCCGCGCCGCCTTCGACCTCGCCCACGACCGGGCCGTCGCCTCCAAGGTCCTCCTGGATCTGACCGGCACCTGACGAAGGGGCTCGGGGCCGCTGACCCGGCCGTTCTTGAGGCGCCCCCGGGTCAGAGGCCGGGCCGGGAGCCGGCGCGCATGCGGTGCTCCGCCGCCTCCCTTTCCCGCCGCGGGGAGAACGGGTCGCGGCGGGCGGCGACGGCCCGGCGGGTGTCCTCCGCCGTCAGGTCGCCGTTGATCGCCGCGGCGGCGCGTACACCCGCGGCGGCGGCACCCACGACCTGCTCCATCAGATCCGTGGCGTTGCCCGCCACCCACACCCCGGGCACGGCCGTCGCGCCGACCGGGTCGGAGGCGATGTACGAACCGATCACCTCGCCGGCCCTCTCCTGCGGGACAGGGGTCAGGCCCAGGCCCGCGAGGAGGTCCACGCGGGCGGTGAAGCGCGGTGCGACCACCAGGGCCCGGGTGGGGATCGTCCGTCCGCCGGCCAGAGTGACGCCGGTGAGCCGGTCGTCCGTCACCTCCAGGCCGGTCACCTCGCCGTCCACCATCGCGATGTCGCGGGCGGCGAGCTGCTCGTACTCCTCCTCGTCCGGCTCGGGCCCGGTGTGCAGGAACAACGTCACCTCACCGCTCCACTGCCGCCACATCAGTGCCTGGTGGGCGGCGAACGGACCGGTGGCGAGGATGCCGACCGGCTGGTCGCGTACCTCCCAGCCGTGGCAGTACGGGCAGTGCAGCACCTCGCGTCCCCACCGTTCGGCCACGCCCGGCACCGGCGGCAGTTCGTCGACCAGGCCGGTGGTCACCAGCAGCCGCCGCGCCAGGACGGCCGTCCCGTCCGCCAGCGCGACACGGAAGCCGCCGGTCTCCAGGCGCTCGGCCGCCACGGCGTCACCCGTGATGATCTCGCCGCCGTAACCGGTCACCTCCGCGCGGCCCGCGGCCAGCAGCTCCGAAGGGGGCGTGCCGTCACGCGTCAGGAAGTTGTGGACATGGGACGCCGGGGCGTTGCGCGGCCGACCCCCGTCGATCACCAGTACCGACCGCCGCGCCCGCGCCAGGGCCAGCGCCCCGCTCAGCCCGGCGGCTCCCCCGCCCACGACCACGACGTCATGGCGGCGCTCCCCGGCCCGGGGGGTGACGATGTCGTTATGCCTTGTCTGATGACTCATGCGCACTATTGCCTCCGTTCACTGGAGAGCGTCCGCCCACACCGCACCGTTTGACAAACCGCCTTGCCGATTCAGCAAAGAGGGACGGGGTCCCTGTGCCGGAGGTGTGTCCGGACGGAGGCGAGTGTCCGTTGTCAGTGCGCGCTGGCACCATGACCCCATGAAGACCTACAACTGGCGTCCTTTCCTTGAGCGGTGGAGTGCGGACTGGCTCGACTCACCCGGCGCGCGGGGGCGTGGGGACGTGGCCGAGACGGTCCTCCGGGACCGGTGGCTGGGGTTCCCGGCCGCCGGGGAGGACCGGATCGGCGAGCTGGAGGAGCGGTTGGGGGTGACGCTGCCGCCCACCTATCGCTCGTTCCTGGCGACCACCGACGGGTGGCAGGCCGCGGGGACGGCTGTCGGCCGGGTGGGCGCGGCGGAGGGCGTGCACTGGTACGGGGATCCGGACGGCCTTCAGGCGCTCCACGAGGGCGCGTTGGACGAACACGCCTCCGAGGAGGAGGTGCTGAGGGCCGGTATGTGGGGCAGGGCGCTGCGGTTGTCCGCCGCCCCGGACGGGGTCGAGGTCCTGCTGGACCCCGGCGATCCGGATGCCAACGGGGAGTGGGCCGCGTATCTCCACCGGGGCGGGGCGGGCGGCGAACGGCCCGAGCGTCACGGGTCGTTCATGGAACTCATGCAGGCCCTGTTCCGGGAGTTCCACCGCGCGCACGCGGACACGCCGGGGTTCGCGAACGAGACGACGCGCGAGCTCGACGCCGATGTCGAGGAGGCCCGGCTGGCGTGCCGGGACGGCGAGGACATCGACGGCGCGCTCGAACTGCTCACCGAGGCGGACGAGTGCGGCCGGCCCCGTGCCCGTGGGCTGCGGGTCCAGCTGGAGGCGATGCTGAACGGCGGGGGCGGGGGCGGGGCCAGGCTCGGGGGCGGGGGCGGGTTCGGGGTCGGCGCATCGCCGGCTTCCTGTGGCGTCGGGCGGCTGGACGATCCGTTGTACGCGCGCGAGCTTCTGCCGCTGGCCGCGCTGGAGCATCTGCGGACGGGCCGAGCGGGCCTGGCGGACGGGGCGGACCGGACGGATCAGGCGGGCCGGGCGGGACATGACGAGGCGGAATTCCTCCGGTCCTCCGACGGGCCGGATCACGACGGGGACGACCGGAAGCAGGCGCTGGCCCTGCTGCGGGAGATCGATGAGCGTACGTTCCGGTACGAGGCTCCCGGATCCTTCGGCGACGCGGTCGCCTCGGCGCGCGAACAGGCGCGGTGGGGCGATACGGACGGCGCGTGGCGCACGGTGGCGGCGGCCGTGACCGGCTGGGAGCCGTACGGCGAGGACCACATAGCTCCCGTCGGACTGCTCGCCGATCCGCTCCTCGGGCCGGTGATCACCCCGGAGCGCGGACGGTACCTCCTGGAGACTCCCCGTGGCGGTGCCGGTGGCGGCCGGGGCACGGCGGGCGGCGGCGGAGAGCGGGAGGCCGCCCGGGTGAGGGCGGACGGGCTCGGCTGGCTCGCCGAGGACACCGGGCCTTCGGCACCGGACGCCTACCGCTTCGTCCTCGTCCATGGTGTCGCGCCACAGGAGCTGGCCGAACGGATCGGGCGGGGGCCGCTGCTGGCGCCGTGCGACGCGTCGGAGGCAGGACAGGCGATACGCATCGGTTCGTGCGGCGACGGAGCCGGAGGCGGGGGCGCGAGCGGGGACGCGAGCGGAAATGGGGACGGGGGTGAAGGCCGGGGAACGGACGCGGGGCGCTGGAGCTTCGCCTTCGAGAGCGGGCGGAACGGTGTGGAACCGCCGACGAGTGAGGCGCTGTCGCGGGGCACGGAGTCGGTGACGGTGTGGTGCGAGCGCGGTGGCCGGTCCGCGGCGTTCCCCGGCATCTTCCACTTCTCCTACGCGGAGGACGGCGAGCGCGTGTACGGATTCACCGTGCGCGACGGCGAGATCGAGGAGTGGGGGGCGGTTCCCGACGCGCTCGACCCCGGGCATCTCTTCCCGGACGCGGGGCCCGGCTGGGACGAGGGCGCGCCCGACGACTCGGACGACTCCTCGAACCGTGGTGCTGAGGGCAGTTGGGCCCTGGATCCCGATGACGAGTACGAGAGTCTCGACGCCATCGCGGAGGTGTTCGGCGTCTCCCTGCCGCGCTTCGCGATCCGCCACGGACGGCTGCACGCGGTCGCGCCGTCATGACCTCGATCAGTACGGCAGTCGTCGGTGCCACGGTCATCGACACGGAGCGGCTGACGCTGCTGCCGCTCCGTGTCGCGTACGCCGAGGAGATGGCCGCCGTGCTCGCCGACCCGGCGCTGTACGCCCATACCGGCGGAACTCCGCCGACGGCCGAGGAGTTGCGCACGCGTTACGCCCGTCAGGCGGCGGGTTCACCCGACCCGGAGGTCGTCTGGGGCACCTGGATGATCGGCATCCGGGAGGAGGCACAGGAGGAAGGTCAGCGCTCGGCGGAGTCGTGCGCGGGCTCGTCGGCCGGTCATGGGCCGACCGGTCATGTGCTGGCCGGTTATGTGCTGGCCGGTTATGTACAGGCCACCATCGGCCCGGACGGTGACGGTCGTACCGCCGAGCTCGCGTGGGTCGTGGGGACGGCCTGGCAAGGGCGCGGTATCGCCACCGAAGCGGCGCGAGGGCTCGTACGGTGGCTGAAGGGGCAGGGCGTCCGAAGCCTTGTCGCCCATATCCATCCGGACCATGGAGCATCTGCCGCCGTCGCCAAGGCTGTTGGGCTGGCGCCGACCGGTGAACGGCACGACGGCGAGGTGCGGTGGTCGGGGCTTTGCGCTGACCACTGACCGCTGACGACCGACGATGCCCCGCCCGGCTGCTCCCCAGAGGCGGGGAGTGAAGCCGGGCGGGGCACAACGCCGGACTCGGACGGACTCCGATTCGGGTGGGGGTTCGGACGCGCACCCGCCCCCGGACCCGCCCCCGAACCCGAATCCGAATCCGGGCAGGCTCTAGTCGATCAGGGCTCGCACCATGCGGCAGGTGGTGTCCGACGGCGGGTGGATCCCGATCCGGGCCGCCGTCCTCCGTATCCTGCCGTTGTTCGCGTTCGCCGGGTGGTACACGCCCGAGTCGAGCAGGGCGATGGCGAGGCGCATGGCCTTGAGCCGGCGGTTATGGGTCTCGTACCACTCACGGGGCTGACCCGCGGGCAGTGGCTTGCGCTTGAGGGCTGGCTGACTCTCGAAGGGTTTCGTCGGCATGGTGGCAACGGCCATCGGCGACCTCCCGGCGCGGTGGTTGTTCCCTCACGAACTACCTCCATTTTACCGCCCCCCACTGACAATCGCCCCTGGCCAGAGGCTATTTGAGCGGGGAATCGGCCGGTCGGTCCGCACCGGCCCGCCGGGGCCGAAGCGGAGCCTCGAAGACACGCCCTAGACGTTCAGCTGCCGCTCCGCCTCCGCCAGGATCTCCGTCAGCCGGACCCCGAACCGTACGTCGCAGGCGTGCGGCCGGCCCGTACGGACCGACTCCAGCAGTGCGTCGGCCGCCGCCCCGAACGAGGTGACCGGGTCGCCCCACTTCTCCGGCAGCGTCGCCGTACCGTGCCGGCCCCGGAACTCGATCCCCGTACCCGCGCCCGCCTTCGGCGCGCTCAGGCTCACCGCCACCGAGCTGGCCGCCCCGGATACATGCCGCAGCACCAGGTGGGTGAGGTCCGGCTCGGTGCGTACCGCCGTCACCTCGGTCACCTCGCCGAGCACCGGGAGCAGCACGGACAGCGCGTGCGGCCCGACGTCCCAGAGGCCGCCCTTCTCGCGGCGCCAGGGGGAGGCGGCGTACGGGCTGGTCTCGCCCGACGAGTAGAGGGCGCCGAGCCAGTACGCGTGGGCGGTGAACCAGCCGCCCTTCGCGCTCTGCTCGCCGAGCCAGCCCACCGTGCCCGCCGCGAAGCGCAGCGTGCAGAAGACGACGGACGCGACCCCGGTGGCCGCCACCGCGTCCGCCACCTCGCGGGCGCCCGCCGCGGTCGTCGCGACCGGTTTGTCCAGGAGGAGATGGCAGCCCGCCGCGGCGGCGCGTGCCGCGAGCGGTGCCTGGATGTCGGGCGGCAGGGCGAACGCGACGGCGTCGCTCTCGGCGAAGAGCGCGTCGAGGCCGACCTCGCCCGAGTGGGCCGTGGTGTCGTGGGCGGCGGCGAGAGCCGCGGCGGCCTCGGGGCGCCGCCCCCAGACGCCGCTGAGTTCGAGTCCGGGATGGGCGGCGAGCGCGGGGGCGTGGGTGCGCTCCGCCCAGGGGCCGGTGCCGAGGAGTCCGATGCGTAGCTTGCTCATGACGGCCAGTGTGCCGTGTCGGCACGCCCGAGCCGGCGCCGATTTCCGTCGAAGGCGGGTCACCGGTTCCGTCCCGGCCGGTCGTCGCGGGCGGTGTCGAAAATTGGTGGCCGGGCGGGCAGGGGCCGGTGTTACGTTGCACAGGCCGGCCGCGGGCCTCCGGTGCGACTTCCGGGACATGCCTCTGAAGCAGTGATTTCGCTGTTCGCGCCTCCATTCCCCGGCCGGCATCCATCCCGGGGGGACAACCATGGCGGAGACCTTCGCCGATCTGATCGCGGCCGAGGACGTACTGCTCTTCGTGAACGCGGCCGTCACGGCGACCGGACAGCGTGAGTTCCGTTCCGACGCCCGCACGCAACGGCTCTCGCTCGGTTTTCTGCACGAGTACGTACGCGTCAACTACCGTCCGGTGTACGCCGCCGCGCTCGCGCTCGACATCAACGACCACAACGCCGCCCTGATCATCGAGCAGCTGCTGCGGACACCGGGCGAGGCGAGCCCGGAGGAGAAGCGCGCGGAGGGGCGGCTGATCGCCGCGCGGCTGACGCGGCTGCCGCCGCAGCGCGTGTACCGGCTGTTCCGCGGCCTGCGGGCCGCCGGGGTCGGCAACCGCCGTACGCGCGCGATCCTGCGTGACTGGCTGGCGGCCCGGCCGGATCTGGGACACGACGCGGTGAAGTACCGGGGCGCTCTCACCTCGGTGGCGCGCCACTTCCATCTGCCGCTCGGCCGGCTGCCGCTCGGCCGTCCGGCACTCGGAAGCCCGGCGGCGCACGGACGCCCGGCACACGGAAGCCCGGTACGCGGCCGTCGGGCACCCGGGCGTCGTTCGGACGAGATCGGTGACTTCCTCTTCTCGCCCGGCCGCCGCGACCGGTACGACCACCCTCTCCTCGACGCGTACCGCCGCGCCCACTTCGAGCAGGGCGCGCTCTACGAGCTGCCGTTCACCGTGGCCGAGGGGTTCGCGGTGAAGCACGGCATCGCCCGCGACGCGTTCCTGGAGCGGATCCGGCACCGGATGACCCGGCTGGAGCGGCTGCGGACGGAGCGCGCCGCGAAGGCCGTACGCCGGACCGATCTGACCGTCATGCCACTGACCCGGCTCGCGCTCTACGTCCTGTCACTGACGCGGGACGAGCGGGCGGCCCGCCGGGCCGAGCTGACGCGCGCGCTGCGTACGGCGGCGCTGCGCGTGGCCGGGCCGCACCGCCATACCTGGGGGCGCGTCGCCGCCGTACTGGACGACAGTTACTCCTCGTCCGGCTCGGGCGAGAAGCGACGCCGTCCGCTCGGGACCGCTCTGGCCTGCCACTTTCTGCTGGAGGCGCTGTCTGCGCCGGGGGCGTACGCCGCGTTCTGGACCTCGGGAGGCACCGATCCGCTTCTGGTGCGCCCCTACGGACCGACGCCGCTCGGCACCCGGATCATCGACGCGCTCGACCATGCGCCCGACCGGCTCGTCATCGTCTCGGACGGCTGGGACAACGCCCCTCCGGGGCTGGCGGGCGAGGTGCTGCGGGTCTGGCGTACCCGGCTCGACCCGGAGGGGAGGACGAGTGTGGTTCATCTGAACCCTGTATACGACGCGGACGGATTTGACGTACGCCGACTGGCCGCGAGCGTCCCGACGGCGGGGATACGGGACGCCGAGGATCTGCCGGCGCTGGTGGAGATCGCGCAGTTCGCGGAGGGCCGTACCGGACTGGCCGAGCTGCGGGCGTATCTGGACGGGCGCGTACGGCGGTTCGTGGACGACGATCTGTTCTGCCGCTTCCCCGGCGAGACGAGTGAGACGGTCGCTACGGGCGCGACGGGCGCGACGGGCGAGATGGACGCGACGGGCACGGCGGGCACGACGGACGAGATGGACGAGACCGCGCCGGAGGGGCGATCACGATGACCCGGCTCGATCTCACCGGCCTGACCACGCGCCCCGCCCAGGTCTGGGGCGGCATCCGTCTCGTACCCCTGGTGCGCGAGGAGCCGATGCCCGGTCTGCGGCTGCACCCCGAGATCTACGGTGCCTTCGGCGAGGTCCAAGTGGATCCGCGCACCCGTTATGTCTCGTACATCCCGCACGGATTCGTCGCCGACTGGTCGGGCGACGGCGGCCGGGAAGCCGCGTACGGCACCCAGCTCGACACCCGGGACGGCGACACCCGGGACGGCGACACCCGGAACCCGGCGGCCGGGGGGAACGGCGGCGCCAAGGAAGACTTCCGCCCCGAGACCGTGCCCGTACACCGTCACCACCGGATGGTGAAGCGCGCGAAGGCCCGGAAGAGCGGCGCCGGGAAGAGCGCCACCGCCACCCGCTGCCGGTTCCTCCCGCTCCATCTGGCGATGGAGGGCTATCTCTCGCTGCACTTCGGCGGGCCGTCCATCGCCTGGGACGAGTGGTCCCGGCAAGCGATACGGCAGGGGCTGTCGCCGCGCGCCGAGGACGCCTATCTCGGCCTGACCGTCCGGGGGCTCGCGGACGCGCTGCGCGTCTTCGAGATCCATCCCGGGCAGTGCGGGGTGATGGTGTACACGGCGGATTCGCTCGCCGCCGCCTTCGTCGTGCCGCACCCCGAGGACTATCGCCTGCTGCACCCGACCCTCTTGCAGGACATGTACGGGGAACTGGTGCACCAGTACGCGTTCTTCGGCGGCCCGGTGCCGGAGTTCGAGGCACGCGTCCGTGACGGCCGGTGGCTGGAGACGCTCGCCGATCTGCGGGCGGCGGCGCGGGCGCAGGAGCGGGCGTGGAGCGAGGCGCACGAGACGCTGCTCGCCCGTGAACTCCTCACCACCTCCTACTCCTTCGAGCGGGTGTACCGGATGGGCGCGTACGAACTGCACCGCTTCCTGCCGCCGTTCCACCGGCCCGGCGCCGGGCAGCCGGAGACGGAGCAGCACATCGGTGAACTCATCAGCGACCACAAGGGCCGTACGGCGTATCTCAAGACGTTCCGGCTGTCGGACGCGCAGATCAGACGCGGGCATCTGCTGAGCCGGCTGGCGGCCCACGACTGGCGACTGGACCGTACCGCCGAGGCGCTGGGCACCACCTCCGCCGAACTGGTGCGCAGGATGCACGCCGCCGGATTCGGCGCGCTGCTGAAACAGCGGACATGAAACACAGGAAACCTGAGTAACGCGTGGTTCACAGAAGGGCAACAGCCGGGAAATCACGGATTGCGAAGCTTCGGGGCATACCTGCTGCACCCGCAAAGGATGAGGCCCGTGACCTTCAAGGCTGAGTACATCTGGATCGACGGCACCGAGCCGACCGCCAAGCTGCGCTCGAAGACGAAGATCCTCAACGATGGCGCGGAGCTGCCCGTCTGGGGCTTCGACGGGTCGAGCACCAACCAGGCCGAGGGTCACGCCTCCGACCGGGTGCTCAAGCCGGTCTTCTCCTGCCCCGACCCGATCCGGGGCGGCGACGACGTCCTCGTCATGTGCGAGGTCCTGAACATCGACATGACGCCGCACGAGTCCAACACGCGTGCGGCGCTGACCGAGGTCGCGGAGCGGTTCGCGGGCCAGGAGCCGATCTTCGGCATCGAGCAGGAGTACACCTTCTTCAAGGGCGCCCGTCCGCTGGGCTTCCCCGAGGGCGGCTTCCCCGCAGCTCAGGGCGGCTACTACTGCGGCGTCGGCTCGGACGAGATCTTCGGCCGTGACATCGTCGAGGCGCACCTCGACAACTGCCTCAAGGCGGGTCTGGGCATCTCCGGCATCAACGCCGAGGTCATGCCGGGACAGTGGGAGTTCCAGGTCGGCCCGCTGGCGCCGCTGGAGGTGGCGGACCAGCTGTGGATCGCCCGCTGGCTGCTCTACCGCACCGCCGAGGACTTCGACGTGTCCGCGACGCTCGACCCGAAGCCGGTGAAGGGCGACTGGAACGGCGCGGGCGCGCACACCAACTTCTCGACCAAGGCGATGCGCGAGGGGTACGACGCGATCATCACCGCGTGCGAGTCGCTCGGCGAGGGCTCGAAGCCGCTCGACCACGTCAAGAACTACGGCGCGGGCATCGACGACCGGCTGACCGGTCTGCACGAGACCGCCCCGTGGAACGAGTACAGCTACGGCGTCTCCGACCGCGGCGCCTCGGTCCGTATCCCGTGGCAGGTCGAGCAGGAGGGCAAGGGGTACATCGAGGACCGCCGCCCGAACGCCAACGTCGACCCGTACGTGGTGACGCGGCTGATCGTCGACACCTGCTGCTCCGCGCTGGAGAAGGCCGGCCAGGTCTGACCCGTCGGCCCGCCCGTACGCAGCTCACCGCACTCCGCGAGGGGGCGGCCGCCACCCGGCGGTCGCCCCCTCGTCGCGTCCGCCCGGCCACGGCGCACGGTGCCGTCCGTCACGCGCACGGTGTCGACCGTCACGCGCCCGCTGTCACGCGCGCCTGCGCGCCGCGTCGCCCGCGCCCGCTGTTCGTGTCGCCCACGCCCGCTGCCACGCGCCCGCGGCCCGCCACTGTGTCGGCTGTCACGGGCCCGCGCCGTATCGACAGCCGAAAGGGACCTGCTGCGCCCGTCCGCTTTCTGCTTCAATGGGGGCATGGCCAGCTTCCAGCACCCCGCGACAGGTCGCTCCGACCTTGAGCCGTTCTGGCCGTCCCGGCAGCATCACGACTTCGACCGGGTGTGTTGCCGCGCGAGGAACGCGTCGGCCCTCTAAAGCCTTCTTTCCGGCCTTCGGCTGCCGCGCATGACGTACATCCCGTCCGTCCTGTCGATTCGACGAATCCTCCGCGCGAAAGAGCTGACCTCCCATGGCGAATCCCCGCCCCCTCTCCTCCGCGTCCGCGTCGGCGACCGCCACCGCGACCGCGGCCGCACTGAACCAGAAGCAGGCCGCGCCGGGCCGGCACCGGCTCCGAGCCGTCGACCGCGACGAGACCGCGCCGGTCGCCCGGCCCGCTCTCCCGACGCACCCGGCCCTCCCGGCGGGCGTCACGGCCGGACAGGTCGTGGACTTCCTGCCGCCCGGCGCGACCTGGCTGCCCGCGCCGCAGCACACCCTGCCCTCGCTGCCGGGACAGCCACCGATGGTCGGCTATCTCGTCCTCGTACCGGCCGATCAGCACGCGGCGGTGCTGGCGGCGGCCTCGGCGCCCTACCTCGCCGCCACGGAGACCGGAGCCGTAGTCGGCGCCGGCGGCCCCGGCGCGGGCACCGACGGCGACGGGCCCGGGTCCCGGCCCGTCGGCGGCGGCCCCGTATCGATCGACAGCGTCCGGCGGACCGCCGTCGTGGACGGCGAGCCGATGGACCTCACCTATCTCGAATTCGAGCTGCTCGCGCATCTGGTGGCCCACCCCCACCGGGTGCACACCCGCGACCAGTTGGTGACCACGGTCTGGGGCTACGGGCACGTGGGCGACGGACGCACCGTCGACGTCCATGTGGCGCGGCTGCGCCGCAAGCTGGGGGCGGCCCACCGCCACAGCATCCAGACGGTACGGCGCGTCGGGTACAAGTACACGCCCTGACACGGGCCGGGCGGGTCACGCGGGGGAACCCTGGCCGGGTGGCCGGCAGGGCTCCCCCGCGATCCCGTCAGGTACGAGCCGTACCGGCCGTACGAGCCGTACGGGCGCGGACGCGGGCCCGCAGGGCGAGCAAGGCGTCCAGGACGAGGAAGGCCAGCAGGCTGATGCCCAGCAGCGGCAGGAACCAGCCGATCAGCGCCACGGCCGCCGCGAGCGGCAGCAGCGCGGTCACGGGCACCTTGCGCCAGGCACCGCGCGGTATCGCCCTGCCCGCGCTCAGCTTCCGCTCCTTGGTGGGTCTGCGCAGCCACCACATCCGGTAGCCCCAGCAGATGAGGAGGATCAGCGAGAGGGCGAGCGCCGCGAGGGCCAGCTGGTTGGTGACCCCGAGGAAGAGGCCCATATGGGCGTCGATGCCGAAGCGGGTGAGCTGGGCGAGCAACGGATAGTCGGCGAAGCGCAGTTCGTCCATGAGGACGCCGGTGGCGGGGTCGATGGCGACCGAGTCGAGCCGCACGGGGAACTGGGTGTCGGTCTGCGCGACCACATAGCCGGTGCCCTCCGTCGGCAGGGTCACCGAGACCGGTCCGTCGAGCCCGGCCTGACGGGCGGCGACGACCACCAGATCGATACCGATGTCGCCGCCGGCCATGCCCTCCATGCCGGGCATGTTCTCCATCCCCGGCATGGACTCGTGCCCCTCGTGGCCGCCGCCGCCCGCGCCGCCGGTGCCCTCCGCGAGCGCGGCGGAGACGACGGGAGTGCCACCGCCCAGCTGGTCCTTGACCGAGCCGATGTTCTCGCCCGCGTACGTCGACCAGGTCAGCCCGGTGGCGGAGAGCAGCACCAGCCCGGTCGCGGCCCACAGTCCGAGGGAACCGTGCAGGGAGAGCGTTCTGCGCCGGCCGGTGGCCCCGCGCTCGGGGGTGAGCAGCGCGCGCTTCGAGGTGCGTGTGCGGGCGAGCCAGAGCAGCACGCCGCCGAGGGCCACCACCCACAGCCAGCTGGCGGCGAGTTCGCTGTAGACGCGTCCCGGCTCGCCGAGCAGCAGATGGCGGTGCAGCTCGGATATCCAGGTGCGCAGCGGGAGAGCGCCCGAACTGCCGTAGCTGGTCAGCTCTCCCCGTACCTCCGCGGTGTACGGATCGACGAAGACGGCGAGGGACTTGCTCTCCTCGGCGTCGGGCGTGCTCATCAGGACGCGGGTGGTCGCGCCGTCCTCGGACGGCAGGCGTACGGAGGTGACCGTGCCGTCGGGGCGGGCGGCGCGGGCGGCGTCGAGCTGTTCGGAGAGCGGGAGGGTGCGGTCGCCGACCGGGACCCGCAGCTCGTGCCGGTAGACGACCTTCTCCGCCTGGTAGGAGAGCGCGTAGAGGAAGCCGGTGGTGGCGGCGATCAGCAGCAGGGGGGCGATGAGCAGGCCCGCGTAGAAGTGGAGCCGCAGCACGAGGGGGCGCAGGGCGCTCCAGACGGAGGAGGTGCCGCCGCTGGTACCGATGCCGGTGCTGGTACCGGTGCTGGTACCAGCACCGGTGCCGCCGCTGGTGTCCGTGCTTGTCGCGGTCTCCGGCGCTTCACCGGCGGGGGTGGTCGGTCTGTCGTCGGTCTCGGGCCCCTGTACGGGGTCGTCAATGGCCATGACTGTCCTAGGTGTTGGCGTGGGCAGGGGGAAGCGGACCCCGGGCCCGCCCTGCCTGCCCGCCTAAGGTCGGACAGTGATGACGAGGGCCGTCGCCGGGGCCGTGGCGCGAGAGCCACGGGGCGCGGGCGGGCCTCGTCGCGACAGGGTGTGCGCGAGAACGACGCCCCGGAAGCGGTGCGCCGCGGGAGCGTCGGCGGCGGGTCGTACCGCCCCCGATCGCCGGGGCGCGGCGGGCGGCCGGGCCGCGGTCAGCAGCAGCCGGAGCGGGGAGAAGCCCAGGGCGCCGAGGGCGGTCGCGAGCCGGAAGAGCGCGGCCTCGCCCCGGGCCAGCCAGAGCGCGCAGACGGCCGCGGCGAGGAGATGGGCGACGAGCATTCCCACCGGACCGTCCAGGCCGAAGGGGACGACGGTGTCGAGAGGGAGGACGCCGGTTCCGGAGTCCTCCCCCATGGTCGCGCCCGTTCCCGTTCCCGCGCCCGCGCCGACGCCCATACCCATGCCGCTGCCTGTGCCGGTGCCCATGCCCGTACCGGTGGTGCCGCCGGTGCCATGAGGGGTGTGACCCGGTGACCCGGACCCGTACCCGTACCCGCCGAACGGCAGTGCTCCGGCGAAGATCAGATGCAGTCCGCCCTGGACGGTGAGCAGCCCGGCCCCGATCGAGCGGAACCCGCGCCGCCGGCCGCCCGCGAGCCAGGCCACGCCCGCGGTCACCCCGAACGCCGTCCACAGCGCGCCGAGCGGGATCTCATGCCCGGATGTGAACGAATGCCCCACCGCCGCCAGAGTCACGCATACCGCGGCGAACGCGGCGGCCCTCAGGGCGCGTATCGGTGATCCGGCGTCTGTCATGGTGCGCACATGCTGCCATCCTCACGGGTGCGTACGGCAGGTCCAGGGGCTCCACGATTCTTCTGGCAGCGAATTCGGCTGGCCCGTGAGCGGGCGCGCGGGCACAGTCGGTGCCATGAGACTCCTGATCCTGGGTGGTACGGAATTCGTCGGCCGCGCGGTCACGGAGGCGGCGCTCGCCCGTGGTTGGCGGGTGACCGTCTTCCACCGCGGCCATCACGAGGCGCCCGCCGGTGTGACCACCCTGCGCGGCGATCGCACCGCGCCCGGCGGTCTCGCGGCCCTCTCCGACGGAGCCGACACCTGGGACGCGGTCGTCGACACCTGGTCCGCCGCGCCGTCGGCGGTGCTCTCCTCGGCCCGGCTGCTGGCGGACCGCGTCGGACGGTACGCGTACGTCTCCAGCCGGTCCGTGTACGCGAGCCCCTCCCCGGCCGGACTCCCTGAGGACGGCCCCCTGGTGGAGGGCGCCTCCGCGGCGGCCGGGCGGACCGCGTACCCGCAGGACAAGCGGGGCGGCGAGCTGGCCGCCGAGGCGGTCTTCGGCGACCGCGCCCTGCTGGTCCGTGCCGGGCTGATCCTCGGGCCCGGCGAGAACATCGGCCGGCTCCCGTGGTGGCTGGGGCGGATCGCCCGCGGCGGCCCCGTGCTCGCGCCGGGGCCGCGCGACAACCCCTTGCAGTACATCGACGCGCGTGACCTCGCCGAATGGACCCTGGACGCCGTACGGGACGGCCTGGGCGGCCCGTTCAACCTGGTGAGCCCCGCCGGGCACGCGAGCATGGGCGAGCTGCTCGACGCCTGTGTGCGCGCCACCGGATCCGACGCCGAACTGCGCTGGACGGACCCCGGGACGATCCTCGCGGCGGGGATCGAGCCCTGGACCGACCTGCCGGTCTGGATCCCGCCGGGCGAGATGCACGACACCATGCACGGCAGTGACGTCTCCAAGGCCCTTGCCACGGGCCTGCGCTGCCGCCCGGTGGCCGAGACGGTCGCGGACACCTGGTCCTGGCTCGGCTCGATCGGCGGCCGGGCCCCCCAGCGCCCGGACCGCCCGCCGGTCGGGCTGGCACCGGAGCTGGAGGCCACGGTTCTCTCCCCACAGGGCGGCAGCTAGGCCGTGCGGGGAGAGGCCCGCCCGGCCCGCGACACCCCGCGGGCGGGCGGCGCTACTGTCCCGGCACGCCCTGGACCGCCCCCGGCCGCCCTTCCGTCGCCGCGGTCAGCGCGCGCCGCAGCTCGGCTATCCCGTGGTGCCACGCGCCGTCCTCGCCGTCCGCCCTGACCCAGCGATCGCGCACCTCGGACCCGGCCACGCTCACCCGGTCCAGGGCCAGGAGCGCCAGCGCTCTCAGCTCCTCGGGAAGCCGGGGCAACGGCTCCTCGGGGCCGTACACCGACTCCGTGGACGGCCCGCCGGGGCACTGCGCCGCGACCAGCGCCGCCGCGGCGACGGCCGCCGCCCCCACATCGCCGTCCAGCGGACCGCCCGCGCCATCGCCGCCGTCCCCACTGTCCCCACTGTCCGACGGACCCCCTGCTCCGTCCTCCTCACCCGTACCGATCGCGCGCAGCAGCGCCGCCCGCACGATCTCCGTCCGCTGCTCGACGGTCACTTCGTCCAGGTCGGCCGAGAAGTCCACCGCTGCGTCGTTGTCAAAATGGCCGGTGTCCCACGTGCCCATGGTCTGCCCCCTGGCTGTTCAATTTCGGTCGTTCCACCGCGGTCGTTCCACATCGGTCGATCCACATTCCGCACACCCCGTCGCACCGATCGTGCCAGGTGCCACTGACAATGCCGCAATGCCCGCGCGGGCCGGCCGGGGGTGTATCCAGCACCACCCCGGACAGGGGGCCGACCGGCTGCCGCCACCGGACCGCGCCGGTCAGACTGATGCCAGGTCCGGGGGTCGGGCCGCCGGAGGGCCGTCGGGCCGTCCGGGCCGCGAAGGGGAGAAGAACGCCATGGACAGCACGACGAAGAGGCCGGGCCCGCTGGTGTCGGCCGGGCGGGGACTGATGCTGTCGGTCGTCTCGCTCGCCGGATCGATCATCCTCTTCGTGCTGACGGTGCTCTCCCTCGCCTTCATCCTGCTGGGCTTCGGGGTCTTCACCACCCCCTGGGTACTGACGCTGGTGAGGGCGCATGCCAATCAGCGCCGGCTGCTGGCCGCGCGGTGGTCGGGCGTACGGGTCCCCGTCCCGTACCGGTCCTTCCCGGCGGATGCGCGCACCGGCGTCACCGGCCGGGTGGAGCGCTGCTCGCTGATGCTGAAGGACCCGGCCACCTGGCGCGATCTCCAGTGGCTGCTGGTCGACATGACGGCGGGCTTCTTCACCGCCCTGCTGTCCTGCGCCCTGCTCCTCTACGCGGTGGAGGGGTTCGTACTCGCGGCGGGCCTGTGGCGGGTGTTCGAGAACGACCGGTACTGGTACGCGTTCGTCCCGGTCAGCAGCCAGACGACCGGTCTCGCCGCGGCGGCCCTCGGCGCGGTCCTGTTCGGACTCGGGCTGCGCTACAACGCGGACCTGCTGCGCGGCCACTTCCTGCTGGCCAAGACGCTCCTCGCGCCCACCACGGACCAGGAGATGGCGCTGCGGATCGAGCGGCTCACCGAGTCCCGGCACGACGCGGTGGACACCTCCGCCGCCGAACTCCGCCGTATCGAGCGCGATCTGCACGACGGCGCGCAGGCCAGGCTGGTCGCCGTGGGCATGGATCTGGGCACCGTCGAGGCGCTCATCGAGAAGGACCCGGCCAGGGCGAAGGCGCTGATCGGCAAGGCCCGGCAGTCCTCCGCCGAGGCGCTCACCGAACTGCGCGATCTCGTACGGGGCATCCATCCGCCCGTACTGGCCGAGCGCGGTCTCGGGGACGCCGTGAAGGCGCTGGCGCTGCGGCTGCCGGTGGAGACCGAGGTGCGGGTGGAGCTGACGGGCCGGGTCCCCGCCCCGGTCGAGTCGGCCGCGTACTTCGCGGTGAGCGAGGCACTGACCAATGTGATCAAGCACGCGGGCGCCGACCGGGTATGGGTCGATGTCTCGCACATCAGGGGGATGCTGAAGATAGCCGTCACGGACAACGGCGGCGGGGGCGCGGTGATCGGAACCGGCTCGGGGCTGAGCGGGCTCGAACGCCGACTCGGTACATTCGACGGCGTCCTGGCCGTCAGCAGCCCAGCGGGCGGTCCCACCATGGTCACCATGGAGATCCCTTGCGAGTTGTCCTAGCCGAAGATCTCTTCCTGCTGCGCGACGGTCTGGTGCGGATGCTGGAGGCATTCGGCTTCGAGATCCTGGCGGCGGTGGAGAGCGGGCCCGAACTGACCCGGGCCCTGGCGGAGTTGGAGCCGGATGTCGCCGTGGTCGACGTCCGGCTTCCGCCGTCCCACACGGACGAGGGCCTTCAGTGCGCGCTCGCGGCGCGGCGCGCCAGGCCCGGCCTGCCGGTCCTCGTACTGTCCCAGCACGTCGAGCAGTTGTACGCGCGCGAGCTGCTGGCGGACGGCAACGGCGGCATCGGCTATCTGCTGAAGGACCGGGTCTTCGACGCGGACCAGTTCATCGACGCGGTACGCCGGGTCGCGGCGGGGGGTACGGCGATGGATCCTCAGGTGATCTCGCAGCTGCTCTCCCGGCGGGCGCAGGACAAACCGATCGGCGGGCTGACTCCGCGCGAGCGCGAGGTGATGGAGCTGGTGGCGCAGGGGCGGTCGAACGCCGCCATCGCCGCCCAACTCGTCGTCACGGAGCGGGCGGTGGCCAAGCACACCTCGAACATCTTCGCCAAGCTGGATCTGCCGGTGTCGGACGACGACAACCGCCGGGTACTGGCGGTTCTCGCCTATCTGGACCACGGCAGGTGATTGGAGGGCATCCGCCCGGTTTGGCGCTGGAGATTTCTATGAATTCCCCCGGCGGCTGAACACCCCTCGATCGAGGTCCGTATGGAACGGAGCGCTTCGATTCTCCCCTGCCGCGCTTTCCCGTAACCGGCGACGAAGCTTGAGGAGTTCCATGCCACGCACATCGAGAAAACGCTCCACACTGGCGAACCGGGCGATCGTCGCCTCGGCCGCCTTGCTCCTGGGCGGGGGTGGGCTGGTAGCGGTCAATGTCTACGCATCCGCGGGTGAGGGCGATTCCCACCGGTCCGCCCCACGGACCCAGAACGCCGGACAGTGGATGTCGACCATCGACTGCCCGGATGTGGCGACCCAGGATCAGCTGACGAATGTGCCGGATGCGGCGCGTCCCGAGGTCGACCGGAATCTTGCCCTCATCGACAGCCAGATCACCGAGGCGTACAAACGGTTCGCCGATGAGAAGGCCCAGATCCAGCGCGATCCGGGATTCGCCGACAATGCCATTCTCAATCCGCTGAAGGACAAGCGGGCGGCCACCCTTGAGCGGATCGCCCTCTCGATCGGCAGGGTGGCGGAGCGGCCGCAGGGACTGGAGGGTCTCGCGCCCTGCACCCTGCGCGCTCAGGACGGCCAGGGCCAGAACGGTGGTCAGCAAGGTCAGAACGGCGGTCAGCAGGGCCAGAACGGCGGCCAGGGCGACGGCCAGAACGGTGGCCAGGACCAAGGGCAGGACGGTGGCCAGAACGGCGGGCAGGACGGCGGCCAGGGCGACGGGCAGAACGGTGGCCAGGACGGCGGCCAGGACGGCGGTCAGAACGGTGGCGGCCAGGCCGGCAACGGCCCCGAGGCCTCCGACTTCGTCGACATCACCACCGTCCAGCCGAATGTCAAAAAGGCCAGAACCGCGCGCGGCGGCTCGAAGGGCACCTTCAGCACCAATTGCGGGGTCAACGAGGCCGGAAAGTTCAATTCGGACAATGTCATCGTCGCCCCAGGTGTGAGCAATGGCGCGCACCACATGCACGACTATGTCGGCAACCAGGCCAATGACGCGTTCGCGACCGACGACTCTCTCGCGGCCGGTGAGACCAGCTGCCGTAATCAGGGCGACAAGTCCACCTATTACTGGCCGGTGCTGCGTCTTCAGAATGGTCAGGACGAAGCCGACGCCAATGCGGACGGCGGCGGCAAGGAAGGAAATGTCGGCGAGATCCAGACGCCTTCCCAGGTGACCCTGACCTTCGCCGGCAGCCCGAAGTCCAAGGTCACCGCCATGCCGCGGTTCCTGCGGATCATCACCGGTGACGCCAAGGCGTTCACCAATGGTGACGCCAACGCGAATGCCTCATGGAGCTGCACCGGATTCGAGGACCGCCAGCTCAAGGACAAATACCCGATCTGCCCCGAGGGCAGCCAGGTGGTCCGCAGCTTCACGTTCCAGAGCTGCTGGGACGGCCAGAACGCCGACAGCGCCAACCACCGCACCCATGTGGCGTTCGCCGATCAGAACGGCCGCTGCCAGAACGGCTTCAAGGCGATCCCGCAGCTCAAGCAGCGTGTGGTGTACGACGTACCGCCGGGGCCCGGCTTCGCCGTGGACTCCTTCCCGGAGCAGCTGCACAAGCCCGTCACCGACCACGGCGACTTCATCAACGTCTTCGACGACAACCTGATGAAGAAGGTCGTGAACTGCATCAACGGCGGACGCAAGTGCAGGTGAGCCCACGGCCTACGGGCCGCTGACCCAGACCCGGGGGCCCCGGCTCCGTCCCTGTCCGGGGCCCCCGCCTTCCGCCTTCCGTACCGTTCCCGTCCCCCCTCATATCCGCGCTGCGCGGTCAGCCCGTGTGGTGACCGGAGTGCCCCTCGTCTCCCCCACCACCACCACTTCCCCCCGAGTGGTGCGACGAGCCGGCCTCCACGGTCCCGCCGAGCCGGCCGCGCAGCGCCGTCACGACCTTGTCGTCACCGACCGCGACCCACTTCCTGCCGACGAGATACGAACCGCCGTAGTCCTTGGCCTCGTTGATCCACTCGCGCAGACCGCGGTCGGTGGCGAAGGTGACCAGCACGTACTTCCCGTCGTCCGTCGTGCAGTTGCCCTGCCGCAACTCGTCGGCGTCGGTCTGGATGTTCGGCTCGCACTCCGCCTTGGAGGCGATCTGTTCGAGGCTCCCCGTCACCGTCTCCGGTGTCGTGGGAGCCTTCTTGCCGTTGCCGCCGTTGCCGCCATTGCCGTCGCCGCCGCAGCCCGCCGTCAGCGCCAGGGCCAGGGCCGCGAGCACCACCAGGGATCGTTCTGTACGCATGCGGCCATCGTCTCCCGGGACCCGGTCGCCGCGCGGCGGAACGGCCGGATTCCGGGGTGACCATCGGACCAATCGCTCGTTCTGCTCAACGTGCCCCCAGACAGCGCCGTCACCGCCTCGACCGCCACCTCCGCAGCCGTTTCCGCGGAGACGTCCGTACCCGGCGCGGCTCCCCTCGCCGCCCTCGGTGTCGAGCAGGCCGAGGCGGCACTCGTCGAGCACTACACCCGTCTCGTACGCCTCGCGTATCTCGTGCTGCCGCCGTCGCTCGGCCGCAACCGGCGCGTACTGACCGCGCACGCGCTCGTACAGCGCTCGCTGCCGCGCGGGCGCACGGCGGCGCGGTCCGCGATCCCGGCGCAGAGCCGCGCCGCCGGAACCGATGGCGGAACCGGCGCCGGAACCGGCGGCGGAACCAACGGGGGAACCGACGGCGGGACCGCGACCGGGGCGGGACGGAACCCCGGGTACGCGTACGTACGCGAGCGCGTGCTGCGCCAGGCGCTCGACGCCGGGCGGCCGTTGCGCCGGCTCGCCCGGCCCCGGCTCGCCCAACTGCCTCCGCCGCTGCCGCGCGTCTGGGGGCTGCGGCTGTTCCCGCGCTCGGGCGGCGCCGATGAACTCGCCCTGGACCAGCGGCTCTCCGGCCTGTCGGGACCGGCTCGCGCGGCGTTCGCGCTGCGCGGTCTGGAGCTGCTGACCGACAAGGAGGTGCGCCGGCTGCTCCACGCGGCCGGGGCCGTGGACACGGAGACCGCGCTCGCCGAGGCGGCGGACGCCGCGGAACGGCGGATCGGTACGGCGGATCCCGTCGAGC
This sequence comes from Streptomyces sp. NPDC088147, assembly GCF_044741565.1. Taxonomy (NCBI): domain Bacteria; kingdom Bacillati; phylum Actinomycetota; class Actinomycetes; order Kitasatosporales; family Streptomycetaceae; genus Streptomyces; species Streptomyces sp. NPDC088147. The sequence continues at coordinate 760,656 of NZ_JBIUSY010000002.1, read as the reverse complement.
TGTTGCGCTCCCCCGAGTTCGATCCCTGCTCGCTCCAGGCCAGGCCCACCGATCTGATGCGCCGCCGCCAGTACGGCAGGGCCGCGCTCGCCGCCGCCGCGGCCCTGCTGGTCTGCGGGACGCTCCTCGGGCTGCCGGGCGGCTGGGGCCCGGACGACGACGCGGACGCCCCGTACGGCCACAACGCCGCGGTCGCGGCGGCCCTCGACCCGGCCAGGGTGCGGCGGATCGCGCCCGCCGCCTGGCAGACCTCCGCCCGAACCGACTTCTCCGTCTGGCCCGCGCGCGGGCCGCTGGCCGAGGACCACGCGCTGCTGCGCCGGGCCCTGACGGCCTGGGCCGCGCCCGGCGCGTCCGTGCACATCTCGGCGACGCCCGCCACGCCTTCGGGGCCGCCGATGGGATCGCCGCAGCTGCTGTACGCGGGGACGGTCGACGCGGCGCGGGTCGTCCTCTTCCACGACGGCCTGCGGGTGGTCCGGTACGCGGAGCCCGCCACCGGCGGCGAGGAGGTGGCCGCCCTCGACTTCGCGCGGGTCGACGGCGCGGGCACCGCCGTCGCGGGGGCGCTGGTCGTCGGCCGCTCGGACGGCGATGTGCGCTATCTGACCGCGCCATGGGTACGGAGTGCGTCGGTCCGCGATCTGCTCGACCCGGCGAAGCCCGCGCGGCCCCTGCGGCGTGACGCGGACGGCGTGACCGCTCCGCTGGCGAGTCCGGCGATGGCCCAGGACTGCCGCTCCTGGGACACGCTGTCCGTCCGCGACGGCAGCGACGGCGACGACAGCAGCGACAGCAGCGACAGCGAGAACGGCGCCACGGAACGGCTGCTCACCGATCTCGGCGAACTGACGCCCGCCCGGCTGACATCGGGGCCGCCGTCGGCCCCCGGCGACGTGACGTCCCCGGCCGACCGCGCCGCCTGGGCCAGGACCGCCTGTCTGCTGCCCGCGATGCGGTCCCACGGCGTACGGTCCGTGAACTCCTGGCCGTACGCGCGGCAGCCACTGCCGGAGTCCAACGGCACCGCGACCTGGCTCTGCACCCGCGCGGACACCTGGCGGGGCACGGGGAGCCGGGTGCTCGCGCAGTTCCAGGCGCCGGCCCGGACCGCGGCGCCCGGGGCCGTCGCCGCGCGCGCGGAGGACACACCGGCCTGCGGGGCACGGGAGTCACGGGTGCTGGCGGGCGTGCTGTGGAAGTCGCGGGGCGGCACGTGGTACGTACTGGCCGCCGGGAGCGGGCGGTTGGGCTCGGTCCAGGTGTCGGGCGGGGTACGGGGCAGCGCACCCGGGAGTCTGCTGGCGGTACGGGCGCGCGAGGGCGTACAGGCGGAGCTGTACGGCGAGACTCCCGACGGGACACGGGTGGACGCCCTGCGCTGACGGCCCCACGGGCGGCGGCCCCGGACGCGCCCCCTCGGGCACGGGCAGGGCCCCACGGACCCGGCTCCGGACGCGATCCCGTGGCACCGCGGCCCGCGCCCCCGGCGAACCTCAGGGCAGCAGCAGCCAGTCCGCTCCCAGCGCCGCCACCAGACCGGCGCCCAGCAGCCAGGTGCCCAGCCGCGTACGGCCGTGCCGGCTCAGTTCGATCACCACACCGCACAGGATCATCGCGAGCCCGTACACCCCGACCACCAGGACCGAGGTCCGTTCCGCGAGCCGCACCGCGAGCAGCGCGGCGAGACCGACCAGCAGCACCGACGCCAACGCGATCCGTACCGCGCGCGCCTGACGCGGCGTCAGTCCGCCGTCGTAGGGCTCCGGTACCGGCGTGTCCATGGCCTCGTCCTGGTCAGATGCGCTCATGGTCCGGAGCGTAACGGACACCCGCCGGGGCCTGCCCGTTAGGCTGTTCGTATGACGACCGGGGTGCGCCGCAGGATGGGCGTGGAAGAGCGGAAGCAGCAGCTGATCGGCGTAGCGCTGGAACTGTTCAGCCGCCGCTCCCCCGAGGACGTCTCGATCGACGAGATCGCGGCGGCGGCCGGCATCTCCCGTCCGCTCGTCTACCACTACTTCCCCGGCAAGCAGAGCCTGTACGAGGCCGCCGTGCGCCGGGCCGCCGACGATCTGGCGACCCGGTTCCTGGAACCGCGCGAAGGGCCCCTCGGCGCGCGGCTGCTGCGCGTCATGGGGCGCTTCTTCGACTTCGTCGACGAGCACGGCGCCGGTTTCTTCGCCCTGATGCGCAGCGGCCCCGCGGTGGGTTCCTCGACGGCCAACGCGATGATCGACGAGGTGCGGCAGGCCGCGTACGAACAGATCCTGGCCCATCTCGGGGTCGCGGACCCGCCCGCGCGGCTGGAGCTGGTCGTACGGTCCTGGGTGTCGCTGGCCGAGACGACGGCGCTGATCTGGCTGGACGGGCGGCGCGTGCCGCGCGGTGAGCTGGAGTTGCAGCTGGTGCACGACTTCGCCGCGCTGGCCGCCGTGAGCGCCGCGTACGACGAGGAGATGGCGACGATCCTGCTGCGGATCATCGCCGAAGAACCGGCCGACGGCGCGTTCGGCGATCTGCTCGGCCGGCTCACCACGCTGGGCACGGGCCTGCCGGCCCAGCGGGCGCGGGCGTGACCCGCCGTCCTCCCCAGGCGTGACCCGCCTGCCGGTTCAGGCGTAGACCACCTTCACCTCGGTGAAGCCGAGGGAACGCAGCAGGCCCTGGAGCATGCCGGTGGTGTTCTTCTCGGCGCGTACGGTGAGTTCGCTCTCCTTGGCCGCGTCCCCGATATGGCGGGCGGCGAGCTTGTTCACGGCGTGTTCGTCGGCCGGGTTGTCGGAGAAGAGGTCCCCGAGCCGGTCGAGCAGCCCCCGTTCCTTGGAGACGGCGTACGAGCGCTCCGGATCGAGCGCGGGCTCGCCGAGCCGGGCGTGGGGCAGCCGGATCGTGGCGGCGGTGCGCTCCTCGTTGACCTGGACGCTCTGCTCGCCGATGCCGCTGAAGTCGACATAGGAGGAGACGGTGCCCGCGCCCACGTAGAGGGTGCGGGTGCCGCGGATCGCGTCCGGCAGGAACTTGGCGTCCTTCTCCAGGTCGACGACGACCTGGAAGTTGCCGGAGGCCGCCTCGTACCGGTCCAGGTCCTGGATGGATTCGAGCAGGGTCGGTCCCGTGCGGTCGTTGGTCTCCTCGCCGAAGAGATCACCGAACCCGGGCAGCAGATCGAGCCGGCTGCCCGCGAAGAGCAGCGCGGCGACGACGACGAGTGCGAGCGGCAGTCTGCCCCACCGGGACAGCCGTGTACGGCTCCGAGGCTTCTCCGGGTGCGCTTCGGTGGACGTCATACCTAACGGATTGCCCGTACGGCCACGTTCACACCGGCGGGCTGACACACCGGCTGGCTGCCACACCGTCGGGCTCGCACACCGGCGGGCCCACGCCGTCATCCGGGTGCCCCCCGCGAACCGGTGCTCCCGGCCGCGTGCTCCGGCGGACAGCCCGGAGCACGCGGCCGAGGCCGTCACACGCCGCTCACGCTCCCTGTGCCGCGAAGACCGCCACGGTCCGCGCGGGCACGGTGAACGTCCCCGACCCCCGCTCGTAACGGGCCTCCTTGACCGTGCGGTCCGCTCCCCCGGCCTGGATCCGGTGCAGCGCGTACGGCCGCCCCGCCAGCTCCGTCACCCGCTGGTCCTGTGCCGTCGGGGTCGCGTTGAAGACCACGACGAGATCACCGAGCCGCATGGTGATCACCCCCGGGGTCTCGTCCGGCCCGGACAGCGGGAAGGTCAGCGCGGAGCGGACCGCGTCCGTGGACGTGAGGCTGAACTCCGGCTCCGTGGCGCGGATCCGCAGCAGATCCCGGTACGCGGCCGAGGCGCCGTCGATCTCCGCGCAGCCGGGCGTGAGCGCCGGAGCCGTCAGCAGGGGCTTGGCATACGGCCACTTGTCCTCGTTGTCGGCGGCGGGCGGCAGCCCCCGGCCGAAGCCGTTGCCGTCGCGGCAGTCCCAGTGGATCGCGTTGAACCAGTCACCGCTGTCGTACGAATTGCGGTCCAGCGACTTGGAGCGCAGCAGCTCCGTGCCCGCCTGGGAGAGTGCCGGGCCCTGGGAGAGCGTGGCGGTCGCCATCGCGAGGACCTGTGCCCTCGCCCGGCCGGCGGCCGTGACCGACGGCGGCAGCTTGAAGGCGAGCGTGTCGTAGAGGGATTCGTTGTCGTGGGCGTCCGCGTAGGCCAGCGCGTCGCCGGGGACGGCCGCGTAGCCGGCCGGCGCGCCGTTGTAGTCGACCTCGGAGCCGCGGACCGTACGGCCCGAGGTGTCGGTGAACGTGTAGTCGGCGAGGCTGCCGGTCAGCCCCACCTTGATCAGGTCCTGGTAGTGCAGCAGCCGCGCCTTCTGCTCGGCGGGGGTGCCGTTGGCCGGGGAGGAGTTGGGGTCGGTGTGGAGACCGGAGGCGAAGCCCTGGACGCCCGGGTCCTCGTCGAAGGGGCTGCCGCCGCGCACCGCGTCCCGGGCCCGGTCGGAGAAGGTCGCGATCCCGGTCCCGGCCATGTTCTTCTGGGTGGCCTGGACGAAGCGGGCGTCGTCGGCGATCTCGCCGAAGTTCCATCCCTCGCCGTAGAGGATGATCTTCTTGCCGTCGACTCCGTCCTTCGCCGGGGTCAGCGCGTCCAGCGCCTTCCGTACGGCGAGGATGTTGGCCTTCGGGTGGTGGCCCATCAGGTCGAAGCGGAAGCCGTCGACCTTGTACTCCCGGGCCCAGGTGACGATCGAGTCCACGACGAGCTTGCCCATCATGGCGTTCTCGGGCGCCGTGTTGGCGCAGCAGGTGGAGGTGGCGACGGAGCCGTCCGGCAGCAGCCGCTGGTAGTAGCCGGGCACGATCTTGTCGAGGACGGACTTGTCGGCCTGTCCGCTCGCGACGGTGTGGTTGTAGACGACGTCCATGACCGTGCGCAGCCCGGTGCCGTTCAGCGACTGCACCATCCGCCGGAACTCGACGGTACGGCGGGTCCCTTCCGGGTCCGAGGCGTACGAGCCCTCCGGCACGGTGTAGTGCAGCGGGTCGTAGCCCCAGTTGTACGCGTCCTTCGCGGCGGTCCGCGCCACGCACGCCTGCTGTTCCGGCGAGTCGGGCGCGTACACCTTCAGGTCACAGCCGGGCGTGGCCTGGTCGGAGGCGCGCTCCGGGATCGTGCCGATGTCGAAGGCCGGAAGCAGGTGGACGTACGACGTGCCGGAGTCCGCCAGCCGCGCCAGCCGCTTCATCCCGTCGGAGTCGCGGTCGGTGAAGGCCAGATACCGGCCCGGGTGGTCCGAGGTGCGGTCCGCGACCGAGAAGTCGCGGATGTGCAGCTCCTGGATCTGCGCGTCGCGCAGCGGGACGGCGGCGGGCTTCTTCAGCGTGGACCAGCCCTCGGGGGCCAGCTTCGGATCGGCCAGATCCACCACGAGGCTGCGCGCCGAGTCCGTGGTGAGCGCGGTCGAGTAGGGATCGGTCACCTTGTTGACGACGACCTTCTGGACGCTCGGCGCCCAGACCGTCACGGCGTACCGGTACGGTCTGCCCGCCCAGCTCCGCTCGCCCTTCACCGACCAGACGCCGGACGCGGCGTCGCGACTCATCGGGACCGTACGGCCGTCGAGTTCGAGGGCGACACGCTGCGCGGTCGGTGCCCAGAGGGAGAGGACGGGCCGCCCGCCGGTGAAGACCGGGCCGAGCGACGCCTTGACCGCCCGGTCGCCGTACAGGTCGTCGAGGATGCCCTGCGTCTGTACGCCGGTGGCCGCGAGCAGCGCGCCGTTGGCGGCCCGCTGGGTGGCGATCAGCTGTCCGGAGAGCGACTCGCGGACCCTGTCCCGGTCGCGTACGTCCACGGTGAAGGCCGGATAGTCCTTGAGGTGCGGGTACGCGGCCTTCTGGGCGTCGGTGAGGGAGGCCGGCGAGAGCCGCAGCCACCGGCCCTCGTCGGACAGCGCGCCGTCCTCGACGGTGATGCCGCCGTCGCGCGCGTACACCAGCTGCTGGCTGGTCGCGGCGGTCGCCTTCACCTTCCAGACGACGGTGTCGGTGTCGATCCACTGGGCCTCGGCCTTGGTGAGGTCGGGGTCCGGGCCCGAACCGGCCTGCGGCAGCAGGTACGCCGGCTGCCCGGCGAGCAGCCACACCTCGTTGCCGTGGGTCGCGAGGTCCAGGGACTGGTCGGTGGGGAGGTCCTTCTCGTCGCCCTTGTGGAGGATGTAGCTGAGCGAGGTGGCACCGGCCGCGAGCGGGACCTCGAAGGTCACGCCGTACGCGTCCTCCCGCACCGGCCGGAGCGGCTTCGACCAGTCGGTGGGCGAGGCCGCGCCCGTCCAGGTGTGCAGCCCCCAGCCGTCGTAGTCGCCGTCCGCGCGCCGGTAGTGGACGGTCGCCTTCGTGGTGTCCTGCGGCGGGTAGGCGCCGTCGGGGGCCTGCTCGGACTGGCCGTCCGCGCCCTGGGTGATCCATACCTGGCCGGTGCGCGCCAGCTCGACGGTCCGCTGCGGCCCGTCGTCCGGGGCGCCGTTCTTCTCCACGGTGTACGGGATGCTCGACGCGCCCTCGGGGACCTTGATCCAGGCGAAGGCGCCATAGGCGTCGCGGCCGGTGAACGCGGCGGTGGTGGAGCCGGACGTCAGCCGCCAGCCCTCGTAGTCGCCGTCGGGCCGCTGGTAGTGGACGACCGCGTAGTCCCGCTCGACCGCGCTCGGCTTCTCCGGCGCGGGCGTCTGTCCGGCCGTCGAGGCGGCGGTGGCGCTCGCGGTACGCCCCGTGCTGTCGACGACAACGGCCTTGTAGCGCAGGGGCGTTCCGGCGGCCGCGGCCACGTGGTCGGTGACCCGGTAGGGGGCGTGGTCCGCGGTGCCGAGGGTCCGCCACGCGCCGTTGCCGGTCTGGGCGGCGAAGACGACCCGGTTGAGCTGTCCGCCGGTGACCTCCGCGGTCAGTTCGACGGTGCCGGTGGCGCCGGGCGACGGGGCCTTGAGGGTGATCGCGGGCTTGGCCGCGGGGGCGGGCAGCGGCTTCGCCGCCCTCAGGACGAGCGAGGAGAGCGCGGGTACGGTCACCTTGAGGGTGGAGCCGTCCCCGGCGCGTACCGTACCGGCGCCCGAACCGCCGTACAGCGTACGGAAGTCGGTGCCCGTGGCCGAGCCGACGGGGATCTCGACGGTCCTGGCCTGCTCGGCGTTGTTCACGGCGACGACGTACTCGGTACGCGCCTTCGCGTCCGGACGAGCACCCGGACGAGCACCCGGACGGGCTTCAGTACGGGCATCGGTACCCGCATCGGTACGGGAGAAGGCGTAGACCGAGTCCTTCGCGTACCGCTCCGTCTGGACACCGTCCCGCAGCGCGGGGTGGGCCTTGGTGAGCTTCGAGAGCGCGGCGATCGACCGGTACAACGGGTGCGCCGGGTCGTAGGCGTCCGCGGCGTGGGTACGGTCCGTGCCCAGCTGGTCGTCGTCCAGATAGTCGGCGGTCTTCGAGGCGAAGAGCGTCTGGCGGGCGTCCTTGTCGCCGCCCGCGCCCGTGAAGCCCTGCTCGTCGCCGTAGTAGATCACCGGGTTGCCCCGGGACAGGAACATCAGCTCGTTGGCGAGCCGGGCCCGTCCGACCAGTTCGGCGTCCCCGGCCTCCGGGTTGTCCTGGGCGAGGAAGGTGCCGATCCTGCCCATGTCGTGGTTGCCGAGGAAGGTCACCTGCTCATAGGCGTTGGCCTTGTCGGTGGTGTAGCGGTAGTCGTCGGCGAAGACCTTCGCGAGCCGCTCGGCCGGCGCGCCCTGTGAGGCGTAGGCGCGCGCCGCGTCCTGGAAGGGGAAGTCGAGTGTGGCGTCCAGCCGCCCACGGGTCACATACGGCGAGGTGACCGCGGTGTCCGACGAGTAGACCTCGCCGAACATGAAGAAGTCGTCCCGGCCGCGCTGGGCCGCGTACGCGTCGAGCGCCGTCGCCCACTGGGTCCAGAAGTCCAGGTCGACGTGTTTGACGGTGTCGATGCGGAAGCCGTCGATGTCGAAGTCGCGGACCCACTTCTGGTAGATCTTCTCCATCCCCGAGACGACCTCGGGACGCTCGGTCCACAGATCGTCCAGCCCGGAGAAGTCGCCGTACTCACCGCTCTCGCCCGCGAAGGTCGAGTCGCCGCGGTTGTGGTACATCATCGGGTCGTTGAGCCAGGCCGGGACCTTCTTCTCGCCCGTACGCACGACGGGCGTGTACGGGAAGGAGTCCGCGTCGGCCTTCGCGATGTCCTTCGCCGCGCCGGTCCCGCGGTCGTCGAAGGGGCGGCCGTCCCGGTCGAGGTACGGATAGGCCCCCTTGGGCCGGTAGCCGTACTCCTTCTCCGCGTAGTCGACGGTGTCGGCGGTGTGGTTGGTGATGACGTCGAAGAAGACCTTCATGCCCTTGTCATGGGCCTTGGCGATCAGCTTCGTCAGCTCGGCGTTGGTGCCGAAGTGCGGGTCGACCTGCGTGAAGTCCGTGATCCAGTAGCCGTGGTAGCCGGCCGAGGCGTCCTTGCCCTCCCCCTGCACGGGCTTGTTCTTGAAGATCGGCGCGAGCCAGATCGCGGTGGTGCCGAGCCCCTTGATGTAGTCGAGCCGATCGGTCAGGCCCTTGAGGTCGCCGCCCTGGTAGAAGCCCTTGTCGGTGGGGTCGTATCCGGTGGACGTCCGCGAACCGGTCAGCCCGCCGCGGTCGTTGGCCGCGTCGCCGTTGGCGAACCGGTCGGGCAGGACGAAGTAGAACTGCTCACGGGTCAGATCGTGGCGCGCGGGCTCGGCGGCGAGCCGGGCGTCCGACGGCGGGGCGGGCGGCGCGGAGGCGGCGGGCCGCCCGGCCGCCGACGCGGCGGCGGGCAGGGCGGGCACCAGCGCCGCGCACAGGGCGGCGGCGAGGACGGCGGTGGCCGTTCTTCGCAGAGGCGGGCGTTTCACGGGGGATCTCCTCGGATGTGCGGGATCAAGGGATCGGGGGGTGGCTCAAGGGATCGGCAGGATCAAGGCAGCGACATGGGCAGGGCATTGGGCCGGGTCAGGGCATCGGGTGGGTCAGGGGATCGGGTGGGTCAGGGGATCGGGGAGTGACCGGGGTACGGGAAGGGGCCGTCCGGCGACGGAGGCGGGGAGGCGGTCGCCGGACGGCCGTTTCCTGTGCGTCGGCGGCGGTGTCAGCCGCTCAGCGCGGGGGCCCAGGACGGGCCCCGGGACCGGTGGTCAGCAGCCGCGGGCACCGGTGTGCAGCGCGACGGCGGTGTTCGAGCCGAGCGTCGCGGTGAACTGTCCCGATCCGTTCACCGTCACCGTCCTGCCGTTCTGCACATCGCAGTACGTACCGCCCGGCAGCGAGGTCTGGAAGGTACGGGTGAGCGCGGAGCCCTCGTGGTTGATGGCCACATAGCCCGCGGAGCCCCGGCCGAAGGCGATCTGGTCGCCGCCGTTGTCCCACCAGTTGGTGACGGCCTGGCCGCGTGTGGTGTTGCGGAAGGCGACCATCGAGGAGATCTCGCGCCAGGCGTGCTGGCACTTCCAGCCATTGCTGTAGCAGGCGTTGACCGTGCCGCCGTTGGGCGGTCCCGCGTCCTTGTCGCTCCACTCGTATCCGGAGTGCACATCGGGCGAGCCGTACGGCCAGGCCAGCATGAAGACATTGGCGAGCGTGTAGTTCGCGCCGTCCTTGTAGCTGAGGGTGTCGCCGCCGCGCTCGGTGTCGTGGTTGTCGACGAAGACGGCGGACCTGCCCGACTCCATGTAGCCCCAGCCCTCGCCGTAGTTCTTCAGATAGGCGAGGTTCTCGTTGGTGAAGACCCGCTTCAGGTCGCGGGCGTACCGGAACTCCTGGACGTCGCCGTTGCCGAGGTACTCGGTCGGCGAGACGGCCTCGCCCGCGCCGTAGATGACCTCCTGCTTCCAGTAGGCGCCCGGATTGCTCAGCCTGCTCTTGATGTTGGCGAGGTCACCGGCCGGCATGTGCTTGGCGCCGTCGATCCGGAAGCCGTCGACGCCGAGCGAGAGCAGGTCGTTGAGGTACGCCGCGATCCGGCCGCGTACGTACTCCTCGCCGGTGTCCAGATCGGCGAGCCCGACCAGTTCGCAGTTCTGTACGTTGCCGCGGTCGCCGTAGTTGTTGATCTGCGACCGGCAGTCGTCCATGTCGGCGCCCGAGTAGATGCCGGGGTAGTTGTACTTGGTGTACGAGGAGCCGCCGGTGCCGGTGCCGTCACCGGCCGACATGTGGTTGATGACGGAGTCGGCGACGACCTTGACGCCCGCCGCGTGGCAGGTGTTCACCATGTTCGAGAAGGCGGCACGGTCACCGAGCCGCCCGGCGATCTTGTAGCTGACGGGCTGGTACGAGGTCCACCACTGGCCGCCCTGGATGTGCTCCTGGGGCGGCGAGACCTGTACATAGCCGTAGCCGGCCGGGCCGAGGGTGTCCGTGCACGCCTTGGCTATGGAGTCGAAGCGCCACTCGAACAGTACGGCGGTGACGTCCTTGCCGCCGGGCGGCGCCGCCTGGGCGGTCCCGGCGGGGACCGTCAGCGCGGCTGCGGCGCCCGCCACGAGGGCGAGCGTGGCGGCCAGAGTTCTGCGAGCCATTCGGTTCCTCCAACAACACTGGTGGGGGGAGGTGCGGGTGACGGTGGTGCGCGTGGTGCGGGTGGTGCGGCTCTCGGTGACACCTGTGGTGCGTGTGGTGCGGGTGGTGCGGCTCTGGGTGTCACCTGTGGTGCGTGCGGTGCGGGTGGTGCGGCTCTGGGTGACACCTGTGGTGCGGCTCCGTGCACGTGCGGTGGTGCGGTGGCGCGGTGGTGCGGAAAAGGTCAGTGGTGCCCTGGTACGCGCGCTCCCGCGGTGGAGCCGCGTACCACCAGCTCGGGCTGGAACACGTACTCGGTGCGCTGCACGGGGCTGCCCGCCATCTCCTCCAGCAGCGCGGCGACGGCCGCCGCCGCCATCGCCCGTACCGGCTGTCTGACCGTGGTCAGCGGCGGGTCGGTGAAGGCGATCAGCTGCGAGTCGTCGTACCCCACGACCGAGACGTCGTACGGCACTCCGAGCCCGCGCTCCCTGGCCGCCCGCACCACCCCGAGCGCCATCAGATCGCTGCCGCAGACGATGCCGGTGCAGCCCAGGCCGAGCAGCGCGCCAGCCGCGACCTGCCCGCCCTCGACGCCGAACAGCGTGGAGCACACCAGTTCCTCGGCCTCGCTCCAGGCCAGGCCCAGCAGCCCGACGGACGCGTCGAGGAAGCCCTCGCGCTTGCGCCGGGACGGTACGTACCGCTGCGGTCCTGTCGCGAGCCCGATCCTGCGGTGTCCCAGCTCGGCGAGGTGGCCGACGGCCATCCGGACGGCCGCGTGGTCGTCCGCCGAGACGAAGGGCGCGCTGACCCGTTCGTTGTAGCCGTTGATCAGTACGTACGGCACACCGCGCGCGGCGAGCGCGGCGTAGCGCGCCGGGTCGGCCGAGGTGTCGGCGTGCAGTCCGGAGAGGAAGACGATGCCGCCGACGCCCCGCTCCACGAGCTGCTCGACCAGCTCGTCCTCGGTGGCGCCGCCGGGCAGCTGGGTGCAGAGCACCGGGGTGTGCCCGTGCCCGGCCAGGACCTGCTCGACGGCCTGGGCGAAGGCCGGGAAGACCGGGTTGGTGAGTTCGGGGGTCACCAGCCCGATCAGCCCGGCGCCGCGCTGCTTCGGGCCGCGCGCGGAGCGCTCCTCGTGCCGGGAGCGCTCGTCCCGCTCGTGCCCGAGGGTGTCGAGCGCCGCGAGCACGCGCTGACGCGTCGTCGCCGCGACGCCCGGCCTGCCGTTCAGGACCCGGCTGACGGTCGCCTCGCTCACCGACGCCCGGCCCGCTATGTCGGCGAGCCGCGGCGTACCGGCGGTGAGGCGTCCGTCGCCACCCGGCGGCAGGAGGTCGTTCACACTGTCCACCACACCGTGGTGTCGGCGGGCAGTTCGGCCTCTGCGCCGTCCACGGCCACCGGGCCGCTGGCCACCAGCACCCGGCCCTGCGCGGGGATCCGTACCGCCGTGTCCGTGGTGTTGACCGTGCAGACGAAGCCGGGCCTGGTGAAGGCCAGCACGCCTTCGGGCGCGTCCAGCCACTCCACCGAGTCGCCCGCGCCCAGCCCCGGGTGCTCCTTGCGGGCGGCCAGCGCCGCCCGGTACAGCTCCAGGGTGGAGCCGGGGTCGCCGGTCTGCGCCTCGACGCTGAGCGCGCCCCAGCCGTCCGGCTGCGGCAGCCAGCTGTCCCCGCCGCCGAAGCCGTACGAACTGCCCTCGCGTGTCCAGGGGATGGGCACGCGGCAGCCGTCGCGGAAGCCGTCCTGGCCGTCCGCGCGGAAGTACGACGGGTCCTGCCGGGCCTCGTCGGGCAGGTCGGTGACATCGGGGAGCCCGAGTTCCTCGCCCTGGTAGACATAGGCGGAGCCGGGCAGGGCCAGCATCAGCAGGGTCGCCGCGCGCGCCCGGCGCAGTCCGAGCGTACGGTCGCCGGCCTCGCGGGTCTGGGTGGCGCCGCCGGGCGGGCTCGCGAAGCGGGTGGCGTGCCGGGTGACGTCGTGGTTGGAGAGCACCCAGGTGGCGGGGGCGCCGACGGGGCGCATCGCGGCGAGCGAGACGTCGATGACCTCGCGCAGTTCGGCGCCCACCCATGAGGTGCTCAGGTACTGGAAGTTGAACGCCTGGTGCAGTTCGTCGGGGCGTACGTAGTTCGCGGTGCGCTCGACGGTCGGGGTCCATGCCTCGGCGACGGCGATCCGCTCGCCGGGGTACTCGTCGAGGATCCTGCGCCACTGCCGGTAGATCTCGTGCACGCCGTCCTGGTCGAAGAACGGTGTGCCGCCGTCGGCGCTGCCGAGCAGCCTGAGCTGGCCGGTGTCGCCGATGTCGGGCAGGCCCGCCGCCTTCACCAGACCGTGGGCGACGTCGACGCGGAAGCCGTCGACGCCCATGTCCAGCCAGAAGCGCAGGATCGAGCGGAACTCGTCGGCGACGGCGGGGTGGTCCCAGTTGAAGTCGGGCTGTTCGGGGGCGAAGAGATGCAGGTACCAGTCGCCGGGGGTGCCGTCCGGGTCGGTGGTCCTGGTCCAGGCGGGGCCGCCGAAGATGGACTCCCAGTCGTTGGGCGGGAGTTCGCCGTCCGCGCCCTTTCCGGGACGGAAGTGGTAGCGCTCGCGCAGCGCGGAGCCGGGGCCCTCGCGCAGGGCGCGCTTGAACCACTCGTGCGCGTCGGAGGAGTGGTTGGGGACGAGGTCGACGATGACGCGCAGATCCAGCTCGTGGGCGTCACGGATCAGCGCGTCGGCGTCCAGCAGGGTGCCGAACATCGGGTCGATGGCCCGGTAGTCGGCGACGTCGTAGCCCGCGTCGGCCTGCGGGGACGCGTAGAAGGGGCTGAGCCAGACGGCGTCGACGCCCAGGTCCCTGAGGTACGGCAGGCGGCGGCGTACTCCGTCGAGATCGCCCATTCCGTCGCCGTTGCCGTCGGCGAAACTGCGTGGATAGACCTGGTAGATCACCGCGTCCCGCCACCAGCCGTGGGGGTGGCCCGGGGCGTCGTCGGACGTGCCGGTCAGAGGGGCAGCGAGGTGCTGGGTCATGTCGTCCCTGTGGTGTCTGGGGGTGGGGAGCGGCGCGTGGCCCGGTAGGTCCCGCGCGCCGCCGTCGTCGTACGGACTCGGTGGTAAGGGCAAGGCCGCTCAGCCCTTGACGGCGCCGGCTGACATGCCGGTGACGAGATGGCGCTGTGCGAAGAGGAAGACCAGCGCGGCGGGGATGGCGATGAGGACGGACGCGGCGGTCATCGGGCCCCACTGGGCGCCGTACTGGTTGACGAACTTCTGGAGGCCGCCCGCGAGCGTGAGGTTCTCGTCGCCGACCATGAAGGCGGAGGCGTAGGCCACTTCGCCCCAGGCGGTGATGAACGAGTAGAACGCGGTGACCGCGAGCCCCGGCTTGGCGAGCGGCAGGATCAGCCGGTAGAAGGTGCCGAACGGGGTCAGCCCGTCCACCATGCCGGACTCGTCGATCTCCCGGGGGATGGTGTCGAAGAACCCCTTCATCATCCAGGCGCAGAAGGGGACGGCGATGGTGAGATACGTGATCACCAGGCCGGCGGACTGATTGAGCAGCCCGAGGCCCGCCATGATGTTGTAGATCGGCACGATCAGGACGGCGACCGGGAACATCTGGGTGACCAGCAGTGTCCACATCAGTCCGCGCTTGCCGGGGAAGCGGAAGCGGCTGACGGCGTAGCCGGTGGTGGCGGCGACGAACACCCCGAGCAGGGTGGTGAGTCCGGCGATGAGCAGCGAGTTGCCGAACCAGGTGAGGAACGGGGTGTCCCGCAGCAGGTTGGTGTAGTTCTCGAACGTCGTCTCTTTGAAGAAGTCCGTGGTCGTGGCGTAGCTCGCGGGCTTGAGCGAGGTCAGGAAGACCCACAGCACCGGGAAGACGGCGATCACGGACGCGACGATCAGGGTCGCGTGCAGCGCGACCGAGGCCAGCGGGGAACGGTGGCCGCGGCGCGGGACGCCGGCGGTCCGTTCAGCGGCGGGGGCGGTCCGCTCAGGGGCGGGGGCGGCGGTGGTGGTCACCACGTATCTCCCTGCTTACGGAGGACGCGCCGGTAGACGGCGGCGAAGAGCATCAGGAGGACGAGGATCAGGACGCCCCAGGTGGAGGACTGCGCGAAGTCGCGGGGGCTGATCTCGAAGGAGAACTTGTACGCCTGCGTGACCAGGATCTGGGTGGCCTCACCGGGTCCGCCGCGGGTCAGCAGGAAGATCACCGGGAACATGTTGAAGGTCCAGATGGTGGAGAGCAGGATCACGGTCGTACTGACCGAGCGCAGCCCCGGCAGCGTGATGTGGCGGAACCGCTGCCAGGCGTTGGCCCCGTCCATCTCGGCCGCCTCGTACATCTCCCCCGGGATGGACTGGAGTCCGCCGAGGAGCGCGACCATCATGAAGGGCACGCCGAGCCAGATGTTCACGGCGATGACCGAGAACTTCGCCCAGGTCGGGTCGTTGAGCCAGGGCACGGCGTCGATGCCGCCGCCCGCGAGCAGCTTGTTGAGGAAGCCACGGTCCTCGTTGTAGAGGAAGCGCCAGGCGAAGACCGAGACGAAGCCGGGGACGGCCCAGGGCAGGATCAGCAGCATCCGGTAGAAGGAGCGGCCCGCGATCCGGCGGTTGAGGATGTTGGCGAGGCCGAGGCCGAGCGCGAAGGTGACGCTGACGCAGGAGACCGTCCACACCAGGGTCCAGCCGAGGGTGCCCAGGAACTGATCGCCCGTCAGCGCGTCGGCGTAGTTGTCGAGGCCGACGAACTCGTAGGTGGCGGGTAGGTGGTTGACGCCGATGCTGCGCTCGACGTTGCGCTCGTTGGCGTCGGTGAGCGACAGATAGATACCCCGGACCAGCGGATATCCGATGATCACGCCGATCACGGCCACCACCGGGGCGACCATGGCCCAGGCGTACCAGTGAGTGGAGACACCGCGCCGGAGTCTTGTCGAGACCCCGGCCGCTCCGCCGGGTGCCTTGCCAGTGCCGCGGCCGCGGCCGCGAGCGAGGTCATCGCCCGCGGCCGACGCCACCGACTGGCTGGTGTGGACAGCCATCAGCCGGCCCGCCTTCCTTCCCGTTACCCGTTACTTCCAGCCCTTGAGCAGCTTGCGGTAGGCGTCGCCGGTGTCCTTGGCGCCCTTGGCGGGGGCGCTCTGGCCGGTGAGGACCTTGGTGTACTCGGTCACCAGCGGCGCGAAGAGGCTGCCGGTCTCCGGGATCCAGGGGCGCTCGACGGCCTTGTCCACGACGGGCTTGAAGAAGCCGACGATCTCGTTGTCCGCGACGCCCGGCCGCGCGTAGACGGACGTACGGGTCGGGAGCAGGCTCAGTTCCTCGGCGACCTTGGTCTGGCTCTCGGCGGAGGTCATGTACTCGGTGAACGCGTAGGAGGCGTCCAGGTTCTTGGAGCCCGCGTAGACGGCGAGGTTGTGGCCGCCCTGCGGCGAGCCCTGCGCGACGGAGCCGGCCGGTACGGGGGCGATGCCCAGGTTGGCCTTGTCCTTGAACTGCGCGCCGCCGTAGGTGTCGGCGACGGCCCAGGGACCGTTGATGATCATCGCGACATCGCCGTCCTTGAAGGCCGACTGCATGTTCTCCCAGCCGTCGGTGGCGTCGGTCTTGGCGGCGCCGGAGTCGACCAGGTCCTTGACGACGGTCATGGCCTTGACGCCGGCCGGGTTGTCGACGGTGACGGTCTTGCTCTTGGCGTCGACCATGTCGCCGCCCTCGCCGTAGAGGAAGGAGAGGAACCAGTAGGCGTCGTCGCCGCGCAGATAGAGGCCGGTCTTACCGGTCTTGTCCTTGATCGTCTTCGATACGGTCTTCAACTCGTCGACGGTCTTGGGGACTTCGACGCCGGCGTCCTTGAAGATCTTCTTGTTGTAGAAGATGCCCATGGAGTCGATGACCTGCGGCGCGGCATAGGTCTTGCCGTCGTACTGCGTGGAGGCGGCGGCCTGTGCGAGGAAGTCCTTCTCGTCCTTCAGCGCCGGGGTGCCGTCCAGCGGGGCGAGATAGCCGAGATCGGCGAACTCGGGGGTCCAGGCGACCTCGGAGCGGATCACGTCGGGCGCCCCGGAGCCGGACTGCGCGGCGTTCTTGAACTTGTTCTGGGCATCGCCGAAGGGCACGTTGACATATCTGACGTCGACCTTGGGGTGCTTCTTCTCGAAGCCCTCGGCGAGCTGCTTGAAGACCTTGTCCTCGCTGCCCACGGTCGAGGTGTCCCACCAGGTGACCGTTCCCGAGAGCTCGCCGCCCGAGCTCTTGCCGCTGCCTGCATCGCTGTCGCTGCCGCAGGCGGTCGCCGCGAGGGCCAGGGTCGCGGCCAGGGCGGTGGCCGTTATGCCACGTCGCATCCGAACTCCTTCAACTGCCGTACCGCTCCGTCGCGGCGCCGGGTCGGACGTGAACGTAACAGCCTTGCAAGATGGCCGAAAGACCTTGCGGAATATTTCTGCAAGGACGATTGATCGTTACCGGCACGTGTCCTGTCGATTGCAGGCCAACCTCTTGACGGGAACCCACATGTGCTGGCAGGGGTGGACTCCGCAGGTCAGTGCCGGTCCCGGCCGGATCACGCTCCTTCCCCGACAGCGCGGCGGGACGTCTTCGCAAGATCTTGCAAGGGCTTGCCGCGACCGCCCGCCCCCGGGCACGGTGGGCAATCCGACATACGCCCGGTACAGTCCACTGACATGACCGCACGGCTTGCCGATATCGCAACTCAGGCGGGGGTCAGCGAAGCGACGGTCAGCCGCGTACTGAACGGCAAACCCGGGGTTGCCGCGACCACCCGCGAGTCCGTACTCGCCGCGCTCGACGTCCTCGGTTACGAACGTCCCGTACGGCTGCGCCGGCGCAGCGCCGGGCTGGTCGGACTGATCACCCCCGAGCTGGAGAACCCGATCTTCCCGGCCCTGGCGCAGGTCATCGGCCAGGCGCTGACCAGGCAGGGCTACACGCCGGTGCTGGCGACCCAGACCCCCGGCGGCTCCACCGAGGACGAGCTGACGGAGATGCTCGTCGAACGGGACGTCTCCGGCATCATCTTCGTCTCAGGGCTGCACGCCGACACCTCCGCCGACATGCGGCGCTACGAGAAGCTGCGCGCCCAGGGCGTGCCGTTCGTCCTCGTGGACGGCTTCTCGCCGAAGGTCCAGGCGCCCTTCATCTCGCCCGACGACCGGGCGGCCATGCGGCTCGCGGTCACCCATCTCGTCTCGCTCGGCCACCAGCGGATCGGGCTCGCCGTCGGCCCCCGGCGCTTCGTGCCGGTCCTCCGCAAGATCGAGGGTTTCCGCGCCACGGTCCAGGAGTTGCTGGGGCTCTCCTCCGAAGAGGCGGACGAACTGATCCAGCAGTCGCTGTTCACTCTGGAGGGCGGCCAGGCGGCGGCCTCCGCGCTGATCGAACGCGGCTGTACGGCGGTGGTGTGCGCGAGCGACATGATGGCCCTCGGCGCGATCAGGGCGGCGCGGCGGCTCGGTCTCGACGTACCCCGGGACCTGTCGGTCGTGGGTTTCGACGACTCGCCCCTCATAGCCTTCACGGATCCGCCGCTGACGACGATCCGCAAGCCGGTGCCCTCGATGGGCCAGGCGGCGGTCCGTACGCTCCTGGAGGAGATCGGCGGTACGCCCGCCCCGCACAGCGAATTCGTCTTCATGCCGGAGCTGGTGGTACGCGGTTCAACCGCCTCCGGTCCGGCCCCCGGACCTCAGGGAATATCAGGGCCGCGGAGTCGTACTCGAGATGTGCCGGGGAGTCGTCCTTGAGGTGTAGCGAATGCGGCCCGAACCCGTCCGGGGGATGATCGGTCGGGAACGGGAATCTGGCAGACTCTCTCGCTATGGGTGAATCGACCGTGAAGACACAGGAAGGCCTGCGCGGCCGTACGGCGAACCCGTCACCCATCCCTGAAGAGGAGGCGGTCGCGGGCGCGAGCGGCGAGGCGACGGCGGCCACGGACACGGCAGGGGACCGCACCTGGCTCCAGCGCCTCAGAGCACCGCGTCGTCCGCGCATCTGGTTCGAAATCCTGCTGATCGCGGTGAGTTACTGGACGTACTCCCTGATCCGCAACGCGGTCCCGGAGCAGAAGGCCAAGGCCCTGCGGAACGCGGACTGGATCTGGGAGACGGAGAAGTCCCTCGGCATCGCGGTCGAGCAGACCGTCAACCACGCGATGAATTCGGTGACGTGGCTGATCGTCGCCATGAACTACTACTACGCGACGCTGCACTTCATCGTCACGATCGGGGTGCTCGTCTGGCTCTTCCGGCGCCATCCGGGCCGCTACGCCGCCGCCCGGCTGGTGCTGTTCGCCACCACGGCCGTCGCGCTGCTCGGTTACTACCTGTATCCGCTGGCGCCGCCGCGGCTGATGAACGGGCAGCACTTCATCGACACGGTGCTGCGCCACGAGACCTGGGGCTCGATGGCCTCCGGCGACCTCAAGCACATGTCGAACCAGTACGCGGCGATGCCGTCGATGCATATCGGCTGGTCGCTGTGGTGCGGGCTGACCATCTTCGCGCTCGCCTCGGCGCCCTGGGCGAAGATCCTCGGGCTGCTCTATCCGACGCTCACGCTGCTGGTGATCGTCGCCACCGCGAACCACTTCTGGCTGGACGCGGTGGGCGGCATGCTCTGCCTGGCGTTCGGCATCGCCGTCTCGTACGCCTGGTACGGCTCGCCGCCGTACCGGCTGCCCCGCCATGTCGGCGACGACCGGCCACCACGGCGACAGCGCCGCCGCCCCCGTACCGCCTGAAGCGGTACGGGCCCGGAAGAGCCCACGGGCCCACGGGCTCAGGTGGCCGCCCCGTAGAACAGCTCCTCCACCACCGCCCGCGCCCTGCGCGTCGTACGGCGGTAGTCGTCCAGCATGTCGCCCACGTGCCCCGGTCCGTACCCCAGATAGCGGCCCATCGCGCCCAGCTCCCGCCCGTCCGACGGGAACGTGTCGCCCGGCCTGCCCCTGACCAGCATCACGCCGTTGCGGACCCGGGTCGCGAGCACCCACGCCTCGTCCAGGATCCGCGCGTCCTCCACCGGGAGCAGGTCCGCCGCGCAGGCCGCCGCCAGGGCCTCCCGGGTACGGGTGGTGCGCAGACCGGGCTCCACCCAGCCGTGCCGCATCTGGAGCAGCTGGACCGTCCATTCGACATCGGAGAGCCCGCCCCTGCCCAGCTTGGTGTGGAGCGTCGGATCGGCGCCGCGCGGCAGCCGTTCCGTCTCCATCCGCGCCTTGAGCTTGCGGATCTCCCGTACGGCGTCCTCGCCCAGGCCCTCCGCCGGATACCGCAGCGGATCGATCAGTTCGATGAACCGGCGGCCCAGATCGGCGTCCCCCGCCATCGGCTCCGCGCGCAGCAGCGCCTGGCTCTCCCAGACCAGCGCCCAGCGCCGGTAGTACGCCGCGTAGGAGGCGAGCGTACGGACCATCGGGCCGCTCTTGCCCTCCGGCCGCAGATCCGCGTCGATCAGCAGCGGCGGGTCGGAGGTGGGGACTTGGAGCAGCCGCCGCATCTCGCCGACCACCTCGTTCGCGGCGCGCGCCGCGTCGTGCTCGCTGACGCCCTCGCGCGGCTCATGGACGAAGAGCACATCCGCGTCGGAGCCATAACTCAGCTCGTGGCCGCCGAACCGTCCCATGCCGATGACCGCGAAGCGGGTGGGCAGGGTGTCGCCCCACCGCTCGCGTACGACGGCGCGCAGGGCGCCCGCGAGGGTCGCCGCGTTCAGATCGGTGACCGCGTTGCCGACCCGGTCGACCAGCGCCCCCGGGTCCTCCTCGGCGGGGCTCTCCTCCGTGCCGTACGAGCCGATGATGTCCGCCGCGGTCGTACGGAACAGCTCACGCCTGCGCATCCCCCGGGCCGTCGCGACCGCGCCCTCCGCCGTCTCCGCGCGCCCGACCGCCGCCAGGACCTCCTGCTCCAGCGGTTCACGGCCGCGCGGGGCGAGCCCGTGGGGGTCGCCGAGGATGGCCACCGCCTCGGGCGCGCGGAGCAGCAGATCGGGCGCGAGCCGGCCGGCCGAGAGCACCCGCGCGAGATTCTCCGCCGCGGCCCCCTCGTCGCGCAGCAGCCGCAGATACCAGGGGGTCTTGCCGAGCGCGTCCGACACCTTGCGGAAGCCGAGCAGCCCGGCGTCGGGGTCGGCGGAGTCCGCGAACCAGCCGAGCAGCACCGGCAGCAGCGTCCGCTGGATCGCCGCCTTGCGGCTCACCCCGGACGACAGCGCCTCCAGATGCCGCAGCGCGGCGGCCGGGTCGGCGTAACCGAGCGCTTCGAGCCGCTGCCGGGCCGCCCGCGGACTGAGCCGGATCTCGCCGGGCGCGAGCTGGGCGACCGCGTCGAGCAGCGGCCGGTAGAACAGCTTCTCGTGCAGCCGCCGTACGACCGAGGCGTGCCGCCGCCAGGTCCGGTTCAGCTCGGCGACGGGATCGCCGCGCAGTCCGAGCGAGCGGCCGAGGCGGCGCAGATCCGCCTCGTCCTCGGGCACCAGATGGGTACGGCGCAGCCGGTAGAGCTGGATGCGGTGCTCCATGGCGCGCAGGAAGCGGTACGCCTCGTCCAGCTGCGCCGCGTCCGCCCGGCCCACATAGCCGCCCGCCGCCAGCGCGGCCAGCGCTTCGAGGGTCGAGCCGCTGTGCAGCGAGGAGTCGCTGCGGCCGTGGACCAGTTGGAGGAGCTGTACGGCGAACTCGACGTCCCGCAGCCCGCCGGGACCGAGCTTCAGCTCCCGCTCCACCTGGCCCGGCGGGATGTTGTCGACGACCCGGCGGCGCATCTTCTGCACGTCGGAGACGAAGTGTTCGCGCTCGGCCGCCTGCCACACCAGCGGGGAGACCGCCTCGATGTACTGGGCGCCGAGCATCGGGTCGCCCGCCACGGGACGGGCCTTCAGCAGCGCCTGGAACTCCCAGGTCTTGGCCCAGCGCTGGTAGTACGCGAGATGGCTGCTCAGCGTCCGTACAAGCGGCCCGTTGCGGCCTTCGGGGCGCAGATTCGCGTCGACCGGCCAGATGGAGCCCTCGACGGTCGACTCGGAGCAGATCCGCATCAGATGGGACGCCAGCCGGGTCGCCGCCTGGATGGCCTTGCCCTCGTCGATGCCCTCGGCGGCGCCGCCCACCCCGTCGGCCGGCTCGCCGACGAAGATCACGTCCACGTCCGAGACGTAGTTCAGCTCATGGCCGCCGCACTTGCCCATCGCGATCACCGCGAGCCGGCACAGCGCGGCGTCCTCGGGCGCGGACGCCTTGGCGATCGCGAGGGCGGCGCGCAGGGTCGCGGTCGCCAGATCGGCCAGTTCGGCGGCGGTCTGGGCGAAGTCCGCCGTCCCGCAGACGTCCCTGGCGGCTATGGCCAGCAGACAGCGGCGGTAGGCGACCCGCAGCGAGACCGGGTCGGTGGCCTCGGCGAGTCCGCGCTCGAACTCCTCGACGCCGGGGTGCAGATCGGCCAGTTCGTAGGTGACCAGCACGTGCCAGTCCCCGGGGTGTCTGACCAGATGGTCCCCGAGCGCCTCCGAGGAGCCGAGCACCCCGAGCAGCCGGTCCCGCAGCGGCTTCGCCGTCACCACGGTGTCCAGCAGCACCCGCAGTTCCTCGGGCCGCTGCGCCTCCGCCAGCCTGACGAGCCCGCGCAGCGCGAGATCGGGGTCCGCGGTGGCGCCGAGCGCGTCGAGGAGCATCGGATCGGACCGTACGAGTGACATCACGGGGGCGTCCAGCAGCCGTTCGGCCGCGGAGGGATCGGTGAAGCCGTGCCGCAGCAGGCGGGTGAAAGTACTGCTCCTGCGTCCCGGCAGCGCCATGTTCGCCGTCTCCTGTCCACGACCCCGTCCGACCAAAGCTCAGGAACGAGCCTAGACCCAGGTCGCGGCGGAGGACCGATGAGTCCCGCCCGCGCCGCCGGTCCCTTGTACAGCTGTCGTACGACACCGCGCGAGAGGACCGCACCATGGCGCTCAAGGAGCCCCGCACCGAGCTGGACACCCGTTACGGCGAGCCGGAGGCAGCCGCCACCGCCTGGACGGAGGCCGAGGGCCTGCTCGCCGAGGCCGAGCTGTTCTGGCTGTCGACCGTACGGCCCGACGGCCGTCCGCATGTCACCCCGCTGCTGGCCGTCTGGGCGGACGGCGCGCTGCACTTCTGCACCGGCGCGGCCGAGCGGAAGGCCATGAACCTGGCCCGGAACCCGGAGGTGGTGCTCACGACCGGTGTGAACGCCCTCCACGGCGGCTGTGACCTGGTGGTCGAGGGCACGGCGGTCCGGGTGACCGACACGTCCCGGCTGACGGTGCTCGCCGCGCTGTGGGAGGCGAAGTACGGCGCGGAGTGGCACTTCGACGTTCAGGACGGCGGGTTCACGGGCGGCCAGGGCAATGTGGCCCTGGTCTTCGAGGTCGCGCCCCGCACAGCCTTCGGCTTCGGGAAGGCCCCGTACAGCCAGACGCGCTGGCGGTTCTGACCGCCGCGGGGCCGGGGACGGGTCCGGGCCGGCGGTACGACAACCCCGCCGGCCCGGACCGGATCACGCCTGAGGCACTACCGCACCACGTACTACAGCACCGGCAGATTCTTCTTCAGCTCGAAGGCCGTCACCTCGGAGCGGTACTCCTCCCACTCCTGCTTCTTGTTGCGCAGAAAGAAGTCGAAGACATGCTCGCCGAGCGTCTCCGCGACCAGTTCGCTGCGCTCCATCAGGGAGATCGCCTCGCCCAGGTTCTGCGGCAGCGGCTCGATGCCCATCGCGCGGCGCTCCGCGTCCGAGAGGGCCCATACGTCGTCGTCGGCGCCCGCCGGGAGTTCGTAGCCCTCCTCGATGCCCTTGAGGCCCGCGGCGAGCAGCACCGCGTACGTCAGATAGGGGTTGGCTCCCGAGTCGATGGAGCGGACCTCGACCCGTGCCGAGCCGGTCTTGCCCGGCTTGTACATCGGGACGCGGATCAGCGCGGAGCGGTTGTTGTGGCCCCAGCAGATGTACGAGGGGGCCTCGCCGCCCGAGCCCGCGGTGCGGCTGGAGCCGCCCCAGATGCGCTTGTACGAGTTGACCCACTGGTTGGTGACGGCCGAGATCTCCGCCGCGTGCTTCAGCAGCCCTGCGATGAAGGAGCGGCCGACCTTGGAGAGCTGGTACTCGGCGCCCGACTCGTAGAAGGCGTTGCGGTCTCCCTCGAAGAGGGAGAGATGGGTGTGCATGCCCGAGCCCGGGTATTCGGAGAACGGCTTCGGCATGAAGGTCGCCTGCACGCCCTGCTCCAGCGCGACCTGCTTCATGACCAGGCGGAACGTCATGATGTTGTCGGCGGTGGAGAGCGCGTCCGCGTACCGCAGATCGATCTCCTGCTGGCCGGGGGCGCCCTCGTGGTGGCTGAACTCCACCGAGATGCCCATGGATTCGAGCATCGTGATCGCCTGGCGCCGGAAGTCCATGCCGACGTTCTGCGGGGTGTGGTCGAAGTAGCCGGAGCTGTCGGCGGGCGTCGGGCGCGTGCCGTCGACCGGCTTGTCCTTCAGCAGGAAGAACTCGATCTCGGGGTGGGTGTAGAAGGTGAAGCCCAGATCCGAGGTCCTGGCGAGGATCCGCTTGAGCACATAGCGCGGGTCCGCGAAGGACGGCGAACCGTCGGGCATCAGGATGTCGCAGAACATCCGGGCCGTGCCGGGGGCCTCCGCGCGCCAGGGCAGTATCTGGAACGTGCCCGGGTCGGGCTTGGCGATCATGTCGGATTCGTATACGCGGGCGAAGCCCTCGATCGCCGATCCGTCGAAGCCCATGCCCTCGTCGAAAGCCTGCTCCAGCTCGGCGGGCGCGACGGCGACCGACTTCAGGAAGCCGAGCACGTCGGTGAACCACAGGCGTACGAAGCGGATGTCGCGCTCTTCGAGCGTACGGAGCACGAATTCCTGCTGCTTGTCCATATTAGCCGTCCTACCCATCCTTGCTGGTCAGGCCACCTGCTCCCATGCCGCGGGGCACGCCGGGGCACCCGAGCATCCCACCACACGATTTCCGGCGCGTTGCGAACCCCCGTCCAACACATCGCGTCGTGCGTGTGTACGGGCTTGCCGCCCATAGTGCCTGTTCGTCCGATGCCCATGAAACAGGCGTCCGCAATCCATTGTGCGGGAGATCGGTGCGGAAGATCGACTTTGGCGCCTGTCAGCCACCGCTGTGCCGGGCGGGGGTGTCCGACCAGCCCAGGGGGTACGGCTCCGTGTCCTCGCCCGGGACCGCCGCCTCCCCGCCCGCCGCGGTGAACGCGGCGAGCCCGCCGACCAGGGCCGTGCGCTGCTCGGGGGTCAGCCGCTCGACGATCGCCGAGATCTCGCGGTGGCGTACGGCGGTGACCCGGTCGACGAGCGTGCGGCCCTCGGGGGTCAGCCGCAGCATCGTCTCGCGGCGGTTGCACGGATTGCTCTGCCGGGTCGCCAGGCCCGCGACGATCAGCCGGTCGAGCATCCGCATGGCCGTCGACGGATTCACCCCGAGCCGTTCGGCGATATCGACCAGTTTGGCGTCGCCGTGGGCGGCGAGGACAGCGAGCAGCCGGTACTGCGGCAGGGTGACCGGTTCCGCGACGGCCGCCAGGGACCGCGCCGACACCTTCACCAGGAGCCGGGAGGCGGTCAGCACGGCGTGCGTCACCGCGTCCACATCGGCCCGGCCCCCGGGGTCCCGCGCGGGCGGCTCCGGGCGGGGGCGGGGTTGTCGACGCGGCTGCGGGTCCTCGGCCATGCCTCTTTGTACCCTGGCGGCGCCCGGTTCGTACCGTCTGGGGTCCCGGGGGAGAACCGGAACCGGCTCCTCACTGCTGCCGGCGGGGGTGTACGCACTACGATCTGCGCCCATGGGGGGATCGCGGGCGGGCCACATACGCGTCACGCGTCCCACGGCGCTGCTGAGTGCCGTGGCGACGCTGCTCGCCGCGCTCTTCATCTGTCTGGGTCCTGAGCCGGACGGGACCGGGGTCCACCACCCGGACGCTCCGGCGGCGGTGGCGGACGGCACCGCGTACGGCCCGGCCACCGGGACCACGGTCCGCGACCGGGCCGAGGCCGAGGCCCGTTACACCTGCCCGTACGACAAGGGTGACTGCGGGCTCTTCCCGCGTCAGAGCCCGGCCGTGCTCACCGTCCCGCCGCCGGCCACCCCGCTCGCCGGCGATGTCCAGCCCTCGCACCTCGAACCGCCGTACCCCACCGGCCGGGTGCCCCGCTCCGGAGCGCTCGCCCGCGCCCCGGACCTCCACGTCCTTCAAGTACTGCGGACGTAGGGCCTGTCGTCCGGATCTCACCGGTCCGGCCCCCGCACCGGGTTCCGCATGTCCCGAACCACGTTCCGTGCTCACGCAGTTGTCCACGTTCCGTTCCGCAGTCATCAGTCATCGCAGAAGGACACACATCATGGCTTCCAAGTCCCAGTCCGCCGAGCGCAAGGCCCGAATAGAGGAGATGCGCCGCGCCGAGCGGGCCCGCGAGCGGCGCAGCCGCATCATCACGATCACGGCGAGCGCCGTCGTGGTGGTCTCCCTCATCGCCGGCGGCGCCTACCTCCTCAACAAGGAGTCGGACAAGAAGGAGCAGGAGCAGGCGGCGGCCAAGGCGCCCGTGAAGGACGAGAAGTCCTGGGACGCCAAGAAGCTCGGCCGTAACCATGTCGCCGAGGCGGTCACGTACCCGATGACCCCGCCCGTGGGCGGTGACCACAACCAGATCTGGGTGAACTGCGACGGGGACGTCTACAAGGAGCCGGTCCCGGACGTGAACGCGGTGCACTCGCTGGAGCACGGCGCGGTCTGGGTCACCTACAACGACAAGGCCGCCGACGCCGATGTGAAGGCGCTGAGCGAGAAGGTGGAGAACACCCCCTACACGCTGATGAGCCCGGTGAAGAACCAGGCGGGCGCCCTCATGCTGAGCGCGTGGGGCAAGCAGGTCACGGTGGACAGCGCCACGGACCCGCGCGTGGACCAGTTCTTCACGAAGTACGTGCAGGGCACGCAGACCCCTGAGCCGGGCGCCGCCTGCACGGGCGGAATGGGCGCGCAGTGACGGCGGAGAGCGCGCCCGACCCGACGGTCACAGCCGACGGTACGGCCCGTCCGGCGCGCAAGGTGACCCGCACACAGTGGGCGGCGATCACCGCCGTCGTCCTGGCGCTGGTCTTCGCCGGAACGGCGGCGGTGGCCTCGGCCGGGCGCGACGGCGGCTCCGCCGCGCCCCGTACCCCGGCCACGGACTCGGCGGACGCGGGCTTCGCCCGGGACATGGCGGTCCACCACCAGCAGGCGGTGGAGATGTCGTTCATCGTGCGGGACAGCACGGACGACGAGGAGGTGCGCCGGCTGGCGTACGACATCGCCAACACCCAGGCGAACCAGCGCGGGATGCTGCTGGGCTGGCTGGACATGTGGGGGCTGCCGAAGGTCGAGTCGGGCCGTGAGCCGATGGCCTGGATGTCCATGGACACGACCATGGACCACGGTGACGGCGGCATGGACATGGGCGCGATGGATCACGGTGCGGCGGGCCATCAGGCGCACGACGGCTCGCTGATGCCGGGCATGGCCACGAAGACGGAGCTGGACCGGCTCCGCGAGGCCCGTGGCAAGGCCGCCGAGATCCTCTATCTCCAGCTGATGACCGACCACCACAAGGGCGGGGTCGCGATGGCCCAGGGCTGCGTACAGCTGTGCGAGCCCGGTACGGAGAAGGACCTCGCCGAGGGGATGGTCGCGGCGCAGCAGTCCGAGATGAAGCTGATGGCGGACCTGCTCGCGGCGCGCGGCGCGAAGCCGCGCACCGGCGGCTGACGCGCGGGGCCGCCGGTTCCCCGGGACCCGGCGGCCCCGGCTCAGTCGCACGGCCTCCTGCGGGCCGCGGCGGTCTCTTGCGGGGCGCGGCGGTCGCGGCGGTTTCTCATGGGCCGCGCGGCGGTCGCGGCGGCTTCTTGCGGTCGCGCCACTCGAACGGGTGCACGATGATGGTTCTGGCTCGGGGTGGACGGCACTCAGGAGGGACGGAACCCATGACGACCGCCAAAGACATCATGCACCCCGGGGCCCAGTGGATCCCGGCCCACGAGACCCTGGACCGCGCCGCCCAGCTGATGCGTGAGCTGGATGTGGGCGCGCTCCCCATCGCCGACGCCGAGGACCGGCTGACCGGCATTCTCACCGACCGCGACATCGTCGTCGGATGTGTGGCGATGGGCCATGACCCGGCGCGGACGACGGCCGGTGAGATGGCGCACGGCACCCCCCGCTGGATCGACGCGGACGCGGACGTGGACGAGGTGCTGTACGAGATGCAGAGCAACCAGATACGCCGGCTGCCGGTGATCGAGGACAAGCGTCTCGTCGGGATGATCAGCGAGGCCGACCTGGCCCAGCACCTCACCGACGGACAGCTCGCCTCCTGGATGGAGCAGGTCTACGCGCACGGCTGAGCCCCGGCTCGCGCGCCTCCCCCACCACACGCGCCACACGGGCCGTGCGCGCCTCCTCCGCCGAGTGGGCTGCCCCACACGCGCACCCCAGGACATCGCGTCAGTCAGACGATTACACTGGGTCCCGTGCCTCAACTACGCCTCGCTCTGAATCAGATCGACTCGACCGTCGGCGATCTCGCCGCGAACGCCGAGGCGATCGTGCACTGGACCCGGCACGCCGCCGAACAGGGAGCGCACGTCATCGCGTTCCCCGAGATGGCGCTGACCGGCTACCCCGTCGAGGATCTCGCCCTGCGGTCGTCCTTCGTCGAGGCGTCCCGGGCCGCCGTGCGCGCGCTCGCGGTACGGCTCGACGAGGAGGGCTTCGGCGAGCTGCCCGTCGTCGTCGGCTATCTGGACCGCTCCGAGTCGGCCCAGCCGCGCTTCGGCCAGCCGGCGGGCGCCCCGCGCAACGCCGCCGCCGTACTGCACCGCGGCGCGGTCGTCCTCGACTTCGCCAAGCACCATCTGCCCAACTACGGCGTCTTCGACGAGTTCCGGTATTTCGTGCCGGGCGACACCATGCCCGTCATCCGGGTCCATGGCGTCGACATCGCGCTCGCGATCTGCGAGGACCTCTGGCAGGACGGCGGCCGGGTCCCGGCGGCCCGGTCCGCCGAGGCGGGGCTGCTGCTCTCGGTCAACGCCTCGCCGTACGAGCGCGAGAAGGACGACAGCCGTCTCGACCTGGTGCGCAAGCGCGCCCAGGAGGCCGGCTGCACCACCGCGTATCTGGCGATGATCGGCGGCCAGGACGAGCTGGTCTTCGACGGTGACTCGATCGTCGTGGACAAGAACGGCGACGTCGTGGCGCGCGCACCGCAGTTCGCCGAGGGCTGTGTGGTCCTGGACCTCGATCTGCCGGCCGCCTCGCCGGACGCGCCCACCGGGGTCGTGGACGACGGGCTGCGGATCGACCGGGTCATCCTCTCCGAGGACCCGGTGCCGGCCTACGAGCCCGAGCTGACCGGCGGCTACGCCGAGCGCCTGGACGACGACGAGGAGGTGTACTCGGCGCTGGTGGTGGGCCTGCGCGCGTACGCCGCCAAGAACGGCTTCCGGTCCGTGCTGATCGGGCTCTCCGGCGGTATCGACTCCGCGCTCGTCGCCGCCATCGCCTGTGACGCGGTCGGCGCGCGGAACGTGTACGGCGTCTCCATGCCGTCGAAGTACTCGTCCGGCCACTCCAGGGACGACGCGGCCGAGCTGGCCCGCCGTACCGGGCTCAACTTCCGTACGCAGCCGATCGAGCCGATGTTCGACGCGTACATGGGCGAGCTGGGGCTGACCGGGCTCGCGGAGGAGAACCTCCAGTCGAGGCTGCGCGGCACGATGCTGATGGCCCTCTCCAACCAGGAGGGCCACATCGTTCTCGCACCGGGCAACAAGTCCGAGCTGGCCGTGGGCTATTCGACGCTCTACGGCGACTCCGTCGGCGCGTACGGACCGATCAAGGACGTCTACAAGACCTCCGTCTTCCGGCTCGCCCGCTGGCGCAACCGCGCCGCCGAGGAGCGCGGCCAGACCCCGCCGATCCCGGAGACCTCGATCTCCAAGCCGCCGAGCGCCGAACTGCGCCCCGGCCAGGTCGACACGGACTCACTGCCCGACTACGACGTACTGGACCGGATCCTGGAGCTGTACGTCGACCGCGACCAGGGCGTGGACGCGATCATCGAGGCCGGTTTCGACGCGGAACTGGTCGCCAGGACGCTGCGGATGGTGGACACGGCGGAGTACAAGCGGCGCCAGTACCCGCCGGGCACCAAGATCTCGGCGAAGGGCTTCGGCAAGGACCGGCGGCTGCCGATCACGAACCGCTGGCGCGAGCACAGGCCGTAGCGGACAGACACGGGCGCCGGGGGCGGCGGGACCCGGGGCGCCCCGGACTTCGGGGCCCGCGGGAACCCGGGGCGCACCGGACGCAAGGCGGCAAGCACCGGGGCGCCCCGGACTCGGGAGCCGCGGGGGCTCAGCCCACCCGTTCCGTCGTCGCCCCGGTCCTCGTCGTGGCCGAGGCGACGACCCGCGACGCCTCCGGCACCCGGCCGCCCCTGTCGCCCCGGTCCAGCAGTCCGGCCGTCACCGCGATCGCCAGGCCGACGACCGCGAGCACCGCGCCGACCAGGGTCGGGGACAGCCAGCCCCAGCCCGCCGCGATCGCCGCGCCGCCGAGCCAGGCGCCGCCCGCGTTGGCCAGGTTGAAGGCCGAGTGGTTCGAGGCGGAGGCGATCGTGGGGGCGTGCCTGGCCTTCTGCATGACGAGCATCTGGAGCGGGGTGGTGGTCAGGAACCCGACCGCGCCCAGCACGACGACCGTCACCAGCGCCGCCCACTGGATGTGCGCCGTGAAGCGGAAGGCGAGCAGTACGACGGCGAGCGTGCCGAGCGAGATGTAGAGGGTGGGCCGCAGCGCCCGGTCGGTCAGCGGCCCGGCCGCCAGCGCGCCCAGCGTCATGCCGATGCCGAAGAGCGCGAGGACCAGCGTGACGGACGACTCGCCGAATCCCATCACCTCGGTCGTGATCGAGGCCAGGTACGAGTAGACGGCGAAGACCCCGGCGAAGCCGAAGACGGCGGTCGCGAGGCCGAGCAGCACCTGGCGGTCGCCGAGGGCCCGTATCTCGCGGCCCACGCTCTGGTGCGCCTCGACCGGCATGTGCGGGACGAGCCGGGCGAGCGCCGCGAGCGCGATCAGCCCGATCACGGTCACCACCAGGAAGGTGGCGCGCCAGCCGAGGTTCTGGCCGAGCAGGGTGGCCGCGGGCACGCCGACGATATTGGCGACGGTCAGGCCCAGGAACATGGTCGCGACGGCCCGCGCCTGCCGGCCCTCCCGCACCAGCCGGGCGGCGACGACCGCGCCGACGCCGAAGAACGCGCCGTGCGGCAGCCCGGCGAGGAAGCGGCCCGTCAGCAGCCAGCCGAAGCCGGGGGCGAGCGCGGAGCCGAGGTTGCCGATGACGAAGAGCCCCATGAGCAGGAGCAGCATCCGCTTGCGCGGGATACGGGAGCCGAGGGCGGTGAGCAGTGGGGCGCCGACGACGACACCGATCGCGTAGGCCGAGACCAGATATCCGGCGGTCGGCACGGACGTACCCAGGTCATCCGCGACATTGGGCAGCAGGCCCATCATCACGAACTCTGTCGTCCCGATGCCGAAAGCGCTGACGGCCAGGGCGAACAGGGCGAGGGGCATCAAGAGACCTTCCGTGGTGAGCTTCAGGGGTTCAGGGGTTAAGTACCCCCACGGAACAAAGTCTCTCAGGGTTTCTATTCCGGCGGATGAACTCCGGATTGCGCCCAGCGCTCCGTCCGGCGAGGCTCCGGCCGACGCGGCCTCGCGCTCAGGCTCAGCGCAGTTTCACCCGCGCCGCGATCGGCAGATGGTCGCTGTCCGTCTCGGGAAGGGTCCAGGACGAGGTCGGCTCGACGCCCTTCACCATGATCTGGTCGATCCGCGCCATCGGGAACGACGCCGGCCAGCTGAAGCCGTACCCATGCCCGGCCGCGCCCTGGGTCGAGCGCATCTGGGCGGTCACGGCGTTGAGCGACCGGTCGTTCATCGTGCCGTTCAGATCGCCGAGCAGGATCACCCGGCTCAGCGACTCGTGGGCGATGGCCTCGCCCAGCGCGTCGGCGCTCTTGTCGCGCTGGTTGGCGGTGAAGCCCGCGTTCAGCTTGACGCGCACGGAGGGGAGATGCGCCACATAGACGGCGACCCGGCCCTCGGGTGTGCTGACGGTGGCGCGCATGGCCCGGACCCAGCCCAGCCTGATGTCGACGGGCTCGGCCCCGGTCATCGGGTGCTTGCTCCACAGCCCGACCGTGCCCTGCACCGAGTGGTACTTGTACGTCCCGGCCAGCGCCTTGACATAGGTCTGCACGGCGCTGGCCTTCAGCTCCTCCAGCGCCACGACATCGGCTCCGGACTCCACCAGCTTGCGCGCGGTGCCCTCGGGGTCGGGGTTGTCCGCGTTGACGTTGTGGGTGGCGACCATGAGGTCACCGCCACCGCCCGACTTGTCGGTGAGGAGCCCGCCGAAGAGGTTGACCCACACCACGGCGGGCAGCAGCACGGCGATCAGCGCGGTGGCGGAGCGCCGTACCAGCGCCAGCAGGAGGATCAGGGGAACGAACACCCCGAACCAGGGCAGGAAGGTCTCGATGAGACTGCCCAGGTTGCCGATCTTGTTGGGCATCTGCGCATGGAAGATCATCAGCAGCGCGACCACCACGGCGAGCAGCGCGAGCACGATCCCCCGCCGCCAGATACCCGGATCGTCCCGCCATCGATTCAGCAGAGTTCTGACGCGGGAGCCGGTGCGAGGGTCCTCCTCCCCGCCGTCCGTCACCGAATGCGCCGTGTACTCCTGCGTCATATGCGCTGCCCTCACTGCCTTGCTGTGCACGCCCGCCCCCGACCCTAGGCGATGTACGGGCACTTTCTCCGCCGTCCGTGGACAGCCGTTCTGGCACGGAGACGAAAAGTACGCGTCCGGGAGTTCCGATCAAGGACGAAAGCAGGGCGGGTGTGACAGATCCCGCATCGCCGGGCCGGGCCTTTTCCGGTGCGCGTCGGCGTCGGTCCCCGGCGCGCACCGGCGTCAGTCGGGCGGGCGCAGCCCCTGGAGCACGGCGCTGATGATCCGGTCGGGGAGGTCCTCCTCCAGGGGTGCGCCGGGCCGGTGCAGGGTGCGCATGAGCATGGGGCCGATCAGCAGTTCGTGCATCAGCTCCACGCTCAGATCGTCCCGTAGCTCACCGGAGGCGACTCCGCGACGGATCAGGCCGGTCGTCATCTCGCGCCGGGGGCCGATGACCGTCCTGTGGTACTCCGCCCAGAGTTTGGGCTGGCTCTTCATCTCGACGACGACGTTGTGCAGCATGGCCGAGGACCGCTGGGCGAGCCCGCGCCGGCGCATCGCCTCCAGCACGACCCTGAGATCGTCGAGCGCCGAGGTGCCGGGCAGTTCGGGTTCCGGCGGCTCGATCTCCCGCAGGACGTCGAGGAAGAGCTCCTCCTTGCCGTGCCAGCGCCGGTAGATGGTCGCCTTGCCGACGCCCGCGGTACGGGCGATACGTTCGACGGAGAGCGCGCCGAGCGGCACACCGTCCTCCAGCAGGGCCACGACGGCCTCCAGGATCGCCCGCTCGACCGCCTCACTGCGTGGCCTGCCGCGCCGGTGTTCCTTCTCGTGACCCTGCTCCCGCACCTGTCTCCGCCTCTCGCCGCCCTCGGCCGCCGCGTACGGCGTGTACGCCGTGTACGCCGCGCTTCCGCCGCGCCAATTCTCGTACACGGCGTCTCACCCCACGGCGTCTCGTCCCCCCGGCGTCTCGTCCCCCGGCGTACACGACGTACACGACATACACGGCGTACACCGCGTCGCCGTCAGCCGCGGGCGGCGGTCACGGGTTCGGACGCCTCCTCGCTCCCCGCGAGCTTCCGCGGCTCCGGCCGGCCCGGCAGGAAGAGCGCGACCACCACGGCGCCGATCAGCGCGACGGCCGCCGAGCCGAGGGCGGTGACATGCATGGCGTCGAGGAACGCGTCGTAGGCCGAGCTGATCAGCGGCCGGCCCGCGGGGCCCATCTTCTCCGCGACGCCGAGGGTGGCCTCGATCGACTCCCCCGCCGCGTCCCGCGCGGCGGCCGGGACCGCGCCGAGGTGTCCCTCGATCCCGCCCCGGTAGGTCGCGGAGAGCACCGAGCCCAGTACGGCGATCCCGAGGGCGCCGCCGACCTGGCGGAAGGTGTTGTTGATGGCCGAGCCGGAACCGGCCTTCTCCCGGGGCAGCGCCTGCATGACCGCGACGGTCACCGGCGGCATGATGTGCGCCATTCCGGTGCCCTGGATGAAGAAGACGAGGCACAGCACCCAGACCGGGGTGTCCGTGCCGAAGAGGGCGAA
This sequence comes from Streptomyces sp. NPDC088147, assembly GCF_044741565.1. NCBI lineage: Bacteria > Bacillati > Actinomycetota > Actinomycetes > Kitasatosporales > Streptomycetaceae > Streptomyces > Streptomyces sp. NPDC088147. The sequence continues at coordinate 726,686 of NZ_JBIUSY010000002.1, read as the reverse complement.
CGCGGCGAGTCCCGCCGCGACGAGCAGCATGCCGGCCGTGCAGACCGCGCGGGCCCCGAACCGGTCCACCACCAGCCGGGCCCGCGGCGCGAAGATCATCTGCGCCGCGGCGAGCGGCAGGATCAGCAGCCCGGACTGGAGCGCGCTGTAGCCGCGCACGCTCTGGAGGTAGAAGGCCGAGAAGAAGGTCACGCCCATCAGCGCGAAGAAGACCAGCGCGATGGCGGCGACGGCGGCGGCGAAGGCCGGCTTCCTGAAGTACGAGATGTCGATGGACGGGTGGCTGCTGCGCTTCTCGTGCCAGACGAAGAGCGCCAGCACGGCCACGCCGCCGAGAAGCGGGGCGAGCACGCTCGCACCGGTGAAGTCGGCCAGCTCGCCGCCGCGGATGATGCCGTACACCAGCAGGACGAGTCCGACGATGGAGAGGACGACGCCCAGCGGGTCGACCCGGCCGGGCCTGGGGTCCTTGGAGTCCGGGACCAGCAGCACCATCGCGACCAGCGCGACGACGGCCACCGGGACGTTGACCAGGAAGATGGATCCCCACCAGAAGTGTTCGAGCAGCAGACCGCCGGTGATCGGGCCGATCGCGATGCCGAGGCCCACGCTGCCCGCCCATATGCCGATGGCCTTGGGCTGCTCGTCGCGCTCGAAGACATTCATCAGCACGGCGAGGGTGGCGGGCATCACGAAGGCGGCGCCGAAGCCCATCAGGGCGCGGTAGCCGATGAGTTCGGCGGGCGATCCGGACAGGGCGGCGAGCGCCGAGCCGAGGCCGAAGACGGCGATGCCGAAGAGGAGCACCTTCTTGCGGCCGATGCGGTCACCGAGCAGCCCGGAGGTGAAGAGCAGTCCGGCGAAGACGAGCGTGTAGGAGTTGATCGCCCACTCCAGCTCGCTCTGGGTGGCGCCGATGCCGGTGGGCTCGGGGGCGGCGATCGTCTTGACCGCCACGTTCAGGATCGAGTTGTCCAGCACGACGATGAGCAGGCTGAACATCAGAACGCCGAGGATGGCCCAGCGGCGGCGGTGGACCGCCTCCGGGACACGGGACTCGGGTATGCGGGGTGCGGCGGCGCCGCCGGACGGTGTGGACATGACGCACACCCTAGACCACTTTCGATACGGGACCGTCTCGTATTGGAAAGTCTTTACGCAGGGCCCATGGGGCCCCGCACGCCCCCCACTTCCCGGCCCCTACTTCCCGTGACCGGTGCCGGGATGCCACCATGGAACCGGTCCGGGGACACCGTCAGGGTGCCTCGAGATGACGAAAGGGCCTTTGGCCATGACTGTTCAGACCGAGGCTGCGCGGACGTCACCCGCGGGACGCCCCGAAGCCGACCCCAAGGCGCTGTACGGCGGCACGAGTTCCCGGCGTATCACCGTCCATGCCATCACCGCCGCCAAGGAGCGCGGCGAGAAGTGGCCCATGCTCACCGCCTATGACGCGATGACGGCCTCCGTGTTCGACGAGGCCGGCATCCCGGTCATGCTCGTCGGCGACTCGATGGGGAACTGCCATCTGGGGTACGAGACGACCGTACCCGTCACGCTGGACGAGATGACGATGCTCGCCGCGGCCGTCGTACGGGGCACGAAGCGCGCCCTGATCGTCGGCGACCTGCCGTTCGGCTCGTACCAGGAAGGGCCGGTCCAGGCCCTGCGCAGCGCCACACGGCTGGTGAAGGACGCGGGGGTGGGCGCGGTCAAGCTGGAGGGCGGCGAGCGCTCACACACCCAGATCGAGCTGCTGGTACAGGCCGGCATCCCGGTGATGGGACACATCGGACTCACCCCGCAGTCCGTCAACACCCTCGGCTACCGGGTGCAGGGCCGCGGCGAGGAGGCCGCGCAGCAGCTGCTCCGCGACGCCAAGGCGGTGCAGGACGCGGGGGCGTTCGCGGTCGTGCTCGAACTGGTCCCCGCCGAGCTGGCCGCCGAGGTGACCCGCATCCTGCACATCCCGACCATCGGGATCGGCGCCGGGCCCGAGACGGACGCGCAGGTGCTCGTCCACACCGACATGGTCGGGCTCACCGGAGGGAAGGTGCCGCGCTTCACGAAGCAGTACGCGAATCTCCGGCAGACGCTCGGGGACGCGGCGCGGGAGTTTGCGGAAGAGGTCATCGGAGGAACGTTCCCTCAGGAGGAGCACACGTTCCACTAGGTCCTGTCCCGTCCCGTCTTCGCTCGGCTCGGCTCGGCACTGCTCGGCACTGCTCGGCTCCGCACGGCGGGGCCGCGGCGGTGCCGAGGTGGGGACGAGGTGGGGACGAGACGGGGACGAGCCCCGGGAGGCACGGCCCGGAAGGCGGGTCCCACCGCCCAGAAGCCACTGCCCGCACGGACGACAGCCCGCCGATCTTCCCCCGTCGGCGGGCTGTCGGCTGTCCGCGCGGCGCGACGACGGCCCGACAGCCTCCCGACGGCGGCCTGTCGGCGGCTTGTCGGTGGATTGTCGGTGGCGGCTGGTCCACTGGTGTCATGACTCGAATCGACAAGAACCCCAACGGCAGCCGCACGGGCAACGCCGTCGAGGTACGGGGGCTGGTCAAGCACTACGGCGGACCACAGGGCACCCGGGCTCTCGACGGAGTGGACCTCGATGTGCGCGAGGGCACCGTCCTCGGTGTGCTCGGGCCCAACGGCGCCGGCAAGACAACGCTCGTCCGTATTCTCTCCACGCTCGTCCAGCCGGACGCCGGGACCGCGAGGGTCGCCGGGTACGACGTACTGCGCCAGCCGCGCCAGCTGCGCCGCACCATCGGTCTCACCGGCCAGTACGCCTCGGTCGACGAGAAGCTCTCCGGCTGGGAGAACCTCTACATGATCGGCCGGCTGCTCGATCTGTCCCGCAAGGACGCCCGCCGCCGCGCCGACGAGCTGCTGGAACGCTTCTCCCTCACCGAGGCGGCGAAGCGGGCCGCGATGCAGTACTCCGGCGGTATGCGCCGCCGGCTCGACCTGGCGGCCTCGATGATCGGCCGGCCGTCCGTGCTCTATCTGGACGAGCCGACCACCGGGCTCGACCCCCGTACCCGCAACGAGGTCTGGGACGAGGTGCAGCGGATGGTCGCGGAGGGGTCCACCGTCCTGCTCACCACCCAGTACATGGAAGAGGCCGAGCAGCTGGCCAGCGAGCTGACGGTCATCGACCGCGGCCGGGTCATCGCCAACGGCAAGGTGGACGAACTGAAGGCGAAGGTCGGCGGCCGTACGCTCCAGATCCGGCCCGCGGACCCGGCGCAGCTCCCCGCGATGGCACGGGCGATCGCCGAGACCGGGCTCGACGGCCTGGCCGGCACGCAGGCCGTCCCGGACGAGGGCCTGCTGTACGTACCGATCCTGAGCGATGAGCAACTGACCGCGGTCGTCGGCCTGCTGGGCGAGCGCGGCTTCGGTATCGCCCATATCGGCACCCATCTCCCGAGCCTGGACGAAGTGTTCCTGGCCATCACCGGCCAGAAGACGGCCTCCGTGTCCGACACCACACCCGAGGAGGTCGCGGCATGAGCACGACCACACTGCCCACGTCCGCGCCCGAGAAGGCACCCGCGCCGTCGCCCGTCGCCGTCCCCGACGAGGGCCGGATCGGACTGCGCGCCAATCTGCGGCACATCGGCGCGCTGGTGCGCCGCAACGCCCTCCAGATCAAGCAGGACCCGGAGTCGATGTTCGACGTCCTGCTGATGCCGATCATCTTCACGCTGCTGTTCGTGTACGTCTTCGGCGGCTCCGTGGGCGCGAGCCTCGGTGGCAGCCGCGAGGAGTATGTGAACTATGTGATCCCCGGCCTGATGGCGATGATGGGCATGAACATCGCGATGGCCGTCGGCACGGGCGTGAACGACGACTTCCGCAAGGGGGTCATGGACCGGTTCCGTACGATGCCGATCGCCCGGTCCTCGGTGCTGATCGCCAAGATCGTCGTCGAGATCGGCCGGATGCTGGTCGCCACCGCGATCCTGCTCGGCATGGGCTTCCTGCTCGGCATGGAGATCAGGACGTCGGTGCTCGAACTGTTCGGAGCGGTCGGTCTGTCCCTGGTGTTCGGCGCCTCGCTAATGTGGATCTTCATACTGCTGGGGCTCACGATGAAGACGGCGCAGGCCGTCCAGGGCGTGGCCATGCTCGTTCTGATGCCCTTGCAGTTCGGCTCGTCGATCTTCGCCCCGCCGTCCACGATGCCGGGCTGGCTCCAGGCGTTCACCGACTACAACCCGCTGTCCAATCTCGCGGACGCGGCGCGGAGCCTGATCAACGGCGGTCCTGTCGCGGACTCGGCGTGGATGACGCTGGGGTGGGCGGCGGCGATCACGCTGGTGACGGCACCGCTCGCGGTGGCCAAGTTCCGGAAGAAGTCCTGACGTCAGGGCCCCGACGGGCCCAGGACCGGACGGATCCCGGAGGACGAGTCCCCGACGACGGGCCCCGGACGACAGATCCCGTACGACGAACCCCCGACGACGGGAAGCGGACGACCGGCCCCGACGACGGGCCGCGGACGACGGGCCCCCGACGACGGGTTCAGCATCCGGCGAGGGTGGTGGCCTCCTCCAGAGTGAGGCCGCCACCCTCGGCGCGTGCCTCCTCGAACGCGGCCTCACCGAGCACACCCATCACTGTCTCGCGCGCGCCCTTCCTGGTGTACCGCTCCGAGAACGCGGGGTGGTGCCCGGCGGGCGACAGCGCCTCGTACGCGCCGATCAGCCGGGCCGCGTCCCGGCCGCGCTCCCGGTCGCCCGCTTCGGCGGCCAGACCGCCCAGCGCCCAGGCGACCGTCACCAGATGGACCGCGGCCATCTCGGGGGCGATCATCAGCGACAGCGGGGTCAGCGCCGCCTCCACGGCCGCGCGGGCCGCCTCCAGCGCCGTGGCGTAGCGGCCGTCCGCGCAGTCCAGCCAGGCGAAGACGCCCTGGACGAACCCCTCGAAGGTGGCCAGCGTCTCGGAGCGGAACACGTCGAGCAGATGGTTGAGTTCTTCCCGCGCCTCGTCGCCGCGTCCGGTACGGCCCAGCCAGAGCGCGAGAAAGAGCCGGGCCGCGGGCTGCGCCTCGTGCCAGGTGTCGCGCCCCTCGGCCAGCACCTCGCGGAGGATGCGCTCGCCCTCCTCGCCCTGGCCGGTCTCGAACATGGTCGCCGCCAGCCGGGACCGCAACAGCGCGGCCTGACTCTGCGCGCCGAGCCTTTCGGCGTGGCCGATGGCGGCCCGGTAGTCGTCGGCGGCGAGGCGGTATTCCCCGGCCCTCTCCCTGGCCTCGCCCCGCGCGGACAGCGCCTCGGCGATGCCCCAGGCGTCGCCGAGCCGCTGAAAGATCTCCAGGCTGCGGTTGGTGTCCCGGGTCGCGTCCCCGGCCCGGTCGCCGCGGTTCGAGAAGATATTGGCCCGTATGTGCAGCGCGCTGGCCAGCTCCCAGTCGTATCCCAGCCCCTCGCAGGCCCGTACGGTCTCGTCCACGACCCGTCTCAGCCCCCGTGGATCCCCGCTGAGCATGTACGCGAAGACCCACAGCGAGCCGGGGAACCGGCAGGTCTGCGGAAGCCCCGGCCGGTAGGCGTCGGCGACCTTGCGCAGCCACGCGAGCCGTTCGGGCGTGGCCCAGTTCTCCGCGTCGTGATTCATGCTGACGATCCCGATCAGCCGCACCTGGCGCCTGGCCTCCTTGAGCAGTTCGGGGGCCATGGGCGGTGGTGCGTCCGTGCACCGCTCCGGGAGGGCGGGAGCCGGCTCCACGGGCGGGGCGAACGGGTCGGGTCCGAGAGCCGAGGCGGCCTCCGCCCAGTGACGGGCGTCGGCGCGCAGATCGAGCATCTGCCAGAGCCAGCCGAGGGAGAGGACGAGACAGAGCGCCTCCTGTTCGTCGCGGGCGGCGACGGCGCGGCGCAGCGCGGTACGCAGATTCTCGTACTCCAGCTGGAAGAGGGCGATCGCGGCGTGCTGGCCGGGGCCGCGCAGTACGGGGTCGGTGGTACGGGCCAGCTCCCGGTGGTACACGAGATGGCGGCGCTCGGCGGCGGCCCGGTCACCGGCCTGGTCGAGCCGCTCGGCGGTGTACTCGGCGACCGTTTCCAGCAGCCGGTAGCGCATGTCGCCGTCGGGCCCGGGGGCGGCGACGACGAGGGACTTGTCGATGAGGGAGCCGAGGAGGCGGGCGACGTCCTGGGAGGCGACGACGTGGGTGACCCCCGGGTCGGCCGGGGCTTCAGGGACGGCTGGGGCTTCAGGGGCGGCTGGGGCTTCAGGGGCGGCTGGGGCATCCGGGACGGCGGCCGGGGCTTCAGGGGCGCCGGGGGCGGCCGGGGCTCCAGAGGCGCCGGGGGTGGCCGGGGCTCCTGAGGTGCCGGGGGTGGCCGATGCGGCCATGCCGTCCTGTGCGGCCGTACCGGCCGTACCGGCCGAGTCGTCCAGGTCGTCCGGGTGGTCCGCGCAGACCGCCTCGGCGGCCGTCAGTCCGCAGCCGCCCGCGAAGACCGACAGCCGGCGCAGTACCGCGCGTTCGGACGCGTCGAGCAGGTCCCAGGACCAGTCGACGACCGCGCGCAGCGTCTGCTGGCGCGGCAGAACCGTCCGGCTCCCGCTGGTCAGCAGCCGGAAACGGTCATCGAGCCGGTCCGCGATCTGACGCGGAGTCAGCATCCGCAACCGCGCCGCCGCCAGCTCGATCGCCAGCGGCAGACCATCAAGACGACGACAGATCTCCGCCACCGCCGCCGGATCCCCCGCCCCGTCGAACCCCGGCCACACCGCACGCGCACGCTCCGCGAACAAACGATGCGCCGGATCCGGCGGCAACGGCTCCACCGGCCGCACCGACTCCCCCGGCACCCCCAACGGCTCACGACTGGTCGCCAGGATCGTCAGCCCGGGGCAGCGGGCGAGCAGCTCCTCGGCGAGGGCGGCGGCGGCGCCGATCACATGCTCGCAGTTGTCGAGGATCAGCAGCATGCGCCGGCGCGCGCAGTGCTCGGCCAGCCGTACGAGCGGCTCACCGGCGTGCCGGTCGGCGGCCCGCAGCTCCTCGGCCCCGGCGCCCCGCAGTACGGTCTCCCGCGCGCCGAGCGCGGTCAGTACGGCCTCGGGCACGGTGTCCGGGTCGTTCACGGGCGCCAGTTCCGCGAGCCATACGCCGTCGGGCCACCCCCCGGCCATCAGCTCCGCGGCCTCCTGCGAGAGCCGGGTCTTGCCCGCCCCGCCGGGGCCGAGCAGGGTGACGAGCCTGGCGCGGTCCAGATCACCGCGGAGGGCTTCGATGTCGCCCTCGCGCCCCACGAAGCTGGTCAGCCGTGCCCGGAGGTTGCCGGGCGGCGCGGCGGGGCGCGGGGCCCGGTCCGGCGGGCGGACGGGGCCGGGGGACGTGGCGGCCGTACGGTCGGACCGCCCGCCGCCCCCGGCCCGCTCCCGCTCATTGGCCCCGGCGGACGCGCCGGTCCCGCCGGGCCCACCGGTCCCGCCAGGCCCACCGGACGCGCCGGACCCGCCGGTGCCCCGGAGCAGTTCCTCGTGCAGGGCGCGCAGTTCCGGGCCCGGGTCGGCGCCCAGGCGGGCCGCCAGCGCGCGGCGCACCCTGTCGTACGCGGCCAGGGCCTCGGCCGGGCGTGCCGCGTCGCGCAGGGCGCGGATACGCAGCGCCTGGAGGGGCTCGTCGAGCGGGAACTCACCGCAGAGCGCGGCCAGTTCGGGCAGCGTCTCCTCCGCGCGGCCGAGGGCGAGCGCGGCCGTGAGCCGCGCCCTGCGGGCCTCCAGTCGGCGGGTCTCCCAGCGGGCGGCCTCGCTCGTACGGTCGGGGAGGTCGGCCAGCGCGGGACCGCGCCAGAGCGCCAGCGCCTCGTCGAGAAGGCCCGCCGCCTTGGTCGCGTCACCGTCCGCCAGGGCCCGCGCACCCTCGGTGGCGAGCCGGCCGAAGCGGTGGAGATCCACGTCCTCCTCGTCGGCGCACAGCTGGTAGCCGCCCTCCACCGAGAAGACGGCGGCGGGGCCGAGCGCCCGCCGCAACCGTCCGACCAGCGCCTGGAGCGCGCCCACCGCGTCGGCGGGCGGATCGCCGCCCCAGACCTCGATGACGAGCTGGGCGACCGGGACCGTACGGCCGGGCCGCAGGGCGAGCACCGTCAGCAGCGCACGCAGCCGCGCACCGCCGAGGGCGACGGGGGTGCCGTCGTCGTGCAGTGCCCGTGTGGTGCCGAGGAGCCGGTAGCGCATCCGCCCATTGTCCGCGAAGGCCGTCGGGAAGGCCGCCCCGGCCTATTCGGTCGTGAGTCCGACCAGCACACCGGTCGCCGAGCGCCGATGGTCGTCGCGACGGGTCGCCGGCGGCCGGGCGAGCGTGCGGTCCTGCCAGGTCGAGGTGTCCCGTGCGGGCGCGGGCAGCATCAGCGGCGGCAAGGAGACCTCGTCGCCGACAGAGACTCGTCGCCGACGGAGAAACGCTCTCCGCGGCGCTCCCACCGCAGCACTCCCTCTGCCGACTGTCGTACATGATCTTCCACAGTGCCATGCGCTCAGCCTTCCCGGAACCGGGATCCGTTGGCGAGACGTTATCGGGGTCCCGGACGTTCCCGTTCTGTCGGCTGTACGGTCGGGCGACCCCGACCACCGTCCCGCGCTGCTTACGGTAGGGCGGTCCGACCGCCGTCCCACGCCCCCGAGGAGACCCACCCATGACCACCGCCTCCTCCCGCCGCGGCGACCGGCGGATCTCTCCCGTCTTCCTGGGGATCGCCGCTGTCACGGCGGTCGCGGGCTGGGCCGTGTGGACGGATTTCGCGGCGAACATCCGGATCGCCGTCTTCCTGTTCGTCACCGGCGCCTGGATCGTCTCGCTCTGTCTGCACGAGTACGCGCACGCCCGTACAGCGCTGCACAGCGGGGACATCTCGGTCGGGGCGAAGGGCTATCTGACGCTCAACCCGCTCAAGTACACGCACGCGCTGCTGTCCGTCGTGCTGCCGGTGGTCTTCGTGATCCTGGGCGGTATCGGTCTGCCGGGCGGCGCGGTCTTCATCGAGCGTCAGCGCATCCAGGGGCGCTGGCGGCACAGCCTGATCTCCGCGGCCGGGCCGCTGACGAACGTCCTGTTCGCCATCGTCTGCACCGCGCCCTTCTGGCTGGACGCCCTGTCCGGTGTCCCGACGGGCTTCCGCTACGCCCTCGGCTTCCTCGCCCTGCTCCAGGTCACCGCGGCGATCCTCAACTTCCTGCCGGTCCCGGGCCTGGACGGGTACGGGGTGGTCGAGCCCTGGCTGTCCTATAAGTTCCGCCGCCAGGTGGAGCCGATCGCCCCGTACGGACTGCTCGCCGTCTTCGTCCTGCTCTTCTTCATCCCGCAGGTGAACGCGGCCTTCTTCGACCTGATCCACGCGATCCTGCGCGGGCTGGGGGTCTCGGAGCTGGACAGTTACTGCGGCCGTGATCTCTTCAGCTTCTGGAACACGAGGAACGAATACATCTGCGGCCCGACCGGCCAGTAGCGACCACCACGGCCGACCGGACAGGGTCCGCGGCGTGTCCCCCGGCGTCGGCAACGGGTCCGCGGCGTATCTCCCCGGCGTTGGCAACGGGTCCGCGGCGTATCTCCCGGCGTCGGCGCCTCATGACCGACCACCGCCGGCGGCCAGCACGGCCGCGAGGCCCTCTCGCAGATCCCTGACGAAATACCCGGGAACCTCCAGCGACGGGAAATGGCCCCCGGTTTCGGGCGACCGCCATCGGACGATCCGTCGGTACCGCTCCTGGGCCCAGGAGCGCGGGCACTTCTCGATGTCGCGGGGATACACACTGATCGCTGACGGGACGTCGACCCGTAGTCCGGGGTCGAGCGAGTTGTGGCTTTCGTAGTAGATGCGGGCCGCCGATGCGCCGGTCCGCGTCAGCCAGTACAGGGTGACGTCGTCGAGAAGGCTGTCTCTGGAGATCGTCTCGAACGGGCTGTCCTCGGTATCCGTCCACTCGGCGAACTTGTCGAGGATCCAGGCGAGAAGCCCGACTGGTGAGTCGACGAGCGAGTACCCGATGGTCTGCGGCCGGGTCGCCTGCTGCTTCGCGTACGCCGCGCGGAGACGCCAGAAGTCGCGGGTTTCCTCGGTCCATTCGCGCTCGGCCGCCGTCAGCCCGTCCGTTGTCAATCCGGGCGGTGCCTGCGCGGTCGTCGTGTGGATGCCGAGCACGTGCTCCGGGAACCTGCCGCCGAGGATGGTGGTGATCACACCTCCCCAGTCGCCGCCGTGGGCCACGAACTCGCCATAGCCGAGCCTTGCCATCAGCTCCACCCACGCGGCCGCGATCTTTTCGATTCCCCACCCTGTGGTGGCCGGCTTGTCGCTGTAACCAAAACCCGGCAGCGACGGGAGGACGACATGGAACGCCGGTGCGTCCGCGTTTTCCGGATCCGCCAGTTCGTCTATCACATGGGTGAACTCGGCGATGCTGCCCGGCCAGCCGTGCGTCACGATCAGCGGGGTGGCGTCCGCGCGGGTGGACCGGCGGTGCAGGAAATGGATTCCCAGACCGTCAATGGTCGTACGGAACTGGCCGATCTGGTTGAGGCGCGTTTCGAACGTCCGCCAGTTGTACCCGGTGCGCCAGTAGTTCACGACGTCCACGAGGTCGGCGAGAGGAACGCCCTGACCCCATCGGCGTGGGCCGGGCGCGGCGCGATGAACCGTCTCAGCTTCCGGCAGCCGTGCCGCGGCCAGTCGCGCGCGCAGGTCGTCGAGGTCGGTGTCGGACGCGTGGGCTTCGAATGCGTGCACGTCGCTGGTTCGACGCTTCACGAGACACCTCCGCCGGGGTGAGCCGACGTGATGACAACGCCACGATCGATGGCGGTCGCGGCGTCGGTGACGCACCAGTGCGTGGACATGAGACCTCCTGGCCATCGGGGGAACCGGCCTGGACTCGCCGGAACCGGCTAAGACGGTTCTAGCAGGCCGCGATGGCGGCGTGCAACCAGCTAAGGTGGTTCCATGAGCGCTCGGTTCCCCGACTTCCGCCTCGGCAAGGTGCTGGCGACCAGCTTCACGGGGACCCTGTCGGAGCGATGCGGCGACGCCGTGGAGCGCATCCCCACGCCGAACCGGCTCGTCGACTGGCTGGCGGTGAGCGGCCTCGCCGTGGAGTCCTGCACCCCCGCCCAGCTCGAACGCGCCCGGGAGCTGAGGGAATCAATTCACGCCGCCGCGACAGCCGCCGCACGCCGAGACCCTCTCCCCGCGTCCGCTGTCCAGGTCATCAACGACCGCAGCGCTCAAGGCCGGGCCGCGGCTGTCCTGACGCCCGAGGGCACTCGGCGATGGCGACTCGGCTCGGCTTCCTCCGTGGAGGATGCCCTGGGCGTGATCGCCGCCGACGCGATCAGCATCATCGCGGGCGAACGCGACGGAAAACTGGCCCTGTGCGCGTCGCCGACCTGCCAAGCGGCCTTCTTCGACACCAGCCAGAGCCGCACCCGCAAATGGTGCGACATGAACACGTGCGGGAATCGCCAGAAGAAGGCGCGCTTCCATGCCCACAAGCACGAAAACCCCGGATCAGCACCGTAGCCGCTGCTCTCGGTGCACCTGTCGCTTTCGGGGCAACGCCAACGGCACCACAAGAGCCGTCCATGGCTTTCGATCAACGTGCTCGGTCAGTACGACTGGACGAGCGCGTCGATCCAGTGGTCGCCCGGGGGCGGGACGAAGTAGTAGCCACCACCGGTGGTCAGCAGATACTTGGCCATGGCCTCACCCTCCAGCCGCTTCTGCACGGCCTCGAACCCCCTGGCCAGATCGCGCTGGAAACACGAGAAGACCAGCCCGGTATCGCCGTCACCCCGGTCGTAGCTGTAGCTGCGCCGTACGAGCGGCGGCGGCTCACGGCGGTCGGGCGCGGCCAGCCGTACGTGTGAGTCGAGCGGGGTGAGCCGGCCCTTGGGATCGGCCGCGAAGTTCGGCTCCTCGTCCGTGGGCGCCCCGTCGAGCCATCGCCCGTCGCGGCGGCGCCCGATGATCCGCTCCTGCTCGGGTACGGAGTCCTTGTCCCACAGATCGGTCGCGAACCGGATGATCCGTACGACCTGATAACTCCCGCCCACGGCCCAGTCCGGCTCGCCCTGACCTGCCTGTACGAGGGCGCGATCGGCGGTCTCCCGGTCGCCCGACGGATTCCCGAACCCCTCGGTGAAGTGGAAGGGATTACGGGCCAGCCCCCGGCCGCCCTCTTCCCGGTTCTCGGCCCGGAACCCCTCGATCCGCCACCGCTCCCGCCACCCCGGAACGGCGGGCAGCAGCCGCTCGACCGCCGCCCGCACATCGGCGACCCGGTCCCCCGCGACTTGCACGAGCACATCACCGTGCGACCGCGCCGGATCCAGCAGGTCGCCGGGGAAGGGCGGCATGCCGACGAGCTGACGAGGCCGCGTCCCACCGGCCTCGAACGCACCGGCCCCCAGCCCCACCCCCACGGCGAGACCGGCCCCTTCCAGAGCGCGCACACCGCTCACCAACTCCCGCAGGACGGCCGGTGACTCACCCCCACGCACTCCACGATCGAGCGCGACCATCGCCACCCGCCCCTCCGGCCGCACCCCCCTCAACTGCACGGGCATCCGCTCCCCCGGGCCCCCGCCCCGGCTCACGCCACCGCCATCACCACTCTCGGCCCCGGCCCGCACGCCATAGACGGCGGCACCCCCGACCGCGAGCCCGGCCGCCGAGGAAGCGAGCAGCAAAGATCTCCGTCTGACCACGCGTGTTTCCCCCTGAACTGGATTTCCCACACCGAACAACGGACCGGCCACGCGGCACCGAACCCCACACCGCCCCCGCCGAGATGGCCCTCAAGACCGGCCGCCCCGCACTCTACGATCCACCGCGCCCCAGGGCCGGCCGCATCCCGCTCCTGTGAGCAGGGCGTCGACCTCGTCGTGATCAAGGAACTCCTCGGCCACGCCCACATCGGCGTCACCGCCACCGTCTACGCCCACGTCCGACTCAGACTCCAGCGAGACGCCATCGACGCCCTCGGCACCGCGCTCGTCGCCCGGGAGACCACCGAGACGGCACGCTCCGACGGCGACGAACCGCCACCCTGCGCCTCACTCGTCCGCTGACGTTGCCGTCAACTACTGCCGTCACCTCATGCAGAAGCCCCGCCAGGACGCACCCGGCGGGGCTTCGCCATCACGAACGGCTTCAGCAAATGAAGCCTTCAGAAGTGGGTGGAGGCATAGCCTGCCAGTGATCAGTCCAGGCTCTCGGCAAGCGCAATCCAGCCTGCCACTTCCCTCTCCCAATGGGAAGGATCAACAGCCTCAAGGAAGCCTGCCGCCGACCATCGATCCCACAGCCCTTCGGACGCAAGTAGATCTTGCGAAATCCGTACGCCCAAACGCCTCTCGATATACAGCAGCGCACCAAGGCACCACGGCTGGTTTCCCCGATTTTTCAGCTCGCTCAGACTGTGCTCCAGATAACGCTTCAAGGCATACGCATCAGAGGGTTGACAGAACCGAGCCAGCGCGAATGCAACGCCTTTTTCCGTGTGCCTGGCGCCCCCCTCATCGATAAGCCTGTGCAGCTCATCTCGAAATTCAGATCTCTGCGCAAACCCGATTAGCCAACACGCCGTAAGAGCCTCCCGCCAGTCGCCGCCCAGGAGCTGCTCTAGCTCGCTCGCCGACGCCCGCCGACCGTCGTCCATCAAGGCTGCGCCAAACTCAAGGGCCTGCTCACGGCCAACCCTCATGAAGCTCCCGGAGAGGAGTTTCTTATACCTGTTCCCAGGCAAGCAATAGCGCGCAAACAGATCACCCGCACTGGTTCCAGACACTCAAACCCCTCTCCCGGACCCGGCTACTTCGATTCTGTCACCTAAACGGCCCCCATTCACAGCTCACCTGGCAGCCTGTGACGCGACCCTCAATGAGGACTTCCAGCTCTTCGAGTCCTCGCTGTCCGGCAACTCTCATGCGGCTTGGATCGATTGCACTACGCGGAATCCTGAGAACCAGAGCCCCCGAACTACCGAACTCCTCTGAAAATTCTCGCGCTGTCTCCAGGTCAGGTGACCAAGATGTGAAAACACTCTCCGTGTTGTCACCCGAGTGCGCAACAGGATCGCTGTGGCCGCCGCGAGGTTCCGCAATACCTGCCCTCGCTTCCGCGAGCTTGTAGTGATTGTTGGTAATCCCTCGGTAGAGGTATTCACCACTGGAGTCGCCGAGTTCAGCGGCCCGAGCAAACACATCGTCGACCGACGAGTTGCAGTTGTGAACGAGTACCGGTGTGACCCCCGCCAGCGCATAGTACGTGTGGAGGTCGTCGACCGTGAGGTTGTAGACCGTCATCGACTTCGTGCGGTGGCTGATCGCCGTGATCTGGGCCCAGGTGCCGGAGCTGGTGCGGAGCCACTGGCCCGGCTGGAGGTCGCCAGCGTCGGTCCATTCCTTCACGTCGGGGAGCCAGAAAGGGTGGCCGTCGGTGGCGGTGATCTTGGCGGGTTTGCCGTCCTCGGTGGTGGCGACGACGGTGATGTCCGTCAGGGACTTGTCGCCGGACCCCTGGATCAGGGTGGTGACCTCGCGCGGACCGCTCTCGCCGGTTTCGGGGTCCGTCGCGAGGACCTTGTCGCCGACCCGTACGTCCTTGATGGGTTTACGGGTGCCGTCCGCCATCAGGACCGGGGTGTCGCCGGTGAAGCTGTTCTTGCAGCCGACGCGGCCCGCGAGCTTGCCGCCGCTGCCCGCCCCGCCGAGCATTCCGGTCAGGCAGCCCAGTGCCGCCGACGAGCCGACCTGGCCCCAGTTGACCTTGCGGCCCGAGAGGCGCTGGGTGAGCCAGTCCAGGCCACCGTCGAACAGGGCACCGCCCGCGCAGCCGATCAGAAGAGGATTGTTGCCCGAGGGATCGGTGTACGTCGTGGGCGAACTCAGCGCGTACTGGTAGAGGTTGGCCCCGCCCGCGAACCCGATCGGGTCCTGGGAGATGAAGCGGCCGGTCTCCGGGTCGTAGTAGCGGTTGCGGTAGTAGAGCAGGCCCGTGCCGTCGCTCTCCCGGCCGGTGAAGGTGTACGGGTTCGAGGACGCGGCGCCGGACGCCGTGGGCTGACCGTACGGGTCGTACGTGTAGCGGGTGGCGATCGTGCCGTCCTGGTCGGCGAGGCCGACGACCGTGCCGAGGGCGTCGGTCAGGTAGACCTGGGTCCGGCCGCTCTCCGTGCGGGTGAGGAATTCGTCCAGTCCTGAGGTGGCCACCGTGGCCGTGGTCTCGCCCGAACCGGACTGTTCCGCCAGGGGGTTGGAGCCGTCCGTGAGGAATTTGCTGGTCGTGCCGCCCAGCGTCCTCGCGCCGCGCGTGCCCAGCGGGTCGTAGGCGAAGGTGCTGCTCCGGCCGCCCGTCTCGGTCAGGCCGGTGAGTTCGCCCCGGGCGTTCCAGTCGTACGTCCGCTTGCCGTCGGACGTCAGCTGCCCCTCGGCGTCGTACGTGAACGAGCGGCCGTTGAACGTCGTGAGCCGGTTGTCCTTGCCGAAGACCGCGCCCGTCTCGGCCGCCGGGAGGGCGATGCTCGCGAGGGTGCCGGCCAGGCCGGTCTGGAGGCCTCGTTCGTCGCGGGTGTAGGTGAGGTCTCCGACGGTGGCGCCAGCGCGGGTGTAGGAGATGCCCGTGATGGTGCCGGTCTTGTCGTAGCCGGTGGTGCGGGTGAAACCGCCGGGCAGCGCGGCCGTCTTCTCGCGGCCGACCGCGTCCAGTCCGAAGGTGACGGCCTGGCCGCCGGTGGTCACCGAGGTGAGGATGCCGGAGGTGTCGTAACCGTAGGCCGTGGTCGTCCCGGCCGCCGTCATCTCCTTGCGGCGGTCCGCGCCGTCGTAGTCGTAGCCGACGGTGCCGGTCGGGCCGGTGACGGTCTTGGTCCGGTCGTAGGCGTCGTACGTGAAGGACTGCGTGCCGGACACCGTGTCGGTGACGGTCTTGGGCAGGTCGACACCGTCGTAGGCGTACGTGGTGGCCGACTGCGCCTGGCCCGCCGCGTCCACGCCGTACCTGGCGTTCTTGGCCCGGCCCAGCAGGTCGTACTCCGCGGTGGCGATCTGGCCCGCGCGGCTGGTGACCTTGGTCAGCTGCCCCGCCGGGTCGTAGCCGAAGAGCGCCCGCGCCCCGAGCGGGTCGGTGGCCGACGTGGGACGGTCGGCGTTGTCGTACACCCAGGTGGTGGCGTTGTTCCTGGCGTCGGTCAGGGTGGTGAGGTTGCCGTTGTCGTCGTAGTCGAGGGCGGTGGTGTGGCCGAGCGGATCGGTGACCTTCCGCGCCTGGTTGAGCGCGTCGTAGGTGAGGGTCGTCCGCGCGCCGGACGCGTCCGTCGTGACCACCGGCCGGCCCGCGGCGTCCAGGAACTGGCGGCCCGTGCCGCCCTCGGCGTCCTTGACCTCCGTCAATTCGCCGTACTGGTAGGTGTATTCGGTGACGGCGCCGGAGGCATCGGTGACCGTCTTCAGCTGTCCGTCGGGGGTGTGGGTGACGGCGGTGGGCCGGCCCTCGGGGTCGGTCACCGTCCGGAGATCACCGGCGGAGTCGTAGTCGAGGGTGGTCGTCCTGCCCAGCGGGTCGGTGAGGGTGGTGGGCTGGTCGTAGGGGCCGTCGTACACCGCCGTGCCGGAGGTACGGGCCTGGGGTGTGCCCGCCAGTTCCTTCGCCGAGGTCACATGGCCGTTGGCGTCGTAGGCGAGTTCGGTGCGGCGGCCGTACGGGTCGGTGACCGCGTCGATCCGGTGGTAGGAGCCGCGTTCGTACACCGTCTTGCGGGCCAGCGTGCTGCCGTGCGCCCGGGTGTCCGACACGCCGTAGCCGTCCGCGTCGAACTCGACCCGCCGCACAGCGCCGCCGGGCTGCGTCACGGTCGCCGAAGTGATCTTGCCCGCGCCGGTCTGGGTGTACTCGAAGGCGTATTTCGCGCCCTCGGTGAGCGTCTGTTCCTTGACCCGGCCGGCCGCGTCGAAGGTGTTGGACATGTACGTGATGCCACGGGCGTCGACGGCGGTCCTGATCCGGTTCGTGGTGCCGTCGTACGTATAACGGCTGACCTTGCCCGCGGGGTCGGTCACCGTGTCCAGGCGTCCCGCGGTGTCGTAGGTGTACGCCGTGGTGCGGCCCGCGTTGTCCTTCGTCCCCGTGACACGGTGCTGGGCGTCGTACGCCAGCGAGATCCACCGGCCGCCGGGCGCGCTGATCCGGGTGATGTCGCCGCGCTTGCCGTCGAGCCGTGTGATCTTCACGGCGTTGCCGTGCCGGTCCCGGATCTCCTTCAGCGGCGCGTACTGCGGGAACACCCATACCGAGCCGTCGCGGAAGGTCAGGTCCCAGCCGCCGTCGTACCCCTTCCACACCAGCTTCGATCCGCGGAACCCCGAGGGGCTGTCGAGCGGTTCGAAGACGGCGTTGGTCCAGTCGGTGCCCGCCGACGTGCGCGTGAAGTGGGTCTTGCTGCCGCCCGGCAGATACAGATCCACTTCCTGCCACTGCTTCTTGGAGTGCAGGAAGGCGTTGTACGACAGGTCACGGCCGATGCCGAAGGCCCGCTTCTCCGGATCGCCCTGCCAGTAGGTACGGGTGATCTCGGCGGAGCCGAGGGCGCCGCCGACCGCCAGATCCGTACGGGAGTCGGTGAGCATTCCGGTGGTCAGCTCGACCGGGTCACCGGACAGCCAGTCGATGACGTCCTGGAGCCAGCCCATGTCCCAGGGCAGGATGTCGCCGGTGTTGAACATCGCGCCGTGGAAGGCCCAGACGCGGGTCTTCGCGTCCGGCACCACCTGCTTCCCGTCCGCCGACACCTGGCCGCGGCCGTAGACGTACCAGCCCTTCTTCTTCGGGTCGTAGTCCATGAACTCGACGCGGGTGCCAGGGGCTTCACGCGTGTAGTTCGGGTAGACGATCTGCGCGCCCTCGGGGAAGACATACGTACCGCCGGGCTGCACGGTGAAGAAGACCGGCACGACGCCGTTCTCGGGCAGCGGGAACGGTGGACGGTCGATCGGGATCGCCGTGATCCCCAGTTCGGTGACCGGGCGGCCCTTCTCGTCCCGTACCACCGAGCCCTTGGGGATGCGTACCTCAAGGCCCGGGATCTTCGGGGTCCTCAGTACGACGTCGGTCTTCGCGGGGGCCGCGAAGCGCACGGTGTTCTTCGTGTCCAGCGGCGTCATCCACACCGGGAAGCCGAGGTCGACCGAGGTGTCCGCCTCGGGACGGATCCGGATGTCGAACCTGCCGTACTGCCGCTGCTTCGTGTTGGCGCTCGCGCCGTCCACCACCAGGGTGGTCGCTTCCGGGCTGATCCCGGCCAGCAGGAACCTGCCCTCCGCGTCGGTCCGCCCTGTCTTCGCGCCCACGGAGACGGTGACCCCGGCCAGCGGCTTGCCGTCGAGCCTGAGCACATGCCCGGTCAGCGCCGTGGTCTTGGGCGGGGCGCGCAGTGTGGGCGGGGCCTTGGGGGCGTCGCCGCGGCGGGTGAGCCAGTCGTGGCCGGAGAGATTCCCCTTGTCCGGCTGCCAGGCGTCCGCGCCGGCCGGGGTGACACCGGCGGCCGGCGGCTTCGGAGTCGTCGGCTCATCAGCCCCGGCCGCCTTGTCGGCCCCGGCCACCTTGTCAGCCGCCGTGGCCGCCGTGGCCGCTCGGAGGGTGGCCGCGGCGGTCAGTCCGAGGTTCCATGTACCGGTCTTGAGCGAGTTGGGGTCGACCGACACCGTGTACGTGCCGTTGGCCGGGAGCGCCGGCAGGGCGTAGCTCACCGTCGTCGCGCTCATGTTCCGGCCGTCGACCAGCCACTTCCCGTCCGGACCATGGACCGACAGCGACCAGGCACCCGGCGGTGTGTCCAGACCGAGCGTGAGCTTCTGCCCCGCGGTACCGGTGAAGGTGTAGTGGGCGTTCTGGCCCGCCGTGGCGATCGCGACGGACTTCTTCGTGCCGGTGGTGGCCAGGGCGCCGCCGGTCACGTTGGGGACCAGTGTGGCCGTGGTCTTTCCGGTGGCCGAGCCGTTGGGACGTACGAACACCCGGTGGCCGCCGACCGCCAGGGGGGCCCGCAGATCGGCGTCCAGGGTCGCCTTGCTCAGCGAACCGACGTTGTCCTCCACACCACCAGGGGTCCGGTGGATGAGCGCGGACGTCTCGGTGAGCGTCGTGCCGCTGAAGACGACCGCGGCGCCGTAGCCCGTCACCGCGTTGACGCCGAATTCGAGTTGCGCGCCCGGCCGGGTGATCTCACCCGTGAGCGTCGGTGCGGTGGTCGAGAGTGTGCCGGCCTTGACCGGCTTGGACAGCCACAGGGTCATGGCTCCGGTCGTGGCCTTGGCCGGCTCGAACACCAGCTGGTACGCGGCTCCCGAGGTGAGGCCGGTCAGATAGAAGGTGTCGGACGCCTTGCTCGCGACGCGTCCGACGAGCGTGCCCGCACCGCCGTCGGGTCCGATGAGTCTGATCTCGGTGGATTCCGCGATGGTGTTCGCGGTGACGGCGAGCCCCAGGGCAGCGGTGTCCGGGGCCGTGAACGTGGCCCGTACCCGCTGGCCCGCGCGGGCGACCGTCGTCGGCTGCTGGGCTCCGTCGGCGGTGAGCGTGGCGCGCGCGACGGCGGAGAGGGTCAGTGAAGTCGCCCCCACGGCGCCCTTGTTCGGGTCGAGGACCACCTGGTACGTACCCGCTTCGGTCAACACGGGCAGCGGGATCGTCGTGGCCGCGCCCGCGGTGACGTTCACCCCGTCGATGACCTTCGCGCCGGACGGCGCGGTCACCGTCACATCGAGGTACTGCGGGAAGGTGTTGGCGGTGAAGCCGAGCGAGAGATCCGCGCCCGCTTGCGCCTGGAAGGACGATTCGGCGTTCTGCCCCGGCCGGGTGATGTTCACCGCCGACGCACTGGCGGTGGTGGTGAGCGCCGCGAGGGCGAGCGGGCGCGACAGGGTCAGTGTCATCTTGCCGGTGCCGAGCGGGCTGCCCGGTTTCACGACGACGGTGTACGTGCCCGATGTGGTGAGCGTGGCGCTGTCCCACTGGCCCGCGTCGGCGTCCGGGACGAGGAAGTAGTCGAGCAGGGCGCCGTCCGGCTGGTGGATCTCGACCCGGGTGGAGTTGCCGAAACCGGTCGCCGACCCACCGAGCGACACTCGCTGGCCGGCTTGCGCGGAGAACTGGGCGCGGCCCTGCTGCCCCTGCCGGATCAGCGATACGTCAAGGGCGGGGCCGGTCGCGGTGAGCGTGCCCGCGTCGGCGTAGTGCGAGCCGGTGACCTTGACGGTGCCCAGCGCGGCGGCGTCCGGGTCGAGCTGAAGCGTGTACGTGCCGGACTGGGTCAGGGCGTCCACGTCGAGGCCGCCGATCCGCGTCCCCGTGACGTACACCTTGTCGATCTCGGCCCCGTCGGGGCCGTACAGTCGTGCGTAGGTCGACTTGGCCAGGCCGGTCGCGTCGATACCAAGGCTGAGCGAGTCGCCCAACAGGGCCGGGAACGTGAGCAGATGGTCCTGTCCGGGCCGGGTGAACTGCGCGTCGGCCGCCGGTCCCGCGAGGTCGAGCACCGAGATCCGGGGGTTGGACACGGTCACCTTGACCGAGCCGATATTGCCCGTGCCGGGGTCGACGATCACCGAGTACTGGCCGCTCACCGGTACGTCCGTCATCTCCCAGTCGCCGGCCGTGCCGGTGTACGCGGCGGACTCCAGGCGCTTTCCCTGCGGGTCGAGCAGCCGGACGGTGACGGTCTGGTTGAAGGTCGACTCGGTGAAACCGATGCTGATGTCGTCGCCCGCATCGGCGTCGAAAACCACCTGCGCCTGGTTGCCCGGGGTGGTCACGGAGACCGTCGGCGGGGTCTCGTCCGTCACGGACGTCTCCACCGAGGTCTCGATCTCACCTCCGCCGTCACCGGCGACCAGCCGGAAAGCGGCGGCGGAGGTGGTCCGGCCGTCCGGGGTGGCCACCTCGACCGGTCCGGTGGCGGCGCCGGCCGGCACCAGCACCTTCAGGGCCGTGTCGGTCCGCTCGACGATCTCGGCCACGACTCCGCCGCCGAATCTCACCACGTTGTCGGCGGTGGCGGCGGCGAACCCGGACCCCGAGAGCACCACTGAGGTGCCCGCGTAGCCGGACGTCGGGTCCACCTTCGTGACCGAAGGCGCGGGCGCGGCGAGCGTGAACGATTCCGGCGACTGGGCCGTGGCGCCGCCCGTCGTCACCGACACCTTCCCGGTGACGGCCGCCGCGGGGACCTTGACCTTCAGCCGCGTCGCGGACGCGGACACGACCTCGGCCGCCCGCCCGCCGAACGAGACCGCGTTCGAGCCCGGCGTCGTGGAGAAGCCCGTTCCCGAAAGGGTGACGGTCGCCCCGACGGCGGCCCGGGTCGGCACCAGCGACAGAACCGACAGATCGGCGGACGCGAACCGGTCGATGCCCAGTCGGTTGCCGGCCTCGTCGTAGCGGTAGCGGGCCGTCTCGCCCGCCGGGTCCGTGATGCCGACGAGGCGGCCGGCCGCGTCGTACGCGTAGACGGCGTCGCTGACCGCCGGAGCGGCCTCGGCGGCGGCTGCCGCGCGGGTCTGCTCCGGGCCCGCCGGCCCGGCCGCGGACTCGGCCGCCCGCTTCGCCCCGGAAAGCGGTGCCGGAGGTGGTGCTGAAGGTGGTGCCGAAGACGGTGCTGATGACGGCGCTGATGACGGCGCGCCGGACGTGGGCGCGGGCGGCGGTGCCGCCTCGGCCGACACCAGGCCGGCCGACAGCGCCAGCACCAGCGCCCCGACGGTCAGCGACCGCCAGCGCGTGGACAGATGGACCCCGAAACGCTCGCCGTGCAGACGCACGTGCCCTCCCCAGAGCAACAAAAAGAGGCCATGGACGGCCCAAGATGCCCACACTCCCCATGCGGACGGTCACAACGTACACACATACGATCACCGTCGCACCACAAAATCAGCAAGTTCATGCCAACTCTGTGAAGACGACATCCAGCGGTCAGAAGGCGACATCCGGCAGGTCAGAGGTCCGGCGGGAAGGCGGCCGGGCGGCGGCGGGACGTTCCCGGGGCATGGGGGACACTGGAACGCGAACGACGACAGCACAAGACGCCCCCGACAGGAGCCGACCCGCATGCCCCGCCTCGCTCTGTACGCCCTCGCCATCTGCGCCCTCACCGTCGCCGCGGCCGTGGTCTCCTTCATCCAGGGGAACTGGCTCGGCATCGTGTGGGTGCTGCTGGCCGGGCTGTCGTCCAACATGGCCTGGTACTACGTGCGCAAGGCGAAGGCAGAACGCGCGGCCCGTACGGCGACGGCCACGGGCTGACGGCCCGGCCCGCGCCCGCACGGGCCGCGTGTCTCGTCTTACTTCTCTGTAGCGTCTCCTACACGTACATCTGCACGCGCTATACGTCCGTCACGCGCAGGCCCGCGTGTGCCTTGTAACGGCGGTTCGCCGAGACCAGGTTGGCCACCAGCGACTCCACCTGGTGGGCATTGCGCAGCCGGCCCGCGAACACCCCACGCATGCCCGGGATACGGGCCGCCAGCGCCTGGACGAGATCGGTGTCCGCGCGTACCTCGCCCAGCACCATCACATCCGTCTCGATCCGCTCGACCGCCGGGTCCTGGAGCAGCACCGCGGAGAGATGGTGGAAGGCGGCGGTCACCCGGGAGTCCGGCAGCAGGGCGGCGGCCTGCTCGGCGGCGCTGCCCTCCTCCGGCTTCAGCGCGTACGCGCCCCGCTTGTCGAAGCCGAGCGGGTTGACGCAGTCGACGACGAGCTTGCCCGTCAGCTCCTCCTTGAGGGACTCCAGGGTCTTGGCGTGTCCCTCCCACGGCACGGCGATGATGACCACGTCGCTGCGGCGCGCGCACTCCGCGTTGGCCAGGCCCTCGACGCCGTTGCCCAGTTCGGCCGCCGCCGTCTCGGCCCGCTCGGCGACCCGGGATCCGATGATCACTTTCTGTCCGGCCCTCGCCAGCCGGTACGCGAGCCCGCGCCCCTGATCGCCGGTGCCGCCGAGTACCCCGACGACAAGACCGGAGACGTCCGGGAGGTCCCAGGGGTCCTTGGCGGGGGGCTTGGGGGTGCTGCCACTGTCCGTTGAAGTCATGGTCACGACCCTACTCGCCGGTACTGGCGCACGTTCGGGTGAGCCGATTCCCGACCTCCCGCGCCGCGCGGCCGGCTGCGGCAGGATGCGGGCCCATGGATGCCGTACGCGTCGCACTGCTGCGTGAAGTACTCGCAGGAACGGAATGGCCGTCCGCGACCCGCCGGTTCGCGGGGGCGCTGCGTGCCTCTGTCGTGTCGCAGGGCGGCGGTCTGCTGCTCGTCGGGACGGAGGAGTACGAGCCGTGGCATCTCACCGCGCATCTCGTGGACGAGGCGGCATGGTCGGGACAGCCCGAGCTGACGCCGACGCTCGTACGGCACCGGGTGCGGTCCGGGGACCCGGCGCATCTGGCCGTCGGCCTGGGCCGCCTCGAAGCGGCCGGCCGGGGCGAGACGCTGCTCGTCGTGGCACCGGAGCGGCCGGGTGCCGGACTGCTGGAGCGGGTGCACGGCGCCCGTCGGGCCGGGGCGACGGTGCTGTCGCTGGACGGCGGGGACGCGGAGGTGCGCGGACTGGCGCATGACGCCCTGTCGGTGAACGCGGCGGAGGCGGCGCACGGCGTGGACCTGGACACCGTGCAGCATCTGGTGAGCGCGGCGGCCGGGGAGAACAGCCTGCCGGGGCCGCGCGGGCGGCGGCGGTTCCGGGACCGGCTGTCCCGGCTGGCCGACCAGCTGACGGCGCCACCGCCCGCCCGCTGGTAAGCCCGCCCGCTGGTAAGCCGGCGCGCCGGTAAGCCCGCGCGTTGGCAGGCCCGCTCGCCGGTGGGCCCGCTCCCCGGCCCCCGCGCTCGCCGGTGGGCCTACCCACCAGTGGCCCTGCTCCCCGGCCCCGCCCGCCTGCGGGCCCGTGCGCCCGCAGGCCCGTGCGCCCGCAGGCCCGTGCGCCCCTGCCCGTGCGCCCCGGCCCGTGCGCCCCGGCAATTCATTTGCCCAATTCACACATCCGCGCCAATCATGGCCTCTCGTGACCAAGAAGCTCGGCGCGATACTCCCCGATCTCTCCCCTCTGCGTTCCTCACGGGAATTCCGGCTGCTCTGGGTGCAGGGGCTGGTGACGAACTTCGGCAGCTTCATGGCGATGATCGCGCTGCCGCTCCAGATCAAGGACCTCACCGAATCACCGCTGGCCGTCGGCGCGATGGGCGCGGTGGAGCTGGTGCCCCTGGTGATCTTCGGGCTGTACGGCGGGGCCCTCGCCGACGCCGTCGACCGGCGCAAGGTCATCCTGCTCACCGAGGCGGGGCTCGGCGTGCTCGCCGCCGTCCTGCTGGTGAACTCGCTGCTTCCCCAGCCGCTGCTGTGGCCGCTGTACGTGGTGGCGGCCGGGGTGTCCGCGCTGGCGGGTCTGCAACGGCCCGCGCTGGACTCGCTGATGGCGCGGATCGTCCCGCACGCCCAGCTGACCGCTGCCGCCGCCCTCAACGCCGTGCGCTGGCAGCTCGGCGCGATCGCGGGGCCCTCGCTGGCCGGTCTGGTCGTCGCGTACGCCGGTCACGGCACGGCCTACGGGGTCACGATCCTGGGCTTCGCCGTCTCCGTACTGCTCTGTCTGCGGCTCTCGCCCGCGCCCGCCGCGCACGACGCGCAGGCGCCGTCCCTGCGGGGCATCGTGGAGGGGGCCCGCTACGCGTGGAGCAGACCGGTGTTGCTGGGGACGTACGCGATCGACATGGCCGCGATGTTCTTCGCCTTCCCGAACACGATCTTCCCGTTCCTCGCCGACGATCTGGACGCGGAGTGGGCGCTCGGTCTGATGTACGCGGCGGGGTCGGTCGGCTCGGTGGCGCTCAGTCTGACCAGCGGCTGGACCTCACGGGTGCGCAGACACGGCCTCTTCGTGGTGTTCGGCGCGGCGGGCTGGGGGCTGGCGATCACCGCCGCGGGATGGTTCTCGAACATCTGGGTGGTGCTGGTCTGTCTGGGGCTCGCGGGCGCGGGCGACATGCTCAGCGGTCTGGGCCGCTCGACCATCTGGAACCAGACGATCCCGGAGGAGCTGCGCGGCCGGCTCGCGGGCATCGAGGTGCTCTCGTACAGCGTCGGACCGCAGCTCGGACAGATCCGGGCGGGCGTGATGGCGGGCTGGACGGGCACCCGCCCCGCCATCTGGAGCGGCGGACTCGCCTGCGTGGCCTCGGTGGGGCTGCTCGCGGCGGTGCTGCCGAGGCTGGTGACGTACGACGCGGAGACGGACGAGGACGCGCTGCGCCGCCGCGCCCAGAAGGAAGCGGCGACGGCGCCGACGGCCTGAGCCCGTACCTCGAACCTCGAACCTCGTACCCCGTCCCTCGAACCCCGTCCCTCGTATCCCGTACCTATGCCGTATCCCGCATCCCGTACCCCTTGTCGCGTCAGGCGGGCGGGTTCGTGTCCTCCCCGGCCCCGGCGTCGCCCTTGGACGCGTCGTGCCAGCGCGGATCCGTCTCCCACTCCAGATTGCGCTCCCGGGCCGTCTGCATCGCGTGCTCCGCCTCCTGGCGGCTCGCGTACGGCCCGAAGCGGTCCTTGGCGGGGCATTCGGGCCCTTCCTCGACCTTCTGGTGCTTCAGGCAGTAGTACCACTCGCCGAGCTTGCCGACCGTGCGCTTCTTGAACAGGGCCATCTTCGGCTCCTTCCTCTGACGCCATGCTGCCCCACCGGCGCTCGTTAGACTCGCCGGCATGTCTGGCCAGTCACTGCTCGTACCAGGCGAGCTCTCTCCCGTCCGTTCCGTTCCCGGAAACATCCGGCGCCCCGAGTACGTCGGGAAACCCGCCCCCACCCCGTACACCGGGCCGGAAGTGCAGACCGCCGAAACCATCGAACTGATGCGGATCGCGGGCCGCGTCGCCGCGCAGGCGATGGAGGAGGCCGCGAAGCACATCGCACCCGGCGTCACCACGGACGAGCTGGACCGGGTCGCGCACGAGTTCATGTGCGACCACGGCGCCTATCCGTCCACGCTCGGCTACCGAGGCTTCCCCAAGTCGCTCTGTACGTCCGTCAACGAGGTCATCTGCCACGGAATCCCGGATTCCACGGTGCTCCGCGACGGCGACATCGTGAACCTGGACGTGACCGCGTACCTCAACGGGGTGCACGGCGACAACAACGCCACCTACTTCTGCGGGGACGTCGACGAGGAGTCGACGCTCCTGGTCGAGCGGACCCGCGAGGCGCTGAACCGTGCCATCAAGGCCGTACGCCCCGGCCGGCAGATCAATGTGATCGGGCGGGTCATCGAGTCGTACGCCAAGCGGTTCGGCTACGGCGTGGTCAGGGACTTCACGGGGCACGGCATCAATTCGTCCTTCCACTCCGGGCTGATCGTCCCGCACTACGACAGCCCGCACGCCACCACCGTCATCCAGCGGGGCATGACCTTCACCATCGAGCCGATGCTCACGCTCGGTACGTACGAGCACGACATGTGGGACGACGGCTGGACCGTCGTGACCAAGGACCGCAAGCGGACCGCGCAGTTCGAGCACACGCTGGTGGTGACGGAGACGGGGGCCGAGATTCTCACCCTTCCCTGAGACCCCGGGGCGTCCGAGGTCCCCGGGGCATCGGGGATTCATGAAGGCTTTGAGGTTGCCGGCCCGGGTGAGCGGGGTAGCGTTTTTACCGACAGGACGTCGGGAACCAGTTGACTTAGGTAAGCCTAAGTAAGAGTATCTGGTCATGGCGGCCACCCGTGCCGCCGGCGCCGGCACCCGCCTGCTCCCGTCCCCCTCGGTCCCCGGAGGCCCGCCTTGGACGCAACCGCCACCGCCACCCCGTTCTCCACGCTCATCCGTGTCGCCTCGCACGCGCAGCACACGGAGGCGGAGACCTCGTCGTTCATGAGCGATCTGCTGGGTGGCCGGCTCGGGGTGGACGCGTACGCGCGCTACACCGAGCAGCTGTGGTTCGTGTACCGCGCGCTGGAGGGCGCCTCGGAGACGCTGCGGGAGGACCCGGTCGCCGGGCCCTTCATCCAGCGCGAGCTGGAGCGCACGCCCGAGCTGGAGCGCGATCTGGCGCATCTGCGCGGGGCGGACTGGCGTACGGGCCTGGAGCCGCTGCCCGCGACCGCCGCGTACGCCGCGCGGGTCGAGGAGTGCGCGCGCACCTGGCCCGGCGGCTTCGTGGCGCACCACTACACCCGCTATCTCGGGGACCTCTCCGGCGGCCAGATCATCCGCGACAAGGCGGAGAAGACCTGGGGCTTCGCCCGCAAGGGAGACGGCGTCCGCTTCTACGTCTTCGAGGGGATCGCCAACCCGGCCGCGTTCAAGCGGAGTTACCGCGAGCTGCTCGACCAGGTGGCGGCGGACGATCTGGAGAAGCAGCGGATCATCGACGAGTGCAAGCGCGCGTTCGACTTCAACGGCGCGGTGTTCCGGGAGCTGGGCGCGCAGTTCCCGCTGAGCGCGTGAGCAGCTGAGCGAGCGCGAGGCGGGGCGGGGCGGGGCGGGGGCAGGGCGGGGCAGCGGGCCGATACGGCGTCAGTGGGCGGTGAGCAGACGCACCCGGCCGCCGATCTCGATCGATCCGTCGGGGCCGGGGGCCGTGATCAACTGCGACCCCCGGCCCTGAGTGATGTTCAGCGCGCGCCCCAGCTCCGCCGTGAGCAGCAGCGCCGCCGCGCCGGTCGCCTCGTCCTCGGCTATGCCGTCGTCGCGGCGCGGGAAGGCGCGGGCCCTGACCCGGCCCGCGGCCTCGTCCTCCCAGGCCCAGGCGTAGAGCCAGCCGTCGCCAGGCGGCGGGGCGGGCAGCGCGTCGACCTCGGCGGCCGAGGCGTACTGCCGGAGCGTACGCGGCGGGGCCCATTCGGGGCGGGCCGTGATCCAGGTGAACTCGCCGTCCTGGCGCACCCATACCTCGCCCGCGGGCGGGTTCACGGTCTCCAGGTCGAGCAGCCAGGCCGCGCCGACGAGCGGATGCCCGGCGAAGGGCAGCCGCAGTCCCGGCGTATAGATGTCGACCACACCGCGCTCGGGGTCGTCGACGAACACGGTCTCGCTGTAGCCGAGCCGGGCCGCGATGGCCTGCCGGGCCGCCCGGTCGGGGTGGTGACGCCCCTCCCGGACGACACCGAGCGTATTGCCGTGCCGGCCGTCGGCTCCGCAGAAGACGCTGAGTACGTCGATGAGCACGTCGATGTCAGTCACGCAGGCATTTAAGCACCGCCGTTGAGCGGCGCGGATTCCACCGTCACGGCGGGACGGCGGGGCACTACGAGGTGCCCCGCCGTCCCGCCGTGCCGTGGGGCGTGGTTACGCGGTCTCCTCCTGGCCGGTACGGCGCCGCTTGGCCGCGAGGACGACGGCCGCGCCGGCGGCGGCGATCGCACCGGCCGCGCCCATCAGTGCGCCGGCCGGGACCTCGGCGCCGGTGGAGGCGAGGGCCCCGCCCCCCGCGCCGCCGACGGTGCCGCCCACGCTGCCGCCGCCCGCCGTGCCGGAACCGCCCGTGGCGCCCGCGGTGCCCGTGCCGCCCGTGGTACCCGTGGTACCCGTGGTGCCCGGGAGGTCGGCGTCCTCGTCGAGCGCGACCGCGAGGGTCAGCCTGTCCAGCTCCGTGCCCGCCTGGTACATCCCGCCGAAGGCCCGCGTACCGTCGGCGGTGAGGGTCGCGGGTACGGCGTTCAGCGTGACGACGCCGTCCTTGGCGACCGGACCGGCGGCCGGGACGTCCAGCGTGGCGAAGGTCAGGTCCCGGTACGTGGAGACCTTGCCCGTCTCGCGGTCCTTGGTGCTCACATCGGCGACGAGCGTGCCCTTGCCGTCCTTCACCACGACCTGGAGACCGCTCAGCCGGAGGTCGAGAACGTACGCGCCCGCCTCCTTGTGGCCGAGGAAGCGGACCGTGCCGCCGAAGGACGCCGAGAGGGTCCGGGCGGACGCGTCGAAGTCGCCGGTGCCCTTGGGGAAGCGGTAGGCCGCCGCGCCCGACTTCGTCGCACCGTCGCCGAGTTCGACCGTGCCCTGGGCGATGGGGCCGACGACGTACGAGCGGAAGGACTCCTTGACGCCCCAGTCGAGAGTGCCGTCCACGATCGCGCCGTTCTCGGCCGCCGGAGGCGCCTCGGAGACGGTGGTGGACGGAGTGGTGGACGGGGTGGACGGGGTGGTGGTGGTCGTCGGCTTCGAGGGAGTCGGCTTCGACGGGGTCGGCTCCGGCTCGGACTCGGTGGGCGACGGCGACGGCGAGGGCGGCGGAGAGGACGTGCCGCCGCCCGTCTCGTAACCGACGGCGAGCGTGGCCTTGTCCAGCGCCGTGCCCTCCGCGTACATCCCGTTGAACGCCTTCGCGCCGTCGGCGGTCAGCGTGGCCGGGATGTCCTTGAAGACCATCCTGGTACCGGTGGTCTCCGGACGGATGCCGGTCAGATCGATCGAGGCCAGCTCGATGTCCTGCTGGGTCGCGCCGTTGAGGGTGACGTCCGCCTCGATGGCGCCATCCGTCCCGGCCGTGACCAGCTTGACGTCCGCGACCTTGATCTCGAAGCCGTGCGCCGTGGAGGAGAACAGCACGCTGCCGTCGAAGTCCGTGGCCACGTTGTGCGTGGCGGGGTCGTACGAGCCGGTGCCGTTGGTGAAGGTGAAGGGGCCGTTGCCGGTGGCCTGGGTGGCGCCGTCGGCGGGGGTGATCGTGCCCGCGGCGATGCCGGTCACGTACCTGCGGAACGACTCCTTGAGGCCCCAGTCCAGGGTGCCGTCCTTCAGAACCAGCTTCGGGGCGGCGCCGGGCGCGGCGAGCGGTCCCGCGGGCGCGCCCGCCGGGGCGCCGGACGCGAGCGCCGGGAGAGTGAAGGCGGTGGCGCCGAGGGCTGCCGCCGTCGCGATGGCGGCGGCGAGTGCGAGGGGGCCTATGGGGCGGCGGGTTGGTGCCATGGGTGGGTGTTCTCCTTGCCGGTGAGATGTGGAAGCGCGGATTCCGCGCGAAGGGATGGGGGGTGCGTGCGGCGTATCGACGCCGGGTCATGGCGTGCGGGGGCCGAGTTATGGCATGCGTGCGCCGAGTTACGGCGTGTCGGGGCCGAGCCGCGGCAGGTGCGGGCCGAGTTGAGGCAGGTGCGGGATGGGCTAGGGCAGGGTGCGGGATGGGCTAGGCAGGGTGCGGGCCGGGCTAGGGCAACTGCGGGCCGGGTTATGGCGTGTTGGTGCCACGGCGTTTGCGGACGGCGACGACCGTGAAGCCCGCCAGTCCCGCGACGACGAGCGCACCCGCGCCGATGGCCACGTACGTCCCCGAACCGGTGGACGACGAGGACGCGGAGGACGACGCGTCGTCCGGGGCCGTCCCCGTGGAGGCGGAGGCGGAGGCCGTGTCCTTCGGCGCGGCTGAGGGCGAGGCGTCGCTGCCCAGGTCGGGCAGCGCGGGCAACCGGGCCTTCTTGTCGACGGCGACGGCGAGCGAGACGGGGTCCATCGCCGTCCCGGCCGTGTAGAGGGAGCCGAAGGTCTCGGCGCCCGGTGACGTGAGCGTCGCGGGGACCTCGGTGAGCGAGGCGAGACCGTCCTTGGGCGTGAAGTCCTTGGCCGCGAAGGTGACGAGCGGCACGGCCTCACGGGGCGGGCTGCCCTCGGCCGCGTCGGTGACATCCGCCGAGAGCGTGCCCTTGCCGTCCTTCACCCGTACGACGATCTTGCTGAGCGTCAGATCCAGCTCGGTCCCGGTGAAGCGGACGCTGCCCGCGAAGGCGGCGTCGAGCGTGCCCTTTCCGGCGTCGTACGTCCCCTTGCCCCGTGGGAAGCGGAACAGCGCGCCGCCGTCCTGGGCGCCGCCGTTCAGCGTCCATTTCCCCTGGGCGATGGGGCCGGTGACGTACTCGCGGTAGGTGCGGCGCACGCCCCAGTCGACGGCCGCGTCCACGATCGTGTCCGTGGACTTCTGGCCGTCACCGGGCCCGGTCGCGGACGGCGTCGGGGACTTCTTCGCCGCGCCGGCCGCCTTCACATCCACGGACAGGCTGACCGGATCGAGCGCCGTACCGGCGGTGTAGTACCCGGCGAAGGCGGTGGCGCCCTGTGCCGTGAGCGTCGCCGGGACGCGGGTGAGGACGACGGGGCTGCCGCCGCCCTTCATCCCGATCCCGGAGAGATCGAGTGTGGCGAGCGGGACCTGCGAGGCGGAGGTGACCTTGCCGCTCCCCTTCGACTTGCTGGTCATGTCCGCGTGGAGCGTGCCGTTGCCGCCGGAGATCCGCACGGTGGGACGGCTGATCGTGAGATCGAGTTCATGGGTGCCGTCGGCCTTCAGATGACCGACGAACCGGACGCCGCCGGAGAAACCAGCTCTCAAGGCGCCGGTGTCCGGGTCGTACGAGCCGGTGGCCGAGTGGAACCGGAACTGGCTGCCGACGGTGGCCACGCCCCCGTTGAGAGCCCAACTCCCTTGCGCGATGGGTCCGGTGACATAGCCGAGGAAGGACGACTTGATTCCCCAGTCGAGCCGGCCGCCCTGCACCGTACGGTCGGCCGCCTGCGCGCCGGCGGCCGGCAGCAGGGCCACCGGCAGTGCCATGAGCAGCGCGACGACGAACGCGCGCACGGGTCTGAAGGACAGCATGCGAAGTCACTCCCACGTCTGACGAACAGGGATGCAGGACCCGGATACAGCACCACCCCGGGCCTAGCAAGCAAGGTAAGGCTAACCTAAGCTATCTCAAGCCTCTGTCGGAACCCCTTCCCCGCGGGAGCCCCGACGGAACGGCTCGACCCGACAACCCGACAACCCGATTCGGCGACTCGACGACTCGACGACTCGACGACTCGACGACTCGACAGAACGACAGGATGGTGCGCTCGGTGCGCAGATCACGCCTCACGGGCGCCCTTCTCTCCGCCATTGCCCTTGCCCTGGTCGCCACCGGCTGCGGCGGCGACAGTACGAAGGCGGCCGACGCGAAGCGGAACCCGTCGCCCACGGCCGCCGCCGACCGGGTGGAACCGCTGACCGGCCCGCCCGCGCCCCGGCTGCCCGTCACCGTCAACTCCGCCGACGGCAGGAAGGTCACGGTCGCCTCGGCCGACCGGATCGTGCCGCTGACCGGTTCGCTGAGCGAGATCGTCTTCACGCTCGGCCTCGGCGAGCGGGTCGTCGCCCGCGATATCACCGCCACCTTCGAACAGGCCGCGAACCTGCCGGTGGTGACCAGGGCGCACGATGTCTCGGCGGAGGGCGTGCTGTCGCTCAGGCCGACGCTCGTCCTCGCCGACACCACCACGGGCCCCGCCGAGGCCATCGGCCAGATCCGGGACGCGGGCATTCCACTGGTCGTCGTCGACCCGGCGAAGAGCCTCGCCGATGTCGGGACCCGGATCGACGCGGTGGCCGGCGCGCTGGGCGTGCCGACGGCGGGCGCCGAGCTGAGGAAACGTACGGAGGACCGGATCGACGCCGTACGCGAGGAGATCCCGGCGGGCGGGCAGGACGGCGGGAAGCCGCGCGTGGCCTTCCTCTATCTGCGCGGCTCCGCCTCCGTCTATCTGCTCGGCGGCCGTGATTCCGGGGCGAGTTCACTGCTGGAGGCGGCCGGCGCGGTCGACGCGGGCAAGGAGTCGGGGCTGACCAAGGACTTCACCGCGATCACGAGCGAGGCACTGGCGAAGGCCGCGCCCGACGCCATCCTCGTCATGACCAAGGGGCTCGACTCGGTGGGCGGGATGGACGGCCTGGTGACGATCCCCGGGGTCGCCGAGACACCGGCGGGAATGGACCGCAGGGTCGTCGCGGTCGACGACGGGGTGCTGCTGAACTACGGCCCGCGTACGGACGAGGTACTGCGGTCGATCATCACGCAGCTGTACGCGAACGGGAAGTGACGCGATGTCGGCGTTCACCGCGCACGAGCCGGCGCCCGCGGAAGAGGATCCGGGCGATCCCCCGTCCGGCGCCGGGACCCCCGCGCAGGGGCGACCGCGACCGCGACTGCGACGGCGACTGCGACGGCGACTGCCCGGGAGCACCACCGTGCTGACCGCCGGGCTGCTCGGCGCGCTCGTCGTCCTCTGTCTGCTCTCCGCCGGGATCGGCGCGTACCACATCCCTCTCGGGGACGTCCTCGCCTCCGTACAGCACAGGGCCGGGCTCGGCGGCGCGGCACTCGACCGGGTCGGCGAGAGCGTCCTGTGGAACGTACGGCTGCCCCGCGTCGTCCTCGCGCTCCTCGTCGGCGCCTCGCTCGGCTGCGCGGGGGCGCTGATGCAGGGCGTGTTCGGCAATCCGCTGGCGGAGCCCGGTGTCATCGGCATCTCGTCGGGCGCCGCGGTCGGCGCGGTCGCCTCGATCGCGCTGGGGCTGGGTTTCCTCGGCAACTGGACGGTGACGGTCTGCGCGTTCGTGGCCGGGCTCGCGACGGTGCTGCTGGTGTACGCGCTGTCCCGCTCGGGCGGCCGTACGGAAGTGGTCACGCTCATCCTCACCGGCATCGCGGTGAACGCGTTCGCCGGGGCGCTGATCGGGCTCTTCATCTTCTTCGCGGACAACGCGCAGATCACCCAGATCACCTTCTGGCAGCTCGGTTCGCTGGCCCAGGCGACCTGGCCCAAGGTGCTCGCGGTGCTGCCGTGCGCGCTGGCCGGTCTGGCCCTGGCGCCCTTCTACGCACGGCGGCTGGACCTCCTCGCGCTCGGTGAGCGGCCGGCCCGTCATCTGGGGGTGGACGTGGAACGGCTCCGTATGGTGCTGGTGCTGGTCGTCGCGCTGCTCACGGCGGCGGCGGTCGCGGTGGCCGGGATCATCACGTTCGTGGGTCTGCTGGTGCCGCATCTGCTGCGGATGGTGAACGGCCCCGGCCACCGCTTCCTGGTCCCGGGCAGCGCGCTCGGCGGCGCGCTGGTCCTCCTCGCGGGCGACCTGGCGGCCCGTACGGTCGCGGCCCCGGCGGAACTCCCGCTGGGCGTGCTGACCGCGCTCTTCGGCAGCCCGTTCTTCTTCTTGCTGCTGCGCAGGACTCGTCGCAAGCAAGGCGGTTGGGCATGAGCATCCGGAGTCTGTTCGCCGCGCGCGGGCGCGCGCTCCCCGCGCCCGCCGCCCCCGGCACCCCCCTCGCCGAGGTCCGCGGCCTCCATGTCCGGCTCGGACAGCGCGAGGTGCTCCGGGGGGTCGGTCTCGACGCCCGCGCCGGTGAGGTGCTCGCGCTCGTCGGGCCCAACGGGGCCGGGAAGTCGACCCTGCTCGCCGCGCTCGCCGCGGATCTGCGGCCCGACCGCGGTGAGGTACGGATCGCCGGGCGCCCCGCGCACGACTGGTCCGCGTCCGAACTGGCCCTGCGCCGCGCCGTACTCCCCCAGGCCGCCACCCTCTCCTTCCCCTTCCCGGTGGCGGAGGTCGTACGGATGGGCCGGGCGCCCTGGGCCGGCACGGCGCTGGAGGACGAGGACGCGGCCGCCGTCGCCGGGGCGATGGCGGCCACCGAGACCACCGAGTTCGCGCCGCGCCCCTTCTCCGCGCTCTCCGGCGGCGAGCGGGCCCGGGTCGCGCTCGCCCGCGTCCTCGCCCAGCGCGCCCCGCTGCTCCTGCTCGACGAGCCCACCGCCGCGCTCGATCTGCGCCATCAGGAACTGGTCCTGCGGGTCTGCCGGGAGCGCGCGGCGGCGGGCGACGCCGTCGTGGTCGTCCTGCACGATCTGGGGCTCGCCGCCGCCCACGCGGACCGTACGGCCGTACTGCACGACGGGGCCGTCGCCGCCGTGGGGCCGCCCGCCGGTGTCTTCCGCGACGAGTTGCTGAGCCACGTCTACCGCCAGCCCGTCGAGGTCTTCCCGCATCCCCGCACCGGCGTTCCGCTGGTGGTCCCGAAGCGCGCGCGTGACCGGAAGGCGACCTGAAGCCGACCGAGCGTCCGCCGGAAGCCCGCTTCTTGACCCGTGCTTGACCCGGCCTTGGGACGCTCCGGGGACCGCCGTGACCTGCCCGTATCCAGAGCCGGGAGGGAGAGGTGAGTGAGAGGTGAATCACTGCACGACCGGTCACGGCACAGGTAAGCCTCAGCTAAGTTAGGGCCGCCTCACCCCCGCCCGATCCCAGCCCTCGTGGAGCCCGCATGCGACCTGTCCGTCTCTCCGTCGTCACCGCCGCCGCGGCGGTGGCCGCCCTGACCGCCGTGACGGGCTGCGCCGAGAAGAGCGACGCCGCGAAGTCCGGTGACGACGCCGTCCAGGTCACCGCGGCGGACGACTCCTGCGAGGTGTCCAGGAAGGAGTTCCCGGCCGGCCATGTGGAGCTGGCCGTCGAGAACAAGGGCTCCAAGGTCACCGAGGTCTATCTGCTCTTC
This sequence comes from Streptomyces sp. NPDC088147, assembly GCF_044741565.1. Taxonomy (NCBI): domain Bacteria; kingdom Bacillati; phylum Actinomycetota; class Actinomycetes; order Kitasatosporales; family Streptomycetaceae; genus Streptomyces; species Streptomyces sp. NPDC088147. The sequence continues at coordinate 691,324 of NZ_JBIUSY010000002.1, read as the reverse complement.
CCGGACGACCGGATCGTCACCGAGCGCGAGAACATCGGCCCCGGCACGAAGGCCAGGATCACCGCCGAGGTGAAGGCCGGTGCGTACGAGATCGCGTGCAAGCCCGGTATGAAGGGCGACGGCATCCGCCAGAAGGTCACGGTCACCGGCGGCACTGCCGCCGCCGAGCGCAGCCCGGAGATGGACGCCGCGGTCGCCGCGTACCGCACGTACGTCCAGACGCAGGCCGACGAGACGCTGCCGAAGGTCAAGGTCTTCACCGACGCCGTGCGCGCCGGTGATCTCGAAGCCGCGAAGAAGGCGTACGCGCCCTCGCGCATCGGCTGGGAGCGCACCGAGCCGGTCGCCGAGTCCTTCGGTGACATCGACCCGAAGGTCGACGTACGCGCGGACGGCCTGGAGACCGGCCAGAAGTGGACCGGCTGGCACCGGCTGGAGAAGGAACTCTGGCAGGACAAGAAGCTCGGCCCGGACGCCACGGCGCTCGCGGACGCTCTCGACAAGGACCTCGCCGACTGGCAGCGGCGCGTCGGCAGGGCCGAGATCACCCCGACCTCGATGGCCAACGGCGCCAAGGAACTCCTCGACGAGGTCGCCGCGGGCAAGGTCACCGGCGAGGAGGAGCGCTACAGCCACACCGACCTGGTCGACTTCAAGGCCAACGTCGAGGGCGCGTTCCACGCGTACGAACTGCTCAAGCCGGTCGCCTCGAAGAACGACCCGGCGCTGGTGACGGAGCTGGACAAGCGGTTCGCCGCGCTCGACAAGCTGCTCGACACGTACCGCGACGGCCCGGACTCGTACACCTTCACCTCGTACGAGAAGGTCGGCAAGGCGGAGCGCAAGGAGCTCTCGGACGGCGTGAACGCGCTGGCCGAGCCGCTCTCCAAGCTCGCCGCCGCCGTCGTCAAGTAGGCCCGCGCCATGCCCTCCGACGACAGCACACCGGACGGACCGCGCGACGCGGAGACGCCGCCCCCGCCGTCCCGCCGTGCCCTGCTCGGCTGGGGCGGTGCCGGGCTCGCGCTCGGCGCCGCCGCGGCCGGTGGCGCCATGGCGGCCGTACGGGACGGTGACACCGCCGCGCCCGCCGCCGAGTCCGGCGCGGCCGTCCCCTTCCACGGCCGCCACCAGGCCGGGATCGCCACCGACGTCCAGGACCGGCTGCACTTCGCCGCGTTCGACGTGACGACCGGGGACCGCGCGGAACTGGTCCAGCTGCTCAAGGACTGGACCCGCGCCGCCGCGCGGATGACGGCGGGACACGCGGTCGGCGAGGGCGCGTACGGCGGTCTCCCCGAGGCCCCGCCCGACGACACCGGCGAGGCGCTCGGCCTCAAGCCGTCCCGGCTCACGCTCACCGTCGGCTTCGGTCCCGGTCTCTTCGCCAAGGACCGGTTCGGGCTGGCGGAGCGGCGCCCGGCCGCGCTGGTCGAGCTGCCCAGGTTCCCCGGTGACAATCTCGATCCGGCGCGCGGCGGCGGCGATCTCTGTGTCCAGGCCTGCGCGGACGATCCGCAGGTCGCCGTGCACGCGATCCGCAATCTGGCCAGGATCGGCTTCGGGAAGGTCGCGGTGCGCTGGTCGCAGCTCGGCTTCGGCAAGACGTCGTCGACCACGCCCGGCGCCCAGACCCCCCGTAACCTCTTCGGCTTCAAGGACGGCACCAGCAATATCGCGGGCACGGACACCGCCGCGCTGGACCGGCATGTCTGGGTGCCGGACGCGGACGGCCACGGTTGGCTGGCGGGCGGCTCGTATCTGGTGGCCCGCCGGATCTCGATGCGGATCGAGACCTGGGACCGTACCTCCCTCCAGGAGCAGGAGGACGTCTTCGGCCGGGACAAGGGCGAGGGCGCGGCGGTCGGCAAGGCCCGCGAGCACGACAAGCCCAACCTGAAGGCGATGCTGCCGACCTCGCATGTGCGGCTGGCGCATCCGGACTCCCACCACGGGGCGCGGATGCTGCGCCGCGGCTACTCCTTCACGGACGGTACGGACGGCCTCGGCCGGCTCGACGCGGGGCTGTTCTTCCTGGCGTACCAGCGCGACGTACGGGACGCGTTCATCCCCGTACAGCGCTCCCTGGCGCGCTCCGACGCGCTCAACGAATACATCCAGCACGTGGGTTCAGCGGTCTTCGCGATCCCGCCGGGCGTCCGGGACACGGACGACTGGTGGGGCCGGGCCCTGTTCTCCTGACATCGGGAAGGGAGTTCCGGCGTGTTCGGAAACTATCTGATCGGTCTGCGCGAGGGCCTTGAGGCCAGTCTCGTGGTCTGCATCCTCGTCGCGTATCTGGTCAAGACGGAGCGGCGCGACGCGCTGCGCCCCGTCTGGCTCGGGATCGGGGTCGCCGTCGTCATCGCGCTCGCTTTCGGCTTCGGGCTCGAATTCGGCTCGCAGGAGCTGACGTTCGAGGCGCAGGAGGCGCTGGGCGGTTCGCTGTCGGTCCTCGCGGTGGCGCTGGTGACCTGGATGGTCTTCTGGATGCGGCGTACGGCACGGCATCTGAGGACGGAACTGCACGGCCGGCTGGACGCGGCGCTCCGGATGGGTACGGGCGCGCTGGTCGCGACGGCGTTCCTGGCCGTGGGCCGGGAGGGCCTGGAGACGGCGCTGTTCGTCTGGGCGTCCGTACGCGCCTCTTCGGACGGCAGCCACGCGCCGCTGATCGGCGTGCTGCTCGGTATCGCCAGCGCGGTGGTGCTCGGCTGGCTCTTCTACCGGGGCGCGCTGCGCATCAATCTGGCCACGTTCTTCACCTGGACCGGCGGGATGCTGGTGATCGTCGCGGCCGGTGTGCTCGCGTACAGCGTCCATGACCTCCAGGAGGCGCGCTTCCTGGGCGGCCTGTCCAGCAAGGCGTTCGACATCAGTACGACGATCCCGCCGGACAGCTGGTACGGCACGCTGCTCAAGGGCGTCTTCAACTTCCAGCCGGACCCGACGGTCCTTCAGGTCACCGTCTGGTGCCTGTATCTGGTCCCGACGCTCGCGCTGTTCCTGGCGCCGGTAGGGTTGGGGCCGGTCAGTCGGGGTCAAGGAGCAGAGGCGGCCGATGAGCAGGCGGGGAAGGCCGATTCGGGCAGCGGCGGGGCTCGCGACGGCGATGGTGCTGTCGCTGACGGCGAGCGGATGCGTGACGGTGCACGGGGAGCTGGCGGTACTGCCGTCGGCGGACCGGAATGAGGCCGCGCGCGCACTGAAGGATTTCACCGACGCGTACAACGCGGCGGACAAGGCGTACGATCCGGCGCTCGACGCGGCCCGGGTGACCGGCGCGCTGGGCGCGATCAACCAGGCCGGTCTCAAGGCGCGCAGCATCACGAACCCGGACGGCAACCCGGCGCATCAGCCGCTGGAGCTGACCGACGCGCGGTTCACGATCCCCAAGAAGGCGGGCTGGCCGCGCTGGTTCGTCGCGGACACCGACAGCAACCGCGACGCGGACGACAGCGGCCCGCAGGACACGCGCTGGGTGCTGGTCTTCGTACGCAACGGGCCCGACGACCGGTGGAAGGTGCCGTATCTGACGATCCTGGCCGCCGACGAGGTCCCGGAGTTCGCGACCGACAAGGACGGCTGGGGCGAACCGGTGGCCCCGGACAGCGAGGCGCTGGCGGTGGCACCGGGGAAGCTGAGCGAGGCGTACGCCTCGTATCTGCGTGACGGTACGGCGAAGACCTTCGCGGACGGGCCGCACACGGACGGCTGGCGGGAGACGCGCGAGAAGAACGCGCGGCTGCCCGGCCTGGTCACGCAGTACGTCGACCAGCCGCTCGACAAGGGCGACTTCGCCCCGCTGGGGCTGACGACGAAGGACGGCGGCGCTCTGGTCTTCTTCGCCACGCGGTATTTCGAGCGGCAGACGGGCGCGAAGGGTGTCACGCCCGGGGCGAACGCGGACGTGAGGGCGCTGATGACGGGCCAGATACGGAACACGCTCACGAAGGAGTGGGTCTCCAGCCAGGTGGCGCTGGTCCCGCGCGCCGGGACGGACACGCCGACGGTGGAGGTGGCGAGCCGCCTTCAGGGGGTCACGGCGGCGAAGGGGTCGTAGGAACCTGTAAGGGGTCGCAGGAACCTGTAAGCGTAGGACCTTAAGGGGTCGTAAGGGGCGGTCACGCGGGCAGGGCGACGAGAGGGCCGGGCCGCCTCGTGCCGTCGGCCGGTCAGCCGGTCAGGCCGTAAGCCGGTCAGGCCGTGAGCCGCCCAGCGGTCCTCGACTGGTCAGCGGTCCGGTCCGGCGGTCCTCGGCCGGTCACCTGTCAGCGGCCAACGGCGGCTGTTAACGGCTACCAGCGGCCCGCGGTCGCAACGGCTACCAGCGACCCAGCCGTCGTAACGGCTGTCAGCGGCCCAGCGGCCAGGCCACCGCGTGCGGGTCCAGCTCACCGTTCTCGCCCGCGTACCGGGCACAGGCGTCGGTCAGGGTCTCCAGCAGCGTCAGCGGATCCGGCAGCGGGTGCTCGGGGCCGCGCAGCCACCGCACCGACAGCTCGCCGGGCAACTGGGCCGGGGGTACGAGCACATAGCTGCCCCGGCAGTGCCAGCGCAGCCCCGGGTGCTCGTCCATCGTCTCGGGGTGGCAGTCCAGCTCGCAGGGCCACCACTCGTCCTCGTCCTCGGGGGTGCCCCGGGTCGCGGTGAAGAAGAGCATCCGGTCGCCGCCGGAGTCCGCCACCGGCCCGACGTCGATGCCCTGTTCGAGCAGCCGCTCCAGCGCCCGGCTGCCCGCTTCGAGCGGTACGTCGAGAACGTCGTGGATCATGCCGGTCGCGGTGATGAAGTTGGCCTCGGGCTGGTTGCGCGCCCATCGCTCGATCTGCGCGCGATCGGTCGTGGACTGGGTCTGCCAGGCGAAGGACAGGGGGTGTCTGGCCGGGGTGGGACAGCCGATCCGTTCACAGGAACATCGGTAGCCGACGGGGTGGGCGGCGGGCGAGACGGGCATACCGGCAGCCGCGACAGCGAGCAGCAGCGCCTCCCGGCCGGCCACGTCCCCGTCGAACGCGGAGCCGCCGGCGCTCTTCTTGGGGCGCCTGCGCAGCCACTGGGGAATCCTGCTCTCCGTGCCGCGGTAGCGGCCGAAATCGTCGCCCATCGATCCCCTCACACCTCATGCTCGTCCCTGCGGACTCTCCCCATGGTCCCACCATCCTGCTCCCCGGGTGGCCGCGAGCCCTCACCGGGGTCTGGGGAGTGGTCCGCCACCGCGGAGTGAATCGCGGCCTATGCGGCGATATATGGCCCCGTACGGGGGCTCCGGGACCGGTGGTTTTCACCACACCCGCCCCGGATGCATCGACGCGCCCCCGCGCGCCCCCCGGCGCCCGGACGGTCCGGGACGCCCGGACAGCGTCCCGGGGACCCCCGGCGGCGCCCTGGCACTCAGTGCCGTTCGGACGGCCTCGGGGCCAGCCCGTACAGCGCGTACTCGACGATCGTGTCGGCGTACGCGTGCGTCAGCGGAAGCGTGCGCAGCAGCCAGCGATGGGCGACGGGACCGACCAGCAGCTCCAGGGCGATACGGGGATCGAGGTCCTGCCGCGCCTCCCCGGCCTCCTGGGCGGCTCGCAGCCGCCTCACATAGAGCTGGAGCTGCGGTTCGAGCATCGTCTTCGCGAATTCGACGCCCAGTTCGGCGTTGATGATCCCCTCGGCGGCGAGCGCGCGGGAGGGCACCTCGTACTTCGGGTCGTTCATCTCGTCGACCGTGGCGCGCAGGACCAGCTTGAGATCGGCCTCCAGGTCGCCCGTGTCGGGGATCTCGTGGATCCCCTCCCCGCCGTCCGCCTCGCGTGCCGCCTGTTCGGTGAGGTCGAGGAAAGCTTCCAGCAGCACGGCGCCCTTGGAGGGCCACCAGCGGTAGATCGTCTGCTTGCCGACTCCGGCGCGGGCCGCGATGCCCTCGATCGTCGTCCTGCCGTAGCCGACCTCGCCCACCAGGGCGAGGGCCGCGTCATAGATCGCCCGGCGTGAACGCTCACTGCGCCGGGTGGAGTCGGGTGCACCGCTGTCAGTCATGGCATCAATCTACAACCGGGGAGGCGATACGTATCGTCTCGCATACGGTCGCGTACGTCGTGCGCGGAACCACCCGAACGGTTGACAGCGCGCGGGCCCCGGGAAGCGGACCATGGCTTCACGCACACCACGCTTCCCCCTACACGCACAACGCACACACACCACATGTGCCCCGCAGCCTCGCAGTCCCGCAAGCCCCGCAGCCTCGCAGTCCCCGCACCAACGCAGCAACGCAGCTCGTGAGGAGCCCCCCTTGCCTCGTGACGCCTCGCCCCGCCGCTATCTCATGTGCCCGCCGCACCACTTCGCGGTGACGTACTCGATCAATCCCTGGATGAACCCGGCGAAGCCGGTGGACCTGCCGCTGGCCCTGGCCCAGTGGGAGGACCTCCGCGACCGCTACACGGCGCTCGGCCACACCGTCGCGCTGCTGGACCCCGACCCCGACCTGCCGGACATGGTCTTCGCCGCGAACGGCGCCACGGTCATCGACGGCCGCGTCCTCGGCGCCCGCTTCGCCCACCCGGAGCGGCACCACGAGGCGGAGGCGCACCTGAACTGGTTCCGCGCCCACGGCTACGCCGACATCCGCGAGCCGGTGCACATCAACGAGGGCGAGGGCGACTTCGCCGTCACCGCCACATATCTGCTGGCCGGACGCGGCTTCCGGTCCAGCCCGCTCTCGCACGACGAGGCACAGGAGTTCTTCGGCCGGCCGGTGATCGGCCTCGATCTGGTCGACCCGCGCTACTACCACCTGGACACGGCCCTCTGCGTACTGGACGACGCGGCCGACGAGATCATGTACTACCCCGACGCCTTCTCCCCCGGCAGCCGTGCCGTACTCGCCCGCCTCTTCCCCGACGCCCTCATCGCCGAAGAACCGGACGCGGCGGCACTCGGACTGAACGCGGTGAGCGACGGCCGCCACGTACTGCTCCCCCAGAGCGCCGCCGGCCTCTTCGCCCCGCTGCGCGACCGGGGGTTCGAGCCGCTGGGCATCGACCTCGGGGAACTGCTCAAGGGCGGCGGCAGCGTGAAGTGCTGCACACAGGAGCTACGGGCCTGACGTCGACGAGACGAAGTGCGCACGCAGACCCGGTCGCCGCCGCGACCGGGCGCGCGCTCCTGCCGCGGACGGATCACGGCACTGCCGGGCGCATTACACCTGGTGTTCCGGCGCGCGGAGCAATCGTCAATCCTTTCGCACGGCAGCGCCGCCAGTCGAACCCCCACCTCGGGGTTGAGCCGCGCCGAGTGCGGTTGGGGGGCTGCGTCTTTCGGCTCGCGCCGCGGGTCTTGGCCGAACGGAAGAAGCGGCCCGTCGACATCCAGGAACAGCAACGGGCGTTTCACCTGATCGGTCATGCTGCACTGACCTCCTCGCGCTCGATCTCGATGAGGACGCCCCGCTCCGAGCGGTCCCCGGCACACACGCGGGTGACCAAGTGTGGCGCGTGGACCGCCTCGGGGAACTTCGCGCTGTAGAGCCTGCCGAACATCTTGACAGCCGCCTCGGCGTGGCCGCGGTGGTGACCTGCCGGGGCTGGTGATAGCCGTTACGGACCACCGCGCGGCGCGAGGAACTCGCACATCCAACGAGATCAGACTCGAATCACTCCCCGAAGTAGTGCGGGAATATATGAGCGACCTGCGTGCGTGATCGGACCATGGAGGCCACCCAGGGCGGCCGACACAGTGCCCCGTCGAATAGACTTTGGGGATCCCCGGCGCCGAGGAACATTACTGCCATGACCCATCCATGGATTGACCTGGTAAGAAATTCAGATCCGCTCACCGCCCTCTATTCAACAGTTCCCCCTCTCAGCTCCGTCAGGCTGCGGTCGATCCACCTCAATTGGCGTGGCCCCACCCTGACACTTCGGATCGACCTCCCCTCCTTTCCGGATAACGCACCGGCCGACTGGGCGGAGTCAGGAAACGACACGTTCCAGTGTCACCTTCAGTTCTTGGCGGTCGATCATTTCAAAATGTGCGCATGGGCACCTCCCGCTGTTGTCGGTATCTCCACTTCGCCAGCCGATGACCACAGGATCTCCGTTACCGCCACGGGAGAAAGGACGACATTTTCTTTCGACAGCAGCGACTCGATCCTCGTCGGCCATATGAGCGCCTTCGCTGCTGGTGAAAACGGGCAGGACACCGGCCCGCGTCACTTCCTGGGGCGAGTCGACTCACGACGTTTCAGGTCCCTTCCCGATACTTACGAGAAGACCTTCTATGAGCACCTCTGACTGGCCGTCCTTCCTGGACAATCCACAGGACATCCGCAACCTGTACGACCAGGAACCGGATCTCAACTCATGCGACCTGTTCTCTTTCCTTATGGATGAGCGCGGGACCAGTATCACCTTGGGATTCGAGACCTCTTACATGCCGCAACACAGGCACCACGAAGAGGAGCCCCCGCGAGCCAATTCCTTCGAGTTCTACCTCACGTTCCGCGATGTGCGGCAGGTGAACATCAAGGGATGGAACGGCCCCGCCGGCAAGGACATTACATTCACGCACGACCTCAATGGCGCCATCCTGGCGACAATCGAATCGAGAGAAACCTCTGTAGCCTTTCAGGCCACATCACTTTCACTCACCACATCACGCGTGAGCCTTACATCAAGAAACGACTAGGGACAGGGGCCCATGGCCACGGCCACACATGACAGCGGCAGTCCACGGTGGGCGGAAACCCTTGAAGCATGCGGCCTGACCGTCCTCGGCAACGAAGTTCCCGCAACGGCCCCATCAGTCCTCGCCGCCATCCACGCGGTAGCAGGAATCAACGTCGAGCCGGCCGTTTCGGTACGGGCGAGGGGGGAATTGGATCGTCAATGGTATGCACTGATCTCCGGATCACTTCGGACTCCAAGCAATGACGAATTTTTCATCCTGCCGCCCGTAAAGGGAGGCAGCAAAATCGGATGGGTCCGCGTCAAGAATTCCGGGGGAACCGATCTTCCCTCCCGCATCGCCGACGCGACGGGCTCGCCGGAATTCCTGACGCTCTCCGCGGACGGCCGTAATTTGTTCGCGATTTCGGTCGAAGATGACGAGTACTGGATTGTCGTCCACACATTCGAGTGACGTGCGAGCCAGCGGACAGATGCCACAGCAAGTAGTCCAGTCGCAGATCGCGATCCGGCGGCCCGCGCCTCCCCCTGCGGCGCCAACCGGCTGAAACGCCGGCGCCCTCAGACCTCCGGAAGGGAAGGATCGGGCGTCCAGGGAGATGGCGCGGCGATGGCCCACCGTTCGTGGTCGCGCCAGGCACCGTCGATGTAGAGATAGGCGGGCGACAGGCCCTCGTAGCGAAAGCCCAGGCGCTGAGCCAAGGCCAAAGACGCCTTGTTCTCCGGCTGGATGTTCGCCTCCAGCCGGTGGAGCCGCAGGTCGTTGAAGGCGTGGTGCAGGGCGGCGGTGAGACCTTCTGTCATGTAACCCCGCCCCGCGGACGGGGCGAAGGCCGCGTAGCCGAGGGACGCGCCCTGGTAACGGCCTCGGATGATCGAGTTGATGTTGACCATGCCGGCGGCCGCACCGGTCTCCTGAACGCGGATCACGAAGCCCCGGTTGGTGCCGTCCTCGAAGCGGCGCATCCAGCTCTGGAACTCCTCCGCGGTCGCGGGCAGTTGCATCCACGGCCCGTGGAGTTCGGCGCTGGCCCTCACGAGCGAGCAGAACTCGTCCTGGTCGGCGAGGGTGAGCGGGCACAGTTCGACCCGTGACGGCGTAGTGGACATGGCCCCATGTTAGGACCGCTTCCGGACAGACAAGTGGTCAAGGGCTGGGTGTGGTCCAGGCTCCACGGCCCGGCCTTCGACCACTGAGCGGACCGCCGGCGGGACGTGGTTCCCCGCGCCAGCCCTACCTGGCCCGGTAGGCCCGGAGAAACGTCCGCACTCCCTCGACGATGAGCGGCGGGACGCGGGCGTCCTCCACCGCGTTCGCCGAACCGAACCTGTTGAGCGCGACCCCGAAGGTCAGCGCGATGAACTGGTCGGCCGCGAGCCGGGCGTCGGGGACGTCGAGCAGCCCGGCCGCGGCGAAGGCGGCGAAGCGCTCGGCAAGTGCCTCGTCGGGGGTGTCGGCCATGGAGTTCTCGCCCCGGTGGCCGGCTTCCGCCCGGACCAGTCGTTGCAGCGTCGCGTACTCCGCCGAGCCGAGCATGTCGGTCGCGATGCGCATCGAGAACGTGACCAGGACGTCCTCGAGGTCGGCGGCTTCGATCGGGTGGGTGAGGGTGTCGTCGAGAATGCCCCGGATCGTGGTGATCAGTGACTGGCCGACGGCGTCGACGACTGCTTGCAGCAGCGTCTGCTTGTCGCCGTAGTAGTCGTAGACCGTCCGCTTGGACACCTCGGCCCGTGCGGCGACCGCGTCGACGCTGGTCCGGTCGAAGCCGTCGGCGAGGAACAGTTCCCGGGCCGCGGAGAGGATGGCGGCCCGCTTCCGCGTGGACCCCTCGCGCAGCGTCTTCGTGGTCGGCATGGCCGTATCCTAACCCGACTTTACTGCACGGTGTAGTGTAATTTCTGTTGAGGAGCGGCCGTCCCGGGTTCACCCGCCGGACGGCCTCGGACCTGTCCACCACACCACGTGCACACCGAGCCCCGCGTGAATGACCACTGGGTCCGCGCCGGGCCCGGCAGGGCGGCAGCGTCAGGAGAGCCGCCGACCCCTTGCTCACCCGGCGACGAAGTGGCCACGTAACAAAGGACGTTCATGACTACAACCCTGTCTCCCCCGGTCCGCGTCGGGAAAGCCGCTGTCGGGGCGCTCGGCATGCTGGCAGCCGCCACCGGGGCACTGGAGTCGGTGGTGACACCGACACTCCCGCTGCTGCAACGCGAGTTATCGATGAGCCCTGCCCAAGGGGCGTTACTCAGCATCACGATGCTCATCACCGGTGCTCTCATCACGCCCATCGCGGGCAGCCTCGGTGACCGCTACGGCGGGAAACGGGTCATGCTCCGGCTGATGGCGGTGGTCTCGGCCGGTGGTCTGGTGTCCTCGCTGGCACCGAACCTGCCGGTGCTGCTGCTCGGTCAGGTACTGGAGGGCGCGATGGTGGGCGCGATGCCGCTCTCGTTCATCCTGGTACGCAAGCACCTCCCGGCGGGGCAGTCCCAGGTGGCCATCGGGACGGTCAGCGGGTTGTTCGTGGGCGGCGGCATGCTGGGAACACTGATGGCCGGGCCCCTCGCGGAAGGGCTGTCCCGGCACTGGATGTTCGCGATACCGACGCTCGCGGTCGTCGTGGCGACCCTGTGCGTCCACAGGCTGATGCCGAACGATCCGCCGGCCCGGTCGGACGCCAGGATCGACTGGCCCGGTCTGGTTCTCCTGAGCGGCGTTCTGCTGACGCTCATGCTCGGGCTCTCGATGGCGCCCGAGTTCGGCGGCCGGCCACTCACGCTCGGCGCCCTCGTCGTGCTCCTGGCCCTCCTCGTGACCGGCTGGGTCTTCGTCGAACGCCGGTCCCCCTGGCCGATGGTCGATCTGCGCCTGGTGGCGAAGCCCGCGATATGGAGCTCCTATGTGGTCACATTCGCCGTCTGCGTAGGCACCTCGGTGTCGATGTATCTCGTTCCGCAGCTGTTCGCGGTGTCCGCCGACGGGTACGGGTTCGGGGCCGATGCCACCGACATCGGGCGGTACCTGTTGCCCGGCGCCGTCACGGCGGCGATCAGCGGGCCGCTCGGCGGGGCAGCGGCGCGGCGTTTCGGCTCACGTGCCGTGGTCACTGCCGGAATCGGCGTCATGACGGCCACGTTGGTCTCCCTGGCGTTCCTGCACAGCGAGGTCTGGCACCTGATGGCCGGCAAGGCACTGATCGCCCTGGCCAGTGGTGTCTGCATCACGGCGATGGTCGTCAAGACCGCCACCTCCGTCGATCACGACAGCACCGGCACCGCCACCAGCCTGGTGCTGGTGACCCGCGTGATCGGCTTCGCCGCGGGCGCGCAGATCAGCGGTGCCTTCCTCACCGCCGGGACCCTCCCCGGGATGGACGTCCCGGCCGAATCGGCCTTCGTCACCGGCTTCGTCATCGCCGGCGTCGTCACGGCGCTGTCCCTGCTTGTCGTCCGCACCATGGGCAAAGGAGTCAAGGCATGACCCGTACCGGTCAGTTGACGGACATCCGTACCGCGCCGAGGCGCGAGGTCCTGATATCGGGGGCCGGCATCGCGGGTCCCGCCCTCGCGTTCTGGCTGAACCGCTACGGATACGCGGTCACGGTGGTGGAGAAGGCGGACACACCACGGAGCGGCGGATACCCCATCGACGTGCGCGGCACCGCACTGGAGGTCGTCCGGAGGATGGGGATCCTGCCACAGCTGCGGGACGCGCACATCGACTCGCGTCGGTTCACCTTCCTCGACGGGGACGGTGGCGAGGTCGCCTCGGTCAACCCGCATACCGTCGGCGGCAGTGCCGAGGGACGGGACCTCGATGTGCGGGACCTCGAAGTGCGGCGAGGGGATCTGACCGACGCTCTGTACACAGCGGTACGTGACGACGTGGAGTTCCTGTTCAACGACTCCATCGAGACCCTCGACCAGTCCGACCAGTCCGGCCGGTCCAGCCAGTCCAGCCGGTCCAGCCGGTCCGGCCGGTCCAGCCGGTCCAGCCGGTCCGGCCACGGGGTCGACGTCACCTTCCGCGGAGGCGGCAGGCGTACGTTCGACATGGTGTTCGGTGCGGACGGTCTGCACTCACGGACCCGGCAGTCCCTGTTCGGCCCCGAGGAGCAGTTCCACCGGTACCTCGGGTACTGCTTCGCCGTGTTCACCATGCCCAACACCTTCGCCCTCTCCCACGAGATCATGATGTGGAACACCCCGGGCAGAGCCGCCGCTCTCTACGCCGTAGGGGACGACGACGAAGTGCACGCCTTCCTGAACTTCGCCCGGCCCGCACCACCATCCGGCGCGTTCCGCGATCCAGAAGCCCAACGGGACCTGGTCGCCGCGGTCTTCGCCGACGCGGGATGGGAAGTCCCCAACATGATCGCCGCCATGCGCGACGCGGATGATCTGTTCATCGACGTCGTCAGCCAGATCCGCATGCCTCGCTGGTCCCGCGGCAGGGTCGCGCTGGTGGGCGACGCCGCGTACGCACCCTCGTTCCTCACCGGTCAGGGCACCAGCCTCGCGCTCGTCGGCGCGTACATGCTCGCCGGTTCCCTGGCCGGCCGGGACGCCGCCGAGGGCTTCGCCGCCTACGAACACCACACCCGTGAGTTCGTGACCGTGAACCAGGAGCAGATCGGCGAGGGCGATGCCGCGCTCTTCCCCACCACCGCTCGGGCCCTGGAGCGGCGCAACGACATGCTGCGCACACTCGGCACCATGCCCCCCGCGGAGGGACGGCCGGCCCACTCGGCCCTCACCCTGCCCGAGTTCACGCCCCCGAGGTAGCTCCGGGCACGCGGTCCCCCCGGCGGTCTCGACGCGGTCGGCCGGCCGGCCTCCGCGCGGGCCCGGCAGGCGGCACGCGGCCGGGGAAAAGCAGACGCACATGGGACGCCGACGGGGATGGGACGCCGACGGGCGGCGTACGCCGACGTGGTGTCGGGGTACGCCGCCCTGCGGGGGGGAAGGGGGACGAGGTACGGGTCGCGGCCCCTCGGAGGAGCCGCTGACCAGCCCATCGCCCGCTACTTCGGTTCGCGGTTGAACAGCGACGTGGACCAGAAGTAGCCGAGCACGACCAGCCCCAGGCACCAGGCCACGGCCAGCCACCCGTTGTGGCCGATCTCGCTGCCCTGCAACAGCCCGCGCAGCGTCTCGATGGCCGGGGTGAACGGCTGGTACTCGGCGATCGGCCGGAACCAGCCCGGCATCGCGTCGAGCGGTACGAAGGCGCTGGAGAGGAGCGGCAGGATCACCAGCGGCAGGGCGTTGTTGCTGGCCGCCTCGACGTTCGGGCTGGAGAGGCCCATCCCGACCGCGATCCAGGTGAGCGCCAGGGCGAACAGCACGAGCAGGCCGAACGCCGCGAGCCACTCCAGGGCCGTGGCGTCGGTGGAACGGAAGCCGATGGCCACCGCGACGGCACCGACGAGGGCCACGCTGGCCACCGCTTGCAGCACGCTGCCGACGACATGCCCGATGAGCGCGGACCCGCGGTGGATCGCCATCGTGCGGAAGCGGGCCATGATGCCCTCGGTCATGTCATTGGAGACGGACACCGCGGTCCCGATCGTCGTGCTCCCGATCGTCATCAGCAGGAGGCCCGGGACGAGGTACGCGAGGTACGCGGAGCGGTCGGCTCCAGCGCCGATGCCCGCGCTCATCGCGTCGCCGAAGATATAGACGAAGAGCAGCAGCAGCATGATCGGCGTCAGTAGCAGGTTCAGCGTCAGCGACGGGTAGCGCCGCGCGTGCAGGAGGTTGCGGCGCAGCATCGTGGACGAGTCGCGCACGGCGAGGGAGAGGGCGCTCATCGGACGTTCTCCTTGGGCTGGTTGGGGATAGTGGCCGGGCCGGTGAGGGCGAAGAACACATCGTCGAGGTCGGGCGTGTGCACGGTCAGCTCGTCGGCCTCGATGCCGGCCGCGTCCAGCCCGTCGAGGATGGAGCGCAGCTCGCGCTGGCTGCCGTCGCTGGGGATCCGCAGCGTCAGCGCCTCGTCGTCCCGGGTGATCTCGCGCAGGGTGGCGGCGGCGCTCCGGTACGTGGACGGGTCGGAGAAGCGGAGTCGTATGTGTCCGCCGGGGATGAGCCGTTTCAGCTGGTCGGCGGTGCCTTCGGCGGCGATCTTGCCGTTGTTGAGGACGGCGATGCGGTCGGCGAGTTCGTCGGCCTCGTCCAGGTACTGGGTGGTGAGGAAGACGGTGACGCCGTCGGAGACCAGTTCGCGGATGATCTGCCACATGGTGTGGCGGGAGCGGGGGTCGAGGCCGGTGGTCGGTTCGTCGAGGAAGAGGATCCGCGGGTTGCCGACGAGGGTCATGGCGATGTCGAGGCGGCGCTTCATGCCGCCGGAGTAGCTCTGGGCGGGCTTCTTGGCGGCGTCGACGAGGTCGAACCGCTCCAGGAGTTCGGCGGCGACCCGGCGCCCCTCGCGCTTGGAGAGGTGGTGCAGGTCGGCCATGAGGAGCATGTTCTCCTCGCCGGTGATCAGCCCGTCGACGGCGGAGAACTGTCCGGTGACGCCGATCGCGGCGCGCACTCCGTCCGGTGAGGTGGCGAGGTCGTGCCCCGCGACCTGGGCCTGTCCGCCGTCGGCGGCGATGAGTGTGGACAGGATCTTCACGGCGGTGGTCTTGCCGGCGCCGTTGGGGCCGAGCAGCGCGAACACGGACCCGGCCGGGATGCGCAGATCGAGGCCGTCGAGAACGGTCTTGTCACCGTACGACTTGCGCAGACCGACGGCGGAGACGGCGGCCGGTGACGGGTGACCGTCACCCTGATGAGGCATGGACATGGACATGACAGAAGAAGGCATGGAGCCCTCCCATTCGAGAGCGTGGTGAGCGATGAAGTGGACGTGCCCGTCAGGAGATCGGGGGGTGCGGAGACGGGGCGGATCAGGGCCGGGCGCGGCGGATGTCGATGTTGCCCCAGTTGGTCCGGGCGCGGATCTTGACGGTGTCCTCGGTCTGCTCCGGGGCCTCGGACGCGGCGAGCGCGTTGCGTACCTGCCCACGGTTGGAGCTGACGTCGAGCCAGGCGGCGGTGCCCTCGCGGACACCGATTTCGATGGAGCCGTTCGAGGTCTCCAACTGGACGGTGCCACGGGCGACTTCGGCGACGCGGAGGACGCCGTTGGTGGTGGTGCCGGTGACCGACGCCTCGGCGCGTGCGATGTCGATGGCGCCGTTGGCGCCCTTCACCCGCAGCTCGCCGGTCACGGCGCCGATGGTCGTGGTGCCGTGCGAGTTCTTCAGGACGGCGGGGCCGTCGACGAGGCCGACGCGCACATTGCCGGTGTTGCTGGTGATCTCGGCCATGCCCTCGACCCGGTCGACGGTGGTTGAGCCGTGCGACGCCTTCAGGTGCAGCGGGCCCGTCGAGTCGAGTCGGACGTCACCCGCCGAAGTCGTCACACGGACTTCGCCGAGCCGGCCCTCACCGAGCACCCTGGCCCCGGCGCCGGTCACGTCGATGTGCGAGCCCGCAGGCAGTTCCACCGTCACGTCGACGGTGCCACCGCGCCCGAGCAGATTGGCCTTGGGCGTGGTGACGGTCAGGATGCCGCTCGCGTAGGAGACCTCGGTCTGGTCGGCCGTCCGTACGTCCAGGTCCTTCTTCGCGTCGCGGGGCCGCACCTCGACGACGGTGTCGAGGCGGTCGCCCGCGGTGAACTGGAGGGAACCGGAGTACACGTAGGCGGTGACCGAAATCGGTTCGGGAGTGTCGAAAGAAGGCATGGCTGTCCCGTTCTGTTGGGTCTTCGAGGCGTCCCCGCTGGTGGGACGTGGTGTGGGATGAAGTCGTGCGGGCGGGGGCGCGCGGCTAGCGCACCCAGCCCGTGATGCTCTGTCCGACGGTCTGGGTCTTCTCCGTCGTACGCGGCCGGGTGCCGCCGTCGACCGCGGCCGATACGGTGCGCACCAGCCACGCGTTGACCGACAGGCCCTCGCGGCTCGCCGCCTCCTCGGCGCGCGCCTTGAGGTGGGCCGGCAGACGCAGATTGACGCGGGCGGTGCCGCCCTCGTCGATGTCCGCCGGAGCCGGGGCGACGAGGTGTTCGACGGTCGCGGCCGGTTCCGTGGAAGCACCGCCGTACGTGGGCGGCGGTGTCACCACGAAGCTGGGGTCGAGCCCGCGCAGCCGTACGTCGACCGAGCCGGGGGCGATGTCACGGGTGACCTCGTCCATCGCGGCGGAGAGCACACTGAGCATGGTCAGCCGGGTCGCCGACTCCAGGGGAGCGGTGAGCCTCTCGGCCAGCTCGCGTGCTTCGTCGCCGCCGGCTTCGGCGGCCACCGCGAGTTCGCGGCGGAGGGTCTCGACATACGGGGTGAGGTCCATGACGCCATCATGGCACCACTATGGCTCCACACGCAAGCCATGAGGTGACACCACCCGGTCACCAACCGACCGAACAGCCCTGACCTGCGCAAACACGCTGGCGCCTGCCTGGGCGGCTGTGGCGCCACGCGCAGTCGTGCACCTGTGGGTTCATGGAGTGGCACCACATGGCACCAGATAGCACCAAGCCGCGCCATCCAGCGCCATCCGGCACCGCGTGGCGCCGTGTGGCGCCATGCGAGGGCACACGGGGGGTGGCCTGCCCCCGCCTCGCGGTCCGCCACTGGGCCGAGCCCACCTCGGGCGGGAGAGATTCCGGATCGGGCTTGACCCTCACGTCGCGTGAGGCTGGAGCGTGGGGCGCATGAGCGACTACTACAACGCGTTCGAGACCAGTCCCGTGCCCGCTCCCGGCCCGGACGCGGTTCCGCCGGAGCCGTTCCGTGGCATCTATGGAATGCCCGCGTTCGCGACGATCCCCACGAGCGATGTGGCGGCGTCGGTGGACTTCTGGCTGCGCGGGCTCGGGTTCATCGAACTGTTCAGCATCCCCGGCGGGGTTGTGCATCTGCGCCGGTGGGCGTTCCAGGACGTACTCCTCGTCCCGGCGGCCAGCGTTCCGGAGCAGGCACCAGCGATGAGCCTCAGCTTCGCGTGCGTGCTCGGCCAGGTCGACTCCCTTGTCGAGGCGTGTCGTGCGCTGCGCCCGGACTCGGTCGATGGCCCACGGGACACCCCCTGGAACACCCGCGACGTGGAGGTGATCACCCCCGAGAACGCACGGATCGTCTTCACCGCGGCGAAGCCCTTCGATCCGGCCAGTCAGGAGGCACGGAACCTCGCGGCCATCGGGATCACCCCACCGGGCGCCGGACGCGGCGACAATGAGGAGCATGCCTGACGCCGCCGACGCCACTGACACCGCCGACGCCACTGACGTCGGCGACGCCACTGACACCGCCGGCCTGACCGTCGGTCAGGTCTCGGCGCGTCTGGGCGTGACGGTCCGCGCGCTGCACCACTGGGACGAGATCGGTCTGGCGCGACCGTCGCTGCGCACGGCTGCCGGATACCGGCTCTACACCGCCGGTGATCTGGAACGCCTGCACCGCGTCATCGTCTACCGCGAGACCGGTCTCGGCCTGGACAGGATCCGGACCGTCCTGGACGACTCGACCGCGGACGTGCCCGGCGCGTTGCGCGCGCAGCGCGCCCAGGTCGCTGAACGGATCGGCCGTCTCCGGCAGATCAGCGCCGGACTGGACCGGATGATCGACGCCCACGAGCGCGGCCTGCTGCTGACCGTCGAGCAGCAGGCCGCGATCTTCGGCCCCCAGTGGAACCCGGACGGGCCCGCCCAGGCCCGTCAACGCTACGGAGACACGACGCAATGGCGGCAGTACGCGGAACGCGCGGCCTCTCGCGGTCCGGAGGAGTGGCAGACCATCGCCGACGCCAACGCCGGACTCGACCGCGCCCTCGCGGACGCGATGGACGCCGGGGTCACCCCTGGCAGCCCGGAAGCGAATCAACTCGTCGAGCGGCACCGCGAAGTGTTCGCCTCGTACTTCCCCCTCACCAGGCAGATGCAGGTCTGTCTCGGCCGCATGTACGAGGCCGATCCGGCGTTCGCCGCCCACTACGACGGCATCCGCGCCGGCCTCGCCACATGGTTCCGTCACATCGTCGACGCCGCCGCACGCGCCCACGGCATCGACCCCGACACCGCGACCTGGCGGTAGAGCACGGGTCCGGAAGCCCGCGCTGTGGGGGCGCCCGACGCTCTCTCAAGCCCGCGGCCGGGAGATGCGATCGACCGCACGCCATGGATCGTCGCACCAGCTCGGCAAGGCAGTCGCTCACCGGCCGTCACCTGCCAGCCGGCGAGGGCAGGCCAGTTCAGGAACCGAACGGTTCGGGGAGCACGTCACCAGCGCCAGGGACAGGAACGAGGGACGTTCGAGATAGACGCCCAAGGACACGTCCCCACCCCACCCGAGTCGTTCGACGGCGGAGTCGACGAGCATGCTCACGTGTGGGGTCTCCCGGACCGCGTCGGAGTCGAAGCGGGGCGCGTACTCGGCCAGTCGGTCGCCGAGCCAGGCCGCCGCTTCCTTGGGCTCATCCCAAGTGCCCAGGACGGAAGACCCGGACTTCATCAGCCAGTGCGCCGTCTCAATAGGCGGCAGATTGGATCGCGGGAACTCGGCCACGACCTCTCGGTATCGCTCCTGTAGCCGCAACCGTTCCCCGTCGCCCGATGCCGCTGCCGACGGCGGCGGCTCGGGATGCGGCGGCCTCCGCAGACCTTCCTCGTCGAAACGTTGTTTCGGGCCGGTCCACAGGTAGCCATGGTGGTGCAACGGTCGTTCCGTTCCGTTCGGCTCGGATGAGGGTGAAGGACCCACCGGTCCCGGTGCTCGGAGGGAGCCGGGACCGGCAGGGGCGAGGCCGTGAGGCCTCAGGCCGGGACACCGAATCGCGCGGGGTCGATACCGGCCGTGCTCAACTCCTCCGTCGAGAACCGCAGCGGCTCCACGCCCGGTCGCTTACTGTCGCCCAGCGCCCAAGCGTCCTCGCCGATCCGGGCGAGGGTTACGCATGACTCCCCGTCCGGGTGTGTGTTTCCGCCGCACGCCTTGGCGAACGTGGCTCCGTCGATGTCGAGCGCGTACAGGTCGGTTCCATTCAGCATCGATACGCCTTCCTGGTCAGGGGAAATACCGGTGGTTGAATCCATCATCGCGCCTGACCAGGCATATATGGAACGCTAGTCGCGTTGATGCATAAATCTGGCTGCCGCCTCTTCCAAGTAGGCGGAAGCATCGCCACCCGTTAGCGCGTGCGACCAAAATAGATCGAACAGATTCAGATGCTGGGTTATATCTCTCGGATCGCGCAGCACCACTTCACCGGAGAACAATTCGACAGTCACCAAGCGGTCGTCATAGACAACGAAGATGTTCATCGGGGTGCCCGGAACCTGGGCCGCTTCGGGAATGATCCCAATCTCCACGTTGGGCTTCCCGTTGACCTCGGCCATATGCGCGCACTGGGCCGCCATGGTCTCAGCACGTGCACGCCGCCACCTGACAGCCTGTTCGGTCATCAGAAACCAGAAGGATCGTGATGCGTCGTCCAGGATGGCCTGACGATCCATGCGCGCCTGTACCGCTCGCGCGATATCCCTCCTCGGATCACCGACGACGGTCGGCGACAGTGTCTCTGTCGCATACTCACGGACATGCAGCAAGCCCGTGGGAACAGCCGGCAGGAAATGCCGTATCACACGGGCCGAGCACTCAAGGGCTTCGAGTTCCGCCTGCTTGTGGTAGAGACCGACACGCGCGTGCGCACGCCAGGACACGTAGTCGACGTTTGCCCGACGGGCCAGACCAAGAATCTCTTCGCCGACTTCATCAGGCACGGCCAGCGACTTGAGGATACGTTCGACATCCAGAACAGTCGGTAGCGCTCTGCCTGTTTCAATGCGGCTGATCTTCGTTTGGCTCATATTGCAACGAAGCGCCAACCGCTCGCCACTCAGGCCGGAAGCACGTCGAAGGCCCCGAAGGGCCTCCGCCAGATCTCTGCGCTCGCGTGCTTGTTTTTCAGGTTCTATGGGCACTGAACGGTACTGCACTTTCCAGGGCGAGATCCCGCCACGCGAGATACGTGTCAATATCCGGGTCCTGGATCAGTTCCCGATTGATCTGCGTCCCGTCGGGGCGATAGTTGAGATGAACCACGACCGCCTCGTCGAACAACCAGAAGTCCTGCTCAGGCAATCCGGGGTTCGGTTGGTCCGTCACATCGACTATGTGGTAATTCTCCCCGGCTGCCACATTCCCCGGGATGCACCACTCAAACAGGTAGCGGCTGTAGGGCGTGAGCGGTCGGCGGACGATCTTGGCGCGGGTCATCGTCCGTCCGGCCGCCGCATGATCCCGGATGGTCCGGTGCCACGGCGCGTTGAAGCCGTCCGGCTTCGGGGCTCCGGCCAGGAAATCGCGGACTGTGGCGTCCTCCGCAGGCATGGTGTACGTCTGGTGGACCTCCAGACGGAACGCGGAGCGCTTGAAGTCGCGGAAGTGCGCCTGCCATTCGTCGCCGTCCAGCAGCAGGGGGCTAGAGCCATCCACGGGCACGGGCTGCCTCCTTGAGGATGTCCTCGGGCATCAACACAATCGACTCGCCATCCGGAGTCGGGTGAGCCACGTCGTAGCCCTGGACAGCCAGCATGCCGGGTTCTGGTGTGGCGTACACGGTCGGGCAGTCGCCGTTCCCGCACTTGTCATCGTCATCGCCGCCCTTACTGCACGGCCCTCCCGCAATCACCCTCAGTTCATCCACTGAGACCTCCTCCGGTCTATGTGCTCAGAAAGTTACGGACAGTCGCACCCGCGCCACAAGGCGGGCGCGCTCTCAAGTCACGAAGTCGCATAGAACCGCGTCAGCGGCCCTTCAGGCGGGTTCGGTGGAGCTGGGCGAGAGCGAGCAGTTGGCGTTTCTCGTACGGCGTGGCGGGGCGGAGCGAGATGTGGTGGACCTGCCAGCGGAGGCCGGTAGGGCGCGTCAGGAGGACCATCGGGCCGACAAAGCCGCTGATCTCCGCCGGCATGTCGTAGTGACGGTCGAACACCGCCATGCCGATACGGAGTTCGCCCGGCTCCGGCCGCGACACAGGCCGCGGTCGCGGTCGCGGTCGCGGTCGCGGTCGCGGTCGCATGAGAGT
Organism: Streptomyces sp. NPDC088147; assembly: GCF_044741565.1. NCBI lineage: Bacteria > Bacillati > Actinomycetota > Actinomycetes > Kitasatosporales > Streptomycetaceae > Streptomyces > Streptomyces sp. NPDC088147. Next base: position 669,559 of record NZ_JBIUSY010000002.1, on the reverse strand, counting down.
GCTCACTTCCAGTCCCCCGAGCGGCGGGGCGGGTGATTGCGGAGTTCGTCGTTCCAGTCCCGCACCATCGGGCCATTGCCGACGGCCCGCGCCTCCTCACGCTGGCGGCAGAGCGCCGCGCACACGTCGCACCCGGTCGCGGGCGCCGGCTCAAGTGCCGGTACCGACACGGTCATCGCTCGTCCTCCCCTGGACGGGGTGCCGAGTCGGGGCACGACGGGTGACCGCAGACACACGGCGGCCACTTGAGCGCGTCACCGGGAGCGACGTCCGCGCCCTCGGCGCCGGGGTCGTACGCGTAGGTCGGTACGACGAGCGAACCGTCCACCCCGTACGCGGCGATCATCAGCGACAGACGCCTGCGCGCCTCACTTCGCCTCATCGGCCAGCCTCCGCAGTCCGCGCTCCACGCGCCGTGCCAACTCCGTTGTCGGCTCGGCGAATTCCCCTGGCAGCCAATCGGGGATCAGCGTGATCACCTCGTAGTCCTCGGTGGCCGAGGCCGGTGCTTCCCTCTCTGCCATTGGTGCGCCCCTCCGTCGTCGTGGCATTACTGTGTGTGTTCAAGATTCGGCATGCGTGGCTTCGCCGAACAGGGTTGAACGCACGTCAACGGGCCTGGGGTGAAGGAGGAAGAGGTATGGCGGACGAACTGAGAGAGCCGGTGGGACCGGTCAGCGGAGCTGCCTACTTCGGCAACGAGGTGCGGGAGTGGCGGCTGGCCAGAGGACTGAGCCAGCGGGAGGTGGGCGCTCCGGCGCGGTACGCGCAGCAGTACGTGGCGAAGGTGGAGGCCGGTGACCGGATGGCGAGCCCGGAGTTCGCCGCGGGCTGCGATCAAGTCTTCGGCACGCCACGGACGTTCGCCCGGCTACGGGATCGGTGTGCCGAGAAGGGTGGGTATCCGGACTGGTTCGAGCCGTACGTCTTGCTCGAACGGCAGGCGTCCGCGACCCTGAACTTCAGCAACGGGCTGGTCGCGGGTCTGTTGCAGACCGAGGCGTACGCTCAGGCAGTCTTCAGGAAGGCGAATCCGACCGACACTCCGGAAGATACCGCTGCCAGGGTGGGGCGAAGGCTGAAGCGCCGTCAGGTACTGGACCGCGAGAAGCCTCCTCTGGTCTGGGTCGTCCTGGATGAGTCCTGCCTACGGCGCATGGTCGGCAGTCCGACGGTGATGGCCGACCAGATGGCACACCTGATCACGGAAGGGGAGTCCCCTCGCTTCACCCTTCAAGTGCTCCCGTTCAGTTCAGGAGCCATGTCCTGGCATCTGGGCTTTACGCTGCTGAAGTTCACTGAGGACGAGCCCGACATGCTCTACCAGGAAACGCTGGGGGCGGGCCATGTGACCGACTCCCGGAAGACCGTGACAGATGCGAGCGTGCTCTACGATCGATTGCGCGCCGACGCGCTCTCTCCGGAGACGTCGGTCGACATGTTGCGCAAGGTGAAGGAGGACTGGACCCGATGAGCAGAATTGACCTCTCCGGCGCACGGTGGGAGAAATCCAGCTACAGCAGCGGCCTGGGAGGCGAGTGCGTCGAGTTCAGCCGGTCATTCCTCCCGGTCATCGGCGCGCAGTGGGAGAAGTCCAGCCACAGCAGCGGCCAGGAAGGCGAGTGCGTCGAGTTCGCCCGCAACCTCGCCCCCTCCGGCATCGTCCCCGTACGCGACAGCAAGTCCCCCGCCGGCCCCGTGCTCCTGCTCTCCCCCGCCGCCTGGAGCGACTTCGTCGTCTTCGCCGCCAGCGACAACTAGCCTTCGGGCGGCGGCCAGGTGTCGCCCCAGGCCACATCCCTCGCCGCGCGGTACAGCGCGCCGTGGCGCTTGGTGACCGTGTCGCGGCGCAGTCCGTCGTCCCTCGTGCACAGATCCAGAAGCACCTGGCCCTTGCGGATCTGCGGCTTCCGCGTCACCCGGGCTCCCGCCGGATGCGCGTCGGACCGTACCGCCGCCACATAGCTGAACTTCTCGTCCTCGTACGGCAGCGAGCCGCCCTTGACCTGGCGGTGCAGGGAGGACCGGCTGACCCGGGCCGCGAAGTGGCACCAGTCCGTGCCCCGTTCGATCGGGCAGGCGCCGTCGTGCGGGCAGGGGGCGGCGATACGGTAGCCCGCCGCGATGAGCTGATCGCGCGCCTCGATGATCCGCAGATAGCCGTCGGGCGTACCGGGCTCCACGATCACCACGGCCTGGCCGGTCCGCGCGGCCTCGGTCACGAGTGCGGTGCGGTCGCGTTCGGTGAGTTCCTTCAGTACGTACGAGACCGTCACGAGATCGCTCTCCGGGAGCTTCAGCGCCGCGTCGATCCTGGTCTGTCGCCAGTCCGCCGCGCGGAGCGCGGGCGCTCCCGAGGCGGCGGCCAGTTCGCGGCCGAGGGCGAGTGCGGGCTCCGCCCAGTCGAGGACCGTGGTGGTACGGGGCTCCGCCCACGTCGCGTCCGCCGCCCAGACCGCCGCTCCCGTACCGCCGCCCACGTCGACATGGCTGCCGGGTGCCCAGCCGGGCGTGGCGTCGGCGAGGGCTTCCAGCGCGGCCCGTACCGCCTCGAAGGTGGCCGGCATCCGGTACGCGGCGTACGCGGCGACGTCGGAACGGTCACGGAGTACGGGCGCGTCGGTCGGAGTGGTGCCCCGGTAGTTGGCGATCAGCCGGTCGACGGCCTGTGCGGCCTGTTTGGGCGGCAGCCCGTCGAGCACTCCGGCGAGCGCGGCGCGCAGCGCTTCGGCGGTGGGAAGGGCAGACTCGGCGGGGTTCACCGTGGAATTCTGACATGCGGCCCGATCCCGGGCGTGCCCGCCGAAGCGGGCCGTCACAACGGTGACACAAACTGCGGCGGGCACAGGCTCAGTTGCTACGCTGGCGCTTCTTGTCCGGCAGCCGCTCTCACGGGGGAAACTTGAGTCGGCTCGTAAGACAGCCGTGAGACAGCAGGGGAACCATGAAACTGAGGTTCGTGCGTGGGCCCCGACGGGTCGGCGTACCCGGCGGAGGCCGTTTCTCCCGCGTAGGCCGCTTCTCCCGTGGGGGCGGATTCTCGCGTGGGGGCGGTTTCTCGCGCGGGGGCGGTGAGGGGACCGTACGGCAGCGCGTCGTACGGCTGACCCTCGTCGTGGGAGTGATCGTGCTGGCGCTGCTGCTCCTGCTCGCCACCTGCGGCGGGAACAAGCCCGCCAGGACCAAGGAGGACAACGCGCCCAAGAGGCCCGTGGCGAACGTCGCGGACCGGGCGCCGCGGCTCAGTGTGCCGGCCGGATACGACACCGCGCACGGCTGGGAGATCGTCGACGGCTCCCCCGACTTCGCGATCGCCCATGACACGAACCGGCTCGCGTATCTGGAGCGGGCCGGCGCGGACCGGTTCCGGCTGCGGACGCTCGACCCCGAGACCGGCGAGCGCGGCTGGGACGGCGAGCCCTGGCGGCCCCTGTTCACCCCCGACCGGTTCCCCCGGCTGCTGTCCGTCAGCAAGGACGACCAGGAGTACTTCGTCACCTGGTCGTACGGGAGGCTCAACCCGGACGCGCTGCGCCCGGCCGACTCCATCATCTCGCTCGACATCTACAACGCGGCCGACGGCTCCCGCCAGCGGGTCGAGACCCCCTGGGCGGACGCGCCGAAGGTGAGCGCCGCGGGCCCCGCCATTCTGATCAGCGACGGCAAGGCCACCAGCGCGGTGATCGATCCGGCGACCGGCGATGTGGTCAAGGTCCCGCCGGGCTCGCTCGGCTACCCCAAGGGCTGCAAGGAGTGCCGCAAGCTGACCGAGGTGCACGGGGTCACCACGAAGGGGCTGCTGGTCGGCGGGGCCAAGGAGTTCTGGGTACGCGGCGGCTGGTTCAGCAGGCAGGGCGCGCCGAAGGACACCGAGACCGCCTCGGGCGTGCCCGCCTCGATGGCGAGCGGCTACGTCCTCGCCAAGTGGCAGAAGAAGAAGGGCGCCAAGGACGCCGGTACGCATGAGGTCTGGGCGGTGCACGACGCGTCGACCGGCAAGGCGGTGGCGCAGGTGCGGTGCCGTAAGCCGGCGATCAAACCGGCCGAGGACCCACGCCTCGTCGCCTCCCCCGACGGCCGTTTCCTGATCGCCGGGAGGCTCGCCTTCGACCTGGACGCGAAGAAGGCGTACTGCTTCGAGGAGTCGGACGGCACCCAGCCGCTGACCCTGACCACCGTGTCGGACGACGGCACGGCCTACGGCGCGGTGAGCGCCCGCAACACGGCGGACGCGCTGGCGGGCGGCGGCAACCCGGTCAGGGTGGATCTCACGACCGCCACGCCCGAGGCCCTGGAGACCAATGTCCGGCTGCCCAGCGCGGAGGCGGCGGGTGTCGGACTCTTCCGCTGGACGGACTCCAAGGACCAGCCGCATCTGATCGGCTATCCGCGCCAGGACTGACTGAGAGCTGAGGGCCCGGGGGCTGAGGCTGAGGGCCCGGGGACTGGGGCTGGGGGCTCGGGGGCTGAGGCTGGGGGCTCGCGGGCTGAGCCCCGGCGCGGTCCCCCCGGCCCCCTCGCCCGGCCCCCGGGGACCGGGAGGCCCGGGACCGGGGGACGGATCAGGGGGCCACGGGACGGATCAGGCGTCGGCGGCCGGGCGCTCCATCGGCCGCTGATGCTCCCACGGCCGTACGAAACCGAGGAAGCAGCCGAGCGAGCCGACCGCGCAGACCAGTTGCACGACCGCCATCGGTACGGCCGTGTCCTCGCCCGCGATCCCCACCAGCGGCGAGGCGATGGCACCGATCAGGAACGACGACGTACCGATCAGCGCGGACGCCGAGCCCGCCGCGTGCGGGGTCCGCATCAGCGCCGAGGCGTTGGTGTTGGGCATCGCGAGCCCCATCGCGGACATCAGCACGAACAGCGCCGCCGCGACCGGGAAGAGCCCCACGGATCCGAACACCCCGGAGGTCATCAGCAGCAGGGCCAGCGCGGCGACGGTGATGATCATGAGCCCGAAGCCCAGCACCCGGTCCATGCTGACCCGGCCGACGAGCACCTTGCCGTTGATCTGGCCGACGGTGATCAGACCGATGGAGTTGACGCCGAAGAGCAGGCTGAAGGTCTGCGGCGAGGCGCCGTAGATCTCCTGCACCACGAACGGCGAGGCCGCGACGTACGCGAACAGCGCCGCGAAGGCCAGACCGCCCGCCAGCATGTAGCCGGTGAAGATCCGGTCCGCGATCAGCCCGCGCATCGTGCGCAGCGCCGCGACGGTGCCGCCGCTGTGCCGTTTCTCCGGCGGCAGCGTCTCGTGCAGCCACTTCCAGACGACGAGGGTGAGGAGGACGCCGACCACCGTGAGGACGGCGAAGATGCCGCGCCAGTCGGTGAGGCGCAGTACCTGTCCGCCGATCACGGGCGCGATGACCGGCGCGACGCCGGAGATCAGCATCAGTGTGGAGAAGAAGCGCGCCATCTCCACGCCGTCGTAGAGATCACGCACCACCGCGCGGGCGATCACGATGCCCGCCGCGCCGGCCAGCCCCTGGAGGAGGCGGAAGCCGATGAGGAGTTCGGTGGTGGGCGCGAGGGCGCAGATCGCGGTGGCGAGTACGTAGACGATCATGCCGAGCAGCAGCGGACGGCGCCGTCCCCACTTGTCGCTCATCGGTCCGACCACGATCTGGCCGAGCGCCATGCCCGCCAGGCAGGCGGTGAGGGTGATCTGAACCGTCGCCGCGGGTGAGTTCAGCGCGCGGGTGACCTCCGGCAGGGCCGGGAGGTACATGTCCATGGACAGCGGCGGCAGCGCGGTGAGCCCGCCGAGTACGAGGGTGACCAGCAGCCCGGCACGGCGCGCGGTGGCGGCGCGCTCCCGCGGAGGTGTGTGCGAGGCCGTGTGCGGGATCGTGTGCGAGGCCGTGTGCGACGCCGCCGGCGGGGCTGCTGGGGGCGCTTGCGGGGGTGCCTGCCGCTGTTCCGGAATCGGTGCCGAGCGACGCTGCTCGGGCGTTATATGTCCTTTACTTCCTTCGGTGGTTCGGCCGCCGTCCGGCATTCCTGTCTCCATGTCGTTGAATCCGTACCTATGCTCTCAGCTCAGCGGGAGCGGTCGAGACCTTTATTTGGGGCAGCCATGGCAACAGGACAGATGTCACCGCGGATGTCACCGGGGACGTCACCGCAGATGTCACCGCGGACGTCACCGCGGGTGCCGGACGGGCGGCCCGTCCGGTGGGGTGTGCTGGCGACGGGCGGGATCGCCGCGCGGTTCACCGCGGATGTCCGGGAGCTGCCGGGCGCCGAGGTCGTGGCGGTGGCCTCGCGCAGCGACGCGTCCGCGAAGGGGTTCGCGGGCCGGTTCGGGATCCCCCGGGCGTACGGCGACTGGGCCGGGCTCCTCGCCGACGAGGAGGTGGACGTCGTCTACGTGGCGACTCCGCACTCCGCGCACCGGTCCGCCGCGGGACTGGCCCTGGCCGCCGGGAAACCGGTGCTGTGCGAGAAGGCGTTCACACTCAACGCGCGCGAGGCCGGCGAGCTGGTGTCGCTCGCCCGCGAGCGCGGTCTCTTCCTGATGGAAGCCATGTGGATGTACTGCAATCCCGTCATCCTGCGGCTGGCCGAGCTGGTCCGGGACGGCGCGATCGGGAGCATCCGTACCGTCCAGGCCGACTTCGGTCTCCAGGGCCCGTTCGACGCCGGCCACCGGCTGCGCGACCCGGCGCTCGGCGGTGGCGCGGTGCTCGATCTCGGGGTCTATCCGGTCTCCTTCGCACACTTGCTGCTCGGCGAGCCCGACCGCGTCCAGGCCGACGCGCTGCTCTCGCCCGAGGGCGTCGACCTCAACACCGGGATGCTGCTGGGCTGGGACTCCGGGGCGACCGCGCTGCTGACCTGCTCGGTGACGGCCGGGACTCCGGTGACGGCGACGGTGACGGGCACGAGGGGCCGGATCGAGGTGCCGTCCGGGTTCTTCGCGGCGGAACGGTTCGTACTGCACCGGGACGGCGCGGATCCCGAGGAGTTCACCGGCGACGGCGCGCTGCACGGCCTCCAGTACGAGGCGGCCGAGGTGATGCGCTGTCTGCGGGCCGGCGCGACCGAATCCCCGCTGGTGCCGCTGGACGGCACGCTCGCGGTGATGCGGACGCTCGACGCGGTACGGGACCGTATCGGCGTCCGCTTCCCCGCCGACGACGTCGGACCGGCCTGAGCCGCGCCGGGACCGGCCTGAGCCGCGTCGGGACAGGGCTGAGCCCGTCGGGACCGGGCTTGCCCCGTCAGGACCGGCCTCAGCCCGTCGGGACAAGCCGGACACAGGGCCTGGCGCCGGACCGCGCGCGGTCCGAACGCCCCGTCGCCGGACCCCTCAGACCGGCTTGAGCCCCGGGTTGCCCGCCTCCGTCACGAAGGACGCCGCCGTCGTGACCGGGGCGCCGGGCGTCGTGATGACCTTGACCGTCTTGAAGTCCGCCCGCGCCTGCCGCTCGCCGAGCGTCACCGTGACGTAGCCGCGCCGCCCGTTGTAGAACTTCATGTGCGGGTTGGCCTCCATGAACGTGGCCCAGTTGGCCGGCCGGTCCGTGCCGTCCTTGCCGCTGGAGATCGAGGTGGCCACGATCTCGGTGCCGAGCGTGCGCGACCCCGGGTTGTCCCAGTCCTTCTTGAGGTCGTACGCGTAGCCGGTGTGCACGTCTCCGGTCAGCACCATGAAGTTCTTGAGACCGGCCGCCTCAACCCCGTTCAACAGCCGCTGCCGGGAGGCCGGGTAGCCGTCCCACGAGTCCATCGACAGCTTGTACCCGGCCGTCGGCAGATCGCGGCGCCGGGCGAACGTCACCTGCTGGGGTACGACGTTCCAGGTCGCCGTGGACTTCTTCCAGCCGTCCAGCAGCCACCGCTCCTGGACCGGTCCCGTCACCGTGCGCCCGGGGTCGTCGGACTGCGGGCCGGGCACCTGCCAGCCGTCGCCGTACGCCTGGTCGTCGCGGTACTGGCGGGTGTCGAGGATGTCGAACTGCGCGAGCCGTCCGAAGCGCAGCCTGCGGTAGAGCCGCATGTCGGGGCCGTTGGGCCGCTGCGGCGCGCGCAGCGGCTGGTTCTCCCAGTACGCGCGGTACGCGGACGCCCGGCGCAGCAGGAACTCCTGCGGCGGTACGTCGTTCTCGGGGACGTCCCCCGCGTAGTTGTTCTCGGTCTCGTGGTCGTCCCAGGTGACGACGAAGGGGTGCGCGGCGTGCGCGGCCCGCAGATCCGGGTCGGACTTGTAGAGGCCGTAGCGCATCCGGTAGTCGTCCAGCGTGACGGTCTCGCGGTTGAAGTGCGCGGGCAGCACGCGGTCCTGGTAGTTGCGGGCGCCGCCGACGGAGTTGACGGCGTACTCGTAGAGGTAGTCGCCGAGGTGGAAGACCACATCGAGATCCTCGGCCGCGAGGTGCTTGTAGGCGGTGAAGTAGCCGTCGTGGTACGCCTGGCAGGAGACGGCGGCGAAACTCAGCGCACTCGTCCGCGCGTTCACGGCGGGCGCGGTACGGGTGCGGCCGACCGCGCTGATCCAACTGCCCGTGCGGAAGCGGAAGTAGTACACCCGGCCGGATTCCAGACCGGGGACCTCGACATGCACGCTGTGGGCGAACTCCGGGTGCGCGTCGGTCTCGCCGCGCTTGACGATCCGGGCGAAGGCCGCGTCGTGGGCCAGCTCCCAGCGTACGGAGACCCGGTTGGCGGGCAGGCCGCCGTCGGGCTCGTACGGGCGGGGCGCGAGCCGGGTCCAGAGCAGCACGCTGTCGGGGCCCGGGTCCCCGGAGGCGACGCCGAGCGTGAACGGATCCTCGGCGATCTTCCTGGCGTCCAGCTCGGCGGCGCTCGCGACGCCCGTGCCGGGGAGGTTGACGGCGAAGGCGAGCGCGGCGGCGGCAGCGGTGCCGGTGAGGAGGCGACGGCGGCCGAGCTGTGCGGCGGCGGCTCTGAACTCGGCGGAATGGCTGCTGCCCGGTGTACGGGTGGCCGGTGTACGGGTGGCCGGTGTACGGGTGGCCGGTGTACGGGTGGCCGGTGCGTGACGAAGTACAGGTGTCATGTGCCCCTCCCCTGACGGCGGCTGTCACTCGCATTGCAGTCGGGGGCGAAGACGCCCTGTTGTCGTGCGCACAACATACGCATGGCGACTGGATGAGGACCGCGTGCTGCGCCAAGTTGTACCCCACGTAACGCGCGTACCCTCCCTGACCATGGACGCCATGCGGAACATCAACACCAAGGGGCGAATCGCCGTGGTGACGGGTGCCGGCTCCGGCATCGGGCGCGCGGTCGCGAAGGCACTGAGCGGTGCGGGCTGGTCGGTGGTACTGGCGGGCCGCAAGCCCGAGAAGCTGGCGGAGACGGCCCGCGCGCTGGAGGGCGACGCGCTGTCCGTACGGACCGATGTGTCGGAACCCGGCGACGTGGACGCGCTGTTCGCGGCGGTGGACGAGCGGTACGGACGTCTCGATCTGCTCTTCAACAACGCGGGCACGTTCGGCCCCGGTGGTGTGCCTCTGGAGGATCTGCCGTACTCGGCCTGGCGGAAGGTGGTGGACACGAATCTGACCGGTACGTTCCTGTGCGCGCAGGCGGCCTTCCGGCTGATGAAGGCGCAGGACCCGCAGGGCGGCCGGATCATCAACAACGGCTCGGTCTCGGCACACGCGCCCCGGCCGGACTCGGTCGCCTACACCGCCACCAAACACGGCATGACCGGGCTCACCAAGTCCCTGTCGCTGGACGGCCGTCCGTACCGGATCGCCTGCGGCCAGATCGACATCGGGAACGCGGCCACGGACATGACGGAGCGGATGCGGCGGGGTGTGCCGCAGGCCAACGGCGAGTTGGCGGTGGAGCCGGTGATGGATGTGGCGGATGTGGCCACGACGGTGCTGCACATGGCGGAGCTTCCGTTGGAGGCGAATGTGCAGTTCGCGACGGTGCTGGCGACGGGGATGCCGTTCGTGGGGCGGGGCTGAGGGGGGGCGGGGCCGAGGGGGGCGGGGCCGAGGGAGGCGGGGCCGAGGGGAGCGGGACCGCTGCGAATCCGCCGCGTACCGGCCGAGTCGGTGCCCACCCCGATCCGGGTAGCCGACACGGCCGACGCGAACGGGGTGGACGGGGCGGACGGGGTGGACAGGCAGGTGCTGCGGCCCCGTCCAGCGGCAGCGTTACGCGGCCAGCAGGTCGCGGATCTCCTTCATCTGGTCGTCGCGCAGCGGCCCGTACGCGAGAGCGCCGGCGTTCTCCTCGGCCTGGGCGACCGAGCGGAAGCCCGGGATCGGCACCGTACGCGGGCTGCGCGCCCACAGCCAGGCCAGCGCGCCCTGCGCGAGCGTGCGGCCGTCGCTGGTGAGGACGTCCCGTACGGACTCGACGCGCGCCGCCCACTCGGGCACCGGCACCCCGCCCTCCCCGAACCACCGCAGCCAGGCGGGCGGTACGGCGCGGATGTCCCGCCCGCCGCCGGTCACACCACGGCCACCGCTCCCGGTCCCTGACCTCCCGGCCAGGAGCCCCATCGCGAGCGGACCGCGGTTGACGCTGGCGAGGTCGCGCTCCGCGCACAGCGCGAGCATCTCCGGCGCGTCCTGGAGCACATTGCACGCGTGCTGCACGGCCGCGCAGTGCGCCCCCTCCGCGAAGAGCGCGGCGCGCTCCGGGTCGTCGGTGCTCCAGGCGTAGGCGCGGATCAGCCCCTCGCGTACGAACTCCTCGCAGAGATCGCGGAGTTCGGCCGCCCGCTCGGGCGCCGCGTCGGACAGATGCAGTTGGTAGAGGTCGATGTGATCGGTGTCGAGCCGGCGCAGCGACGCGGTGAGCGCGCGCCGCGCGTACGCGGGCGTGTCATCGGCGCCCGTCAGGGTCTTGGTCGCCTCGTCGCACACGTTCCCCCACTTGGTGGCGATGACGACCTCGTCCCGCCGCCCCCGCACCGCGCGCCCGAGCACGCGCTCGCTGTGGCCCGCGCCGTACGCGTCGGCCGTGTCGAAGAAGGTGACCCCCAGCTCGACGGCCCGCCGGATCGCGGCCACGGACTCCTCGTCGTCGACCGTGCCCCAGCCGAGCGGGCGACCGGCGGTGTCCTGCCACTCACCGCCGATCGCCCAGCACCCGAAGTCGAGCGCGCCGACGGTGATCCCGCTGCGCCCCAGTGTCCTGCTCTCCAGTGTTCTGCTCTCCATGGAATCCATGGGGGAACGCTAGGAGTTGGAGCGCACACGAGGACAAGCGGTGCCGCACGACGGGCCGACACCCTCCCCCGCCCCCCGGCGGCACCCGGCGGCACCCGCGGCATCATCCGAAGAACCGGCGCAGCAGCCAGTCCGGCATCACGTCCGCCTCCCGGATCGGCGGACCGAACTCGAACCCGTGCCGTCCCGCGTGCCCCTCAGGAAGACAGCAGCTCTCCTCCGACACGTTCCCGGCCAGGAACTTCTCCGGGCACGACTCCAGCCGCAGCAACTCCCGCTCCGGCCCGTACTCCTCCGTGTCCGGCCATCGCGCCCACATGACCCACGGAGGCACCGTCTCCGTGCCGCGCACGCACTGCGCGATCACATGATGCAACCCCTCGTGCCCCGCCTCCAGCGCACACCAGAGCAGACGCTCCGACCGGAACCCGCCCTCAAGCCTGTCGAGCGCGGCCATCTCCTCGTCGAGGAAGAGAACCCGCCCGGGACACGACACCTGATGAATCGACACAGCCGACCACCTCCGGTCCGCCAGTGTGCCGCCGCCCCCGGCCCTCGTCAGCGAATCGCCCCCACGTCACCCGTGAGCGCGGTCCATCGACCATGTATCCGTGCCGACGCCGGGCCTCGCGGCGGACCGGTCCGGCTCAGGCGGCGCGCCCGAGCAGAATCGGGGCCGGTTCCGGACCAGCCTCTCGCAGCGGGAAGCCGTGCACCTCCAGGATCGTGCGGAGAGCCCGGTAGATGGCGCTTTGCTGGGTGGTCCGCACATCGCGGGGCACGGCCTGATCGACCGCGGGATGCTGCATCCACAGCACGGCCACGGTCCCGTCCGGCCGGGCCGACAGAGCCGCACCCGCGTGCCCGACGCCGTGATTGTTCCGGTCCCAGGTCGACAGACCGGCCAGCAGGAGAGCCCTGATCACATCCCGCGCGAGACACCGCCGGGCGGCGGGGAAGCGCGTGTGGTCGACGACGCACCGCTCCATCGCGTACTCCACCTCGGCCTCGGACACATCCTGAATCTGGTCGCTCATCACTTCGCTCATGACGTCTGTACTACGACGCCGGAGACGGCCTGTCCTCCGCCGGAGGGCTTCCGCCTGCCAGTCGGGTGACACGGTCCTACGCCGGCAGTAGTCCCGGCCGGTTACCCGGCACCGCCGGCCTGCTCACCCGACACCGCCGGCCTGCGGGACAACCGCCATGGCTTCGACCTCGATGAGGTATTCCGGCTGTGCGAGGACAAAAGGGCCCCTGACCTGCAATTTCGCTGGTCAGGAGTCCTTGGCGGCAGACGAGTCGGGCTGTACGCCGGGTTCTGTCGCTCGGTCGCCTCGCGGCGGCCGGGGAGACGGCCATCCATCTAGGACCGGCGTTGCCGCCGGTCTCGTGCGGTCTACCCGCGGACTCGGGCGGGCAGCCCTCGGTCGTCCGCGCAGGGTCATCAGCCGATGGCCCCTCTTGACCTTGCTCCGGGTGGGGTTTACCTAGCCGCCTGAGTCGCCTCAGGCGCTGGTGGTCTCTTACACCACCGTTTCACCCTTACCCGGCGCCGAAGCGCCGGGCGGTCTGTTTTCTGTGGCACTGTCCCGCGAGTCACCCCGGGTGGCCGTTAGCCACCACCCTGCCCTGTGGAGCCCGGACGTTCCTCGGCAAGATCGAAGATCTTGACGCGGCCGCCCGCCCGGCTCGTCTGCCGTATCGGCCATGTTACCCGGCGGGAGGGGGGCCCGGCGCCGGAGGACGGGGCTTGACCTTGCCGCTACGTCAGGGTTTCTACTGGGGCCATGCGGATCGCGGAGATCGCCGCCCTCGTCGGAGTCACCACACGGGCGGTACGGCACTACCACCACCTGGGCCTGCTGCCCGAACCGGCCCGGCGGACCAATGGCTACCGTGACTATGCGGTGCGGGACGCCGTGCTGCTCGCCCGGATCAGGCGGCTGACCGAGCTGGGGCTCGCCCTGGACGAGGTGCGGGACGTGATCTCCGACGACGCCGGGCGCGAACTCACCGAGGTGCTCGGTGAGCTGGACGCCGATCTCGCGCGGCAGGAGGCCGAGATCCGGGTGCGGCGCGCCAGGCTCGCCGAGCTGATGGAGAGCCCGCCGTCCGCCGAGGGGCCGGTGTCGCCCGCGCTGGCGCGGCTGCTGAGCACCGCCCCCGCGACCGACTCCCCCACCGGCGCCAAGGACCGCGAACTGCTGGTCCTGTACGACAGCGCCGTGGGCAGCGAGCGGTTCTACGAGGCGCTGCGCCCTCTCGCGGAGAGCCCGGAGCTGCTCGGTCTCTACCGTCAGCTGGACGAACTCGCCGACGCGGCGCCCGACGACCCCCGGATCGCGCCCCTCGCCGACGCCTTCGTCGCCACCATCCCGGACGAGGTGCTGGCCGCGATCCCGCAGACGACGGGGCAGCCCGCCGTCGCCGGGTTCGGGGAAGCCCTGCTCGCCGACTTCCCGCCGGCCCAGGCCGCGTGCGCCCGTCTGGTCATGGAGGCGCTGGTGGCGCGGACGCCGGCAGCGGAAGGGGGAGCGTCGTGAAGTGGCTCGTACCGCTCGCCCCGGCGGTCCGTACCGGTGTACCCGAGCCCGTACGCCGGCTGTTCGCGCACGAGATGCGGGCCTTCGGCAGCCTCGGGCGGTGGGTCGCGCGCCGTACGCACGGCGTGCGGGAGGGCGATCACGCCGCTCCGTACACCGGCCCGCAGACGGCGATGATGTACGGCCTGCTCTTCGTCGCCGTCGTCGAGACGGTGGCACTGGCCGTGCTGATCCCCTGGCCGGTGGTGCACCGGATCGCGCTGGTGCTGGACGTCTACGCGGTGGTGATGGTGCTGGCGTTGCACGCGGGCTGTGTGACACGGCCTCATGTGGTGGGCGCGGACGGGTCGTTGAGGATCCGGTACGGCTCGCTCTTCGACCTGTCCGTCGAGGCGGAGCGGATCGCTTCCGTCCATGTCGACCGGCGCTACCCGCAGAGCGGCGGGCTGATCACCTTCGACCCGGCGGACGACGGAGTCCTCGATCTCGCCGTGGGCGGCCAGACGACCGTACGGGTGGAGCTGACCGCGCCCGTCACGTTCGTACGGCCCCTCGGGCGGCGCGGGCGGGCCCGGGTGCTCCGTTTTCACGCCGACGGTCCCGCCGAGCTGGTCAGGGCGCTCGATCAGGCGCTCACGCGGGCGCGAACCGCACCTTCGCCAGCCCCGGATCAGCTTGGGTGAGCCGTACCCGCAGCCGCTCCCCCAGCGGGAGCGGTGCGGCGCCGCCCTCGATACGGGCGATCACGGCGGGGTCTTCCAGATGGACCGTGCCGACGGCCGGATCGCGCTCCCGCACATCGATCACGTACCCGTCGAAGATCTCACCGACCCGCCCCCTGAGCAGCGCCGCCTCGACGATGTCGACGCACTCGCGCTCCACCGTATTGGCCCGTTCCGCACCCGCGGCCATCTCCTTGGGCAGCCCGTCCAGGGCCGCGAGCACCCATTCCGGCGGGTCCTGGCCCGCCACCGCGCTCAGACAGATCTCCCCCGCGTACCGGTCGACGAGCCGCCGCAGCGGGGCCGTGCAGTGGGTGTACGGGGCGGCGACCGCCGCGTGGACGGCGGGCTGAGGGATCCGGCCCCCGGTGAACACGGTGTAGCCCGCGCCGCGCAGCAGCGCCGTGCACTCCTGGAGGAAGGCGGCGTGGCGGGCGTTGTGGGGGTCGAGGGAACGGAGGGTCTCGGCGTACGCGACGTGGTGCGGCCAGTCGATGCCCAGCGCCTTCGCCGAGCGGCGGAGCCGGCCGACCGCGCCGTCCGGGGCGCTGGGCAGTGTACGGAGGATGCCGATGCCGGCCGTCATCATCAGCTGGGCGGCGACCATGCCGGTGAGCAGGGAGATCTGGGCGTTCCAGCCCTCGACGGGGAGCGGGGCGCGGTACGCGACGGTGTACGAGACGCCGCGGGACCGGCCGCCGGGCGCACCGCCGGACGGGCCGCCCGGCGCATCGCCGGACACACTGCCCGGTTGCGGGGGGCACTCCACGATCTCCTGTTCGGGGACGCTGAGGGAGATACCACCGCGCTCCCGTTCCAGCCGTTCGCGCAGCAGCCCGATCTCCTTCAGCAGCGCGAGGGATTCCGGGGCCGTCCCCGCGTCGATCTCCCGCTGCGCGCCCGCGTAGTCGAGCCTCGCCGTGCTCCGTACGAGCGCCCTGCGGACCTCGGCCGAGACGGTCCGGCCCTCCGCGTCCAGGTCGATCCGCCAGAGCAGGGCCGGCCTGGTCCGGTCCGGCAGCAGACTGGCCGCGTCCTCGGAGAGGACGGCGGGGTACAGCGGCACCCTGCCGTCGGGGAAGTAGAGGGTCTGTACGCGACGGTGGGCCTCGGCGTCGAGCGTGCCGCCCGGGGTCACGAACGCGGCGACATCGGCGATCGCGTACTGGACCCGGTAGCCGCCGCCCGCGCGCCGGGCCAGTCCCATCGCCTGGTCGAGGTCGGGGACGGCGGGCGGGTCGATGGTGAACAGCTCGACGGCGGTGGCGTCGTGGCCCGCGAGCCAGCCGTCGTCCGGCGGCCGTGGGGCCCGTACGACCCGCTCCGTCTCGGCGCGGACGGCAGCCGAGAACGCCCCGGGCACGTCGAGTGCCGTACGCAGCTCGCCCAGGGCGGCCCGCAGCGGGGCGTCGGCCGCGCCGGCCGTGTGCAGATGACAGCGGGGCATGAATCGAGCCTATGGCGGACGGAAGCGGGCGGCGCGGCGAGCGAAAGCCCCCCTGCGCCCCATGCGCCCCCTGCACCCCCGGTGCGGCTCGGGCAGCGACCCGGCGGCGGCGACCGGGCGGCGGCTCGGGCAGCGACCCGGCGGCGGCGCCCCGGGCAGCGACCCGACAGCGGCGATCCCGGGCAGCGGCCGCCAGCAGGCCCGCAGCCGCTCGGGCGGCGGCTCGGCGTGGGCCGCCCGTCGCCTACGCTGGCGCGGGGGCCGCGGCCCTTGCCCCACGCCCCTTTGTCCCGTACGTCGTCCGAGGAGAACCACCGTGCTCGTGCTGTTGCCGCCGTCGGAAGGAAAGGCCGCTTCCGGGCGCGGCGCTCCGCTGAAGCCGGAGTCCCTCTCCCTGCCGGGACTGACCGCGGCCAGGGCCGCCGTATTGGACGAACTCGTCGGGCTGTGCGCCGCCGACGAGGAGAAGGCGCGCGACGTGCTCGGTCTCAGCGAGGGGCTGCGCGGCGAGATCGCGAAGAACGTGGAGCTGCGTACGGCGGGCACGCGCCCGGCCGGGGAGATCTACACCGGCGTGCTGTACGACGCGCTGGGTCTGGCCACGCTCGACACCGCGGCCCGGCGGCGGGCGGCGAAGTCGCTGCTGGTCTTCTCGGGGCTGTGGGGCGCGGTACGGATGGGCGACCGGATCCCCTCGTACCGCTGCTCGATGGGCGTCAAGCTGCCGGGGCTCGGCGCGCTGGGCGCGTACTGGCGCGGGCCGATGGAGTCCGTCCTGCCGGAGGTGGCGGGCGGCGGGACCGTGCTCGATCTGCGGTCGTCGGCGTATGCCGCCGCGTGGCGGCCGAAGGGCGAACTGGCCAGGCGTACGGCGACGGTGCGGGTGCTGCACGCGCAGCTCGATCCGGTCACCGGGGCGGAGAAGCGGTCCGTGGTCAGCCACTTCAACAAGGCGACGAAGGGCCGGCTGGTACGGGATCTGCTGACGGCGGGCGCCCGGCCGAAGGGGCCCGCCGAGCTGGTGGAGACGCTGCGGGAGCTGGGGTACGTGGTGGAGGCGACCGCACCGGAGAAGGCGGGGCGTACGTGGGCGCTGGACGTGGTGGTCACGGAGATCCACTGAGCCCCGGCACCGGCCCGCACTCCTGACGCGTTGCACCCTGCGCAACGGTCATTGCGTGGAATGGTACGGGCGCGGCAGGATGTGGCCATGACCTCCGCGCCCGTGGCTTCCGTGCTGGACCTCGCCCCCGTCATCCCTGTCGTCGTCCTCGACGATGCCGCCGACGCCGTACCCCTCGCCCGCGCCCTCGTCGCGGGCGGACTGCCCGCGATCGAGGTGACGCTGCGGACACCGGCCGCGTTGGCGGCGATCCGCGCGATCGCGGCGGAGGTGCCGGACGCGGTGGTCGGCGCGGGTACGGTCATCACGGCCGAGGCCGTGGCCGGTTCGGTGCGGGCGGGCGCGCGCTTCCTGGTCAGTCCGGGGTGGACGGACACGCTGCTGGCCGCGATGCGGGACTCGGGTGTGCCGTTCCTGCCGGGGGTGTCGACCACCTCCGAGGTCGTGGCGCTGCTGGAGCGCGGGGTGACGGAGATGAAGTTCTTCCCGGCGGAGGCCGCGGGCGGCACGGCCTACCTCACGTCCCTGGCCGGTCCGCTCCCGGGGGCCCGGTTCTGCCCCACGGGCGGTATCACGGCGGAGAAGGCACCGTCGTATCTCGCCCTGCGGAACGTCGGCTGCGTCGGCGGCACATGGATGCTCCCGGCGGACGCGCTGGCGGCCAAGGACTGGGACCGGGTCGAGTCACTGGCGCGCGAGGCGTCGACACTGCGCGAGACGCGCCGCTCCTGAGCCGCCCGGACCGGGGAGACGGCCTGCCGGCCGGCCTGCCGGTGCGCGCCCGGTCGGCCGGTGTCGCGCACGCTCGGGCCGGTGCCGCGCCCGGTCGGCCGGGTGCCGCGCACGCTCGGGCCGGGTGCCGCGCACGCTCGGGCCGGGTGCCGCGCACGCTCGGGCCGGGTGCCGCGCACGCTCGGGCCGGGTGCCGCGCCCGCTCGCACGGTGACCAGGGCGAATACGGCGACCGCGGCGACCACCGCGACCGACGCGGCATGGCCGCCGTCCCTGCGGCGGACAGGGCCTACGCCCGGCCGAGACGGGAGAGCAGTCCCCGGTGCGCCCATCCCGTCCGGCGCAGCCCCGTCCACACGCAGCACGCGGCCAGGCCGAGCGCGAGCGCGGTCGCACCGAGCGCGGACGGGACGGCGTCCAGCACGGCGACGCCGATCACCACGACGACGATTCCGTCGAACTGCCACGCCACGATGCGCAGCCCGGAGAGGTCGCCGAGCGGCGTGATGACCGGGAGAAGCAGTTCGAGCGGCAGGTGCAGCTTCATCTCACGCAGGAACCTGGCACCGAGCACCAGCACCACCGACCCCGCGAGGAGCAGGACCGTGTCCACCGGGCGTCCGCCGTGCGGCGGCCACCGGGTGATGATCGCGAGGCCGCCTCCCAGGCACGCTCCGACCGTTACGGCGACGACGGGCCAGGCCAGCGTGCGGGCGAGTGTCCCGCCCCACCACTCACCGAACAGCGGGGCCAGGGTCAGCTCGTCGCGCAGACCGCGCCACGACTCGCTCACCCACCCGGATCCCAGGTACACACAGACCGACCCGGCCACCCACCAGAACAACGCCGGACCGCCTTCCGGCCCGGCCGCCCCGAGCGACAGCACGGCGCCGCCGATCAGCAGGAGCGTCACGGCCGCGATCACGCGGCCGGGCGTGCGGAGCGCTCGAATCGCCCCCTGGGCGAGATATCCGCGAAGGCGTCCGTCCGGACGGATCAGAGCCGAGGTGAGCCCGCGCGGCTCCGGCCGGTACAGGTCGAGCGCGTGGTGGAGCGTCCCCGTCCACGCGTACGCGTGGGCCTGGGAGGCGCGTGCCGACTCGCGCGCGAGTCCGGCGAGGTCGACCGTACGGATCGACCGGAAGGCCGCCCGTCCGAGGACCGCGGCCGTGGCCGCCAGTACGCCCGCGACGAGCCACAGGCCGCCCCCGCCGGCCGGAGCCGTTCCGCTCACCGCTGTCACGGTGAGCGCCACGGCGCCCGCGGCGGAGGCGAGCACGAGATTGGCGGGCACCGCCCGGACCTGGCCCCACAGCCAGGCCATCGCGGCGACTGCACTGAGACCCGCCACGACCCCGAGACCCTGGAGGGCGGTGTCGAGGTGATCGAACAGGTCGGTCGTGAGATACGCCGCCGCGCACGCCGACAGCAGCATGGCCGTGCCCGCGTACGCCAGTCGGCGCCGGGCGATCGGGCCGAGGTAGCTCGCCGGGGGGAGGTCCGTCGACATGAACACGTACAGCGGGAAGGGCTGGATCACCAGCGGTCCCCAGAACCGGCCGGCGAGTTGGGCACCCCAGCACACCGCCACCGCGAGCGCGCAGGCCGCGGGCGTCGCCCCGGCGGGAGACCCCACGGAGACGAGCGCCGGCGAGGTGCTCGCGGCGTGGAAGGCCGGCACCAGATAGAAGGCGGCGAACAGCACGACGAGATACGCGGCGTACGCGCGGCCACGCACCGTGGCACGGTCGCCGCGGCGGGCGTACCGCTGCCGTACGGCGTGGACGCGGGTTCCGGCACCGGAGCCGGATGCCGCGATGCCCTGCGCCGTCATCCCAACTCCACGCGGCCGTCGCACACGTCGACCAGAGCGGCCTCGTGGGTGGCGACCAGGAACGCCGTGCCCTCCTTCGCCCGCTCGGTGAGCAGTGTGGCCACCAGATCGACGCGGCGGCTGTCGAGGTGCCGTTCGGGTTCGTCGAGCAGGACGACGTCCGCGGGACGCACGAGGGTCAGCGCGAGGCCGAAGAGCTGCGACTGTCCGGACGAGACCTGATGGGGAAACCGTTCACCGAGTGAGGACAATCCCAGCCGCTCGATGACCTGTTCGGCGCGCTCGGCGGTTTCCGGGGCATTGCCGTACCAGGAGGCGGCGACCAGTGTCACCTGCTCGCGCAGCGTCATGTCACGGGCGACGGGGATCTGTTCGACGAGCGACGCCACGAGGCGTCGGTGCAGCGGCCTCGCCATGTCGGCGGGTTCGCCCCTCACCGCACACGAACCGGCCGTCAGACTCCGACTGCCCAGGAAGGCGCGCAGGAGCGTGGTCTTCCCCGAGCCGTTGCCGCCGGTGACACACCAGAACTCGCCCGGCATGACCGCGAACGTCGTGGGCGCGAGCAGCGTGGTGCCGCCCAGGGCGACCGTCGCGCCGTCCGCCGCGATGACAGGAACTCCGGTCACGTCCGCTCCCGTTCCACAGGTAACTCCCCTGAGCGTGCGCCCCGGTCCTCGCCCACGGCGTCAGCGCAGATGCGACGTGTCGTTCAGGAGCCGCACCGACGCGTTGCCGTCGGCGTAGTACGCCACCGCCGACAGCGACGCCGCCGACAGCTCCATCCGGAACAGGGACTCCGGCGGTGCGCCGAGAGCCAGCCGTACCAGGGTCTTCACCGGGGTGACATGCGTGACCACCAGCACCGTTCTGCCCCGGTACCGCTCCAGCAGCCGGTCGCGGACGGCCGCCACGCGCCGTCCCACGGCCGCGAAGCTCTCGCCACCGCCGGTCGGCGCGACCTCGGGTGAGGCGAGCCAGGCGCTCAGATCGTCGGCGTACCGCTCCCGTACCTCCGCGAACGTCAGCCCCTCCCAGGCGCCGAAGTCCGTCTCGCGCAGGCCCTCTTCGACGGTGACCTCGAGACCGAGCCGGGACGCCACGGCCCCCGCCGTCTCGCGGCAGCGCCTGAGCGGTGAGGAGACGATCTCCTGGATGGTGCCGCGCGCGGCCAGCGACGCGGCGGCGGCCTCGGCCTGTCGGCGGCCGGCCGCCGACAGCTCCGGGTCGCTGCCGCCGCTGCCCGAGAAGCGCTTCTCGGGGGTGAGCGCGGTCTCGCCGTGCCGCAGCAGGACGAGGGTGACGGGGGCGCCGAGGTCGGCGGAGGACCCCCAGCCCACGGACGCGGTCCCCGAAGGCGCGGAGGAACCGGAAGGCGCGTTGGAACCGGAAGGCGCGGAGGAGGGCTCGTTCGCTCCCGCCTCCGTCGTCGCCGCCGCCCGCGCCGCGCTCGCGTCCAGCGCCGCCGTGGACGCCGACGCGTCCCACTGGCCGCCGTCCCTGCCCGCGTCCATCGCCTCGTTGGCCAGCCGGTCCGCGTGCTTGTTGCGCTCGCGCGGGATCCACTCGAAGGTGACCTGTCCCGCCGGGAAGATCCGCGCCGCCTCGGCCGCCAGCGGCTTCATGTCCGGGTGCTTGATCTGCCAGCGCCCCGACATCTGCTCGACGACGAGCTTGGAGTCCATCCGGACCCGGACGGCGGCGGCCGGGTCCAGCGCCCTGGCGGCCTTGAGTCCGGCGATCAGGCCCTTGTACTCGGCGACGTTGTTCGTCGCGACACCGATGTACTCGGCGGCCTCGGCGAGCGGCTCACCGGTCGGGCCGTCGAGGACGACCGCGCCGTACCCGGCGGGCCCCGGGTTGCCCCGGGAGCCGCCGTCCGCCTCGACGATCAACTGCCGCATTACAGACCCGAATCGGCGGTACGCACCAGAATGCGGCGGCAGTTCTCACACCGCAGCACGGCGTCGGCGGCGGCTGCCTTGACCTCGTTGACCTCGGTGATGTTCAGCTCCAGCCGGCAGCCCTCGCAGCGGCGCTGGAACAGCCGCGCCGCGCCGACCCCGCCCTGCTGGACGCGCAGCTTCTCGTACAGCTTGAGCAGGTCGGCCGGTACGGAGGCGGCGACGACCTCGCGCTCCTTCGTCACCGTCGCGGTCTCGCGGTCGAACTCCGCGAGGGCGGCGTCCCGGCGCGCGGCGGCGTCCTCGGCCTTGGCCTCCACGGAGGAGACACGTTCCGTCAGTTCGGCGACCCGCTCCTGCGCGGACTCGCGGCGCTCCATGACCTCGAGGACGACGTCCTCCAGATCCCCCTGCCGCTTGGCGAGGGAGACGATCTCGCGCTGGAGGCTCTCCAGGTCCTTGGGCGAGGTGATCGCACCGGAGTCCAGGCGCTGCTGGTCGCGCACGGCGCGCTGGCGCACCTGGTCGACGTCCTGCTCGGCCTTGGTCTGCTCGCGGGCGGTGTCGCTCTCCTCGGTCGTCGAGGCGACGAGCAGGTCGCGCAGTTGGGCGAGGTCCTTGGTGAGCGACTCGATCTCGGCGTGCTCGGACAGCGCGGTGCGCTTGTGGGCGAGCTGCGACAGTCGTACGTCGAGGGCCTGGACGTCGAGGAGTCGGATCTGGTCGGCGGGCGCGGCGTTCAGTTGGGGGCTCCTGAGGAGTCGGAGGAGTGGTGGGCTGACCAGGGGTCGGTGACCGTCTTCGAGACATGGACCCGCAGGTCCCAGCCATGGCGGTCGGAGATCTCGTCGAGCTGGGCGGCGGCCTGCTCGCACCAGGGCCATTCGGTGGCCCAGTGCGCGGCGTCGACCAGCCCGAGCGCGCTGTGCTGGGTGGCCTCGGAGACCGGGTGGTGGCGCAGGTCGGCGGTGAGGAACGCGTCCACACCCGCCGCTCTGACCTGGTCGAAGAGGCTGTCGCCCGAGCCGCCGCTGACGGCGACCGTACGGACGGGCGCGTCCGGGTCTCCGGCGATCCGGATGCCCTGGGCGGTGCCGGGCAGCCGGTGCGCGACGCGTGCGGCGAAGTCGCGGAGGGTCGCGGGGCGGTCCAGCTCGCAGATCCTGCCGAGGCCGCGCCGTCCGGCGGGGTCCGTGGGATCGGGTACGAGGGGCCGTACGACCCGCAGGTCGAGCGCGCCGGCGAGGGCGTCGGAGACACCGGGGTCGGCGGTGTCGGCGTTGGTGTGCGCGACATGCAGCGCGATGTCGTGCTTGATGAGGGTGTGCACGACGCGCCCCTTGAACGTGGAGGCCGCGACCGTCGTCGTACCGCGCAGATAGAGCGGGTGGTGGGTGACGATCAGTTCGGCGCCGAGCCGTACCGCTTCGTCGGCGATCTCCTGGACGGGGTCGACCGCGAACAGGACCCGGGTGACCGTGGCGCCGGGGTCACCGCAGACGGTGCCGACGGCGTCCCACTGCTCGGCCCGCTCGGGCGGCCAGAGGGCGTCGAGCGCGGCGAGGACATCCGCCAGACGGGGCGCGGAGGGAGCGTCTGCGGGGACGGCTGAGGGGACAGGGGGCACGGTGCAAAGGCTACCTGCCCCAGGTGTCCCACCCACCATGCCTGTGGATAACGCCGGACGGGCGCGGGGCGGGGGCGGCGCGGATGCCTGGCGAGGGCGGTGCGGGGGGCCAAGCGGGGGCGGCGCGGGGGCGGCGCGGGGTGCCTGGCGGGGGCGGTACGGGACCCGGACGGGGGCGGCGCGGGGGCCCTGGCGGGGGCGTCCCCGCCCGGCCCCCGCCCGGCGCGCGGCACCGGATCGCCGCGACAGGGCCCCTACTTGACGAGGTAGCCGCGCAGGTCGTCGAGGACCTGGCCGGCCGCCGTCACACCCAGGCCCAGGTACCAGGTCTCGTCCTTGACGTCCTTGGCCCGGCCCGCCTTGACCGCCTTCAGGTTCTTCCACAGCGGGTTGGAGCGCGCGGTGTCCCGCTGGGTCTTCTCCGGGTCGCCGTACACGCCCGTGAAGATCCAGTCGGCGTCCGCGTCGTCGATCTTCTCCGGGCTGATCTCGACGGCCAGGTCGTAGATCCGCTGGTTCTCCGGCCGCGGCAGACCGATGTCGTCGAGGATCGTGCCGATGAAGGACGCCTTCGCGTACAGCCGCAGCCGGTCCGGCATGTAGCGGACCATCGAGACGGTCGGCTTGTCGGGGCCGATCTCCGTGCCGAGGGCGGCCGCCTTCTTCTCGTACGCGGCGAGTGCGGTCTTCGCCTCCGCGGTGCGGTCCAGCGCCTGGGCGTTGAGGAGGTAGTTCTCCTTCCACGTGAAGCCGGGGCGGATGGAGAAGACCGTCGGGGCGATCTCCGCGAGCGCCTTGTACTTGTCGGCGGCGCGCAGCTGGCTGCCGAGGATGAGGTCGGGCTTCAGCCCGGCGATCGCCTCCAGGTTGAGGTTGTTGATCGTGCCGACGTTCGCGGGGCTGCCCGCGCCCTTCCGCAGATAGCTGGGGATGCCCTCGTCGCCCTCGGTCGGCGCGTACCCGACGGGCTCCAGGCCGAGGGAGACGACGTTGTCGAACTCGCCGACGTCCAGGACGACGACCCGCTCGGGGCGCTTCTTCAGCTCCGTCGTGCCCATGGCGTGGGTGATCGTGCGCGGGAACTGCCCCGGCTTCGCGTCGGTGCCGTAGCCGGCCGTCTTCTTGGCCGCGGCGGCGAAGTCCTTGCCGCCCGTGGCGACGGCGGCCTTCTTGTCGCCTCCGTCCGACGCGGCGGAGCCACTGTCGGAGGAGTCGCCGCTGCCGCAGGCCGCGAGGGAGAGCGCGGCGGCGAGAGCGACGACGGCGGCTGTGCCACGGCGTCTTATGGACATCTTGATGCTCCTGGGGGCGGTGCTCGGTGAGATACAGACGGGTTCGAGCGCGGTTGGTAAGGCGTGCCTTACTTTAAGCACCGCCGTCCCGGGCAGCACACCCACCCCCGCGCTTTCAGTGGAATCGCGCGATGGCCACCCTTATGTGTGAAGTGCGAGGTCTCGCATTGTTCGGCAGGAAGTACGAAAACTAGCTTCTTCGCCGGAGGTGACAGACCGATGACGGCCTGTGCTATCGAGACGGCTACTACGGCGACCGCGGCTCCTGCGGCTCCCGAGGGCGGGAGCGGAACGGATGGAACGGACGGAGCGGACGGGACGACGGGGCCGGGCGGCGGCCCGGAAGACCCGAGAGGTCCTGGCGGCCCGGGGGGTCCCGGCGGTCCCGGCGGTCCGGGTGGCCCGAGCGGAGGGGACGGCCCGGGAGGCCCGCGCCCGGCGGTACGTCGACAGGAGTTCGCGATCACGGCGGACGGCGCCTACGCGGCACGGCTGACGCTCGGCGCGCCCCGACCGGGCGGCCCGGCCGCTCAGGGCGACGCGTGGTTCCCGGAGCGGTGGACCCTCGACGGACCCGAGCCGTACGCCGTGCCCCTCCCCCTCGACCAGCCCGAGGAGCCCGGCACCGAGGTGCTGCCACTGGCCGACGGCAGGGTGCTCATCCGCCGGCTGGTCGCGGACCGGCACGACTTCTCGCTGCTCTATCCCACCGGCCCCGGCACGGGCCAGCTGCCGGTCGGCGCGGTCGACCGCACGGACGAGCACGCCGGGCCGACACTGCTCCCGCCGTCACCGGACGGCCGCTGCGCGTACGCCCTGTCGGCCGGCCCGCGCAGCACGACGGTCTGGCTCGTGGCGGGCGGCGCGTTCGGCCCCGAACGGGTCGCCGAGGTGCCCGGCCGCTGCTCGGGCGGTGTCTGGCTGGACCGTACGGGCCGGATACTGGCCCTCGACCGGGAGACCGACGGCGTGGTGAAGGCCGTCGCCGTCGATCTGGGGCGGGGCGGCGAGGTGACGCCGCTGCTCCAGATCACCGAGGAGAGCAATGACCGGCTGCTGCTGGCGGACGCCGACAGCGGACTGCTGCTGATCCGCTCGGACGCGGCGGGCCACGACCGGCTGGGGTGGGGCGTCCTGGGCAGCCGGCGGCCGGTGCGGTTCCCCGAGTGTCTGCGGCCGGCGGACTGCGCGGTGACGCCGTTCGCCGTACAGCCGGGGCAGGTGCTGATGCCGGAGAGCTGCGCGGTGGCGCTGCGGATCGACGGGGCGGCGGGCAGCTGGCTCGGGGTGTGGCGGCCGGCGGGCCGGCGGCTGCATCAACGCCGGGCGCCCGAGGGATGGTTGCCGGGATCCGGCGTGTGGACCAAGGACGCCGTACTCCAACTACCGTACGCCACAAGGGCGGTGCCGTGCGGGGTGGCGCGCCTCGCCGCCCCCGCCGATGTACTGCGCCCCGTACCGGACGGCCCCCAGGATCCGGATCCTGAAGTGATCACAGAACCGGCACAAGCGGAATCGCCGGACGGGGAACCGCCCAACGCCCCCCGCACTCCTGTGATGTGCAGGCCGGTGCCGCTCCAGCAGGCTCCCCTCACCGGCCGTGTGGCACCTGGATAGACTTCCGGCCGGGGCTTCGCGGCCGTACCGACCGGATGTGTCGGTGACGGTGATGCGGACGCGTGACCGTAACGCTGTCGTGGCGGTACGGGGCGGCCGGAGCCCCTGCGCCACACAAGAAGCGATCACGACGGGGTGACTTCCCACATGTCTGAAGCCCGAACCGACACGTCCCAGGAGCGTCCGCGGGGAACGGCGGCCGCCGACCGGGGCGACACCGGCGGTGTCGGAACACACGGAAAGCACCGGGGAGGTGCGGCATCGACGGAGGACTCGGCGTCTCCCGTCCACGGCCGTCACCGCCGCCCGGAACAGAGCAGCTACGCGGCCTGAAACGGTCCGGGCCTGAAACGGGTCCGAACGTCCGAACGTCCGCACCTGAGCAGAGGCCGCCACGGCACGTCCGTGGCGGCCTCTGCTCATGGCCTCTCCTCATTGGCCTCTCCTCATGAGCCCGGGACATTTGTACTGCGTGAGTTCGTACACACGCATCTGTCGGGCTCGGGGCCGGGTCCGTAGCGTCGTGGGCATGAGCCAGACAGCCGGTACTCCGGCGACAGACAGCCCGGACACGGACACACGCCCCGCGGCCCCGCCCCCCGCGCCCGCACACCTCACGACCACGGCCTCAGGGTCCGCGGGCCCGGCGGACGCCGTGAGCTTCACCGGTGTCGTCAAGACCTTCGGCACGGTCCGGGCCGTGGACGGTATCGATCTCGGTGTCCCGCGAGGCGAGGCCGTCGCGCTGCTCGGCCGCAACGGCGCGGGCAAGTCGACCGCCATCGGGCTGCTCCTCGGCCTCGACGAGCCGGACGCCGGGACGGTGCGGCTCTTCGGCGGGGCGCCCTCGCGCGCCGTCACGGCGGGACGGGTCGGGGCGATGCTCCAGGACGGCCGGCCGATCCGGCGGGTGACCGTGCGGGAGTTGCTCACGTTCGTCGCCAGCACCTATCCGCGCCCCCTGCCCCTCGCCGAGGCGCTCGGCCTGGCCGGGCTCACGGAACTCGCCGACCGCCGCGTCGACAAGCTCTCCGGCGGTCAGCTGCAACGGGTCAGGTTCGCGGTCGCGCTGGCCGGCGGCCCCGAGTTGCTCGTCCTCGACGAGCCCACCGCCGCCCTCGATGTGGAGGCCCGCCGCGCCTTCTGGGCGTCCATGCGCGCCTACGCGGACCGCGGCAACACCGTGCTCTTCTCCACGCACTATCTGGAGGAGGCCGACGACAACGCCGACCGGATCGTCGTCATCGACCACGGCCGGATCGTCGCCGACGGCACCAGCGAGCTGATCAAGTCCTCGGTCGGCGGCCATCTCGTCGCCTTCGACCTGCCGGAGGGCTTCACGGCGGAGCTGACACGGCTGCCCGGCGTCGTCTCGGCCGAGATACGCGCGGGCCGCGCCCGGCTCCGTACGGACGACTCGGACGCGACCGTCGTCGCGCTCGCCGGACTCGACGCGATCCGCCGCCTCGAAGTCGCCCCTGCCACCCTGGAGGACGCCTTCCTCGCGCTGACGCACACGACGGATGACACCGAGGACACCAAGGACACCGAGGACCACGTGAAGGACGGCCTGTGATGCCCGCCGTGCTGGAGTACATCAAGCTCGAAGTCCGCCGTACGCTGCGCGATCCCGGCTTCATCATCTTCGGCACCGGCATGCCGGTGCTCATGTATCTGCTCTTCACCAACGTCGGCGGCGGCACCGGCCCGGACGCCATGGAGTGGAAGACCGCCTCCATGGTCGGCATGGCCGCGTACGGCGCGCTCGGCGCGGCCGTCGGTACGGGCACGGGGATCGCCGAGGACAAGTCGCTCGGCTGGCTGCGCCAGCTGCGTGTCACCCCGATGCCGCCCCGCCGGGTGGTGCTGGGCCGGGCGATGGCCGGTTCGGTGACCGTCCTGCCCGCGCTGCTCTCCGTACTGGCCGCGGGCGGTCTGGTCAACGGCGTACGGCTCGCTCCGTGGGAATGGGCCGCCCTGGTCGTGCTGTTGTGGGCCGGCGCGCTCCCCTTCACCCTGCTCGGCATCGGAAACGGCTACCGGCTCACCGCGCAGACGACCGGTGTGGTGAACGTGGGCTGTCTGATGCTCCTGTCCGTGGTCGGCGGGCTCTGGTTCCCGATCGACGCCTTCCCCGGCTGGCTGCGGACGGTCGCGGAGTACACCCCCGCCAACCGCTTCGCCGATCTGGGCTGGTCCACCACGCGGGGCGCGGCCCCGGACGGGCTGACGGTCGCGGTGCTCGCGGGCTGGTTCCTCGTCTTCGGCTCGTACGCGGTGTACTCGTACCGCAGGTCGGCGAGGACCGCGTGAAGACGGCACGGGACCGGTGCGGGCAGCCGGGCCCACGGAGCCGAGGCAGGCGGCCGGGACCGCCCAGCGGCTACGCGCTGCTGCCGTGGCTGCTGCTGGGTCTGGGCTCCTTCTCCCATCTCGTCCAGGGCGAGACGCCCAACCCCTGGTTCGGCGCCATCGGCCTGCTGGTCTTCAACTCCCTCTATGTCTCGGTGGTGTTCCGGTCCTTCGACCGGGCGGCGCGGGACAGCCGCGCCACCCGCTGGACGCTCGTGGTGATGGGGCTGATGACCTTCGGGCTGGCCGGCGCGTACGGCGGCAGCTGGCTGCTCTTCCTGCCGCTGTTCGGACTCGCCTGCGGCAGTGTGCTGCGCGGCCGGGCTCTCGCGCTGGTGGGGATCCCGCTGACCGCCGCGGCCGGGGGCGTCGCCGCGTACCACGACGGGTGGGGCGCGGTCAGTGTGGCGTACGGGACGTTCATCTCGACGATGGTGACGGCCGCGATCCTCACCCTGTCCGAGACCGTCGTCGAGCTGCGCGACACCCGCCAGGAGCTGGCCCGTTCGGCGGTGGAGCGGGAACGGCTGCGCTTCTCGCGCGATCTGCACGATCTGCTCGGCCACACCCTCTCCGTGATCGTGGTCAAGGCGGAGGCCGCGCGCCGGGTGGCGCCGCGCGATCTGGACGCGGCCCTGGAGCAGGTCTCCGACATCGAGTCCGTCGGCCGGCAGGCGCTGACCGAGGTCAGGGAGGCCGTCACCGGCTATCGCGAGGGCAGTCTCGCCACGGATCTGGACCGGGCGCGCTCGGCGCTGGCCGCCGCCGGGATCGAGCCGGTCGTACGGCAGTCGGGGCCGCCGCTGGAGCCGTGGGCCGAGGTGCTGCTCGGCTGGGTCGTACGGGAGGCCGTCACCAACGCCGTACGGCACAGCGCGGCGACCCGGTGCCTGATCACGGTGGACGGCTCGCCGGAGCGGATACGGCTGACGGTCACGGACGACGGCGCGGGGGCGACGGTACGGACCGGGGCGGCCGTACGGACCGGGGCGGCCGAGGACTCCGTTCCGTACGGCGGTACGGGGCTGAAGGGGCTGACCGAGCGTCTCGCGGCGGCCGGCGGCTCACTCGAAGCGGGCCCGGTGGCGGGCCCGGCGGCCGACGCCGGGGCGGGGGCGGGGGCGGGGGCCGGGACGGGCGCGACGGACCCGGCGGTGCGGGGCTTCCGCGTGACGGCCGAACTCCCGGCCGGCACCGCGTCCGCCACCGGACACCCGCGTGACACGTCGTACCAGGGGCGGTGAGCATCCCGCCCCGGCGTCACGGCCGGTCCGGCCGCGCCGGAGCGGGTCCGCCGGGGACTCCCGGCTCCGGGGCCCGTGGCATCGTCCGCCCCGCCCTACGCTGTGCTCGTGACGGAGATGCCGCGGGACCACAGACCTGCCACGTGCGTACGCGTCCTCCTCGCCGAGGACCAGGGCATGATGCGTGGCGCCCTCGCCCTGCTGCTCGGCATGGAGGCGGACATCGAGGTGGTCGCGCAGGTCGGGCGGGGCGACGCCATCGTGGACGCCGCGCTCACCTCCCGGCCCGATGTGGCGCTGCTGGACATCGAACTGCCCGGACTCAGCGGTCTGGACGCTGCCGCGGCACTGCGCGACGAGGTGCCCGACTGCCGGGTTCTGATGCTGACCACCTTCGGCAGGCCCGGCTATCTGCGGCGGGCCATGGAGGCGGGGGCCGCGGGCTTCCTCGTCAAGGACGGGCCGGTGGAGGAGCTGGCCGCCGCGATCCGGCGGGTGCTGACCGGCGAGACCGTCATCGATCCCGCCCTGGCCGCCGCCGCGTTGAGCGCGGGGCCGAGTCCGCTCACGGCGCGGGAGCGGGATGTGCTGAACGCGGCCGTGGACGGGGCGACCGTCGCCGATATCGCGGACCGGCTGCGGCTGTCCGAGTCGACCGTACGGAACTATCTCTCGTCGGCCATCGGCAAGACCGGCACCCGCAACCGCATGGAGGCCGTCCGCACCGCCCGCGGGCAGGGCTGGCTGTAGGGCCGTTTCCCCTGTCCGGGTACGGGTGTTACGGGTTCGAGGACCGGCGCGGCAGCCACAGCACCATCAGGACGACCCCCGCCAGCAGCACCCCGCTGCCCGTCCTGAACGCCAGCGCGTACCCCTCGGTCAGCGCTTCCGGGCTCGTGCCGCCCGCCGTACGGGACGCCGCCACCGTGGAGAGGACCGCAAGACCGAGCGCGCCGCCCATCGTCCGGGAGGTGTTGATCAGGCCGGAGACAAGGCCCGCGTCGCCGGCCGCCGCGCCCGTCGTCGCCAGCGCGGCCAGGGGTGTGGAGGCCAGCCCCATGCCGGTCATCATCAGGAGGCCGGGGCCGAGGATCGACGAGAGATACGTTCCGTCGGCGGTCATCGTGGACTGCCAGCCGAACCCCGCCACCGCCATCAGCGTGCCGAGCACCGCCAGGTTCCGGGCACCGACCCGTGGCATCAGCCGGGGCGCCAGCTTCGAGCCGAGCACGATGCTCAGCGAGCTGGGGATGAGCGCGAGCCCGGCGTCCAACGGCGTGTATCCCAGCACGTTCTGGGCGTAGACCGTCATGAAGAACCACATGGCGAACGAGGCCGCGCCGCAGACGAACATCGCCGCGTTGGCGGCGGACACGGCCCGTACCCGGAAGAGCCCGAGCGGCATCAGGGGTGCCTTCGCCCGCGCCTCCACCGCCACGAACGCGCCGAGCAGCAGCGCGCCGCCGAGCAGCGGCAGCAGCGTCGCCGCCGCTCCCCAGCCCTGTTCCTCGGTCTGCACGATGCCGTACGCGACCGTGGCGAGCCCGGCCGTGACCAGCACCGCGCCGGGCAGATCGAGGCGCCGTACCCGCTCCGTACGGGACTCGGTCAGCCAGAGCGCCGCGCCCGCCAGGACCAGCACCCCGACCGGCACATTGATCAGCAGCACCCAGCGCCAGGACAGCAGGTCGGTGAGGACGCCGCCGACGAGCCCGCCGGCCGCGCCACCGCCCGCGCCGACCGCCGACCAGGTCCCTATGGCCCGGGTCCTGGCGGCGCCTTCCGGTACGGCGGACGTCAGGATGGTGAGCGTCGCGGGCGCCAGTACGGCCGCGCCGAGCCCCTGTACGGCGCGGGCGGCGAGCAACTGCCAGCCCTCCTGGGCGAGTCCGCCCGCGAGGGACGCCAGGGTGAACACCGTGAGCCCGGTCAGGAACATCGCCTTGCGGCCGAAGAGATCGGCGGCCCGTCCGCCGAGCAGCATGAATCCGGCGAACGCGATCGAGTAGGCGTTGAGCACCCACTGCAACCCGGTGCCGGAGAGCCCGAGGTCCGCGCGCATCGAGGGCAGGGCGACATTCACCACGGACACGTCGAGGACGACGAGGAACTGCCCGGCGCAGGCGGCGAGGAGCACGGCCCAGGTACGGGCCGGCCGCGCGGGCGCGGACAGATGGACGGCGTCGGTTTCTGCGGGGGCTCGGACCATGGCGGTCATGGTCGCAGGCGTCGAACGGTCCGTACATCGGGATTTCGGCGTAGGCCCCGGGCCCGCGCCCCCGGACGCCCCGGACGCCCCGGACGCTGCGGCCTCCGCGAATTCGCCGACGGCGGAACGCCGTTCTCTTCCCGTCGGGCGCGACGCTCCGCCACCCTGGGAAGGTGAGCAGCCACGCGACCGACCAAGCCCGCGTCATTCCCCTGCGCCCGGTGGCGGCGGCTGCCGCGCCGGCCCCGGACGCCGCCGCCTCGCCGCCCGCGGGGACCGGGGAACCCAGAGAGCCGCTGTGGCGGCACCTCGTGGGTGATGTGCTGCGGCGCGAGCGCCTCGCCCAGGAGCGCACGCTCAAGGATGTCGCCGAGGCGGCCAGGATCTCGATGCCGTACCTCTCCGAGCTGGAGCGTGGCCGCAAGGAGGCCTCGTCGGAAGTCCTCGCGGCCGCCGCCCGCGCCCTCGGCCTCGGGCTGGCCGATCTGCTCGCCCTGAGCCACGGCGAACTGACCCGTCTCGGCGGGACACACACGCGCCGGGCCCACCCCCGTCAGACCCGGATCAGTCCGTCCACTGTCGGCCAGGAGCGGCCGGGGCTGCCGGGGCGGCCCGGGACGCGGGGCGGCGGACGCGGCGGCCCGGGGTCGTACGAGGCACGCCTCCTCGCCGCCTGACGCTCCCCTACCTGCCCGGGACCGGCGCGGCCCGCCTGCTCAGGACCGCGTCGGCCAGCCCGTACGCCACCGCCTCGTGCGCGGTGAAGACCTTGTCGCGGTCCATGTCGGCGCGGAGGGTCGCGGGGTCGTGGCCCGTGTGCCGGGAGAGCACCTCCTCGATCTCGGAGCGGATCCTGAGCATCTCCTTCGCCTGGAGACTGAGGTCCGAGACCGTCCCCTGCCGGCCGCCGCTCGCCGGCTGTCCCAGCAGCACCCGGGCGTGCTCCAGGACGAACCGCCGCCCGGTGTCGCCGCCCGCCAGCAGCACCGCCGCGGTCGAGGCCGCCTGCCCGACGCAGAACGTCGAGATCGGCGCGCCGACGAAGGTCATCGTGTCGTAGATCGCCATGAGCGAGGTGACCGAGCCGCCCGGCGAGTTGATGTAGATCGCGATCTCGCGCTCCGGGCCCGCCGACTCCAGGTGGAGGAGCTGGGCGATGACCACGTTGGCGACGCCGTCGTCGATCTCGGTGCCGAGGAAGATGACCCGCTCGGACAGCAGCCGGCTGTAGATGTCGTACGCCCGCTCCCCCTGCGGGGTGCGCTCCACGACGGTCGGGATCGTGTACTGGCTCATCTCCACCGCGTACCGGCTCTCCACCGCGTGCCGGCTCTCCCTCGTGTACTGGCTCATCTCAGAGTCCGATCCGTCGCCGCGAACCGGCCGGGCGTACGTCGTCGAGCGACTCGACCACGCGGTCGACCATCCCGTACTCCCTCGCCTGCTCGGCCGTGAACCACCGGTCCCGGTCGCCGTCGCGGGAGATCGTCTCCTCGGTCTGGCCGGTGTGCTCCGCGGTGATCCGCTCGATGGCCTTCTTCGTGAATTCGAGGTTCTCGGCCTGGATGGCGATGTCGGCGGCCGTCCCGCCGATGCCGGACGACGGCTGGTGCATCATGATCCGCGCGTTCGGCAGCGCGAGACGCTTGCCCCGCTCCCCGACGCTCAGCAGGAACTGCCCCATGCTGGCGGCGAACCCCATGACGAGGGTCGAGACGTCGTTGGGGATCAGCCGCATCGTGTCGTAGATCGCCAGCCCCGCCGTCACGGAGCCGCCCGGACTGTTGATGCAGAGGGTGATGTCGGTACGCGGGTCCTCCGCCGACAGCAGGAGCAGCTGGGCGCAGACCCGGTTCGCGGAGACCTCGTCCACCTGGGTGCCGAGGAAGACGATCCGCTGCATCAGCAGCCGGGCCGCCAGCTGGTCGTCGAACCGGGTCGGGGGCGTGTCGTCGGCGGTGGCCCGCGGGTCGAGGGCGGGGTTCCCACCGGTGAGGAGTGAGGGCATCGGGTCCTCCGTAGGTCGTCGGGTGGCGCGGCCGGCTGGTGGCCGCGGTCGTGCCCACTCTCGGTCCCGCCGGGTGCCCGCCCAAGGGTTCTCGGCCCGTGGCAGATTCGCCGAGGGCAGAGCCGGGGGCGCGTGTCCCGTGTCTGACGGAGCGTCAGAAAAACGGGCGAAAGGACCGGAGTCGTCTTCCGGCGCCGTTCGCATCGCGTTCGCCGGAATATCGCGGCCGGATGGAAGGTTTCATCCTGCATCCACTTGCGGTCACGCACCCACAGCGCCTGTCACGCACGTCACAGCTGCCCTTACTTCCTGCCCGGAGGACGCACGTATGCCACCGACGACGACCGATCAGTACGCCGGGGAGCTCCCGGATCCGTCGCCCCGCCAGGCCGGCGGGATCGTTCCCGTCCTCGCCTTCGCGGGCATCACCGTCGCGGTGATGCAGACCCTGCTCGTGCCCGTCATCAAGGACCTGCCCGTCCTGCTCCACACGGCACCCGCCAACGCCACCTGGGTCATGACCGCGACGCTGCTCGCCGGCGCCGTCTCCACCCCGATCATGGGGCGGCTCGGCGATCTCTTCGGAAAGCGGCGGATGCTGCTCGCCAGCCTCGCCGTCATGGTGGTCGGCTCGCTGATCTGCGGATTCACCGACGACCTGGTCATCATGATCGTCGGCAGGGCGCTCCAGGGCTTCGCGATGGGCGCGATACCCCTCGGTATCGGCATCATGCGCGACGAGCTGCCGCGCGAGAAGCTCGGCTCGGCGATGGCGCTGATGAGCTCGTCCATAGGCGTCGGCGGCGGGCTCGCGCTGCCCGCCGCCGCCCTGGTCGCCCAGAACGCCGACTGGCACGCGCTGTTCTTCGGCGCGGCCGGACTCGGCGTGCTGTCGATGCTGCTGACCGTCCGGTACGTACCGGAGTCCTCGGTACGGGCCAACGGCACCTTCGACTGGCTCGGCGCGATCGGGCTGTCCGCCGGGCTCGTCTCGCTCCTGCTGCCGATCACCAAGGGCAGCGACTGGGGCTGGGGTTCACCGACCACGCTCGGGCTGTTCGGCCTGGCGGTGGCCATCCTGCTGCTGTGGGGCGTGATGGAGCTGCGCAGCGCCGCCCCGCTGGTCGATCTGCGCACCACCGCCCGGCGTGAGGTGCTGCTCACCAACCTCGCCTCGATCATGGTCGGTGTCGCCTTCTACGCGATCTCGCTCGTCCTTCCTCAGCTGCTCCAGCTGCCCGCCTCCACCGGCTACGGCCTGGGCCAGTCGATGGTGGTGGCCGGTCTGTGCGTGGCGCCCCTCGGTCTGACGATGATGTTCACCGCGCCCGTCTATGCCCGGATCTCCGCCCGGCGCGGCCCCAAGGTCTCGCTGATGCTCGGCATGCTGATCATCGGGATCGGGTACGGAGCGGGCCTCGGCCTGATGAACGCGGCCTGGCAGACCATCGTCATCTCGGTCGTCGTGGGCGCCGGAATCGGACTCGCGTACTCCTCGCTCCCCGCTCTGATCATCGGCGCCGTCGACCCGTCGGAGACCGGCGCGGCCAACGGTCTGAACACCCTGATGCGCTCCATCGGCACCTCGGTGTCGAGCGCGGTGATCGGCATGGTGCTGGCGCACACCTCGATCCGGACGGGGGGCGTCGCGGTCCCCAGCATGGACGGATTCCGTATCTCGTTCCTCATCGCGACGGGCGCGGTGATCGTCGGCCTGGTGCTGGCCGCGTTCCTGCCGTCGCGGCGCTCGGCGCTACGGCCCGCGCAACAGTCCCCGGGACAGGAGCCCCTGGCGGCCGGCGCCGACCGGACCGCACAGCCCACGCTGGTCGCCGGGTCGGGCGGGTTCCGCGGGCGGGTGGTGGACACGGACGGTACGCCGGTGGCGCGGGCGAACGTGACGCTCATCGACCCCCGGGGCCGGCAGGCGGGCCGGGCCACCGCCGACGAGAAGGGCCGCTACACGCTGCTGCCCCCGTCCGGCGGACGGTACGTACTGGCCGGAACGGCCACGGGGTACGCGCCGCACGCGCTCCCCGCGGAGTATCCCGGCGACGGCGTGCCGGTCGATGTCGATCTGGTCCTCGGACAGGGCGCGCGGGAGCGCCGTACCACCGTCGCCCCCTGACCCGCCCTCACCCCCGGCAGCCGGCCGGCCGGGGGTGTACGGCAGCATGGGCGACCACGTTCCGTACCACGGTTCGTGCCGCGCTCCGCACCACGGTTCGTACCACCCATCGCACCAGCACGAGGAGAGCCGATGCCCCCGGCACCCGCGCCGAAGATCCTCGCGGCCTTCGAGGCCGCCAAGGGGTTCATGCCCGTCCATGAAGGGCTCGCCCTCTACGCGGCGGCCACCGAGGCGGGCGCGCTCGGGCTGCCGCTGCTGGAGATCGGCACCTACTGCGGGCGCTCCACCCTGCTGCTGGCCGCCGCCGCGCGCGAGGCCGGTACGGTCGCCGTCACCGTCGACCACCATCGCGGCAGCGAGGAGCAGCAGGTCGGCTGGGAGTACCACGACCCGTCCGTCGTCGATCCGGACACCGGCCTGATGGACACGCTCCCGACGTTCCGCCGCACGCTCCGGGCGGCGGACCTGGAGGACGCGGTGATCGCGGTCGTCGGCCGTTCGCCGCAGGTCGCGAAGGTCTGGGGCGGTCCGCTCGGACTCGTCTTCATCGACGGCGGCCACACCGACGAACACGCCAACGGGGACTACGAGGGCTGGGCCCCGCGTCTCGTCGAGGGCGGGCTGCTCGTCATCCATGACGTGTTCCCCGACCCGGCGGCCGGCGGGCAGGCCCCGTACCGCGTCCACCTCCGGGCCCTGGCCTCCGGCGCCTTCACCGAGGTGTCCGTGACCGACTCGCTGCGCGTCCTGCGCCGTACGGCATCGGGAAGCCCCACTGCACCGGCAAGTCCTACGGCACCGGCCGGCTGACCGGCCGCGCTCCCCGGCCCACACCGCCCGACGGTCTACCATCGCGACGGTGTCGTACGACGAGAGTCAGCAGCCCACCCGCGGCCGTTCCGGCCGGAGCACCCTCACCCTCGCGGTCGCCGCACTGGTGCCGACCGCCGTGGCGGGGTGGCTCGTCTGGCAGGGGATGAGCGGCCCGGACGGCGGTCCGTCCGCCGCCTCGGTGGCCGGCGCCGCCGCCTCCTCCTCCGCCTCCGGTGACACTCGGGACGACGACGTTCCCGGTGGCACCACCCCGGCCGAGCCCTCCGCCCCCGCCCGACCACTCGCGGGCAAGGTCGTGGTCATCGACCCCGGTCATAATCCGCGCAATCGCGACCACACCGCCGAGATCAATGAGCCGGTGGATATCGGAACAACCACCAAAGAATGCGACACCACCGGCACCTCCACCAACGCCGGCTACCCCGAGGCCGAGTTCACCCTCGACGTCTCCCACCGCCTGCGCGCTCTGCTCGAAAAGGAGGGCGCGACGGTCACATTCACCCATGACGACGAACGCCCTTACGGCCCGTGCGTCGATGAGCGCGCCCGTATCGGAAACACCGCGAAGGCCGATGCCGCGATCTCCGTCCACGCGGACGGATCGGCTCCGGGCAATCGCGGATTCCATGTGATCCTCCCCGCCCGGGTCAAGGGCGGAGGAGCGGACACCACGGCCATCGTGGGCCCCTCGCGCGATCTCGGCGAACACATCGTGGGAAATTTCGTCCGCGAGACCGGCGGCTCCCCCGCCAACTATCTGGGCGAGGGCACGGGTCTCGACGTACGCGCGGACCTCGGCGGGCTGAATCTGTCGACCGTGCCCAAGGTCTTCATCGAATGCGGCAATATGCGCGATTCGTCGGATGCCGCGCTGCTCACCGACGCGAAATGGCGGCAGAAGGCGGCTCAGGGGCTGGCGGCCGGAATCCGCGGATTCCTCAAGAAGTGACAACAGTGACGACAGTGACGACAAGAAGTGGTGAGCGGGCGAGACGAACGGGAGCGGTGAAGCGGACGGTGCACGAGAGACAGGAGTGGTGAACTCCGCCCAGGGGCCCGCGTAACGGGCGTATACCGGCCCCCGATACCCGGCAGACGGCCGGAACGGGGAGACGATACATTCATCCGTACGATAGGGAGCCGCCCCCGAGCTTCGCACCGTGTACCGCCAGACCGGCGGCCGCGACGACCGCCCCGACGCAGACGACAGACGAAGGACTTTTCACGTGAACATCCGCTCCCTCACTCGAGGCGACGGCGTGGTGATCGGAGCAGCGGTGTTGCTCTTCATCGCCTCGTTCCTCAATTTCTACGAGTCCAGCTTCAGCACTGGCGTGAATGCCTGGGACTTGCTGGGCGTCGTGATGAGCATCCATCTGGCCGGGGTCATCGCCGCGGCACTGATCGTCACCGCCCGCGCGCTGCCCCAGCCGCGGAAGGTCGTGGGACTCGACCTCGGTCAGCTCGGTGTCGCCCTGTCGGTCTTCGCGGCCTGGACGGGCCTCTGGTACCTGCTCGGTGACGGCAGCGCGGGCAGCGGTCTGATCCTCGGCTTCATCGCCGCGCTGATCCTGGCGGGCGCCGCCGTCGCCACGCCGGTCGTCCCGGCCCTGAAGGCCGCCCTCATCGGCGCCCCGAAGCCGCAGACCCCGCAGCCGTACGGCGGTCAGCCGGGCATCCCCGGCCAGGGCTACGGCTACCCGGCCGGGCAGCAGCCGTACGGTACGCAGGGCCAGCCGCAGCCGTACGGCTCCCAGGCGGGCCAGCCCGCCGCCGCTGCCGCGGCGCGGCAGAGCGGCCCGGCCCAGGGCGGCCCGGCCCAGGGCGGCCCGTCGCAGGGCGGCGCCGCTCCCGCCGGAGACTTCTCGCCGTTCTGGTTCGCCGTACCGGTGGCCCGCCCGCTGTTCGGTGAGGACGGCTCGCCGTCCCCGATCGCCGAGCTGGCCCCCGGCACCTGGTACCTCGCGGTCGAGCAGCGTGGTCCCGGTCTGGTGGCCCAGACGCAGGACGGCCGGCGCGGAGTCCTCCAGGACACGTCCGGCATACAGCGCGGCTGATCACGCGCCGCGGTATCCCAGCGGTACGACGACGGCCCCCCGCCTTCCGGTGGGGGGCCGTCGTCGTGTGCCGTGTGACGTGCGCCGCCGCGACGTCCGGGGCGATTCGAACGGATCACCGATAACCCATGGGTTTCCGCCGGGCGCGACCGGTAACACGGTTGACATGGCCACACGACATCGCAGTGGAAGCGGCTCCGTGGCGACGATCATCATCGTCGTCGCGGACATCATGGCCTTCATTCTGGGCCTCTGGATCCTGATGTTCCTGCTGGACGCCAACCGCGCCAACGACCTGGTGGACTTCATCCAGGGCGCGGCCCGCTGGCTCGCCAGTTGGTCCTACGATCTGTTCACCTTCAACGAGGCCTGGGCGCGCGTCGTCTGCGGCTACGGTCTCGCCGCGGTCGTCTATCTGCTGGTCGGCCACGGCATCGCGGGCCGGCTGCGCCGGCTCTGATCAGTCACCGGTCGGCGACAGCCGATCAGCGGCAGCAGTCCGGCTCCAGGCCGAGCGGCAGCCGTTCGCCACCGAACACCGCGGTGGTCGCCTCGTCTCCTCCCAGGGCGGCCACCGCGAGCAGCAGCGACCCCGCCGTCCAGGTGGTGAGTTCCTCGGGCCAGAAGGCCCGATGGCCCTCGAACACGTACCCCGTCCAGTACATGCCGCCGTCGGCGCGCAGGTGCTGGATGGACTGGAGGACCTCCAGCGCCCGGTCGGACTCCCCCATCACCCAGAGCGCCAGGGCGAGTTCACAGCTCTCGCCGCCGGTCACCCAGGCGTTGGGCAGGACACAGCGCACCCCCAGGCCCGGTACGACGAAGCGGTCCCAGTCCGCCGCTATCCGAGCGGTGGCCCGCGCTCCCGTCACCGCGCCGCCGAGCACGGGGTAGTACCAGTCCATCGAGTAGGCACTCTTGTCGAGGAACCGCTCGGGGTGGTCGCGTATCGCGTGCCGCAGCGCGCCCGTCGCCAACTCCCAGTCCGGCTGCGGCTCCTCGCGTTCCTCGGCGATCGCGAGCGCGCAGCGCAGCGCCTGGTGCACGGAGGAACACCCGGTCAGCAGCGCGTCGCCGACGGCCGTGCCGTCCGCCTCGCGCTTCCAGCCGATCTGGCCGCCGGGCTGCTGGAGTGCGAGGACGAACTCGATCGCGGCGTGGACGACGGGCCACATCCGGTCGAGGAACGCGTCGTCGCCGGTGGCCAGATAGTGGTGCCAGATGCCGACGGCCACGTAGGCGCAGAAGTTGGTCTCGCGGCCCCGGTCGCCCGGCGGCATGGCCGCGGTGCCGGTGTACGGCGAGCCGTCGGCGTACGGCGTGCTGTCGGCGTACGCCGCGTACCAGGAGCCGTCCTCGTTCTGGTTCCTGGCCAGCCACTCGTACGCCCGCGCCGCCGCCTCGGGTTCGTCCGCGGCGTCCAGCGCCATGGCCGCCTCGGTGTGGTCCCAGGGATCGAGATGGTGTCCGCGGAACCACGGGATCGCCCCGTCCGGACGCTGCGCCGCCAGGATGCCCGCGACTGTCTCGGTGGCCTGCTCGGCGGTGAGGACTCCGGGCAGGACGAGGTGTTCCGTAGCACGGGGGCCACGGCCGGCCAAGGTCACTTGGCGGCCACCGCGGACGCGGCCGGCAGGTGCGGCTTGGTCGCGTAGGCCACGAAGCTCTTGCCCACGACGGGGTTGAGCAGTTGTTCGGTGAGCCGGGTCGCGAGGGGCTTCTTCATGATGTCCCAGACCAGCAGCTTGTGGTACGCGCGGACGGGCAGCGCCGTGTCGTTGTCGACCCCGAACGCGCACTTGAGCCACCAGTACGGCGCGTGCAGCGCGTGCGCGTGGTGGGTGCCGTACGGCTTGAGTCCGGCCTCCCGCATCCTGCCGAGCAGTTCATCGGCCTTGTAGATACGGATATGGCCGCCCTCGACCTCGTGGTACGCGTCCGAGAGCGCCCAGCACACCTTCTCCGGGCCGTACCGGGGCACGGTCACCGCGATCCGTCCGCCGGGACGCAGTACGCGCACCATCTCCGCCAGGACGCCCTTGTCGTCCGGGATGTGCTCCATGACCTCGGAGATGATGACGACGTCGAAGGAGGCGTCGGGGAACGGCAGGTTGAGCGCGTCGCCCTCCATCGCCGTGGCGGTGGCGCCCTCGGGGGCCTCCCCCGCCTCCTTCATCGCGGCGAACCACTTGGCGACCTCGCGGATCTCCTCGCCGTTCCGGTCGAGGGCCACGACCTGGGCGCCGCGCCGGTAGCACTCGAAGGCGTGCCGGCCCGCGCCGCACCCCAGGTCGAGCACACGGTCACCCGCGGCGAGCGGGAAGCGGGTGAAGTCCACGGTCAGCACTGGGTCGTCCTGCTTTCGCGGTCGGAGGGGCGGGCGGCCGAGGGGCCGGCTGCCGAGGAGCGGGCGTTCGGGGAGCCGGCTTTCGGGGAGTGCGCGATCGCCGCGCGGTACAGCTCGGCCGTGCCCTGTGCGGCCCGCGCCCACGTGAAGCGCCGCAGCACCCGCTCGCGGCCGGCCGCGCCCAGCCTGGCGCGCAGTTCCGGGTCGTCGAGCAGCCGGCCGAGGGCGTGGGCCAGCGCGCCCGCGTCGCCCGGGGGTACGGCCAGGCAGGTCTCCCCGTCCACGCCCGCGACCTCGGGGATCGCGCCGCCTGTGGTGGCGACGAGCGGGGTGCCGGTGGCCATCGCCTCGGCGGCGGGCAGCGAGAACCCCTCGTACAGGGACGGTACGCACGCGATCCGCGCGCCGCGGACCAGATCGACCAGCTCGGCGTCGGAGACGCCCTTGACGAACTCGACGGCGTCTTCGAGTCCGTACCGTTCGATGGCCTGCGCGACCGGGCCGTCCTCGGCCCGTCTGCCGACCACGACCAGATGGGCGCCGGGGTGTTCGGTGCGGAGCTTGGCGAGGGCCTCGACGAGATGGACGAGTCCCTTGAGGGGGACGTCCGCGCTGGAGGTGGTGACGATACGGCCCGGGATCTCGGGCACGGCCGGGTCCGGCGAGAACAGCTCCGTGTCCGCACCGATGTGCACGACCTCGATACGGTCGGCCCGTACTCCGAGATGGTCGGTGATCTCCTGCTTGGAGGAGCCGGAGACGGTGAGCACCGAGGGCAGCCGCCGCGCGACGCGCTTCTGCATACGAGTGAAGCCGTACCAGCGGCGTACGGAGGCCCGGCGCCGCCAGTTCTCCGCCGCCTCCAGATCCAGCCGCCGGTCCACGGTGATGGGGTGGTGGATGGTGGTGACGAGAGGGGCGCCGAGGTTTCCGAGGAGGCCGTATCCGAGCGTCTGGTTGTCATGGACGACATCGAACTGCCCCGCGCGGGCGGCCAGATGGCGCCTGGCCCGCAGCGAGAACGTCAGCGGCTCCGGGAAGCCGCCGGTCCACATCGTGGCGACCTCAAGGCCGTCGATCCAGTCGCGGAACTCGTCGCGCCCCGGGGTGCGGAACGGATCGGGCTGCCGGTAGAGATCGAGACTGGGCAGTTCCGTGAGCGGTATGCCCTCGTCGAGCACGGGGTACGGCTGGGCGCCGATGACCTCGACGCTGTGTCCGAGGCGGGC
This sequence comes from Streptomyces sp. NPDC088147, assembly GCF_044741565.1. Lineage (NCBI taxonomy): Bacteria > Bacillati > Actinomycetota > Actinomycetes > Kitasatosporales > Streptomycetaceae > Streptomyces > Streptomyces sp. NPDC088147. Next base: position 627,136 of record NZ_JBIUSY010000002.1, on the reverse strand, counting down.
GAGTTCACGGGACAGGTGCCGGACGTAGACGCCCTGGCCGCCGCAGAACGGGTTTCCCTTGTAGCTGAGAAGGGCGATGCGCAGGGGCCGGTCGCCGCCGCTCTCCGACGGACGGTCACTTCCGCCCCGGGGCCCCGGTCCTGTGCCCGCCTCTATGGCCTCAGCGGTCACTCTCGGCCCCCTGTCTCACTGCGCTCTCCGCGTTTTCGCCGGAGCGTAACCGCTGTCCACAATCTAGAACAAGTTTCAGAGTTGTTCGTCCACGGCTTCGAATCTACCGGCAAGTAGCGTCGCGGCACCCGCCGGAGCAGGTGATTCGTGCCACGGCGGGTGTCTGCCATGCTGTGCGGTCCGGAGGCGGCGAAGCATGCGGACGCGTTCAGCGGACGCGTTCAATGGAGTGGGACAGATGGCTGCGGAAATCAGACCGGCGTCACCCCCGCTGACGCGCCGCCAGGAAGCCAGGCGCCGCAGGATCCTGGACGCCACCACCGTGCTGGCCTGCCGGGGCGGTTTCGACGCCGTGCAGATGCGCGAGGTCGCCGAGGAGGCCGGGGTCGCGCTCGGGACGCTCTACCGGTACTTCCCCTCGAAGGTCCATCTGCTGGTCGCGACGATGCAGGATCAGCTGGAACATCTGCACACCACCCTGCGCAGGAGGCCGCCCGCGAGCGACAGCCCGGCGGAGCGGGTGGCCGAGACGCTGCTGCGGGCCTTCCGCGCGCTCCAGCGGGATCCGTATCTCGCCGACGCGATGGTACGGGCGCTGACGTTCGCGGACCGTGGGGTGCGCGACGAGGTGGACCGGGTCATCGGACGGACGACGGCGATCATCCTCGACGCGATCGGCCCGTCCATCGGTCCGCAGGGCCCGACGCCCGAGCAGCTCTCCGCCGTACGCGTCGTCGAGCACACCTGGCACGCGGCCCTGATCACCTGGCTCTCGGGCCGGGCCACGATCGCACAGGTGAAGTCGGACATCGAGACGGTCTGCCGGCTGATCGACCTGACGGCCGCGGGACCCGGCGGGCCTGCCGTCTGACGGACCGCCGGCCGGGCGGCACCGCACGGCACCGGGCGACTCCGGGCGACACCGGCCGGCGCCCGGCGGCACCGGGCAGGTGTTCTTGCTCCATCCGGTGGTCATCGCTCAAGCGGCCCGTGTGTTGTGGACGAAGGACGGGTGTTCACACCTCGCGGGTCCCCTCCGGCCGCGAGCGGTTTTCCCGCCATCCAAGGAGCATCTATGCGTCTCAGCGCGCGCTGGGCATCCGCCGCCGTTCTGCTGCTCGCCCCCCTGATCAGCGGCACCAGCGGCGGTGACGCCACGGCCGTCCCCCGGGAGAGCCTCGTCCCGGTCGAGCGTTCCTCCAACGCGGTCCCCGGTCAGTACATCGTCACCCTCAAGCCCGGGTTCTCGCCGGCCACCGTCCTGCGGCAGTTCGGCCTCTCCCCCCTGTTCACCTACGACAAGGTCCTGCACGGATTCACCGCCGCCTTCTCCTCGGCCCAGCTGTCCCAGGTGCGCGCGCTCCCGGCCGTCCGGGCCATCGAGGAGAACAGCCGGGTCACCGTCAGCCCGACGTCGACCCGGCCGGGGCAGTGGCGGGCCGAGCAGGCGGGGGCGGAACAGACAGGGGCCGCGCGGGACCGGGTACCCGCGCTGAGCTGGGGGCTGGACCGGATCGACCAGCGGAGACTCCCGCTCGACGGAGAGTTCATGGTCAACGGCACCGGCAAGGGCGTCACGGCGTACATCGTCGACACCGGGATCGAGACCGCCCACAGCGAGTTCGGCGGGCGTGCCACCGTCGGCTTCGACGCCGTCGGCGACGGGCGTATGGGCCAGGACTGCAACGGTCATGGCACCCATGTGGCGGGCACCACCGGCGGCGCCACCTATGGCGTGGCCCGTGCCGCCTCCCTCGTCAGCGTCCGTACGCTCGGCTGCAAGGGCAACGGCACCTGGGCCGGGGTCATCGCGGGCCTCGACTGGGTGGCCAAGAACGCCAGGCAGCCCGCGGTCCTCAACGCCTCTCTCGGCGGCCCCGCGTCCAGCGCGGTCGACACGGCGGTCAACGCCATCGCGGCGCACGGCGTGCTGCCCGTCGTCGCGGCCGGCAACGACGCGGTGGACGCCTGCGGCGTCTCGCCCGCCCGCGCCTCGGACGTCTACACCGTCGGCGCGTCCGACAGTGAGGACCAGGAGGCCCGGTTCAGCAACCGCGGCACGTGTCTGGAGACCTACGCCCCCGGCGTCGCCATCGTCTCCGCCAGGCTCGGCGGCGGCTCCGTCGCGCTGAACGGCACCTCCATGGCCAGCCCCCATGTCGCCGGGGTCGCGGCCCTCTACAAGGAGAGCAACCCGTCGGCCGCCCCGGAGGATGTGGCCGACTGGCTCACCGAGCGGGCCGACAAGGACACCGTGTTCCCCATCAGCACCGGCTCCCCCAACCGTCTCCTCTACACCGACGGTCTCTGATGAGGAGATGACGCGACCGTGGCGTGTACGCGGGTCGCGTACACGCCACGGTCCGGACGGGGAGCCGGGTCACTCGGCCGGGCTCACCCGACGAGGCTCACCCGACGAAGGTCACTTCACGCGGCTCACTTGATGCGGACGACCTGCGGGTCGTGGTCGCTCGCCTGGTCGGCGAACTCCGCGTTGATGTGCACCACGTCGTACACGGGCTTCTTGATGGCGGGGCTGACCAGGATGTGGTCCAGGGTCTGCGAGTTGCCGTCGTAGACGTAGCTGTAGCGCTCGTTCTTCGGCAGCTTGTTCATCAGGTCGATGAGGACACCGCCCCGGGTGAGGGTGGTGAGCGGCTTCGAGAACTGGTAGTCGTTCAGGTCGCCGAGGACGACGACCTTGGCCTTCATGTCCTTGGTGAGCAGGCCGGAGACGAAGTCGTGGACCTCCTTCGCCTGGGACAGACGCTGGGTCTCGGAGCCGAGGGTCGGCGGCTGGAAGGCGCCGTGCGTCGGCTGGTCGCCGCCCTTGGAGTTGAAGTGGTTGCCGATCACGAAGACCTGCTCGCCGCGGAAGGTGAACTCGCCCACCAGCGGCTTGCGGCTGCTCTTCCAGGCGTCCGAGGTCGGGTTGATCCGGCCCGGGGACACGGACAGCGTGATGTCCTTGCCGTGCTTGCCGGTGGTCACGACCTTGGTGGCGGTGGTGGCGTCGCCGCCGGGCCGGTCCACGAAGCCGACCCGCTTCGGGTTGAAGAGGAAGACGTTACGGATGTTGCCGCCCGGCTCACCGCCGTCGGTCTTGTCCGCCGGGTCGACGGAGCGCCAGTCGTACGCCGGTCCGCCCGCCGCCTGGATCGCGGCGACGAACCGCGCGAGGGTCTCGCCCGCGGCGACCGTGCCGTCGTCCTTGGCTCCGTTGTCGTCCTGGATCTCCTCCAGGCTCACGATGTCCGGGGTGGCGAGGTTCTTGACGATGCCCTCGGCCAGCCGGTCGAACTTGGCCTGCGGGTCGGTCGGGTCGAGGTTCTCGACGTTGTACGTGGCGACCGACAGCTCGTCGGCCTTGCCCTTCTTGGCCACCTCCGGCTTGAGTCCGCCGGACTTGACGGTGCCCAGGGTGCTCGCCTGGAGGCCGTATCCGCCGTAGCCGGAGTAGTCCAGCGGACCGGCGGTCGTACCGGCGAGGGTGTCGCCCACATTGGCCCCGGGCTTGGCGCCGGTCAGCGAAGTGACCAGCAGACGGCCCGAGTTCACCTCGTTGTACGAGGGGTAGACGGTGCCACCGCGCGGGGTCGGGTTCTGCTTGGGCTTGGTGGTGACCCACGTCTCGCCGTAGGTGTTGGAGGCGCCCACGACCCGGCTGTCGCCGATCCGGATCAGCATGCCCTCACGGGACTCGAACCAGTCCAGCGCGTACCTGCCGGGCTTCAGCGCGAGCGGCTCGATGTTGAGCCCCTTCACCTTCGGCGCGTACGTCTCGGGCAGCGTCCTGGCGTCGATCAGCTCGGCCGCCGGCAGCGCGTTGCCCTGGGAGAGCACGACGGTCGTCGCGCCGGTCAGCTCGGTGAGCGACTGGGCGCCCGAACTCTGGCCGCCCGGGTAGTACTCGGTGACCTTGGCGGTGACCAGGACCGAGTCGCCCACCTTGACCTGCGGGGTGGCCGAGCCGGTGAAGACGAAGACGCCCTCGCTGGTGGCCGGGTCCTTGTCCGGCGCGCTGTCCTGGATCCAGAAGCCGCGCGAGGAGCCGGTCGCGCGGATCGCGGTGACCACGCCCGGCACGTTGGTGACGGTCTTCCCCGCCTGCGGGGAGATCCGGGTGGTGCCCTGGATGTCGTGGATCCGCAGCTCGCCCGGGGTGGTGTCGGTGGGCGAGGGGGTCGGAGTCGGCTCGCCGCCGCCGTCGCCCGCGCCCGCGCTGTTGCGCGGGGCCGGCGTCGCGCCGCTGAAGTCGGCGGAGTTGGTGTCCGTGTCGGTGAGCGCCGCGTTACGGGCCACCGAGTGGGTGTTGTCGGCGCCGGTGGCGGGCGAGCCCTCCCGGACGGTGGCGGTGCCGAAGCCGACCAGGTCCTTGACGTTCGTGTCGGCCGCGCAGTCGGCGGCGGTCAGGCAGGTCAGCGGGGTGGTGGAGCGGACGAGCGCGACGGTGCCGCTGCTCGCCGACAGGGCGATGGTGCCGGTCGCGTCGGCGGCGGGCAGCGCGGTGTCGCCGCCGGAACCCTTGGCCTCCTCGACGAGGTAGCTGCCACCCGCGGGGATGGCGCCCTTGATCTCGGTGACCTGCCACTTGGAGGTGGGGGTGGGCGAGCCGCTCAGGTACTGGACGGACCAGCCGGTGAGGTCGAAGGGACCGTCGCCCGCGTTGCCCAGCTCGATGAAGTCGTTGGTCAGGGTGGCACCGGAGTTCCCGCCGCCGCCGTAGACCTCGGAGATGACGGCGTCCGGGGACGGCGTCGCCTGCGCGGTGAACGGCAGCGCGATGAGCGATCCGGCCAGGCCGACGGGGAGTGCCACGGCGATCGCCTTGGCACGCCGGCCGCGCAGGGCCGGGGGTATGGATGGGGACACGGTCAGCTCTTCCTTGCGAACGTGATGTGTGGGAGACGTGCGAGGCGTACGAGACGTACGAGAAGCGCACGAAGTATGAGAACCCTGAAAGTCGGCTCAAGATACGCGCGTAGACCAAGCCACAACAAGACTCCGTGCCCGCCAAATGACAAGTGTTTCCCGACTGTTCGCCGGATTTAACCTGGTTGTCGGAGAACGGGTCGCGCGGCGGGCGTGCGACCGGGCGCGGCGCCGCCGACGCCGGGCGTCCGCGAGGGCCGCTCCCCGGGCATCCTGCCGGGGAAGGGGGAACGGGGGCCGGTAGAGTGGGCGAGTCGTCATCATGCCCGTATGGGGGGAAGCCGGTGCGAAACCGGCGCTGACCCGCAGCCGTGAGCCGCCTTCCCGGCGGCGAGCCGGAATGCCCCGTACGCGGTCGTGACCGGCTCGTGCCATCGGACGCCGCCGGTGGCCGGCACCGTCGAGGAATACGCTGCCGGGAGGGGCCGCTGGTGTGCCCGCGCCCGGCTCCCGCAGGAGAGGCCCCGCCCGCCATGACCACCGTTCGCCGCTGCGCAGCGGCGCTCGCCGCATCCGCCGTGCTCTGTGTGGCGCTCGCTCCGGCCGCCGTCGCGGGGGGCGATGTACCGGCCGCCCCCGGCGCGTCCCCGTCCGCCGATCCGGCCCCCGAGCCGTCTCCGGCCGAGCCGTCCCCCGCCGAGCCCGCGCCGGTGAAGATCCCGCCGGGCCTGTACGGCGACAAGGACCCGACGTACGACGGGGTCTGGCGGCAGTCGCTGGCGATGCTGGGCCAGTTCGCGGCGCATGTCCGGCCCGCGAACCAGGCGGTGGCCTGGCTGAAGGGCCAGCAGTGCGCCAACGGCGCGTTCCCCGCGTACCGCCCCGAGCCCGCCAGGCCGTGCGACGCGAAGACGGCGGTCGACTCCAACTCCACCTCGGCGGCCATCCAGGCGCTCTCCTCCCTCGGCGGGCAGCGGCCGGCCATGACCAGGGGGATCGCCTGGCTGCGGTCCGTGCAGAACAAGGACGGCGGCTGGAGCTACACCCCCGGCACCCCGAGCGACGCCAACTCCACCTCGCTGGCGATCGGCGCGATGACCGTCGCCGGGGTACGGCCCTCGTCGGTACGGTCCGCCGCGGGGAAGAACGCCTACGACGCGCTGGTGGGTCTCTCGATCCCGTGCGACACCGCGTCGGGCGCGGACGCCGGCGGCTTCGCCTACCAGCCGGACGCGGCCGGGAAGTTGTCCGCCAACGACGACGCCACCGCCGCGGCCGTGCTCGCCGGGGTCGGCAAGCGGCTGGTGAGCGGCCCCGTGAAGGCGGGCCCCGCGCCGTCCTGTGTCCCCGCGGCGGACCTCTCGCCGGAGCGCGCGGCCCGTAACGGCGCCGCCTATCTGGCGTCCGTGCTGGCGGCCACCGGCCATCTCGACCAGCCGCCGATGCCCGGCGCCGAGGACAGCGCGCCGCTGCCCGACTTCGGGAACACGGCGGAAGCGGTCGTGTCCCTGACGGCCACCGGTTACGGGGACCAGGCCAACCGGGCGCTGGAGTGGCTGAAGCAGAACAGCGGCGCGTGGGCGCAGGAGAACGGCCCCGCCGCCTACGCGCAGTTGATCCTGGCCGCCCACGCCACGGACACGGACCCGCGCAACTTCGGCGGTATCGACCTCGTGCAGCGGCTGAACGCGACCGGCCCCGCGCCGAAGACCATCGCCGTACCGGCCTCGCCGGCCGCGGCGGCGAGCACGAGCGTCGACGAGGGCGGGCGCGCCGTCCTGTGGCTCATCGTGATCGGGCTGGTCGTGGCGGGCTACATCGGCTTCCGGATCAGCATCCGCAGAAAGACCGCCCGGCCGTGATACGCGCCCGCGCCTCGGCCCCGGCCCCGGTCCCGGCCCCGGTACGTCTCCGTACCCTCGTCTGTCTGGTGGTTCTCGCCCTCGGCGCTGTCGTCGCCGGGGCGGGGACGTCCCGGGCGGCCGGTTACCGCTACTGGTCGTTCTGGGAGAGCGACGGCGCGCGGTGGACGTACGCCACCCAGGGACCGGCGACGGCGCGGCCCGCCGACGGCGCGGTCAACGGCTTCCGCTTCGCGGTGAGCGCGGACAGCGCGGACGCGGACCGGCCGCGCGGGACACCGGACTTCGCGGCGGTGTGCGGTGGCACCCCCGCGCGGGAAGGCCACAAGCGGATCGCCGTCGTCATCGACTCCGGTACGGGCGCCGACGCCCCGGCCGGGGAGAAGCCGCCCGCGCCCCGGGCGGAGTGCGCCCGGGTGGGCGAGGACGCGACGAGCGCGGAGGCGCTGGCGGCGGTGGCGAAGCCGCTGCGCTACAACAGCGAGGCCCTGCTCTGCGCCGTCTCCGGATATCCGGCGTCGGGGTGCGGCGAGCGGGTGGCGGGCGGCGGGGCGACACAGGATCCCTCCGGAGCGCCGGAGACCTCCGGAACGCCCTCGTCGGCCTCCGCACCGGCGGCGGGCGGTTCACGCGACGGCGCGAGCGACGGGGAAGGCGGCGGCGGTCCGTCGGCCGGACTCTTCGCCGGGGCCGCCGCCGTGGTCGTCCTCGCCGCGGCCGGTCTCTGGCAGGCCCGCCGTCGGCGCGGATGAGCGCCATGAGCGGTACGAGATGAGCCCCGCGCGATGAGCCGCACCCCACCTCGGAGCACACCCGTCTCCCGCCCTTCGCTCCGCGCGCCCGTGGCCGGGCGCTCCAACGCCCTGCCCGCCGGGGCCTGGTGGCTCTGGGCGCTCGGGCTGGCCGCCGCCGCGTCCCGTACGACCAACCCGCTGCTGCTCGGACTGCTGGTCGGGGTCGCGGGCTATGTGGTGGCGGCCCGCCGTACCGACGCGCCCTGGGCCCGTTCGTACGGCGCGTTCATCAAGCTGGGGCTGGCCGTGATCGTCATCAGGCTGCTGTTCTCGGTCGTCCTCGGCTCTCCCGTCCCCGGCGAACGCCTCCTGGTCACCCTGCCCGAAGTACCGCTCCCCGGCTGGGCGGCGGGGGTACGGATCGGTGGCCGGGTGACGGCCGAACAGCTGGTCTTCGCGCTGTACGACGGCGCGAAGCTGGCCACGCTGCTGATCTGCGTGGGCGCGGCGAACGCGCTCGCCAGTCCGGCCCGGCTGCTCAAGTCGCTGCCGGGCGCGCTGTACGAGGCCGGGGTCGCCGTCGTCGTCGCCATGACCTTCGCGCCGAACATGGTCGCCGATGTCGGGCGGCTGCGTACCGCCCGCAGGCTGCGTGGCCGGCCGACCGGCGGGGTACGGGCGGTGCTCCAGATCGGACTGCCGGTTCTGGAGGGCGCGTTGGAGCGTTCGGTGGCGGTCGCGGCCTCGATGGACGCCCGCGGCTACGGGCGCACGGCCGAGGTCCCGCGCGCCGTACGGCACACCACCACCGCGCTCACGCTCGGCGGGCTGCTGGGCGTCTGCGCCGGTTCGTACGCGCTGCTCGCCGCCGAGGGCGCGGGCTACGGGCTGCCGCTGCTGGGCGCCGGGCTGGCCGCCGCGCTGGCCGGGCTGCGGCTCGGCGGCCGGCGCTCGGTCCGTACCCGCTACCGCCCCGACCGCTGGGGCGTCCGCGCCTGGCTGGTGGCGGGGTCGGGCGCGGCCGTCGCGGCGCTGATGATCCGGGCGGGGGCCGTCGATCCCGCGGCGCTGCACCCCGGTGTCGTCCCGCTGGTGGCGCCGGTGCTGCCGCTCTGGCCCGCGGCGGGGGCGCTGCTCGGGCTGCTGCCCGCGTTCGTCGCGCCCGTACCCACCCCCTCCCCGGCGGAACTTCCCGCACAGAGAAAGACGGCACCGTGATCCGGTTCGAGCAGATGTCGGTGACGTATGGCGATGCCCCGGCGCCCGCGATCGCCGGGGTCGACCTCACCGTGCCCGAGGGCGAACTCGTCCTGCTCGTCGGCCCCTCCGGGGTCGGCAAGTCGACATTGCTGGGGACGGTGTCCGGTCTCGTCCCGCACTTCACCGGCGGTCTGCTGCGCGGCCGGGTGACCGTCGGCGGCCGGGACACCCGCACCCACAAGCCGCGCGAACTCGCCGATCTGGTCGGGACCGTGGGCCAGGACCCGCTGGCGCACTTCGTCACCGACACCGTCGAGGACGAGCTGGCGTACGGCATGGAGTCGCTGGGCCTGGCGCCCGATGTGATGCGGCGCCGCGTCGAGGAGACGCTCGACCTGCTGGGCCTGGCCGAACTGCGCGACCGGCCGATCGCCACGCTCTCGGGCGGGCAGCGGCAGCGGGTCGCGATCGGCTCCGTGCTGACCCCGCACCCCAGGGTGCTGGTGCTCGACGAGCCGACCTCGGCGCTCGATCCGGCGGCGGCCGAGGAGGTCCTCGCCGTGCTGCAACGGCTGGTGCACGATCTCGGTACGACGGTCCTGCTCGCCGAACACCGGCTGGAGCGGGTGGTGCAGTACGCGGATCAGGTCATCCTGCTGCCGGGCCCGGGACAGCCCCCGGTCGTCGGCGACCCGGAGCGGATCATGGCGGTGTCGCCGGTGTATCCGCCGGTGGTGGCGCTGGGCCGGCTGGCCGGCTGGCAGCCGCTGCCCCTGTCCGTCCGGGACGCGCGGCGCGGGGCGGCGGGTCTGCGGGAGCGGCTGGCGGGCCGGGAACCGGACCCGGCGGAGGGTACGGGGACGGCCGCTCCCCCGGCGGCGCCCGCCGCCCGCACCCCGCTCGGCAGACTCCTGCGCCGCCGCGTGACGGCGGAGCGGGACGGCGCCCCCGACCGCACCGGGCCTCTCGCCGTCGTCACCGGACTCGCGGTGCGGCGCGGCCGGACCGAAGCGCTGCGCGCGGTGTCGCTGACCGTCGCGCCGGGCGAGACCGTCGCGCTGATGGGCCGTAACGGCGCGGGCAAGTCCACGCTCCTGTCCACCCTGGTCGGGATGGTCGCGCCGGCCGCCGGATCCGTCCTCGTCGGCGACCGCGCCCCGCACCGCACCCCGCCGGGCGAACTGATCCGGCACGTCGGTCTCGTACCGCAGGAACCGCGCGATCTGCTGTACGCCGACACGGTCGCGGCCGAGTGCGCGGCGGCGGACAGCGACGCGGGCGCGGAGCCCGGGAGGTGCCGCGCGCTCGTCCATGAACTGCTGCCCGAGGTCGCGGACGCGACGCATCCACGCGATCTGTCCGAGGGGCAGCGGCTGGCGCTGGCCCTCGCGGTCGTCCTGACCGGACGGCCGCCGCTGCTGCTCCTGGACGAGCCGACGCGCGGCCTGGACTACGCGGCGAAGGCCCGGCTCGTCGGGGTGCTGCGCGCGCTGGCGGCCGAGGGGCACGCGATCGTCCTGGCGACCCACGATGTGGAGCTGGCCGCGGAGCTGGCGCACCGGGTGGTGATCCTGGCCGACGGCGAGATCGTGGCGGACGGCCCGACGGCCCGGGTGGTGGTCTCGTCACCGGCCTTCGCGCCACAGGTGGCGAAGGTCATGGCGCCGCGGGAGTGGCTGACGGTGACCCAGATCCGTACGGCGCTGGCGGCGACGGCCGCGGAGGCGCCGGGGGCCACAGGGTCCCCTGACGCTCCAGGGGCCGCGCAGGGCCCGGCCTGGAAGCCGGAGGAGACGGAATGACGGCGCCGGCCCCCAGGCCCCCTCGGACCCGCACCCCACGGACCCGGACCTCCCGGACCCGGACCCCCTGGCCCCGCATCCCCTGGCCCCGGACCCCCCGGGCGGGCACCTCCCAGGCACGTACCTCCCAGGCGCGCATCCCTGGGGCGCGCGCCGTACGGCTCGGCCCTCGCGCGGTCTGCGCCCTCGCTCTCATCGGCGCGATCGGGGTGGTCGCCTTCGGCTGGCCGCTGCTCGCCGACCGCGCGTCCGGACTCGCGCACTCCCAGGACGCGCCCTGGCTCTTCGCCGCGCTGCTCCCGCTCCTCGTCGGCGTCGTCGTCGCGACGATCGCCGATTCCGGGCTGGACGCGAAGGCCGTGGCGATGCTCGGGGTGCTGGCCGCCGTCGGGGCGGCGCTGCGGCCACTGGGGGCCGGTACGGCGGGACTTGAGCCGATGTTCTTCCTGATGGTGCTGAGCGGCCGGGTCCTCGGACCGGGGTTCGGTTTCGTACTCGGCTCGGTCACGATGTTCGCGTCCGCGCTGCTCACGGGCGGTGTCGGGCCGTGGATGCCGTTCCAGATGCTGGCGATGGGCTGGTTCACGATGGGCGCCGGGCTGCTGCCGGGCCCCGACCGGCTGCGGGGCCGCGCCGAGTCGCTGATGCTGGCGCTGTACGGGGCGTGCGCGGCGTTCGCGTACGGCACGGTCATGAACCTCCAGGGGTGGACGTATCTCGGCGGGCTCTCCTCCGGCGTCTCCTTCCATCCGGGCGATCCGGTCCACGACAATCTGGCGCGCTTCCTGGCGTACTGCGCGGCGACCTCGTTCGGCTGGGACCTGGGCCGGGCGGCGCTGACGGTCGTCCTGACCCTGACGGTCGGCACGACCGTGCTCAAGGCGCTGCGGAGGGCGACGCGCAGGGCCGCGTTCGAGGCGGAGGCGAGCTTCGAGGACCCGTCGGCCGGGGCCTGAGCCCGGTCCACACGCTCGGCACGGTCCACACGCTCGGTACGGTCCACGCGCTCGGCACGGTCCCGCGGCCGGGGCCTCAGCCGGCCGGGGCCCGCCGCTCCGCGCTGTCGTCCGCACCACGCGTACCGGCACGTCCGGCGCGTCCGTCCCCCTCGGGGAACGGGTCCGCCTTCACGAGCGCCGCCGCCCGTGGCAGCAGCTTCCGCGGGCCCGCCAGCAGATACGTCAGCCCGAAGCCGGCCCCCACCACCGCCGCGCCGCCCACCGCGTCGAGCACCCAGTGGTTGGCGGTGGCGACGATCGCGCACACCGTGAAGAGCGGGTGGAGCACCCCGAGCAGTTTCATCCACCCCTTGGGTGCCAGGACGACGATCACCACGCCGCACCACAGCGACCAGCCGAAGTGCAGCGACGGCATCGCCGCGTACTGGTTGGTGAGCGAGGTCAGCGCCCCGTAGTCCGGGTTGGTCAGATCCTGCGGGCCGTGCGCGGTGTCGATGAAGCCGAGGCCGGGCATCAGCCGCGGCGGCGCCAGCGGGTAGAGCCAGAAGCCGACCAGCGCGAGCACCGTGGCGAAGGCGAGCGAGGAGCGCGCCCAGCGGTAGTCCGCCGGGCGGCGTACGTAGAGCACACCGAGGATCGCCAGCGGCACCAGGAAGTGGAACGACGAGTAGTAGAAGTTGAAGAAGCTCTCGGCCCACTTCACCTCCACGACCGTGTGGTTGACCCAGCGCTCGATGTCGATGCCGAGCGCCCGCTCGATCGAGTGGATCTGCCGGCCGTGTTCCTCGGCGGTCTCGCGACCGCCCGTCGCGGCGAGCCGGATCTGGGTGTAGACGGAGAAACCGACCCGGATGGCGAGCACTTCGAGCAGCAGGTTCGGCCGGCTGAACAGCCGCCGCCAGAACGGCAGCAGCGGTATCCGGCCCCAGCGCGCGGGCACGGGGCGCGCGTACTCGTTCGGGACGGGCTTCTCGGAGGACGGCGCGGTACGCGTCAGGAACGGCACCGCGCAGGCCGCCGCGAGCGCCGCGACCAGGGGGGCGTTCTCCCGCAGGGGTACGAGCACGCCCACGTTCGGCAGGAGCATCTTCCCCGGCAGCGTCATCACCAGCACCACGACCGCGGGCCACACCAGCCGGTCCCTGGCCCGTACGCCGACCCGGCCGACCAGCGCCAGAAGCACCCACAGCAGCTGGTGCTGCCAGGCGGTCGGCGAGACGGCGATCGCGACACAGCCGGTCAGCGCGACGGCCAGCAGCAGCTGCCCGTCCCGCGCGTAACGGACCGCGCGCCGCAGCCCCAGGAAGACGACGACCGCGGCCAGCACGACGAACAGCACCACTTCCAGGGGCCCTTCCAGGCCGATCCTGAGCAACGCGCCGTGCAGGGACTGGTTGGCGAGACTGTCGGGGCGCTCACCGAGGCCCGCGCCGGCCACATGGTGCATCCAGTACGCCCAGGAGTCGCCCGGCATCGCGAGCCACGCCACCGCCGTACCGGCGGCGAAGACCCCGGTCGTCGTCACGGCGGCCTTCTTGCGGCCGGTCAGCCAGAGCAGCGGTACGAAGAGCAGGATGGCGGGCTGGAACGCCGCGCCGATGCCCGTCAGCACGCCGGAGACACGCTCGCCGCGGGCGACGAAGCAGCCGAGCAGCACCAGCAGGACGGGAATGATGCTGGTCTGCCCGAGCGAGAAGCTGTTGCGCACGGGCAGCGACAGCATCAGCAGACTGATCGCGACCGGCGCGGCCAGCAGTCCGGTACGGCGCGACACCCGGCCGGGGAGCGCACGGGCCGCGACGAGGCCGAGGGCGACGACCAGGAGGAGCGTCCCGAAGGTCCACGCGATCCCGAGGCTCTGTTCGGCCGAGCGCGCCAGCGGTTTGAGTACGAGGCCGGCGAACGGTGTTCCGGTGAACTTCCCGGTGTCGTACAGCGAACCCGTCACATGCAGCACGCCGTTCTCACCGATCCAGGTCTCCAGATCGGTCAGCCGTTCACCGGGCGGATGCCGGAGCACCGCCGCCGCCTGTCTGACCGCCAGTACGGCGACGACCAGCCAGAGAACCGCGCGGGCCGCGCCGAAACCGTTCCCCGTCGTACCCGCCGCCGCACCGCCGTGCACGCTGTGCTCCGCATTCACCACGCCGCGCCGACCCTCCGTCCGATTAACGCCGTCCCTGAGGCACAGAGCCTCGCACTGCCCTGTCGGGAAGACTCAGGCAACCCCCTCTTCGCCTGACTGTCATCCATGTTTTGTCCTGATGCCCATGATTTCCGGACTTGCGAGGACAACAGGACGGGCCGGCGACGGACAATGAGTCCGGTATCCCTGTCACCACTCAGCCACCTCCCGTACCGACGACCTCCCGTACGACGAAAGGCCCTCATGTCCCAGGAGCAGTGGAACGCGGTCGAGCACTACTTCACCGATCGGCTCGTACCCGCCGACGAGGCGCTCTCCGCCGCGCTCGCCGCGAGCGACGCGGCCGGTCTGCCCGCCATCAGCGTCGCCCCGAACGAGGGCAAGTTGCTGCACCTGCTGGCCCGAGTCCAGGGCGCGCGCAGGATCCTCGAAATCGGCACGCTCGGCGGCTACAGCACCATCTGGCTGGCCCGCGCGCTGCCGGAGGACGGCAGGCTGATCTCGCTGGAGTACGACCCCGCCCACGCGGAGGTGGCCCGCGCCAATCTCGCGCACGCGGGCCTCGACAAGATCACCGAGGTCAGGACGGGGCCCGCGCTGGAGTCGCTGCCCGTTCTCGCGGCCGAGGACGCGGGCCCCTTCGATCTCGTCTTCATCGACGCGGACAAGAAGAACAATCCGCACTATGTGGAGTGGGCGCTGAAGCTCACGCGTCCCGGCAGCGTGATCATCGTCGACAACGTCGTGCGGAACGGGGCGGTCGCCGACGCGGACAGCACCGACGCCGCCGTGCTGGGCACGCGGCGCGCGATCGAACTGATGGCGGAGCACCCGCGGCTGTCGGCGACCGCGGTCCAGACGGTGGGGTCCAAGGGGTACGACGGCTTCGCCCTCGCCCGCGTACTCGACTGACCCGGCCGGGCGACCGGACCCGGCCCCGGCCCCGGCCCCGGGAACACGAGGACGGAGGCGGCGGGCCGTCCCTTGCCCGCCGCCTCCGAGTCTGCTGCCGCCGGCCTCCGCGTCAGCTCCGCAGGAGGTCGCGGTTGCGGCCGACGCGACGGGGGCGGCTCACCGCGGCGTCCTCGGCGTGGGCGAGGATCAGCCGCTCGAACAGCTCACGCGCGCCGACGATCGCCTCGCGCAGCTCCTCCGTACTCGCGGCGCGCCCCTCCTCCGCGGCCATGTGACGCAGTACGCGGTATCCGTTCACCTGGTGCGGAAGATGGACGGAGAGGGCGTCGAACTGGTCGTCGCGGTGGTCGGCCGCGGGGTAGCCGCGCTCCTCCGCCAGCCGGACCACCAACTCGTCGGCCGCCGTGACCGCTTCGCGCGGGGAGTCGACGAAGCGCTCCTGGAGACCGGCCCAGTGGGCCACGTACTGTTCGCGCCGTTCCCCGGCGAGGGTGCGCGGACGCAGGCCGCCGTGGCGCTCGACCCGCGCGGCCAGTTCACGTTCGGCGGCCTTGGGGTCGCCGTCGTGCCGGGCGAGGACGTGCTCGTACTCGGGGCCGAACCGGCGCTTCAGTCCTCCGCGTCCGATCCTCCCGCCGCGCCCGCCTCCCCTGCCGAGTCCCGCGTACAGGACCGCGGCCACCACACTCACAAGGGCCACGGTCAGGGCTGCGACGATCAGTACGGTGGACATGACTGCCTTCCTGTTCCGGCTCGGCTGGGCCAGGGCCCGTCGTGCACGACACGGCACCGAGGGTGACGGATCGCTCTTCCCCTCGGGTTGCCCCGATTCCGGTCCTCAAACAGCCGGGTTCGGACGCGGCGCGTGACGGCCGCCGGGCGGAGGGCCGGACGGGCGGTCGGACGTACGGCCTGACAGGCCGTCAGACGGGCGGCCCGGCGGCGTGGTCCGACGGGCGGCCGGGCGGCCGGGCGACGTGGTCCCCGGGCGGTCCCGGGACGCGTGGACGCTCGCTGTCCGAGCCGCACATCTCGCTGGTCAGCTCGTGCACCAGCGCCACCAGATCGGTCGGCCGGTCGGGCCCCCACCAGTCGCCCAGCAACTCCGACAGGGAATCCTCGCGCGCCTTCGCCAGAACCTCCGCCGCCCGCGCGCCCCGGTCGCTGAGCGTCAGCCCCAGCCCCTCGCGCCGCGCCAGCCCCCGGATCTCCAGCTGCCGGGACGCGTCGGTGATGGTCCTGAGCGGTACGGGCGTGACGTCCGCGAGCAGGGCGGGTTCGACCGAGCCATGGCGTCTGATGCGCAGCAGCAGCCAACTGGCCGCCGGGAGCAGGTCGTACCCCGTCTTCGCGGAGATCGTCTCGTAGATCCGCCGGTGTCCCTCGCGGGTGCCGAGGAGCGACAGGGCGCGGGCGCACTCGTCGCGCGAGGAGCGCTCGACGGGGTTGGACGCCAGGGTCTCGGTGATCTCCGGAGCGGTCACCGAGCCGCGCAGCGTGTCCTCCTTGAGGAACCACGCGACGAGGAAAGCGAGGAGCACGACCGGCACGGCGTACAGGAAGACGTCGGTGATGGAGGTCGCGAACGCGTGCAGTACGGGGGGCCGCAGCGCGGCCGGCAGCCGGCCGATGGCGTGCGGGTCGGACGAGATGTCGGCCGGTGCCACGCCGGGCGGCAGCGTCTGGCCGGCCAGCGCGGTGCTGATCTTGCCGCTGAGCAGATTGCTGAAGATCGTGCCGAAGATGGCGACGCCGAAGGAGGCGCCGATGGAGCGGAAGAACGTCGCGCCCGAGGTGGCGACGCCCAGGTCCTCGTAGCTGACGGAGTTCTGGACGGCCAGCACGAGGATCTGCATGACCAGGCCGAGCCCGGCGCCGAAGACGAAGAGATAGACGCTCATCACCCAGGTGCCGGTGAACTCGGTGAGCTGGTGGAGCAGCAGCAGTCCGACGGCGGTGATGCCGGTGCCGAGGACGGGGAAGACCTTCCAGCGGCCGGTACGGCTGACGATCTGCCCGGAGAGGGTCGAGGTGATCAGCAGTCCGAGCACCATGGGCAGCAGGTGCACCCCGGACAGGGTGGGGCTCACGCCCTGCGCCACCTGGAGGAACGTCGGCAGATAGGTCATCGCGCCGAACATCGAGAAGCCGACGATGAAGCTGATGAGCGCGACCAGCGTGAAGGTCCTGAGCCGGAAGAGCCGCAGCGGCAGTACGGGTTCGGCCGCGCGCCGCTCGACCCGTACGAAGACGGCGAGGAGCAGCAGCCCGAGGAGCGCGAGCCCGATGGTCTCCGGCGAGCCCCAGGCCCAGGTGGTGCCGCCGAGCGAGGCGACGAGCACGAGGCAGATGGCGACGGACGCGATCAGGAAGGTGCCGAGGTAGTCGATGGTGTGCGCGGTCCTGCGCACCGGGATGCGCAGCACGGCCGCGATGACGAGGAGGGCGACGATGCCTATGGGCAGATTGATGTAGAAGACCCAGCGCCAGCTGAGCGACTGGGTGAAGAAGCCGCCGAGCAGCGGGCCGAGCACGCTGGTCGCGCCGAACACGGCCCCGAACAGGCCCTGGTACTTGCCGCGTTCGCGCGGCGGGACGATGTCCCCGACTATCGCCATCGACAGCACGATCAGCCCGCCGCCGCCGAGCCCCTGGAGTGCGCGGAAGCCGATGAGCTGGGGCATGTTCCGGGCGATGCCGCAGAGCGCGGATCCGATGAGGAAGATGACGATCGCGATCTGGAAGAGCTTCTTGCGGCCGTACTGGTCACCGAGCTTGCCCCAGAGGGGCGTGGCGGCGGTGGAGGCCAGCAGATAGGCGGTGACCACCCAGGACAGATGCTCCAGGCCGCCGAGGTCGCTGACGATGGTCGGCAGCGCGGTGGAGACGATGGTCTGGTCGAGCGAGGCGAGCAGCAGGCCGAGCAGCAGAGCGCCGATGGCGACGAGGACCCCGCGCGGGTTCCGGCCCTCGCCGGGGACCGGACTCAGGGCCGGGGTACTCACTTCCTGGGCCATGGGGGTATCTCCTTCTGAGCCATGGGGCATCTCCTCGGGTTCGCCGAATCTCCATCCTGGCCGCTTCGGACCGTTCTGTCCCGTTATGTCGTACGAGGCGACGGCCTCTCACGCGCCCCGCGCGCGCCGGGGCCCCACCGGGACCCCCGTGCGTCGCACTCCGTTCGGATACGGGCTGCATAATCGGCGGCAGTTCAAGGGGAGGGGACCCACGTTGACCGGACAGCTCTGTCCCGATTGCGGTACGCCGCGCGCCGCGGACGACAGACCCGGCTGCGACTGCGGGAACGCGCGAGAGACGGCGGCGGGAAGCGCGGCGGGGCGGGCGGCGGAGATCGCGGCGGCCGAGGATTTCGATCCGCTGCGAATACGGCCGTACGTGACGTTCGACGCGGAGTCCGAGGCGCCGCGGTCGTTCCGTACGGCGGGCCCGCTGCCGCCGCTCGCACCGACGGGCGGCCCCGCCGCACCGCCGCCGCCACCGGCCGGAGCCGGCGAGGATCACCCGGCGCCGCCGCCCGTCCGGCGCAAGCCGTACCGAGCGGTGGCGATCGGCGCCGCGGCGGTGGCGGTGATCGGCACCGTGGCGTTCGCCGGGAAGGTCCTCTCGCGGGACGCCGGAGAGGAACGGGCGCGGCCCGACGCGGCGCACACCTGGCTGCCGTCGATGAGCCCGGCCGACGCCTCGCCGTCGGTGACGCCCACACCGACCCCGACCCCGACCCCGTCGGCGACACCCCCGGCCGCCGCGCCCCCGCCGCCCGCCCCGGCCCCGAGCGCGTCACGGCCGGCCGGCACGAAGACGGCCTCGCCCTCCGCCCCGAAGCCCGTGAACGAGCCGTCGCGGGAGCCCGGCCGGACACCGGCGGGCACCTCACTGGGGCCGGGCGACTCCGGGCCGGAGGTCGTGAGGCTCCAGCGGCGCCTGGCGGAGATCCGGCTCTTCCACGGCGACCCCGACGGCCGGTACGACGACCGCGTTGCGGGTGCCGTCACGCTCTATCAGTCGTACAAACGGATTGACGGTGACCCTCGGGGCGTCTACGGACCGGACACCAGACGGGCCCTGGAGGCCGACACCCGGGGTGCCGGTCGCCGCCACTGAGCCGCTTTGTATAATGACGAAACAAAGTGGTTCCGCCCGTTCACCCTGACCGGCGGGCGGAGCCACTTGTCCTGCCCACACCGCTCGCCCCGCCGGCCCCGCTTGTCTCTGCTTCCGCGCTCTGGAGTCCGCCGATGACGGCCACCGCTTCCACCACGACGTCCGTCCTGACCGCCCGTGCCCTCCTGCTCGACATGGACGGCACACTCGTCAACTCCGACGCCTCCGTGGAGCGCTGCTGGCGTCTCTGGTCGCGCGAGCACGGCCTGGACCCCGAGGAGGTCCTCAAGGTCGTCCACGGCCGCCAGGGGTACGCCACGATGGCCGTGCTGCTCCCGGACCGCCCCATGGAGCAGAACTACGCGGACAACCGCCTCATGCTCGCCCAGGAGACCGCCGACACGGAGGGGGTCGTCCCGATCCCCGGCGCCCCGGCCTTCATGTCCGCCATCGCCGAACTCCCGCACGCCCTGGTCACCTCGGCGAACGTCGCCCTGTCCGACGCACGTATGACGGCGGCGGCCCTCCCCATGCCCAGGATCCGCGTCACGGCCGAGAACGTCAGCGCCAGCAAGCCGCACCCCGAGGGCTTCCTCCTCGGCGCGGCCACCCTCGGCTTCGCGCCGGAGGACTGCGTGGTCTTCGAGGACTCCGAGGCCGGCATCGAGGCGGCACGAGCGGCGGGCATGCGCGTGGTGGGCGTGGGCCCGCGCGCGAAGGCGATGTCGCCGGACGCGCATGTCGAGGACCTCACCCGACTCCGCGTGGAAGCGCTGCCGTCGGGCGAGATCGCGCTGCGCTTCGGCTGATCCCCCGGTCCGGGTCCCACCCGGGTCCGGAGCCCGGCATCGCGCGAGGTGCGGGGCGGGATGGGGAGCGGGGCACCGAGCCGGGCGCGGCGCACGGGACTCATTCGTCCCGGTGCAGCCGCCCCCGTGCCACCAGTTCGAGCACCACGCCGACCGCCACCGCCTGCACCGCCATCAGCGCCACCAGCACGAACAGCTGGACGGCCCCCGCCAGCACCGGTGACGCGCCGCCCAGCAGCATGCCCACGAACGCGCCGGGCAGCGTCACGAGCCCCACCGTCCGCGTCTGATCGAGCCCCGGCAGCAGCGCGTCCGCCGCGGCCGGTCTCGCCACCTCCATACGCGCGTCACGGTCCAGCAGCCCGAGGGCGAGCCCCGCCTCCACCTCCCCCCGCCGCGCGCGCAGTTCGTCGAGCGCCCGCCGGCCGCCCAGCACCGTCGCGGTGAGCGCGCCGCCGATGAGGATGCCGGTGATGGGGATGATCGCGATGCCCTTGGCCGGCACGACCCCCGTGAGCAGCACCGCGGTCATGACGGGCGCCACCCCCGCCCCGATCGGCACGGCCGCCCACCACCAGGTCCTGTTGCCGGTGACCCGGCGGCCCGCGGTCCGTACGGCGACGGCGTACATGAGCGCGACGAAGCCGAGCAACGGCGGTACGGCGCCGACCACCCACCCGATCACCAGGGAGACCACGCCGAGTTGGACCGCGGCCCTGATCCCGGCGACGGCGATTTCGCGGGCCCGGCCCAGCTGGGCGAACGCGGCCACCGCCACGGCCACGATCAGCAGCGCGCCGAGCACGACCCCGAACGTGATATCGACCCGCAGAAGCACGGCCCCACCCTATGCCGCGCCCGGCCGCGGCACGGCGCACCGGCCACGCCCCACGGCGTATCGGCCCGTACGGCCCGGCCGTCCCCGTACCGCCCGCACGCCCCGCGCGCCCGGCCGCGCCCCGGCGCACCGCCCCGCGCCGATCTCACCAACCTCGCCCGGATAGAACACAATTGCCCACCCCTCAGGAAGAGCGGATTCCCCCGACCCCCTTGATGTGACGTGCTCATGTCGTCACTCTGTTACCTGAAGCCCACCTTCCGGAAACCCACCGCGACCACGATGGCGGCCGGGCCCACGGCCCCGCACGGTCCCGTACGTACGGCCCAGGTACCACATGGCCCAGCCCCCCACGGCCCCACCCGTACCACCCCGCATGGTCCCGTCAGGTTCCCCCCACTTCAAGGGAGTTCACATGTCCGGTGTCTACGCGCGTCGAATGTCCCGTGCCGGCGTCCTCGCCGCCACGGCCGCTCTCGCCGGCGCCACCACCCTGCTCACCGCCCCCTCGGCGCAGGCCGCCATGCCCACCCCGGTCAGCGCCTCCACGGCGCGCAGCTACCTCGGCCAGCTGACCGTCCAGGCGGAAGGTTCCTCCAGCGGTTACAGCCGCGACCTGTTCCCGCACTGGATCACCCAGTCCGGCGCCTGCAACACCCGTGAGGTCGTGCTCAAGCGCGACGGTTCGAACGTCCAGCAGGACTCCAGCTGTGCCGCCGTCAGCGGCTCCTGGTACTCCGAGTACGACGGCGCCACCTGGACCGCCGCGTCCGACCTCGACATCGACCACATGGTGCCGCTCTCCGAGGCGTGGAAGTCGGGCGCGAACAGCTGGAGCACGGCGCAGCGGCAGGCCTTCGCCAACGACCTGACCCGCCCGCAGCTCATCGCCGTCACGGACAACGTGAACCAGTCCAAGGGCGACCAGGACCCGGCCAAGTGGATGCCGTCGCGCTCCGCGTACAAGTGCACCTACGTCCGCGCCTGGGTGCACGTGAAGTACTACTACAACCTGAAGATCGACTCCGCCGAGAAGAGCGCGCTCCAGAGCGCCCTGAACGGCTGCTGAGCAACCACCCCAGCGGTCCCGCGGTCCCTCCCGTCGACTCCGTACGGTCGTTCCGTACCGTACGGGGCGACGGAGGAGGCTTTTATGACCCGGCTGCGCCTGGGACCACTGCTGCGGTACGTCGACGGGGACGGCGGCGGCACCGCGACCGTATGGGTCGAGGCCGACCGGCCGTCCACGGCGGAGGTCCGCTGCGAGGACGGCGCGTACGGCACCGCGCGTACGTTCCACATCGCCGGCCACCACTACGCGCTGGTCCCGGTGACGGGTCTGGCCCCCGGCACCGACACCCCCTACGAGGTGCTGCTCGACGACCGCCGTGTCTGGCCGCCAGAGGACTCGCGGTTCCCGCCGAGCACGATCCGCACCCCGGCCGTACCGGCCGCCGGACTGCGGGTGTCCTTCGGCTCCTGCCGCTGGGCGTCACCGCCGCACGACGAGCCCGACCCGATCGGCCCGGACGCGCTCGACACCCTCGCCACGCGCATCGCGGGCGACCCGGCCGCCGCGCGCCCCGACGTCCTGCTGCTCCTGGGCGACCAGGTGTACGCGGACGAGACGTCGAAGGCCACGCGGCGGCGGCTGGCCGAGCGCCGCGATCTGAGCGAGCCGCCGGGCGCGGAGGTGGCGGACTACGAGGAGTACACCCACCTCTACGACGAGTCCTGGAGCGACCCCGCCGTGCGGTGGCTGCTCTCCACCGTCCCCAGCTGCATGATCTTCGACGACCATGATCTGATCGACGACTGGAACACCAGCGCCGCCTGGCTGGCCGACACGCGGGCGAAGCCCTGGTGGCAGGAGCGGGTCCTCGGCGGCCTGATGTCGTACTGGGTCTACCAGCACCTCGGCAACCTCTCCCCCGCCGAACTGGCGGCGGACACGCTGTACGCGGCGGTCCGCGCGGAGCCGGACGGCACGGAACTGCTGCGGCGCTTCGCCGCCGAGGCCGACCGCGATCCGGCGTGCGCGCGCTGGAGTTACCGGCGCGACTTCGGGCGTACGCGGCTCGTGATGGTCGACTCCCGCGCCGCCCGGGTGCTGGCGGAGCAGGACCGGGCGATGCTGGACGAGGCCGAGGCGCGCTGGGTACGCGACCAGGTGCTGGACGGCCGGAGCCCGAAGGGCCGGGGTACGGACGGCCCGGACCCGGACCCGGACAGCGGACGACGCCCCGACGGCGCGGTCACGCGCGGACCGTACGACCACCTTCTGATCGGCACCTCACTGCCCTGGCTGCTGCCGCCCTTCATCCATGACGTCGAGTCCTGGGACTCCGCCCTCTGCGGCGGCGAACGCGGCCCCCGCTGGGCGCGGTTCGGCGAGCGGCTGCGCAGAGCGGCCGACCTGGAGCACTGGGCCGCCTTCCCCGACTCCTTCGAAGAGCTGGCGGCGCTGATCGCGGAGGCGGGCAGCGGCCCCGACGCCCCGGCGACGGTGTGCGTCCTGTCCGGCGATGTGCACCACGCGTATGTGGCCGAGCCCACCTGGACGACGGACGGCGGCCCGGACGGCCCCGACGGCTCCTCCGACAGCCCCGGCGGCGCGCACGGACCGGACGCGCGGGTCGTGCAGCTGACCTGCTCACCCGTGCACAACTCCATCCCCGGCTATATGAAGCTGGGCTTCCGCTTCGGCTGGAGCGGGGCGGCCCGGCGGCTGGGGCATGTACTGGTCCGGCACGGGCGGGTCGCGCGGTCGTCCGTCAACTGGCGCAAAACGGGCGGCCCCTGGTTCGGAAACCAGCTGATGACCCTGACGCTGCGCGGCCGTTCCGCCGATCTGCGACTGGAACAGGCCCGCGCGCACGGGCGCGCCCCCGAAGCGGGCCGGATGCCCGGCGCGGAGCTGGTGACCGTACAGGAACGGTCCTTGACGCCCTGACCGGCCTCCGGACGGCCGTCGGACGCCGGGGGCCCGGCGGCGGTTCCCCGATCCGCCGACAACGTTGCCGTGATCATTCCCACACGGCGTGATGTTTCACCCAAGGGTTCGAACTCGCCACGCACGAACGGCATGATGAGCGGACTACTCGCTTCCAGCACCCCACCCGCCCCGGGAGTCACAGCTTTGTGCGATGTACGGCAGCCCCTGCCCCGCTCTCTCGCAGTCGTCGGCGCCGGTCCCCGTGGCACCTCGGTCCTCGAAAGACTCTGCGCGTCCGTGCCCGAACTGGCTCCGGACGTGCCCCTCACCGTGCATCTCATCGACCCCGCGCCCCCGGGCGCGGGGCTCGTCTGGCGCACCGACCAGTCCGCCGAGTTGCTGATGAACACCGTCGCCTCACAGGTGACCGTCTTCACCGACGACAGTGTCGAGTGCGACGGTCCGATACTCCCGGGTCCGAGCCTGTACGAGTGGGCCACGTCCCGGCCGGACGAACGGCTCGGCCCCGACGACTATCCGAGCCGTGCCGCCTATGGCCGATATCTGGAATGGGCCTTCCACAGAACGGTAGAGAACGCGCCGGAGAGCGTGACGGTCATCGTCCACCGGGCCCGTGCGATCCGGCTCGATGACGACAGCGACGGCGTGGCCCTGGACGCGTCAAACCCGTCCGCCTCACCTGTTTCACCCCAAACGCCCGGTAGCTCCACCGCGCACCGCCCCACACAAACGCTCTTTCTCGACGATGGCACGACGATTTCCGGCCTCAGCGCCGTTGTGCTCGCGCAGGGCCATCTGCCGGTGGTTTCCGGCCAGACCCAGGCGGCCCTCGCGGAGTACGCGGTCCGGCACCGGCTCCGCTATCTGCCGCCCGCCAACCCCGCGGATGTCGATCTCTCGGCGGTCGCCCCCGGCGAACCGGTGCTGCTGCGCGGACTCGGGCTGAACTTCTTCGACCACATGGCGCTGCTGACGGCGGGCCGGGGCGGCCTCTTCACGCGCGACGCCGACGGCGTTCTCGTATACCACCCGTCCGGGCGTGAACCGCAGTTGTACGCGGGCTCACGGCGCGGAGTCCCGTACCAGGCACGCGGGGACAACGCGAAGGGCCCCTCCGGCCGGCACCTGCCGCTGCTGCTGACCCCGGATGTGATCGCGGTGTTCCGCAAACGCGCGGACGAGGGCGACCCGCCGGACTTCCTCCGGGAGATATGGCCGCTGGTCGCCAAGGAGGTGGAGGCGGTCTTCTACGAGGCGACGCTCCGCGCGTCCGCCCGCCCGGCGGGCTCGTGGGAGCGCGTCCTCGACCGGTTCCTCGCCGCGCCCCACGGCAGCCCGCAGGAGACCGCCGTCCTCGACGAGGCGGGGATCGCCCCCGCCGACCGCTGGTCCTGGGACCGGATCTCGCGCCCCCATCACGGGGAGACCTTCCGCGATCCCGCCGATCACCGCGCCTGGCTCCTCGCCCGTCTCCGCGAGGACGCGGCCCAGGCGGCGCTCGGCAATGTCCTGGGCCCGGTCAAGGCGGCCCTGGACGTGCTGCGCGACCTCCGCAACGAGGTACGGCAGATCGTGGACCACGCCGGTCTCTCCGGCACCTCCCGGCGCGATCATCTCGACCGCTGGTACACGCCTTTGAACGCTTTCCTCTCCATCGGGCCCCCACGCCGCCGTATCGAGGAGATGGCGGCCCTGATCGAGGCGGGGGTGCTGGACGTGATCGGCCCGCGGACGACCGTACGGACGGGGGACGGCGAGTTCACCGCCGAGTCCCCCGACGTCCCGGGGTCGCTGATCCACGCCACGACGCTCGTGGAAGCCCGGCTTCCGGAACCGGATCTCAGGCGCAGCTGCGATCCGCTGCTCTCCCGGCTCCTGAAGACCGGTCAGTGCCGGCCGCACCGCATCGGCGGTTACGAAACCGGTGGGCTGGACGTAACGCGCCGTCCATACCGCCTGATAGACCGTCGGGGGGAAGCCCACCCACGGAGGTTCGCGCTCGGTGTGCCCACGGAAGGAGTCCACTGGGTGACGGCGGCGGGAGCGCGCCCCGGGGTCGACTCGGTGATGCTCTCGGACTCCGACGCGGTGGCACGTGCCACCTTGCAGACACCGGACATACCGCGCCCCGAATACGCGACGCGAATTGATCCTCAGCTGAATGTTGAACTTGCAAGCATTGATTAGGCGTCCCTAACGTGAGGAAGGAGTTTCTCATCGGTCCAGACCAATGATCGAAGGAGTACACCCCCCATGTACGCACGTCTCAATCGTGCCCAGCCCTATGCGCTCGGCCTGTTCCGCGTGGTCGTCGGGCTCCTCTTCGCCTGCCACGGCGCGGCTTCGCTCTTCGGGTACTTCGCCAAGGACACCGTCCCCGCCGGCGCCTGGCCAGGCTGGTACGCCGCCGTCATCCAACTCGTGGCCGGGGCCCTCGTACTGCTCGGCCTCGGCACCCGGGTGGCCGCGCTGCTGGCCTCCGGCTCCATGGCGTACGCGTACTTCAACGTGCACCAGGGCGACGGCCTCTTCCCGATAGAGAACAACGGCGAACCGGCGGCCATGTTCTGCTGGGCGTTCCTGCTCATCGTCTTCACAGGACCGGGGGCGTTCGCCCTGGACCAGCTGTTCGGAACGCGCGGCACCGGCGGCCGGTCCGGGGAGGAGAGGCGGGATCAGCGCGCGGCCGTGGCCGCCTGATCCGCACCGGACCCACCGGGTGCCCGGACCGCCCGCCGGGTCCGGGCACCGGCATGCGGGGTCCGGGCACTGACATACGGGGTCCCCGCCGGGTCCGGGCCAACCCGGTCGATCCGCCCCTCCCGCACACGCGTACGCTGGCTGATCCGCAGCCGCCACCGCCGCTCCCCCGCGACATCGAGGCGCTGTCATCGGGACCGGGCGGGAAGTGACGTAGGTGCTGGAGAGTCTGGGGTCGCTGGCGGGCAGCCCATGGATCTACGCCGTCGTGGCCCTCTCCGTGCTGTTGGACGTATTCCTTCCGGTGCTGCCCAGCGGCGTTCTGGTGATCACGGCCGCCACCGCGGCCGCGGCGGGTACCACCACGGCCGCGGCCGGTACGACCACGGCCGCGGGCGCGACCGGCACGGTGGCGCAGGTACCGGAGGAAGTCCCCTCGCTGCTTCTGCTGATGCTCTGCGCGTTCAGCGCGTCCGTACTCGGCGATCTGGCCGCCTTCCGGCTCGCCAGGCGCGGCGGTGAGCGGCTCGGCCGGGCGATCGCCCGCTCCCGCCGTCTGACCACCGCGCAGGAACGCCTCGGCGGGGCGCTCGGCGGGGGCCGCGGAATCCTCGTCGTCATCGCCCGGTTCGCACCGGCCGGACGCTCGGTGGTCTCCCTGGGCGCGGGCGCGGCCCACCGCAAGGTGAGGGAGTTCCTGCCCTGGTCGGCGCTGGCGGCCGTCGCGTGGACGGGCTACAGCGCGGGCCTTGGCTACTTCGGCGGCCAGTGGCTCGGCACGACCTGGATCGGCGCGGGCGTGTCCGTACTGGCGCTGTTCGCGGCGGGCGCGCTCGCCGCGTACGTCATACGACGCCCGGCACCGGCACCGGCGACCGTCTAGGACGCCTGGCCCGCGTGGGGCGCGTCGGCCGCGCCGACCGCCCGGGACGCGGTACGGGCCGCTCCGCCCCGGACCTCGATCCCCCGGAGCAGCTTCGCGGTCGACTCCGCGATCTCGGCG
The DNA here is from genome assembly GCF_044741565.1 of Streptomyces sp. NPDC088147. Classification (NCBI taxonomy): domain Bacteria; kingdom Bacillati; phylum Actinomycetota; class Actinomycetes; order Kitasatosporales; family Streptomycetaceae; genus Streptomyces; species Streptomyces sp. NPDC088147. The sequence continues at coordinate 600,047 of NZ_JBIUSY010000002.1, read as the reverse complement.
ACGGCCTGTTCGAAGACCTCGCGATTGTGCGCGGCGGGCGCGCGGAAGCCGGACACCTTGCGTACGTACTGGAGGGCGGCGGCGCGGATGTCCTCCTCGGTGGCCTCTTCGGGGAGGACGGGCGGGCGGAGGGTCTTGATGCTGCGGCACATGGTTCCAGTGTGACCGATGCGGTGTGCGCCCGTCAGGCCCCCGAACAGGACGGTGCTGGCCTGCGACAGAGGGAGAGGCGGAGGCGGAGGCGGATCGTGACGGACGGTGGCGGGCAGGCGCGGACCGGCCCTGGACTCCGTCCCCGCATCAGAACGGAATCGTGCCGCTCCCCGACACCCTCAGCCGCCCGCTGCCGATGGCCGTATGCGTGGCCACGACGGCGCCTTCCTGGCCGTCGGGGAACCTGATGCGTACATCTCCGCTGTCCAGCGCCGCACGCAGGGCCTCCCCCGCCTCCCCGGTCTGTACGCTGCCGCCCCACTGGCGCACCTCACCCGACAGGCTCGCGCTCAGTGTGGCCTCGACCGCGATCTCGGAGTCACCGGCGACGAGAGTCGCGGGCCCCTGGTAGTTGCTCATGGCCCCAGTGTGCGCCCAAGGACGCCGGTCTCCCACCACGGCGGCGCCCGGCCGCGCGGGAGAGTCCGTCAGCCGGGGTAATGGCTCAGCTCGACGAGATTGCCGTCGGGGTCGCGCACATACACGCTGACGAACGGCCCCAGCGCACCGGTGCGCTCCACCGGGCCCTCCTCGACCGGGACTCCCTGCGCCGCCAGCTCGGCGATCACCCGTTCGAGTGGGTCCGCGACCACGAAACAGAGGTCCGCGCTGCCCGGAGTCGGCCGCGCGGCCTTGGGCTCGAACTCATGACCCGCCCGATGCAGGTTGATCTTGCTCTGCCCGAAGGCCAGCGCGCGCCGCCCGTCGCCGAACACGACCGGCTCCATACCGAGAAACCGGGTGTAGAAATCGACGGTCGCCTCGATATCGGCGACGGTGAGGACGAGGTGATCGAGACGCTCCACGCGCATGCCTGCCACGCGCCCAGCGTAGCCACGACCCCGGCTGTCCCGCTCGGCCCCCGCTCGTCCCCGGTCGCCCCCGGTCAGCCGACGACGGGGCTGCGGCGCTCGATGAGCTGTACGTCCCGCCAGACCCCGTGCCGACGGCCGACGCGCTCACGGGTGCCGATGACCCGGAAGCCCGCGCGCCGGTGCAGCGCCAGACTCGCGGTGTTCTCGGGGAAGACGCCGGCCTGAATGGTCCAGATCCCGGCGGCCTCGGTCGAGGCGATCAGCGCGTCGAGCAGCGAACGCGCGACCCCCTGGCCACGGGCCTCGGGACGGACATAGACGGAATGCTCGACCACCCCGGCGTACGCGGACCGTCCGGACACCTTGGCGACGGCGACCCAGCCCAGCACCTGTTCACCGTCCGGCGCCAGCGCGACGAAACGGTGCCCGGCCAGCTTCCCCGCGTCGAAGGCGTCCCAGGAGGGGGCGGCCGTTTCGAACGTCGCGTCGCCCTCCTCGATGCCGGCCTGGTAGATCGCCAGCACCTGAGCGGCGTGCGCGGCAGTCAGCGGCCGTACGAGAACCCCGGCCTTCGTACTCACGAGACGGACCGCTTCGGCGCCTGGCACATGGTGATCGAACCCTTCGTCCACGGTCGCCCGGACAGGCCGGGGCCGTGCTGTGTCGCACCGCTCACGCGATCCGGGCAGCTCCGGGATGCTCTGACCAGCGCGTTGATCCATTGTTCCGCACGCGACTACGTTCGGCAATGACCGTACGTGAAGCGCTGCGAGGCCAGGAAGGAGAGAGCGTCCGGACGGCGCTGCTTCGAAGACAGGCCCTAGGGCGTGTTGCGAAAGTCCCGCCTGGCCTGCGGGCGGACGGCGCTACTTTCGCAACACGCCCTAGGCGTGTGCCTCGACCTCTCCGGCCATGACCTGGGGAGCGTTGGGAAGCAGTGACGCGAGATTGTCCCGTACGAAGTCCGATGCCCTCGTGATCGACTCATCGGCACCGGCTTGGTCCCGGAAGACGCTGGTCGAGAGGACCACTCCGTCCCCGGGATTGATCCAGTAGAAGGCCACGAAGCCAGGGATCCGGCGAACGAGGGGAATGAATCCCTCGTTCACGAGACGGCCCACCTCGGCAGGATCGGTTACCCCTTCGTACCGGCGGACTGCTGCGTACATGGCGCTCCTTGCGGGTTCGGGGCGGATCCTTTGCTGAGACGCCATACCCGCGCGGCAGTTGTCCGCCGCGCGAGGCGCTGGGCAATCACCGGAAAGACTGCCTCCGGTGACGCCAATGGCGCCGCTTGGCCGGACTGCCGCGTACCCGTGTACTACTGCTCACGCAAAAGACCCCGGACGAGGAGTCCGGGGCCGCTGCCGAACCCCGAGAGGGTTCCGCTCCAGGTCGGAGACCTGGAGCTGTGGTGGGCGCGGACGGTTTCGAACCGCCGACATCTGCTTTGTAAGAGCAGCGCTCTACCCCTGAGCTACGCACCCGTGGATGAGGCAACAGCGTACATGGCCCACGGGGCGGAGCCGTAAACCGTATGCGGGCCGCGGTACCGGAGTGCGGGGTACGGGGGGTATCCCCACCACCGAGACGGTGGGCGGCCGGATCGGCTTCGGCCGTTTCCGTTCGTACGGTGGTGGGGCAGCCGGGACGACGCACCGACGCCGCACGGCCAGGACGCGCCGAGAGATATCGGCCCGGCCGTAGGCTCCGGCAGCGCTACAGGACTCTCTGGGGGGACGATCACCGTGGCCACACGCCATCACCGCTCTCGTACGCTTCTCGCCGCCGGCGGAGCCGTGCTCATCGCACTCGCCGTCAGCGGGTGCGGCGGCGCGAACGTCTCCGACGCCCCCGTCGAGACCAAGTCGTTCCCGTTCCAAGGGAAGACACTCACCGTCGACACCAGGAACGCGGCGGTCGAACTCGTCCCCGCCGATGTGCGGGACGTCGAGGTGACCCGGCAGGTCGACGGCTGGGTGTTCATGGGCAGCGGGCCCCATGCCAGTTGGAAGATGACGGGCGACACGCTCTCGCTCAAGGTGAGGTGCAAGGCCGTCGCGAGCAACTGCGAGTCGCTGCACAAGGTGAAGGTGCCGCGCGGGGTGGCGGTGACGCTGAAGGGCGACAACGGGCAGGTCACCGCCACCGGATTCACCACCGCGCTGAAGCTGACCTCGGACAACGGCGCGCTGACGGTACGGAACTCCAGCGGGCCGATCGACCTGAAGAGCGACAACGGCAAGATCACGGCGGAGAACGTCTCCGCCAGGACCGTGACCGCGAGGTCGGACAATGGAGCGATCCGGATCGGACTCGCCGTCGTACCGGACAGCGTGGACACCACCGCCGACAACGGCCGGATCGACATCCGTCTGCCCAGCTCGGGGACCACCTACGCGGTGACCACCTCGACCGACAACGGCTCGGTCGAGGTCGGCGTACCGACCAGCGAGAGCAGCGCCCACATCCTGAAGGCCCGCACCGACAACGGGAAGATCACCATCCAAACCGCGAACTAACCGGCCCGTGTGTTCGTCTCTACCTGGTGGGACAATGAACCAGGCAGGGTGAACTCGGCACGGGAGAGGGATGTGACGGCGACACACGCGCAGCCGCACGCAGGAGCGAAAGCGAAAGCGAGTGCCGTCCGTGATGTCCTCACGTTGATGCTGTTGCCGGTGCCCCTGGTGGTGGCGGCGCTGCCGCTGACCTTCGCCGGCGGGGGTACGCGGAGGTGGTTCGGCGGCAGGGGCGAGAGCCAGCGCGCGGACGCGCAGGCGGCGAAGGACGCCGCGGCGGCCGCCTTCTACGAGCTGGACACGGCCCAGCGCGATCTGCGGATCTCGATAGAGACGATCACGGCGGTGGACAGCTCGCCGGGAGCCCGCAGGGCCGTGGAGGGATTCGCGGCGCTGGGGCAGCGGATCGACGAGGTGAGCCACGGCTATATCGAGGCCGTCGACGCGCACGATCTGGACCGCGACGATCTGGAGCCGTCCGCCGCGTCCAGGGCGCGCAACGAGCTGACGAAGGCCAAGGACGAGCTGATCCGCGTCAAGGGCGATCTCGACCGGTTCGAGCAGGGGCTCGGGCCGCTGCTCGACAAGGCCGAGACACAGTTGGCGCGGCTGGCCCCCGCCGTGGAGCGGGCGCGGCAGGCGCTGCTCGGCGCGAGCAACGCTCTCGACGCGGTGCGCGCCTCCGGTCTGCGGGCGGACGATCTCGCCGCCCGGCTCGCCGCGCTCGGGCCCGATCTGACGAAGCTCAACCAGGGCGCGGGGCAGCACGGCGTGGCGGAGACGCTCCAGCGCGCCGACCGGGTCCTGCGCGACGCCGAGGCCGTACGGGCCGAGGCGGCACGGCTGCCCGAGCGGGCCCAGGAGATCGACCGCCGGCTGGTGTCGCTCCGTACCCGCGCGCAGGCCCTGACGACCCGGGCGGGGACGGTGGAGCCGGTCCTCAGCGAGCTGCGCCGCCGGTTCACCGCGGCGTGCTGGCAGGACCTTCAGCAGGTCCCCGACCACGCGGCGACCAGCGTTCACCAGGCCGAGGAGAAGCTCAAGGAAGCCGGCACGGCACGCGAGGAGCAGCGGTGGGCCGACGCGACCTCGCTGCTCAGCACCGCGCGGGCGCTGCTGAACGGTACGGACGAGGCGGTCTCCGCCGCCGGTGACCGGCTGCGGCGGCTGAACGCCGTGTCGAAGGACCCGCAGCAGGAGATCGACCGCACCCGCTTCGCGATCCGGGACGCCCAGCGGCTGGCCATGACCGGGCGGAACACGCCCGAGCCCCGTCACGCGCGTCCGCTGGACCAGTCCGTGGCCCGGCTGGACCGGGCGGTGGCCGCGCTGGAGGGCCGTCATCCCGATTACTGGCACTTCCTGACCGAGACCGAGGCGGTACGTCACGCCGTGGCCCAGGTGGTCTCGGAGATCCGCGAGGAGCGGGGCGCCGGGCACGGCAGCTGAGTTGTCGGCGGCTCGCGACGGGCGGATGCTGGAACGAAGGAACGCCACCGCCGAAGGACCGCCAACCGTCGAAGGAGGCCGCCCATGGCCACGCGAGTGCTCCATCCGCCGGCCCGGGGACACGTGAGGCTCGACGCGCAGCTCCCCGTCGACCACCGGCTCAATCAGGTCTATCGCGTCGGGGCCGGGCTGATGGGGCTCATCCTGATGGCCTTCGGCATCCTCGGGCTGATCGACAAGATCGGATTCTTCGACACCGGCGGTGCCACGGTCGCGGGCCTGAACACCAACGGCACGCTGAGCGTGCTGTCCATCTGCGTCGGGCTGATCCTCCTGATCGGCATGGTGATCGGCGGGAACACCGCGTCGACCCTGAACATGGTGCTCGGTGTCCTCTTCATCGCCAGCGGATTCGTCAATCTCGCTCTGTTGGACACCAGTTACAACTTCCTGGCCTTCCAGCTCCAGAACGTGCTCTTCAGCTTCGTGGTCGGTCTGCTGCTCATGTTCTTCGGGATGTACGGAAGGGTCAGCGGCGGGCTGCCGCACGACAATCCGTACTGGCGGGCCCGCCATCCGGAACAGGCGCGGCGCGAACAGCGCCTCAGGGCGAGGGGCCGCCAAGGCCGGGTGGGCGTCGGCTGAGGGCTGTCCCGCTCTCCCGTGACAGGCCCTACTCTGGGCGCATGCCTCGCTACGAGTACCGCTGCCGTTCCTGTGGTGACACCTTCGAACTCACCCGGCCGATGTCGGAGTCCGCGGCCCCCGCCGCGTGCCCCGAGGGACATGACGACACCGTGAAGCTCCTGTCCACCGTGGCGGTCGGCGGCACCGCGAAGGGCGGCGCTCCCGCCCCGGCGGCCGGCGGTGGCGGCGGGGGCTGCTGCGGTGGTGGCTGCTGCGGCTGATCCGCCGGAGCACCGGTCCCGGACGCACCGGCCCTGACGCTGGAGTCCAGCGCCGGGGCCGGTGCGTCGTGATCAGGACGGCTGTCAGGACAACCGGGTCAGCGCGCGCCGACCAGGGTGAACGTCGATCCGTCGGGCAGGGCGGTGATCGCCGCGCCGTTGGCGCCCAGCGGACGGCCGTACGCCCCGGGCACCTGCCCGAACGCGCTCCACTTCAGGTCCGTCCCACTGCTCGCGTGCCAGGTGTTGCCGTCCATGCCGACGGCCAGGAGCTGGGTGGAACCGTCCGGCAGGGCGGTCAGGGAGACGCCCAGGCCGCGCATGAGGTCATTGGGCTTCCACTCGAGTCCGTTCCAGGGGCCGTTGAGTCCCCCGCTCGGGGAACGGGTCGTCCAGTAGACGCCGTTGTCATTGCCGACGGCAGCGATCTGGATGACGTTGCCCGTCGTCACGGTCATGGCGAGGTCCTTGCCGGCGAAGGTGGGCGCGCCGCCCACTCCGGGCAGGGTCTGCCAGCCCTTGGTGGCGATGTCCCAGGATCCGTCGGCCAGGCGCTCCGCGATGCGCAGGGCGCCGTCCGCGCCGAACGCCGCCACCTTGACGGCGCCGGTCGGCAGTGCGGCGATGGCCATGTCCTTGGCCTTGAAGCGCCCGCTGTCGGGCCCGGCGATGGCCGCCCACCCGGTCCACGAACCGTCGGCGCGGCGGACGTTGTGGTTGAGGTAGCCGTCCTTGTCGATGGCGAGGAGCTGCGCGTCACCGTTGGGCGTGGACGTGATCGCGAGCGGTCCGCCGGGGAACCTCGCGTCGACCGCGTCGGTGTTGGGGCGCGCCCAGCCGGTCCACGAACCGTCGGCGCGGCGGACGTTGTGGTACAAGCGCTTGTCGGGGCCGTACGCGATGACCTGGAGGTCGCCGTTGGGCATGGCGGTCACGGCGCGCTCGCCGCCGCCGAATTCATGGACGCCGTATTCGAGTGAGGCATTGGTCCCGGGCAGCGGCTCCGCGGTGGTCCAGCTTCCGTCGGCCCTGCGCTCGGTGCCGACCAGCACGCCGGACTTCGTCGTCGGGGTGTTGTTGGCGATGATCGCCCGGCTCATGTCGCCGGAACCGATGATCGAGCCGTCGGCACGCCTGCCGCCCATGTTGACGTAGTCGATCTGAACGACGTTCGTGTTCCCGGCGATGTAGGAGTAGCGCCAGTCACCTTCCAGCAGCCGGAGCATGTTGGTGTTGTGCTCGCGGCCCAGCTGCACCATGTACGGCAGCTCGTCGGGGTTCCAGCTGAAGCCCTTGTTGGCGAAGTCGATCACCGCTTGGGGAAGCATGGAGTACGAGTCGACCCCGCCGGACAGGACGAAGAGCCTGTTCGGGTCGCCCTGCTGGGTTCTCAGCGACTTGTGGTTCTGGTTCAGCGCCTGGGCGCTGAGCTGGGTGGCCGCTGAGCCGTACGGCGAGGGGCTGCCGAGGAGGTTGTTGAGGAGGGCGACGGTGTCCTTGTTCTCCAGGTAGCTGTCCCGGGTCTCGACCCGGTCGTTCGGCCAGGCCCAGGCGTTGTTGGTGAGGCTCCGGGTGTCGATCAGGACGACGTTGGCGCCGGCCGCCATGAACTGGTTGTACGTGGACCGCGGCGACAGTCTGGTCTGGTCGGCCATGCGGGAGGTGCCGATCGCCTGGCCCAGCCGTTCCACGGCCTCACGGTAGTCCTCGACGGCGGTGTCCCGGTCCGGCGAAGGGTCGGAGTCCGCCGGGGCCGCGGTCCTCAGCTCGATCGTGACGATCTCCTCCGGGTGGTCGCGGAGCCACTCGGCTATCTCGTTGATCTCGCCCTTGCGGCCGGTGACGGTGTCGTCGAGGAACAGGGCGCCCCGCGGGCCGCCGTGGTACGTGTACCACTGCCCGTTCTGCTTGCACAGCCGCAGATCCAGATAGCGCGAGCCGCTGTTGAGCTGCTCGACGATGGGCGAGTACTGCGTCACCGAGAGGTTGGCGGCGACCCCCGGGTACCTCTTCGCCATGGCGGCTTCCGAACCGGCGTCGCAGACGCCCGACGAAGGCGTGATGCTCCAGGATCCCGCGTCGTGGCTGCCGGGCATCACGATCTTGTTGAGCGGCCGGTCACCGATGACGCTCTTGATCTGCGACATCCACAGACGGGTGTTGATGGCGGCGGGGTCGATCGCGCCCGCGGACGCCGAGGTCGCGGTGGTGGCGGTGGCAGAGGCGGCGGCTGCGGCGGCCGGAGCCGGGACACCGGCCAAGGCCAGGCCGGCGGCGAGGGGGGCCAGCAGCGCGAGCGCGCTACGGCGAGTTAAAAGGTGACGGATCACTGTCCGGGATATCCATTCTTGAGATCATGCCGTCCGCGCGACGCCCTTGCCCGGCCTGCGTGGCGACGGTGTCGTCGACAGGCCGACCGAGGGAAGTGAGCGCGCACTCTCAGGTCGGCAGGGAATCTACGCGCGCTCACAGAGCCATCACAGCCGCGACCATTCCCGGCTTTTTTCGTGCAGGAAGTGTGCACCCGCATCGCAGTCGGGGGACAACCGGCGACGGCTTGCTTCTTCCCCAGGTCAGGGGGAGTGTGCCGAGCTGTGGACGCCGCTCCCGGGCGGCGACGGCCGGCCGGTGGAGCACATCTGATCGCTCGTCAAAGCTGAGCGATACGGCGCTCTTGTCCGACTTCGTAGTCGGGTCGGGCGACCGCTCGCCGGGGCAGATCGGACCCGGGTCAGGCCGGGCCCGGGGCAGCGGCGCCCGGGGCAGCGGCGCGGGTGAGGCGTCGGAGGATCTCCTCTCCCGCCGCGACACCCGTCTGCGGGAGCACGTCGACATGCGGGGCGTTCCAGCCGCTGTCCGCGAGTTCTCCGTGGCCGGGGCGCCAGCCTCGGTCCGCGGCCAGCAGCAGGTCGGCGTCGAGCAGCGAGTCCCCCGCGGCGAGGGTGAGTTCGGCGCCGGTCCTGCGGGCCACCTCGCGCATCGCGGCGCTCTTGGTGAGCGGTCGCGGTACGGCATAGATCTTGCGGCCCTGGAGGGAGACGGTCCAGCCCCGGCCGTCGGCCCATCCGGCGAGTTCCTTCACCCAGCCCTCGGGAAGGAGGGCGCGGTCGACCACGAGATAGGCGAAGAGGTCTTCGGCGATCCGCTCCTTGAGGAGCCACGCGGGGTCGGCGGCGGCGAGCAGATGGGCGCGGACCTCGGCCAGGGGGGCGCACTCGTCGGCCAGCCGGTCGGCCACCCGGTCCCGCCAGACCGGGTCCGGCACTCCGTCCACCAGGAGGTGGCCGCCGTTGGCGCAGATCGCGAACCGCGGCGCGGGGCCCGGCAGATGGATACGGCCGTACTGCTCGCGGGTGCGGGTCGTCGTCGGTACGAAGACGGTGGCGCGGGCGAGCCGATCGAGCAGTCCGGCGGCCGTCTCGGTCAGATACGACAGCGGTCTGCTCTCGTACACCTCGACGCAGAGCAGCCGGGGAGCCTCGGCGTCCGGCATCGGGAGCTGGAGCGCGGCGGCCGAATAGATCAGGGTGCGGTCCAGATCGCTGGCGACCAGGACGGACGGCCGCGCGGGGGTGCCCGGGGTGTGGGAGAGGGTCACGGCGAGACGACCGCCTTGCCGTCCGCGCCGGTGGCGCCCCGGGTGTACCGCGGGTGGATGAGTCCCACGCAGGTGTACGGGAGGTCGTCGACCTCCTCGACGGGCACGCCGCGCTGCTCGGCCAGCAGCCGGACATGATCGAGGTCGGCGCCCGCGTCGCGCTGGGCGAGGATCTTCCAGGGGACGCGGCGCAGCAGGACGCGGGTGGTCTCGCCGACGCCGGGCTTGACGAGGTTCACATCGTGGATGCCGTACTCCTCGCTGATCCGCTCGACGGCCGCCCAGCCCTCCCAGGTGGGCGCGCGGTCCGCCGAGAGCAGTTCCTTGACCTCGGCGTCCACGGCGTGGGTGACCTCGTCGAAGCGGGCCGCGACGGTGTCCAGGAAATGGCCGGAGACATCGGCGCCGGCGAGTTCGCGATAGTGCTTCGCGCCGTGGAAGTCATGGGGGCCGACCAGATCGGACCGGAGGACGGTACGGGAGATCAGGCCGGAGACCGTCGAGTTGAGACAGGCGGAGGGGATGAGGAAGTCCTCCCGGGTGCCGTAGGTCCGCACGCAGCCGCCCGGATCGGCGAGGACCGCGATCTCGGGGTTGAATCCGCCGAACGCTTCGAGGGCCTGGGCGAGTTCGCGGGTGATCGCGCCCTTGCCGGTCCAGCCGTCGACGAAGACGACATCGGCGGGGTCGTGGTGGGCGGCGAGCCAGCGCAGGGCGTTGGCGTCGATGCCCCGGCCACGCACGATCGAGACGGCGTAGTGCGGCAGGTCCAGGCCGTGCCGGTGCTGGGCCCAGCGGCGCATCAGTACGCCGACCGGCGTGCCGGCGCGGGCCAGCGAGACCAGGACGGGGCGGGGGGACCGCTCGGCGAGCACCGTTTCCGTGACGGTGCCGACGGCCCGCGCGATCCGGGCCGCCGAGGTCTCCAGCGCGGCTTTGAACAGTTCCTGGTACTGGGCGCTCGGCTGGTATTCGACGGGAAGGGATTCGGCGTAGTGCGCGCCACCGCTCTGTATGGCCTCCTCGCGCTCCTCCGTCGGGGCCTCCAGCTCCACCTCGGACAGGTCCTGGAGGAGCCAGCCCACGTCGTCGGGTGCGTAGGAGGAGAAAGCGGGGCCGCGAAGGGGCTCGGGCAGCATGGAGGGTTCCTGCCGTTCGGGGTCGTGCGAAGAGCGCGGGAGGCGCGCGGAGGCGGGGAGGTACGAGGGGACCACGGCCAGGACCACCCGGGGTATGTGTGCGGCGAGCCGGGCCAGCAGACCGCCGGGGGCGTGCAGCTCGGGAGAGTCGGCCAGGGAGTCGACGACCGCCACGACGGCGTCGAAACCGGCGCCCGCGACGTTGTAGGCATAACGGTCTCCGGCGCCGTCGCCGTCGGGGAAGGCCGCGGTGTCATGGGCCGGGAAGACGAGGCGGCTGCGGATCGCGTACCCGGGATCGTCCACGGCCAGCACCGGCGACCGCGTGGTGGTGGAGAACCTCACCTCGGCGCCGCTGGAGCGCTCCAGCGCTTCGGCGAGCCGCAGAGGGGCGTACATCAGCTCCTCGAAGCCGAGCACGAGCACGCGCCGGGCGTCGCCCAGCCCGGCGGCCGTCTCGGCCGCCATGGCGGGCAGCGCGGCCTCCAGGGCGGCTCGGTGGGCGGGGGTGAAGCCGTGGCGGCCCCCGTCGGGGACTCCGGCCGGCCAGTCCAGGGCCACGCGGGCCACTCCGGTCGCGGGGACCTCGGGCGACCCGGGAACCTCGGGTGACGCATGGGCCTCGGGCGACCCGGGGACCTCGGGCGAACCGGTGGCCGGGGTGCCGTCCACCGGGCTCGGCGCGAGGGCCTCGGCCTCCTGCTCCGCCACCAGCGCCCGGCCCTTCTCCAGGACGCCGTCCGGGAGCCGGACCGTACCGGAGGCCAGGGTGATCAGATCGACGCGGGCCCCGATCTCCTCGGCGAACTCCGCCAGCCGCCCCTGGTCGGCCGCCGAGCGCATGTCGACCAGGGCGACGATGACGTACCAGCCGCGGGGATAGCGCTCGTGCAGGGCGCGGATGGTGTTGAGAACGGTGTTGCCGGTGGAGAACTCGTCGTCGACGAGGACCAGCGGACCGTCGGAGGCGAGCAGCTCCGGGTCCTCGGGGAGCAGCAGATGGGACGTGGCGTGCGAGTGCGACTCCTCGAAGCCGCCCGCCCTGGGGACACCCGGGACGGGCCGCCGGGTGGAGTGGAGATACGGGGCGTGGCGCACCCCGTCGGCGACCGAGTGGCCGAGTCCGGTCGCGGTCTCCGCGTAGCCGAGCACCACGGCCCGGTGCACGTCGGCGCCGAGCAGTCCGCGTACGCGCTCACCCAGCTCGACGCCGGTTCCGTGGACGACCCCGGGGCGCTGCGGAACGTGTTTGCCCAGCACGTTCGAGACGAGGAGGTGGGCCCGTTTGGGGTTGCGGCGCAGCGCGAGGCCCAGCAGATCCCGCAGACCCTCGCCGCCGGCGAGTTCGACGCCGAGCCGCTCGGCGACCCATGTGCCCGACCACACCATAGTGACGATCTCTTCCTTCGACGACGGTCCGGCCTGCCCGGTCCGGGTGGTCTGTTCCTGAACGTGCTGACCGCTCACGCGCCGAGTCCGGCGGTGAGCAGCTCCACGAAGCCGATGTCCTCCCGGGCGACGCCGAAGACCTCGGCCCGCAGGAGGGTGCGCTCGGCCCAGGCGCGGTGAGGCTTCACCTCGTTCATCTTGTTCGTGTACGCGGAGCGCAGCACCCCGCCCCCGTCACGCTCCGGCCGCAGGATGTCCTGGGCGTCACTGAACTCCTCATGGCTGACCACGGAGAGTGCGTGGACCGGCGGGACATGGGAGGGATGGATACAGGTCTTGCCGAGCAGCCCGTTGGCCCGGTCCAGCTCGATCTCGCGCAGCAGCCCGTCGAGGTCGTGCTCGATCAGGGCGGTACGCAGTTCCTCGGCCCGGCCCTCGAGGAACGGGCTGCGCCGCAGCTGGGGCTTGAACATGCGCTCCTGGAGCCGGAAGTACTCCCAGACCGGGCCGGTGATCGTGAAGCCCGATCCGTCGGCACGTCCGAGTACGTTCACCACGTCCGCGATGACCCCGGCCACGATGCGTACGTCGTACGCCGTCATGTCGGGCGAGCGGCGCAGACCGTACGCCGAGCAGAAGTCGGTCACACCGAGTCGCAGCGCGAGTACGCGGTCGCGGTACTTGTCGACGGCGGTCGCGATGCCGGTGAGCGTCCGGGTCCTGGTCTCCAGATGCAGCAGCTCGGGCGATTCGAGTACCGGCATCGCGTAGAGCGTGCGGCCACAGGCGCTCTCCGCCTCCGTGAGCGCCTCCAGGAAGGCCGTCCCACGCTCCTCGGTGAACTTGGGTAGTACGAATCCGGACAGCAGCCGGATCGAGTCCCCCAGGCGCCGGACCAGATCGGATATCTGTCCCGGCTCACGCACGCGGATGAAGAGCAGCGGGGTGGCGACGCCCCGCTCGGCGAGGTCGGCGAACTGCCGGACGAGATTGGTCTCGGCGTCCTCGACCTCGGCGTCCTGGATGGAATCCTCCAGGCAGAGCACCATGGAGACGACTCCGCGCCCGGTCTGCTTCAGCACGTCGTCGGCGAGCCGCGGCCGGGTGGCCGGGCTGTAGAGCGTGGCCCCGAGAGCGGCCGAGAGCAACCGCGCGGGCGAGTCCGCGGTGAACTCGCACGGCTCCTGATGGAACAGTGCCTGCCGAGCAGCGGTCGGGATATGCCCGAAATGACGCATCTGAATCCCCCGTACTGCCGTGATGGCCCGTCGGTCATGTGGCCGGTAATAGTACGTATGGGCGGGTGTCAAGAGTTCCCCCGGTACATGAAATCCTGGTTACTCGTCCGGTTCTCGTCCATGGCCCGGACCGAGCGGATCGGACTCTGCGCCCGCGTTGTCCCGGCGGGCGGCGGGAAGGCAGGATGGCGATATGACGCACGCGATGCTCAAGGGCTCGAACGTCCCCCTCGATGCCATGGCCGTACGAGCCGTGCTGCGCTGGTCCCCTGGTACCGGGGTTCCCGTTGTGGACGCCTCCGCCCTGCTGCTCGGGCACGACGGCCGGGTCCGTTCCGATGAGGACTTCGTCTTCTACAACCAGCCGCGCCATCCTTCCGGGCTGGTGCGGCGGCTGCCCAAGAAACAGGTCGGGGACGAGCTGACCGATGCCGTCGAGGCCAATCTCGCGGCGCTCGACCCCTCGGTCGACCAGGTGGTACTCGCGGCCTCCTCCGATGGTGCGAGCTTCCATCATGTGACCGATCTGCGGATCCTGCTCTATGACGCGGCGGCGGCCGACGGTGAGCCGCTGGCCGTCTTCGAGATCCGGCCGGAGACCGGCGAGGAGACCGCGATCATCTGCGGCGAGCTGTACCGGCGCGGTGGCGGCTGGAAATTCCGCGCGGTGGGCCAGGGATATCCGACCGGTCTGGACGGTCTGGCGACCGCGTTCGGCATTCTGGTGGACGAGACGGAAGAGGCCGCCGCGGACGCGGCGCCCGGTGCCTCCGAGGAGGCCACCGTGGCCGTGGCCCCGGAGAGGCCGCTGCCGCCTCCGCCGCCGCTGCCGCCCACCGAGCCGGTCGCACAGCCCGCGTACGGGTACCCGCAGCCTCCCCTGCCGTCGGCCCAGCCGCCGTACGGCTATCCCCAGCCCGTGTCGTCCCCGCGCCCGGCGTACGGCTATCCGCAGCCCGCCGCGGCCGCCGCGCCCGCCCCCGATCCGAACTTCCGGCTGCCCCCCATGGGGCCGCAGTTCATCCGCCCGTAGACGCCGGCGCGGGCACCCGGACCGGGGCCCGCACCAAAACCGGGACAGATACGGGCACCCGGACCGGTTCAGGTCTTCGTCTTGTAGCCACGCCCCCACTGGAGCCCCCAGCCGTACAGCCGGTCAAGCTCCGCCTGGAAGCCGTAGACGAACTTCACCTCGCGGCGCACCACCAGGTCGCCCTTGACGTTCTCCACCGAGAACACGGCGCAGGAGCGGGCCTGCGGCGCGTGCTCGTCGAGATCGATCTCGATGCGCGGGCCATTGCTCGGGTACAGCGTCACATGTGCGCGCGTGCGGTCGAAGGCGGGCGTCTGGTCGTAGATGTAGACGAAGAACAGCAGCCGTTTAATCGACTCCCGGTGGTCGAGATTGACGTAGAGGGTCTCGCCCGAGGCGGCGCCGAACCGGTCGTCACCGCTGAGTTTGACGTACGGCGGATCGTTCAGGTCCCCGAGGAAGTTGCCCAGCGGCTGGACCACGCCCTTGCTGCCGTCGGTCAGCTCGTACATGCAGCCGAGGTCGAGGTCCACATTGACCATGCCCTGCGTATGGGCCTGCACCACCTCGGGTTTGAACAGCTTGAGGGGGTTCGACAGCAGCCGCCCGCTCTGCCTGGAGCGTCCCTCGATATCGGAGGTGCGCATCTGCCAGGAGAGGTTCACCCGCAGATTTCCGGTGGCCGCGCCCTGTTTGGTGAGCGAGACCGTCGGCCTCCGCTTGGTCAGCTCGATGGAGTTGGACGCGGCGTTGCCCGAATCGAATTGCGTTGCCCTTTGTCCCTGCCACAGGTTGTCCCAGAAGGCCATGCCCACCCCACTCCTGTCGTCAACTCTCAACTCGCCACGATCACATGGAAGAACGGGGCGGCCGGCAGGCTCACGCCTCTCGGCCGCCCCGTTCAGAGCGTTCCCTGATTGTCCTCCGCGTCACCCTCAGGAGGACCGGCTCACCAAAGGCTCACCGGAGCACCGGCTCAGACCTGGACCGCCGCCTTGTCGTCGTCGGCGTCCTTGTCGCCCTCCCCGGCCGCGAGCGCCTTGTTACGGCGGATCGAGGACCAGAAGGAGGCGCCGATGAGAAGCACGCCGATCAGACCGGTGATGATCTCGTTGATCGAGTGCTCGATGGTGATCAGCAGGATCGCGGCGAGCGCGCCGATCGCGTAGTGCGCGCCGTGCTCCAGGTAGACGTAGTCGTCCAGGGTGCCCTGGCGGACCAGGTAGACCGTGAGCGAACGTACGTACATCGCGCCGATACCGAGACCCAGCGCCATCCAGAAGATCTGGTTCGTGATGGCGAAGGCGCCGATGACACCGTCGAAGGAGAACGACGCGTCCAGGACCTCCAGGTAGAGGAAGAGGAAGAACGCGGCCTTGCCGGCGAGACCGATCGCGGAGACCTGCTTGCCCTCGGCCTTGGCCTTCTCCTCCGCTTCGTGCTCCTGCTCCTCCTGCTCCTCCAGCCGGTTCTCGAAGAAGCCCGAGAGACCGCCGACGACGAGATACGTGACCAGACCGGCGACGCCGGCGAGCAGCACGGTGGCCGACTTGTCCTGGTATCCGGTGCTGGTGTGCGCGTTGGTGGCGAAGGTCAGCGCCGTGACGAGCAGCACGATCAGCGCGACGCAGACCGAGAGCATGTCGACCTTGCCGAGCTTGGCCAGCGGGCGCTCCAGCCAGCCCAGCCACTTGATGTCCCGCTCCTCGAAGATGAAGTCGAGGAAGATCATCAGCAGGAACATGCCACCGAAGGCGGCGATGCCCGGGTGGGCGTCGGTGACCAGGGCCTCGTACCGCTCGGGGTTGTCCAGCGCGATCTGGACGGCCTCGATGGGCCCGACCTTGGCACTGATGGCGACGATCACGACGGGGAAGACCAGTCGCATACCGAACACCGCGATGAGGATGCCGATGGTGAGGAAGATCTTCTGCCAGAAGGCATTCATCTTCTTCAGGACCCCGGCGTTGACAACCGCGTTGTCGAAGGACAGCGAGATCTCAAGGATGGACAGGATCAGTACGATCCCGAACGCCTCCCACCCCCACTGCCAGGCCGCGAAGGCGAGGCCGAGCGCCGTGATGGCGAACGACCAGCCGAAGGTTTTCAGGATCACTGGCTACCCCATCTGGTGATTAACGGGTTTTCCCCCGCGCAGCGCACTGCTTTACGAAACGTTGACCCCGAAGTCTAGAGCGATGCCCCGCAGCCCCGACGCGTACCCCTGTCCCACGGCCCTGAACTTCCACTCGGCGCCATAGCGGTACAGCTCGCCGAAGATCATCGCGGTTTCGGTGGAGGCGTCCTCGCTGAGGTCGTAGCGAGCGAGCTCCTGGCCGTCGGCCTGGTTGGCCACGCGGATGAAGGCGTTGCTGACCTGCCCGAACGTCTGACCGCGGTTGTCCGCGTCGTGGATCGAGACAGGAAAGACGATCTTGTCGCAGTGAGCAGGCACCTTGGAGAGGTCGACCAGCAGGGATTCGTCGTCGCCGTCGCCCTCACCGGTCAGATTGTCACCGGTGTGCTCCACGGATCCATCCGGACTGGTCAGATTGTTGTAGAAAATGAACCATTCATCGCCGAGCACCCGGCCCGACTGGCAGAGAAGCGCGCTGGCGTCGAGGTCGAAGTCGGCTCCGGTGGTGGAGCGCGCGTCCCAGCCGAGCCCTACCAACACCTGGGTGAGGTTGGGTGCGGCTTTGGAGAGGGAGACATTGCCTCCCTTGGCGAGTGTGACGCCCATGATGGTGAGTCCTCCCCGAAATGATGTGCTGCCGTCCTGCGGGCAGGACGCGCCTGACGTCCTGCCCGTTCAAACCCTGTTCATGCGGCTCGTGCCCGTACCGATGCGAGACGCGTACCACCCCGCATGCGAGACGCGTACGGCGCCGCACTGAAGCGTGCGGCGCCGTGCTCGAAGATACCCAGGCGTGTCCGGTGGGGACAGGCCCGGCGGTTCAGACGTTGACGCCGAAGTCCTGTGCGATACCGCGCAGACCCGAGGCGTACCCCTGGCCGATGGCGCGGAACTTCCACTCCGCGCCGTTGCGGTACAGCTCGCCGAAGACCATGGCGGTCTCCGTCGAGGCGTCCTCGCTCAGGTCGTACCGGGCGAGTTCGTTGTTGTCGGCCTGGTTGACCACGCGGATGAACGCGTTGCGCACCTGGCCGAAGGACTGCTGGCGGCTCTCCGCCTCGTAGATCGAGACGGGGAACACGATCTTGTCCACATCGGCGGGGACCGCGGCCAGATTGACCTTGATCGCCTCGTCGTCGCCCTCGCCCTCACCGGTGAGGTTGTCACCGGTGTGCTCGACGGATCCGTCGGGGCTCTTGAGGTTGTTGAAGAAGATGAAGTTCCCGTCGACGGCGACCTTGCCCTCGGCGTTCGTCAGCAGGGCGCTGGCGTCGAGGTCGAAGTCACTGCCGGTGGTCGTACGGACGTCCCAGCCCAGACCCACGGTGACCGCGGTCAGGTTGGGCGCGGCCTTGGTCAGCGAGACGTTTCCGCCCTTGCTGAGGCTGACTCCCACGAGTCCTCCCTTTGGTTTCTCGGGGCCGGCGGCCCGGCTCGGCGGCTGCTGCCGCGGGTCGCGCGTCCCCTGAGGCGTTGGCATCGGATCAACGACTGGATCCTAGTGACCGGTTCCCCGTTGCTGTGCGATTTCGGGGTGCCGGTCCGGACGGGACGGACCGGCCGTCCGGATGGGACGGACCGGCCGGGGCCGGTCAGAGCGCGGCGAGCGCCTTGACGTACTCGTCGAGATCCCTGGCGTCCGGCAGACCGTTGACGACCGTCCAGCGCACGATGCCGTCCTTGTCGATGATGAAGGTCCCGCGCACCGCGCATCCCTTCTCCTCGTCGAAGACGCCGTACGCGCGCGAGACCTCGCCGTGCGGCCAGAAGTCCGACAGGAGCGGGTACTCCAGGCCCTCCTGCTCGCCGAAGACGCGCAGGGTGTGGATGGAGTCGTTCGAGACGGCGAGCAGCTGGGTGTCCTCGTTGACGAACGAGGGCAGCTCGTCGCGCAGGGCGCACAGCTCACCGGTGCACACACCGGTGAAGGCGAAGGGGTAGAAGAGCAGCACCACGTTCTTGCCGCCGTCCGCACCGTCCCCGGAGCGGCGGAAGTCGGACAGTCGCACGGTCCGCCCGTGGTTGTCCTTCAGTTCGAAGTCCGGGGCGGGGGCGCCGACCTCGATCGCCATGGATGCACGTCCTTTCGAAGGCTGTGGCTCTGTCTGTCTCCCGACCACCCTACGCACAGGGCCCCCGCCGACCGGAGTCGGCGGGGGCCCTCAAGGCTGCTCGCAGTCCAGGGCTGCTCGCTGTCGGCTGCTGCGTCTTGCGCGCTCGGCGCTCGGAGTCAGCGCTTGGTCTTCGCCGCCTTGGGGGTGACGAGACGGCCGCCGGTCCAGTCCTTGCCGGCGCTCACGCTCTTGGTCTGGGACAGGCCCGAGGTCTGGGCCGCCTCGCTGATGTCGCTCGGTTCGACGTAGCCGTCACGGCCGGTCTTGGGCGTCAGCAGCCAGACCACTCCGCCGTCTTCGATCAAACCGATGGCGTCCACCAGCGCGTCCGTAAGGTCGCCGTCCTCGTCACGGAACCACAGGACGACGGCGTCGGCCACGTCGTCGTAGTCCTCGTCGACAAGGTCCTGGCCGATGACGGCCTCGATGGACTCGCGGAGCTCCTGGTCGACGTCGTCGTCGTAGCCGAGCTCCTGGACCACCTGTCCGGGTTCGAACCCAAGCCGAGCGGCGAGGTTGGTTCGTTCCTCCGCGTGGTCCGCGGTCGCGCTCACGGATTGCCTCCTGATCATGTTTCGGATAAATGCTTCGGCCGCGCGTACGCGGGGCATTGGCCATTGTCCACACGGGCGGGGCGGATCGCGCAAGTACCCGGCCGCCGAGACCGCCGAAACGGTGACGTTCCGGGCTCCTTCGTCGCATCTCCTGTCACTTCGACCTCGCACCCTGTGACACAGGCCGTACGTTTTCTCATCCTCTGCCATGTTATGCCGCTTCGGTACGTCAATCAGGTCCGAACGACCGAACGAAACGCATGGCCGGAGTGGGCGTAAGGTTGCGATTTGACCGCCGTGGAAACCGTGCTCGGGCGCGGTATTTTCCCGCCGAGCACGGGTTACCACTCGGTAGAGATGACGTTTCCGCCGCCGCGGTACACGATGGAGGGCGGCGTACGTGCCCGTGCCCCGGGGGCTCCGGTGAGACACCCAGGTCCCGGGCCCGCGTAGCAGCAGTAACCCGACGGCGTGCACCGCAGCGATCGCGTGCAGGGCACGATACGACCCAAACAGCGAAGGAAAAGCGTGGCTTCCGGATCCGATCGCAACCCGATCATCATTGGCGGCCTTCCCAGCCAGGTCCCGGACTTTGATCCCGAAGAGACCCAGGAGTGGCTCGACTCGCTCGACGCCGCTGTGGACGAGCGCGGCCGTGAGCGCGCCCGTTATCTGATGCTCCGACTGATCGAGCGGGCGCGCGAGAAGCGTGTGGCTGTGCCGGAGATGCGCAGCTCGGACTACGTCAACACCATCGCCACCAAGGACGAGCCGTTCTTCCCCGGCAACGAGGAGACCGAACGCAAGATCCTCAACGCGACCCGCTGGAACGCGGCCGTGATGGTGTCGCGCGCACAGCGCCCGGGGATCGGCGTCGGCGGCCATATCGCCACCTTCGCCTCCTCCGCCTCCCTCTACGACGTGGGCTTCAACCACTTCTTCCGGGGCAAGGACGGCGGTGACGGCGGCGACCAGATCTTCTTCCAGGGCCATGCCTCCCCCGGTATCTACGCCCGCGCCTTCCTCCTCGACCGGCTGAGCGAGACGCAGCTCGACGCGTTCCGCCAGGAGAAGTCGAAGGCTCCGTACGGGCTGTCCAGCTATCCGCACCCGCGGCTGATGCCGGACTTCTGGGAGTTCCCGACCGTCTCGATGGGCCTCGGCCCCCTCGGCGCGATCTACCAGGCCCGGATGAACCGCTATATGGAGGCGCGCGGCATCGCCGACACCTCCTCCTCGCATGTCTGGGCGTACCTCGGCGACGGCGAGATGGACGAGCCCGAGTCGCTGGGCCAGCTGTCCATCGCCGCCCGTGAGGGCCTGGACAATCTGACCTTCGTCGTGAACTGCAATCTCCAGCGTCTCGACGGTCCCGTGCGGGGCAACGGCAAGATCATCCAGGAGCTGGAGTCGCAGTTCCGCGGCGCCGGCTGGAACGTCATCAAGCTGGTCTGGGACCGCTCCTGGGACCCGCTGCTCGCGCAGGACAGGGACGGCGTACTGGTCAACCGGCTGAACACCACGCCGGACGGGCAGTTCCAGACGTACGCCACCGAGACCGGCGCGTACATCCGTGAACACTTCTTCGGCGACGACCAGCGGCTGCGCGCCATGGTCGAGAACATGACCGACGACCAGATCCTGCACCTGGGCCGCGGCGGTCACGACCACCGGAAGGTCTACGCGGCGTACGCGGCGGCCAAGGCCCACAAGGGCCAGCCGACGGTGATCCTGGCGCAGACCGTCAAGGGCTGGACGCTGGGGCCGAACTTCGAGGGCCGCAACGCGACCCACCAGATGAAGAAGCTGACGGTCTCCGACCTCAAGGGCTTCCGCGACCGGCTGCACCTGCCGATCTCGGACAAGGAGCTGGAGGACGGCGCGCCGCCGTACTACCACCCGGGCCGGGACTCGGAAGAGATCCAGTACATGCACGACCGCCGTAAGTCGCTGGGCGGATACGTACCGACGCGTGTGGTCCGGGCGAAGCCGCTGAACCTGCCCGGGGACAAGACCTACGCGGCGGTGAAGAAGGGCTCGGGCCAGCAGTCGATCGCCACCACCATGGCGTTCGTCCGGCTGCTCAAGGACCTGATGCGGGACAAGGAGATCGGCAGGCGCTTCGTACTGATCGCGCCGGACGAGTACCGCACGTTCGGTATGGACTCGTTCTTCCCGAGCGCCAAGATCTACAACCCGCTGGGCCAGCAGTACGAGTCCGTGGACCGTGAGCTGCTGCTCGCGTACAAGGAGTCGCCGACCGGGCAGATGCTGCACGACGGCATCTCCGAGGCGGGCTGTACGGCCTCGCTCATCGCGGCGGGCTCGGCGTACGCCACGCATGGCGAGCCGCTGATCCCGGTCTATGTCTTCTACTCGATGTTCGGTTTCCAGCGGACCGGCGACCAGTTCTGGCAGATGGCCGACCAGCTCGCGCGCGGGTTCGTACTGGGTGCGACCGCCGGACGTACGACCCTGACCGGTGAGGGGCTTCAGCACGCGGACGGCCATTCGCATCTGCTGGCCTCGACGAACCCGGGCTGCGTCGCGTACGACCCCGCCTACGGCTTCGAGATCGCGCATATCGTCCAGGACGGTCTGCGCCGGATGTACGGCCCGGACAGCGAGGACATCTTCTACTACCTCACCGTCTACAACGAGCCGATCCAGCACCCCGCCGAGCCCGCCGATGTGGACGTGGAGGGCATCCTCAAGGGGATTCACCGCTACAGGCGCGGCGAGCAGGGCTCGATCCCGGCGCAGATCATGGCGTCCGGCGTGGCGGTGCCGTGGGCGCTGGAGGCCCAGCGGATCCTCGCCGAGGAGTGGAACGTACGGGCCGATGTCTGGTCGGCGACGTCCTGGAACGAGCTGCGCCGTGAGGCCGTCGAGGTAGAGCGGCACAATCTGCTGCACCCGGAGGAAGACCAGCGCGTCCCGTATGTGACCCAGAAGCTCTCCGGCGCGGAGGGACCGTTCGTGGCGGTGTCCGACTGGATGCGATCGGTGCCGGATCAGATCGCGCGCTGGGTGCCGGGCACGTACCAGTCGCTGGGCGCGGACGGCTTCGGCTTCGCGGACACGCGCGGCGCGGCCCGTCGCTTCTTCCACATCGACGCGCAGTCGATCGTGCTCGGCGTGCTGACCGAGCTGGCCAAGGAGGGCAAGGTCGACCGTTCGGTGCTGAAGCAGGCGGTGGACCGCTACCAGCTGCTGGACGCCTCGGCCGCGGACCCGGGCGCGGCGGGCGGCGACGCCTGAGACGGCGCCTGAGACAGACAGGAGGAGGGCGGCGGGACCCATGGGTCCCGCCGCCCTCCTCCCTTGAGTGGCCGTCTCCGGTCCGGCCCGGGACCGGTCCGGTCAGCGCTCCCAGATCTTGAAGGCCCGTACCCGGTACGGCGACTGCGGCATCCAGCTGCCCTTGCCCGGATACGTCTCGAACTCCCCCGTCTCCGCGCACTCGGCGGACTGATAGGTGGTCACGTTCCGCCCCGTGCGGTTGGCCAGTGACTGCGCGCTGATGTCCGCCGGGAGCGGCACACAGCTGTCGATGTCGGTGGCCGACAGCTCGTACGTCTGCCGCGCGCCCCGGAAGTCCTCCTTCGGCCAGAGGCACAACTCGCCGGTGGCGCACTCGCCGAGGCGGGGCGGCGCCGCCTCCGCGACGGCCGCCGGCAGCAGAGCGGCGAAGGCCAGCGCCCCGACGGACATGGCTGTGCGTGTGGTCTTGTGCATAGGAATCGGTCCCCGTGTGTGGTGCGAAATCGGTCAACCGCACTCTGACCTGCGGCGCTTGGCCATGGGAAGGGGAAACGACGGCCTCCACCCGGATAGGCGACAGCCCCGCCGGAAGGTTACGGCGGGGCTGTCGTGGGCGCTGAGTTGACGTCGGGTCAGCCGGGAGCTGACGTCAGATGTGCACCCCCGCGCCCGCGGCGTCCGCGTTGCTGCCGCGCTTCGTCAGCAGGGCGACGAAGATCGCCACCACCGCGACACCGGCCGCGACGAGGGAGGCCAGACCCATGCCCGACATGAAGGTGTCGTGCGCCACGCCCGTGATCTTCTCGGCGACCGCGGCGGGCGTGCCCGGCGCCACCGGAGGCACCCCGACCTGGACCGCCTCGGCGGCCTGCTCGGCCTGCGCGGGACTGAGCGGCGGCAGACCTGCCCCGGCCCAGTTGCCGGGCAGGTCACTGGAGACCTTGGAGGCCATGACGGCGCCGAGCACGGCCGTACCGAGGCTGCCGCCGATCTGCATGGCGGACTGCTGGATCCCGCCGGCCACCCCGGACAGCTCCATCGGGGCGTTGCCCACGATGACCTCGGTCGCGCCGACCATGACCGGCGCCAGGCCGAGGCCGAGCAGCGCGAACCAGATCGACATGGTGAAGCTGCTGGTGCCGATCTCCAGGGTGGACATGCCGAACATGGCGACCGCGGTCAGCGCCATGCCGCCGGCCAGCGGGATCCGCGGGCCCGTCTTGGTGATCAGCATGCCCGCGAGGGGCGAGCCGACGATCATCATGCCGGTGAGCGGCAGGATATGGAGACCGCTGTCGACCGGGCTCATGCCGTGCACGTTCTGAAGGTAGAAGGTGACGAAGAAGAGGCCGCCCAGGAAGGCGATCGCCATCAGCGCCATCAGCACCACGCCGGCGGAGAGCGGTACGGAGCGGAAGAGCGCCAGCGGTACGAGCGGTTCCTTGACCTTCGTCTCCCAGACGGCGAAGAGCACGAAGGAGAGGATGGCGGCGCCCATGAAGAGCCAGGTCTTGCCGTCGCCCCAGCCCCAGACGGGCGCCTTGATGATCGCCCAGACCAGACAGAACATGGCGCCCGAGAGCAGCAGGATGCCGAGGATGTCGAAGGACTTCGGGGCGTTCTTCGCCCGGTGGTCCAGCAGGATCAGCCCGCCGATGATCAGGGCGATCACGCCGATCGGCACATTGATGAAGAAGACCGACTGCCAGCTGACGTGCTCGACCAGCACACCGCCCAGGATCGGGCCGCCCGCGGTGGAGGCACCGATGACCATGCCCCAGATACCGATGGCCATGTTGAGCTTCTCGGCGGGGAAGGTGGCGCGCAGCAGACCGAGCGCGGCCGGCATCAGCAGGGCGCCGAACAGCCCCTGGAGCACTCGGAAGATGATCACGAGGGAGATGCTGTCGGACAGCCCGATGGCCCCCGACGAGGCGGCGAACCCGATGACGCCGATGAGGAAGGTCTGCCGGTGACCGAACCGGTCACCGAGCTTGCCCGCGGTGATCAGCGCCACGGCGAGCGCGAGGAAGTAGCCGTTGGTTATCCACTGCACATCGGCGAAAGTGGCGCCGAGGTCCTTCTGGATGGCAGGGTTCGCGATCGCGACAATGGTGCCGTCGAGCGCCACCATCATGATGCCGATCGCCACGGAGAACAGCGTGAGCCAGGGGTGGCCGCGCAGCCCCTTGGACGGCGTCGGCCCCGGGGATTCCGGCGAAGGCGGCGCCTTGTCGACAGTGGTCTGACTAGTCATACCGCAAACGTTAATGTCAGCCACTGACAGTTGACAAACGATTTCTTAAGCAAGTAACTGTCACGTGGCTCACAGTGAGACCACATAGCATAAAGTAGTAAAAAAGCGGTGGAATGAGGATATTGCGTTGATCCCCGGGCAGAACACGATCGTCGGGTTGCGCGCCCGCAAGAAGCGGCGTACCAGGGAGGCCCTGCTGCGCGTGGCGCTCGAACTGTTCACCACCCAGGGGTACGAACAGACCACCGTCGACGAGATCACGGACGCCGTGGAAGTGTCCCAGCGCACCTTCTTCCGCTATTTCAGCAGCAAGGAGGAGGCGGCCTTCGCGGTCGTGGACCTGGTCGAGAACAAGTTCCTCGACTCGCTGCGCGCCCGGCCCGCCGAGGAGACCCCGTTCGAGGCGATGCGCAACGCCGTCGAGTCGGCCTGGGACTCCGTCAGCGAAGCGCTCGAAGCCATCGTCCCGGTCGAGCTGTATCTGCGCACCTGTCTGCTGATCGAGTCGACTCCCGCCCTGGTCGCCGTTCATCTCCGGCGCACCGCGGAGCTGGAGGAGGTGCTCTCCCAACTGATCGCGGACCGCGAGGGGCTCGACGTGAACACCGATCCGCGGCCACGGGTCGCCGTCGCCGCGTTCACCGGCGTCATGCGGATGACCGGCCGGCTCTGGGGGCAGGGCCAGGATGCCCGCGTCGAGGCGCTCCAGGGGATCACCAGGGCCTATCTCGACCACTTGAGCCCCGCGCTCACCGGGAACTGGCGGACGCCGGAGCGCGATACGGAACGCGGACCCGCCTGACGACAGCCGCGCGACGCGCCGGAGCGTAGCGCCGCCTACGCGTTCGGTGCGGTTACTCTCGGTTCAATCCTCCTTGGCGCGTGAGCTGACTCACCCTCGTCACGAGGGCCTCCGCGCTCGTCCTAGGCTGAGCGGTAGTGACTTCCTTCGACTCCTCACCCACCCTCAACGCATGGCGCGCTCTCCTCGCTCTCGCCGTCGTGTTCGTGATGCTGACATCCACCGGCTGGACAGCCGTGGCGAATCGGCGCGGTCCCGGCGAGCCCCTGAAGCTCGCCCTCAGCGCGTGGGAAAGGGGCCGGATAGGGGTCCGCCACCTGCCGAGTCCCGACGCGTCGCCGAAGCGGCTGGCCGCGTTCTTCGCCTCCCTCACCCGAGGCCAGCAGGAACGGCTGGCCGCCACGTACCCGCTGGTCGTCGGCAACCTCAACGGCGCTCCCGTCACCCTGCGGTATCGCGCCAACCGGATCGCCCTGATGCAGGCGCGCACGGTGGAGGAGCGCCGTATGCGCGACACCAGACTGTCCGACGACGGCCGCCGGCAAGCGGGGCGCCGGATGGACCGGTTCGAGTCGATGCTCGGCGACGACCGGCAGATCCTCGCGTTCGACCCGTCGGGCAAGGGCCGGGCGGCCGAGGTCCTCGGCGACCTCGACCGTGCCGAGCGCGTCTCCGTCATCGTGCCCGGAGTCGACACCAACGTGCTGACGTTCGAGCGGACCCACCGCTGGTACAGCGCGCCCGCGGGCATGGCCGAGTCCCTGTACTCCGCCGAGCGGAGCGCCGACGGGGACACCCGCACCGCCGTCATCGCCTGGGCCGACTACACCGCGCCCGCCGGTCTCGGCGTGGACGCGGCGATCGGCAAGCTGGCGGAGGACGGTGCCGTACGGCTCACCGCGCTGACCGCCGCGCTGCCGGGGACGTCACGGGTCTCGCTCTTCTGCCACAGCTACGGCTCCGTGCTGTGCGGCGTCGCCGCGCACGCCCTGCCGCGCAGGGTGACGGACGTGGCGGTCGCGGGCAGCCCCGGAATGCGGGTCGGCAACGCCGCGCAGCTGCGCACGAGGGCGCGTGTGTGGGCCACGCGGGACCGTGACGACTGGATCCAGGACGTCCCGTACATGGCGGTCGGCGGTCTCGGCCACGGCGCCGATCCGGTGGCCAGGGGCTTCGGGGCACGGGTCATCTCGGCGCGCGGGGCGATCGGGCACGCCGGCTACTTCCAGCCGGGCACGGAGAGCCTCGACAACTTCGCGGAGATCGGCGTGGGTTCCTACCCCGCGGTGACCTGCGCGGACGGCGCCGACACCTGCCGGAGCGGCATCCCGGACACCGACTGAGAACCGGGGGCCGGTGACGGCGCGAGAGCGGAGTCCCGGGCTGACGCGCGTAGATTTCCCCCGTTGGGGCAGGCGACGTGCGGGCGCCCGCCGCCTACGATGAAGCACATGGGTGATGTGCTTCAGGGGATTCATGCCACCTGGGAGTTCGAAAGCGACTCCGTGCTCATCCGCTTCGAACGGGGGATCCGGACGCCGAAGCTCTTTCAGGCGCTGGGCGAACGCCGCGTCCCCTACGAGGCGTTGTCATCGGTGACGCTCACTCCCGGCAGACGCGGGACGGTGGTGCTGCACGCTGTGCCGCGAGCCGGAGCCGACCCGCTCACGGAAGCGGCGGCCGGGCAGCTGAGGGCGAGCGGCGATCCGTACCGGCTGCTGCTGCCGGCCGAGCGCGAGACCCTCGCCCGGTACTACGCCGACGAGTTGCGGGCCGCGCTCGCCCGGGTCCGCGGGACCGGGACCGGGACCATGGGGGACGAACAGGAGCCCGCCGAACGCTATCTGGTGACCGCGCCGGAACCACCGCTCCAGTTCAAGGCGTACGACGCGAAGGCGTCCTTCGACGGGGACCGGGTGACCTTCCGCTGGTTCTGGACGGGCGCCTCCTCCGCCAAGTGGAAGGCGGGCGACCAGAGTCTTCCGGTCGGCGAGCTCCAGGGCGTCGAGTGGCGCTCCCCGGAACGCTTCGACGGCTATCTGCGGCTGCTGCGGCGCGACGACCCGTGCTCGGGGCAGCCGCGGCCCCGGCCCGCCCCGGCGGACCACGACCCGGCGACCGTCGTCTTCGGCCCGGGTTACGGACCGGTGCATGAGTCGCTGCCGTTCGCGGCGGCGGTTCTGGAGGCGGTCCAGGCGGCGGCGACGGGCCGTACCGCCGTTCCGGTCCACGCCGTGGCTCCCGCCCGCCGCGACCCGGCCGAGGTGGCGGATCGGATCCGGCATCTCGGCGAGCTGCACCGCGCGGGCCTGGTGACGGACGACGAGTTCAGCGCGAAGAAGGCGGAACTGCTGGCGGAGCTGTGACCTGGACCGGTACGTCCGGAGTAGCGCCCGCCCCGGGCCATGGCGTCATACCGCGGTATGACATCAGGACCGACTCCTCGGTATGACGCCGGGCCGTACGGTGCTGCCTAGGCTGAACGGGTCATGAGTACCCCCGCATCGCCGCCGCCCCGGCCGTCCGCCCCGCCGCGGCCCTCGTCGCCGCCCCGGCCGTCGTCGCCGCCCTCGCCACCGCGCCCCGCCCCGTGGCGTGACGCGGCGCGCGCGCTCCTCGGTGCGCTGCGTACGCCGGCGCCGTCCACCGAGCCGCTGTTCGCGCGGGCGCCCAGGCGATGGCAGCGGTTCGCGCCGTACGTGGTGCTCTTCGGCTTCGCCGTGAGCCTGCTGCCGACCACCACCACGGTCCTCGTGGGGGACTACCGGCTCGGCGGCGGCTGGTCCGGGGCACTGGCCACCGCGCAGACCGCGCCGCTGCTGCTCGCCGTGAGCCGGCCCCTCCAGGCCTGGTGGATCATCTTCACCGCCGATGTCGCCGGCGCGATCCTGCTCCAGAGCGCGGACGGTCTCGCGGGCCGCTCCTGGCCGTGGCCCCCCACGGTGATCGTGGGCTATCTGGTGCTGATGGCCTGTCTGGGGCTGCGCGAATCGCGCCGTACCCTGCTCGCGGTCTGGCTGGCGACCGGCGCGGCCGGGTTCTTCTTCGAGCTGATCTCGCAGGATCGCAGCGACGGCAGCCATCTGCTGCTGTTCGTCCTGAGCGGCGTCGTCCTCGTCGTGACGGCGGCGCTGCGCGAAC
Source organism: Streptomyces sp. NPDC088147 (assembly GCF_044741565.1). Classification (NCBI taxonomy): domain Bacteria; kingdom Bacillati; phylum Actinomycetota; class Actinomycetes; order Kitasatosporales; family Streptomycetaceae; genus Streptomyces; species Streptomyces sp. NPDC088147. The sequence goes on along the minus strand of NZ_JBIUSY010000002.1, from coordinate 571,474 downwards.
GGGGCGACGCGCAGCGCAGGCTGGCGGAGCAGGAGACCATCAGCGAGGCCGAGCGCTCCCGGCGCACCCTGCTGGAGGAGCGCGCCCGTATCGCCCGTGAGCTGCACGATGTGGTGGCCCACCACATGTCGGTGATCACGGTCCAGGCGGACTCGGCGCCGTACCGGATCGACGGACTGCCGGACTCCGCGCGCGAGGAGTTCTCCACCATCGCGGCGAGCGCGCGGGAGTCCCTGACCGAGATGCGGCGGCTGCTCACGGTGCTCCGCAGCGACGGTACGGAGAGCGAGCGCACCCCGCAGCCCGGCCTCGACCGGGTGCAGCAGCTGGTCGAGGCGACGGTACGGGCGGGGGTGCCTGCCGAGGTGTCGCTCCCCGCCGAGCTGGGACCCGTCCCGCCGGCCGTGGACCTCTCCGCGTACCGGATCGTGCAGGAGGCGCTCGCCAATGTCGTGCGCCACGCGTCGGGCGCGCCGACCCGGGTCTCGGTGGCCTCCGACGGCGACTGGCTGACCGTCCTGATCGTCAACGGGCCCGGCGCCGAGCGCACTTCACCGCTGGAGACCAGCGGAACGGGCCACGGCCTGATCGGTATGCGCGAGCGCGTACGGTTGACCGGCGGCACGCTCGACACCGGACCGCTGCCGGACGGTGGTTTCCGGGTCGCCGCACGGCTCCCGCTGGCCGGCACCGGCTTCACCGACCTCACCGGCACAGCCGGTCCGGCCCCGAAGGACGCTCCTTGACCATCCGCGTGATCATCGTCGACGACCAGGCCATGGTGCGCGCGGGGTTCGCCGCTCTGCTGTCGGCGCAGGCCGACATCGATGTGGTGGGCGAGGCACCCGACGGCCGCCGGGGCGTCGAGGTGAGCCGCTCCGTCCACCCGGATGTGGTCCTGATGGACGTCCGGATGCCGGAGATGGACGGACTCGCCGCCGCCCGCGAACTGCTGAACCCGCCGACGGGGGTGACGCGTCTGCCGAAGGTGCTGATGCTGACCACCTTCGACGTCGACGACTATGTCTACGAGGCGCTGCGCGCCGGGGCGTCGGGCTTCCTGCTCAAGGACGCGCCGCCGGCCGATCTCATCGCGGCGGTACGGATCGTGGCGGCGGGCGAGGCGCTGCTCGCGCCGTCCGTGACCCGGCGGCTGATCGCGGACTTCGCCCAGCAGCGCCCGGCCCGTGGCCGCAAGGACCCCTCGCTGCGGCTGCGCGGCCTCACGCCCCGGGAGACCGAGGTGCTCGAACTGATCGCCCGGGGGCTGTCCAACCAGGAGATCGCCGAGCAGCTCGTGGTCGCCGAGCAGACGGTGAAGACCCATATCGGCCGGGTCCTGTCGAAGCTGTCGCTGCGTGACCGCGCGCAAGCGGTGATCTTCGCGTACGAGTCGGGTCTGGTCACCCCGGGCGACGCCTGACCCGTCCGGCCCGGGGACTTCCGTACAGCACCGCCGCGTACCGGTACGGACCGGGCACACCCCGTGCATCGCACGGATCGCCGGGCACCGCACGGATCGCCGGGCACCGCACGGATCGCCGGGCACCGCCGGGCACCGGCACACTCCTGGCGCCGGTACGGACCGGCACCCCCGCTACCCCGGTATGACATGTCGGTTGGCTCTCCGGTGTGACGTCCGGCCGCACACCCTCTTCCTACCTTCCTCCTCGCCACCTCACGGACGAGCGGGAAGAAGGAGACGGGAATGCGCCGCTACAGGAGGACCCTGGTCGCCGCCGCACTGGCGACGACCATGGTCGGGGGAACAGCGGGCTGGGCCTCCGGCAGCAGTCAACGGGCCGTCACGGGACCGCCCGTGGGAAGCGCCGCCTGGCGCGCGGACGACTCGCTCGGCCGGGCACTGCCCGACCCGGCGAGCGCCACACCCGGCCAAGTGGCCCGCTTCTTCGCCACACTGACACCCGGTCAGAGCGAGCGGCTCGTCCGCCGCCATCCGCTGGTCGTCGGCAATCTCGACGGGGCGCCGGTCGCCCTGCGGTACGAGGCCAACTCCCGCGCGGTACGGGCCGGGCACGACCCCCGGTACGAGCGGCTCGCGGAGCCCGGCCGGCAGATCCTCGCCTTCGACCCGCGCGGCCGTGGCCAGGTCGCCGAGGTGTACGGGGATCTGGCGACCGCCCGCCATGTGTCCGTCGTCGTCCCGGGATCGGACATCGACGCGGCGACCTTCGACCGTACGGACGATCCGTACGGCACCCCCGCCGGGATGGCCGGGTCGCTGCGGGCCGCGACGGGCGGCCGTACCGCCGTGATCGCGTGGGCCGGTTACACCACCCCCGTCGGGTTCGGTCTCGACGTGGCCACCGGCGGTCTCGCCGAGGCGGGGGCCGGCCGGCTGGCCCGGTTCACCCAGGGGCTCACGGCGGCCGGAGCCGGGAAGCCCGCGCTGTTCTGCCACAGCTACGGCGCCGTGGTGTGCGGGCTCGCCGCCTCCGAGGTGAACGCCACCGACATCGTGGTGCTCGGCGCCCCTGGAATGCGGGCCGGGCACAGGGCGGACCTCCATACCGACGCACGGGTGTGGGCCGCCAAGGACCCCTCCGACTGGATCTCCAAGGTCCCCCATGTCGCGATCGCCGGCCTGGGCCATGGCCAGGATCCGACCGACCCGTCCTTCGGCGCCCGCCGGGTGCCCGCCGAACTGGCCGAGGGCCACACCGGCTACTTCGCTCCCGGCACGGACTCGCTCCGCGCCTTCGCCGCCATCGCCCAGGGCCGGATCACGCGGGGAGAGGTCCGATGACGACACTCGCGACGACGATCGAGAAGATCGAGGCACGGACCCCCGCCCACCGCGACCGCGCGATCGACGGGCTGCGCGCCCTCGCGCTGCTCGCCGTACCCACCGGGCACTGGCTGCTCGGCGGCTTCACCCTGGACGCCGGCGGCGCCCTGCACAACGCCAGCCCGCTCGCCGCCTTCGGCGGCTTCGCACCGGTGAGCTGGGTGCTCCAGATGCTGGGCATCTTCTTCCTGGTCGGCGGATACGCCTCCGTGCTCTCGTACCGCAGGAGGACGTCCACGACCGCCGCCTGGCTCCGGCAGCGCGTGGTGCGGCTCGGCAGGCCCGTGCTCGGGGTGACCGCCGTCTGGGCGGCGGCGATGCCGCTGCTGTACGTGCTCGGCGTGCCCGAAACCACCCTGCGCACCGGATCGACGCTGGTGATCCAGCCCCTGTGGTTCGTCGGGGTCTATACGGTGGTCACCGCGCTGACCCCGTACTGTGTGCGCGCCGCACACACGATGGGCGCCTGGGCCGCCGCTCCCCTGCTGGTCTCGGTCGCCGTCGTCGACTTCCTGCGCTACGGCCCCTACGCCGACACCATGCCGTCCTGGCTGAGCATGGTGAACATCCTCCCCGGCTGGCTGTTCGCGTATCAGCTCGGCGTCTCCTGGGGCGAGGGCCGGATCGGCCGGCGCGGGGCGCGTGTCCTGCTCATCGGCGGCACGCTGCTCTTCGCCGCGCTGCTGGTCGTCTTCCACTACCCGGCGTCGATGGTCGGCGTGCCCGGTGAGGCCCGTACCAACTCGCATCCGCCGTCCCTGCTCGTGCTCGCCCTCGCCGCCGCGCAGAGCGGTGCGGCGATCCTGCTGCGCGACCGGATCGGGCGGCTGCTGAGCAGGCCCGCGCTGTGGGCGCCGGTCGTCGTCATCAACCTGTGCGCGATGACGATCCTGTGCTGGCACCAGACGGCGATGCTCGCCGCCGCCGTGCCCGCGTCCTTCCTCGGGCCGGTGGCCGGTCTGACGACCTCCCCCGACTCCCTCGGCTGGATCGTGGTGCGGCTGACCTGGATGCCGCTCTTCGCGACGCTGCTCGTCCTCATCGGGTGGTACGCGCGCCGTTTCGACGCCCCGTGGCAGACCGGGACGCGCGCGTCGAAGGCCCGCCGCGCGGCAGCGGGGCTGCTGGCGGCGGGCTTCGCGGTCTTCGCACTGGGCCTGGCGTGAGCGCGCTCGCGAGCGCCGGCGCTTGTCCGGTCCTGTCCCGCGCGGGGCGTCGGACCGCTCCGCTACTCGCGGCCGGCCGAGGTGAACGACATATCGGTGTACCGGCCGCCGGCCACCTGGCCCGCGATCGGCTCCAGCAGCCGCAGTTCGCTCTCGGTGAGGATGAGCCGCGTGGCGGCGGTGTTCTCCTCGATCCGGCTCCGCTTGCGGGTCCCCGGGATCGGTACGACGGCCAGCCCGTGCACCCCGGCCTGCTGCTGCACCCAGGCCAGCGCGACCTGCCCCAGGGTGGCGTTCCTGCCCTCGGCGATCTTGCGTACCGGTTCGAGCAGCGCGGCGTTCGCGGCGGCGTTGTCACCGGTGAAGCGGGGCTGCTGGCGACGGAAGTCGTCGGCGTCCAGCTCCTGGTCGGCGTGGACGAACGCGCCGGTCAGGAAGCCCCGGCCGAGCGGGGAGTACGGCACGAGCGCGACGCCCAGCTCGGCGGCGGCCGGTACGGCGTTCGCCTCGATGTCGCGGCTGAACAGCGACCACTCCGACTGGAGGGCGGTGATCGGGTGCACGGCCTGCGCGGCCCGCAGCTCGCCGCCGGTGACCTCGCTCAGCCCGAGGTGGGTGACCTTGCCCTCGCGCACCAGCTCGGCCATCGTGCCGACCGTCTCCTCGATGGGGACGTTCACATCGCGCCGGTGCATGTAGTAGAGGTCGATGTGGTCGACGCCGAGGCGCTTCAGGCTTCCCTCGACGCACTGGCGGATATAGGGCGCGTCGTTGCGGATCGTCCGCTTGGTGGGGGCGGCCGGGTCGATGCTCAGGCCGAACTTGGTGGCGAGGACGATCTCGTCCCGGTGCGCCCGGACGAACGGCGCGATGAACTTCTCGTTCTCCCCGGCCCCGTAGGCGTCCGCCGTGTCGTACAGCGTCACGCCCAGCTCCAGGGCGCGTTCCAGCGTGGCCCGCGCCTCGTCGGCGTCCGTCGGACCGTAGAACTGGCTCATACCCATGCAGCCGAGCCCCTGGCCACCGACCTCCGGTCCGCCGGTACCGAGCCGCACCTTCTCGATCTTGCTGTCACTCATCGGGGTTCAGACCCTCTCCGACGCCTTGCGGGCGCCCGCGTAAAAGCTGATCTTGTGGTCGAGTACGGCGACAGTGTCCTGTAGCTCCGCGATCCGCCGGTGGACATCACGGCGTGTCCGCTCCAGCAGCTCCTGCCGCTCCTCGAACGTCTCCTCGCCGACTCTGATCAGCTCGGCGTACCGGACCATGTCGGCCACGGGCATGCCCGTGAGCCGCAGCTTCCCCACGAAGGCGAGCCAGTCCAGGTCCTTGTTGCTGAAACGGCGCTGCCCTGTGTGCGAGCGGTCCACATGCGGCATCAGGCCGATGCGCTCGTACCAGCGCAGGGTGTGCGCCGAGAGTCCGGTGAAGGCGGCGACCTCGCTGATCGTGTAGCGCTCCGCCCCGTCGGGCCGCGGATGCGGGCGCGGCGCCGATGCGCAGTCGTCCACGCGGGCCGTCCGTACGGGGGTGCTCTCCGTCAGCGTCATACCCTCAACGCTAGATCCTTCGAGTGCACTCGAAGCAAGCGGAAAAGTCGGCGAGTTTCCCGTCGCGGCGGATTAGTCTCCGCCTCATGAGCCTCGCACGCCCCGCGGTCCCCGCCGACGCCGCCGAACTGGTCCGTCTGCGGAAGGTGATGCTCGACTCGCACCGGGGACCGGACCCGGACATCAGCTGGCAGCCCGACGCGGAGCAATCCCTGCGCGAGAGGCTCACGGGTCCCGGCGGCGATCTCATGGCCTGTGTCGTGGACCGGCCCGGCCGGGCGGGCGGTCTGGCCGCGTGCGCGGTCGGCACCATCGAGTACCGGCTCGGCAGCCCCGGCAACCCCACGGGCACCAGCGGCTACGTCTTCAGTGTCGCCACCGATCCGGACCTGCGCCGTCGCGGCTACTCGCGGGCCTGTGTGGAGGCGCTGCTCGACTGGTACCGGACCCGCGGCGTCCGGAGGGTCGATCTCCGCGCGTCCCGTGAGGGCGAACCGCTGTACGCCTCCCTCGGCTTCGTCCGTACCCCCGACCCCTCGATGCGGCTGACGCTCTCGCTAACCTCGTAGCCATGCAGAGCCTGGCGATGATCGAGAACTGGCCGGTGACGAACGCCTCGGCCGCCGTCGTACGTGCGGACGGCACCGTCGTCGGGTCGTACGGCCCCACGGCGCGGCGCTTTCCGCTCGCCTCCGTGACCAAACCGCTGGCCGCGTACGCGGCGCTGGTGGCGTACGAGGAGGGGGCCGTCGAGCTGGACGAGCCCGCCGGGCCCGAGGGGTCCACCGTCCGTCATCTGCTCGCGCACACCAGCGGTCTCGCCTTCGACGAGCACCGCGTGGCCAACGCGCCCGGCACCCGCCGGCTCTACTCCAACGCGGGCTTCGAACTGCTCGGCGAGCACATCGCCAAGGCCACCGGCATCGCGTTCGCCGACTACCTCCACGAGGCCGTGTTCGAGCCGCTCGGTATGACCGCGACCGCGCTCCCCGAGGGCGGGTCACCGGCCAGGGACGCGATCTCGACCGTCGACGATCTGACGCGGTTCGCCGCCGAACTCCAGGCGCCCCGGCTGCTGGACGCGCGCACCGTCCTGGAGGCGATGACGGTCGTCCATCCCGGGCTGTCCGGGGTGCTGCCGGGCTACGGCTTCCAGAAGAACAACGACTGGGGGCTCGGCCTGGAGATCCGGGACGCCAAGTCCCCGCACTGGACGGGCGCCTCGTCGTCACCGCGCACCTTCGGACACTTCGGGCAGTCCGGTACGTTCCTGTGGGTTGACCCGGACGCCGGGGCGGCCTGTGTGGCGCTGGCCGACCGGGACTTCGGGCCGTGGGCGGTCGCGGCCTGGCCGCCGTTCACCGACGCCGTCCTCGCGGAGCTGTCGGCCTGAGCCGCCGGCCGGGGCCGGGCGCGGGCGCTCAGCCCGCCATCTCCCAGAGCAGCACCTCCGCCGCCGGGCCCGAGATCAGTTCGAGCCCTTCCGCGTCCGTGATCCGCGCCGAGTCGCCGGGCCCCAGCACGGGCCCCGCCGCGCCGTCCGCGCCGCCGTCCGCCCCGCCCGCGCCACCGACGCGCACCTCACCGCGCACCACGTGGACGTACACATGGCGGGCGTCCGGCACGGCCGTGCGCTCGCCGTCCCGCAGGCGCCGTACGTGCAGCATGGCCCCGGCCCGCGGCAGCGCGTACGGCGTGGAGTCGGCGATGCCCCGTACGACCTCGTACGCGGGCTCGCCGCCCGGTTCCAGCGGCGCGAGCCACATCTGGACGAAGACCAGCGGCCGGTCGCCGTCATTGCGCTCCACATGCCGCACCCCGCCGGCCGAGCTGAGCCGCTGGACGTCCCCCGGCCGCACGACGGTGGCGTGTCCGGCCGAGTCGCGGTGCGTCAGCTCGCCCTCGACGACCCAGGTGACGATCTCGGTATGGCTGTGCGGGTGCTCGTCGAACCCCGCGCCGGGCGCGAGCCGCTCCTCGTTGCAGGCGAGGACCGCGCCGAAGCGCAGATTGTCCGGATCGTAGAAGCGCCCGAAGGACAGGGCGTGCAGGGATTCGATGCCCGCCGAGGGGTCGCCGCCGACAGAGCGCTGCGCTGCGTACCGTACGAGAATCACGGCTTCACGGTAGGCGCTCCACCGGGGACGGCACGAGACGCCCGCCGACCCCGGCCCCGCAGGCGGTGGCTCCGATAGGGCACTCTTGACCCCGTGGCCGAACCCTCGAACGAACCCCATCCGCACCCCGCGACGCTGCGTCGGCTGGAGCAGTCCTCGGGACGGCTCGCCGCGAACGCCATCGCCCGCATGGACGAGACGCTGCCGTGGTACCGCGCGATGCCGCCGGAGAACCGTTCCTGGATCGGGCTGGTCGCCCAGGCCGGTATCGCCGCGTTCACCGAGTGGTTCCGCCACCCCGAGACCCCGCAGGCGATCTCCACCGATGTCTTCGGCACGGCCCCGCGCGAGCTGACGCGGGCGATCACCCTGCGCCAGACCGTCGAGATGGTGCGGACCACGATCGAGGTCATGGAGACGGCGATCGAGGAGGTCGCCGCCCCGGGCGACGAGTCCGCGCTGCGCGAGGCGCTGCTCGTGTACGCGCGGGAGATCGCCTTCGCGACGGCCCAGGTGTACGCGCAGGCCGCCGAGGCGCGCGGCGCGTGGGACGCCCGGCTGGAGTCGCTCGTCGTGAACGCCGTCCTCTCCGGGGAGGCCGACGAGGGCGCCGTCTCCCGGGCGGCGGCCCTCGGCTGGAACTCCCCCGAGCATGTGTGTGTCCTGCTCGGCACCGCCCCGGACGGGGACAGCGAACTGACCGTGGAGGCGATCCGCCGGGCGGCCCGGCACGCCAAGCTCCAGGTCCTCACCGGAGTGCTCGGCGACCGGCTCGTGGTGATCGCGGGCGGCAGCGACAACCCGCTCCAGGTCGCCAAGGCGCTGATCGGCCCCTACGCGCCGGGCCCCGTCGTGGCGGGCCCCGTGATGCCCGATCTGCTGGCCGCCACCAAATCCGCGCAGGCCGCGGCGGCCGGCCTCAAGGCGTGTTTCGCCTGGCAGGACGCGCCGCGCCCGGTGCTCGCCGACGATCTGCTGCCGGAGCGCGCGATCGCCTCCGACCCCGCCGCGCGTGACCAGTTGGTGGAGGAGATCTACAGACCGCTCGAAGAAGCGGGGTCCGCGCTGCTGGAGACTCTGAGTGTCTATCTGGAGCAGGCGAGCAGTCTCGAAGGCGCGGCGAGGATGCTGTTCGTGCACCCCAACACCGTGCGCTACCGGCTTCGACGTGTGACTGACGTCACCGGATGGTCACCCTCCGATGTACGGTCCGCGTTCACGCTGCGGATTGCCCTGATCCTGGGGCGCTTGGCCGGCGGAGACACACAGATCTAGACTTTTGTGGTACTTCAACAATTCCCCCAGCGGTTCTTCGTTCCCCTCCCCACGGGCGACGGAGACCCATCGCAAGAGAGAGTGTGAGGGTGCTCGTACTCGTCGCTCCCGGCCAAGGCGCTCAGACGCCCGGCTTCCTGACTCCCTGGCTCGAACTGCCCGGCGCCGAAGACCGGCTGCGGGCCTGGTCGGCCGCCATCGACCTGGATCTGGTCCACTACGGCACGGACGCCGACGCGGACGAGATCAGGGACACGGCCGTGGCCCAGCCGCTGCTGGTCGCCGCCTCCCTGCTCTCCGCCCGCCAGCTCTTCCCCACCACGGAGGACGTGGCGCGCGACGTGGGTGTCACGGGCGGCCACAGTGTGGGTGAACTGGCCGCCACGGCGCTGGCCGGTGTGGTCTCCGACGACGTGGCCCTGACGCTCGTACGCGCCCGTGGCATCGCGATGGCCGAGGCCGCCGCGATCACGGAGACGGGGATGTCGGCGCTGCTCGGCGGCGACCCGGACACGACCCTCGCGCATCTCGACAAGCTCGGCCTGACGCCCGCCAACGTGAACGGCGCGGGCCAGATCGTCGCGGCCGGCACCCGTGAGCAGCTCGCGGCGCTGGAGGCGGACAAGCCGGAGGGCGTACGGCGCGTGGTGGCGCTCAAGGTCGCCGGCGCGTTCCACACGCACCACATGGCGCCCGCGGTCGAGAAGCTCGACACGGCCGCGCGTTCCGTCTCCGTCGCCGACCCGGTCGTACCGTACGTCTCGAACCGCGACGGGCGGACGGTCTCCACCGGCTCCGGGATCGTGACGGGCCTGGTCGGTCAGGTCGCCAACCCGGTCCGCTGGGACCTGTGCATGGAGACCTTCAAGGAGCGGGGCGTGACCGCGCTGATCGAGCTGTGCCCCGGCGGCACCCTGACCGGTATCGCCAAGCGCGCGCTGCCCGGGGTGAAGACCCTGGCGCTGAAGAAACCAGAAGATCTCGACGCGGCCCGCGCGCTGATCGCCGAGCACTCCTCCACGGCTGAATAGGAGTCAGAGAGCATGTCGAAGATCAAGCCCAGCAAGGGCGCCCCGTACGCGCGCATCATGGGCGTCGGCGGCTACCGCCCGACGCGCGTCGTGCCCAACGAGGTGATCCTCGAAACGATCGACTCGTCCGACGAGTGGATCCGCTCCCGCTCCGGCATCGCGACCCGCCACTGGGCCTCTCCGGAGGAGACGGTCGCCGCGATGTCCATCGAGGCGTCCGGCAAGGCGATCGCCGACGCCGGGATCACACCGGAGCAGATCGACGGTGTGATCGTCTCCACCGTCTCGCACTTCAAGCAGACCCCGGCCATCGCGACCGAGATCGCGGACAAGATCGGCGCCAGCAGGCCCGCCGCGTTCGACATCTCCGCGGGCTGCGCCGGCTTCGGCTACGGACTGACCCTGGCCAAGGGCATGGTCGTCGAGGGCTCGGCCGATTACGTCCTGGTCATCGGCGTGGAGCGGCTCTCGGACCTGACCGATCTGGAGGACCGCGCGACGGCCTTCCTGTTCGGCGACGGCGCGGGCGCCGTCGTCGTCGGCCCCGCCAAGGAGCCGATGATCGGCCCCACCGTCTGGGGCTCCGAGGGCGACAAGTCCGACACCATCAAGCAGACCGTGCCGTGGGACGCCTACCGCGACGGCACGGTGGAGAGGTTCCCCGCCATCACGCAGGAGGGCCAGGCGGTCTTCCGCTGGGCCGTCTTCGAGATGGCGAAGGTCGCCCAGCAGGCGCTGGACGCCGCCGGAATCAGCTCCGCCGACCTGGACGTCTTCATTCCGCACCAGGCCAATATGCGGATCATCGACTCGATGGTGAAGACTCTCAAACTGCCGGAGCACGTCACGGTCGCGCGTGACGTGGAAACCACCGGCAACACCTCGGCCGCCTCGATTCCGCTCGCGATGGAGCGGCTTCTGGCGACCGGACAGGCGAAGAGCGGCGACACCGCGCTCGTCATCGGTTTCGGGGCGGGTCTTGCCTACGCCGCGACGGTCGTTACCCTCCCCTAGGCACACCGGATCTTTCCGGAGCGTGTTCCGATATATCCCTCTGCTCAACATCGAAGGAGCGCCAACATGGCCGCCACCCAGGAAGAGATCGTCGACGGTCTCGCCGAGATCGTTAATGAGATCGCCGGTATCCCGGTCGAGGACGTCCAGCTGGACAAGTCCTTCACCGACGATCTGGATGTCGACTCGCTGTCCATGGTCGAGGTCGTCGTCGCCGCCGAAGAGCGCTTCGACGTGAAGATCCCGGACGACGACGTCAAGAACCTCAAGACGGTTGGCGACGCCGCCGACTACATCGCGAAGCACCAGGCCGCCTGACCGCCTGACCTCTCGCGCTGACCCATCGCGCGGCATCCGCCACCCGGTGGTGGCGCCGTAAAAATTCAGCACCCTCTACACGTGGAGAAAGAATTCCAGTGAACTCGACCAATCGCACCGTGGTCGTCACCGGTATCGGCGCAACCACACCACTGGGTGGCGACAGCGCAACGACCTGGGAAGGTCTGCTCGCGGGCCGCTCGGGAGTACGCCCCCTCGAAGGCGAACGCTTCGCCCAACTGCCGGTCCGTATCGCCGCGGTCGCCGCGGTCGACCCGGGCGATGTCCTGCCCCGCCCGCTCGCCCGCAAACTGGACCGCTCGGCGCAGTTCGCGCTGATCGCGGCCAGGGAGGCCTGGGCGGACGCGGGTTACACCGCCAGGGCCGGGGAGGACCCCTCGGTCGACGCCGACCGGCTCGGTACCGTGATCGCCTCCGGCATCGGCGGCGTGACCACCCTGCTCGACCAGTACGACGTGCTCAAGGAGCGGGGCGAACGCCGTGTCTCCCCGCACACCGTGCCGATGCTCATGCCCAACAGCCCCTCCGCCAACGTCAGCCTGGAAGTGGGCGCCCGCGCGGGCGTGCACACCCCGGTCTCCGCCTGCGCGTCGGGCGCCGAGGCCGTCGGCTACGCGGTGGAGATGATCCGTACCGGCCGCGCCGACGTGGTCGTCGCCGGTGGTACGGAAGCGGCCGTCCACCCCCTGCCCATCGCGGCGTTCGCCAACATGATGGCGATGTCCAAGAACAACGACGAACCCACGAAGGCCTCGCGCCCGTACGACAAGGGCCGCGACGGCTTCGTCCTCGGTGAGGGCGCGGGCGTGATCGTCCTGGAGTCGGCGGAGCACGCGGCCAAGCGCGGCGCGCGCGTCTACTGCGAGCTGCTGGGCCAGGGCCTGTCCTCGGACGCCCACCACATCGCCCAGCCCGAGCCCACCGGCCGCGGTATCGCCAAGGCCATGGAGAACCTGCTCGACCAGACGGACCTCAAGCCGGCCGAGGTCATGCACCTCAACGCGCACGCCACGTCGACGCCGCAGGGCGATGTCGCCGAGATCAAGGCGCTGCGCCGGGTGCTCGGCGACGATCTCGACCATGTCGCGGTCTCCGCGACGAAGTCGATGACGGGCCATCTGCTGGGCGGCGCGGGCGGTATCGAGACCGTGGCCACGGTCCTCGCGCTCTACCACCGCAAGGCCCCGCCGACGATCAACGTCGACGACCTGGACGAGGAGGTCGTCGCGGACATCGTCGTCGACGGCCCCCGCGACCTGCCCAGCGGCACGATCGCGGCGATCAACAACTCGTTCGGCTTCGGCGGCCACAACGTGGTGCTGGCGCTGCGTACGGTCTGACCGCGCGGCGGTTCCCGGCGAACCTTCGCGACGACGCCCGGCCCGGGATTCCCGGCCGGGCGTCTCCGGTTTCCGCACGGCACCGGATACGCCCTAGGACTGCGTCACGTACCGGAGCACGCCGTCGGTGCCGCGGACGAAGACGGAGATCCGGCCGTCGCGGTGGCACGCGGGGGCCGGGGCGCCCGCGAGAGCGCCGTTCAGGGAGGCGAGGTCCGTGAACTGGTCGCTGTTGACGGTCTTCTGTCCGGCGACCCACAGCGCGCGGTCGGGGCCGGTCGCGAAGATCCGCAGACGGCCGTCGAGCGGGGAGCGGAACGGGTACGGCGCGCCCGCCAGGCCGCCCTTGAGCAGCCCCTCCGGGTTCCACGCGGCGTAGTCCCCCTGCCGGCCCAGGAAGCGGCCCGCTCCCTCGCGGCCCTGCCAGAAGACCCGGATACGGCCGTCCGCGTCGAGCGCGGCCTTCGGGTCGGAGCGGGCCGGGGTCCCGGCGAACCGCTCGAAGGGGCTCCAGTCGCTGGTGGTGTCGGGGATCCGCTGCTCCGAGATCCACAGCTCGTCGTCACCGCCCCGGACGAACACCGCCACCCGCCCGTCGGCCGCCAGGACCGGGCACGGGACACCCTCGGCCGCTCCGCCGATCGTGGCGGCGGGGGCCCAGACGGCGTACGCCACCGAGGTGTGGCTGACCGACAGGACCGTGTGGTCCGTGCCCCGGCAGAACACCGAGATCCGCCCGTCGGCGTTGAGGACCGCGGCGGGATCCCCCGCGATGCCACCGGCCACCTTGACCGCGGAGGCACCGGACTCGCCCGGGATCCCCGGCGTCCCCGGGATCCGGCCGGCGAACAGCTCGCCGCCCGGCGTGCGCCAGAAGACCCGTATCAGTCGGTCACGGCCCAGGATCGCGGCGGGCACCCCGCTGATCCGGGCCCCGGGTAACTCCGTCCACGGGGACCAGCTCAGGTCTCTGTTCTGCCGGATGAACAGGAGCGTGTGGTTCCGGCCCTCGGCGAGGACGATCAGCCGGCCGTCCGGGCGGGCGACCACGGCCGGATCGTCGACAAGGGTGCCTCCCAGCGACTGGAAGGCACCCCAGTCCGTTCCGGGTGTGGTCACACCGCTTCCTCCCTGTCTCCTGTCCCCTGTTCACGAAGGCCGCCGCACACGGAGTCGCCGTATCCGAAGGGTCTCAGCCGGACACGACGACACGCCCGGACCGGCGGGACGAACACACCATCGGGGGAACGGGGTTTGGGCGGAAGGACGGAGCGGCGGCGCCTCAGCCGTCGAAGCTCGCGAAGTACGTCGCCGCCATGTCGTCGTCACCGTGCCCCTGGGCCTCCGCCCGGCGGAACCGCTCGGCGGACGCCGCCGCCACATCGAGCCGTACGCCCGCCGACTCCCCCGCCTCCACGATCAGCCGGGCGTCCTTGCCCGCCGTGGCGACCGAGAAGCTCGGGGTGTAGTCGCCGTCCATGATGACGGCGGACTTGGCATGGAGATATCCGCAGTCCAGCCCGCCGCCGGCGATGGCCTCCAGGAAGTACCGCGGGTCCACGTCGAGGCCCTTGGCCAGGGCGAGCGCCTCGGCCGTGCCGTTGGTGAGCGTGAGCACCCAGCTGTTGCAGACGAGCTTCAGACGGCTGGCGGCGCCGGTGGAACCGTCGTCGTCCAGCCAGACGGTACGGCTGCCGATGGCGTCGAGTACGGACGCGAGCGGGGCGCGCGCGTCCCCGGGGCCCGCGGCCAGGATCAGCAGCTCGCCGTTCTCGGCGGGCGCCTTGGTGCCGAGCACGGGCGCGTCGACGAAGACCAGTCCGTGATGCCGGGCCAGATCGGCGAGGGAGGCGATGGCGTCGACGCCCACGGTCGTCGTCTGGAGCCAGATGGCGCCGGGCCGCAGCCCCGGGCCGGCGGCCGTCACGGCCTCCACGACAGCGGGGCCGTCGTACACCATCGTGAGGACGACATCCGCGTCGGCGACGGCCTCGGCGGGGGTCGCGAAGGCCCGCGCGCCGTCGGGGACGAGCGCTTCGGCCTTGGCGGGGGTGCGGTTCCAGACGCGGACGTCATGTCCGGCGCGGCAGAGATTACGGGCCATCGCGGCGCCCATGATGCCGGTGCCGAGGACAGCTACTGCGAGGTGATCAGCCATGGGACCACGGTAGGACGCGAGGGCCCCGCCCGCTCACACGACCTGGTGCAACCAGCGGACCGGGGCGCCTTCGCCCGCGTACCGGAACGGTTCGAGCTCGTCGTCCCACGGTTTGCCGAGCAGTTTGGCGACCTCCGCCGCCAGCTGGGTCTCGCCCTGCTGGGAGCGCGCGAGCGCGGCGCGCAGCCGGTCCTCGGGGACCAGGATGTCGCCGTGCATACCGGTGACGGCGTGGAAGATGCCCAGATCGGGCGTGGCGCTGTAGCGCTCGCCCTCGGCGGTGGCGCAGGGTTCCGCCGTGACCTCGAAGCGGAGCATCTGCCAGCCGCGCAGGGCGGAGGCGAGTTCGGAGGCCGTGCCCGCCCGGCCCTTCCAGGAGACCTCGGCTCTCCAGGTGCCCGGCGACGCCGGCTGCCGGATCCAGTCGAGCTGGACCCGCAGACCGAGCACTCCTGCCACCGCCCATTCGATGTGCGGGCACATCGCGCGTGGTGCGGAGTGAATGTACAGAACTCCACGTGTCGTCACCGGGACCTCCAGTGTGGGACGAGGTTCGCCTTTCCCAGCGGCCTCAGTAAACAGCATCGGGAGTGAAACTCCGCAAAAGGGACAGCATGTGACGTGATGTAATTTACCGGAGCCAAGAGAACGGACACCTCTGGTTCGACGTGGAAAAACTACCGTGCGGCGGGGTGCCCGCGGTGACGTACGGTCGGTCCCGGGGGCGATATGCGCGAAGCTTTCACTCGGCAGGACGCCACCGGATGCCTGACGACGCCAGACTTCTCAAAAGGATGCCAAAGAGGACGCCAACGGGAGGGACCTTGATGCGGAAGAGCCTTCGGAGCCGGAGCGGGAGCGGCGGTCGGAGCGGGGATCGCGGCCCGGCCCGGAACGGCCGAGGGCGGCGGTCACGCGCCGGAACAGCCGCCGCGACCGTCACTTTACTGGCCGTGACCGGCCTGCTGACCGGTTGCGGCGTCTTCGGCGGATCCTCGTCCGACAAGGAGGCCGAGCGCTCCGCCCCCTCCGCGCGCCCGCCCCTGTGGAACCGCGCCCCGGCTTCGGTGGCGGCGGTCGGTGACTCCATCACCCGTGGCTTCGACGCGTGTGTGGTGCTCGCCGACTGCCCGGAGGTGTCCTGGTCGACGGGTACGGACAGCAAGGTGCGCAGCCTGGCCCTACGGCTGCTCGGCGCTCCGGCGGCCAAGGAGCGCAGCTGGAACCACGCCGCGACCGGCGCCAAGATGTCCGATCTCCCGGGCCAGCTGGCGCAGGCCGCGCAGAACAAACCCGAGCTGGTCACGATCATGGTGGGCGCCAATGACGCCTGCCAGGACACGGCGAAGCAGATGACACCGGTCGCCGACTTCCGTAAGTCGTTCGAGGCGTCGATGCGCCAGTTGCGCGCCGGGGCGCCCAAGGCGCAGGTGTATGTGTCGAGCGTGCCCGATCTGAAGCGGCTCTGGTCGACCGGCCGGGGCAATCCGCTGGGCCGGCAGATCTGGAAGCTGGGGATCTGCGCCACGATGCTCGGGGACTCGCAGAACATGAGCAAGCTGGCGCAGGACCGGCGGAACATGGTGTACGAGCGGGTCGTGGCGTACAACAACGTGCTGAAGGACGTGTGCGCGAAGGATCCGCGCTGCCGGTACGACGGCGGTGCGGTCTTCGACTTCCGGTTCACGGGCGACCAGTTGAGCCACTGGGACTGGTTCCATCCCAGCAAGGACGGGCAGAGCCGGCTGGCGGAGATCGCGTACCGCAATGTGACGGCCGTGAAGCCGCCCGTGTAGCACCGGCGGCCCGGCCATGCGCCTTCGAGAGCCCGGGGGCCCCGGCAGCGTTTTCCCGGGGCTCCCGGGCGTAGGGTTCTCGATCGTGACTGCCATGAACACGGAGCGCGTCGGTGCGACCGGTGAGGGTACGCCCGTCCACCGCTGGACCCTCGAACGGGCCGGTACCCGGCTACGTCTGCTGACGTACGGCGGCGTCGTGCAGTCGGTCGAGATACCCGACCGGAACGGCACGGTCGCCAATGTGGTGCTCGGCTTCCCGGATCTCCAGGGCTATCTGGGCGCCGGCGGACCGTACTTCGGGGCGCTGGTGGGCCGGTACGCGAACCGCATCGGGGGCGCGGCCTTCACCCTCGACGGGCGGACCTACCGGCTCGCGCCCAACGACGGGCCGAACAGTCTGCACGGCGGTGAGCGGGGCTTCGACCGGCGCGTGTGGGACGCGGAGCCGGCCGGGGACCACGGGGTGCGGCTGTCGCGGATCAGCCCCGACGGCGAGGAGGGTTTCCCCGGCCGGCTGGACATCTCGGCGACGTACACACTGGACGCGGACGGCGCGCTGCGGATCGACTACCGCGCGGTGACGGACGCCCCGACGCATGTGAACCCGACGAATCACACCTACTGGAATCTGGGCGGCGCGGGCAGCGGCCCCGCGACCGGCCACGAACTGCGCGTCGCGGCGGGGCACCTCACGCCGGTGGACGACACCGCCGTACCGACCGGGAAGCTGGATCCGGTCGACGGCACCCGCTTCGACTTCCGCGCGCCGCGCCCGGTGGGTTCGGGCTACGACCACAACTTCGTGCTGGACGGGACGGATCCGGCGGCCGAGCTGTACGACCCGGTGTCGGGCCGGGTGCTGACCGTGACCACCACGGAGCCGGGCATGCAGCTCTACACCGGCGACCACTTCGACGGGGAGCCGTACGGTCCCGGGGACGGAATCGCCCTGGAGACACAGCACTTCCCGGACTCCCCCAACCGGCCCGCGTTCCCGAGCACGGTGCTGCGGCCGGGTGAGGTGTTCGTCTCGACCACGACGTTCGGTTTCGGCGTCCGGTAGAAGAGGTACGGGTACGGCCCCGGGGCGGTGTGTCAGGTCCGCCCCGGGGCCGTCACCTCGCGTACGTGCCCCTGCGTCTCGTACGGTCCCCCGCGTCGCGTCCTTCTCGCCCGCTACGCCCGCTACGCCCGCTACGCCCGCGCGTCCACCAGGGAACTCAGCCGGCGGTCGGCGACGGACCGGCCCGCCTGGACCTCGTACGTACCGGGGACGAGCGACCAGGAGCCGGACTCCTCGTCCCAGATCTCGAAGGCCCTGCGCCGCAGCGGGATCCGTACCTCGACGGTCTCGCCCGGTCCGGCCTCGACCGAGGCGAAGCCGGCCAGCCAGCGGGCCGGGCGCTCCACGGTGTCGTCCACCGGGGCCAGATAGATCTGGACGACCTCGCGCCCCCTGCGGATACCGGTGTTGCGCAGCCGTACGCGTGCGTCGTCCGTGGTGGCCGCGATCGCCTCGTACTCCCAGCCGGTGTAGCCGAGGCCGTGGCCGAACGGGTAGGCGGGGGCCACGCCCGACCGCTCCCAGGCCCGGTAGCCGATGAACACGCCTTCGCTGTAGTGGAGTTCGCCGTCGGCCGGGGTGGTGGCCGAGACCGGTACGTCCGCCAGCGCGACCGGCCAGGTGGTGGGCAGCCGGCCGCCCGGCTCCACCGCGCCGAGCAGGACATCGGCGAGTGCGGCGCCGCCCTCCTGGCCGGGGAACCAGCTGAGCAGTACCGCCGCCACGTCCTCGCGCCACGGCATTTCGACCGGGGAGCCGGTGTTGACGACCACGACGGTGTTCGGGTTGACGGCGGCGACCGCGCGCACGAGATCGTCCTGGCGGCCCGGGAGCCTGAGGTTCTCGCGGTCGAAGCCCTCGGACTCGACGCGTTCCGTGGTGGCGACCACCACGACGGCCGTGCCCGCGGTACGGGCCGCCTCGGCGGCCTCGGCGATCAGTGCGTCCGGGTCGTGCCGTGGTCCGAGGTGGAGCAGCGAGAACGCGACGGCCCTGATCGGGGCGTCCGGGATCTTGTGGACGGTGTGCAGCAGCGAGACGGTGACGCGCTCGCCCGCGGTCAGCTCCGCGCGGGCGCGCTCCGCCCGGCGGCCGAAGAACGCCTCGAACGGGTCGGAGGCGGCGACGAGTTCCTCCGTACCGTCGAAGAGGACCCGGCCGCCGACGGTGAGGACGAAGCCGCCGAGACCGCGTGTGCCGAAGGTGTGCTCGCCGCTCTCGCGCGGGGTGAAGGTGCCCGTCATCTCGACGGTGTGCAGTTCCTCGTGGGTGACGCCGTCGGGCAGGTCGCTGCCCGCCCACTGCACCCGGCCGCCGGGGACGGTGGAGGTCCCGAGGATCCGTCCGTCCGCCGCGCGGCAGACGGCGGTCAGCTCGAAGCCGGTGCCCGCGTCGACGAGTTCGTCGTTGGGGTCGGCGCCGAGGGAGTAGGTCAGGGAGCCGTCGGGAAGGGCGGCGGTGAGGCCGTCGAGCGGGGAGACCACGTGGTCGGGGAAGACCACGGCGGAGCCGCCGCCGAGCACCCGGGCGTCGCGCGCCGGGGCGCCGCTGAGCGCGACGGTACCGGTCCTCGCCGGATCGATCGGAAGGGCCGGGTGGCCGGCGCCGTCGTCTCCTGCTCCGTCGCCGTGTGCCCGTGGCTCGTTGCGTACGAGGACGAAGGAGCGGCGCGCGATCTCGCGGGCGAGCGCGTCGCCGTCGACCGGCGCGGGAAGGGCGGTGACGGCGGCCGGGGCGCCGTCGAGGATGCCGACCCGGGCGGCGAGGAGCAGCACCCTGCGTACGGCGTCGTCGACCGCGGACTCCGTCACCTCACCGGCGCGGACGGCGGCGACGAGCGCCTCGCCGTAGACCGTGCGCGGTCCCGGCATCGCGACATCGAGGCCGCCGAGCAGGGCGCCGACGGTGGAGCGTGCCGCCAGCCAGTCGGAGACGACATAGCCGTCGAAGCCCCACTCACCGCGCAGGACCTCGTTCTGGAGATAGCGGTGTTCGGTCATCGTCGAGCCGTTGACCTGGTTGTACGCGGCCATGATGCCCCAGGGGTGGGCGTTGGCGACGATGGCCTCGAAGGGGGCGAGATACAGCTCGCGCAGCGGGCGCGGGGCGACGATGTTGTCGACGGTGAAGCGGTCGGTCTCGGCGTCGTTCGCGACGAAGTGCTTGACGGTGGTGCCGACGCCGCCGTCCTGGACGCCCCGCACATAGCCCGTGCCGATCTCGCCGGTGAGGTACGGGTCCTCGCTGTACGCCTCGAAGTGGCGGCCCCCGAGCGGTGAGCGGTGCAGATTCACGGTGGGCGCCAGCAGTACGTGCACGCCCTTGCGGCGGGCCTCCTGTGCGAGCAGTCGGCCGGCCCCGCGGGCCAGTTCCGGATCCCAGGAGGCGGCGAGAGCGGTCGGCGACGGCAGCGCGACGGACGGGTCGTCCGCCGTCCACCGCACCCCGCGGACCCCGATCGGACCGTCGGACATCACCAGGGACGCCAGCCCGATCTCCGGGAGCGCGGGCAGGGACCACATGTCCTGGCCTGCCAGCAGCCTCGCCTTGGCGTCCAGGTCCAGCTTGCCGAGCGCCGCCTCGACGGCCGCCTCGCGTGCGTGACCGGCCGGGGTGTCGGATGCGTCTGCCACTGCCGTACCTCCTCGTCGAAGTCTCTCCGTCTCTCCGCCGGATGGTCGCACAGCGATCCTGGCCGCGCGGAGTGGTCCCACCACGTGACCGCACGCCGGTCCTCGTGTGCGGGCGGTCATGTGTGGGCGGTCCTGGTGTGCGGGCGGTCCTCATGTGGGGGTGTCGCATGCCGGGTTCAGGGGACCCATGGTCATCCGCCCTGTCCGGAGGTGATACTTCCGCCACCCGACGGAAGGACTCCCCCGTGAGACTCATGAGGCCCCTGGGCCACATTCGTGTACGCCCCGAACTGCTCGGGCTCGTACTCCTCACCACCACCGCGCTCGCCCTCGGTGCCCCGCCGCCGCCCGCCGCCGCGCAGCCGCTCGCGGCTCAGCCGGCCCCCGCGCGGTCCGCCACCGCCGCTGCCACCGCCGACACCGCCGCGTTCACCGTCGAGGAGCAGCGGCTGGACCTCGCCGTACCTCAGGAGATCCTGCGGCGCAGCGGCTTCGACGCCGTGGCGCCCGACTTCATACGGTCGTTGCGCGGCGCGGACTCGTACGCCGAGGCCGAGCGGGCCGTCGTACGGAGCGGGGCGCGGCTGTGGCAGCGGGCGGTGGACCGGGCGCAGGGCCGCGGGCCCGCGCGCGGCGATCTGAGCCGGGACGACGACCGGCCGCTGTACTGGGCACGGCTCGCGCTCACCCGTGAACTGCGCCAGTGGCAGCCGGAGTCCGGCCTCTCCGAGACCGCGCGGACGGCGCTGCTCGGAAAGCTGGAGCGCTCCTCGCGCGGTCAGGACTCCATGGACTTCCCGGCACGCGGCGCCGCCAAGGGCGTCAAGCGGATCGTGCTGACCGGCTTCGATCCGTTCACCCTGGACCGCGACATCCGGATCAGCAACCCGTCCGGGGCGACGGCTCTGGCGCTGGACGGCACGGTGATCAGGACCGCCGACGGGCCCGCCCGTATCGAGACGGCCGTCTTCCCCGTCCGCTGGGGGGACTTCGCCGACGGCACCGTCGAACAGGCCCTGCGCGGGCCGCTGTCGCGGGCCGACCTCTTCACCACGGTCAGCCAGGGCCGCGTCGGACGGATCGATGTCGAGCGTTTCAACGGCGCCTGGCGCGGCGGGTTCGGGGACAACGAGAACGTCTCGGAGACCGGGCTCGTGCCGGTGAGCGATCCGGTCTCGCAGCCGCAGTGGACGACGACCAGCCTCCCGTACCGCTCGATCGTGGCGGCGGACACCGGCCGCTTCCCGGTGTACGACAACACGTCGGTCACCGAGGTCCCGGCGGGCGGGACCGCGCCGGTGGTACGGCCGGACGGGCCGACACCCGGTTCCGCGGCCCGCGCCGGGGGCGGTGGCGACTATCTGTCCAATGAGATCGCGTACCGCGCGACGCTGCTCCGCGACCGGCTGGGGCTGGAGATTCCGGGCGGCCATGTGCACACGCCGGTGCTCCAGTTCGGGGCGGGGAACACCGACCCGGCGACGGGGGCCGTGACGGACCCGGAGTTCGTACAGAACCGGCTGGACATCATCGCGCAGCTGCGGGCGATCGTCACGGTGGCCGCCGAAGCTTCCTGAGCCTCCTGGGTCACTCCCGTCACCTGAGGCACACAGGAGGCGGAACGCACGGCGCCGTCCGGTCCTGGCTCCTGCCGGATCGGACGGCGCCACGGCTGTCGGCCGCTACGCGTTCCTCACTTGTCCATGGCGAGCGGTACGCCCGGCCGCCGCGTGCCCTGGGCGCCGTTCGCGGCGTCGTCGTCCGCGGACGCGTCCTCGGGCTCGGGCTCGGCCGTCAGCTCGCGCACCATCAGGGTCGCCCCCGCCACCGCGCCCGGCATCAGGAAGACCGCCACGAACGGGACGAGGAAGGCGAGCGTGAGCGGGACGCCGAAGCCGAGGGTGAGCATCCGGCGGCCCCTGAGCAGCCGGAGGCGCTCCTTCAGCTCGACACCACGGCGCTGGAGCGCCACCGCCGTCAGCTCCTCCGCCAGGAAGAAGCCGGAGACGCAGAAGCCGAGCACGGGAATGACCGTCTGCCCGACGACCGGGATGAATCCGAGCGCGAAGAGCAGCACGCCGTACAGCGCCACCCGGACCAGGATCCGCAGACTGTCCCGGGCGGAGATCCACAGGTCGCGCCAGAGCGGCAGTTCCGACTGCGGGACCTCGCCGCCCTCCGCGCGGTCGACCTCCTCGGAGAGCGATTCGTAGAAGGGCTGGCCGACCAGCAGCGTCACGGCGGTGAAGGTGATCACCGCGAGGAACAGCCCGAGCGCGAAGAGCAGCACGGTCAGGGAGCCGCGGAAGAGACCGAGCCAGGGCGAGGACCAGTCGTCCGCGAAGGGGGTGGCCCAGGCCGTCAGATCGTCGGCGCCGTAGGCGAGGCCGACGAGCGCGCCCGCATACAGGACCAAGGTGACCAAACCGGGCAGCAGCCCGAATCCGAACCACCGGCCGTGGCCCGCGACCCAGCGCTGGCCTTTCATCAAGTAGCCGAAGCCGACGCCGAGATCATGCATGCGTGCAGCCTACCGGCTGTATATGGACCCCTCTTGATGTTCGCGTGAGTAACCGGTAGACCCTGCGTACCGATCAACGTCGATCGCCACCGATCATTTTTGATCGCACGGATGGGATCGCCTCGGTGGTGACCGCCTCCACGGTGGTCGCCTCCACGGCGGTCACTTCCGCTGTGATCGCCCGCCGCCCGCCTCTGACGTTGCCGTCACTTCCGAAGACCCGGAGGAACAGACGCATGGGGATACCCAGACCCGTCCTGCTCACCACCGCCGTCAGCGCCGTCGCCGGCGCCCTGCTGCTCACTCCGCTCCCCGCGACCGCCGCCCCCGGCCGGGACACGCAGCGGCCACATCCCGTCAGGGAGAGCGGCGGCCACGACACCGCCGCCACCGCGCTCCAGAAGACCACCGGCACCGTCGGCACACCCGCGCCTCCCGCGCTGCGCAAGGACGGCGGCTACCCCCGGCGTACGGTCCTCGACGCGCCGCCCGCGAACCCCGCCGACAAGTCGATCAAGCTGGGGCTGGCCCCGTACCACTCGCTCGCTCCCCGGCTCAACGCCCTCCAGAAGCTGAGCGATCGCGTCAGCGTGGAGGTCGCGGGCCGGTCCGCGGCCGGCCACGAGCTGTATCTCGTCACCGTCACCGCGCCCGAGAGCTCCCGCGAGTCCCGCGAGCAGGAGCGGATGCGCGAGCTGATCGAGGACTCCCCGGCGGCAGCCGCCAAGGACCGCCGGATCAAGTCCTCCTACAAGACCCCGGTCTTCATCAACAACAACATCCACGGCAATGAGTGGGAGGGCACCGACGCCGCCCTGAAGCTCATCGAGGAGCTGGCGAAGGCGAAGGACGGCAGAACGGCCGGTCTGCTCGCCAAGAACCGGATCTATCTCAATGTGACCGCCAACCCCGACGGCCGGATCGCCGGGACCCGCGCCAACGGCAACGGCTTCGACCTCAACCGCGACTTCATCACCGCCTCGCAGCCCGAGTCGCAGGCCATCCGGCAGATCGCGGTCGACAAGCAGCCCGCCGTCATGCTGGACCTGCACGGCTATGTCAACGGCACGCTGATCGAGCCGACGACGCCGCCGCACGGCGAGAACTACGAGTACGACCTCTTCCTGAAGAACAGCTACGCCAACGCCCTCGGCATGGAGAAGGCGGTGAACGATCTCGGCTACACCCCCGCCGCTGACGGCGTCCAGCCGCCCGTCATCCCCTTCCGCGACCAGCAGGAGGGCTGGGACGACTGGCCGCCGATCTTCACCCCGCAGTACATGGCGTTCCAGGGCGCGGTGGCCTCGCACACCGTCGAGTTCCCGATGCGCGTCAACAACAACGACTACAACACCCTGCCGGTGGAGGAGCTGCGCAGGCGCTCCGCGATCAACACGGACATCGCGGGCGCGGTGATGCGCGCGACCCTCGACTACACGCTCGACCACCGCACGTCGGTGATCGCCGACCAGATCGAGACGTTCCGGCGGGGCGCGGCGGGCGAGGCGCAGCGGCCGGTGTCCGAGGAGACCGTGCCGGGCGTGCCGGGCATCGGACCGGAGGACGTGTACACCACGTCCTTCCCGCGCGCGTATGTGATCCCGGCGGGCCAGGGGCAGCGCTCGGCGACCGCGGCGGCCCGGCTGGTGGACCATCTGGTCGCCAATGACGTACGGGTGGAGCGCGCCCGCGCCGGCTTCCGGCTGGCGGGACGCTCGTATCCGGCGGGCTCGTACGTCGTCGACATGCACCAGGCCAAGCGCGGTATCGCCAATGTGATCCTCGACGAGGGCCGTGACATCAGCGCGGACGTCTCCGCCATGTACGACATCTCGGGGTGGAGCCTCGGGCTGCTGTGGGGCGCGAGCGTCGACAAGATCCAGCAGGCCGGTGGCGGGCTGCACATCCCGGCGCGTCCGGTCCGGGCCGCGTCCCCGACCGGGGCGGTGACGGGTCAGGGCGATCTGCGGCTGCGCCTGGACGACCCGAAGGATCTGGCCGCCCTCAACTCCCTGCTCGGGCAGGGTGTGAAGGTACGCGGGGCGGCGGACGGTTCGGCGATCGTGCCGGCCTCGGCCCGTCGTCAGGCGGCCGTCCTGGCCGACCGTTACGGCGTCGTCTTCACCGCCACCAAGGAGAAGGGCTCCGGGACGGTGGCCCGTACGCGCGTCGCGGCGGCGGTGACACCCGGCGAGCAGTTCGCCCTGCGGGAGATGGGCTTCGAGGTGCTGCCGGTGTCGACCGCGACGCTGAACGCGGGCTTCGACTGGTCGAAGGCGGATGTCCTGTACGTCTCCTCCGGCCTCCAGTACGGCGCGCTCGCCCCGGCCGCGCGCTCGGCCCTGGACGGCTTCCTCTCCGGGGGCGGGCGCGTGGTCACGCTCGGTTCGACGGGTGCGGCCTTCAACACCGCCGCGGGGCTGCTCGCGGCCAAGCCGGTCGCGGGCAACGGCGACGCGAACGGTGTGGTGCGGGTGACCAACGCGGGTGGCCCGATCACCGGTGGCGCCCCGGCGCACACCTTCGTCTACTCGCCGCTGTGGTTCACCGACCTCGGCCCCGGGGTGCGGGCCGAGCAGTCGTACGGCACCGGCAGTCCGCTGGTGTCCGGCCACTGGCGCGCGAAGGAGGACGGTACGGGCGGTCCCTCGGCCGCGGCGGGCCGGGCCTCGGTCGTCAGCGGTACGTCCGCCGGGGGCGGGTCCGTGGTGCTGTTCGGTACGGAGCCGCTGTTCCGTGACCACCCGAAGGGGCTCTTCTCGCAGGTCGGCCGGGCCCTGCTGGGGGCGGCCGGCTGAGTCTCACGGCGGCCACGGCCACGGCCACGATGATGCCGTGACGCCGTGACGCCGTGACGGCCTGACGGCCGGGGGCCGTTCCCGCGTGGTGCGGGGACGGCCCCCGCGGCGTTGTTCAGACCGGGTGCAGCCGCCACTGCTGGCAGGTCGTGCCCAGCCAGGGCCACTGCTGTACGTCCGCTCCGTCCGCCGTCGAACAGCCCGCGACCTCCGCGACCTTGCCGCTGCGGGCGCCGACCAGCCGCACCCAGCCGCCCTGGTCGGTGACGACGAGACGGAAGGACTGGCAGATCGTGCCGAGCCAGGACCACTGGCGCAGACCGGCCCCGTCCGCGACCGAACAGGCCGCCGTGTCCAGCACTTTCCCGCCGGCGACGTTGACCAGCCGGCTGGTGCCATCGCCGACTCCCTCGACGCGCCAGCGCTGACGGGCGGCGCCGTGGCAGGCCCACTGGCGGACGTTCGCGCCATCGGCGCCCGAACCGTCCTCCACTTCAAGGCACTTGCCGCTGCGCCGGTTCACGAGTGTGTACGCCGTGGGGGTGGCCGCGCGCTCGCCGGAGGCCCCGGCGAGCGCGGCGCCCGGCGGAGAGAGGCCACCGTCCGGCGCCGGCGCGGTGGCGTCCGGCAGCCGGCCGTCATCGAGCTGATCCCGGTAGGCGTACGGGCCCATGGGGTCGGCGCCCGCGCTCTCCAGGACGTGCACGCGCTGGGTGCGGCGGTAGTCCGCGATGCCCTGGCCCGCGACGTAGTACAGATACCAGCGGCCGTCCCGGAAGTGGATCCGGGGCGCCCCCATGTTGCAGCAGCGCGAGGAGGTGGAATCCGTCCAGACCCGCACGCTCGGCGCGGTCGGAAGCCCGGCCGGGGTGGGCGAGGTGCGCATGGTCAGCTCCGACGTACGGGACGCCGTGAGCAGGTAGTAGTCGCCGTCGTAGTACTGGATCCAGGGATCGGCGGCCACGGCGGGCGGAGGGACGAACGCGGTGAAGGCGGCGAAGACGGCGAGCGACAGGGCCAGAAGGAGCGTGGTTCTGCGAGGGGTGCGGCTCACGCGGATTCTCCTTACGGCGTGCGAAGGGGTATGGGGCGCACGGGACGTGGAGCCGTTCGGCATGCCGGACCGCGGTCACGAGCGCGAACGGGAAGCTAGAGTCGAAGCGCTTCCGCGTCAACGGTCGGAAACGGACAGGGCGCGAACGGACGCGAACAGACGCGACGCGGACGGGCATGGCGCGAGCGGACATGGCGCGAGCGGACATGACTGAGGGCCGCACCCCGTCAGGGGTACGGCCCTCGGCCAACAGGCCGTCCGTCAGGCGACGGAGAGCTCGACCTTGATGTTGCCGCGCGTGGCGTTGGAGTAGGGGCACACCTGGTGCGCCTTCTCCAGCAGATCCTTGGCGGTGGCCTCGTCCACGTTCGGGATGGAGGCGATCAGCTCGACCTCAAGACCGAAACCGCCGGCCTCGAGCTTGCCGAAGCCGACCTTGGCCGTCACCGTCGAGCCGGAGATGTCTGCCTTCTCCTGACGGGCGACCACACCGAGCGCACCCTGGAAGCAGGCGCTGTACCCGGCGGCGAACAGCTGCTCCGGGTTGGTGCCGGCGCCGTTGCCGCCCATCGACTTGGGCGGGTTGACGATGACGTCGAGCTGACCGTCGTCACTGGAGACGCGGCCGTCACGGCCGTTCTCCGCGGTGGCGACGGCGGTGTAGAGGACATCGATCTTCTGGATGGTCATACGGTGCGTTCCTCCTGTTGTACGCCGCGACTCGCGCCCACGGACCGCGGCGGCCTCGTGATGAGCCTAGTGCGTCGGGCCGTTGAGCGTGACGATCATCTTCCCGGTGTTGTCACCGCGCAGCACGCCGAGGAAGGCGTCGAAGCCGTTCTCGATGCCCGCGACCGAGGTCTCGTGGTACTTCAGCTCACCGGAGGCGAGCCAGCCCGCGACGTCCTTCACGAACCTCGGCCGCAGACCGAAGTGGTCGGTGACGATCATGCCCTGGAGACGCAGCCGCTTCCCGATGGCCAGGGCCAGGTTGCGCGGGCCCGGCGCCGGATCGGTGGCGTTGTACTGCGCGATCGCACCGCACAGCGTGACGCGGCCATGGGTGTTGAGCGTGGAGAGCGCGGCTTCGAGGTGGTCGCCGCCGACGTTGTCGAAGTAGACGTCGATGCCGTCGGGCGCCGCCGCCTTGAGCTGGTCCCTGACGGGGCCCTTCTTGTAGTTGAAGGCCGCGTCGAAGCCGTACTCCTCGGTGAGGAGCCTGACCTTCTCGTCGGAGCCCGCCGAACCGATCACCCGCGAGGCGCCCTTGATCCTTGCCAGTTGGCCGGCCTGGCTGCCGACGGCTCCGGCCGCTCCGGAGACGAAGACGGCGTCGCCCTCCTTGAAGGAGGCGGTCTCGAACAGGCCCGCGTAGGCCGTGAGTCCGGTCGCGCCCAGCACACCGAGGTACGCGGAGAGCGGGGCGAGGGAGGCGTCGACCTTCGTGCCGTGCTCGGCCGGGAATTCGGCGTACTCGCGCCAGCCGAGACCGTGCACGACATGGTCGCCGACGGCGAACCCCTCGGCGCGGGAGGCGATGACCTCACCGACCGCGGCGCCGTCCATCGGCTTGTCCAGCTGGTACGGGGGTACGTACGACTTCACGTCGTTCATCCGTCCCCGCATGTACGGGTCGACCGAGAAGTGGAGGTTGCGGACCAGGATCCGGCCCTCACCCGGCTCGGTCACGGGTACCTCGCGCAGGGCGACATCGCCCGGTTCGGGCCAGCCATGGGGGCGGGCCACGAGAAACCAGGCGCGGCCGGACTCGGGAAGTGCGGTCATCGTGCGGAGCCTCCTCAGACAGTTCTGCGGCGGTGAGCCACGGGTACCAGGTCAGGGAACCCGAGAAAAGCTTCACCACATGAAACAACAATGCTCATGAATATTTCATGCTGTCAAGTAACGGAGTACCCTGGTGTCCATGGCCACTCCACGAAGAGACCCACTCACCCTTGAGGTCGTCGAACTCATCGGCACTGTCGTGGCCCGGTACTACGAGGAGTACGAGCAGGCCGCGGCACGGCACTCCCTCACCGGCGCGCAGGCGCGCGTCCTGGGGCTGCTGTCCCTGGAGCCGCTGCCCATGCGCGGCATCGCGCGGAAGCTGAAGTGCGAGCCGTCCAATGTCACCGGCATCGTGGACCGGCTCGAAGCGCGCGGCCTGGTGGAGCGCCGGCCCGACCCGGCCGACCGCCGGGTGAAGCTCGCCGCCCCCACGGAGGAGGGCAGCGCGACCGCGACCCGGCTGCGCGACTCACTGGACTTCGCGCGCGAGCCGCTCGCCGCGCTGTCCGACGACGAGCGCGGAGTGCTGCGCGACCTGCTCAAGCGGATGCTGGGCGAGACCGTGCTCTGAGAGCCGGAGAGCCGGAGAGCCGGAGAGCCTGTCAGACGCAGAAGAAGATGATCCAGCGACAGGTCTCGGACGGCGTGGGAGAGGGCGCGGGCGGCGGCGGTGGCGGCGGGTCCGCCGAGGTCGGGCCGTCCGAGGTGGGCTCGTCCGTCGGCTCCGCGGGACCGGTCGTACCGGACTCCGGGTCGTCGGCCCCCGGCGACTCGGGCCCGTCCGTGGCCGTCTCCCCGGTCTCGGGCGCACTGGAGGAGGCCGACGGCGATTCCTCGACCTCCTCCGGCGGGCTCGGAGCACCACTGCCGTCCGTGCGCGCCTTCCCGTCCGCACTCGCGCCCGAGGCCGGTCCCGAGGCCGTGGAGACACCCGGATCGTCGGGCGCGACCGGGCGCTCCGTGTCCCGCGGACCGCCGTCGAAGTCGACGGGCGTCTCCTCCTTCACGGCGGTGGCGTTGTCGTCGCGCGAGGACTCCCTCGCCAGTTCGGCCAGGCTCAGCGCGCCGGCCGCGAGGATCACGCCGAGCGTGGCGATCAGAAGCCTGCGGCCCCGCCTGCTGCGCGCCCGGCGCGGACCGGTACGGCGCGGGGCCTTGTCCCGCGCGCCCTTTCCTCGCCCGGCTCGACGGGAGGAGCCCTTGCGGCGCGAGGAGTCGGGGCGCGGCGCGGTGTCGTCCGGACGGTCGTGGCTGACGAGCCCGTAGTCACTCACGGGCGTGTCGCCGTACTCTCCGTGACTCTCGGTCTCCCTGTCGTATCCGCCCGGGAGGCGGCTGTGGTGCGACCCGGGGTGGACAGGGTGGTGCTGCCGCAGCTCCTCGGCGGGGGTCCCGCATCCTGCGCAGATCAGTGCGCCGTTGAGGTGCCGACGGCACTGTGGGCAGTAGTCCATGGCGCCCCGCAGATTATGCGTCCGGCGGCACGGCTGACGTGGCGAGGTTGTGAGGATCGTGTGTGAAGTGCCGAGTCCGGGGCGTGTCTGCCCACGTCTGCTCATGTCTGCCCGGTTGGGGACCGCCCCGCGGGCACGGGTAAGGATGGCGGTATGACGTCCACCGGGCCGTTCGGGCCGCTCGACTTCCAGCTCGTCCTGCTGCGCCGGATGGCCGATCACCAGCCGGAGCTGGTCGACGAGGCCCGCCACGAGCTGGGCGTGTCCCTGGCCGGCATGCGGGAGGCCAACCGCCGCTGGCAGGCGATGGTGCGCTCGCCCCGGGCGCGCGGCTCGCTGTCGCGCTACCGTTCCGTACTCGGCGCGCCGGAGCGGACCTCCCGGCGCGTGATCGGCGATCTGGAGTGCGACGCCCTGCTGTGGCCGGTGCCGCTCTGGCCCGATCTGCGCTTCGAGGTGATGGTGGCGCCCGGCGGCGCCGTCTGGAACGAATGGCTGGTCCGCGCCCCGGGGTCGGCGGGCCCCGCGTTGCGTACGGCGGACGATCTGCGCCCGTGGTGCTGCACGGTGGACGAGGTCGCACGGGCCTTCCCGCCCGCCCGGCCGATGGAGGGCACCGCCCCGACCAGGATGCGGCTGGCCTTCACACCGCCCGACGGCCGCGCCCGCGTCGCGGAGTTCACCTGGGGACTGCTGCAACGCTGGTCCGACTAGGGCGCGTATTGAGTCGTGATCACTGGCTGGCTCGGGTGAGGTCCTTGAGCTTGTTGATCAGGCGCTCGATGGTGTTGCGCTCTTTGTAGAGCCCGGCGTCGTGGGTGACGGGCCGGCCGCCCCGGCGGCCCTTCTTCTTCCGGTTGGCGGCCTGGTCCCTCTTCTCCGGGATCACAGCCTTGATGCGGCGTTTGCGCAGGTAGTCGCGGTTACCGCGGGACGAGTAAGCCTTGTCTCCGGCGACCGCGTCGGGCCGGGTGCGGGGACGGCCGACCGGCCCACGGGCCCGCACCTGCTCGAGCACGGGGATGAACTGAGGGCTGTCGGCGGCCTGCCCGGCGGTCAGCGTGAGCACGAGCGGGCGACACCTGCGATCACCCACAACGTGGATCTTGCTGGTCTGGCCGCCCCGCGAACGTCCGAGCCGGGCGGTCTTCAACCGGAGCTTGCCGCGTCGCCGGACGCGTCGCTGTTCGGCCTGCCGGGCGACGTCTTCAACGTCCTGTCCGGCTTGTTCCTCTTCGATGCCCCTTTTGAGCCGGCCTCCTCCTCGGCGGCTTCCTCCAGCGCGGCGAGGACCTCCGGATCGAGGTGCATCCCGGCCGCGTCGTGGTGGGCGCGGGCCGTGATGGAGTCCACACTGACCAGCGACAAGTCCGCCCTGCCACGCTTTGCCGCCTCGGCGATCAGGCCCTCCAGCAGGGCCTCGAAGACCCCGGCGTCCCGCCACTGCCGAAACCGGTTGTGCACGGTGGACCAGGCGCCGAACTCGGCCGGCATCTCCCGCCATTGCGCTCCTGCGCGAAACCGCCAGATCACGCCCTCGAACTGCTGCCGCAGCCGGGTGGGATACGGGCCGTACTCGCCGATTGGCAGGTACGGCGCGATGAACTCCCACTCCTCATCCGTCAGTTGCACGCGCGTCATGCACTCAGGACTAAAGGATCCGTCCCCGAAGCGGAGGCGCATCCCACAGATTGATCACAACTCGATACGCGCCCTAGTGTCCTGAGTCGTAAGTTCGCGGGCGCTCGTGGAATGGGCTGATGCCTGGTCCGAAGCCGCTGTTGCTGGAGTTGTCCGATCATGAACGCCGAGTGCGGAGACCGGACCTGTTCTGAGGTGCGGTTTCCGAAGCCCCGGCCGCCCCGGGCCGGCTAATACTCCAGTCTGGTTTCGCGATCTTGTGGCCGTACCTGGCTGGGAACGGGTACGGCCACCGCGTGATCATCGGTTGGTGTGTGGACAAACGAAGATCGTGCGGTGGCCGCGGGCCATAGCGCAGACCCTGCCCGCTGGCGGGAGATGTTCGACCAGGTCATGGCCCGGATCGCGGGCCGCTTCGGCCGGGTCGAGCCGAGGGCGAGTACCCGTGCTTATCTGCTTGGGCTGCTGTCGCAAGCAGAGTGGAAGAACTGCTGGCAGCTGGCCGAACAGGCCGGACACGTCCGGCCTGGGCCGATGCAGCGGCTGCTGCGCTACGCCCGCTGGGACGCCGATGCCGTCCGTGACGATGTCCGCGCCTACGCCGTCGATCACCTCGGCGCCGACAACGGTGTGCTAATCGTGGACGAGACCGGCTTCGTGAAGAAGGGCCGGGCTTCGGCGGGCGTGCAGCGGCAGTACACCGGCACCGCCGGGCGCATCGAGAACTCCCAGGTCGGCGTCTTCCTCGCCTACGCCACCAGCCGAGGACGGACACTGATCGACCGCCGGCTCTACCTGCCCGAGCAGTCTTGGTGCGTCGATCCCGAGCGCCGCCAGGCGGCCGGGATACCCGAGACTGTGCAGTTCGCGACCAAGCCCCGCCTGGCCTGGGAGATGATCGCCGCCGCGCTGGACGGAAGGCAGGGATCAGACCGGTCCGTCAGCAGGTGTGTGCCGGAGGCCGCGGAGGAAGAGCTGGAGCGCGCGGTCGGCGCGCGGCCGGTCTCCGGAAACGATCAGGTCGAGCTGGAGGCCGCGCACCTGCGCCAGCACCATGGTGGCCAGGGCGACGGTGTCGCTCTCGGGCCACCCCTCTCGTTCGAGCCCGGGAGTGATGAAGGGCAGCCAGTCAGTGACCAGCGAGCGGGTCAGGTCCTCGTCGGCGCCACCTGGGTGGCCGCTCGCCGCCACCATCTCGAAGAGCCGGAGGAACTGCCGCTGTTCCGCGGGTTCGCACAGGATCCGCCACACCGCCTCGATCTGCTCTGCCCCTGTCCGTGCCGCCAGGTGCGCGGCATCGGTCCTCAGTCGTTCGGTGAGATCGTCGCGGACCTTCTCCATGACCCGTGCGACGAGTTCCTCCTTGGAGGAAAAGTGGCGCAACAGTGTCGCGTGGGAGACGCCGATCGCCTCGGCCGCCGGCCGCAGGGACAGACCGATGAGGCCGTGGGCCATGACGTACTCGGTGGCCGCCGCGAGCAATTCCGGGCGGCGGTGCTGGAAGCGCAGTGTCCGTCCGTCGACTGCTGGAGGGGGCATGCGTACATCCTCTCGCTGTGAAAGTAAGCGTACCATCCGTTTTGCATAACCGATTGGTACTGCTACTTTGGAGGCTCCGCACTCCTGCGATCTATGCCAATCCGCCTGGAGACCCCACGGTGGGTGTCCCGGCGGTCCGTATCTACCGGAGGCCCGATCCCTGGTTGGGATCACCCTCCGCGGATGGGCGACGACGATGAACGAGGCTCCCTCGACGCTCGGCGACCTCGGTCTGTTCACCGGGGTCCCGCAGCACCAGCACTTCTGCCACATGGCGGAACTCATGCGCACCCGCGCCATGACGGCCGCCGGCCGGCAGTACGCCTGGCCCGTGAAAGGGTCCGACCCCCTTCCCCCGACCTTCGATTTCGGCGGATCCCGCCGTTCGACCGAGGAGTTCCTGGCCGTCACGGACACCGCGGCCCTGCTCGTGCTCACCGACGGAAGCATCCGTCACGAGCACTACGCGCTCACCGGCGGCCCGGACGTGCCCTGGCTGTCGATGTCCGTCGCGAAGAGCTTCGTTTCCGCCCTGGTCGGCATAGCACACGCTGAGGGAAGAATTCCCTCCCTCGACGCGGCCGTCAGCGACTTCGTGCCCGTACGGCCCGGATCCGCCTACGACGGAGTGGCCGTGCGCCACGTCTTGCAGATGTCGTCCGGCGCTCGGTGGAGCGAGGACTACAGCGATCCCGAGTCCGAGGTCTTCCGGCTGGCGCAGGCGACGCAACAGGGCGGCTCGATCCACGACTTCGTGGCTTCCATGACGCGGGAGTTCACACCCGGCACGGTCTGCCGCTACAACTCGGCCGACACGCAGGTGCTGGGCGAGCTGGTGGTCCGGGCAACCGGGCGGACTCTCGCGGACTACATGCAGGAGAAACTGTGCGAACCGCTCGGCATGACCTCCCCCGGGCAGTGGTTACTGGACGACAGCGACACCGAACTGGCCTTCAACGGACTGAATCTCACCGCCCGCGACTACGCGAGGCTCGGTGAGCTGTACCGCAACGGCGGCGTCTGGCAGGGCTGTCGCGTACTCCCGCAGGAGTGGGTGCGCGACTCCGTGACGGTCGCCGCCCCCCATCTCGCACCAGGACGCGTCGAGGGTCCCGGCCCTCTGGGCTACGGCTATCAGTGGTGGATCCCTGAGGGCGACCGGGGCGAGTTCAGCGCCATCGGCGTCTACAACCAGTACGTCTACGTCGACCCGCCCAGTGCCACGACGATCGTCAAGCTCTCGGCGAACCGGGCTTTCGGCACCTCGGCCCAGGAGAGCACCAACCACGACATGGAGACGCTCGCCCTGCTCAGGGCCATCGCACGCCAGAACGGTTGACCCGGACAACACACACGCGCCCCGCGCTACGGACAGTGCTATCCGTAGTTGTATCTCAGCCCAGGCCCAACACCTCCCCGACGGCAGATCTCCCATGTCCGTTTCTCCGAAGCCCCTCGGGTGCGATGGGCTACCAGTTGGTTGATGCGTACGGGCCGCGTCGGCCGTCTTTTGCCAGGCACCGGTCACTCCGGTTCAGTATCGATGGATGGGGGCCCGGAGCACCCTGCCCGAACAGCTCGGCTCTTCGGGAAACTGCGGGCCAGGCACGGCCGTTCTGGTGCCTGTGCCGGCGGGCTCGGCGCCGGGTGGCAGGGAGCGTGCGCACTGTGGTGTGGGTGCTTCGGGTGCCCTGGGTGCGTGCTCCTGCCCGTCGGCTGACTACGCGTCATCGGGCGGATCATGTGAAGCCAGGCACAGTATATGAGCCCTCTCCCAGGGCTCATTCTTTGGTTACTCCTGATCACTGCGGCGAGCGGGAAAGGCTGCCGACACCGCAGGTTGCGCGTGTGATTGAATGAAGTATGGAACGCAACAACATTTACAGTGCTGCCGCCAATTTGCCGGATGTATCCGAGTTGAAGGACCGGGCTCGGATCCTCGCCACCCTTGACATGATCACCACCGGTCTTGACTGTTATGAGGACACGGCTCGCTACAAATTTCTGCGGTCGGGCTGCCCGGGAAACGGTGGCCACGTCCTGAGGACCATGGATTACGGCGACCCCTGGGTGGAGGTGCACTTTCACGAGAGTGTTGGAACCATCGTGTTTGGCTGGGGCAGTGAGGCGCAACCTGACCCAGATCAGTACCCTGAAATTGAAGAGATCCGGGAAGAGGCCATCGCGCAGATCCCAGAGGGCCTGCGCCACTGCCTTTGGCATGGCGAATCAGAAACTCATGGACCCGGACTCTGTTCGGGGATTCCCGAGGATCAACCGTCTGTGGTGGCATGGCGGCTGCCGGAGGACACGGAGTGGCAGATCTTCGATTCCACCTTCCCGGAGCATCTAGACATTGACGATCACGATTTCGTAAAAGAGATGCTGGAAGATCTGACAGATTTCTCGGCCGAGAGTCTTTCGTATAAATCCCCTGAGGAATCGCAGGAGACTTCCCCCGAAAAGGTGGCGGCGATCGAGCACATCATGGCCGGGCGGCCGCTGACCGAGGACATCGTGCGAACGCTCGATCCCGAGTGTTCCCTGGCGGAGACAGCCGAAGCCGTCGCCGCCATCGGCACCGTCGAGGACCGCCGCATTCACTGCCTGTGGACGATCGACGATGCCGTGGCCGCTGTGCCCCCGGAGGCCCGCGAGGACTGGCTCAGCCGGCTACGGCCAGCAGCCCGCTTCCGCCCGCGGCAGGACAATGACGGACCGGCGGTGTGGCGGACGGGCGGGTTTCCCGAGCTGCCGGACGACGTGCCGTGGCCCGTGTGGCAGGGATACGGCGAGTTGACCCACCTCGCCACGCTCGACTGCGCGTTGCTGCCCCGGGAACTGGATATCGACCTTCCCGAGGACGGCACGCTGGTCTTCTTCATCTACACCGGGGACGATGGGTGGATTCCTGGCCAGCTTCCGCAGCAGTACCCGTCCGGCCCTGAAGGGGTGGATCCGCGAGGCGGATACAAAGTGATCTATTTCCCTGCCTCTACAGCCGTCAGCCAACGCCGCCCCACGTGCGCACCCGACCTTCCTGACAACGGATTGGATTCCACCGTCCTTCCAGCCCAAGAGATGGTCTTGAACGCCGTGGTGCCAACCTGGCCGCACGACGATGAGGTACTCCGTTCCTTCAAGGGCCTGGATTGTCTCTGCAACATCCTTTATGAACTCAATCATCAGCTCGGCAATTTTGGCCGCCAGATCGGCGGCCACCCCACATGGACGCAGGCCCCTCAATTTCCCGATGAAACGAAAGGTGCGCAGTACGCCGAGATCGAGACACAGGACTGGCAGCTCCTCGCCACCTTCCCCTGCGGTGAAGGCGGCGCACTGTACTGGCTGATTCACCGTGACGACCTGGCCAGACGACGTTTCGACAAAGTCGTGGTGCGTGCGGGTCGGCCATTGTCAGGGGTGCCTGCAAATAGGCAGTACCTGACGAACGGCTTCGAGAAGAGCCCATACCAGCCTGTCCTGGACGTCCTGGGTCCGGAGATGGGCGAGCACTGGCTGTCCAGGACCCGGCCCGCCTTTACCTTCACCGCCGGGGAGGGTGACGGGCCCGTCATCGGGCAGATCCACGGACGGCCCTCCCTGCCCGCG
This sequence comes from Streptomyces sp. NPDC088147, assembly GCF_044741565.1. Taxonomy (NCBI): domain Bacteria; kingdom Bacillati; phylum Actinomycetota; class Actinomycetes; order Kitasatosporales; family Streptomycetaceae; genus Streptomyces; species Streptomyces sp. NPDC088147. The sequence goes on along the minus strand of NZ_JBIUSY010000002.1, from coordinate 534,773 downwards.
GACATGCCCTGGCTCGAGCGGGAGGGGTACGGGCCGATGACCCATCTGGCCACCATCGACCTCGCGGCGCTCCCTCAGGGAGTACTCGACTTCGACCTGCCCGAGGACGGCACCTTGCTCTTTTTCCGCTGGTCGCTTAATGATGCGGTCATTTACGAGGCCTCGAACGAAAGCGATGATGAAGAGACTTACTTCATCTCTGGCCGCAGCACGGACGCCGGGGCGGGGTGCAGGGTGGTGTACATTCCCGGCTCGACCGGGACCGCGCCCCGCCCCACCCCGCAAGCCGAGGTGGGTCACCACGAAGACTCCCGGTCGCTGCGTCTGTGCGGCAGCTTCGAAAGTTACCTGAGCTGGGATGTCACTGAAGCCGAATATCCGCTGCCCTCGCGGGATCTTGAAATCAGCCTGGCCCAGGCATTCGACGATATACACCAAGGTCCGGTAAATCAGATCGGCGGTCACCAGAATCCCGTACAGGGCATGTCGGTGGAAAACACCGCCCTCGGCGACCTGCGCGGCCCCCGCGCACCTCAACCTGGCGAAGACGTCATGATCATGCTCGCCGCCATCTACGACGACCACGACGACACCCACACCTACTGGTATATCCGGCCGGATGACCTGAAGCAGCACCGCTTCGACGACATCCACTACGATCACCAGCGCTGACCCATCGGCACGACGCACCGATGCCTTGAGCGCAGGCCACAGGCCATAAAAGTTGCCAGGCGTCGAGCTGGCTCTGGAGCTCGCGTGCTTGGTCGCGTCCTTGGCCACCTGTGCACGCAGGGGCTGGTGGTGTCGTCGCGGGCGCAGTCACCGGCGGGTTTTCGATCGGGTGGGGGCGTGGGCGTTCCATCCGGGCCCTTTGGGACGCCATGGTCCGCAGGACTTCACCGGCGTCATCGGCCGCGCCGATGGTTCAGATTTCGGTTTCACCGCGGACCAGCCACAGCCCGCCAGCTGGCCGCCGATCCAGCGCGGCTGCGTCTCGTCGATTCGGTCGATGGGGGACACCGAGGCCCGTGCTGACGGCCACGACCCCGCGCACGGGCGATGTCTGGTCCGCAGGGGGCGCAGTGCGCGGGCGTAGCCTCGCCGCACCGCGCTGGTCGTCGCCGTCCCTTCGGTTGCCGACGATGCGGTCGGCGACCGTGAGGGTGTGCTGGGCGGCGCATCCCTGGCCGGCCAGGTCGTCGTGCGGCTCCTGGCCGGCAACGGTGAGGGCGTACAGGACCACGTGCAGCGGCCCGCCGGGGCGCTGTTGGGCGGTCCAGTTGAGCTCGGCCCGTTGCCGGGCCAGCGGGCGATGCGGCCTGGGATCCCCCGGCGGGTAGCAGTACGCATCGGAATTGTCCGACTGTGCGGCGGATGATGCTGCCTGTGCGTCGAACGGCGGCTGTTGGTGCACGGTGGATATCGACGTCGCGATCGACGCGGCACGCACGGCCTTCGAGACCCCAGACGGGTGGGCGTCTTGGACACCCAGCCGCCGGGTGCCGAGTACTGTTGATCAGAAACTCATGGGGTTCTCGTCCAGGACGTAGCGGACGTGCGGGCCGCCGAAGTAGCCGCGGACGATGTGCGGCTGACGCTGGCGTCTGCGGAAGAAGCGGCGGGTCTCGGCGGCGAGTTCGGCCTGATCGCGAGCCCGGTGCTGCTTGGGCAGGCTGTGCTTGAGGTCCGCGTTGACCAACTCGTCGGGGTTCAGCTCGGGCGAGTACAGGGGCAGGAAGTGCAGTTCGATGTCGTCGGAATGGGCGGCGAGCCAGTCGCGGACCTTCTTGGAGCGGCGGGCGGAGTGCCCGTCGACCACGAGGTGGACCTTGTGGTCGAAGTGGCCGGCGAGCCGGTCCAGGAAGCGGCACATCACCTCGGCGGTGAAGCTCTCGGCGAAGACCATGAAGTGCATCCGGCCCTTGGTGCTGATCGCCGACATCGCGTTCACCGAGAACCGGTTCCCGCTCCGCCGCACCACAGGTGTCTTACCCTTCTCACCCCAGGTACGGCCGGTGACCTGGTCCGAGCGGATGCCGACCTGATCGGCGAAGAGGATCTCCCCAGCGTCGGCCTTCGCCTTCGCGCGGATCTCCGGCCAGGTCTCCTGATGCCAGCGCCGGACAGCATCCGGGTCCTGCTCAACGGCCCGCTTGTCCGGACGCTGGAAGGACAGCCCCCACCGCTTCAGGTACTTGCCCACCCCCACCTCGGTCAGCCGCACCCGGTACAGCTTCGCGATCAGCTCGCCCACCGACCGCCGCGTCCACAGCTGACCGGAAAGCCCCACGTCACAGGGCCGGTGATCGAGTACCGCCCGCCGCACCGCGGCCTGCTCGGCCTCCCCGAGCACCTGGTGCACCCCGACCGGCTTGCCACGCGGACGCATGACCAGCGCCTCCCGCCCGCCGGCCCGCCACTTCGCCCACCACGTGTCGACCGCCTTCAGCGACACCCCGAACACCGCCGCCACGTCCTCGCGATCCCGTCCCGTCACCAGCGCGGCCACCGCCCGCAGCCGCAGGGCTTCCCGCGCCGACGGCGACAGATGCCGCGCGTCCCCCACCAGATCGCTCACACCCGCGGGGGGTGCCCCCTTCTTGGGGTTTTTCCCGGGGGTTTCCGACAGTGTTGGCGGGTTTTCTGGGTTCAGGTTTCCCTCTAGGTGCTGTCCGGTCGGCCCGCGAGGACCGGCCGGACAGGACCTGGACGAGCACGTCCCGCCCGGCCCGATCGGCCACGACAGATGTGCGGGCCGCCCGACCCGTACGGCAGATCCCCGCCACGCTTCCTGGCGCGCCGTCAAATCCGGACGCCCGTCTGGCGCAGCCCAGCGCGCGGGGCGTGCCCCGGCGCCGCACTATGCGAACAGGGCCGGCGGCCGCCGGTGATCCACTCAGCGCTCTCGGGAGAACCTGCCGTGACCGTCAGTCTTGAGCAGTTGCGACGTTGCCATATCGCCGTCGACCTGGGGGCCGCCCGGACCCGGGTCTTTGTGAAGGGAGCCGGGCTCGTCGTCGATGAGCCGAGCGCCGCCGCCCTCAATACCCGTACCGGCGCGCTCATCGCCGTCGGCGCCCTCGCCGAACAGATGACCGGCCGTACCCCCGACTACATCCGCGTCGCCCGCCCCATCAGCGGCGGCACCGTCATCGACATCGAGATGGCGCAGCGCATGCTGCGGCATCTGCTGGGCGACAAGCTCCGCCGCCAGTTGCGCCGCAAGCCCTGGCTGCGTGCCGCCGCGTCCACCCCGCACGACAGCGATCCGCTCGCCCAGCGCGCCGCCGTCGAGACCCTGGTCGGGCTCGGCGCGCGCCGGGTGGAGCTGGTGGACACGCTGATCGCCGCGGCCGTCGGCTGCGGACTGCCCGTGGAACAGCCCACCGCCACCATGATCATGGTGTGCGGCGCGGCGACCACGCAGGTCGCGGTGTTGTCGCTCGGCTCGATCGTCACGGCCGTACGGATCCCGGTCGGCGGCAACGCCATCGACCACGCGGTGATCCAGCACCTGCGCCACCAGCATGAGCTGATGCTGCCCAGCCAGTCCGTACGCCCGCTGCAACTGGCTCTCAGCAACAACGGGCTCACCGAGGGCGGCCCCACCAAGACGGAGATCCACGGCCGGGACGTGGCGACCGGAGTGGCGCGTTCGGTGATGGTGGACACCGCCGCCGTGCGGGAAGCCATCTACACCCCGCTGACCGCCGTCCTCGACGGCATCGGCAAGGTGCTGCGCGAGTGCCCGCCCGATCTGGTGGCCGATCTCGGGGACCGGGGGATCATGATGGTCGGCGGCAGCGCGCTGCTTCCGGGGCTCGACCAGATGCTGCGTGACGCGACGGGCATGCCGGTCGCCATCGCGGAGCGCCCCGACATCTGCGCCGTGCTCGGACTCGGGGCGATGCTGGAGGGCAAGATCCAGCCGATGGTCCTGAACCCGATGGCCGACGCCGACGCCCACTGAAAGCGCGGCGGGGCCGGTACGACGGTGACGACGGCGCGACGGGGCGATGAGCGAAGAGAGCCACGACGGCGAGGGCCACGGCGACCGTGAAGGCCGCGGCGAGGACAAGAGCCGAGGCGACGAGAGCCGCGGCGAGGACGAGAGCCGCGGCGACGACGGCACGACGACGCCCCGGCTGCCCACGCTGCTGGAGGCGGTGCTCGGAATCGGCACCGACCTCGAACTGCGCGCCACGCTCCAGCACATCGTCGACACCGCCGCCGAACTCATCGGCGCGCGGTACGGCGCGCTCGGAGTCCTCGACCCCGAGCGCGGCGGACTCACGGAGCTGTTCACGGCGGGACTGAGCGACGCCGACCGGCGGCGCATCGGACGCCTCCCGGACGGAGACACCGGCATTCTCGGGCTCCTCATCAAGGACCCGAGGCCACTGCGGCTGCACGATCTGACGGCCGACCCCCGGTCCGCCGGGGTGCCGCCCGGCCACCCCCCGATGCGTTCCTTCCTCGGTGTGCCGCTCCAGCTGGACAGCACGGTCCTCGGCAATCTCTATCTGACGGAGAAGCGGACCGGCTCCTTCACCGAACAGGACCAGAACCAGCTGCGCGTCCTGGCCTCGCAGGCGGCGCTCGCCATCGGCAACGCCAGGCTCTACGGGACGGCCCGGCAGCGCGAACGCTGGATCGAGGGGGCGGCGGCCGTCACCACCGCGCTGCTGACCGGTGAGAACGCCTCCGACGCGCTGGTCACGGTGGCCGAGTCGGCCCGGGTGCTCGCCGACGCGTACGCGGGCGTGGTGCTCCAGCCGACCGAGGAGGGCGGGATGGAGATCGTCGCCGCGTCCACGGTCGGCGACCCGGCCGGCATCGTCGGCACCACCATCGAGCCCGGCTCCCCCGTACTCGTCCAACTCCTCGGCGGGGAACCGGTGTTCATCGAGGACTCGTCGACCGATCCCCGGATGACCACGCATGTGCGGGCACGCTTCGGGCCGAGCATGATGCTGCCGCTGGAGAGCGGCGGCAAGCTGATCGGCACCCTCGCGCTGCCGCGCAGGCGCGGTGGCCGTCCGTACCGCGCGGTGGACCGGCTGCTGGCCACCCAGTTCGCCTCGCAGGCCGCGCTCGCGCTGGTGCTCGCGGACTCGCAGCACGACCGGGAGCAGCTGGCCGTCTTCGAGGACCGCGACCGGATCGCCCGCGATCTGCACGATCTGGTCGTCCAGCGGCTCTTCGCCACCGAGATGATGCTGGAGTCGACCCGGCGGCGCGCGGCCTCCACGGATCTGGACGAGCTGCTCGGCCGGGCCGTGGACGAGCTGGACTCCACGATCCAGGAGGTCAGGACCACGATCTTCGCGCTCCAGCAGCCCCCTGCCGACGGTCCGGCGAGCGTGCGCGGGATGGTGCTGCGGGAGACGGGCGGCGCGGGGGCCGTGCTCGGTATCCGGCCGTCGGTGCGCTTCACCGGACCGGTGGACACGCTCGTGGGCGAACCGGCGGGCCGGCACCTGCTGGCCGAACTGCGCGGCGCGCTCGCCGCCGCGCACCGGCGCGGCGGCGTGACGGCGATCGGGGTGGAGGTCGACGCCATGGCGCGGCTGGCCGACGGACGGACCGGGGTGCGGCTGGTCGTCACGGACGACGCTCCGCGCGAGGACGGCGGCCGGGGGACGACGATGACCTGGGAGGCACCCCGCTGAGCCGCCCCGGGGATCCGGCCGGCCCGGATCAGCCGCCGGTCAGGCGCTCGCGGAGGAGCGCAGCATGTCCCGCAGCGAGCCCGTCAGCCGCGTGCCGAAGGCCTCCCGGGTCGCGTCGGCCACCGAGTCCAGGGACAGATACGGGTTGAGGTCCTCCAGCTCGACGAGCAGCAGCTCCCCGTCCGGGGCGCGGCAGGCGTCCACGCGCTGGATCCCGTGTTCCAGCCCGTTCCACTCGATGAACCGCCGCGCGAACGCCAGATCCGCGGGCCCGGCCTCGTACGGCGTGAGCGCCCAGCGCCGCTCGGGGTCCGGCGCGTACAGCGCGTACTGGAAGTCGTGGTCGATGAAGTAGAACGAGACCTCGTAGCGGAAGGGTATCCGCGGCTGTACCAGCACCTCGCCGAAGGAGACGTCCGCGAGCCGGTCCTCGCCGACGAACTCCATGCCGATCGAGTCCGCGCCCGCCTTCGGCTTGACGACATACGTTCCGGCGCCCGGCAGCCGCCCGAGGTCCTCGGCGCGGTCCACGGTCGGAATGACCGGATACCCGGCCGCGCTCAGCTCCACCAGATACTGCTTGCCCGCCATGTCGGCCCGCCCGGTCAGCGGGTTGTAGACCCGGACGCCGGCCGCCCGCGCCCGGTCGCGGAAGGCGTCGTACTGCTCCTGGTAGTGCAGTACGGGTCCGCTGTTGCGCACCACGACCGCGTCGAAGGACCCCATCAGCCGCGCGGCGTCGAGGGGATGGCTCAGCGCCACGGCGAAGTCCCGCCGCAGCCGGGACGACAGCTGTATGTCCTCGTCGCAGTATCTGCGTCCCCTGGCCTCGTAGGCGAGGTCGGTGACATAGAGGACGCGGGGTGTGGTGACGGGCACGGACACGGTGCTCCCTGGCTGGTCGGATCCGGGTCGGATGCTGGTCGGTATCGGTCCGGGGCCGCCCATACACCTGTGCGGTGCCCACGAGGTGGGCATCATACGAGTGTCCCGTTCGCGCCGTCTCCGGAGCGCCCGCGGGCTCTTCGCGGTGTGCCGCTTGTGGGCACGGGCCGCCCGGTGCGATCGTTGCGGCCATGCCGCTCACGCCAGTCCCGGACCATGCCTCAATTCTCGAGGAGATAAAGACAGTTCGGCGCGGCGGGATCGTACGGCTGCGCCGGCTGGAGGTGCCGTCACTGGCCCGGATCGCGTTCGCGCTCGCCCCCGCGGAGGACGGCCCGGCCGCGGTCCCCGCCCAGTCCCAGTCGCAGTCGGTGGAGTGGCTGCTGCGGCTGGCGGTGTCACGGCTCGGCGGCGGCACTCTCCAGGAGGCCGCCGAATACACCCTGGGTCTGACACCGGGCACCCGTGACTGGCCGGGCGCCGACCGCAGACGGCGCGCGGCCGAGCTGTACGGGGTGAGCATCGAGCGCTTCCGCAAGGAGCAGGAGGCGGTGGTGCTCGACCAGGTCGCCGAGCAGGTGGGCGGACTGGCGCGGGCGGCGCTCGCCGAGCGGCATCCCTCGGCCGGACGGGATCCGGCGACCGGCGGCCCGGCGGCCGATGACGATCCGGCGGTGACCGCCCGTACGCACCGCCTCCTCACCGTCCCGGCACACGGCAGGACCGTGCCGGTCACGCTCCATGTCCATCCGGTGGACCTGCTGCGGGACGTGGATGTGGTGGTGTCCCCGGTCAACACGTATCTGGCGCTGCCCGAGGCGTACAAGTCCTCCGTGGCGGCCTCCCTGCGCCGGGCCGGCGCGCTGCGCGGGCTGACGGGCGAGATGCTCGGCGACCCGATCCACGAGGAACTGCGCGAGTGGGCCGCCGCCCGGGGCACCTCGGGCCGTCCGGTGCTGCCCGGCACGGTGGCCGTCACCGGCTCGGGCGCCCTCGCCGGCCAGGGCGTGCGCCGCGTCTACCACGCGGCCGTCGCCGTCCCCCGGGCCGGGACCAACGACTACGACGTCCTGCCCGCCGATGTCACCCGCGCCGTGGCCCACGCCCTGGAGCTGCTCGCGGAGGAGCACGGGCGGTTCGATCCCCCGCTGCGGTCCGTGTGCTTCCCGCTGCTCGGCTCCGGCCGGGGCGGGCTGCCGTACGAGGAGAGCGTCCGCGCGGTGTGGGCGGCCGTCGACGCGGAGCTGGCGCGCGGCGCGCGCTGGGACATCCATCTGGTCGTACGGGGACTGGCCCCGGCCGGTCTCGTGGTCCGCATGCTGACGGAGTACGCGGGCGGAAGCGTGGACGGAACGGCCGGCGACGCGGACGGCGTGGAGGGCGTGGACCACGGCGCGAGCCGGAGCGGGGGCGGAAGCCGGGGCGCGGGGAGACGTCACCCCCTGCCGTGATCCGCCCCGTTCACGCCCTGTTGCTGCCCAGCCCGTCTGGTGAACTGGGCAGCAAGGCCGCTCAGAGACGCTCGGCGTGCGGCGGACGGATGGCACGGGGGTGCGACAGGAGTCCGCCGCGGCCCGTCGGGGGACCACCGCGGGCCCTCTGAGCGGCCCGTTCCCTGCCTTCGGTTACCGGATCCGCCGATCCTCGGGCCGTCGGCGGCCCTACGGCTTACGGCCCACGCCGCCGTACGCGTCGACCGCGGGCTCGGAGCCGTCCGGCCCGTCCGGTTCCGGACGCCACCGCGTGACCTGGACGATCCCGGGCTCCATCAGTTCCAGCCCTTCGAAGAAGCGCACCACGTCGTCGACAGCGCGCACGTGGTACGGGACGGCCCCGCTGGCGTTGTACGCCTCCGACGCCGCGATCATGCCCTCGCTCGTGGCGGTGCTGTCGCTGATCACCAGGTAACTGCCGGACGCCAGGCCCGCCATGAGACGGGACACGAGCGAACGGGCCACGTCGTGGTCGGCGACATGGCCGAGCGTGTTGAGGATGATCAGCACGACCGGCCGGGAGAGATCCAGCGTTCCGGCGGCGGCTTCGAGGATCGACTCGGGATCGAACAGATCGGCGTCGAGATAGTCGGTCCTGCCCTCGGGTGTGCTGGTGAGCAAGGCGCGGGCATGGGCCAGCACCAGCGGATCGTTGTCGACATAGACGATGCGCGCGTCCGGCGCCACGCGCTGGGCGACCTCATGTGTGTTGTCGGCGGTCGGCAGACCGGTGCCGATGTCCAGGAACTGACGGATCCCCCGCTCCGCCGCCAGCTCCCGGACCGCCCGCCCCAGGAAGTGGCGGCTCGTCAGGGCCACGTCGACGAGGCCGGGGAAGATCTCCTTGATCTGGTCCCCGACCTCCCGGTCGACCTCGTAGTGGTCTTTGCCGCCGACAAAGTAGTTCCAGAACCGCGCGGAGTGCGGCTTGCCGGTGTCGATCCGCGCCCGGATCGCTTCGGTGGACTCGGGGTCGGGTTCACGATCGGACACGGAAGCGCCTCCTTGGGACGGTCGGGAACTCACGCCATGGGCCGAGCCTCCAACCTACGGGAGCGGGCGCGGGGGAGAAACGCTCTGCCGACCCTCCGTCAGCTCGCCCCGCCCCCGGCCGGTTCGGGCACCGGCGGGCCCGGCGGCCACGGGATCTCGCTCAGGACGGGGAGCAGTTCCTCCTCCTCGTAGTCGAGATGCGCCACCAGTTCCGCCGACAGCCGGGCCAGCTCGGCACGGAAGCGTTCGGGGTCGGCGGTGGTGATGTCGGCAAGCAGCGCGAGCAGGGCGTCCTTGATACGCGCGAGCGTACGGTGCTCCTCGCCGAGCCGGTCGATGGCCTCACGCAGATGCGGGTGATGGTTCGCCAGCGCGGGGAAGGCGTGTGCGTCCTCGCTGGTGTGGTGGAACGTCAGGAACTGGCAGAACGCCAGACAGTGCTGCCTGATCTGGAGACCGATGCCCGGCGCCGGCGGTTCACCGGAGCCTCCGTCCGCCGCTCGCGCGGCGAAGTGCGCGTCGGTCTCGGTCTGTATGTGGCGCAGTTGCGCGCGCAGCCAGCCATGGACCTGCACCAGCTTGTCGGCGAGATTGCCGATCTCGGCCGGCCCCTCCGCCGCCTCGGCCCCCGAGGGTTCGAGCACCACGACGGGCAGGATCCTGGTGGTTCCGGACTGGTAGTCGGCGTATCCGGGTGCCACGGCCACGACCCGCTCGAACAACTGGTCGCGCCGCGTCCCCTCGGCGGGGACGGCGATCAGTTCGAGCGTCTCGGTGCCGATCTCCACCCGTACCTGGGGATGGGCCAGCACATTGTGGTACCAGGCGGGATGACGCGGAGCGCCTCCCGCGGATCCGACGATCAGCAGCAGGTCACCGTCGCGGACAAAACCGAGCGGAACGGTGTGCTGCGCCCCCGACTTGGCGCCGGTGGTGGTGAGCAGGAGGAGATCGCCGCCCTCGAAGGGGCCGCCGACCTTCCCTTCGTTGGCCCGGAACTCGTCGATGATCGCCTGGTTGAAGGATGCGGGCATACGGTGTCGTCTCTCCGGAGAAGTGTGCGGTCCGCGGTGAACGCGGTGATGGTGGATGACCGTGATGTGCGCGCTGATACGGCGCACGGCGCGCGGTGACCGCACGCGGACCCTCGTCCGGAGAAGAACATCGATGTCGTACGGCGGTGCCCGGCACCGCGAAGGACAAGGGACGACGCGCGGAAGCGCTGCGTCGGATGCGTCAGGCGCGGAGTGCTGAGTAAGAACTCATGGCATCGTCCCTCGGTGAAGGTGCCTCCATGGCGATCGGCCCGCCCACTGCTCTTCGGCCGGTACCACGCGACACGCGGACCATTACAGCCACGGGTCACAGGATCTGTCAACGCGTCCCGGCCGCCTGACGGTCCCTATCCGGTCCTCTGACCACTCCGCCGCCCACACGGCGAAAGCCCCCTGCCCTCCCGGAGGAGGAGCAGGGGGCCATCGGTTTTCACCGGCTCTCCGGCCGTCGAATCGCCGGAGGCACTTGCTCGCACCGCGAAATCAGGCGGCGGCACATGAAGCGCGCGGCGCGCCGTCCCGTTATTTACGGATGGTTCGAACAGGTGGGGAGATTCGGTTTGGGGGAGACTTTCGAGTCGGAAATGTAGACCGCCCCGGCGCCTACGTAGTCTTGCCCATTGAGGTGGTACCACCTACTGCGTTCGGCACCGCTTCCCGTACGGTACTGGCAGTCGATCCGCGCGGTCCGCTCCCCGGTGCCCTGGTAATGCGGCCCCCAGACCTCGCCCCATTCATTTTCCCCGCCCCTGAAGAGCAGAGCGTCGCCCTCAACGATCCTGACCTTCGAAACCGCCTTGGTTCCCGGGGCGTCGGACGTCGAGTTGACCGCCGTCGCGGAGGTTGCCGCCACGATCCCAACGCCGGCAATCGAGAGTGCTGCGAGTGCCGCTACAGCCTTCGCTCTAATGGACATGCTTTCCTCTTTCTTGAGTGCGGGTAGAGGAGCAGGAGAAGCTCCTTCACCTTTATGACACTCACGTCGCGAGGGTGGCTAGAGCAATGTAATTCTGTCACCCGTACGGGTCGGCGGCACAGAAAAATAGGGCGCTCACGCATCCCGATAACACCGGCGCACGCCGGGCTGGAATATTACAATTGGCGACACTCAGCCAAATCGACGACTTCGAGAATTCCACGATTCAATGACCGGCGAGAAAACACGGAAGTGGACGACATGGTAAAACGATAATTCAATTCAAGGCGGCGATCTGCTTTCCGCCCTCCGCCTGTGACCGCTCTCGTAGGCACACGAAAGCGCCTTCGCCCTTCCACGGGAGAGCGGCGGTGCGGTCGCCGACCGGACGGGTCAACTCCGTTGACGACGGGCACAGTTCGTCCGCCGGGCCGAGGACGGCGGACAGTACGGCGGACAGTGAGGCCCTCATGGCGCCCGGACCGGGAACGGGGCAGGTCCTGCCTGAGTACCCGTACGGGATCTGGACGAGCGTCAGGAACGGCTCGGGCGGAGGCTGCCACGGCGGCGGACGGGCAAGGTATTCGTACAGGAGGACGGGTCCCGGCCCCACCCTGAGAAGGCGTCATCCCGTCATCCCGTCAGCTCGTCCGCGAGGCGGTGTCCTGCCGCCGATCGGCGTCCGGAATCTGCGCCATGTGGCTGCAACCTTGATCCATGCGGGTGGAGGTGGCCTCCATACGATCAAGGAAACGCCGCGACACGGAACTATTGAGCTAGCGTCCGACACGTACACCAGACTTTTGCCCCAGGCCGACAAGCCGACAAGGAGGAGCGGGGAATGCCGAAGCCGTCGTCCCACGCGCCCGCCGTGCCCGGCCCTCCGGCACGCCCGCTCGCGCACCGCTCACGCACGACCCTGTAAACGACTGAGCGCCCCATGTGGTCCAGACCACGTGGGGCGCTCGGATGCCAGGTGGGAACGATTCATCAAACAGGTGTCCCTGTGGGGCGGGTGGGACTCGAACCCACGGCCGACGGATTATGAGTCCGCTGCTCTAACCGGCTGAGCTACCGCCCCTAACGGCGCGTCGCGCACATTTGTGCGCGCCGTCTGCCGCAGCATAGCCGCTCATACGATCTCCTGCCTCGGATGGTCGGCATCCTCTGACCATGAGGACTTCGCCATGCGCCGCTCGGTTCCATGAACCGCGGACCAGATCCGTTCGAGGTACCCAAAAGGGGCGCGAGGCCCAGTTGGCGGAGCCTCGGGGAGTGATCATGAACACACGAAAGAGGGCCCCGAGGGGCCCTCTTCGTACTACCGCTCCCCCGGCTGGACTCGAACCAGCAACCCTCCGGTTAACAGCCGAATGCTCTGCCAATTGAGCTACAGGGGATCGCGCTCCCCCGACTGGACTCGAACCAGTAACCTGCCGGTTAACAGCCGGCTGCTCTGCCAATTGAGCTACAGGGGATTGCTGCGTCTGCACCGAACGTACCCACCCCGGTCCTCCCGGGCGGCGCGCGTTCGCTGCGACACATACATTAGCGCAAGCAGGGGGGTGCTCTGCCAATCGGTATCGCCCCGGGGTACGCCGGGTGATCCCGCGCCCCCACGGGGTAGGCGGAGAGCACAGAACGACGGTCCGACGCTGACGCTGGGGACTGCGACGCCGAGAGGGAAGGGTGGCAGCCATGCGGTACCGCCTCACATTCATCGCGGGACTGGCTTGCGGGTACGTCCTGGGGACCCGCGCCGGCCGTGAGCGCTACGAGCAGCTCAAGAAGTCGGCCCGCCAGGTGTCGCAGAATCCGGCGGTGCGCAACGCGGCCGAGTCCGCCGCGCAGACCGGCCGCGAGTTCGCCGGCAAGGCGTACCACTCGGTGAACGGCGTGGTCGGCGACAAGCTGCCGGACTCCGTCGCCCAGCGCGTCCGCTCCCTGCGCGAGCGGAGCCAGAACGGCCAGGACGACTGGGGTACGAGCAATACCTGACCCGGATCCGGACACCCGGACGTCCCGGCAGCGCCCCTCGTGCCGCGCGTGCGGCAGAATCGGGTGTCATGGGAATAGTCGCCGGGTTGGACAGTTCGTCCGGGTTCACACGCGTCGTCGTCTGCGACGCGGACACAGGTGCCGTGCTGCGGCAGGGGTACGCGGCCCATCCGGTCGAGCCCAAAGCCACCGAGGTCGATCCGCAGGCCTGGCTGCTCTCCCTCGGGGAGGCCGCGTCCGGCGGGCTGCTCGAGGGCGTGCAGGCCATCGGGGTCGCGGCGCAGCAGCACGGCATGGTGGCGCTGGACCGGCAGGGCAACCCCGTACGGCCCGCGCTGGTCGGCAACGACAAACGCGCGCAGGTCGCCGCCGCCGATCTGGTCGACGCGCTGGGCGGCCGGCATGCCTGGGCCGAGGCCGTCGGGTCCGTACCGCAGTCGAGTCAGCTCGTGGCCAAGCTGCGCTGGCTGGCGCGGACCGAGCCCGAGGCGGCGCAGCGCACCGCGCTGGTGCTCCAGCCGCACGACTGGCTGGTCTGGCAGCTGCTGGGGCGGCCGGCGCGCAGGACGACCGACCGGGGCGGGGCCTCCGGGACCGGCTACTGGTCCGCGCGTACCGGTGCCTACCGGCCGGATCTGGTGGAACTGGCGCTCGGGCACCAGGCCGCGCTGCCGGAGGTGCTCGGCCCCGCTGACGCCGCCGGGACCACCCCTGAGGGGCTGCTGATCTCGGCGGGGACCGGTGAGACGATGGCCGCCGCGTTCGGGCTCGGCGTCGCGGTCGGCGACGCCGTGGTGTCGCTGGGGGCGTCGGGTTCGGTGATGGCCGTCCATCACGAGGCGGCGGCCGACCCGTCCGGAATGATCACTTCCTTCGCGGACGCCACCGGGATGCATCTGCCCGTCGTGCACACGCTGAACGCCGTCAGGGCGCTGCGCGGTACGGCGGAGCTGCTGGGTACGGCGGAGCTGACCGAGCTGTCGGAGCTGGCGCTCAAGTCCACGCCGGGCTCCTCGGGGCTGGTGTTCCTGCCGTATCTGGAGGGCGAGCGGACGCCGCAGCTGCCGCACACGGCGGGCACGCTGACCGGACTGCGGCGCGAGTCGATGAAGCCGGAGCATCTGGCGCGGGCCGCGTTCGAGGGGATGCTCTGCTCGCTCGCCGACGCGATGGACGTGCTGCGCGGACGCGGGGTGGAGGTGCGGCGGGTGTTCCTGCTGGGCGGCGCCGCCGAGCTGCCCGCCGTCCAGGCCCTGGCTCCGGCGATCTTCGGGGCGCAGGTCGTCGTGCCGCAGCCCGCCGACTACACCGCGATCGGCGCGGCGCGGCAGGCGGCCTGGGCGCTCGGGGTCTCGCAGGGGTCGCTCTCCCCGCACACCCCGCCGGCCTGGCAGGGCGCGGCGGCCCAGGTGTTCGAGCCGGGTGAGGACGCGGCCGTGGGCACGGCGGTACGGCAGCAGTACACGGCGACGCGGGAGCAGATCCACCCCGGGGCGTTCGGGCACGGGCACGGAAGCTGAACGGACGGGCTGGCGGGCCGGTGAGCGGGGCCGCGCGGACCGGCGGCCCCGGGTCGGCGCGGCGGAGCGCACGAGGGGGCGCAGCGCCGCGGTGAGACGTCGGTGAGACGTCCGCGCGCCTTCGGGGCGGCCCGAGCGCGCTCCCGTTCTTGACCCGTCCTTGGCCATAAAACCTTGGGGCTCGGCGGGGCCGGTACCGCAAAATGGGGGCTGATCCCCGTTCTCGCGATCTTCACCCCGAGCCGACCCCGAGAGACTGCGCGTGCTGCTGAGACTTCTGCGAGCCCATCTCGCCCCGTACAAGAGACCGATAGCCCTGCTGGTGGCGCTCCAGCTGTTGCAGACATGCGCCACCCTCTACCTGCCCACCCTCAACGCCGACATCATCGACAACGGTGTCGTGAAGGGGGACTCGGGCTACATCCTGGAGTTCGGCGGCATCATGATCGCCGTCAGTGTCGTCCAGGTGATCTGCAACATCGGCGCCGTGTACTACGGCGCGCGGACCGCCTCCGCCCTCGGCCGGGATGTGCGGGCCGCCATTTTCGGACGGGTGCAGAGCTTCTCCGCCCGTGAGGTGGGTCACTTCGGCGCACCCTCGCTGATCACCCGCACCACCAATGACGTCCAGCAGGTCCAGATGCTGGTCCTGATGTCGTTCACGCTGATGGTGTCCGCGCCGATCATGTGCGTCGGTGGCATCGTGCTGGCGCTCGGCCAGGACATCCCGCTGTCGTCGGTGCTGCTGGCCGTCGTACCGCTGCTCGGGATATCCGTGAGCCTCATCGTCAGGAAGATGCGGCCGCTGTTCCGTACGATGCAGACCCGGCTGGACACGGTGAACCGGGTGCTGCGCGAGCAGATCACCGGCAACCGCGTGATCAGGGCCTTCGTACGGGACGACTACGAGAAGGAGCGCTTCCGGGGCGCCAACACCGAGCTGACCGATGTCGCGCTGTCGACCGGCCGGCTCATGGCGCTGATGTTCCCGACCGTGATGACGGTCGTGAACCTGTCGTCGATCGCCGTCGTCTGGTTCGGCGCGCACCGGATCGACAGCGGCGGGATGGAGATCGGCGCGCTGACCGCGTTCCTCGCGTATCTGATGCAGATCGTGATGGCCGTGATGATGGCCACCTTCATGTTCATGATGGTGCCGCGCGCCGAAGTGTGTGCCGAGCGAATAGAAGAGGTGCTCGACACCCGTTCGAGCGTCGTGCCGCCGCGGAACCCGGTACGGGAGCTGCGCCGGCACGGGCATCTGGAGGTGCGGGGCGCGGAGTTCCGCTTCCCCGGTGCCGAGGAGCCCGTCCTGCGCGAGGTGTCGCTGGTGGCGCGGCCCGGTGAGACGACCGCGGTCATCGGGTCGACGGGCAGCGGGAAGTCGACGCTGCTCGGGCTCGTACCGCGGCTGTTCGACGCGACCGGCGGGGAGGTGCTCGTCGACGGGCAGGACGTGCGCGAGCTGGATCCGGTGCTGCTGGCCAAGACCGTGAGTCTCGTACCGCAGAAGCCGTATCTGTTCTCCGGGACGGTGGCGACGAATCTGCGGTACGGCAATCCGGACGCGACCGACGAGGAGCTGTGGCACGCGCTGGGGGTCGCCCAGGCCAGGGAGTTCGTCGCCGCCCTGGAGGGCGGGCTGAACGCGCCGATCGCGCAGGGCGGTACCAATGTCTCCGGCGGGCAGCGGCAGCGGCTCGCGATCGCGCGGACGCTGGTCCAGCGGCCGGAGATCTATCTGTTCGACGACTCGTTCTCGGCGCTGGACTACGCCACGGACGCGGCGCTGCGCGGCGCGCTGGCGCGGGAGACCGCGGAGGCGACCGTCGTGATCGTCGCCCAGCGGGTCTCCACCATCCGTGACGCCGACCGCATAGTGGTGCTCGACGAGGGCCGGATCGTGGGGTCGGGCCGCCATCACGAACTGATGGCGGAGAACGAGACATACCGGGAGATCGTGCTCTCCCAGCTGACCGAGGCGGAGGCTGCCTGATGAGCGGTCCTGGCGGACGCATGATGATGGCGGGCCCCACGCAGCGGTCCATGGACTTCAAGGGCTCGGGCAAGCGGCTGCTGAGGCTGCTGACCGTGGAGCGGACCACCCTCTGGTGGATGCTCGCCGCCGGGGTGGTGAGCGTCGCGCTGTCGGTCGTGGGTCCGAAGATCCTCGGACAGGCGACGGACCTCATCTTCGCGGGGGTCATCGGCCGGCAGACCCAGGGCGGTGTCTCCAAGGCGGAGACCATCGAGGGGCTGCGGGCCAGGGGCGACAACGGAGCGGCCGATCTCCTCTCCGGGGTGGACTTCACCCCGGGCCAGGGCATCGACTTCGGGGCCGTGGGCGAGGTCCTGCTGATCGTCCTGGTGGTCTATGTCGCCGCCGGGCTGCTGATGCTGGTGTCGACGCGGCTCTCCATCCGGGTCATCAACCAGACGGTGTACCGGATGCGGGAGGAGATCCAGGCGAAGCTGTCGCGGCTGCCGCTGTCGTACTTCGACCAGCAGCCGCGCGGTGAGGTGCTGAGCCGGGCGACGAACGACATCGACAACATCTCGCAGACCATGCAGCAGACGATGGGGCAGTTGATCAACTCCCTGCTGACGATCATCGGTGTGCTGGTGATGATGTTCTGGATCTCGCCGCTGCTGGCGCTGGTCGCGCTGGTGACGGTGCCGCTGTCGGTGCTGGTGGCGGCGAAGGTCGGCAAGCGGTCGCAGCCGCAGTTCGTCCAGCAGTGGAAGGTCACCGGCGCGCTGAACGCGCATATCGAGGAGATGTACACCGGGCACGCCCTGGTGAAGGTCTTCGGGCGGCAGGACGAGTCGGCCGAGGCGTTCCGCGAGCAGAACGACCAGCTCTACGAGGCGGGTTTCAAGGCGCAGTTCAACAGCGGGATCATGCAGCCGCTGATGCTCTTCGTCTCCAACCTGAACTATGTGCTGGTGGCGGTCGTCGGCGGGCTGCGGGTCGCCTCGGGGACGCTGTCGATCGGTGATGTGCAGGCGTTCATCCAGTACTCGCGGCAGTTCTCGATGCCGCTGACGCAGGTCGCGTCGATGGCCAACCTGGTCCAGTCGGGTGTCGCCTCCGCCGAGCGGATCTTCGAACTGCTGGACGCGGAGGAGCAGGAGGCCGACGCGCCCGCGGTGGAACGGCTGCACGAGCGGCGGGGCCGGGTCGCGCTGGAGCATGTGTCGTTCCGGTACGAGCCCGACAAGCCGCTGATCGACGATCTGTCGCTCTCGGTGGAGCCGGGGCAGACGGTCGCGATCGTCGGACCGACGGGCGCGGGCAAGACCACACTGGTCAATCTGCTGATGCGGTTCTACGAGGTCACGGGCGGCCGGATCACGCTGGACGGCACGGACGTGGCGCGGATGTCCCGTGCGGAACTGCGGTCCGGGATAGGCATGGTCCTCCAGGACACCTGGCTCTTCGGCGGCACGATCGCGGACAACATCGCGTACGGCGCGTCGCGCGAGGTCACCCGGGAGGAGATCGAGGAGGCGGCGCGGGCGGCCCACGCCGACCGGTTCGTCCGTACGCTCCCCGATGGGTACGACACCGTGATCGACGACGAAGGGTCGGGGGTCAGCGCCGGTGAGAAGCAACTGATCACCATCGCGCGGGCGTTCCTGTCCGATCCGGTGATCCTGGTGCTGGACGAGGCGACCAGTTCGGTGGACACCCGGACCGAGGTGCTGATCCAGAAGGCGATGGCGCGGCTGGCCCACGGCCGTACGAGCTTCGTGATCGCGCACCGGCTCTCCACGATCCGGGACGCGGACGTGATCCTGGTGATGGAGAACGGCGCGATCGTCGAACAGGGCTCGCACGACGAGCTGCTGGCGGCCGAGGGCGCGTACGCGCGGCTGTACGCGGCCCAGTTCGCGCAGGCGGTCGCCGAAGTGGACTGACCGGCGCGGCCGGTGGGTCCTGGGCATGCGTCGAACGTCCTGCGTTCCGCGTGATGCCTTTCGCGTCATGCGTTCGGCGTCATGCGTTCCGCGTCATGCGTTCCGCGTCATGCGTTCCGCGTCACGGGCACCGCGTCCGTTTCCGCCTTCGGGTGGGTACGGGCGCGGCGCCCGTTTCGGCTCTCGGCGCGCGGGGAACCGGGCTCGTCGCCCGCGGCTCAGTCCAGGTAGCCGCGGAGCTGGTCGGCGTAGGCGTGGTCACGGAGTTTGCCGAGCGTCTTGGACTCGATCTGGCGTATGCGCTCGCGGGTCACGCCGAAGAGCCGGCCGATCTCCTCCAGGGTGCGGGGCCGGCCGTCGGCCAGTCCGTACCGCAGCTGGATGACCTTGCGCTCACGCTCGCCGAGGGTGGAGAGCACGGCGTCCAGGTGCTGGCGCAGCAGCAGGAAGGCCGCCGATTCGACGGGGGACGCGGCGTCGCCGTCCTCGATCAGATCGCCGAGCGCGACATCTTCCTCCTCCCCCACCGGGGCGTGCAGGGAGACCGGCTCCAGGGAGAGCCTCAGCACCTCCCTGACCCGGTCGGGGGCCAGCTCCAGCTGGGCGCCCACCTCTTCGGGGGTCGGCTCGTAGCCGCGCTCCTGGAGCAGTCTGCGCTGGACGCGTACGACGCGGTTGATCAGCTCGACCACATGGACCGGGACGCGGATGGTGCGCGCCTGGTCGGCGAGCGCCCGGGACATCGCCTGGCGGATCCACCAGGTCGCGTACGTCGAGAACTTGTAGCCGCGGGCGTAGTCGAACTTCTCGACTGCCCTGATCAGGCCGAGGTTTCCCTCCTGGACGAGATCGAGCATGGTCAATCCGCGGCCGACATAGCGCTTGGCGACGGAGACGACCAGCCGCAGATTCGCCTCGATGAGGCGGCGTTTGGCCATCCGGCCCAGCACGACCAGCCGGTCGAGGTCCAGCGCCAGCTGGGAGTCCAGATCGGGGGTGGTGCTCAGCTTCTCCTCGGCGAAGAGGCCGGCTTCGACCCGGCGGGCGAGGTCCACTTCGTCGAAGGCGGTGAGCAGCGGTATCCGCCCGATCTCCCGCAGATACTGGCGGAAGAGATCGGAGGAGGGGCCACCGGTGTCGGCACGGCTGCCCGGCCGGCCCGTGGGCTCGGGCACGAGGGGTACCTCCACGGGATGCTCGGTGAGCGGCTCTTCCGCGGCCGTGGTCCCGGGAGGTCTCGCCTCCGCCCCCGCCTCCGCCGCGGGTACGGCCGTCTCGGGGTGGTGCGCCGCGCGGCTCTGCGAGGGGACGGCGGGCGCGAGGCCGGCCGGGGGCGCGGACGCCGGCGGAGGCGCTGAGGAAGGCGCTGGGGGAGGCGCGGCTAACGTCTCGGCGAGGGTCTGGGTCTGGGTCTGCACGGGGGGCGACCTCCAGGTGATCGCTGCCGGTTCGGGGCGGGGGCGTACGGCAGCGGGACGAGGACGGCCGGGCCGCCTTCCGTCCCGTACACGATGAGCGGATCCGCGGGGATGAGACGCCCACCGTCGGTAGGCCGGCCGCGCTCCGGTGAACTCAGGCACCGACCCCAGTGTGGGGTACGACATATCGCTGCCACGAGGGGCGTGCGGTGACTTTTTGCGCCCTGTACGTAACCGCGCCGTTACCGCGCGGAGCCCGGGAGGCCCTCTACAGGGCGGCCGCGCCGTCGTTGCGCAGGGACTGGCCGTACTGCTGAAGCACCCACAGTTCCCTCTGGACGGCCGCGTAATGGTCCGGATCGGACTGCGTGCCCAGCCGGGTGAGCGTGCCGGTCACATCGCGGACGCGGCGGTCGACGGCGCGCAGTCTGACCTGGACGAGCTGCTGGCCCGCGTAGACCTCGTCGATCGTCTTGCCGTGGAAGACCTCCACCGCCAGCTCGGTGACCATGGCGCGCACCGCGTCGTTCGGCGCGGCGTCGCGGACCCTGGCCAGATACTCGGGGGCGGACTCCAGGCCCTGCTCGGCGCCGCCCGCGTCTTCTATGGCGCGGCGTACGGCGGCGTACGGCGGGGCCGTGAACTCGTCCTCGCCGTAGGCGTCGAAGGCCGGGGAGACCAGCTCGGGCCGCTGGAGGGCGAGCTTCAGCAGCTCGCGCTCGGTGCGGTGGGCGGGGCTGCGGAGGTTGAGGGGCGGGCCGGATGAACCTGCAGAGGGAGACTCGGAGTACGACTGTGGAGTGGGTTGTGCCACGGTTCGCCCCGCCTCGTTCCCGACTTGATTGCGTCGCCGCCGGGTCAGCCGAGCGATGCGTTGCACCACGAATTGATTGTCGGTCACATAGCCCAGCAGGCCAGACAACATCACAGCGTACTTGTGCCGAATGGACTCGTCTTTGATGTGCGCCACGACCGGGGCAGCCTCTTCCAACGCCGCCGCCTGGCCCTCAGGGGTCTCAACGTCATGCCGGTCGACAATGGAGCGGAGCGCGAACTCGAATAGTGGCGTGCTGCCATCAATCATCGCTCGGACGGCCTCATCACCTTGAGCAAGGCGCAGCTCACACGGATCCATGCCACCCGGGCTGATGGCGATGTTTGTGCGTGCGGCAAACTTCTGATCATCCTCGAAAGCTCGCAACGCGGCCCTCTGGCCAGCAGCATCCCCATCGAAGGTGAAGATCACCTTCGAACGTGAGTTATCCATCAACAGGCGTCGCAAAATCTTGACGTGATCGCCGCCAAACGCGGTGCCACAAGTAGCGACCGCATTGGCGACACCAGCCACATGGCATGCCATCACATCGGTGTATCCCTCGACGACCACGGCGCGGCTGGCCTTGGCGATGTCCTTCTTGGCCAGGTCGACGCCGTACAGCACCTGGGACTTCTTGTAGATCGACGTCTCGGGGGTGTTGAGGTACTTCGGACCGTTGTCGTCCTCGCGCAGCTTGCGCGCGCCGAAGCCGACGACCTCGCCCGAGATGTCGCGGATGGGCCACATCAGCCGGCCGCGGAAGCGGTCGATGGGGCCGCGGCGGCCGTCCTGGGAGAGGCCCGAGAGCAGCAGCTCCTTGTCGGTGAAGCCCTTGCCGCGGAGAAAGCGGGTGAGGTGGTCCCAGCCGACGGGGCTGTAACCGACGCCGAAATGCTCGGCCGCGGCCTGGTCGAAACCACGCTCGGCGAGGAACTTCCGGCCGGTCTCCGCCTCGGGTCCCGAGAGCTGCTCGACATAGAACTCGGCGGCGATCTTGTGCGCCTCGACCAGGCGGGTGCGCTCGCCGCGCTGGCTCGCAGGGTTGTACCCGCCCTCTTCGTAGCGGAGGGTGATGCCCGCCTTGGCGGCGAGCCGCTCGACCGTCTCGGAGAAGGAGAGATGGTCGATCTTCATCACGAAGGCGATGGTGTCCCCGCCCTCCTGGCAGCCGAAGCAGTGGAAGAGACCCTTGCTCGGACTGACCTGGAAGGACGGGGACTTCTCGTCGTGGAACGGGCAGAGACCCTTGAGGTTGCCACCGCCCGCGCTGCGCAGCTGAAGGTAGTCGGACACGACGGCGTCGATCGGGACCGCGTCCCGAACCGCCTTCACGTCGTCATCGTTGATCCTGCCGGCCACGCGTGAATTCTACGGGGACGTACTGACACCCACGGACCGTCCGGTACGCGGCCGGGGCCACCGCGTCCGTCGGGACCTGGCCGGATGCGCTCGCGGGGTCGGTGCTCGGGCGCGGTGTCCAGGCGGGGGCAGCACTCCGGGGCGCTGCTCTTGCAGGGGCGGTGCTCAGGCGGGGTCGGTGCTCAGGCGGGGTCGGTGCTCAGCGAGCCGAGCGGGACACCCGGATCCGCGAGGGCGTCCAGGTCCTGCCGGGCGCCGGAACGGATGAGGCGCTGGATGTCCTCGGTGACGTCCCACACGTTGACGTTCATCCCGGCGAGCACCCTGCGGTCCTTCAGCCAGAACGCGCAGAACTCCCTCTTTCCGGCGTCGCCCCGCACCACCACCTGGTCGTACGAGCCGGGCGGGGCCCAGCCGGAGTACTCCAGGCCGAGGTCGTACTGATCGGAGAAGAAGTAGGGGACGCGGTCGTAGACGACGTCCTTGCCGAGCATGGCGCGGGCGGCGGCCGGGCCGCCGTTGAGGGCGTTGGCCCAGTGCTCGACACGTACCCGGTCGGTGGTGAGCGCGCCCCGGCCGGAGACCGGGAAGGAGGCCACGTCCCCGGCCGCGAAGATATCGGGGTCGGAGGTGCGCAGCGCGGTGTCCACGGCGATGCCGCCGCCGTCCGCGCGGTCGGCGAGAGTGAGACCGGCGGCTTCGGCGAGAGCCGTGCGCGGGGCGGCACCGATCGCGGCGAGCACATCGTGGGCGGGGTGTTCCTCGCCGTCGTCCGTACGGGCCGAGAGGACCATGCCGTCCTGTCCGGTGATCTCGGTGAGCCGGACACCGAAGTGGAACCGTACGCCGTGTTCCCGGTGAAGGTCGGTGAAGAGCTGGCCCAGCTCGGGGCCGATGACCCGCAGGAGCGGGGTCTCCTCGGGCTCGATGACGGTGACCTCGGCGCCGTAGCCACGGGCCGCCGCCGCGACCTCCAGACCGATCCAGCCCGCGCCCGCGATCACCAGATGACCGTTGTCGCGGCCGAGGGCGGCGAGGACCTGGCGCAGCCGGTCGGAGTGCGCGAGGCGGCGCAGGTGGTGGACGCCCGCCAGGTCCGTGCCGGGGATGTCGAGGCGGCGCGGTTCCGCGCCGGTGGCCAGCAGCAGCTTGTCGTACCGTACGGAGGCGCCGTCGCCGAGATGTACGCACCGGGTGTCCCGGTCGATGGAGGTGACGGTCTGGCCGAGATGCAGCTCCACCTGGGCCTGGGCGTACCAGGCGGGCTCGTGCACGAAGACGCTGTCCCGCTCCTCGGAACCGGTCAGATAGCCCTTGGACAACGGCGGGCGTTCATAAGGATGGTCGCGCTCGTCACCAATGAGGATCACCCGGCCGGTGAACCCTTCCGCGCGCAGGGTTTCAGCCGCCTTGGCCCCGGCGAGTCCACCACCGACGATGACAAATGTCCGATGTGCGTCGACCACTTGATGCCTCCTCTTCGCGCTGCCGCCATCTGCGAGCGTCCCGCACGGAGCGTGATGGCGAAAGAGGGAGCGCTCCACGGGCATGTCTCACTGCTGTGATCCGGCTACTCTCGTGCAACCGATGATCAGGAGCCGTGAGGCATGAGGGGCGCATGTCACCCATTCATTGCACCACCTTCATCGGAGCACCACTCATTGGACCACCCATGGGTCCGCGCGGGCCGCACGTGTGCGCGGTGATCGCGCAATGGTGTCAGGGCTGGGCGGTGTCAGGGCTCGGCGGGACCAGGGCTCAGCGGGACCAGGGCTCAGCGGGACCAGGGCTCAGCGGGACCAGGGCTCAGCGGGACCAGGGCTCAGTGCGTCAGAGCGATGCCGAGCGGCGGCCGGTGAGCCCCGCGTGCAGGGAAAGGGCCGCCGCGTCGGTGAGCGACGCGATCTGGTCGACGATGACGCGTTTGCGCGCCCGGTCGTCCCGGGCCGTGTCGAACAGCGCGCGGAACTGCGGATCCAGCCCCTCGGGGGCGCGGACCGTGAGCGCGTCCGCCAGCTCGGCGAGGATGATCCGCTGGTCGGCGCGGAGCACCTCCTGTTCGGCGCGCTGCATCACATAGCGGTCGGCGACGGCCTTGAGGACCGCGCACTCGTACCGGGCCTCGCGGGGGACGACCAGTTCGGCGGCGTACCGGGTGAGCGGTCCCGTACCGTACGCCCGGCGCGTGGCGCCCTCGGCGGCTTCGCAGAACCGGCCGATGAGCTGGCTGGTGGCGTCCTTCAGCCGGGACTGCGCGACGGCGGAACCGTCATAGGCGTGCGGCCACCACTCCTGCGCCATCAGCCGGTCGAGGGCGGCCGACAACTCCCCCGGGTCCGTGCCGGCCGGTACGTAGCGGCCGATGGCCACCTCCCAGATCGCGCTCCGTTCGGACGCGGAGGTGAGCGCGGCGGGGTCGACATGGCCCGCGTGCAGCCCGTCCTCGACGTCGTGGACGCAGTAGGCCACATCGTCGGACCAGTCCATGACCTGCGCCTCGAAGCAGATGCGGTCCGCCGGCGCGCCCTTGCGGGCCCAGGTGAAGACCGGCAGATCGTCCTCGTACACACCGAATTTCACCGAGCCGGGCTCGGTGGGGTGTGCGCCGCGCGGCCAGGGGTATTTGGTGGCGGCGTCCAGGGCGGCCCGGGTGAGGTTGAGACCGACACTGACCAGGCCGCCGTTGGACGGGCCGCCGGTCCGGGCTCCGGTGCCGACGCCGTCGGCCACCGACGCGTGTGCGCCCGGGGCCACCGCCTCGGACCGTACGAAACGTTTCGGCTCGATACGGGTCAGCAGCCTCAGCGACTGGGCGTTGCCCTCGAAGCCGCCGCAGTCGGCGGCGACGTCGTTGAGCGCCTGCTCGCCGTTGTGGCCGAAGGGCGGGTGGCCCATGTCGTGGGAGAGACACGCGGCCTCGACGAGATCCGGGTCGCAGCCGAGGGCCGCGCCCAGCTCACGGCCGACCTGGGCGCACTCCAGGGAGTGGGTCAGCCGGGTTCGGGGGCTGGCGTCCCACTCCTGGCCACGGGATCCGGGGGTCACCACCTGGGTCTTGCCCGCGAGCCTGCGCAGCGCGGAGGAGTGCAGTACGCGCGCGCGGTCGCGCTGGAACGCGGTGCGGCCCGGACGCTTGTCGGGTTCGGGTGCCCAGCGCTCGGTGGCCGCGTCGTCGTAGCCTCGTGCTGGTTCCGGGTGCGGTGTGGTGGTGCCGGTGGTGCCTGTCATGCACCGAAGGTAACCGGCGCGGGTGACGGGCGCGGATTCCCGGCATGGCTCCCGGTCCGTCCCGCGATCCGTCCCGCGGCGCGTCCCGCGATCCGTCCCGCGGCGCGTCTCCCGGCGCGTCTCCGGGACGGCGTCGTGAGACTCGCCGGAACCGCTGGGCGATTCGTCGCATCTTTACCAGGAAGATCGAATGTGTGACCACGTGCGCATGCGTGGAGACGACCGCGCGGGTGCGTGGGAGAGGAGAGAGAGCTCGATGAACAAGCCGCTGAGGCGTATCGCCATCTTCTGCGGGGTGCTCGTACTGGCCCTACTGGTGAGGGCCAACTGGCTTCAGTTCGTCCAGAGCGACAGTCTCGCCAACCACGAGAACAACCGCCGGGTGAAGATCGCCCAGTTCTCGCAGCCGCGCGGGGACATCATCGTGGGAGACCGGCCGGTCACCGGCTCGCGGGAGGTCACGGACGCGGAGTTCGCGTACCGGCGGACCTTCGCCGAGGGGCCGCTGTACGCCCCCGTCACCGGCTACGCCTCGCAGGCCCAGGGCATGTCCCTGCTGGAGAAGACGTACGACGAGGTGCTGAGCGGACAGGACGACCGGTTCGCCTTCGGGCGCGCCCTGGACGTCCTCACCGGCGAGAAGCCACGCGGCGGTGATGTGATCACCACCATCGACGCGAAGGCGCAGAAGGCCGCCTACAAGGGACTGACCGACCTCGGCGCCCGGGGCGCGGTCGTCGCCCTCGATCCGCGGACCGGCAAGGTCCTCTCGCTCGTCTCCACGCCCTCCTACGATCCTTCCGTCTTCGCGGGGCTGTCGTTCAAGGAGGGCGACAAGTTCAAGGCGCTCGACGCCGACAAGAGCAAGCCGATGGCCAACCGCGCGCTGCGGGAGACCTATCCGCCCGGCTCCACCTTCAAGATCCTGACGGCCGCCGCGGCCCTGGAGCACGGGGTCATCACGGACATCGACGCCCCTTCCGACGCCGTCTCCCCGTATCCCCTGCCGCTCTCCAGCAACAAGATCAGCAGTGAGGCGGGCGACGAGGTGTGCGACAGGGCCTCGCTGAAGACCGCCATGCAGTACTCCTGCAACAACGTCTTCCTCGACGCGGCGGCCAAGGTCGGCGCGGACAAGATGCGCGAGACGGCGGAGAAGTTCGGGTTCAACTCCGATGTCTACTCCGAGGACTTCGGGGACATGCTGGCCACGAAGAGCCTCTACCCCGAGAAGCTGGACCGGCCGGGGACCGCGCTGACGGGCATGGGCCAGGGCAGTCTCACCAGCACCCCGATGCAGATGGCCATGGTGACCGCGGCCCTCGCCAACGGCGGCAAGCTGATGCAGCCCTACATCGTGGACGAACTGCGCGGCCCCGATCTCTCCACCCTGGAGAAGCACGAGCCCGCGCTGAAGAGCCAGGCCGTCTCCGAGGACACCGCCGAACAGGTGCGGGAGATGATGGAGTTCACCGCCGAGGAGGGCAGCGCGAAGCGGGCGCTGATCGACGGCGTCACGGTCGGCGGGAAGACCGGCACCGCGCAGCGCGGGGTCGACGTCAGCAAGGAGGTGCCGTACGGCTGGTTCGTCTCCTACGGCCAGAAGGGCGACGCCTCCGTCGCGGTCGCGGTCTTCATCGACCCCACGGACATGGACATCTCCCGTGCGGACATCTCCGGCGGCAGGCTCGGCGCTCCGATCGCGAAGAGCGTCATGAAGGCCGTGCTCGAAGGGTGAGCACCGCTCGCCCCGGGGCTCGTGGGAGCGGGACCGGAGGTGGGCGCGGAAGTGGGCGCGGAAGTGGGCGCGGGAGCGGGACCTGGGCAGGTGGGCGTGTGGCCGCAGGTGTTTCTGCGGGTTCCGTCCCGTGCCACATGGCTGAGCTGGTGACCGAGTCGCTCGGTGATCCGGGCGAGGAGCTGCCCCGTGGTGTCGAAGGGGAACGGCTCCTCGTCGTCCCGTAACTCCCGCGCGGCCGGGGCGGGGGGCCGTGGGGGTATGGGGGGTTGTGGGGGTGACATGCGGTGGTGTGCCGGCTCCGTCATGAACCGATCGTGACGGTTCCTGATTGCCGTGGGGTTGCGCGGTGGTGACGGTGGCTCTCCACGACCTCGCCATCGGCGTGGGGGCGTTGTCAGACCCCTCACTTAGTGTGATGGCAGTTCGGAACCAGAAGGTCGGGGAGGGGTCCTGCCATGGGCTGGATCGAGACAACGGGCGGGTATGCCGTCGCGCTGGACGGCACGCGCGTGCTGTGCCGGAACGCCGCGGGGCGCACGCTGAAACAGGTGCCGCCGAAGCTCAAGGACGACGCGGAAGTCGTGCGGCTGCGGCAGTTGGCGGAGTGGCTGGAGCGGCACGAACGGGAGTGCAAGGAGCAGGTGGACACCTGGCTGGTGCGCTCGCTGCCGGTGCCGGTGGCGCTGCTGGCGCGGGTGTGGCCGGACGCGGCCTGGCAGTCGGCGCTGCGGGATCTCGTGGTGGCCCCGGTGGCGGCGGACGGCTCGGCGGATACCGAACACGCCGGATTTCTGCGGGACGCCGATCCGGCGCGGGGGCTGGGAATCGTCGATCTGGACGGTGACTCGGTGTGGCTGGACGCGGCGGCGGTGGAAACGGTGCTGATCCCGCATCCGGTGCTGCTCGAAGAGCTGGCGGAGCTGCGGGAGTTCGCGGCGGAGCTGGGGGTCGAGCAGGGCGCCGAGCAGCTGTTCCGCGAGGTGTGGCGGCGGCCGGAGCCGGCCGGGGACGCCGGTGCGGGCGGCACGGCCCAGGACTGGCGGGCGTACGCCGACGGGAAGTTCGCGCAGCTGCGGCATGCCACGGCCCGCGCGGTCTCGCTCGGGTACCGCGTGCGCGGCGGCCAGGCGGTGTGCCCGCTGGTGGAGGACGGCCGGCAGCTGGAGGCGGCGTACTGGCTGGGGGACGACTACCCGGACTCGGAGACGCTGACCGGCTCGCTGGAGTGGCGTGACACGGCGGGGCGGCGGCTGCCGCTCGCCGAAGTGGGGCCGGTCGCCTGGTCGGAGGGCGAGCGGATGGCCGCGCTGGTGTACGCGGGCCGTGTGGTCGAGAGCGACGAGGAGAAGGCGCTGTGAGCGACATGCGACCCCTGAGCGGGACACCGGCGGACGGGCAGCCGGTGGACGGAACACCGGCGGGTGGGACAACCACGGCGGACGGGGCCGCGGCCGGGAAGTCCGCGCGGGCGAGCCTCACGGAGCGGGAGCGGCTGGAGAGGGACCTGCTGGAGGCGGGCGCGGTGCTGCCGCTCGGCGGTGCCGGGGGCGATGTGCTGACGGCGCGTTCGTACGGCCATCCCGCGCTGGACGGGCGCGCGGTGGTCCGGCTGGTCCCCGGGGCGATCGGGGCGGCCGAGGATCTCGCCCTGGAGTATCTGGGGTTCGGCGAGGCCGAGGTCACCGAGGTCGGGCGGGTGAAGCGGCAGTCGCTGGGATTCCCGGCCTGGGCGCTGGTGAACGACCCCGCCAACGGCCATCACGCGCTGGCCGTCGTCAAGGAGATGGAGCGGCTCACGCGACTCGTCGCCACCAAGCCGGGGCTGGCGAAGGAGGGGTTCGACGAGATCGGCGAGCGCCTCGACCGGTCCGTCCCGCACTTCCTGCCGACCTACTACGAGCAGGTGGCACGGCTCTTCCTGGCCGTCGAATCCCGGCAGCAGGCCTCGGTGTTCTTCGGCAAGGCGCGGGCGGCCGAGCAGCGGCACGCGCTGGAGGTGGACGAGGAGCGGCTGCGCGAGGTCTTCCTGGAGTTCGCCGGAGCGGGCGCGCTGACCGGCAAGGCGCTGCGTGAGCACGCCAAGGCCCTGACGGTCCGGCTGTCGGCGGCCGAGGCGTACGGCCAGTTCAGGGCGGTGTCGCTGGAGCGGTGCGCGGCCGGGCTCGCCCCGTACGCGGGCATGCTGGAGGATCTGCGGCGCCTCGCGAAGGGCGCCGGTCTGGACGCGGACGCCGAGGAGCGGTCGCTGCTCGCCGAGATCGTCCACACCGGTCCGATGAACCGCGCGGCGGGGAGCTTCTGGAAGACCGCGCTGCCGGCCCTGGCCGCCATCGCGGCCGAGGACCGCTCCGTACGGGAGCGGCTGCTGACGCTGCTGCCCGCCACGGGCGGTGACAAGCCCGAGGAGTTCGACGCGTCCTGGCTGGCGCTGCTCGACCGGTGCGGGGCGGTCGAGCTGCTGGTGGACGGGACGGTTCCGGCCGCCGAGTGGCTGTCGTCCTGGGCCAGGCACCGGCAGCGCGGCTGGCGGACCACCGTACGCCTCGAAGCCGAACTGGCCCTGGTGGAACGGCTGGTGGAGCGGCTGGTGGCCGACGGCACGCCGGTACGGCTGCTCAGGGGCTACGGCCGGCGCATGACGGCGGACCTGGACCTGCTCGACGCGTGTCTCGCGTGGGGCGTACCGGTCGCCGGGCCCCCGGAGGGCGCGTCGAAGATCGATCTGTCCGACTGGCTGACGGACGAACGCGAGGGGCGCAGGGATCTGGTCGCGCTGACCGCGGATCCCCGGTTCACGCGGCTGCTGCGCGCGGGTGTGGAGGCGGTGGCCGACAGCGGTGACGCCACGGAGCTGCTCGGCGGGATCGCGGACCATCCCGCTCTGCGCGCCGTGCTCGTGGGCTGGCTGGCCGACCGCGCCGACGATCTGTCACAGCCCTTCGGACTGCCCGGTCTGGACGCCCTGCTGCGGCGGCTGAGCCGCTTCTCCTCGCCGTCCGTGCTGGCGACGGCGCCGGAGGCGGTGCGCCGCATCACGGCGGTCTCGCCCGCTCCCGCCCTGGCCAGGACCCTGCGGGCGGGCATTCTCGACGAGCTGGGCTGGCCCGCGCTTGAGGAGGCGCTGCCGGGGCTCGGCACGGTCGACGTGGAGGCGTCGGGACAGCGTTACGGCCACCGCGCCGACGCGTGGTACCAGATGCGGGACTCCTGGCCCGCCCTGCTCGTCCGGGTCGGTACGCAGGTGGCGGCGGTCGGGCCGACGGCCGTGCTCGACCAGCGCCCGCTGACTCCCCCGACGGCCTCGACGCGCTCCTGGGACGCGATGACGATCCGTTACGCCGGGGGCCAGTGGCTGATCGCCAACGGGTACGGCGACGACCGGCGGGCCGTGTGGTCGGGCCGTCCCGCCGAGGTGTTCACGCCCAAGGGCGAGCTGAACGACCACTGGACGGACGCCCAGACGCCATCGTTCGAGCTGCCCGACGGCGGGCGCTGCTACGGCGGGCGGCCGGTGTACGCGGGCGACACCTCGTTCGCGGCGGAGCGCCGCCCGGTCGCCTCGGACGGTATCTCCGTATGGGTGCTGCACGAGAACCAGTGGTGGGAGTACGACCCGGAATCGGCCCGCAGGGGCCGGGTCTCGGTGCCCGCGTTCTTCGACTCGGCCCTCGCCGGGGGCGGCGTGCGGCTGCTGGAGCGGGCCTGCCGGCTGCTGCCCGTACAGCCCGGTCTGGAGTCCTCCCCGTTCGGCACGAAGGACGGGCTGCTGGGCTGGTGGGTGACGTACGACCCCAAGGAGGGGACGCTCACGGCCTGTTCGGTGGACGGAAGCCGGAGCCCCGCCGTGCCGGTGCCGGCCGGCGCGCGCGTCGAGCATCTCTCCGACGGCATTCCCGTACCGCCGCTGCGGCTGCCCGGCGGCACCTCGCTGTATCCGCGCGAGAGCCGTGGATACGGCGCCTCGGTCTCCCTGTACGACGCCGACGGCGTCCAGGTCGCGCGCTTCGAGGACGGCGGCCGGGGTGGCGCGTACGCGGCGGGCACCGCGCTGGTGGCGCCGCTGGCGCACTGGCACGCGCTGCGGACACGTGACGAGCGGGGTTCGGCCGCGCTGCGCGCGGTGACGGAGGCGGACGCACGGGCGCTGCTGGCCTCGGTGGCCGAGGGGACGAAGGCGGAGGCGGCCGTGCGCCGGCTGCTGCCGGACATCACCCACCCCGGGCTGGTGGCGGGTGTGGCCGGACTGGTGGACGAGGCGGCGCGCCACAGCGGGCGTATCGCCACGCTCGCCGAACGCGCGGCGAGCAGGCCCGGCTCCGAGAGCGAGGAGGAGAAGGTCCTGCACGCCCACGACACCGTTCTGGGCAAGGCGTTCCAGGGCTTCGCCGTGTCGACGTACCCGTACTTCTACCACTACGTGTCCCACGAGACCGCGACGGTTCTCGAACAGCTCCGGCTGCTGCAAAATGCGCTGGCACCGGCCGCGGTCCCGGGGCACACGCCGGTCGAGCGGACGAGGCAGGGGTGGGTGACGCTGGCCGGAGCCGGGATGGCGGCGCTCGCGCTGCGCGCCGCCTCACCCGCCACCTCCGGCGAACACCGGGCCGCGCTCATGGAGTTCCTCGACGCGGCGCTGACCGTCGAGGCGGACGGTGACGCGCTGCTGATCGATCCGCGCGGACGGCTGCGCGCCGTGGAGCTGCGGATCCCCGGCAGCGACGAGAGCAAGCTCGCCGGTGACATACGGCACGCGGGGGCACGACGGCTGGTGATCCTCGGCCAACTGCGGTCCGAGGACAAGGACGCCTACTGGCACTGCGTGGAGTACGACCCGGCCGGGGCCTTCGGCGGCTGGGACGGGTGCGCGCTCATCGAGTCCGAGGTGCTGGGCGCGGCGGACGATCCGGTCCGGGCGCCGGTGGTGCGCCGGGTCCTGGAGCTGATACGGGAGCGCGGCCCGCTGCCGTACCGCCCCGAGCAGGCCGTGGAGTTCGCCGAGCGGGTCGGGATCGTCACGACCGCGGGCGCCCTGCTCCAGCTCGGCTCGCCGGGGATGAGCGGTTATCGGGGCAACGGCGTGCTGCCCGCTCCGTATCTGGAGGCGCTGGGCGCGAAGAACGCCGAGGTGGAGGTGGGGCTCGCCCTGCTCGACGCGCTGAGCGTCGGCGAGCGGCGGACCTTCAGCGGGCTGCTGCTGCCCGCCGCCGCTGAGCGGGTGGCGGAGCTGTGGACCACCGGGTTCGCGCTGGAACCGCTGATGGAGGCGTGGATCGCGGCGCGAGGCAGGCGACGGCCTCTGCCGCCCTCGCTGATCAGGCGGCTGGTGGCCGAGCTGGGCGGCGGCACCTCCGTGCTGGACGCGCTGAACCCCGAGTGGCGGGAGGAGCTGACCGGCCGCACCGAACAGCGCATGACCGACGGCGAGTTGGAGCCGGTGGAGCCGGGGCTGCTGCTGACCGGGGGCACGCTCGGCAGCACGGTCGACGCGCTGCGCTGGCTCGCGTACCGGCTGCCGTACGGCGACCCGCTGCGCGCCTTCCTGCCGGTCACCGCGCGCATGCTGCGGGAGCGGCTGGCGGACCCCGGTCTGCTGCTGCATCTGGGGGTCGACCGGGACTCCGCCTATGACCCCGTGTCCGGGCGGCTGCGCGAGGCCCATGGCCTGGCGCCGGAGCGTGGCGCCGGAGACAAGGACCTGTTCGAGCTGTCACCGGCGCTGGTGCTCACACCCTCGCGGTACGGAAACCGCTGGGAGACGGTGTGGGTGCGGCCCTCGGCCGTACTGCCCGCGGAGGGGGCGGACGGCCGGGACCGGGGCGAGGGTGGTCCCGACCATCCGGATCTGAGGCTGCTGGCGGCGACGGCGGGCGCGGCTCCGCAGTTGCGGGCGCTGCGGACGCTGCTCGGCGCGGAGTTCATGGAGCTGGTCACGGCGGACGGCCCGCCGGGTCACCCGCAGGATCCGCGGCTCGGCGCGCCGGAGCTGGTGGGCGAGGCGATGGAGCGCTTCGGGCTCTCCGAGGACGCCGCCGTGCTCTATCTGATGCTGCTCGCGCTGCCCGATCCCACCGACCGTCATCAGGCCGAGTGGACGGGGTGGAAGCCGGCCCGGCTGAAGAAGGCGCGGGCCGAACTGGCCGCCACGGACCTGGTGGTGGAGGCCAAGCGCGCGCGGGCGGGCCGCTCGCTGTTCCTGCCGGGCGGCTGGCTGGAGCAGAAGACGCCGCGGTTGCCGGCGGAGAGCTGGAAGACGGCGCTGCTGCCGTGGGACCAGCCGCTCTACGTGGTGCCCGACCGGCCGGTGCCGGAGCTGTACCGGGCCGCCTGGCGGCGGGTCGTCGAGGGCGATGTACCGGGGTTCGAGGAGTTCCAGGGCCGGAGCGGCCGGGGAGGCAGACGATGACGGTGACGGAGATGACGGCGGAAGAGCGGGAGCCGGGGCAGGAGCCGGGGCGGCAGCTGGAGCTGCCGGAGGACCGGTACGCGGCGGAGCTGGCGTTCCTCGCGTCGTACGACGAGGGCCCGCGCCCGCCGAGATGGCGGCTGACGCCGCGCGCGGTGGTGCTGTTCGTCTGTGGTTCCGACGGCGAGACGCTGCGGTCGGCCGGGGGTGAACAGCTGGTCGTGTCACGGAAGTTCGTGGGCGACCGGGCGCTGGTGGAGCGGTGTGTGGTGACGCTGGCGGGCGAGCGCGGACTGCTGCTCGTCGGTGAGCCGGGCACCGCCAAGTCGATGCTCTCCGAGCTGCTCTCCGCCGCGGTGTGCGGCAGCAGCACGCTCACGGTGCAGGGCACCGCGGGCACCACCGAGGACCAGCTCCGCTACGGCTGGAACTACGCGCTGCTGCTGGCCAAGGGGCCGAGCCGGGAGGCCCTGGTGCCCTCCCCCGTCCTCACGGCCATGACGCGTGGCGCGGTGGCCCGGGTCGAGGAGGTCACGCGCTGTCTGCCCGAGGTGCAGGACGCGCTGGTCTCAATCCTGTCGGAGCGCCGCATGTCCGTGCCCGAACTGGCGGGCGGGGAGGGCGGGGACAGCACGGTGCACGCCGTGCCCGGCTTCACGCTGATCGCCACCGCCAACCTCCGCGACAAGGGCGTCTCCGAGATGTCCGCCGCCCTGAAGCGCCGGTTCAACTTCGAGACGGTCGGCCCGATCGGCGATCTCGACGTGGAGACCGAGCTGGTGCGCGGGCAGGC
This sequence comes from Streptomyces sp. NPDC088147, assembly GCF_044741565.1. Lineage (NCBI taxonomy): Bacteria > Bacillati > Actinomycetota > Actinomycetes > Kitasatosporales > Streptomycetaceae > Streptomyces > Streptomyces sp. NPDC088147. The sequence continues at coordinate 500,561 of NZ_JBIUSY010000002.1, read as the reverse complement.
GACGGCGGCGCTGGCGCGCGGCGGGGCGGCGTTCTCCGTGGACGACACGGTGCTGGAGGCGCTGGTCACCGCGTTCCGTGATCTGCGGACGGGACGGAGCGCGGAGGGCTGGGAGATCGAGCGCCCCTCGACGGTCATGTCGACGGCGGAGGCGGTGCATGTGGCGACGTCGATGGGGCTCGGCGCGGCGTACCTCGGCGACGGCCGCGATGTCCTGCGTACGCTGCCGGGCCATCTGCTCGGGACGGTGCGCAAGGACGATCCGGCGGACCACGCACGGCTGTTGGGGTACTGGGACGGCCCGGTGCGCCGCCGGGCGGAGGCGGGCGCTCCGCTGTGGCGGACGCTGTGGGGGCTGCGCGATGAGCTGGGATGAGCCGGGGGGCGTGGCGGATGGCACGCCGGCGAGTGGCACGCCGGCGAGTGGCACGCCGGCGAGTGGCACGCCGGCGGGTGGCGCGGGTGATGGACCGGCGGGCGGCGACGGGGGGCCTGCCGGGGCGCTGGCCGGGCTGGCCGGGTGCCGGGAGCCGTATCTGATCGGGGTGCGGCACCACTCCCCGGCGCTGGCGGCGGCCGTACCGGCGATGCTCGCGGAGGCGGCACCGGAGGTGCTGTTCGTCGAGTTGCCCGAGGAGTTCGCCCCCTGGCTGCCGTATCTCGCCGATCCGGCGACGGTGCCCCCGGTCGCCCTGGCGGGCGGCCGGGGCGAGGGGGCGGGCGGTGGGCTGGTGTTCCTGCCGTTCGCGGAGTTCTCGCCGGAGCTGGCGGCGATCCGCTGGGCGCGGGAGGCGGGGGTGGAGGTCGTTCCGTTCGACCTGCCGCTGACCGCGCGCGAGCCCGCCCCGGAGGCGGACGCCGGGGCGGACGGGACCGGTGAGTCCCATGGACCGGACGGTCCCGGTGAGTCCGGTGGACCGGCCCCGGCCGGTGAGTCCGGTGGACCGGCCTGGGCCGGTGGGGCGTTGGCCGCCGCGCTGCGGGCGCGGGCCGGGGGGCGGCCCGGGGACGATCTGTGGGACCGGCTTGTCGAGGCGGAGGCGCCCGGTTCCGGCCCCGAGGCGCTGCGGCGGGCCGCGCTGCTGGTCGGCTGGGCCCTGCGGTCGGACACCGGCGCGGTCGATCCGCACGATCTGCGGCGCGAGGCGAACATGCGGCGCCGGCTGGCCGAGCGCGGGGGCCGCCGGGCGGCGGCCGTGATCGGCGCCTTCCACGCGCCCGCGCTGCTGCCGGGCGCCGCCGGGTCCGGCCCCGGGGAGGTACCGCCGGACCCGGCAGCCGTGCCCGCCGCCAGGCCCGCTGCCGGGGCTGCCGTCGTCACCTCGCTCGTGCCGTACTCGTACGCGCTGCTGGACGAGCGGTCCGGTTATCCGGCCGGGATCCGCGACCCGGAGTGGCAGCGCGGTGTGCATCTCGCGGCGGGCGATCCCGCGTCGCTGGACGATCTGCTGACGTCGACGGCCGTACGGATCTGCGCGGCCGTACGGGACGCCGGGCATCCGAGCGGGCCCGCCGACGCCCGCGAACTGGTCCGGGTCGCGCGCGACCTGGCGGCGCTGCGCGGGCTGCCCGCCGCCGGGCGCGGTGAGCTGGCCGAGGCGGCACAGACCGTACTGACGCAGGGGCGGTTGTTCGGGCGGGGCCGCGTGGTGGCCGCCGCCATGGAACGGGTGCTGGTCGGCACGCGGCAGGGCAGGCTCGCGCCGGGCACGCCGCGTTCGGGGCTCGGGCCGGCCGTGGAGGCGTTGCTCGGCGGCCTGTCGCTGCCCACCCCGGCCGCGCCGGGCCGCCGGGAGCTGCGTCTCGACGCGCACCGCGGCGATCTGGACCGGCGCCGTGAGCTGTGTCTGCGCCGGCTCGCCGTCTGCCGTGTCCCGTACGGGGAGGAGGGCGAGGTGGCGGGTGTGGGTGACGCCGCCCCGCTGACCACCCGCTGGGCCGTGGCCTGGTCTCCGTCGACCGCCGCGATGCTCGATGTGGCGGGCGTGCACGGAGTGACGCTCGAACAGGCGGCGGCCGGGATGCTGCGCGGGCGGCGCGCGGCGGAGCGCGAGCGCGGCGGGCCGACCGCGGCCGAGGTGCTGTCCGGTCTGGAGGACGCGGCGCGGTGCGGACTGCCCGTGCTCGCCGCCGAGCGGCTCTCCGAGGCCGCCGGGCTGCTGCCCGCGTCCGGCACCCTGCCCGAACTGCTCACCGGTCTCGCCCTGTTGGACCGGATCGGATCGGGCCATCTGCCGGGGCTGCCCGCCGGGTGGGAACGGGACGCGCTCGGCGCGGCGTACGAGGAGCTGGCCACGGCCGGGGTCCGGGCGCTGGACGGGCTCGCCGGTTCCACCGACCCGGCCGACGCACGCGCCCTGGTCTCGCTGGCCGACCGGGCGGCGGCGCCGGGCGGGTTCCGGCTCGATGCCGCGCTGAAGCATCTCGACGCCGGGGCGACGCCGCTGATCCGGGGCGCGGCGGGGGCGGCCCGGGTGGTGCTGGGGCTGCGGGAGGCGGCGGAGTTCGGCACGCGTCTGGCGTCCCGCGTGGACAGCGCGACGACCCCCGAGCTCCGCACCGACCTGGCCGGATTCCTGCGCGGGACGCTGCTCGCGGCGGGCCCGCTGCTGGAGACCGGCCGCGCGCTCGATCCCTTGCTGGAGCGGATCGAGGCGCTGCCCGACCGGGGCTTCCTGGACCGGCTGCCCTCGCTGCGCGCCGGTTTCGACACGCTCTCCCCGGCGGCCCGCTCCCGGCTGCTCGCCACGGTGGAGGACCGCACGGGCCTCGCCGCGGGCGCCCTCCCCGGGGCGCTGTCGGATCCGGCGGCACTGGCGCTGCTGGCCGCGGCCGATCTGGCGGGCCGCGAGGCCCTGGCGGCGCGAGGGCTGGACGCCGCTGCTCCGGCGGACGCGCCTGACGCGGCGCGTGCGCGTGACGTCGCCCACGCGGCGGAGGCGGCGCCCGGAGGCTCCGGCGCGCCCGGCCACGACGCCGTCGGCCACGGCTCCCTCGGCGGGGGCTCCCTCGGTGGGGGCTCCCTCAGTGGGGGCGACGACGCGGCGGGAGCCCTCGCGCTCACCCCCGGTGAGCGGTGGCGGCTGCTGCTCGGGCGCGGGCGGCAGCTCACCGGTGGAGCCGCCCGGATCGCCGGTGCGCTCGATGAGCTGTACGGGTACGGGCGGGGCGAGGGCGAGCGCGGTGAGGAGCGTGACGCGGGCGGCTCGCGGGGCGGGGACGGCGCGTCGTACCCCGATGTCCGTTCCTGGTCCGAGGAGTTGTCCGCGCTGTTCGGGCCCGGCGTACGGGAGGAGGTGCTCGCCGCCGCGGCGGATACGGGACGGCTCGACGCCGCCCTGGAGCTGGACCCGGCGTCGGCACGGCCGTCGGTGGAGCTGCTGCGTACCGTCCTCTCGTACGCCGGCGGGCTTCCCGAGCATCAGCTCGCCCGGCTGCGGCCCCTGGTGGCCCGGCTGGTGGCCGAGTTGACCGAGGCGCTGGCCAACCGGCTGCGCCCCGCCCTCACCGGTCTCTCCCATCCGCGCCCGACCCGCCGCCCCGGCGGGCCGCTGGATCTCGCCCGTACGCTGCGCGCGAATCTGGCGACCGCGCGCCGTGATCCGGACACCGGCGCGGTGACGGTCCTGCCCGAACAGCCCGTCTTCCGCACGCGCGCCCGCAAGGCGGCCGACTGGCGGCTGGTGCTGGTCGTCGATGTCTCGGGCTCGATGGAGGCGTCGACGGTCTGGGCCGCGCTCACCGCCTCCGTACTGGCCGGTGTCCCGGCGGTGAGTACGCACTTCGTCGCGTTCTCCACCGAGGTGCTCGACCTCACCGACCAGGTCGACGATCCCCTGAGTCTGCTGCTGGAGGTCCGGGTCGGCGGCGGTACGAACATCGCGCGCGGGCTGCGCCACGCCCGTGAGCTGGTGACGGTGCCGTCCCGCACGCTGGTCGTGCTGATCAGCGACTTCGAGGAGGGCGGCCCGGTCTCCCCGTTGCTCACGGAGGTACGGGCGCTGGTCGACGCGGGCTGTCATGTCCTGGGCTGCGCCTCACTCGACGACGAGGGCCGGCCACGGTATTCGGCCGGTGTGGCGGGCCAGTTGGTGGGGGCGGGTATGCCGGTGGCGGCGCTCAGCCCTCTGGAGCTGGCCCGCTGGGTCGGCGAACGCGTAGGAGGTGCGCGCCGATGACGACGGATTCCGCGGCGAATTCCGCGACCGTACTGCCGCCGGTGACCGCCGAAGTGGCGGCCGGGGCGCTCGATCTGCTGCCCGCGCGGCTGCGCAAACGCGTGGACGGAGCGGTGGCGAAGGCAGCCGGCTGGCCGGTGGAGGCGGCGGAGGACGGCGTCCTGGTGCGGGTCGCCGAGGACACGGCCGTGACGTTGAGGGTCACGGCCGGGATCGTGGCCGCCCCGGAGGACGCGGTGTGCAGTTGTCTGCTGGCACCGGCCTGTCTGCACCGCGCGGCGGTCCTGTCCTTCGCCCCTCTCGCGGTCGAGCAGGAGGAAACGGAAGAGCAAGAAGAGAAAGAAGAGAAAGAGGAAACGGCAGGGGAGGAAGAGAAGGCAGGGGAGCGCGGAGAGCGACGGGAGACAGCGGGGGGACCGGGCGAAGCGGGAGCAGCCGCACCGGCGTCGACAGCCGGGGGCGCGGCCGAACCCGCCCTGAACCCGGCCCAGTCCAAGGCCCTCGACGCGCTCCGGGAGGCCGTGACCGCCGTCCTGGTCGCGGGCGTCTCCGGCTCCGGCGTGGTCCACCGCGCCGAGCTGCTCCATGCCGCCCACTCGGCGCGACTGGCCGGGCTGTACCGGCCCGCCGGTACGGCGGTCCGTATCGCCCGGCTGCTGGGCGAGGCCCGTTCCGACGACCCGGGGTTCCGGCTGTCCGGGCTGTCGGGCGAGCTGGCGGAGCTGCTGGATCTGGTGCGCCGCCCGGCCGCCGCCCTCTCCCCGGCCCGCCGCGACTACCGGCCGGAAGGGCCGCTCCGGTTGTACGGGCTGTTCACCGAGCCGGTGGTGACCGCGTCCGGATACGCGGGCGCCACGGTCTACGCGCTCGCCCCCGACGGCACGCTCCGTACGCTCTCGGACGTCGCTCCCGGCGGACCGGAGCGCGCGCTCCAGGCCTCGGGGTCACCGGTGCCCGGCGGCTGCGCGCTCGGGCTGCGGGAGCTGGGCGACGGCGGCGGGGTGATCCTCACGGCGCCCACGGTCTCGCCGGACGGCCGGATCGGCGGCGGCGGAGCGGTACGGTCCGTACGGGCCGCGGGCGCGGGCTGGCGGGAAGCGCCGCTCGCCGCCCTCTGGGAGCGGCCACCCGCCGAACAACTGGCGTCGGCACTCGCCTGGTTGTCCGAGCCCGCCGACGCCCGTGGGGCGGGCGGCGATCTGCTCTTCCTCGACGGCGTCGTCACCGGCACGGGCTTCGCCGTGGCCGCGGGTCCCACACTGCGGCTGGCGGCGCCGGACGAGCGGCCGGAACTCCCCTACGCCGAGAACCTCGCGTTGTTCGCGGGCCGCCGTGGGCTCGCGCTGCGGCTGATCGCCCGGGTCGTGCCGGACCGGCCCGACCGGGTGCGGGTGCTCGCGGCGTCCTGGACCGGCCACGACGGGGAGCCCGTGCGCGCGGATCTGGGGCTGCGCCTGCTCAACCGCTCGCACATCCCGGCGGAACGGGCGGGACGAGCGGCGGGACCGGCCGTACCGTCGGGACAGGCCGTAGCGTCAGGACCGGCTGTAGCGTCAGGACCGGCCGTACCGGCCGTGGCGTCAGGGCCGGCGGAGGGTGGGGCACCGCCCGCGCTCCCCGTCGAACTGGACCTGCTGCGCAGGACCGTGGACCGCGCGGTCGCGGGCGGTCGCGCGGTGACGGCCGCGTCCGCGGACGACGAACTGCCGCGTCGGCTGCGGGCGGTGGGCCTCACCACCGGCGCGCGGCGGGTCGAGGCGCTGACGGAAGCGGCGGCGGACCGCCGCCATGACGTGCTGGGGCGGCTGCTGCCCGCCGACCCCGGCGGCTTCGCCCTGGCCTGGCTGTCCGCGGCGGTCTACGCGTCGGCGGCGACCGAATCGCTGCTGGTGGCCGCCTGGACACCGGCGCCACCGGACATATCCGCGAACTGATCGGCGCCGTCGATCGTCGTACTGAGCAGAGAGCGGGCTGAACGAGGAGTCCAGGACCACCCAGGGGGGACCATGCCACTGCCGAAGCTGTCACGCCTGCGTATGCCGCGCCCGCGCAGGCCAAGGCCCGGTGCGTCACGGCTGCGTATGCCGCGCCCGCGTGTGCCGAGACTGCGCGCTCTGCGGCTGAAACGCCGGTCATGGCGGCCGGGAGAGGCCCGGCCGTGGCGTTTCCGGCTCACCCAGCGCCGCAGGAGACACCTCGTGCAGGCCGTCATGCTCGGGTGCGTGCTCGGGCTGGCGCCCGCGACATGGATGCACGCGGTCGCGGACAGCCGGATCCGTACGGTCGCGGAGGCGCCGGCGCGGGACGTGGCCGTGGTCTTCGGGGCCGGGCTGCGGTCCGGCCGGCCGGCCCCGTATCTCGCGCACCGCCTCGACGCGGCGGCGGAGCTGTACCACGCGGGCAAGGTGAAGGTCGTGCTGGTGACCGGGGACAACAGCCGGGAGGAGTACGACGAGCCGGACGCGATGCGGACGTATCTGGTCGGGCTCGGAGTGCCGGACGACCGGATCGTCAGCGACTACGCGGGGTTCGACACCTGGGACTCCTGCGTGCGGGCCAAGAAGATATTCGGCGTCGACCGGGCGGTGCTGGTGACACAGGGGTTCCATGTCCGGCGCGCGGTGGCGCTCTGCGGGGCGGCGGGCGTCGAGTCGTACGGCGTCGGTGTCGCGGAGCCGCGGAACGCGACCTGGTACTACGGCGGGATACGGGAGGTGTTCGCCTCGGGGAAGGCGGCGGCGGAGGCGGTGCTCCGGCCGGATCCCATGTTTCTCGGACCGGCCGAGACAGGGGTGACCGAGGCTCTGGCGGCCGGCGGCGGCGCCCGCTGACGTCCGCCGCGCCGACCACCGGCCGGTCCCGGCCACCACCCGGGCCCGGTCAGCGCGGGCGGACGTGGGCGAGCCAGTCGCCGTCCGCGATCAGGCGTCCGCGTGCCCGTAGCGCGCGGGCGACGCGTGGCGCCGCGAAGTACACCCATGCCCTGGCCGGGGTGCCGTCCGCCCGCAGGACGTCGCGGGCCACCCGTACGTACAGGTTGCGCGGATCTTCGGGGGCCGCGTACTCCTCCAACTCGTCCAGTACGGCGAGCAGTCCGGCGTACTCCCCCGGCTTCGCCGTGACGAGCTCGCCGACGACCGCACCGGCGGCGACCGCTCCGGAGGCGGCCGTACCGGGGCCGACCGTACCGGGGCCGACCGTGCCAGGGGCGGCCGTACCGGCGGCCTCGATCGCGTACGGATAACCGGGGCCGTCGTACAGCAGCGCTCCCGCCAGCCTGGCGGGTTCCTCCGCCGCCACGCGCCCGCGCAGGTACAGGTCGTGATTGTGCTCGCCGGGCCGCAGCGTGCCGTAGACGAAGAACGGAAGCCTCATGGTGCGACGGTCTCCTCGGCGATCCACGCCAGATACTCCGCGCTCCCCCGTACCACCGGCGTGGCGATGATCTCCGGTGTCTCGTAGTCGTGGGCCGCCTTCAGATGGGCCTCCAGCGCGTCATATCGGGCCGCGGTGGTCTTGAAGAGGACCTGCCACTCCTCGCCGGTCTCGATCGCGCTCCGCCAGCGGTACACGGAGGTGACCGGCGCCGAGATCTGGGCGCAGGCGGCGAGCCCTGCCTCGATCACGCCCCGGGCGAGCCGCTCCGCCTTGTCGGCACTGTCGGTCGTGGTCAGCACGGTCAGACACTCGGGGAGCGACACGAGGGGACTCCTTCTCGTTCCGGATGATCGGTGGAGGGCCGGGGGACCTTACACCGCGAGGGCGGCGAACTGCGAGGCGTACAGCCGCGCGTACGCGCCCTCGGCCGCCAGCAGCTCGTCGTGCGAGCCCTGTTCGACGATCGCGCCGTTCTCCATCACCAGGATCACGTCCGCGTCCCGGATCGTGGAGAGCCGGTGCGCGATCACAAAGCTCGTACGGCCGGCCCGCAGGGACGACATGGCCCGCTGGATGAGGACTTCGGTGCGGGTGTCCACCGAGCTGGTCGCCTCGTCCAGGATCAGGATGGCGGGTTCGGCCAGGAACGCCCGCGCGATGGTGAGGAGTTGCTTCTCGCCCGCGCTGAGTCCCGCGCCCTCCTCGTCCACGACCGTGTCGTAGCCGTCGGGGAGCGTACGGATGAACCGGTCCGCGTGCGTGGCGCGGGCCGCCTCGACGACGCGTTCGCGCGGGACGTCGCCGGGGACGCCGTACGCGATGTTGTCCGCGATCGTCCCGCCGAAGAGCCAGGTGTCCTGGAGGACCATGCCGATCCCCGACCGCAGCTCCTCCCTCGGGATCCGCGCGATGTCGACGCCGCCGAGCGTGATCCGGCCGCCCGTGACCTCGTAGAACCGCATCAGCAGATTGACCAGCGTCGTCTTGCCCGCGCCCGTCGGCCCGACGATCGCGACCGTCTGGCCCGGCTCCACGACGAGCGACACGTCCTCGATGAGCGGCTTCGCCGGCTCGTACCGGAACGACACCTTCTCGAACGAGACCGTCCCAGGACCTGTGCCCGCCCCCGCACCCGCGCCTGCGCCTGTTCCTGTGCTCGCGTCTGTGCCTGCGCCCGCGTCTGTGCCTGTGCCTGGGTCTGTGTCTTTGTCCGCGTCCGCGTCCGCGTCCGCGTCGGCTGCCGGGGACGCCGCCTCCTCCTCCGCGTCCAGCAGTTCGAAGACCCGCTCGGCGGAGGCGATGCCCGACTGGAGGAGGTTGGCCATGGAGGCGAGCTGGGTGACCGGTCCGTTGAATTCGTACGAGTACTGGACGAAGGCCTGGACATCGCCGATGGACAGCGTCCCCGAGGCGACCCGCAGCCCGCCGGCCACCGCGATCAGCACATAGGTCAGATTGCCGACGAAGCTCAGCGCGGGCTGGATCACCCCCGAGATGAACTGCGCCCGGAAACTCGCCTCGTACAGCTCCTCGTTGTGCTCCTCGAAGGTGCGGACGGCCTCCCGCTTCCGGCCGAAGACCAGCACCTCGGCGTGACCGCTGTACATCTCCTCGACATGGCCGTTGAGCCGGCCGGTGACGGCCCACTGCGCGACGAACCGCGGCTGGGCGCGCTTCCCGATCCGCACCGCCGCCAGGACCGACACCGGCACGGTGGCCAGGACGATCAGCGCCAGAGGCGGTGAGATCCAGAACATCATCGCCAGCACGCCGACGAGCGTCAGCACTCCGCGCACCATCTGGCCGAGCGCCTGCTGCATGGTCTGGACGATGTTGTCGATGTCATTGGTGGTGCGGGAGAGGATCTCGCCGCGCGGCTGCTCGTCGACGTACGTGAGCGGCACCCGGGACAGTTTCGTCTGCGCCTCCTCGCGCAGCCGGTAACCGGCCCGCTGGACGACCTCCATCGTGAGCCGCGTCTGCGCCCAGCTGAGAGCGGCGGAGACGGCGTTCAGGGAGAGGACGACGACGAGGACCCGTGCCACCGCCGGATAGTCGACACCGTACGGACCACCGGCACCGGAGACCACCAGATCGGTGGCGTGGCCGAGGATCTTCGGGAGGGCGACGGCGAGCGCGACGGCGGCCGTCCCGGCGGCGAGCACGCCCAGCAGCAGCCCCCGTTCGGGCGCCATCGTCCGCAGCAGACGGACGGCGGACCGGCGGAAGTCCAGGGAGCGTTCGAGGGACGGTCCCGCGACCGGACCGGGGCCACGCTGCGGCGCGGGCCCCCGGCGTTCCGGAGCGCTCATGCGGCTTCCTCCTCACTGAGCTGGGAGAGGACGATCTCCCGGTAGGTGTCGTTGTCCCGCATGAGCTGTTCGTGGGTACCGGTGCCGACGACCCGGCCCTCGTCGAGGACCACGATCCGGTCGGCGCCGCGGATGGTGGAGACGCGCTGGGCGACGATCACCACGGTCGCTCCCGAGGTCGCTCCGGCCAGTGCCGCCCGGAGCGCCGCGTCGGTGGCGTAGTCCAGCGCCGAGAACGAGTCGTCGAAGAGATAGATCTCGGGGCCGGCCACCAGTACCCGTGCGATGGCGAGGCGTTGGCGCTGTCCGCCGGAGAGATTGCCGCCGCCCTGGGCGACCGGCGCGTCGAGCCCCTCCGGCAGCGCGGCCACGAAACCGGCCGCCTGCGCGGTCTCCAGTGCCCGCCACAGCTCGTCGTCGGTCGCGTCCGGTTTCCCGTACCGAAGGTTGGAGGCGACCGTTCCGGAGAAGAGGTACGGCTTCTGCGGTACGAATCCGACCGTACGGGCGAGCAGGGCCGGGTCCATGGCCCGGATGTCGGTGCCCCCGATCCGTACCTCGCCCTCGGTCGTGTCGAGCAGTCTCGGCACCAGATTGAGCAGGGTGGTCTTGCCGCTGCCCGTGGAGCCGATGACGGCGGTCGTACGGCCGGGCCGCGCGGTCAGGTCGACCGCGCGCAGCACGGGCTCCTCGGCTCCGGGGTAACGGAATCCGGCGCCCCGGATCTCCAGCCCGCCCCGGATCTCCAGCCCGCCCCGGATGCCCAGCCCGGCCCGGGACGGCTGAACCCCGGACGGCCGGACCCCGGACGGCTGAACCCCCGACATCTGAACCCCCGACGCCTGAACCCCCGACGCCTGAACCCCCGACGCCTGAACCCCGGACAACTGAGCCCCCGCCACCTGGGCCCCGGACGGCTCCGTCTCCAGGACCTCCCGGATGCGCTCGGCGCTCACCGCCGCACGCGGCAGCTGCATCAGCAGAAAGACCGTCATCATCACGGCCATCAGGATCTGCATCAGATAGCTGAGGAAGGCGATCAGCGAACCGGCCTGCAACGCCCCCGAGTCGAGGCGATGGGCGCCGGCCCAGATGATCGTGACGGTCGCCAGCTCCCACACCAGCATGACCGTCGGCAGCATCACGGACGTGAGCCGGCCGGTCCGCAGGGCGACGGCCATCAGCTCCTGGTTGGCCCCCGCGTACCGCCGCTGCTCGTGCGTGTCGCGCACGAAGGCCCGGATGACCCGTACCCCCGTGATCTGCTCCCGCGTCATCCGGTTGACCTGGTCGATACGGCGCTGCATGCCCTGGAAGAGCGGTGGCATCCGCCGGACGATCAGGCCGAGACAGCCGCCGAGCATCGGTACGAAGATCAGCAGCAGCAGCGAGAGCGGCACATCCTGCCTGACAGCCATGGCGATCCCGCCGACACAGGTCAGCGGGGCCGCGACCAGCACAGTCAGTCCGATGGCCGTCAGCGTCTGGATCTGCTGGACGTCATTGGTCGTCCGGGTGATCAGCGAGGCGGCGCCGAAACGGCCCATCTCCCGTACGGAGAAGTCCTGCACCCGGGAGAAGACGGCGGACCGCAGATCGCGGCCGGCGCCCATCGCGACCCGGGCCCCGAAGTAGACGGCCGCCCCGGCGGCGAGGATCTGGAGCAGGGTGACGGCGAGCATCACCCCGCCCGTCGACAGCACATGGCCGGTGTCGCCGGTCAGCACACCGTTGTTGATGATGTCGGCGTTGAGGGTGGGCAGATACAGCGTGGACAGCGTCTGGATCAGCTGGAGCAGGACGACCAGGGCGAGCGTCCCCGCGTAGGGGCGCAGCCGGTGGCCCAGCAGGCGTGTCAGGACAGGCATCTCTTGTGTCCCCCGTGTTCGACGTGGATGGGCGGGGCGGACGGGCCGCCGTCAACCGGCGTACGGGCGGGTTGACTTGGCCTCGCGCAGCGCCAGCGCCCACCAGGCGAGCCGGTCGAGCAGCGTCCGCGCGGCGGCGTCGCACTCGGCCGGGTCCCGGTGCCGGCCCTCGGTGTCGAAGTGCGCGTGGGCGTTGTGGAAGGAGACCGTGTCCCGGACGGTGACGGCGTGCATCTCGGCGAAGATCTGGCGCAGTTGCTCGACGGCGCGCAGTCCGCCGGACATCCCGCCGTAGGAGACGAAGCCGACGGGCTTGGCCTGCCATTCGACGAAGTGCCAGTCGATCAGCGCCTTGATGGCGGCGGGGAAGGAGTGGTTGTACTCGGGGGTGAGGACGACGAAGGCGTCGGCGGCGGCCAGCACCGGCGTGACCTTGTCGAGTTCGGCCTGTACGGCGGGGCCCGGCCGGGAGGAGAGGGGGGCCGACAGATCCGTGTCGGCGAGGTCGATGAACGTGGTGGTGAAGTCCTGGCGCTCGGCGGCGCGGGACAGGAACCAGTCGGAGACGACGGGGCCGAAGCGGCCCTCGCGGTTGCTGCCCAGGATGACGGCGAGCCGGAGCCTGCCCTCGTTCTCGGTGTGTCCGGGCACGGCGGTGATCGCGGATTCCCGCGTGGTGAGGTCCATAGGAGGAGCGTCATACTTCAACCATGGTTCAGGTCAAGCTAGGCTGGCCGTCATGACGCATCTCGCCTGGAACGCCAAGGAAGCCACCGTCGGTGAACTGGCCGAACGCAGCGGCGTCGCCCCCTCCGCGCTGCGCTTCTACGAACGCGAGGGGCTGATCAGCAGCCGCCGTACGACCGGGAACCAGCGCCGCTACAGCCGGGACACGCTCCGCCGGGTCGCCTTCATCCGTACCTCGCAACGCCTCGGTATCCCGCTCGCCACGATCCGCGACGTGCTGGCGCTGCTGCCGGAGGACCGTACGCCCACCCCCGAGGACTGGGCGCGGATCTCCGAATGCTGGCGGGACGACCTCGACCAGCGCATCCGTACGCTGCGACGGCTGCGCGACAACCTCGCGGAGTGCATCGGCTGCGGCTGTCTGTCGCTGGACCGGTGCGTGCTCTCCAACCCGGGCGACGAACTGGCCGCGCACGGGCCGGGACCGCGCCGGCTCATGGAGGACTGACTGATCGGATCGCGGCGAGCGGCATACGGTAAGGCGCATGACGTCTTCCGCCACCGCACCACAGCTGCTGATCGAGGTCGACGGCCGGCCCGCCACCGAGGCCGACCTGCGGCTCCGCGCGCTCGACACGTACGGGCACTTCACCGCCTTGCAGATCAGGGACGGCCGGGTACGCGGTCTGGACCTCCATCTCGCCCGGCTGGACGCCTCGACCCGGGAGCTGTTCGGCTCGGGTCTGGACGGCGAGCGCGTACGTGCCCTGCTGCGGCACGCGCTCGGTGACGTACGGGACGCCGCCGGGCGGGTCTATGTGCACTGGCCCGACGGGGCCGCCGAGGCGAGCGTGATGGTGACGATACGGCCGCCCGCGACCCAGGACGGCCGGGCGCAGAGCCTGATGTCCGTCCCGTATGTGCGCCCGGTCGCGCACGTCAAGCATCTGGGCGGCTTCGCCCAGACCCACTACGGGCGGGTGGCCAGGAGGGCGGGGTTCGACGACGCGCTGCTGACCGGCGAGGGCGGGGTGGTGGCCGAGGCCGCGATCGCCAACATCGCTTTCTGGGACGGCCGTTCGGTGGTCTGGCCGGACGCGCCGTTCCTGACGGGTATCACCATGGCGCTGGTGGAGCCCCGCCTTCCGGCCGCCGGTCTGCCGTCGGTACGGCGTGAGGTCACCCTGGCGGACCTGCCCCGGTACCGGGCGGCCCTGGTCACCAACTCACGCGGGATCGCCCCGGTGGGCCGGATCGACGACACGGTCTTCCGCGGGGACGCGGAGCTGGTGACGAGGGTGACCGCGCTGTACGACGAGGTGGAGTGGGACCGGATCTGAGCGACGGACGGCCCCCGGCGCGGCGGAGACGACTGCCGGCGGCCTCGTACCGCCTGCCGCCTGCCGCCTGCCGCGTACCGCGACTTCGTGCCGCGTACCGGGACCGGAGCAAGGCACCTGCGGGCACAGCCGCCCGCCGCGCCGGGTCACCCGTTCAGCGCGGCACGGGCCGCGCCGCCGACGTACCTCCGCCGCTCCGCCGTGACCTGCGAGGACACCGGCGCGCGGGTCCGGCACACAGCCCCCGCCGGGCGAATCTGATCGCCCATCAGCAGGCGTGCGCGCCCCGGGGCGCCTTATCTCGGAGGAAGACGCGTACCGCGCTGCCGCCGGCCTCGGAGGATGCCATCATGCCGACCACTGCCCGCCTGCTGACCGGAACCGCGCTGGCAGCCGCCTCGATAGCACTGACCGTCGCGGGCACCACGGCGGCCGTCGCCGTGGACCGCGACGGTAGCTGGGACGGTGTGAGTGACGGGGCCGGTGACGGGGCCCGTGACGACGGCCGGGAGCGCAGTGGGGACAGCGGGCGCGACGGAGGCCGGTCCGTCGGGCGCGACCAGGGGAAGCCGGGCCGGCTGGAGCTGTCCCCCCGGTATGTGCGCCCCGGCACCGCCGTCATCGCCCGGACCACCGCCTGCGGGCGCGAAGGCCGCGGCCGGGGCTTCGCCGAGTCCGTCGGCGCCGGGGAGTTCCGGCTCAATCGCGTCTCCGGCAAGGAGATCGTGACCGGAGGGTTCCGGGTGGCGCACCACGCCAGGACCGGAACGCACACCATCCGCGTGCGGTGTGACAACGGCAGAGAGGCCCACGGCGCGCTCTTCGTGGAGCACGGCGGGCCGCGCGGCCATGTGAGAACCGGGGTCGGCGGCAGCGTCACCCCCGACACCACCCAGATCGCGGCGGGCGTGGCCATTCTGGCCGTGACCGCCGCCGGCGGGACCTGGCTCCTGCGTCGCCGGGCGAGCGGCACGCAGGCGAGCTGACGGGCAGGCCTCCACCGCCCCGGTCCCGCCCCGCGTCCCCGTCCCCGTCACGCTCATCGCTGACGGGGGCGGGGAACTCTCCCCACGCAGGAACTCTCCCCTCGCAGAACCTCTCCCCACGCAGGACCCCTTTCCTCGCAGGACCTCTTCCCCCGCGGGACCTCTCCCTTCGCGGGAAACGACGAGAAGCACGGGACACGACAACAGGAGAACAGGACTGATGACCGCCAGGGCCAGGCGCAGAGGCAGAGGCATGTACGGAGCCGGGTGCGGCGCCATATGCGGAGCGGGCAGAAGCGCGTGCGCCTGCGGAGCCGGCGGCGGCCGGGCCAGAGGCGGAGGCTCGGGCTGGCTGATAGCCATTCCCGTCTGTGTCGGGATCTGGCTCGTCCAGAACGGCTCCGAGCCCGTGACCCCGCCCCAGCCGACCGCCGCGGAGGCCTTCGCCGCGGGCCCCGGCAGCCACACCGAGGCCGCCGCCGCCCCGATGGGGTCCTCGGCCCCGGTCCGTCTGAGCATCCCCGAGATCACGGTGGACGCGCAGGTCCTCGGGCTGGGGCTGGGACGCGACGGCAGTCTCGACGTACCGCCCTCCGGCATCCGGAACATCGTGGGCTGGTACAAGGACGGCGCCACCCCGGGCGCCAAGGGAACCGCGATCATCGCCGGTCATGTCGACAACGCGCAAGGACCCGCCGTCTTCTACGAGCTGGGCACGCTCAAGAAGGGCCATCACATCGAGGTGACCCGCGCGGACGGCAGTACCGCCGTCTTCACCGTCGACGCGCTGGAGGTCTACGACAACGCCGAGTTCCCCGACCGCAGGGTGTACGGGGCCACGGACCGGGCGGAGCTACGGGTGATCACCTGCGGGGGCGGCTTCGCCAAGAAGGGCGGCTACCAGGGCAATGTCGTGGCGTACGCGCATCTCGTCGGCACGAGATAGCGCCAGGGCGAAGGCACAGGCCGTCAACGCGCTCAGGCCGTCCGCGCACTCAGGCCATCCGCGCACTCAAGCCATCCGTGCACTCAGGTCGTCTGCGCACTCAGGCCGTCCGTGCACTCGGGCCGTCCGCGCACTCGAACCGTCCGTGCACTCGGGCCGTCCGCGCGCTCAGGCCGTCCACTGGTCGAACGCGAGCTTCGCGACCAGCGAGAACACCACCACCAGCAGCACCCCGCGCACGAACTCGCTCCCCTTCCGGAGCGCCATCCGCGCGCCCATCATCCCGCCCGCCAGATTGAACACCGCCATCAGCGCGGCCAGTTGCCACAGCACGGTGCCCTGGTAGGCGAACATCGCAAGCGCGCCGCCGTTGGTGCAGACGTTCACGATCTTCGCGGTGGCGGAGGCGGTCACCAGATCGAGATGGAGCACGGCGGTGAGCGCGAGCACGAGAAACGTGCCCGTACCGGGTCCGAACAGCCCGTCGTAGAAGCCGATCCCGCCGCCGACCAGCACGATCGCGGTGACCGTACGCGCCCGGGTGACCGGGCCGCCCGCCCGCGTCCCGCCGAAGGACGGCCGCAGCAGGACGAAGGCCGCCACGCCGAGCAGCACCACCATGATCACGGGCCGGAGCACATCGCTGCTGATCCCCGCCGCGAAGAAGGCGCCGGCCATCGAGCCGACGAGGGCCGCGAGCCCGATCCGTACGGCTGTCTTCACCTCGACCGGCGCCTTGCGCAGATAGGTCACCGCCGCGCCCGAGGTGCCGACGATGGCGACCGCCTTGTTGGTGCCGAGGATGTGCGCGGCGGGTACGTGCGGCAGTCCGAGGAGCATCGCGGGCAGGAGCAGCAGTCCGCCCCCGCCCACCACGGCATCGATCCAGCCCGCCGCCCCGGCGGCGAGACAGAGCACAATGAGCATGGTCAGCGATATGTCGGGCATGATCATGACCCTATGGACGGAATGTGTGCCCCGTCCATGGATCCAGGGAGAGTGTGAGCTAGACGGCTGGCGGGACGTACAGCCGAAATGACGACTTCTCACCGGACGTTCAGACGGCGGCCATGCCTGTCCCCTAGGCTCCTGCGACGCGCGACCCCGCGACGTCGGCCGGCGCCGTGGGGCGGTCACGACACCCCCATGGAGCGACCAGTGGAACGTCGCAGTTTCCTGCGCGGAGCGGTCATCGGCACCTCGGCCGCGGCTTTCGGCGGCACCCTGTGGCGCGGCGCCGCCTACGCCGCGCCCGCCCAGCCCGGCGCGGGCCCCTACGGAGCACTCGGCACGGCGGATTCCAATAACATCCGCCTCCCCGCCGGGTTCACCAGCCGGGTCATCGCCCGGTCGGGGCAGCAGGTCACCGGCACGTCGTACAGCTGGCACAGCGCCCCGGACGGTGGCGCCTGCTACGCCGACGGCACCGGCTGGATCTATGTCTCCAACTCGGAGATCGACCCGTCGGGCGGCGCGAGCGCGGTCCGCTTCTCCTCGACGGGCGCGATCACCGCCGCGTACCGGATCCTCTCCGGGACCCGGCAGAACTGCGCGGGCGGCAAGACGCCGTGGAACACCTGGCTCTCGTGCGAGGAGGTGGACCGCGGCTACGTCTACGAGACCGACCCGTGGGGCGTGAAGACGCCGGTACGACGGGACGCGATCGGCCGCTTCAAGCACGAGGCCGCCGCCGCGGACCCCGTGCGCAGGACCATCTATCTCACCGAGGACACCACCGACGGCTGCTTCTACCGCTTCACGCCCACCACCTGGGGCGATCTGTCGGCGGGCCGTCTCGAGGTGCTCGTCGCCGGTACGGGCACGAGCGGCCCGGTGAGCTGGGCGACGGTCCCCGACCCGAGCGGTGCCTCGACGGCCACCCGTAACCAGGTGCCGGGCGCCAAGCGTTTCAACGGCGGCGAGGGCTGCTACTACGCCGGCGACACCTGCTGGTTCACCACCAAGGGCGACAACCGCGTCTGGCAGTACAACGCGGCCGCGGCGACCATCGAGCTGGCCTACGACGACTCGCTCGTCTCCGGTACGGCGCCGCTGACCGGTGTCGACAATGTCACCGGCTCCTCCTCCGGCGATCTCTTCGTCGCGGAGGACGGCGGGAACATGGAGATCTGTGTGATCACCCCTGACGATGTCGTCGCGCCGTTCCTGCGGATCGGCGGCCAGTCCGGCTCGGAGATCACCGGACCGGCCTTCTCCCCCGACGGCAGGCGGCTCTACTTCTCCAGCCAGCGCGGTACCAGCGGGAGTTCGTCGGGCGGTATCACCTACGAGGTCACCGGGCCGTTCCGGGCGTAGAGCCCTTCCGAGGGTCTGCCGCCCCGCAGCAGGGCGGCGCCCAGCGGGGTGAGGGTGTGCAGGACGGCGTTGCCGTGCCGAAGGGTGACGACGAGCCCCGCCTCGCGCAGGACGCAGGCGTGCTGGCTGGCAGAGGCGAGCGACACACCGGTTCTGCGGGCCAGCTCGCTCGTCGTCGAGCCGTGCTCGATGGCGCGCAGAACGGCCGAACGCGTATGCCCGACGAGCCGGCCGAGCGTGGGTCCCCCACGCTCCGTGACGGCGGGCGCGTCGGAGTGGGTGACGGGATAGACCAGGACGGGCGGCAGCGTGGGGTCGCGGTGCACGACCGGCGTGGAGCGGCAGAAGAACGACGGCTGGAGCAGCAGCCCCCGCCCGTCCAGGCGCAGTTCGCGGTGGACCGGGTAGTCGGCCTCCAGCACCGGGGAGCGCCAGCGCAGCATCGGCGGCAGCGTGGAGAGCAGTTCGTCCGCGCCGCCGTCGAGCAGCGCCCGGCCGCGCAGCGCGCGGTCCGCCTCGGCCCTGGCCCGGATATGGGGCCAGTACGGCTCCACGGCGGCCCGGTGGTAGACGCGCAGCGCCTCGACGAGCCGGCCGAGGCGGTCGGAGCCGCCGTCCGCGAGCGAGGCCAGCTTTCCGCCCGGGTCTCTGCCGCGCTCATTGCCCATGACGAGCAGGGCGAGTTCGGCGCGTATTCTTTCGTGCGGCGTGGCGCGCAGTGCTTCGAGGCCCGCTTCCAGGCCCGCGTCAAAGCCGAGTCTTCCCTGAGCCGGCGTCAGGAAATCCGGGAAATAGCCGCGCTGTGGAACGAGCGCGGAGAGCAGACTTGTTTCACCGTTCAACCGGGTCCGTGT
Organism: Streptomyces sp. NPDC088147; assembly: GCF_044741565.1. Taxonomy (NCBI): domain Bacteria; kingdom Bacillati; phylum Actinomycetota; class Actinomycetes; order Kitasatosporales; family Streptomycetaceae; genus Streptomyces; species Streptomyces sp. NPDC088147. Next base: position 481,696 of record NZ_JBIUSY010000002.1, on the reverse strand, counting down.
TTCCCTGCGCCATTCCCCGTAGGCGAGCGGACCACGCCGGTCTCTTATTCGATGAAAGCTGAGAATCGTTTCCCACAGCGGGTCGGGCCCGGCGGCCATCCGAACCCCGCCGAGGTCCTTCCCGGTGAAATGAATACGCAGCATCAAATCTCCACCTGTTGCGTCCACTATCTCCCCAGCAGCCCCCAGCACTGAGTATGCAGGCCATCACGGGCTGTTACCACGGTGTTTCGGCCACAGTTGAAACGCTTCGCGGTGGCGCCCGCGAAGCGAAAAGCTGTACCTCGTCGGGCATGAAACCTGGACGACCGAATAGGCGTGGCGAGGGCCGTGGGGGGCTTCGCCCGCTCGGCGGCGGTCAGTCGAGGTTGCGGCTCCATGTCCGGCCCGCGTAAAAGGAGCGCGACCGGTGGGTGGGGATCCACCGGTCGCGCTCCACCCGCTGCCCGCCGTTACCCGCCGGGCAATTCAACACAGCACTCACCATCCGCACATGACGAAGGGGCGGGCACCTCCGCACAAGGCGCCCGCCCCCTCTCTGTGCCCCGGAGCCACCTCGCCGGTCCGGCGAGGGTCAGGGATCAACCGGCAATGCGGCTCCGGTGTTCAGAGGAAATCCCCCATTTTCTGTCGGGAGTCACCAAAACCCCTCGGAAGCAATCGAACTGCGTTGCGAACTCGCTCGCGAACCTGATCGGGAATCACCGTGAATCGCTGCCGGCCGACGACGCCGCCGCGCGGCCCGCCTCCAGTCGCGCCACCGGGATCCGGAACGGCGAGCAGGAGACGTAGTCCAGACCCACCTCGTGGAAGAAGTGCACCGACTCCGGGTCGCCGCCGTGCTCACCGCAGACGCCGAGCTTGAGCCCCGGCCGGGTGGCCCGGCCCGCCTCGGCCGCGCTCCGCACGAGCGCGCCGACGCCGTCCCGGTCGATCGTCTCGAACGGGGAGACCCCGAAGATGCCCTTCTCCAGGTACGCCGTGAAGAAGCTCGCCTCCACGTCGTCGCGGGAGAAGCCCCAGACGGTCTGGGTGAGGTCGTTCGTACCGAAGGAGAAGAACTCCGCCGCCTCCGCGATCTGCCCGGCGGTCAGCGCGGCGCGCGGCAGCTCGATCATCGTGCCGAGCGCCAGGGTGAGTTCGACCCCGGTGGCCCGCTCGACCTCGGCGATGACCTGCTCGGCCTCGTCCCTGACGATCTCCAGCTCCTGGACCGTGCCGACGAGCGGGATCATGATCTCCGGGCGGGGGTCGCCCTTGGCGTTCTTGCGCTCGGCCGCCGCCTCCGCGATGGCGCGTACCTGCATGGCGAACAGCCCGGGGATGACCAGGCCGAGCCGTACCCCGCGCAGACCGAGCATCGGGTTCTGCTCATGGAGCTTGTGCACGGCCTGGAGAAGGCGCAGATCGTTCTCGTTGTGGTCCTTGCGGGCCTCGGCGAGGGCGACCCGTACCGACAGTTCGGTGATGTCGGGCAGGAACTCGTGCAGCGGCGGGTCGAGCAGCCGGACCGTCACCGGCAGGCCGTCCATCGCCTCGAACAGCTCGATGAAGTCCTTCTTCTGGAAGGGCAGCAGCGCCCCCAGCGCCTCTTCCCGCTCGTCGTCCGTGTCGGCGAGGATCAGCTTCTCGACCATCCCCCGGCGCTCGCCCAGGAACATGTGCTCCGTACGGCACAGTCCGATGCCCTGGGCCCCGAAGCGGCGGGCGCGCAGCGCGTCCTCGGCGTTGTCGGCGTTGGCGCGCACCCGCAGCCTGCGGCGGCGGTCCGCGTACGCCATGATCCGGTGGACGGCCTCCACCAGTTCGTCGGCGTCGTCGGCGCCCGCGTGCATCCGTCCCTCGAAGTACTCGACGACGGGCGACGGTACGACCGGGACCTCACCGAGGTAGACCTTGCCGGTCGAGCCGTCGATGGAGACGACGTCGCCCTCCTCGATGACGGTCCCGCCGGCCGTCAGCCGGCGGGACTTGGTGTCGACCTCCAGCTCCTCGGCGCCGCAGACACAGGTCTTGCCCATGCCCCGGGCGACGACGGCGGCGTGCGAGGTCTTGCCGCCGCGCGAGGTGAGGATGCCCTCGGCGGCGATCATGCCGTCCAGGTCGTCGGGGTTGGTCTCGCGGCGGATGAGGATGACCTTCTCGCCGGACCGCGACCACTTGATGGCGGTGTACGAGTCGAAGACCGCCTTGCCGACGGCCGCGCCGGGCGACGCGGCGATCCCCCGCCCGAGCAGCTGCCGCTTCGCGTTCTCGTCGAAGCGCGGGAACATCAGCTGGGCGAGCTGGGCGCCGTTGACGCGCTGGAGCGCCTCCGCCTCGTCGATCAGTCCCTGGTCGACGAGTTGGGTGGCGATCCGGAAGGCGGCGCCGGCGGTGCGCTTGCCGACCCGCGTCTGGAGCATCCACAACTGGCCGCGCTCGATGGTGAATTCGATGTCGCACAGATCCCGGTAGTGCGTCTCCAGGGTCTCCATGATGCCCATGAGCTGGTCGTACGACGTCTTGTCGATGTGCTCCAGCTCGGCGAGCGCCACCGTGTTGCGGATGCCCGCGACGACATCCTCGCCCTGCGCGTTCTGGAGGTAGTCGCCGTACACGCCCTGGTGGCCGCTGGCGGGGTCGCGGGTGAAGGCGACGCCCGTGCCCGAGTCGGGGCCGAGGTTGCCGAAGACCATGGAGCAGATCGTGACGGCGGTGCCGAGGTCGCCGGGGATGCGCTCCTGACGGCGGTAGAGCTTGGCCCGGTCGGTGTTCCAGGACTCGAAGACCGCGCGGATCGCCAGATCCATCTGCTCGCGCGGGTCCTGCGGGAAGTCGCGGCCCGCCTCCCGGGAGACGATCTTCTTGAACCGCGCGACCAGCTCCTTGAGATCGGCGGTCTCCAGATCCACGTCCGTGGCGGCGTTCTTGGCCCGCTTGGCCTCCTCCAGCGCCTCCTCGAAGAGGTCGCCGTCGACGCCGAGCACGGTCTTGCCGAACATCTGGACCAGCCGGCGGTACGAGTCCCAGGCGAAGCGCTCGTCGCCCGCCTGGGCGGCGAGTCCGGCGACGGAGGCGTCGGAGAGCCCGACGTTCAGGACGGTGTCCATCATGCCGGGCATGGAGAACTTGGCGCCGGAGCGTACGGAGACGAGCAGCGGGTCGTCGGCCTGGCCGAGCCTCTTCGCCATCTTCTGTTCGAGGGCGTCGAGATGCGCGCTCACCTCGTCGCGCAGAGCGGCCGGTTCGGCACCGCTGTCGAGATAGATGTTGCACGCCTCGGTGGTGATGGTGAAGCCCGGCGGGACAGGCAGCCCGAGGTTGGTCATCTCGGCGAGATTGGCACCTTTGCCGCCGAGGAGGTGCTTCAGATCCTTGTTGCCCTCGGTGAAGTCATAGACGAACTTCTCGCCCTGGAGCGTGGGGGTGGCTACATGGGGATCGCTGTTTTCCGACACGGGTCCGACTCCTCAAGGACGCGGTGGCTGCCCTGACGGCGAGGAACATACCCAGATCGAAGGTGCCTGGGTACGGCCACTTGCCTGTCATACGGCCTTAACCACCCGTCCGCCAGCGGATCGAAAGTGGCCGTGGCGCGGCGGGACGGGCCCGCCTCCTTCACGCCTCGAAGCGGCCATGACCCGCGCATGACCGGATGCGCTCATATGAGTGATGACATCGACGTCTGAGTTCATGTAATGAACACAGAAAGGGTGGCACCGCGTGCCACCCTTTCTGTTTCGCACTCACTCAAGATCCGCTCATCTGAGCCTTGCCCACATCAAACGTGGCGAGAATCACGCTCTCGGATGGCCTATCCGAGACCCTCGGAGGCCCCGGGTCCGCAGCCGCGCAGCACCGCCAGGTCGACGTCCTCCAGACTCCGGGCGAAGTACCGCCCCACCGCCGGCTCCACCGGCAGCAACGAGGGCACCACCAGCACCGCGCACCCCGCCGCCTGGGCCGAGGCGCTGCCGTCCGGCGAGTCCTCCACGGCGACACACACCGCGGGCCCGACACCGAGCCGCTCGGCCGCCGCCCGGTAGGGGTCGGGGTACGGCTTGGTCCGTACGGTGTCGTCGGCGGAGAGCGTGAAGGCGAACGGCACATCGGCCAGCGACCCCCCGACCACCGAGTCCACGACGGCCCGCGGCGACGCGCTGACCAGCGCGAAGGGCACCTCGGCCCGCTCCAGTTCGGCCAGCAGCCGCCGGGCGCCAGGACGCAGCGGCGCGCCCGCCTCCACCCGCCGGAAGAAGGACCCGGTCAGCTCCGCGGCGACCGTGTCGGCGCACCCGCCGCCCGTGACCCGCACCAGATGAGCGGCCGTGTCGGCGACCGCCCTGCCGACCACTTCGGGGGCGTCCGCGCCGGTGAGCCGGTGGCCGAGGCCCCCGGCGATCTCGTCCGCCGTCTCCCACCACAGCACCTCGGTGTCCACGAGAGTGCCGTCCATGTCGAAGAGCACCGCCGCGGGCGTCGTCCCCGTACTCCCGCGCGGCCCCGCCGTGCTCACGCGCCGCCGCCCGGGGCCGGCACCACGAGGACCGGGCGCCGCGCGGGCTCGACCGTCGCCCGTACCCCGGGGACCAGTTCGCCCGCGTCCCGGGACGGCACATCGGACTTCACCGAACCGCCGCCGGGGAGATCGAGCAGCACGCGCGTGACCGAGCCGAAGAAGGACGCGGAGACGACCGTCGCCGTGCCGGCCGGATCGGCGGTGGCGGTGATGTTCTCGGGACGGATCAGCACCTCCACCTCGCGGCTCGCCGGCGTTTCGCCGTCCACGGGCAGCGTGACACCCGCGACCTCGACCTGCCCGCCGTCCGTGAGTCTCCCGGGCAGCCGGTTCATCGTGCCGACGAACTCGGCGACGAACGCCGTGGCGGGCCGCTCGTACAGCTCCGCGGGCGGCGCGCACTGCTCCAGCCGGCCCGCGTTGAGCACCGCCACCCGGTCGGCCATGGAGAGCGCCTCCTCCTGGTCGTGGGTGACGAAGATGGTGGTGATGCCCAGCGACAGCTGGAGCCGCCGGATCTCCTCGCGCAGCGTCAGCCGGACCTTGGCATCGAGTGCCGAGAGCGGTTCGTCCAGCAGCAGGACGCGCGGGCGCAGCGCCAGGGCGCGGGCGAGCGCCACGCGCTGCTGCTGACCGCCGGACATCTGGTGCGGGAAGCGGTCGCCGTGCTCGGGAAGGCCGACCAGATCGAGGAGCTCGGCCGCGCGGGCGCGCCGCTCGACGGCGGACACCTTGCGCACCCGCAGTCCGAACGCCACGTTGTCACGGGCGTTGAGATGCGGGAAGAGGCTGTACGACTGGAAGACCATGCCCGCGTCGCGCCGGTTGGCCGGTACGCGGGTGATGTCCTCGCCGTCCACCAGCACCTCGCCCGAGTCCGGCTGCTCGAAGCCGGCGAGGACCCGCAGCGCCGTGGTCTTGCCGCAGCCCGAAGGGCCGAGCAGGGCGAGGAGTTCACCGGGCCGCGCCGTCAGGTCGAGCCCGTCGAGGGCGACGGTCGGGCCGAACGCCCGGCGCAGACCGCGGAATTCGACCAGGGCGCCGGTCGCGCCCGTGGTCTCCGCCGCCGGACGGTCCTCCTCCGGACGGTCTTCGGTTGCTGTCGAGGTGAGGGACATGGGAGGTCTACTCCTTGCCGGGGGCGGGAGAGGTGGGAGAGCCGGAAGAGGCCGAGGGGGCGGGCGGTGCGGGAGTCGCCGAGGCGGCCCGGGTTCCCGCGCGCGACAGGAGCAGCAGCAGCGCCCAGGTGATCAGCAGGCTGAGCAGCGAGACGGCCACCGACATCCGCGCCTGCGCGCCGGAGACGGAGACGATCCACACCGCGAACGGCCGGAAGCCGAGCAGCGAGGCGATCGTGTACTCGCCGAGCACCAGCGCCAGGGTGAGGAAGGAGGCACCGGCCAGCGAGGAGCGGAGGTTGGGCAGGATGACCCGCAGGATCACATACGGCCTGCTCGCCCCGCAGTTGCGCGCGGCCTCCACCAGCGTCGGCACGTCCACGGCGCGCAGCCCGGCGTCCAGCGAGCGGTAGACGAACGGCAGCGCGAGCACGGTGTAGGCGAGTACCAGCACCACCGGGAACGACTCGTTCTGCACCGCCAGGAAGGTCTGGTAGAGCGGCGTACGGGAGAGATGGTCCGGTCCCCAGCGCAGCACGGTCGTGACGCCGGTGACCAGCGCGATCGGCGGCACCACCAGCGGCAGCATGCAGACGATCTCGACGAGCGGCCGCAGCCGCGGCGCGCCCAGCCGTACGGCGATCAGCGCCGGCACGGCCAGCAGCAGCGCCAGCGCGATGGTGGCGGCGGCCAGCCCGAGGGAGAGCAGCAGGCTCTGGGTGAAGCCCTCGGCCGAGAGGATCCCGGTGTACGCGGCGAAGGAGACGCCCTGCCCCGGCGTGTGCACCGTGAAGACGAACGAGGACAGCAGCGGTACGAGGAAGTAGAGCCCGGCGAGCGCCAGCACCGCGCCACGCCAGACGCGGGGGCGGCGGCGCGCCCGTACCCGTACGGCCTTGCCGTCCCGCGCCCGCCGAGGGGTCTGTCCGGGGGCGGGGGCGGCGGTCGGTGTCAGTGCAGCCATCGGGTGCTCCGTCGCTGGAGGGGCAGATAGACCGCCATGACCAGACCGGCGATCACGATCATGTCGAGGCTCAGCGCGAGCGCCACGTTCTCCTGTCCGACCAGGACGTTGCCGGAGAGCGCGTCCGCGATCTTCAGCGTGACCAGCGGGACGGAACCGCCCACCAGCGCGGCGGCGGTGGCGTGCGCGGCGAAGGCGCTGCCGAAGAGCAGCACGAACCCGCCGAGCAGTGAGGGCGCGAGGACCGGCAGCCCGACATGGCGCCAGAACTGCCAGGTGGTGGCCCCGGCGTTCTGCGCGGCCTCGCGCCACCGCGGGCGCAGACCGTCCAGCGCCGGGACGCTGACGAGCACCATCAACGGCACCAGGAAGTACAGGTAGATGACGGCGAGTCCGGTGAAGGAGTACAAGTTCCAGCCGACGCTGTCGAGATGGCCGAGCCGGGTGACCACACCGGAGATGCCGAGGGTGGCGACGAACGCGAACGCCAGCGGGATCCCGCCGAAGTTGGCGAGCACACCGGAGGCGGTGAGGACGGCGTTGCGGAGCGCGCCGCCGCGCGAGGTGACGACGGCCTGGGCGATCAGCGTGCCGAGCAGGGTGGCGATCACGGCGGTCAGCGCGGAGAGTTCGACGCTGCCGGCCAGCGAGGTCAGATACGGGCCCTGGAGCGAACGCTGAAGGTGTTCACCGGTCAGGGCGGTGGCGCCGGTGACCGGGTCGTCGCGGGTGACGGCCCCGTACAGCAGCGCGCCGACCGGCAGGCCGAAGCAGAGCGCGGCGAAGACGAGCAGCGGGAGGGCGCCGAGCCAGGCGCGCGGCGCCCGCCGCCGACGGCGTGTTCCGTCGGCGGCGCCCGGTGCGGACGAGGAGGGGGTGGGCATCAGGAGACGGCCTTGTCCCAGTTCTCGGCGAGGGTGGCGTTGGCCTTGTCCAGCTCGGCGGACTCGGGGAAGCTCGGGGTGCCCTCGACCTTGGGGAGCTTGGCGACGAAGGTCTTGTCGGCGGTGCCTTCCGTGGTCATCGAGGGCAGCAGCACGGGGCGCGCGTACCCCTTCAGCCACAGGTTCTGGCCCTCGGTGCCGTACAGGAACTCCATCCACAGCCGCGCGGCGGCGGGGTGGGGCGCGTCCTTGTTGATGGCCTGCGAGTAGTACTGCGCGTACACGCCGTCGGCCGGGATGACGACCTTCCAGTCGACGCCCTTGCCGCGGAACTGGTCGGCGTAACCGGCGTTGAGGTAGTCCCAGTCGATGCTGATGGGCGTCTCGCCCTTCTCGACCGTGGCCGGGGTGGACTCGACGGGGATGAAGTTGCCGTTCTTCTTCAGCTTGCCGAAGAAGTCGATACCGGGCTGGATGTCGCCGAAGGAGCCCTTGTTGGCGAGCGACGCCGCGTACACGCCGCCGAAGGCCGAACCGGACTTGGTGGGGTTGCCGTTGAGCGCCACCTTGCCCTTGTACTCGGGCTTGAGGAGATCGGCGAAGGTCTGGGGGCAGTTCTTGATCCGGGCCGCGTCGCAGCCGATCGAGACATAGCCGCCGTAGTCGTTGAACCAGCGGCCGTCCTTCTCCTTCTGGGCGTCCGGGATCTTGTCCCACGCCTCGACCTTGTACGGCGCGAAGAGGTTCTCGGCGGCGCCGCTGCGGGCGAAGGCGATGCCGAGGTCGAGGACGTCGGGCGCGCGCTTCTGGCCCTTGCGGGACTTGACGGCGGCGATCTCGTCGGAGCTGGAGGCGTCCGGGTTCTCGCTGCTGACCTTGATCTTGTACGTGGCCTCGAACGCCTTGATGACCTCGCCGTAGTTGGCCCAGTCCGGCGGAAGGGCGATCACATTGAGCGTGCCCTCCTTCTCGGCGGCCGTGACGAGGGCCTCCAGCCCGCCGAAGTCGGCGGCGGAGGCGGCGGTCGCGGCCTTGGCACCCGCGGCGGAGTCCGCGGAGTCGTCGGGCGCGGCGCCACAGGCGGTGAGCGCGGTGAACGCGGCGGTGCTGAGCGCCACGGCGGCGACGAGCCGGCCGTTGGCGCGGACACGGAGTCTGGTCACGCGGTGTCTCCAGGAGCGAGAAGTGAGGGTGTCGGGGTGAGGGTGTCGGGGGGTGTCACTTGTTCAGACAAGATGGCATCAGTTCGCCCGGCTCAGGTATCGCGGACATGAACGGACGATGACCATGGCGACAGGAACCGAGGAAGACCAAATCCGTACAACTGGCTGGCGATGCCAGTGAAGGGGGACGGAAACACCCGCGGAAACGTACGGTTAGAGTGAAGGTCAGGTTCGCGACCGTTGGACGTACCTGTGCACAGTTGGGTTTTCCGAGGGGGCAGGCGTGGCATCAGGCACGAGCGGATCGCGCTATCTGGAGATCGCCGAGGCGCTGCGGCAGTCGATCCTGAGCGGCGAGCACCCCGTCGGCGCCCGGCTGCCCTCGGAGAGCGATCTGGCGGCCCGCTGGTCGGTCTCGCGCGGCACGGTACGGCAGGCCGTCGGACTGCTCGCCTCGGAAGGGCTGATCGGCTCCCGGCAGGGCGCGCGCCGTGTCGTCCTGCGCCAGGAGCGCCGGCACAGTTTCCAGCAGCTCAACAGCTTCGCGCAGTGGGCACAGGCCATGGGCTGCGAGGTCTCCAGCCGGATCCTCAGCCGTACCACCCGGCCCGCGACCGCCGAGGAGGCGTCCCGGCTGGGCGTCGGGCCGGGAAGCGAGGTGCTGTACGTCGTGCGCGTGCGGCGGCTGGACGGGGAACCGGTGATGGTCGAGCGCACGGCCTACACGGACTGGGTCGCGCCAGTCGTCCGCGCGCTGCCCGACGACGTCGTCTCGATCATGAACAGCATCGCGGAGAACGCCGGCATCGTCGCCCACTACGGCGAACACCTCATCGACGCCGTCGCGGCGGGCAGCGAGGACGCCCGGCTGCTCCGGGTCCGCCGGGCCAGCCCGCTGCTGCGGCAGCGCCATCTGACGAACACGGCGGCCGGCCGGCCCATCGAGTGGACCGACGACCGCTACCGCGCGGGCAGCGTGGCGTTCAGCGTCAGCAACTCGGCCGCGGCGGCGCCGCTGGAGCGGCAGGCCGGCCCCGAGGTGACCAGAAGCCCGTCCGCGGACTGACCCTCCGGGCGCCCCCGGGACGGGGCCGGTCTCAGCCGCCCGACGTGTCCAGCTCCGCGTCCGCGCCGATCCCCGCGCAGTCGTACGGGTCCTTCAGCCAGCCGTCCGGCAGGACGACCCGGTTGTTCCCCGACGTACGCCCGCGCGGCCCGTCCGCGCCGTCCGGCCACGGCTGGTCCAGATCGAGCCCGGCCATCAGCTCGTCGAGTTCGGCGAGCGACGAGGTGACCGCCAGCCGCTTGCGCAGCTGCGAGCCGACCGAGAAGCCCTTCAGATACCAGGCCACATGCTTGCGGAAGTCGATCACCCCGCGGGCCTCGTCCCCGATCCACTCCCCCAGCAGCTCGGCGTGGCGCCGCATGACGCCCGCGACCTCGCGCAGCGTGGGCCGCGCCGTCTCGCCGTGCCCCTCGAAGGCCGCGACCAGGTCCCCGAAGAGCCACGGCCGGCCCAGGCAGCCGCGCCCCACGACCACACCGTCACAGCCGGTCTCGCGCACCATCCGCAGCGCGTCGTCCGCGGACCAGATGTCGCCGTTGCCGAGCACGGGGATCTCCGGCACATGCTCCTTGAGCCGCGCGATGGCGTCCCAGTCCGCGGTGCCGCCGTAGTGCTGGGCGGCGGTCCTGCCGTGCAGCGCGATCGCGGTCACGCCCGCCTCGACCGCGATCCGCCCCGCGTCGAGATAGGTGAGGTGGTCGTCGTCGATGCCCTTGCGCATCTTCATCGTGACCGGCAGCTCCCCGGCGTTGGACACGGCCTCGCGCAGGATCGCCCGCAGCAGGGGCCGCTTGTACGGGAGGGCCGAGCCGCCGCCCCTGCGGGTGACCTTGGGCACCGGGCAGCCGAAGTTGAGGTCGATGTGGTCGGCCAGACCCTCGTCCACGATCATCCGGACGGCCTTGCCGACGGTGACCGGATCCACTCCGTACAGCTGGATCGAGCGCGGCGTCTCGGTCGCGTCGAAGTGGATGAGCTGCATGGTCTTCTCGTTGCGCTCCACCAGCGCCCGGGTGGTGATCATCTCGCTGACGAACAGCCCCTTGCCGCCGCTGAACTCCCGGCACAGCGTCCGGAACGGGGCGTTGGTGATCCCGGCCATGGGGGCGAGCACCACCGGCGGCTGGACGGTATGGGGACCGATGGCCAGCGGGGCGGCCGGAGGCGCGGCGAGCGTGGAGAGTGGAGCGGTCATCCGCCCATTGTCGCGCACGCCCGACGCGCACGGCGCGCGTCATGAGGTGGCCGTACCATCGATGAATGCCAGAGCTGAGCCACCGACGGCAGATGCTGGTGCTGGCGATCTGCTGCATGAGTCTGCTGATCGTCAGCCTCGACAACACCATCCTCAATGTCGCGCTGCCCTCCATGCAGAAGGAACTGCATGCCACGGTCGCCGGGCTCCAGTGGACGATCGACGCCTACACCCTCGTCCTCGCCTCGCTGCTGATGCTCGCGGGCTCCACCGCCGACCGGATCGGCCGACGCCGGGTCTTCAAGACCGGGCTCGTCCTGTTCACCCTCGGCTCGCTGCTCTGCTCCCTGGCACCGACCCTCGAATCGCTGGTCGCGTTCCGTATGGTGCAGGCGGTCGGCGGCTCGATGCTCAACCCGGTGGCGATGTCGATCATCACCAACACCTTCACCGAGCCGCGCGAGCGCGCCCGCGCCATCGGTGCCTGGGGCGCCGTCGTCGGTATCGCGATGGCGGCGGGCCCGCTGATCGGCGGACTGCTGGTGGACTCGGTCGGCTGGCGGTCGATCTTCTGGATCAACATCCCCATCGGGATCGCCGCGTTCATCCTGACCTGGCGGTACGTCCCCGAGTCGCGCGCCCCGAAGCCGCGCCGCCCCGATCCCGTGGGACAGCTGCTGGTCATCGGCGTGCTCGGCGCCCTCACCTACGCGATCATCGAGGCGCCCCAGGCGGGTCTGACCTCACCGCTGATCCTGTCGTTCGCGGCCGTCGCGGTCCTCTCGTTCGCCGGGCTGCTGCTGTACGAGCCGAGACGCGCCGAACCACTGATCGACCTGCGGTTCTTCCGCAGCGCGCCGTTCAGCGGGGCGACGGTCATCGCCATCTCCGCCTTCGCCGCGCTCGGCGGGTTCCTCTTCCTCAACACGCTCTATCTCCAGAACGTACGAGGACTGTCCGCGCTGCACGCCGGGCTGTACATCCTGCCGATGGCCGCCATGACCTTCCTCTGCGCCCCGCTCTCCGGCCGGCTCGTCGGCAACCGGGGACCGCGGATCCCGCTGCTGATCTCGGGAACGGCGATGACGGTGAGCGGTGTGCTGTTCGCCGCGTTCGACGCGGAGGCGACCGACGCGCTGCTGTTCACCGGCTATGTGCTGTTCGGTCTCGGCTTCGGCATGGTGAACGCGCCGATCACCAACACCGCCGTCTCCGGTATGCCCCTCTCCCAGGCGGGCGTCGCCGCCGCCGTGGCCTCCACCAGCCGCCAGATCGGCCAGACGCTGGGCGTGGCCGTGATCGGCGCGGTGCTGGCGGCCGGCACGGTGGGCGCGGTGGCCTCCGCCTCGTACGACACGGGGTTCGTGAAGGCGAGCCACCCGGCCTGGTGGATCATCACGGCGTGCGGGGTCTGCGTCCTGGTGGTCGGCGCGCTCACCAGCGGCGCCTGGGCGCGGCGGACGGCCCGCCGTACGGCGGAGCGCCTGGAGCCGGGAGCCCCCGGCAGCGAGGCCGCCGTGGAGGGACCCGGCCGGTGACCGGCCCTCGTGCGTAAGCCGGTGACCGGCCCTCGGTACGTCGTCGGCCTCAGTGACCGGCGAGAGCCGGCGCGGATGCCCGAGCGGACGCCTGGAGCTTCTCCAGCCGGAGCCCGGTCTCGTCGTCCACCGGGACATAGCTGACCAGCCGGGGCCCCGCGGACGGCCCGAGCCAGAGGTTGGTGTGCTCCAGATTCAGCTGACCCACCTCGGCGTTGACGAACCTCTTGGTCCTGTCCCCGACCGGAGCGACCACTTCGTGCCGCTCCCAGATCTCGCGGAACTCGGGCGAGGCCGCCCGCAGCCGTCCGAGCAGCGTCTTCCAGGGAGGCTCCGAGAGATGCTCCGCCATGGCGGAGCGGAACTTGGCCGCCATGATCCGGGTCGTCTCCTCGCGATTGCCGAGGGCGGCGCGGAAGTCCTCGTTGGTGAAGGCGAGCCAGAGGCAGTTGAGGTCCTGCGGCGGCAGCGCGTCCAGGTCGCACATCATCACGCCGTACGTGCGGTTGTACGCGAGGATGTCGTACCGGCTGTTCTGCACACACGCCGGGAACGGCTCCAGCCGCTCCAGCATCTGCCGGATCGCGGGCGTGATGGTGGGGCACGGCGTCCCGGGCGCGGGATCCAGCGCCCCGGCCAGCGCGAAGAGATGCGCGCGTTCGCTGGGGTCGAGGAGAAGGGCGCGGGCGAGCGCGTCGAGGACCTGCGCGGAGACCTGAATGGCCCGCGCCTGCTCCAACCAGGTGTACCAGGTGACACCGACGGCGGAGAGCTGGGCGACCTCCTCGCGCCGCAGCCCGGGAGTACGCCGACGGCTCCCCCGGTCGAGCCCGACCTGCTCGGGCGTGATCCGCTCACGGCGACTGCGCAGGAACCCCGCCAGCTCATGGCGGCGGATATCGCTCTCTTGCCCGGCCTGCGTCGACTGCCCGGCCCGCGTCACGTGTCCGGCTCGCGCCGTGTGCCCGGCCTGCGCGCTGGTGAAGGTCATGATTCAAGGGTGCCGCATGTCCCAGCCCGTTGCCAGGCAGTCCTGGTAACGGGATAAGAGCCTCCCGCTACCAGGCATCACGGGGTGCTACCCGCGCTTCACTCGCTCTTCGAGTGCGGCTCCACGGCGGTGTCCGGGCCCGGCGACACGATCGATTCGTGACCGTTCTCGGCACGTACCTTGAACGGAGGCGAGCCGTTCGGCCCCAGCACCTCCACGACCTCCACGATCCGGTCGTGCTTGCCGACCACCCGGCCGTGCATCACCAGACGGTCGCCCTTGTTCGCTTTCATCATCACTCCCCTCTCACTTGGTGTAACCGAGAGTGTACGAAGCGCAGAGGTCGGTCGCCCTCGGTGAAAAAAGGGTGTCGCACGGCAGCCCATTGCCGGGTAGTCCGTGTACCAGGATAAAGACACTCTGGTACCAGGGTGAGTGTGGAGCGATCGTCGATGGAGTGAGTAGAGCATTCGCGTCCCTACAGAAGACATCCACCGCCAAGGCCCCATCCGGCGGACCGCCCGTCATCCATGACCACGGGTCCGTGCTCGGCGCTCTCGGCCTGTTCACCGTGCTCCTCGGTGCGGCGCTCCCTCTGATCGACTTCTTCATCGTCAATGTAGCTCTGCCGACCATCGATCACGATCTGGCCGCGGGCCCCGCGCTGCTGGAACTGGTGGTGGCCGGGTACGGGCTGTCGTACGCCGTGCTGCTCGTGCTCGGCGGGCGGCTCGGGGACATGTTCGGACGGAGGCGGCTCTTCCTCCTCGGCATGGCGGCCTTCGGCATCACCTCACTCGTCTGCGGCCTCGCGCCGAACGCCTGGACGCTGGTCGGGGCGCGGGTGGCGCAGGGCGCCGCGGCGGCGCTGATGCTGCCGCAGGTGCTGGCCACCATCCACTCCGCGACCGGCGGACAGCGGCGCGCGAAGGCGCTGAGCCTGTACGGCGCGACGGCCGGGCTCGCGATGGTGGCGGGCCAGATCCTGGGCGGGGTGCTGGTCGCGGCCGATATCGCGGGAAGCGGCTGGCGGGCGATCTTCCTGGTGAATGTGCCGGTGGCGCTGGTGGGCCTGCTCTTCGCGGTCCGCTCGGTGCCGGAGACCCGCTCGCAGCGGCCGGCGCCCATCGACACACCGGGGACGATCCTGCTGGCCGCCGCCCTGGTGACGCTCCTGGCGCCCCTCACGGAGGGCCGGGCCGCCGGATGGCCCTGGTGGACATGGGTCTCGCTCGCGGCCTTCCCGGTCGTGTCGTACGCCTTCGTACGGGTGGAACGGCGGGCCGACCGGCAGGGCAGGACGCCACTGGTGCCGCCGAGCCTGCTCGCGCTGGTCACGCTCCGGCGGGGGCTGGCGCTGATCGTGCCGTTCGGAATCGGCTTCGGCGGCTTCATGTTCGTGATCGCCGTCGCCCTTCAGCAGGGGCTGCGGATGGGCGCGATCGACGCCGGACTGACGCTGGTGCCCATGGCGGTGGCGTTCTTCGGGGCGTCACTGGCGGGTCCGCGGCTGATACGGCGGTACGGCAGCCTGGTGGTCACGGCCGGCGCGGTGTTCCAGGCCGCCGGGGTGGCGTTGCTGGCGCTCGCCGTATGGGGCGGCTGGCCCTCGGTCGGCGGGCTGGATCTGCTGCCGGGTGTCGCGCTGGCCGGTCTCGGCCAGGGCCTCCAACTGCCCGTCATCATCCGCATCGTGCTCTCCGACATACCGGCCGAGCGGTCCGGAGTGGGCAGCGGTGTGATGGTCACGGCACAGCAGTCCGCGCTGGCGCTGGGGGTGGCGACGCTGGGCTCGCTCTTCCTGACCCTCGCCGGCACGGCGGGGATGCGGGACGCCCTGGTCGTCACGCTGCTGGCGCAGCTGGGGCTGGTCGTCCTGACAGGGCTGCTGAGTCTGCGGCTGCCGCGGAGGATCGGCTGAGCGGCAGGGACACGGATACGGCACGTGGGCCCGGATCACCGAGGTGATCCGGGCCCACGGCGTATGACGTGTGAGGTACGGCCTGTGGCGTACGTACGGCCGGAGTGCGTCAGCCTGCGTCAGTCCTGCGAGGCGGCGCTCTCCGTCGTGTCGTTCCGCTGCGCGCCGTCGCCCTGGGCGCCGTTGCCCTCGCCCTGTCCCGCGGCGCGCTCACGCATCTTGCGCAGCAGCTCCTGCTTGTGGTCGGCGGAGGCCTTGCGGTTGGCGTCGCGCGCGGGGGCGCTGGCCTGCGGGTCGGTGCGGGACAGCTTCTTGCGCTGTCCGCCGACGCCGAGAAGGTTGTTGCGGCTCTTTGCCATGGGGTTCTCCCGAAGCGATGAGAAGTGATCTGCGGATTCGTCGGTGGGGGGCGGGTCGTCGCCGCCGCGCTCTCACTCGTAGATCTGGAAGAACATGCCCGTGACGCTACCACCGGGCGGGGCCCGGACGTAACGCGTTTTTGGCGGACACCGGACACGTGATGGCATGAGCGATGACAGATATTGAAATCTGTCATCGCTCATGCCATGGTTGTTCTGTCACTCAGCGATCCGCCTGGAGGAACCCTCATGAACGCCATCCCCACCCGCTCTCTCGGCGCCTCGGGCCCCCGTACCTCCGCGCTCGGCCTCGGCTGCATGGGCATGTCCGCCCTGTACGGAGGAGATGTGGACCGCGCGGAGTCCATCGCCACCATCCACGCCGCGCTGGACGCGGGCGTCACCCTGCTCGACACGGGCGACTTCTACGGCATGGGCCACAACGAGCTGCTGATCGGCGAGGCCCTGCGCACCGCCCCCGCGGCTGCCCGCGAGCGGGCCCTCACCAGCGTCAAGTTCGGTGCCCTGCGCGACCCGGACAACGGGTGGAGCGGTTACGACGGCCGCCCCGCCGCCGTGAAGAACTTCGCCGCGTACTCCCTCCAGCGCCTCGGCACCGACCACATCGACATCTACCGGATCGCCAGAGTCGAC
The DNA here is from genome assembly GCF_044741565.1 of Streptomyces sp. NPDC088147. NCBI lineage: Bacteria > Bacillati > Actinomycetota > Actinomycetes > Kitasatosporales > Streptomycetaceae > Streptomyces > Streptomyces sp. NPDC088147. Next base: position 465,342 of record NZ_JBIUSY010000002.1, on the reverse strand, counting down.
CCGGACGTCCCGATCGAGGAGACGGTCGGCGCCATCGCCGAGCTGATCCGGGCCGGACATGTGCGGCACGTAGGACTCTCCGAGGTCGGCGCCGGGACCATCCGCCGGGCAGCCGCCGTCACCCCCGTCGCGGACCTCCAGATCGAGTACTCCCTGATCTCGCGCGGCATCGAGGACGAGATCCTGCCGGCCGTCCGCGAGCTGGGCATCGGCGTCACGGCGTACGGAGTGCTCTCACGCGGACTGATCAGCGGCCACTTCACCCATGACCGCGAGCTGGCCCCCACCGACTTCCGCGCCGTGAGCCCCCGGTTCCAGGGCGACAACCTCCGGCACAACCTCGGGCTGGTCGAGTCGCTGCGGAAGATCGCCGGACAGAAGGGTGTCTCGGTCGCCCAGATCGCCATCGCGTGGGTGCTCTCCCGGGGCGAGGACATCGTGCCGCTCGTCGGTGCCCGCCGCCGTGACCGGCTGACCGAGGCCCTCGGCGCGCTGGACGTCACGCTGGACGCCGGTGATCTGGCCGCCATCGAGAGCGCCGTACCGTCCGGTGCCGCCGCCGGGGACCGGTATCCGGCCGGTCAGATGGAGCATCTCGACAGCGAGCGCTGACCGGCGCGGAGGACGCGGGGGAAGGGACCGCCCCCGTCGGCCGTCCTGTCGGGTCGCCGGGCCTGACAGGTAATGTCATCTGTCGCATCCGCCGTACGAACCACGAAAGGCCGGGCGCCCCCATGGCCACCGAGCCCCTGACCGCCGAGCGCATCCTCGAAGCCACCGAGGAGGTGCTGCGCCGCTACGGCCCGGCGAAGGCGACGGTGGTCGATGTGGCACGGGTGCTCGGCGTCAGCCATGGCAGTGTCTACCGGCACTTCGGCACGAAGGCGGCGCTGCGGGAGGCGGTCACCTCGCGCTGGCTGAGCCGTACGGAGACAGCGCTGGCCGCGATCATGGACGGGGAGGCCGAGCCGGGCCCGGAGAAGCTGCGCGGCTGGCTGCTGGCGCTGTTCGACACCAAGCGGCACAAGGCAGGGGACGACCCGGAGCTGTTCGCCACGTTCTCCGTGCTCATCGACGAGAGCAGCGATGTGGTCGACGCGCATCTGACGGAGCTGGCCCACCAACTCACCCGGATCGTCGAAGAGGGCGTGCGCGAGGGCGAGTTCGTGGCGGCGGACCCGGCGAGCACGGCCGGGGCGGTCTTCGCCGCCACGGCCCGCTTCCATGACCCGTCGTACGCGCCGGAGTGGCGGAAGCCCACGATCGACGCCGAGTTCACCGCCGTCTGCGATCTGCTGCTGCGCGGTCTGCGGGCCTGATACGGCCCCTGGGCCGGCCCAGGGCGTGCTGCGAAAGTCCCGCCCTGCCGGCCCGCCGCGCCCGCTCAGTCCGCCGCCGGGTCCACCGTCGCCTGGTGGGCCTCGGTGAGATGTTCCTCGGCCTTGAGCCAGGGCAGGAACTGCGCCCCCTTGCGCCAGCCGCAGGTGTCGCAGATCAACGACCGCTGCACACCCGCCTTCTGGACGCGTACGACATGCTCGCGCCCATGCTGATCCCATCTCCTGACCGTGCTGGTCGTCGTGGCCGGCATGATCCGTGCCTCCCTGGTAGGTCAGCGCCCAGTCTGCAACGAAGCCCCCGGTTCCGTGAGGGAACCGGGGGCTTCGAGCTACGAACGTAACCCGCCGTTCAATGTGGGCCGTTGTCAGGTGTCGTCGGCGGCCGTCAGCAGCCGAGGAGCCGGGCGCCGAGGTAGCTCTGGATCTGGTCGAGCGACACGCGCTCCTGCTGCATCGTGTCGCGCTCGCGCACCGTCACCGCGTTGTCGTCCAGGGTGTCGAAGTCGACGGTCACACAGAACGGCGTGCCGATCTCGTCCTGGCGGCGGTACCGGCGGCCGATGGCGCCCGCGTCATCGAACTCGATGTTCCAGTTGCGCCGCAGATCCGTCGCGAGGCCCTTGGCCTTCGGCGAGAGCTGCGGGTTGCGGGAGAGCGGCAGCACGGCCACCTTGACCGGCGCGAGGCGCGGGTCGAGACGCATCACGGTGCGCTTCTCCAGGACGCCCTTGGCGTTCGGCGCCTCGTCCTCGTTGTACGCGTCGAGGAGGAAGGCGAGCATCGAGCGGCCGACACCGGCGGCGGGCTCGATGACATACGGGGTCCAGCGCTCGCCGGCCTCCTGGTCGAAGTACGACAGGTCGTGGCCGGACGCCTTGGAGTGCGCGGAGAGGTCGTAGTCGGTGCGGTTGGCGACACCCTCCAGCTCGCCCCACTCGCTGCCGCCGAACTGGAAGCGGTACTCGATGTCGGCCGTGCGCTTGGAGTAGTGCGAGAGCTTCTCGGCCGGGTGCTCGTACCACCGCATGTTCTCCTCACGGAGACCCAGGTCGGTGTACCAGTTCCAGCGCTGCTCCATCCAGTATTCCTGCCACTGCTCGTCCTCGCCCGGCTTGACGAAGAACTCCATCTCCATCTGCTCGAACTCGCGCGTGCGGAAGATGAAGTTGCCCGGAGTGATCTCGTTCCGGAAGGACTTGCCCATCTGCGCGATGCCGAACGGCGGCTTCTTGCGCGACGTCTGCTGCACCTGGGCGAAGTTGGTGAAGATGCCCTGCGCGGTCTCGGGCCGCAGATAGGCGACGGAGCCGGAGTCCTGCGTCGGGCCGAGGTGGGTGGAGAGCAGGCCGGAGAACTGCTTGGGGTCGGTGAACGTGCCCTTGTTGCCGCAGTTCGGGCAGTTGATGTCGGCGAGGCCGTTCTCCGGCGCCTTGCCGTGCTTCGCCTCGTACGCCTCCTCCAGGTGGTCGGCGCGGAACCGCTTGTGACAGGAGGTGCACTCGGTGAGCGGGTCACTGAAGGTCGCGACGTGGCCGGACGCCTCCCAGACCTCCGTGGCGAGGATCACCGAGGAGTCGATACCGACAACGTCCTCGCGCGAGGTGACCATGTAACGCCACCACTGACGCTTGAGGTTTTCCTTCAGCTCGACTCCGAGCGGCCCGTAGTCCCAGGCGGCGCGCTGACCACCGTAGATCTCACTGCACGGGTAGACGAAGCCACGGCGCTTGCTCAGGTTGACGATGCTGTCGATCTTGTCGGCGGCCACGGTGCTCTCTTCATTACGACGACGACGAACGGCGAATGCTTCAGATTAGCGGCGGCCGCACCCCTTCGATCAAATCGGTGCGGGGTAAGAGGCGGCTGCGACCCTTGTTGACAATCGTTTCCACTTTTGTTGAAAATGACAGTCATGAACGCACGACGCCTGATACCCACCGCCACTCTCGCCGGAGCAGTCACCCTCGGCCTGGTCACGCTGTCCGCCTGCTCCTCCTCCGACGCCGCCGACACGAAGAGCGGTGACCGGCTCGCGGTGACCGCGTCGTTCTACCCCATGCAGTTCCTGGCCGAGCGAATAGGCGGCGACCACGTCTCCGTCAGCACGCTCACCAAGCCCGGCGTGGAGCCGCACGACCTGGAACTCGCCCCCCGGCAGGTCGCCCAGCTCGGCGAGGCCGATGTCATCCTCTATCTCAAGGGCGTCCAGCCCGCCGTGGACGAGGCCATCACGCAGTCCGGTGTGAAGAACACCGTCGACGCGACCTCCCTCACCACGCTGGAGAAGCACGGCACCGAGGTCGGCCACTCCCACGACGACGGCCACGAGGACGGCCACGCGGGCGAGGAGGGCCACGAGGAGGGCCACTCCGCCGGCGAAGAGGACGCCCTGGCCGGCAAGGACCCGCACATCTGGCTGGACCCGGTGAAGTACGCCGAGGTCGCCAAGGGGGTCGGCGCCTCCCTGGAGAAGGCCGACCCGGACAACTCCGCCGCGTACCGGAAGAACACCGACGCCCTGGTGAAGGAGCTCGGCGGCCTGGACACGGCGTTCGAGCAGGGCCTCACCGGCACCGCCACCAAGACCTTCATCACCACCCACGCCGCCTTCGGCTATCTCGCCGAGCGCTACGGTCTGACGCAGGAGGCCATCGCGGGCATCGACCCCGAGTCGGAGCCCAGCCCCGCCCGGGTGAAGGAACTGCGGACCATCGCGGAGCACGACAAGGTCAGCACCGTATTCTTCGAGACGCTCGCCAGCGACAAGACCGCCAAGACCCTCGCGGCGGACTCCGGACTGAAGACCGACGTCCTGGACCCGCTGGAGGGAATTACGGACAAGTCCAAGGGCGATGACTACATCGAGGTCATGCAGTCGAACCTCGCCGCGTTGCGGACAGCACTCGGCGCGAAATGAAACAGCCGGCAGCGGTATCGGAGGCGCCCGACATGGCGACGAGGGAGAGCGGTCAGACCGCCGAGGCGGCGCGGCGGACGCCGGAGCGGGGCCCGGCCCCGGTCGTGACCGTCCGCGGCGCCAGGGCCACACTCGGTTCGCGCCCGGTGCTGCGCGGCGTCGATCTGGCCGTGCACAGCGGTGAGGTCGTCGCGCTGCTCGGTGCCAACGGCTCCGGCAAGTCCACCGCCGTACGGTCGGTGATCGGACAGGTACCGCTGACCGACGGCGAGATCACACTCTTCTCGACCCCGCTGCGCCGCTTCCGCGACTGGGCGCGCGTCGGGTACGTACCGCAGCGCACCACCGCCGCGAGCGGGGTGCCCGCGACCGTCCGCGAGGTCGTGGCCTCCGGCCGGCTGTCCCGTACGAGGTTCGGCCTGCCCGGCAAGGCCGACCGGGCCGCCGTCGAGCGGGCCATCGACCTGGTCGGGCTCGCCGACCGCGCCAAGGACTCCGTGGACGCGCTCTCCGGCGGCCAGCACCAGCGCGTGCTGATAGCCAGGGCGCTCGCCGCCGGGCCCGAACTGCTGATCATGGACGAACCGATGGCGGGCGTCGACCTGGCCAGCCAGGACATCCTCGCGGCGACCCTGCGCGAACAGGTCGCGGCCGGTACGACCGTGCTGCTCGTCCTGCATGAACTGGGCCCGCTGGAGCCGCTGATCGACCGCGCGGTGGTCCTGCGCGACGGCTGTGTGGTCCACGACGGACCGCCGCCCCGGGCGGCCGGCCCACACGGCCTGTCCGGCCATGCCCCCGATCCTCTGACCCATCCCGGCTGCCATCCGCACGCGGCCGGCGAGCCGCTCCGCACAGGACTGCTGACCTGACCATGGAAATCCTCCAGACCGCCTTTATGCAGCGCGCGCTGATCGCGGCCGTACTGGTCGGCATCACGGCCCCCGCCGTCGGCATCTACCTCGTACAGCGCCGCCAGGCCCTGATGGGCGACGGCATCGGCCATGTCGCCATGACCGGGGTCGGCCTCGGTTTCCTGCTCTCCACCAGCCCGGTGTGGATGGCGACGCTCGTGGCCGTCGCGGGCGCCGTCACGATGGAGCTGATCCGCGCGTACGGCCGCACACGCGGCGACATCGCGCTGGCGATGCTCTTCTACGGCGGCATGTCGGGCGGCGTCCTGCTGATCAACCTCGCGCCCAACGGCTCCAACGGCAGCCTCAGTACGTATCTGTTCGGCTCCTTGTCGACGGTCTCGCCGGCGGACGTGACCGCGATCTCGCTGCTCGCCGCCTTCGTGATGCTGGTCACCGTGGGGCTGCGCCGGCAGCTCTTCGCGGTCAGCCAGGACGAGGAGTTCGCCCGCGTCACCGGACTGCCGGTGCGCACGCTGAACCTGCTGATCGCGGTCACGGCCGCGGTGACGGTCACCGTCGCCATGCGGGTGGTGGGGCTGCTGCTGGTCAGCGCGCTGATGGTGGTGCCGGTCGCGGCGGCCCAGCAGATCACCCGGTCCTTCGTGGTCACCTTCGTCCTCTCCGTGGTGATCGGTACGGCGGTGACACTGGCCGGCACGGTCACCTCGTACTACCAGGACGTGCCGCCCGGCGCGACGATCGTGCTGATCGCCATCGGTGTCTTCGTGGTGCTGACCGCGCTCGCCACCCCCCTCGCCAGACGCCGGGCCCGCGCGCTGCGGGCCGCCGAGGCCGCGGCCGTACCGGACGTGGAGGCGCCGGACGTGGACGTGCCCGCCGCACGCCGGACCGCGGGCGATGTCACGGTCTGACTGCCGGGCGGTCACGAACTGGCACAATGGCCCGTGGGAAGCGGGCAACGCCCGAGGGATACGGGCAGAGGCAAGGAGGCACCTGTGACGACTGCGCCCAGCGGTGGATCAAGCGCGGCCCCCGTGCGCGGCCGATCGACCCGCCAGCGTGCCGCGGTGGCGGCGGCGCTCGACGAGGTGGACGAGTTCCGGAGCGCGCAGGAGCTCCACGACATGCTCAAACACCGTGGTGACTCGGTCGGTCTGACCACGGTCTATCGCACCCTTCAGTCCCTCGCCGACGCGGGCGAGGTCGATGTACTGCGCACGAACGACGGCGAGTCGGTCTACCGGCGCTGCTCGACCGGCGACCACCACCACCATCTCGTCTGCCGGGTCTGCGGAAAGGCCGTGGAGGTCGAGGGGCCCGCGGTGGAGCAGTGGGCCGAGATGATCGCCGCGCAGCACGGCTATGTGGCCGTGGCGCACACGGTGGAGATCTTCGGTACGTGTGCGGAGTGCGCGGCGGCGGTCGCGAAGAACTAGCTTCCGCATCAAGCGCCCTCTGTATCAAGCGCCTTCTGTATCAAGCGCCTTGGGTCGCCGTGCGGGCTCATCGTCGAGCCCGTACGGCGACCGCGCGCGTTCCGGCCCCGCCGCCTACTCGGCCTGCTCGGCCTGCTCCGGCTGGTCCTCGTTGGGCAGCGCTCCGCCGAAGCGCCGGTCCCTGGACGCGTACTCCAGACAGGCCCGCCACAGATCACGGCGGTCGAAGTCCGGCCACAGCACGTCCTGGAAGACCATCTCGGCGTAACTGCTCTGCCAGATCAGGTAGTTCGACGTGCGCTGCTCCCCGCTGGGACGGAGGAAGAGATCCACGTCCGGCATGTCGGGGTAATACAGGTACTTGGCGAACGTCTTCTCGTTGACCTTGGACGGGTCGAGCTTGCCGGACGCGACATCGGCGGCGAGCGCCTGCGCGGCGTCCGCGATCTCCGCGCGGCCACCGTAGTTGACGCAGAAGTAGAGCGTCATGGCGTCGTTGTCCTTCGTCTGCTCCTGGGCGACCTGGAGCTCCTGGACGACCGACTTCCACATCTTGGGCATCCGGCCCACCCAGCGGATCCGGATCCCCAGCTCGTCCATCTCGTCGCGGCGGCGCCGGATGACATCGCGGTTGAAGTTCATCAGGAAGCGCACCTCGTCGGGGGTGCGCTTCCAGTTCTCGGTGGAGAAGGCGTACAGGGAGAGGTTCTTGACGCCCATCTCCAGACAGCCCTTGAGTACATCGAGTACGACGCCCTCGCCGACCTTGTGGCCCTCGGTGCGCGGCAGACCGCGCTCCTTGGCCCAGCGGCCGTTGCCGTCCATGACGCAGGCCACATGCTTCGGGACCAGCTCGCCGGGGATCTTCGGCGGACGCGCACCGGAGGGGTGCGGTTCCGGCGTCTTGTACTCGCGGCGGGAACGCCCCATGATTCCGCGTCGTGCCATGCGCTCTCGTCTCCTGGTTTCCTAGTTCTTCTCTACGTATCTGAGCGAGCGCAGCCCGCGCTCCAGGTGCCAGTGCAGATAGGCCGACACCAGTCCGCTGCCCTCCCTGACGTGCCGCGCCTCGCACGCGTCCGCCGTGTCCCAGTCGCCGGTCAGCAGCGCGCTGAGCAGTCCGACGGCCTCAGCCGAGGGTACGACGCTGCCGGGCACCCGGCAGTCGCCGCAGATGACTCCCCCCGCCGCGACCGAAAAGAAACGATTCGGTCCGTGGAGTCCGCACTTCGCGCAGTCGTCGAAGCTCGGCGCGTAGCCGTTGACGGCGAGGGAGCGCAGCAGGAAGGCGTCCAGGATCAGATGGGGTGCGTGCTCCCCGCGCGCGAGCGTGCGCAGCCCGCCGACCAGGAGCAGATACTGCTGGACGGCCGGCTCCCCCTCGTGGTCGGTGAACCGCTCGGCGGTCTCCAGCATGGCGGTGCCCGCGGTGTAGCGGGCGTAGTCGGTGACGATGCCGCCACCGTACGGAGCGATGGTCTCGCTCTGGGTGCACAGCGGCAGTCCGCGTCCGACGAGGTCGCTGCCGCGCGCGAAGAACTGCACATCGACATGCGAGAACGGCTCCAGCCGCGCCCCGAACTTCGATTTGGTCCGCCGTACCCCCCGGGCGACGGCGCGGACGCGGCCGTGGCCGCGGGTCAGAAGCGTGATGATGCGGTCGGCCTCACCGAGCTTCTGGGTGCGCAGCACAACGCCGTCGTCCCGGAACAGACTCATGGGGCCCATTCTCCCGCATGCGCGGGCGGCCCTTTGCCCGCCGCGGGCGGCCTCTCCGCGCTCCCCGGCCCCCTCCGTGCTCCCTGGCCCCTGCCGTGCTCCCCGGCCCCCGCCGCGCTCCCCTCGTCCGGTGAGCGTCCCGAGGGCCGCGCTCAGGAGGGCGTGCCGGACGCCGCCAGCAGCAGCCGCTCCGTATCGTCCGAGCAGAGCTGGAGCGCGCCGCCGACGATGCTCAGCACCTCGCGCTCCGGCAGGCTGTACGGTCCGTCCGCCACCGCGATCCGCGCGCCCTGGAGCACGATCGACTCCCGTCCCGCCGGGGCGAGATGCGGGGCCAGGGGCTCCAGCGCCTCGTGCAGCTCGATGGCGAGCGCCGCGCCGCACGGTCCCGGCTCGGCGAGGAACCGGCCGGTGTCCGCGGCGAGCGCGTCGACCAGATCCGTCAGCCGGTCCTCCGTACAGTCCTCGAACCCGGCCGCCCGGACGGTGAGGACCGCGGTCTCCCTGACCGTGCGCGAGGACGTGCCACCCGCCGCGAGGACCGCCAGCGCGACCGTGTGCACGGCGTCGCGCAGCATCGCGGAGAAGCGGACGGTGGTGGGGTGGTCGAGTACGTCCGTCCCGAAGTGGGCGTGGCAGGCGGCGCATTCGACGACGGGCCCGGCGCAGCCGCGCGGAAGCAGCGGGACCCCGAGCACCGTGAAACGGCGACGGCCGGTCCGGCGGCGGTAGTTGCGGTCGCCTCCGCAGTCGGGACAGAAGAACTCCCCGTCCCCGACGGTGTTCCAGGACGTACGAATGCCGCAGAAACGCACTTTTCGCCCACCGGGTCTCTGAGCTGGCAGCACGTCGCGCACCTCCGTAACACACCGGCAACGCTTCGTTGCGCTGCACTCCACTTCGCCTCTGCGCCCAGGGGGAATCCGGACGCGGAGCCGCCGCGTTGACGTGATGTTAGCCACATCACGTGGGCCCCGTCAGTACCGCGGCGTGAGATCGCCACGACATGGCTGAACCCCGACCACCGTGGCTGGTGATCGGGGTCCGCGAAACGCTCAGGTCAGCCCGGGTCGGGCGGAGTCGGGGCCGGAGTCGGCGGCCGGATCAGCGGGTCGCGCGGTTCACCGCGGAAATGACCGCCTTGAGTGAAGCGCGGGTGGTGTTCGCGTCGATCCCGATGCCCCACAGCACCTTTCCGTCGATCGCGCACTCGATGTACGAGGCGGCCTGCGCGCTCGCGCCCTCACTCAGGGTGTGCTCCTGGTAGTCCAGCAGCCGGGCGTCCACCCCGACCGCCGCCAGCGCCTCGAAGAAGGCCGAAATCGGACCGTTGCCGGTACCGGTCAGGACGGTCTCCGTACCGTCCACGACGGCCTGGACGGTCAGTGTGTCCTTGCCGTCGGTGTCGGTCGTGGTCTGGCCGGAGCGGAGCTGGAGCCGGCCCCACGCGTTCTCCGGGTTGGGCAGGTACTCGTCCTGGAAGACCGACCAGATCTGGCCGGGCGTGACCTCGCCGCCCTCGGCGTCGGTCTTGGCCTGGATGATCCGGGAGAACTCGATTTGCATCCGGCGCGGCAGGTCCAGCTTGTGGTCGTTCTTCAGTACGTACGCGATCCCGCCCTTGCCGGACTGCGAGTTGACCCGGATGACCGCCTCGTACGAACGGCCCACGTCCTTCGGGTCGATCGGCAGATACGGCACGGCCCACTCGATCTCGTCGACCGGCTTGCCCTGCGCGGCGGCGTCGGCCTCGCGCGCGTCGAAGCCCTTCTTGATGGCGTCCTGGTGGGAGCCGGAGAAGGACGTGTAGACCAGATCGCCCGCGTAGGGGTGGCGCGGGTGGATCTCCATCTGGTTGCAGTACTCGCTGGTGCGACGGATCTCGTCGATCTGCGAGAAGTCGATCTGCGGGTCGACGCCCTGGGAGAAGAGGTTCATGCCGAGCGTCACCAGGTCGACATTGCCGGTGCGCTCACCCTGCCCGAACAGACAGCCCTCGATACGGTCGGCCCCGGCCATGAGCGCCAGCTCGGCGGCGGCGACGGCCGTACCGCGGTCGTTGTGCGGATGCACGGACAGGCACACGTTCTCGCGGCGGGAGAGATGGCGCGACATCCACTCGAAGCGGTCCGCGTGCGTGGACGGGGTCGAACGCTCCACCGTGGCGGGCAGATTGAGGATGATCTCGCGGCCGGCCTCGGGCTGCCAGACATCCATGACGCCTTCGCAGACCTCCAGCGCGAAGTCCAGCTCGGTGTCGGTGAAGATCTCCGGGCTGTACTGGTAGCCGAAGGTCGTCTCGGGGCCCAGGATCTTCTCCGCGTACTCCATCACCAGCCGGGTGCCGTCCACGGCGATCTGCTTGACCTGCTCCTTCGTCCCGCGGAAGACGACCCGGCGGAACGTGGGGGCGGTGGCGTTGTACAGATGGACGGTCGCGCGGTGGGCGCCGCGCAGCGCCTCGACGGTGCGCTCGATCAGTTCCTCGCGGGACTGGGTCAGGACGGAGATCGTCACGTCCTCGGGGATCGCGCCCTCCTCGATGATCGACCGCACGAACGCGAAGTCGGTCTCACCGGAGGACGGGAAGCCGACCTCGATCTCCTTGTAGCCCATACGGACCAGCAGATCGAACATCTCGCGCTTGCGGGCCGGTGACATCGGGTCGATCAGCGCCTGGTTGCCGTCGCGCAGATCGGTGGAGAGCCAGCGGGGGGCGACGGTGATCCGGTTGTCCGGCCAGGTGCGGTCGGGGATCTCCACCGCCTCGTAGCGGCCGTACTTGTGGATCGGCATCCCGGACGGCCGCTGGGTGTGGGTCGCGCTGGTGATGGGCGTGGCACGACCGACGGAAGAATCAGACATTGCGCAGGGGCTCCTCGTGTGTCCGCTGGGACGGCCGACGGGCGTGAACACCGCAACACCGGACTCCGCGGGGAGGGGGTCGGCCTACGACTACAGACCCTCGCCGCGGCAGCTAAGGAGAAGCAGCCCGAAACGCATGATGTCAGGCAGCCTAGCCGAGCCGGGCCGGGTGCGCGGGTCCGTATCAGAATGCGGGATACGAGGAACGTCCCGCGAGACGGGCGGGGACGGTCGCCGGGACGGCGGATCCCGTCGCCGGGACGGCGGAGACGGTCACGGAACGGCGGAGACGGTCGCGGGACGCCGGAGACGGTCGCGGGACGGCGGAGTCAGCGGGCGCGCCGCGGGGGATGTAAAGACCCGGCCTCCGGGAATCACTCCATCTCAGCAATTCCTGTCGCGATGAGTGACAGAGCGATGACGCGCTGCCACCGTTCTCGTATGAACGACATCGCGCCCGTCTTCTGCACCATCGTGCCGCCCCATCTCCTCGACAAGCTCGCCCAGGCCGAGGATCCCCGGTTCTCCGGGCCCGCCCGCCGCACCCTGGAGGTGGACTCCGCCCATCGCACCCGGCGCCGCATCACCGGCCTGCGCGCCCTCACCGCCCCCACCGCCGCCGCCACCGGAAACCCGCACCGCACGATCCACGACTGCGAGCACGGCACCACGCTGCCGGGCAGGAAGGTGCGCGGCGAGGGTGACGAGCCCGGCCGCGACGCCACCGTCAACCGCGCGTACAGCGGTCTCGGCGCCACGTTCGAGCTGCTGCTGTCGGCGTACGGACGGGACTCGCTCGACGGCGCCGGGCTGCCGCTGGTCGCCAGCGTCCACTACGACGAGGGGTACGCGAACGCCTTCTGGGACGGCGAGCAGATGGTCTTCGGCGACGGTGACGGCGAGGTCTTCCTCGACTTCACGCTGCCCGTCGACGTGATCGGCCACGAGCTGGCCCACGGCCTCACCCAGTACACCGCCAACCTCGACTACCAGGGCCAGTCGGGCGCTCTCAACGAGTCCGTCTCGGATGTCTTCGGCTCGCTGGTCAAGCAGTACACCCTGGAGCAGACCGCCGACCGGGCCGACTGGCTGATCGGCGCGGGCCTGCTCGCGCCCGGGGTCACCGGGGAGGCGCTGCGCTCCATGAAGGCGCCGGGCACCGCGTACGACGACGATGTCCTCGGCAAGGACCCGCAGCCCGGCACCATGGACGACTTCGTCCGGACGACCCAGGACAACGGCGGGGTCCACATCAACTCCGGGATCCCCAACCACGCGTTCTATCTGCTGGCCGTGGCGCTCGGCGGAAAGGCGTGGGAGCGCGCGGGGCAGATCTGGTTCGACGTGCTGACCGGCGGCGAGCTGGCCGCCGACGCGCAGTTCGCGGACTTCGCCCGGCTGACGGTCGCGGCGGCGCGGGCCCGCTTCGGGGACGGCGCGGAGCTGGAGGCGGTGATCAAGGCGTGGTCCCAGGTCGGCGTCCCCACGGCGTGAAGCACCGGGGGCGGCAGGAGCGGCGGCTACCGTCGCCGCCCGTCACGTACTAGACAGGACCCATGCGTATCCAAGTACGGCGCACAGGCGGCTTCGCGGGCATCGAGCGCAGGGCCGAGATCGAGACCTCGGGCCTGCGCGATGCCGGTGACTGGCGGGAACTGGCCCAGCGGGCGATGGCGGACGGCGCGGAGACGCCGCCCGCCGGCGTACCGGACGGCTACCACTACGTGATCACCATCGACGACCGCGCGGTCCACTGCGCGGACCCGGGACTGACCGACGACCAGCGCGCGCTGATCTCGCGCGTACTGAAGGAGGGCGCCTAGTTCCTGCCCTCAATGTCCCGCTCGCCCGGTCAGAACCCGAGCTTGCGCAGCTGCTTCGGGTCGCGCTGCCAGTCCTTGGCGACCTTGACGTGCAGATCGAGGAAGACCGGGGTGCCGAGCAGCGCCTCGATGTGCTTGCGGGACTTCGTCCCGACCTCCTTGAGCCGCTTGCCCTTCGGGCCGATGATGATGCCCTTCTGGCTGGGGCGCTCGATGTAGACGTTCGCGTGGATGTCCAGCAGCGGCTTGTCCGCCGGGCGGTCCTCGCGCGGCAGCATCTCCTCGACGACGACCGCGATCGAGTGCGGCAGCTCGTCCCGTACGCCTTCCAGCGCGGCCTCGCGGATCAGCTCGGCGACCATGACCTGCTCGGGCTCGTCGGTGAGGTCGCCCTCCGGGTAGAGCGGCGGGCTCTCCGGGAGAAGCGGGACGAGCAGATCGGCCAGCAGACCGACCTGCTGGTCGCCGACCGCCGAGACCGGGACGATCTCCGCCCACTCCAGGCCGAGTTCCTTGCCGAGCTGGTCGATGGCGATGAGCTGTTCGGCGAGTGTCTTGGAGTCGACGAGGTCCGTCTTGGTGACGACGGCGACCTTCGGGGTCTTCTTGATCGCGGCCAGTTCCTTGGCGATGAACCGGTCGCCGGGGCCGAGCTTCTGGTCGGCGGGCAGACAGAAGCCGATCACGTCCACCTCGGCCCAGGTCGTGCGTACGACATCGTTGAGGCGCTCACCGAGCAGCGTGCGCGGCTTGTGGAGGCCGGGGGTGTCGACCAGGATCAGCTGCGCCTCGGGGCGGTGCACGATGCCGCGCACGGTGTGCCGGGTGGTCTGCGGCCGATTGGAGGTGATGGCCACCTTCTGACCGACCAGAGCGTTCGTGAGGGTGGACTTGCCCGCGTTGGGGCGGCCGACGAAGCAGGCGAAGCCGGCCCGGTGGGGGGCTTCGGTTGCCTCGGGTGAAGTCTCGGGCGAAGAGGTACGAGCGCTCATGGCGCCCATTGTCCCCGATCGTTTACCCTGCGCCGACCAGACAGCCCCGCACGGGCGCCGCGCCGCCACCTTCCGCGCACGGATCGGACCCGGTCAGCCCGCCGTGACGGTCACCCGGAGCGTGCCGTCGGGTCCCGCCACCAGCACCGGGGTCGCGGGCCCGCCGAGGTCGCGCACGGCCGCGCGGTCCTCGTCCGGCACGGTCTCCTCGGCCGTGACGACGGCCGCCGCCTCCAGCGAGGTCGCACCACTGGCCACGGCCATCGCGACAGCCGTACGCAGCGCGCTGAGCTTGAGCGAGTCCAGCCCCACGGTGCCGGCGACATACGTACGCCCGGTCTCGTCCCGCACCGCCGCGCCCTCAGGTACGCCATTACGCGCGCGGGCGCTGCGGGCCAGCGTGATGATCTTGCGGTCCTCGGGGGACACGCCGGTGCCGGGGTCGGTGCTCTCAGTCATAAGCCGAGCATAGGCACCACGACGGCCACGCCTTTCAACGGGCCGCACCAGGACGGTCTCCGTCCTCCGGGCCGGACAGGCCCTACGCGTCGAAGTCGTACTCGAGCACGTACGACGCGGAGTCGAGAACCATCTCGTTGACCTCGACCGGCCGCCCCTCCGCGGCGAACGCCGTACGGCAGATGAGCATGACGGGCGTGCCCGCGGAGAGGCTCAGCCGGTGCGCCTCGTCCTGGGACGGCATGCGGGAGCGGACCTCTTCCCTGAAGTGCACGGGCTTGAGGCCGAGTTCGTCGAGCCGTGCGTAGATCCCGCCCGGACCGGTGTCCTCCCGCGTGATGGCCGAACCCGCGACGAGGGCGGCGGGCAGGAAGCTGGTGGCCAGCAGAACCGGCTTGTCCTCCAGTACATAGCGTCGGCGGCGTACGCAGACGGCGTCGTCCGGGGCGATGTCCAGGACGTGCGCGATCCGTTCCTGGGCGGGCTCCTCGGCCACACCGACCTGGTCCACGACGAGCGTCCGGTCCTCGATGTCCGCCGACCAGACCGACCGCCCGGCGCCCCACCGTTCACCGGCCAGCCGCTGGACACCATGCCGCCGCAGCGGCCGGAACGACCGTACGAACACGCCCGCGCCCTTGCGGGACTCGGCGATCCCCTCGCTCTGCAGAACGCCCAGCGCCTGCCGCGCGGTCATCCGGGCGACGCCATGGGCGGCCATGAGGTCGTTCTCCCCCGGCAACCGCGCGCCCGGCCCGTACTCGCCCGCCCGAATCGCCTCCCGGAGTGTGTCGGCGATGCGCTGGTACTTCGGCTGACGGGCGCCGCCGCTTGTGGCCATACGTGAACGTCCTCCCTCTTCTCTAGACACCCTAGGGCACACGTGTGCCAGCGCACTTCGGGCCGTGCGCCCGCGCCGCCGACGGCACGCCACCCGGACACGATTGACATCTCTAGAGATGTTCGCTTCACTCAAGATGTCTAGAGATGTCAATCGCGCAGAAAGGACGAGGTGCGCCGATGGGGCGTCAAAGAGCAGCTGGGGTAAGCGGGCCGGAACATCTGGATCCCGTGCCCTACATCGCCGAGTGGAGCGCGGAGCGGGCCCCCGGCCCGCGCGTCGTCACAAAGGGCCGGGGCATCGGGTACGCGGACGAGCGGCCGTACGACCGTGACACGGACGGGGTGCTGTGGACACGCGTCCGCTCGCTGCCCGGCAGGGGACGGCCCCATTTCGGCAAGGTCCACGCCCTGCGGCAGCGGCGCGCCATGGGACAGCTCCTGTGCCAGATCTGTGCCCGGCCCGCCGACCGCGATGCGGACGGGGTGCTCTGGCTGCTGGGCGAGGATCCGGCCGCCCCGGACTCCTGGCCGCGTGATCTCATCACGGCCCATCCACCGCTCTGTCGGCCGTGCGCCGCGAGGTCTGTGCGGGTGTGCCCTCATCTCCGCACCCGGTGTGTGGCCCTGCGGGTCCGTTCCTTCGGCCTGGCCGGGGTGCGGGGAGCGCTCTACGCTCCGGGGAATCCGTCCCCTGTCCCGCTCGGTGCGGTGGGCGTGGCCTTCGATGATCCGCGCATCCACTGGGTCCGGGCCGGACAGCTCATCATGCGGCTGCGTGAGTTCACCGTCACCGGCCTGTGAGCCGACCGCGGGTCCTGGGCCGCCGGGCTCAGGGTCTGTCCAGTCTCAGGCGTTCCTGTTTCGGGAGGCCCGCCACCACCAGGTCGTACGAGTCCTCGATCAGCTCCCGCACCATCCTGGCGGGCAGGGGGCCGACCGTCACCGTGTTCCAGTGGCGCTTGTTGAGGTGCCAGCCCGGGACGATTTCCGGGTGGGTCTCGCGGAGGCGGATCGCTTCCTCCGGGGCGCACTTGAGAGAGACCTTCAGCGGGCGGTCCTCCAGGGCGCAGATCGCGAAGATCTTCGTGGCGACCCTGAAGACCGTGATGTCCGGGCTGCGCGGGAACGGGACGTCCGAGGACGTCCCGTTCAGGGCCAGGCAGCACGCCGTCAGCTCCGCCGGGGTCACGGGGCCGGGGCTTCCTCGCGGACCGGTTCCGCGAGGACGGTGACGATCTTGTTCCGGCGGCCGGCCGGGGATTCGGCCGTCAGCCGGAGCGTGCGGCCGTCCGGCAGGTCGACGTTGGCGGTGGCGCCGGCGATCGGGACGCGGCCCAGGGCCTTCGCCAGGAGGCCGCCGACGGTCTCCACGTCCTCGTCGTCGTACTCGTCGAGCCCGAACAGCTCCCCGAGGTCACCGATGTCCAGCCGCGCCGTGACGCGGTACGAGCCGTCGCCCAGCTCCTCGACCGGCGGCAGTTCGCGGTCGTACTCGTCGGTGATCTCGCCGACGATCTCCTCCAGGATGTCCTCGATCGTGACGATGCCGGCCGTGCCGCCGTACTCGTCGATCACGACCGCGACATGGCTGCGCTCCTGCTGCATCTCGCGCAGCAGATCGCCCGCGTTCTTCGTGTCGGGCACGAACGCGGCGGGCCGCATCGCCGTGGAGACCAGGTCGGCTTCGGAGTCCCGGTTGATGTGCGTCTTCCTGACCAGGTCCTTGAGGTAGACGATGCCGACGATGTCGTCCTCGTTCTCCCCCGTCACCGGGATACGGGAGAAGCCGGAGCGCAGCGCCAGCGTGAGCGCCTGACGGATCGTCTTGTACCGCTCGATGCAGACCAGGTCCGTGCGCGGGACCATGACCTCCCGTACGAGGGTGTCGCCCAGCTCGAAGACGGAGTGCACCATCCGGCGCTCGTCGTCCTCGATGAGCGACTCCGACTCGGCGAGGTCGACCATCGCCCGCAGCTCGGCCTCGCTGGCGAACGGTCCCTTGCGGAAGCCCTTGCCGGGGGTGAGCGCGTTGCCCAGCAGGATCAGCAGCTGCGGGACCGGGCCCATGATCCTGGCGAGCGGCAGCAGGACATACGCCGAGGCCGTCGCCGTGTTCAGCGGATGCTGGCGGCCGATCGTACGGGGCGAGACACCCACCGCGACGTACGAGACGAGCACCATCACGCCGATGGCGACGACCAGCGCCGCCCAGGTCTCCTCGAACTCCTTCAGGCACACGTACGTGACGAGCACCCCGGCCGCCATCTCGCAGGCGACCCGGACCAGCAGGGCCACGTTCAGATAGCGCGTCGGGTCGGAGGCGACCTGGGCCAGCTTGGCCGCGCCCCGCCGCCCCGACCGGACGGCCTCGGCCGCCCGGAAGCTGGAGACCCGGGCGAGACCCGCCTCGGCCGAGGCCGCCAGCCAGGCCACGACGACCAGGGCGACCGCTCCGACGATCAGTTGCGCGGTCATGAGACCGTCGGCGCGGGCGACGGCCCCGTGAGCCCCTGCTCGGACCGCCAGCCGTCGACGATGGCCGCCTGGAGGCCGAACATCTCGGCCCGCTCGTCCGGCACTTCGTGGTCGTACCCGAGGAGATGCAGCACACCGTGGACGGTGAGCAGCTGGAGCTCCTCGTCCATGGTGTGCTGCGTCGGGGCTTCCTCGCCCTGCTTCTTCGCCACCTCGGGGCAGAGCACGATGTCACCGAGGAGGCCCTGCGGGGGCTCCTCGTCGTCCTTGACCGGCGGACGCAGCTCGTCCATCGGGAAGGACATGACATCCGTGGGCCCCGGCAGATCCATCCACTGGATGTGCAGCTGTTCCATGGCGGCCTCGTCCACCACGATCACCGACAGTTCGGAGAGCGGGTGGATGCGCATCCTCGTGAGCGCGTAGCGGGCGACGTCGAGGATCGCCTGCTCGTCGACCTCGGTGCCTGACTCGTTGTTGACGTCGATCGACATGGTGCGCGGTCGCTCTACTTCCCGTTGTGGCTGTCGTACTGTTCGTACGCGTCGACGATACGGCCGACGAGCTTGTGCCGTACGACATCCTGGGATGTGAGCCGGGAGAAGTGGATGTCGTCGACGCCGTCCAGGATGTCCTGGACCTGGCGCAGACCGCTCTTCGTGCCGCCCGGCAGGTCGACCTGGGTGATGTCGCCGGTGATGACGATCTTCGAGTCGAAGCCGAGCCGCGTCAGGAACATCTTCATCTGCTCGGTGCTCGTGTTCTGCGCCTCGTCGAGGATGATGAACGCGTCGTTGAGCGTACGGCCGCGCATGTACGCCAGCGGCGCCACCTCGATCGTGCCCGCCGCCATCAGACGCGGGATCGAGTCGGGGTCGAGCATGTCGTGCAGCGCGTCGTAGAGCGGCCGCAGATACGGGTCGATCTTCTCGTAGAGCGTGCCGGGCAGGAAGCCGAGCCGCTCGCCCGCCTCGACGGCGGGCCTGGTCAGGATGATCCGCGTGACCTGCTTGGACAGCAGGGCCTGGACCGCCTTGGCCATGGCGAGATACGTCTTGCCCGTACCGGCGGGGCCGATGCCGAAGACGATCGTGTGCTTGTCGATCGCGTCGACATAGCGCTTCTGGTTGAGCGTCTTGGGGCGGATCGTCCGGCCGCGGCTGGACAGGATGTTCTGGGTGAGCACCTCGGCGGGAGTCTCGGGACCGTCCGCTCCGCCGTTCTCGCTCGCCCTGAGCATGGCGATCGAACGTTCCACTGCGTCCTCCGTCATCGGCTGACCGGTGCGGAGCACCAGCATCATTTCGTCGAACAGGCGCTGGATCATCGCGACATCCGCCGCGTCGCCGGTCGCGCTGATCTCGTTTCCCCGGACATGGATGTCTGCGGCCGGGAACGCCTTCTCGATCACCCGCAGGAGGGTGTCCCCGGAGCCCAGGACCGTCACCATGGGGTGCTTGGCGGGGACGGTCCACTGGGCACGTGCCTGCCCCGACGCGGGGGTCTGGACTGTAGGTGTCTGAGTCATGGGCCGGCGCTGTGGCCTGCACATACCTCCCGTTGCAGGGTTCTCGCTGCTCGACAACCTCTGGGGTACCAGCGTACGACCCCGCACGGACAAGGCCCTAGGGCTTTTCCATGTATCGTCGGCAAACCCCACCGGGTGCCGTGGGCGAACCCACCGGGTGCCGTGGGCGAACCCACCGGGTGCCGTGGGCGAACCCCACCCGGTGCCGTGGGCGCGTCCCACCCGGTGCCGTCGGCGAGGCGGAACCCGCTGTGCTCAGGCCTGTCCTCGGGCGCGCCCGTCTCTCAGGCCGAGCGGCCGAAGCCGATGGTCGGGACGGCCCTGCGCAGCGGCCACGGCCTGCTCGGCGCGGGCAGCAGCTCCTCCAGGAAGGCGTAGCGCCGCAGCGCCGCCGGGTCCTGGTCCGGGGAGGTCCGTACGTACTGCCACCAGGTCGCCACCTCCGACCAGCCGGGCGCGGAGAGCGAGCCGCCGAACTCCTGGACCGAGAGTGCCGCGGTCAGCCCGGCGAAGGCCAGCCGGTCCGCGAGCGGCCAGCCGGCGAGCGTGCCGGTGACGAATCCGGCCACGAAGACATCGCCCGCGCCCGTCGGGTCGAGCGCCTCCACCGCGATCGCCGGGACCTCGGCGGTCTCGCCGGTGGCGCCGTCCACCGCGTAGGCGCCGTCCCCGCCCAGCGTGACGACGGCCACCGGCACCCGCTCGGCGAGCACCCGCGCGGCGGCCCTGGGGCAGTCGGTGCGGGTGTAGCGCATCGCCTCCTCGGCGTTGGGCAGGAACGCCTCGCAGTGCTCCAGATCGGCCAGTCCCGTCAGATCCCAGCGGCCGGTGTCGTCCCAGCCGACATCGGCGAAGATCCGCGCCCCGTGGCGGGCGGCGCGGGCGATCCACTCGTCGCGGCGGCCGGGGGTGAGCGCGGCGACGGCGGCGCGGGCGCGCGGCGGGCACTCGGGGAGGGCTCCTTCGGGCGGCGGGGCCTCGTGGCCGTGCGAGATCATCGTGCGCTCGTCCTCGTACGCCATGGAGACGGTGACCGGCGAGTGCCAGCCGGGGACCGTTCGTGACCGGGACAGATCGATGCCCTCGCCCTGCTCCAGCGCGTCCCAGCAGTACTCGCCGTAGTGGTCGTCGCCGAAGGCCGCCGCGAGCGAGGTGTGCAGTCCGAGGCGGGCGAGGGCGGTGGCCATGTTGGCGATCCCGCCGGGGCTCGACCCCATCCCCCGCGCCCAGGACTCCGTGCCGCGTACGGGCGCGCTGTCCAGCCCGGTGAAGATGATGTCGAGGAAGACCGTGCCCGTCAGATACACATCGCAGTCGGGGTCGTCCGGGGCGCGCAGGGCGCGCAGCGGGTCGACATGGGCGGAGTGTTCCTGCGGGTCTCCGTTGGATGTGATCACGGCGGGCTCCCGGTCGCGTGCGGATCCGGACAGTCTGCCCGATCCGCCGGGCGCGGGAAGACGCTCCGGCCGCGCCGGAGCGGATCTCAGCGGGAACGCTTGGGCAGCGGTACCCGTACGAGGTCGGCGGCGACCGTCAGTTCGCCTTCGAAGCCCGCCGCGCGCGCCTGCCGTTCGAACTCGTCCGGGTCGCTGTAGCGCTGCGAGAAGTGCGTGAGCACCAGATGCTCCACGCCCGCGTCCCGGGCCGCCCGCCCGGCCTGGCCCGCGGTGAGATGGCCGTGGTCGGTGGCCAGCCGCTCGTCCCCGTCGAGGAACGTCGACTCGATGACCAGCAGATCGCACCCCTCGGCCAGCGCGTGCACGCCGTCGCAGAGCCGGGTGTCCATGACGAAGGCGAACCGCTGTCCCCGGCGCGTCTCGCTGACCTCCTCCAGCGTGACGCCGTTCAGCACGCCCTCGCGCCGGAGGCGGCCGACGTCCGGTCCTGAGATGCCGTGCGCGGCCAGCCGTGCCGGGTCCATGCGGCGCCCGTCGGGCTCGGTGAGGCGGTAGCCGTACGACTCGACGGGATGGGAGAGCTTCCGCGCCTCCAGGGTGTACGCGGGGGTACGGGCGAGCACGCCGTCGGCGGTGACCGGCGCTTCGGTCAGCTCGACGGACTCGCGGTAGGCCGTGGCGTACCGCAGCCGCTCGAAGAAGCGCTGCCCGCTCGCCGGATAGTGCGCGGTGATCTCGTGCGGAACCTGGTCGAGGTTGATCCGCTGGATGACCCCGGCCAGTCCGAGCGAGTGATCGCCGTGGAAGTGCGTGACACAGATGCGGTTGATGTCGTGCGCGGCGACCCCGGCGCGCAGCATCTGGCGCTGGGTGCCCTCGCCCGGGTCGAAGAGCAGACCCTCGCCGTCCCAGCGCAGCAGATAGCCGTTGTGGTTGCGATGGCGGGTGGGCACCTGGCTCGCGGTGCCCAGCACGACCAGTTCCCGTACGGACAAGACGCCTACCCGGGGGGCCAGTTGAAGCCGCGTCCGCCCAGGACATGGGCGTGCGCGTGGAAGACGGTCTGGCCCGCGCCCGCGCCCGTGTTGAAGACGATCCGGTAGCCGCCGCCGTCGGTCTTGTCGTCGGCGGCGACCGCTGCGGCCTCGCGCAGCACATCGGCGGCGACGGCGGGTTCGGCCGCGGCGAGGGTGCCCGCGTCCGGGTAGTGCGCCCGCGGGATGACCAGGACATGGGTCGGGGCCTGCGGGTTGATGTCGCGGAAGGCGAGGGTGGTCTCGGTCTCGCGGACGAGGGTGGCCGGCACTTCCCCCGCGACGATCTTGCAGAACAGGCAGTCCGCCTGCGGTTCTCCCGCCATGGTCCGGGCCTCCTGGGCGCCACTGGTGATCAGTTGAGTACGTCGCATGCTATCCGCTGCGGTCGGGGCGCGCGGCCGTCCCGGCCGATGGCCCGGCGGCCGTCAGGACCAGTGGCCGGTCAGGACCAGCAGCCGGTCAGGACCAGCAGACCGTCAGGACCAGTGACCGGTCAGGACCAGCGGCCCGTCAGGACCAGCGGCCGGTGCGGCCGAGCAGGAGCGCCGTGGCCGCCGTCCCCGCCGTGGAGGTGCGCAGCACGCTGCGGCCGAGCCGGTACGGCCGCGCGCCCGCCTCCGCGAAAGCCGTCAACTCCTGCGGGGACACGCCCCCTTCGGGCCCCACGACCAGCACGATCCGGCCCTCGGCGGGCAGCGGCGCGGTGGCCAGCGGCTCGCTGCCCTCCTCGTGCAGTACGGCGGCGAAGTCCGCGTCCGCGAGCAGCGCCGCGACCTGCCTGGCCGACAGCGCGTCCGTGACCTCGGGGAAGCGGAGCCTGCGCGACTGCTTGCCCGCCTCGCGCGCCGTGGCCCGCCACTTGGCGAGCGCCTTGGCGCCCCGGTCGCCCTTCCACTGCGTGATGCAGCGCGCCGCCTGCCACGGCACGATCGCGTCGACGCCGGTCTCGGTCATCGTCTCGACGGCCAGTTCCCCGCGGTCGCCCTTGGGCAGCGCCTGGACGACGGTGATGCGGGGCATGGGCTCCGGCTCGGTCCGTACCCCGGTGACGGCGACGTCCAGCCGGTCCTTGCCCTCGACCGCCGCGACCGTCCCGTACGCGCCGGTGCCCGCGCCGTCCGTCAGCACGATCTCCTCGCCGACGCGCAACCGCCGTACGGAGACGGCGTGCCGCCCCTCCGGGCCGTCCAGGGTGACCGTACCGATCCGCAGTCCGCCGCCCTCGGTGACGAAGACAGGGGCGGTCACGAGACGTTGCCCAGGCCCGGCATCAACGAGGCTCGGGTCGCTTCGAGTTCACCCTTCAGCACCTCGACCAGCTGTCCCGCGGGCAGCTCGCGGGCCATGCGGTGGCCCTGTCCCGCCCAGAGCGCCATGCCCTGCGGGTCGCCCACCTTGACGGCGGCCTTGCGCAGCCCGGAGGTGAGGTGATGGACCTCGGGATAGGCGGGCGGGGCGTACGGGCCGTGCTCGCGCATGAAGCGGTTCACGAGCCCGCGCGCGGGGCGCCCGGAGAACGCCCGGGTCAGCTCGGTCCGTACGAACAGCGGGTTGGTCATGGCCTGCTTGTGCAGCGCGTGCGCGCCGGACTCCGGGCACACCAGGAACGCCGTGCCGAGCTGCGCCGCGTCCGCGCCCGCCGCGAGCACCCCCGCGATCTGGCCCCCGCGCATCAGCCCGCCGGCGGCGATGACGGGCAGCTGTACGGCCTCCCTGACCTGGGTCACCAGCGAGAGCAGCCCGATGCCCGCGGCGTCGGTGGCCGGGTCGTCGCGGTGCGTGCCCTGGTGGCCGCCCGCCTCGACACCCTGGACGCAGACGGCGTCGGCGCCGGACCACTGCGCGGTCTGGGCCTCCTCGGGGGTGGTCACCGTGACCACGGTGTACGTCCCGGCCTGGGCGAGGGCGTCGAGCGTCGTCCTGGTCGGGCAGCCGAAGGTGAACGACACGACGGGCACCGGGTCGTCGAGCAGTATCGCCAGCTTCGCCTCGTAGCCGTCGTCCCGTCCGGCGTCGGGGTCGCCGAGCGGTGTCTCGTACCAGGTCGCCTCACCGGCGAGCTGGTTGCGGTACACCTCCACGGCCGCGTGGTCGGCGTAGCGGGGCTGCGGCATGAAGAGATTGATGCCGAAGGGCCGGGCGGTCAGCCCGCGCAACTGTTTGACCTCTTCGTACATGCCGTCCGCCGTTTTGTACCCGGCGGCGAGGAACCCGAGACCACCGGCCTCGGAGACGGCCGCGGCCAACTGCGGACAGGAGGCGCCGCCCGCCATGGGGGCCTGCACGATCGGATACCGGCAGAGATCGGTCAGTGCGGAGGACATGCAGGCATCGTGCCATGCCTTGTATGACAGCTACGAATCGGTGCCGCGTCGGGCATGTGACAGAGGAATGCGCGGCGGATCACGGGCGTCAGGCCGGGGGACCACGCGAATGGCCCGGGGAGCGGTCCCCGGGCCATTCGCCGAAACCCGTACCGTCAACGGCCGTTGAAGGCGTCCTTCAGCCGCGAGAACAGCCCCTGCTGGCCGGGCTGGAACTGGCCGGTGGGCCGCTCCTCGCCGCGCAGCTTCGCCAGCTCCCGCAGCAGGCGCTCCTGCTCCGGATCCAGCTTCGACGGGGTCATCACCTCGACGTGCACGATCAGATCGCCCCGGCCGCCGCCCCGCAGATGCGTGATGCCCCGGCCGTGGAGCGGGATCGACTGACCCGACTGCGTGCCGGGACGTACGTCGATCTCCTCCAGCCCGTCCAGCGTCTCCAGCGGGCATTTCGTGCCCAGCGACGCCGCGGTCATCGGGATGGTGACCGTGCAGTGCAGATCGTCTCCGCGCCGCTGGAACACCGCGTGCGGCAGCTCATGGATCTCGACGTACAGATCACCGGCGGGACCGCCGCCGGGCCCGACCTCGCCCTCGCCCGCGAGCTGGATACGCGTGCCGTTGTCGACCCCGGCCGGGATCTTGACGGTGAGCGTACGGCGGGACCGGATCCGGCCGTCACCCGCGCACTCGGGGCACGGCGTCGGCACGACCGTACCGAAGCCCTGGCACTGCGGGCACGGCCGCGAGGTCATGACCTGGCCCAGGAAGGACCGGGTGACCTGCGAGACCTCACCGCGGCCGCGGCACATGTCACAGGTCTGCGCCGAGGTGCCCGGCGCCGCGCCCTCGCCCGAACAGGTCGTACAGACCACGGCCGTGTCGACCTGGATGTCCTTGGTCGTACCGAAGGCCGACTCGTTGAGGTCGATCTCCAGCCGGATCATCGCGTCCTGGCCGCGCCGCGTCCGCGACCGCGGGCCGCGCTGCGACGCCGTACCGAAGAACGCGTCCATGATGTCGGAGAAGTTGCCGAAGCCACCGGCTCCGAATCCGCCCGCGCCCCCGCCTCCGCTCTGCGAGAGAGGGTCGCCGCCGAGGTCGTAGACCTGCTTCTTCTGCGGGTCCGACAACACCTCGTAGGCGGCGTTGATCTCCTTGAAGCGCTCTTGCGTCTTGGGATCGGGATTGACATCCGGATGCAGCTCGCGGGCGAGCCTGCGGAATGCCTTCTTGATCTCGTCCTGAGATGCGTCGCGGCGCACGCCGAGTACGGCGTAATAGTCCGTGGCCACTTACGACTCCGCCAGGATCTGTCCGACGTAACGTGCCACTGCGCGTACCGCTCCCATCGTTCCGGGGTAGTCCATGCGGGTCGGTCCGACCACGCCGAGTTTGGCGACTGCCTCGTCGCCCGAACCGTAGCCGACCGCGACGACGGACGTGGAGTTGAGTCCCTCGTGGGCGTTCTCGTGCCCAATACGTACGGTCATGCCCGGGTCCTTGGCCTCGCCGAGCAGCTTGAGGAGCACCACATGCTCCTCCAGCGCCTCCAGCACCGGCCGGATGGTCAACGGGAAATCGTGTCCGAAGCGGGTGATGTTGGCGGTACCGCCGATCATCAGCCGCTCCTCGGTCTCCTCGACCAGGGTTTCGAGCAGGGTCGCGAGCACCGTGGTGACGGTCCCCCGGTCCTCCTGCTCGAAGGAATCGGGCAGGTCCTGCACCAGCTGCGGGACGTCCGCGAAGCGACGCCCGACCACCCGGCTGTTGAGCCGGGCCCTCAGGTCCGCCAGCGAGGTCTCGCCGAAGGGCGCGGGACAGTCGATCATGCGCTGCTCGACCCGTCCGGTGTCCGTGATCAGGACGAGCATCAGCCGGGCGGGCGCCAGCGCCAGCAGCTCCACATGCCGCACCGTCGAGCGGGTCAGCGAGGGGTACTGGACGACGGCGACCTGCCGGGTGAGCTGCGCCAGCAGCCGTACCGTACGGCCCACGACATCGTCGAGGTCGACGGCTCCGTCCAGGAAGTTCTGGATGGCACGGCGCTCCGGCGAGGACAGGGGTTTGACCCCCGCCAGCTTGT
Source organism: Streptomyces sp. NPDC088147 (assembly GCF_044741565.1). NCBI lineage: Bacteria > Bacillati > Actinomycetota > Actinomycetes > Kitasatosporales > Streptomycetaceae > Streptomyces > Streptomyces sp. NPDC088147. The sequence continues at coordinate 439,226 of NZ_JBIUSY010000002.1, read as the reverse complement.
CGACGAAGAGCCGGTATCCCTTGTCCGTCGGGATACGGCCCGCGCTGGTGTGCGGCTGGGCGATGAAGCCCTCGTCCTCCAGCACCGCCATGTCGTTGCGGACGGTCGCCGGGGAGACACCGAGCTTGTGCCGCTCGGTGAGCGCCTTGGAGCCGACCGGCTCCTCCGTCCCGACATAGTCCTGGACGATGGCGCGCAGCACCTCCAGCCTGCGTTCGCTGAGCATCGCGCACACCTCCAGCTCTCGTCCGTCGTTCCGGCTTTGGCACTCGCTCTGGAGGAGTGCCAGCACTCCCCCAGCCAGTGTACGGCCGTGGGGTACACCGCTAGCAAGAGCAGCCGACCACGCTACCCCGGCATCGCGCTGGTCGTTGCCGGTAGCGTCCCGTAGCGTCCCGGTATGAACGTGCCCACGAACATCCCCTGGGAAGAGTCCGGATGGGAACGTCTCGCCCCGAGGGTGGGGCGGCTGCGGCTGCCGGGGTGGGACGCGACGACCGGACTGGCCGTCGGCTCCGACGCGGCACTGCTGTACGACACGGGCTCCACGCTCCGCGAGGGCGCCGGGATCCGGGCCCGGATGCCCCTGGGCGGCCGGTGTGTGACCCATATCGCGCTGAGCCACCCGCACTTCGACCATGTGCTCGGGACGGCCGCGTTCGCCGGGGCCGAGGTATACGGGGCCGCGGGCGTGGCCGAGCTGCTGACCGGGGACGCGACGGGCCTGTACGAGGACGCCGTGCGCCACGGGGTCGCCGCCGGGGAAGCCGCCGAGGCGGTCGGTCTCCTGGTGGCGCCCCGGCACGCGGTCTCCGGGGACGTGACGCTGGACCTGGGCGGCCTCGGGGTCGTGCTCGTGAACGCCGGGCCCGGTCACACCGCCCACGATCTCGCGATGCTGGTGCCGGGCTCCCCTCCGGTGGTGTTCTGCGGCGACCTGGTGGAGGAGTCCGGCGAGCCGCAGGCGGGCCCCGACGCACTCCCCGCGCGCTGGCCGGCGGCCCTGGACCGGCTGCTGGCGCTGGGCGGCGAGGACGCGCTGTATGTGCCGGGGCACGGAGCGGTGGTGGACGCGGCGTTCGTCCGGGCGCAGCGGGACGCGCTGGCCGCGCGTGCAGGGGAGTCGTAGCGCCCGTGCCGCGCCCGGCCTATCGTCTTGCGAATGCGCAGCTACAGCCCTGATCTGACGCCCCCGTGGAAGAAGTCCGCACCCGCCCCGGAGGTGCCCGCCGAGCCGGATCTGGTGGTCGAGGAGGTGTCGACGGGCTTCTGCGGCGCGGTGATCCGCTGCGAGAAGACCGCCGAGGGTCCGACGGTCACCCTGGAGGACCGCTTCGGCAAACACCGGGTCTTCCCGCTGCTGCCCGCGGGCTTCCTGCTGGAGGGCCGGCCGGTCACCCTGGTCCGCCCGGCGACGGCGGCCCCGTCCCGCCCGGCCCGCACCGCCTCCGGCTCGGTGGCCGTCCCCGGGGTCCGCGCACGCGTGGCCAGGGCGGGCCGCATCTACGTGGAGGGCAGGCATGACGCCGAGCTGGTCGAGAAGGTGTGGGGCGACGATCTGCGCGTCGAGGGCGTGGTCGTCGAGTACCTGGGCGGCATCGACGACCTCCCCGCCATCGTCACCGAGTTCGCCCCGGCCCCGGACGCGCGGCTCGGCGTCCTGGTCGACCATCTGGTACCGGGCTCGAAGGAGTCCCGTATCGCGTCCGCGGTGACCGGCGCGGACGTCCTGGTGGTGGGGCACCCCTATATCGACGTCTGGGAGGCGGTGAAGCCGTCCTCGGTGGGCATCGCGGCGTGGCCGGCGGTGCCGCGGGGGGAGGACTGGAAGACGGGCGTGTGCCGCGCGCTGGGCTGGCCGGAGAACACGGGGGCGGCGTGGCAGCACATCCTCTCGCGGGTACGGACGTACAGAGACCTGGAGCCGGCGCTGCTGGGCCGGGTGGAGGAACTGATCGACTTCGTCACCGCCGGCGGTGACGTGTGACGGGACCGTGCCCGTCCCGGCCCGCCGCGTAGGCGACATCGTTCGCCGGTGCGGGCAGGCGGAGCCCGCCGGTTCGCGGACCGATTCGCGTCCGCTTCGGGGTCGCCGCCCGCACACGCCACGGGGTGCGGTGCGGGCACGCGCCGTGCCCGTACCCCGTGTCACGCGCGCCGCCGTCAGTCCACCAGGTCCCTGACCACCGCGTCCGCCAGCAACCGCCCCCGCAGCGTCAGCACCGCCCGCCCCTCCTCGTACGGCCCCCGCCGCAGCAGCCCGTCCCCGACCGCACGCCCCGCCGCCGCCAGCCCCGCGGGGGCCAGCAGAGACAGATCGCAGCCGTCGGACAGCCGCAGCTCCAGGAGGATGCGCTCCACCCTGCGGTCCTCCGCCGCCAGGATCTCCCGCCCCGCGCCCGGCGACCGTCCCGACGCCAGCGCCGCCGCGTACGCGCCCGGATGCTTCACGTTCCACCAGCGCACGCCCCCGACGTGACTGTGGGCGCCCGGACCCGCGCCCCACCAGTCCGCGCCGCGCCAGTACAGCTCGTTGTGCAGACAGCGGGCCGCTTCCGAGGTCGCCCAGTTGGACACCTCGTACCAGGAGAAGCCCGCCTCCGCCAGCATCTCGTCCGCGATCAGATACCGGTCCGCGTGCTCGTCGTCGTCCGTCATCGGGACCTCGCCGCGCCGGATGCGCCGGGCCAGCTGGGTGCCCTCCTCCACGATCAGCGCGTACGCGGAGACATGGTCGGGCCCGGCCCCCACCGCCGCCGCGAGCGACGCGCGCCAGTCGTCGTCGGTCTCCCCCGGCGTGCCGTAGATCAGATCGAGGTTCACGTGCTCGAAGCCCGCCGCGCGCGCCTCCGCGACGCACGCCTCGGGCCGTCCGGGGGTGTGCGTACGGTCCAGGACCTTCAGTACGTGCTGCTTCGCGCTCTGCATCCCGAAGGAGACGCGGTTGAACCCGCCCTCCCGCAGGGCCGCCAGATACGCCGGATCCACGGACTCCGGATTCGCCTCGGTGGTGATCTCGGCGTCGTCCGCGAGCCCGAACTCGTCGCGGATCACCCCCAGCATCCGTACGAGATCGGCCGCCGCGAGCAGGGTCGGCGTACCGCCGCCGACGAACACCGTGCGGACCTGCCTCGGATCGTCGCCCAGCACCTTCCTGGCCAGCCGGACCTCGTCGGCGAGCGTCTCCGCGTAGTTGTCACGGGAGGCCAGGACACCGCCCGAGCCGCGCAGCTCGGTCGCCGTGTACGTGTTGAAGTCGCAGTAGCCGCAGCGGGTCGCGCAGTACGGAACGTGCAGGTAGAAGCCGAGGGGCCGGTCCGCCGCGCCCGCGAGGGCGTGCGGGGGCAGCGCGCCGGTCTCGGGCATGGGGTCACCGTCGGGCAGTGCGGAAGGCATACCCCCAGTGTCCCGTACGCGACAGGTGGACCGGCCGGCGCCGGCCGACACCAGTCGGAACCGGTCGACAGGTGGACCGGCCGGCACCGGTCGGCACCGGTCGACGGGTGGACCGGTCGGCGCCGGTCCACCCGGGTCCCGGTCGCGTACGGGACGCGTCCCGCTCAGGTCGCCTGGAGCACCAGCAGCGCCACGTCGTCCTCCGGCGGTGTCTCGTCGAAGTCGTGCACGGTCTGCCGTATCCGCTCCGCGACGCCCTGCGCCGTCAGCCCCACGCACCCCGCGAGGGCCCGCGCCAGGCCGTCTCCGTCGTCGAGCATCCGCCGGCCGGAGCGGCGCTCCGTGACGCCGTCGGTGACGCAGAGCAGGGTGTCGCCGGGCTCCAGGTCGAAGGTGCTGCTCTCGTACGCGACCTTCTCCACGACCCCGAGCAGCAGCTGCGGCTCCGCCGCCGCGCGTACCGTCCCGTCCGGCCGCAGGAGCAGCGGCAGCGGATGGCCGGCGCTGGCGAGGGTGCACCGTACGGCGCCGCCCGCGCCCGGGAGCGGCATCAGTTCGCCGTACAGCAGGGACAGGAAGCGGGCCTGGCCGCCCTCGGACGGTGACGACGGCGTCGCGGACGGGGAGGACGCCACGGACGCCACGGACGCCACAGACGCCGCAGGCGGAGAGGACGGAGCCGACGGAGAGGACGCGGCGCCCCTCAGGGACGCGGACTCGGCCGCCTCCGTCGCGTCGTCCAGGAGCAGCCGGTTCAGCCGGTCGAGGACCGCGCCCACGCGGTAGCCCTCGCGGGCGAGCAGCCGCAGCCAGGGGCGGGCCAGGCCGGTGACGACGGCGGCCTCGGGACCGCTGCCCTGGACGTCGCCGAGCATGAAGCACCAGCGGTCGCCCGGCGGGCACGGGAAGACGTCGTAGAAGTCGCCGCCCGCCAGACCGTCGTCGCTCGGCTCGTACACCAGCGAGCTGGCGATGCCCGGGATGCGCGCCACCTGGCTGGGCAGCAGACCGCGTTGCAGGACCCGGCTGATGGTGACCTGACGGGTGTAGCGGCGGGCCGCGCCGATCGCGAGGCCGACGCGGCGCGCGAAGTCCTCGATGAGCGCGGTCACTTCGTCGGGGACCGGGTCCTGTCCCGGCCTGCCGAGCACCAGTGTGCCGAGCGCGCGCCCGTTCGCGACCAGTCGGCAGGCGAGCACCGCGCCGGGTCCGGCGCCGGAACCGGTCCCCGCCCCGGAGCCCTCGCCCGGCCACGGCATCCGCACCGGGCCGCCCCTCGGCGAGACCGGCAGCCGTGGCGGCTCCTTCTCCAGGATCCGGCGCAGCGGCTCGATCCCGGCCTCGTCCGCGTGCCAGACCCGCGCGAGCCGGGGCGCCGCGCCCTGCTGCCCGCCCTCGCCGTCCAGCCAGACCGCGCACCACTCCGCGAGCCGTGGCACCAGCAGCTGTCCGGCGAGCGCCGCGACGAGATCCTCGTCCAGCTGCCCGGCGAGCAGTTCGGACGCCTCGGCGAGGAACGAGAGGGCGCCCCGGCCGGTCCACTCGGGGTCGTCGCGCACCGTACGACGGGTCGCCGGCGCGAGGATCTCGGCGGCGCGCAGCCCGCGCCGCAGGGCGGGCTCGGTCCCCTGGTCCTGTCCCGGGTCCCGGCCCGCGAGCGGGAGGCGCGCCCAGACGGTCTTGAGCCCGGAGCGATAGGTGATGCCCCAGCGCTCGGCGAGCGCGGCGACCAGCTGGAGCCCGCGTCCGTATTCGGGGGTGCCGGCCGGTCCCTGCCCCGCCGGGTCGCTCTGTATGGCGCGCGCGGGGTGGTGGTCCGAGATCTCCAGGACCAGCGCCGCGGGTTCCTCGTCCTCTCCCGCCGGAGTCCCCGGGACGTCCTCGCCCGGGTCCTCGAGCCGGCAGAGCAGCTCGACGGTGGTGCCCGCGTGCACCACCGCGTTGGTGACGAGTTCGTCGACGATCAGCACCGCGTCGTCCGCGAGCAGATCGGTGCTGTGTTCCCCCGGGGAGCAGCCCTCGTCGCCCTGGCAGAAGGTACAGGTGGTGAGCAGCCCGAGGCTGGTCCAGTCCGCGAGCGCCGCGCGGGTGAAGCGGCGCGCGGCGGACGGGGCGAGCGGGTTGCCGGGCAGACTGGTACGTGATGTCGACCGCGTGTCCCTCCGTAATGGCACCTGGGATGCCGGGAGATGAAGGGTCTCGCGCGGGATCGGAATGCGCCCCACTGCGGCTCCTGATCCGGTTCTGACGTTGTGCCGCTTACGATCCCGACAGAGTGACAGACGGAGCCCGGTCATACGCGCCGAGTCATGGAAGTGGACAAGATTTGACCATGAACCGGAAGCTCGCCTGCCATATGTGCGGTGGTACGGGTGAGAAGCGCGGCCGGCTGGGCGGCGACACGAGGAAACCGCCGAAACGGCGTGCCAAAACGCTTCGCGCAGAGCATTCTTGCCTCCCTGGCCGGAACACGGGGGGCCGGACAAGGGGAGCGGGATGAGCAGGACAACAGCCACCACGGACCGCGCGAGCATCCTTCTCGTCGACGACCTGGAGGACAACCTCGTCGCGCTGGAAGCGGTCCTCGCCTCGCTGGACGAGCCGCTCGTACGGGCCCGTTCGGGCGAGGAGGCCGTCCAGGCGCTGCTGCGGGAGCCGTTCGCGCTGATCCTGCTGGATGTCCGGATGCCCGGCATGGACGGCTTCGAGACCGCCTACCGGATCAAGCGGCTCGACCGGGCCAAGGACATTCCGATCATCTTCCTCAACGGTCCGGAGTCCGACAGCGGTTATGCCTTCCGGGGCTACGCCACGGGGGCGGCGGACTTCCTGACCAAGCCCTTCGATCCGTGGATGCTCCGCGCCAAGGTCAGCGTGTTCCTCGATCTGCACCGCAAGAACCGCCAGCTGGAACGGCTGCTGGCCCGCGAGCAGGAGCACCTGGGGGAGATCACGGACCGGCTGGCGTCGATCGAGGACGAACTGCGCGGGGGCGACCCGGCCGTCCTCGACTCGGTGGGGAAGCAGCTGGCCCGCATCGGGGAGACGCTGGACGAACTGCGGCGCGGCCGGGGCCAGTAGACCGCTGGACCCCGGCCGGACGGCCGTCCTCAGGACTCCCGGGAGCCCGCGTACATCTCCTCGATCAGGTCCTTGTACGTCCGCTCCACCACCGGCCTCTTGAGCTTGAGGCTCGGCGTCAGCTCGCCGTGCTCGATGTCCAGATCGCGCGGCAGCAGCCGGAACTTCTTGATGGTCTGCCAGCGCTGGAGGCCCTCGTTGAGCCGCTTCACATAGCCGGCGATGAGCCGCTCGACCGCCGGGGAGGCGACGACCTCGGCGTATGTCCTGCCCGCCAGGCCGTTCTCGGCGGCCCAGCCGAGGATGGTGGGCTCGTCGAGCGCGATCAGCGCCGTACAGAAGTTACGGTCCGCGCCGTGCACCAGGATGTTGGAGACGAACGGGCACACCGCCTTGAACTGGCCCTCGACCTCGGCGGGGGCGATGTACTTGCCGCCCGACGTCTTGATGAGGTCCTTCTTGCGGTCGGTGATCCGCAGATAGCCGTCGGGGGACAGCTCGCCGATATCGCCGGTGTGGAACCAGCCGTCGGGCTCCAGGACCTCCGCGGTCTTCTCCGGCAGCCCGTGATATCCGGCCATGATCCCCGGGCCGCGCAGCAGGATCTCGCCGTCGTCGGCGATCCGTACCTCGGTGCCGGGCAGCGGCTTGCCGACCGTGCCGGTGCGGTACGCCTCCCCCGGGTTGACGAAGCTGGCGGCGCTGGACTCGGTCAGGCCGTAGCCCTCCAGGATGTGGATCCCGGCGCCGGAGAAGAAGTACCCGATGTCGGGCGCGAGCGCGGCGGAGCCGGAGACCGCGGCGCGCAGCCGGCCGCCGAACGCCTCGCGCAGCTTGGCGTAGACGAGCGCGTCCGCGGCCTTGTGCTTGGCGCCGAGCGCGAACGGTACGGAGGCCGTGCCCGTACGCCGGAAGTTGTCCTGGGAGACCTTGGCGTACTCGCGGGCGACCCCGGCCGCCCACTGGAAGATCTTGTACTTGGCGGCGCCGCCGGCCCGCGCCTTGGCCGCCACCCCGTTGTAGACCTTCTCGAAGATCCGCGGCACGGCCGCCATATACGTCGGCTGGACCACCGGCAGATTCTCGATGATCTTGTCGACGCGCCCGTCCACGGCGGTGACATGCCCGACCTCGATCTGCCCGGAGGTCAGCACCTTGCCGAAGACATGGGCGAGCGGCAGCCACAGGTACTGGACGTCGTCCTTGGTGATCAGTCCGGTGCCGGCGGTGGCCTTGGCCATGTACGACCAGTTGTCGTGCGGCAGCCGGACGCCCTTGGGCCGGCCGGTGGTGCCCGAGGTGTAGATCAGCGTGGCGAGCTGGGTGGCCGTGATGGCACCGACGCGTTCCTTGACCGCCTCCGGGTGGGTGACCAGATACTCCGTGCCGCGCGCCTCCAGATCGGCCAGGGAGAGCACCCAGCCCTCCGGGTCGCCCTCGGCGGGGAGCGCGTCGGCGGCGTCGATCACGACGACATGCGCGAGACGCGGCAGCTCGGAGCGGCGTTCGCGCGCCTTGGCGAGCTGGGCGGCGTCCTCGGCGATCAGGACCCGGCTCTCGGAGTCGGCGAGGATGTACCCGGACTCCTCGGTGTTGGTCGAGGGGTAGACCGTGGTGGTCGCGGCGCCCGCGCACATCACTCCGAGGTCGGCGAGGATCCACTCGACGCGGGTGGACGAGGCGAGCGCGACGCGCTCCTCGGGCCGTACGCCCAGCGCGATCAGACCGGCGGCGATGGCGTACACCCGCTCCGCGGCCTCGCTCCAGCTCAGGGAGCGCCACTCGTCGGGGCCCTGGCCGGCCGGCGCGGGTACGGGGAAGCGGTAGGCCTCCGCGTCCGGCGTGGCGCTCACGCGCTCAATGAAGAGGGTCGCCACGGAGGGCGGCCGGTTCTCGATCAAGTTCTGTGTGTCGCTCACGACATCCTCCGGGCCCGCGGCAGCGCTGCGTGACTGACCTGATTTGTGTGACTGGCGAGTAACTAACCGACGAGTAACTAGGATCAGTGATCAGACTAGAGGCCACCCGCCCGGTACGTAAGGGGCAACGGGGCGCCGCTTCAAAACGAGCCCGCCCCAGGGGGCGCGGGTGACGCGAACGGGCCCCTGCGCCACGGCGCGGGGCCCGTCCTGTCCGTGGATCAGCCTCATCCGTGGATCACGCTCGGCTGCTTCTGCCGCGTCCGCTGCTGCTTTCGCCGCTTTCGCCGCTGCTGCTGCTTCTGCCGCATCCGCTACTGCTTCTGCTACTGCTTCTACTTCTTCGCCTTGCCGCCGGACTCGTCGCTGGAGAGCACCGCGATGAAGGCCTCCTGCGGGACCTCCACACTGCCGACCATCTTCATCCGCTTCTTGCCCTCCTTCTGCTTCTCCAGCAGCTTGCGCTTCCGGGAGATGTCACCGCCGTAGCACTTGGCGAGGACGTCCTTGCGGATGGCGCGGATCGTCTCGCGGGCGATGACCCGGGAGCCGATGGCCGCCTGGATGGGCACCTCGAAGGCCTGCCGCGGGATCAGCTCGCGCAGCTTGGCGACCAGCCGCACGCCGTACGCGTACGCCTGGTCCCGGTGGGTGATGGCGGAGAAGGCGTCCACCTTGTCGCCGTGGAGCAGGATGTCGACCTTGACGAGCTGGGCGGTCTGCTCGCCGGTGGGCTCGTAGTCGAGCGAGGCGTAGCCCCGGGTCTTGGACTTCAGCTGGTCGAAGAAGTCGAAGACGATCTCGGCGAGGGGCAGTGTGTAGCGGATCTCGACGCGGTCCTCGGAGAGGTAGTCCATGCCGAGCAGGGTGCCGCGACGGGCCTGGCACAGCTCCATGATCGAGCCGATGAACTCGCTCGGGGCGAGGATCGTGGCCCGTACGACCGGCTCGTGCACCGAGTCGATCTTGCCCTCGGGGAACTCGCTCGGGTTGGTGACCGTGTGCTCCTTGCCGTCCTCCATCAGCACGCGGTAGACCACGTTGGGGGCGGTGGCGATCAGATCGAGGCCGAACTCGCGCTCCAGCCGCTCCCGGATCACATCGAGGTGCAGCAGCCCCAGGAAGCCGACACGGAAGCCGAAGCCGAGGGCCGCGGAGGTCTCCGGCTCGTAGACCAGGGCCGCGTCGTTGAGCTGGAGCTTGTCGAGGGCGTCGCGCAGCTCGGGGTAGTCCGAGCCGTCCAGCGGATAGAGGCCGGAGAACACCATCGGCTTGGGGTCCTTGTAGCCGCCGAGCGCCTCGGTCGCCCCCTTGTTGAGGGTGGTGATCGTGTCACCGACCTTGGACTGCCGTACGTCCTTCACGCCGGTGATGATGTAGCCCACCTCACCGACACCCAGGCCGTCGGCCGGGGTCATCTCCGGCGACGAGACCCCGATCTCCAGCAGCTCGTGGGTGGCGCCGGTGGACATCATCCGGATCCGCTCACGCTTGTTGAGCTGGCCGTCGATGACACGTACGTAGGTGACGACACCGCGGTAGGAGTCATAGACGGAGTCGAAGATCATCGCGCGGGCGGGCGCGTCCGCGACCCCGACCGGCGGCGGGACGTCCTTGACCACACGGTCGAGCAGTACGTCCACGCCGATGCCGGTCTTCGCCGAGACCTTGAGCACGTCCTCCGGCTGGCAGCCGATGAGGTTCGCCAGCTCCTCGGAGAACTTCTCCGGCTGGGCGGCCGGCAGATCGATCTTGTTGAGCACCGGGACGATGGTGAGGTCGTTCTCCATCGCCAGATAGAGGTTGGCGAGGGTCTGTGCCTCGATGCCCTGGGCGGCGTCCACCAGGAGGATCGTGCCCTCGCAGGCCGCCAGCGAACGGGACACCTCATAGGTGAAGTCCACGTGGCCCGGCGTGTCGATCATATTGAGGACATGCGTCGTGCCCTCGCCCTCACCCGTACGAGGAGCCCAGGGCAGCCGGACCGCCTGGGACTTGATCGTGATGCCGCGCTCGCGCTCGATGTCCATGCGGTCGAGGTACTGAGCGCGCATCTGCCGCTGGTCGACCACTCCGGTCAGCTGGAGCATCCGGTCGGCGAGCGTCGACTTGCCGTGGTCGATGTGCGCGATGATGCAGAAGTTGCGGAGCAGCGCCGGGTCCGTACGGCTCGGCTCGGGCACGTGGAGAGGGGTCGCGGGCACGCAGGGTCCTGATTCTTGAGACGCGCGGCGTCTCGTCTCGGGTCGACTCGGATCGATACGTAGGCTCCATCGTCCCACGGGTACGGGACTGCGCCCGGTTTGGGCCGGTCGGAGGGTGACTGGTAGCCTGGACAGCTGTGTCTCGTGCCGTCTCGGCGCGGGACGGCTCAGTCAAGATTCACCGAACCTGAAAAGGCTCTTTCGTGGCGAACATCAAGTCCCAGATCAAGCGGAACAAGACCAACGAGAAGGCACGCCTGCGCAACAAGGCTGTCAAGTCGTCGCTCAAGACCGCGATCCGCAAGGCCCGTGAGGCCGCTGCCGCGGGCGACGTCGAGAAGGCCTCGCTGGCCGCTCGTGAGGCGTCCCGCAAGCTCGACAAGGCTGCCTCGAAGGGTGTCATCCACAAGAACGCCGCCGCCAACAAGAAGTCGGCGCTGGCTGCCAAGGTTGCCACCCTCCAGGGCTGAGCGCTCTCTTGATTTGACCGCCGGACGGGACTCAGCGGGCCCTCTCTACCGCTCCTGACCGGCGTCCCCGAGCTCGCACGCGACTGCGTTCGCCACGCGGGTGCGAGTTCACCAGGTTTGACGTCGAGGCCCCGGCCCCGTCCTCCCCAGGACGGGTCACCGGGGCCTTCGCCGTACCTACCGCTCTCTCGCGGCTGCGGCTGCGGCTGCGGCTGCGGCTGCGGCTGCGGCTAACGGTGGGAGCGGGCGGCGCGGGCGATCGCGACGACCGCCTTCTCCAGCGCGTACTCCGGGTCGTCACCGCCGCCCTTGACGCCCGCGTCGGCGATGGCGACCGCCCGCAGCGCCGTCGCCACACCGTCCGGGGTCCAGCCGCGCATCTGCTGGCGCACCCGGTCGATCTTCCACGGCGGCATCCCCAGCTCCCGCGCGAGATCGGCGGGCCGGCCGCCGCGCGCGGAGGAGAGCTTGCCGATGGCCCGTACCCCCTGGGCGAGGGCGCTGGTGATCAGCACGGGCGCCACACCGGTCGACAGCGACCAGCGCAGCGCTTCGAGGGCCTCGGCGGTCCTGCCCTCCACGGCGCGGTCGGCGACATTGAAGCTGGACGCCTCGGCGCGGCCCGTGTAGTAGCGGCCGACGACCGCGTCATCGATCGTGCCCTCGACATCCGCCGCGAGCTGCGAGACGGCGCTCGCCAGCTCCCGCAGATCGCTGCCGATCGAGTCGACCAGCGCCTGGCAGGCTTCGGGCGTGGCCGAGCGGCCCAGCGCGCGGAACTCCGAACGTACGAAGGTGAGCCGCTCCGCGGGCTTGGTCGTCTTGGGGCAGGCGACCTCACGGGCCCCCGCCTTGCGCGCGGCGTCCAGCAGGCCCTTGCCCTTGGCGCCTCCCGCGTGCAGCAGGACGAGCGTGATCTCCTCGGCCGGGGCGTCGAGATACGCCTTGACGTCCTTGATCGTGTCGGCGGAGAGGTCCTGCGCGTTCCGTACGACGACGACCTTGCGCTCGGCGAAGAGCGACGGGCTGGTCAGCTCGGCGAGGGTGCCGGGCTGGAGCTGATCGGAGGTGAGGTCGCGTACGTCCGTGTCTGCGTCGGAGGCGCGGGCCGCCGCCACCACCTGCTGCACGGCGCGGTCGAGCAGCAGGTCCTCCTGGCCCACGGCGAGCGTGAGCGGGGCGAGCGGATCGTCGGAAGAAGTCTTTCTGGTGGCCATCGCGGTCCAGCATCCCATGGGCCACTGACAGCCGGGGCGGCCGGTGACAGCGCGCGGACGCCGTGTGCCGACGCTGTGTGCCGACGCCGTGTGCCCGACGTCATGTGCCCGACGGGGACCGGGGCCTACGGGGCTTCCCGCCAGCCGTCCCAGTCCGCCACGAACGCGTCCAGGTCCTCGGCGCCCAGCCGGGCCTCGGGGTCCTCCACGACGACCAGCCACTGGGCGTCCTCGGCGTCGTCCTCACCGGCCAGGGCGTCCCGTACCAGCCGCGGCTCCTCGACGACGCCGAACCGCTCGCCGAGCGCCAGCGCCACCTCCTCCGCGGCGTCGCGGTCGGGCAGCACCAGCACATGTCTCACATCGCTCACGGACACATTCTTCCAGCCCGCCCCCGGGACGGGCGGGACCGGTCGTCAGCTCTTGGGGATGATCTGGATATCCATCTCGATCTTGATGCTGGAGCCGACGACCGCGATGCCGCGCGCCAGCATCGACTGCCAGTTGACGGTGTAGTCCTCGCGGTGCAGTTCGGTGGTGGCGCGGACGGCGGCGCGGGTCTCGCCCTCCATGCCGTTGCCGATGCCGAGGTACTGGGCGTCGAGCGTGACCGTGCGCGTGACGCCGTGGAGCGTGAGCGCTCCGGTGATCCCCCAGTTGTTGCCGCCGCGGTGGACGAAGCGGTCGCTGTAGAACTCCAGCGTCGGGAAGTTCTCCACGTCGAGGAAGTCGGCGGAGCGCAGATGGTCGTCGCGCATCCGCACACTGGTGTCGATCGACGCGGCGCCGATGACGACATGCATCGCCGACCGGTCCATCGTCTCGCCGATCCTGATCGCCCCGGCGAAGTTGTCGAAGCGGCCGTGGACACGGGCGAGTCCGATATGACGGGCGATGAACCCGATCCGGGAATGGGCCGGTTCGATCTCCCATTCGCCGGGGACGGGCAGCGGGAGCGACGGGGCCACCTGGAGCGTGATGTCCCCGAGGCCGCTGGGCTCCGCGCCGTCGGCGATCGACACATTGCCCCGGTACGGGGAGAAGCTCTCGGCCGAGATGGCGAGCCGGTACTCCCCGAAGGGCACCATCGCCACGATCATCCCGAAGGGGTCGGTCTCACCACTCACGACCTTGCGGCCGCCGCTGTCGCTCACCGTGAACTCGGCCTGTCCGACGGGCTCGTTGACGGGGTCGAGGACCCGGCAGGTGAGCAGCCCCGCGCCGGAGGGCACGGAGAGCCCGGCGAGCGGGTTGCTTCGCTGATGAGCGGCCGACCGTCGGCCGAGAAGGCGACTGATCATGGTGTACACGTACCCCTGTGCTTTCGGGCTTCTGCGGGGCCGCACACGGGAGACGTCATCGTCGAGGGCGGCGGCCCATGACGAATAGGCATTCGATCACTCTTGCGTTGTTCGAGGCAAACGTACCGACTGGTACAGGACGTCGTGGAGTCGATTGTCATCCGCTGTTAAACCGTCGCTTCCGCGTCACCGCGCCTGGGACGAGGCCCGCCCCCGGGGCACGGCCCGTAGCCCGGCCCCGGCTCCGACCACCGCGATCGCTCCGTCCGTGTCCGTACGGAGCACCGCCGCTCCTCCGGCGCGGAGCGCGTCGACGGTACGGGGCGAGGGGTGTCCGTAGGTGTTGTCCCGGCCCACCGAGATGAGGGCCAGCCGGGGGCGGACACCGCGCAGGAGCCCCGGGTGCTGGAACGGCGAGCCGTGGTGGGCCACCTTGAGGACATCCGCCGGTGGCAGCCTCGGATAGTCACGCAGGAGGCCGCGCTGGGCGGGCGGTTCGAGATCGCCGAGGAGCAGCAGCGTCGGGCCCCGCGCGACCCGTACGAACAGCGTGACGCTGGAATCGTTCGGCCCCCCGGCCGCCGTGGCCGTCCCGGCCCGTGGCCACAGCACCCGCCATGTCAGCGGTCCGATCCGGCGCTGCTCGCCGGGCCGCGCGCGGACGACGGGCACCCGCGCCGCGGCCGCCGTTCTCCGTACGAACGCGGCCTGCTCCGGGGGGACTTCGGAGGCCGTCGCCTGGATCGCGCCGATCGCACGGCCCCGCAGGACGCCGGGCAGCCCCGCGACGTGATCGGCGTGGAAGTGGGTGAGCACCAGCAGCGGGACGCGCGTGACACCAAGGTCCCGCAGACAGCGGTCGGCGGGCACGGGGTCGGGTCCCGCGTCCACGACCACGGCCGTGGAGTCGCCCGCCGCGAGCACGGCCGCGTCACCCTGACCGACATCGCACAGCGCGAACGTCCATCCCGGTGGCGGCCATCCGGTGACGATCCGGGTGAGCGGCGGCGGGCGCAGGACCGCGAGCAGCAGCAGTACGGCGCAGACGGCGGCCGTCCAGGGATGGCGCGGAACACGGCGCAGGGCGAGCAGGACGAGGGCCGTCACGCCGGCGAGCAGCAGCCCGCCCCGCCAGCCGCCGGGCCAGGCGGCCTCCGCGCCCGGCAGGGACGCGCCGACGCGGGCGACGGACGCGATCCACCCCGCCGGCCACCCCGCGCAGCGGGCGAGCACCTCGGCCACCGGCATCGCCACGGGCGCCACGGCGAGCGCGGCGAAGCCGAGGACCGTGGCCGGGGCCACCGCCAGTTCGGCGAAGAGGTTGCAGGGGATCGCCACCAGCCCGACCCTGGCCGCGAACACGGCCACCACGGGCGCGCACACCGCCTGCGCCGCGCCGGCCGCGGCCAGCACCTCGGCAAGCCGTGGCGGCACCCCGCGCCGCACCAGCGCCGCGCTCCACCGCGGCCCGATGGTGAGCAGGGCGCCGGTGGCCAGTACGGAGAGGAGGAAGCCGTAACTCCGCGCCAGCCAGGGGTCGTAGAGCACCAGCAGCAGAACGGCGGCGGCCAGCGCCGGGAGCAGGGTTCTGCGGCGGCCCGTGCCGATGGCGAGGAGCGTGATCGCCCCGCAGGCGGCGGCCCGCAGCACGCTCGGCTCCGGACGGCAGACGATCACGAAGGCGAGCGTGAGCCCCCCGCCGAGCAGTGCCGTCCATCGCAGTGAGATCCCCAGCCGCGCGGCGAGCCCGCGCCGTTCGGCCCTGATGGCCAGCCCGGCCGGCCCGATCAGCAGAGCGAGCACAATCGTCAGATTGCTTCCGGAGACCGCCATCAGATGCAGCAGATCGGTCGCCGCGAAGGCGTCGTGCAGCTCGGGCGGAACACGTGTGGTGTCACCGACGACCAGCCCCGGCAGCAGGGCACGGGCATCGGGCGGCAGCCCGTCGGCCGCCTCACGCAGCCCGGCACGCAGCTCTCCGGCCGTGCGCTGGACGCGGGTCGGCGCTCCGGTGACCAGCGGCGGGCCCGTCCCCTCCACCCGTAACGCCGCGGCGTAGCGGTCGTCCTCACGCAGGGGAGGCGCGAGCTTCCCGGTCAGCCGCAGCCCCGTGGAGGGCAGCAGCCGCTGCCACCGGCCAGGGTGCTCACCGGGCGCGACGATCACCAGGACGGGCGTCCGGCCGGTGGTGGTCCCGCCCCTGGGCGTCGTCAGCCGGACGAGGTCGGCGTCCAGGACGAACCCGCCACCCGCGATCCGGTCACCGCGGACCCTGGGACGTGTGGGCCGGGGGTCGGAGGTGACCGTCAACTCCGCGGTGACACGGGCGTATCGCTCCGCCAGGCCCGGTACGGGACCCCGCCGCACATCGGCGCCGTGCAGCCCGGCGGACGCCGCCCCGGCGGCGCCGCACAGCAGCATCCCCGCGACGGCCACACCATTGAGCCGCCGCCCGAGCGGTCGCCCGCGCCGCGGGCCGGGCCGTCGTCCGGGCCGCCGCCCCGGCCCGCCGCCTGACCACACCAGCAGCAGCGCGGCGGCCGACAGACAGGCCACCACGCCAATAGCGGTCCAGTGCCCCGGGGTTCCCAGCGCCAGGGCCGCCGCCCCCCATGCCGCGAGGGCGAGCGGGACCAGCCGGAGATCGGCCGGGGCCTCCTGACGGGGGTTGGCGGACCCCAGGCGGTGGCCGGCCGTCGCGTGAACCACCGTGCGCGTCATGGCCGTACAAGGGACTGGAGGTCCGCGAACCGGCGCTCCCCGATGCCGTTGACCTCGCGCAGTTCATCGACCGACCGGAAACCGCCGTGCCTGCCGCGGTAGTCGATGATGTGCTGGGCGAGCACCGGACCGACCCCGGGGAGCGTGTCGAGCTGTTCCGGTGTGGCGGCGTTGAGACTCACCGGCCCGACAGCGGCCCCGGCGCCGGCCCCGGTGCCGCTGGCCGGGCCGGCGCCGACGCCCGACGCCGGTGGAGCGGGGCCGCCCACCAGCACCTGTTCCCCGTCCATCAGCACCCGCGCGCGGTTGAGCCCGGTCAGGTCCGCACCCGGCTTCGCTCCCCCGGCGGCGCGCAGCGCGTCGGCGACCCGTGACCCGGCCGCCAGCCGCAGGACTCCGGGCCGCCGCACCTTTCCGCTCACATCGACGACGACACGGGCGGAGGGCGACGGCGAGGACGCGGGCGCGGGCAAGGTCCCCGGCGACGCCTCGGGGACGACGGCCGCCGCGCCCACATTCTCCGGAGCCCTGACCATCCCCGGCCGACCACTCCAGAAGTGGTGTCCCGCCAGGATCACGCCCACCACCAGGACCACCGCGAGCGCCGCGAGTGTCCGCGGCTCCAGCCCGCATCTGAGCTGCACCCACAGGGGCAGCCGCTCACGCAGAGCGGACCCCGCCCACGCGCGCACGCGCCCCGCCCGAGTCGTGTCCGGCGCCACGACCGCGTCCGCCACGCGCGGCGCGGCGCCGCTCCCACCCGTCCCCGACACCCCATCGCCGAAGAGCGCTTCCGCGCGGCGCCGCGCATCCGTCCGGACGGTGGACGGAGCGGTGTGCGAGGGCGGCGTGCTGATCGGAGGCGGGTCGGTGACAGCCGGCGCGCTGACCGGGGGCGGGTCGGTGATCGGAGGGTGAGGGGTGATCGAAAGATGGGAGGGGATCGGAGGCGGAGTCGTACCGTCCGCGTCGCCCACGCGCGACAGCGCCGTCCGCGGGCGGGTCCGCGGGCGGCCCGGACGGCCATGACGCCCATGCCGGGCCCGGCCGTCGGAGCCCGGGGCACGGCCGGGGCCACTGGTGACGGAGATTACGGAGCGTGTTCGGAGAGCCATGCCACAAGACGGTAGGCACATCTGCCCGACCCCGCCGAGCAGGCCGAATTCCCGTGGACAACAAGCGAGTTGTGGATAACTCGGTCACCCTTACGAGTGACCCGCCCCAGCCGGTCAGCGCGGTCAGGCCAGTCGGCGCGATCAGCCGGTCAGCCGGTCAGCGCGGTGAGATCACGGCCCCCAGCAGCCCCGGCCCCGTATGCGCCCCGATCACCGCGCCCACCTCGCTGACATGCAGATCCACCAGACCCGGCACCCGCTCACGCAGACGCTCGGCCAGCGTCACGGCCCGTTCGGGCGCGGCCAGATGGTGCACGGCGATGTCCACCTCGCTCGTGCCCGCCCGTTCGGTGACGATCTCCTCCAGCCGCGCGATCGCCTTCGACGCCGTACGCACCTTCTCCAGCAGCTCGATACGCCCGCCGTCCAGCTGGAGCAGGGGCTTCACCGCGAGCGCGGAGCCCAGCAGCGCCTGTGCGGCGCCGATACGGCCGCCCCGGCGCAGGTAGTCCAGCGTGTCCACGTAGAAGTACGCGGAGGTCCCGGCGGCCCGCTTCTCGGCGGCGGCCACCGCCTCGTCGAGCGTGCCGCCCCCTTCCGCCGCCTCGGCCGCCGCCAGCGCGCAGAACCCGAGCGCCATCGCCACCATCCCGGTGTCCACCACCCGTACCGGCACGGCCGCGTCCTTCGCCGCGAGCACGGCGGCGTCGTATGTCCCGGAGAACTCGGCCGACAGATGCAGGGAGACGATCCCGGCCGCACCGGCCTCGACGGCCTTCCGGTACGCGGCGGCGAAGACGTCCGGACTCGGCCGTGAGGTGGTCACGGAGCGTCGCTTCTGAAGCGCCAGGGCGAGCGAACGGGCCGAGATCTCCGTCCCCTCCTCCAGCGCGCGGTCACCGAGGACGACGGTCAGCGGCACCGCGGTGATGCCGTGGCGCTCCATCGTCTGCGGCGGCAGGTAGGCCGTGGAATCGGTGACGATCGCGACATGGCGGGACATGAGCGGGAGGTTACCCGTCGTCGCCCTCGGTCGGCAGCCCGCCCCCGCGTCAGTGATCGTTTCCGCCCTCGCGTACGCCGTGATCCCCCGTCGGATCGTGGTCCCGAACCGTCAAGGCCGTAAGGCCGTAAGGCCGTAAAGCCACAGGGTCGTGGAGCCGTGGAGCAGTAGCCCGGGAACGACCGTCACGTCGTGGTCTCGGGCCTGGTCTTCCCCGGCGCCTTCTGCCAGGGGTACGTCTGCTGCCGCCGCGGATCCGGCGGCTCGATCGCCTCGGGCCTGCCCTGGTCGCCGCCCGCGGGGCCCGCGTGCTCCGCGCCGGCGGCCCCGGCTCCGGAACCCTCCGGCTCCGGCCATACGGTCGGCTCCCTCTCCGGCTGTCCCTCCGGCCGTCCCTCCGCCGGCGACCAGTGGCGCAGCGCCCCGGCCTCCATGTCGATCTGCGCGCTCAGCGACGACAGATCGTCCTCCGCGAACTTCTGCGCCCGGTCCCGCGCCGCCCAGCGCAGTGAGTCCGCCGCGTGCGTGACCCGTTCCGTACGCTCACGCACATCCTGGAGCCGCTCCGTGACCCTCGCCCGGTCCGGGTCCCGCTCCAGCTGCCGCAGTTCGTCGTCCAGTTCGAGGCCGTGGGCGCTCAGCCGCTGGAAGAGCTGCACCGACTCCGCCAGCGAGGCGTCCTCCGCCGCGCCTGCCTGGAGCGCGTCCTGCGTGGCCCGCATCGAGGTCCGCAGCCTCAGCCGCAGCTGCGCCAGCTCTCCCGCCGCACCCGTCTGCCCGATGCTCCTGGCGCGCAGCGTGGTGTCCTCGACTGTCCGGCGCGCCTGCGAGATCGTACGGTCGACGCCCCGCTTGGCCGCGCGCACCGCCTTCACGCTCACAAACACCCCCAGCGCGACGAAGGCGACGAAGAGCAGCGCCACGACAAGGATCACGACGTCCATGGGCGCCCCTTCGCATTCGGCCGTGTTCGGGAGCGGCTTCCCGCTCACCGCTTCTTCCACGGTAAACGGAACAGGCAGGCCGAGGGTTCCTCAGGAACCCCCAACCTGCCCGTAGGGGAAAGCCCTGTGCCCCGCGACGCGGTGCCGTACCGGGGCGGGCACCACACGAAGCGCTACTACACCGTGCGGGTACCACACAGGGCCGCACCACACCGTGCGCGCACCACACGGGCCCCGCACTACACCACGCGAGTACTACGCCCGGCGGTACGACACGGCGCGGCACCACACCGCACGGCCCTGCACGGCGCGGCACCACACCGCACGGCCCTGCACGGCGCGGCACCACGCGGCACGACCCAGCGCTGCGCGCTACCACACGGCACGGTCCTACGCGGGAACGATGTTCACCAGCTTCGGCGCCCGCACGATCACCTTCCGGATGCCCGCGCCGCCCAGCGCCGCGACCACCGCCGCGTCACCCAGCGCCAGCGCCTCCAGCTCCTCGTCCGAGATCGACGGGGAGACCTCCAGCCGCGCCTTGACCTTGCCCTTGATCTGCACCACACAGGTCACGGCCTCGTCGACCACATACGCCGGGTCCGCGACCGGGAAGTCCTGGTGCACGACCGAGTCGGAGTGGCCCAGCCGGCGCCACAGCTCCTCGGCGATATGCGGGGCCAGCGGCGCGATCAGCAGCACCAGCCGCTCGGCGACCGACCGCGAGACGGGGCCGCCCGTCTTCGTCAGCTGGTTGTTCAGCTCGGTCACCTTCGCGATGGCCGTGTTGAACCGCAGCCCCGCCATGTCCTGCGAGACCCCGTCGATCGCCTTGTGCAGCGCGCGCAGCGTGTCCACGTCGGGCTCGGTGTCCACGACGGTGACCTCACCGGTCGCCTCGTCCACCACATTGCGCCACAGCCGCTGCAACAGCCGGTACTGGCCGACGACCGCGCGCGTGTCCCACGGCCGCGAGACGTCCAGCGGGCCCATGGCCATCTCGTACAGCCGCAGCGTGTCCGCGCCGTACTCGGCGCAGATCTCGTCCGGAGTGACCGCGTTCTTCAGGGACTTGCCCATCTTGCCCAGGACGCGGCTGACCTTCGCGCCCTCGTACCAGTAGGCGCCGTCCCGCTCCTCGACGTCGACGGCCGGCACCGCGATGCCGCGGCTGTCCCGGTAGACGAACGCCTGGATCATGCCCTGGTTGTACAGCTTGTGGAACGGCTCGGCCGAGGAGATGTACCCCAGGTCGAACAGCACCTTCGACCAGAAGCGCGCGTACAGCAGGTGCAGTACGGCGTGCTCGGCGCCGCCGACATACAGATCCACACCGCCGTGCGGCTGCCCCTCGCGGGGGCCCATCCAGTACTGCTCGACGGCCGGGTCGACCAGCTTCTCGCTGTTGTGCGGGTCCAGGTAGCGCAGCTCGTACCAGCACGAACCGGCCCAGTTCGGCATGGTGTTGGTCTCCCGGCGGTAGCGCTTGACGCCCTCGCCCCCGCCCAGGTCCAGCTCGACATCGACCCAGTCCGCGTTCCGCGACAGGGGCGTCTCCGGCTTTGTGTCCGCGTCGTCCGGGTCGAACGTGCGCGGCGAGTAGTCGTCGACCTCCGGCAGCTCCAGCGGCAGCATCGACTCGGGCAGCGCGTGCGCCGTACCGTCCTCGTCGTAGACGATCGGGAACGGCTCGCCCCAGTACCGCTGACGGCTGAACAGCCAGTCCCGCAGCCGGAAGTTGACCGTCCCCTCACCGATACCGCGTGCGGCCAGCCACTCCGTGATCCGCGCCTTGGCCTCGGTGACACCCAGACCGTCCAGCGAGATGTCCTCGCCGGCCGAGTTGACGAGACGCGCGTCGTACGAGGCGAACGCGTCGTCCCACTCCGCGGGGTCGGTGGAGCGGCCGTCCGAGGGCTCGACCACACAGCGCATCGGCAGCTCGAAGGCGCGCGCGAACGCGAAGTCGCGGCTGTCGTGCGCCGGTACGGCCATGATCGCGCCCGTGCCGTACCCCATCAGCACATAGTCGGCGATGAAGACGGGTACGCGGTCGCCGCTGACCGGGTTGGTGGCGTACGCGCCGGTGAAGACACCGGTCTTGTCCTTCGCCTCGGCCTGCCGCTCGACGTCGGACTTCGACGCGGCCTGCTTGCGGTACGCGTCGACGGCCTCGACGGGGGACGCGTGGCCGCCCGTCCACACGTCGTGCGTGCCCTCGGGCCAGGCGGCCGGGACGATCTTCTCGACCAGGTCGTGCTCCGGCGCCAGCACCATGTACGTGGCGCCGAACAGCGTGTCCTGACGCGTGGTGAAGACGGTGATGGCGTCCGCGTGACCGTCGTCACCGACATGGACCGGGAAGTCCACGCGCGCGCCCTCGCTGCGCCCGATCCAGTTGCGCTGCTGGAGCTTGATGGCCTCGGGCCAGTCCAGCTCGTCCAGATCGCTCAGCAGCCGGTCCGCGTAGGCGGTGATCCGCATGTTCCACTGGCGCAGCTTCGCCTTGAACACCGGGAAGTTGCCGCGCTCGGAGCGGCCGTCCGCGGTGACTTCCTCGTTGGCCAGGACGGTGCCCAGACCGGGCGCCCAGTTGACGGGCGCGTCGGAGGCGTACGCCAGCCGGTACTCACCCAGGACGTCGGCGCGCTCGGCGGCGTTCAGCGCACTCCACGGGCGCCCGTCGGGCGTCGCGCGCTCCCCGCTCTCGAACTGCGCCACCAGCGTCTCGATCGGACGCGCCTTGTCCGCGTCCTTGTCGTACCAGGAGTTGAAGATCTGTACGAAGATCCACTGGGTCCACTTGTAGTAGTCCGGGTCGATCGTCGCGATGGACCGGCGCTTGTCGTGGCCCAGCCCCAGCCGGCGCAGCTGGACCTTCATGTTGTCCATGGCGGCCTCGGTCGACACCCGGGGGTGTGTGCCGGTGGCGACCGCGTGCTGCTCGGCCGGCAGGCCGAAGGCGTCGAAGCCCAGCGTGTGCAGCACGTTGTGCCCGGTCATGCGCTGGTGGCGGGCGAACACATCGGTGGCGATATAGCCCAGGGGATGGCCCACATGCAGACCCGTGCCCGACGGGTACGGGAACATGTCCATGATGAACTTCTTGGGCTTCGCGACCAGCTCCGGGTCGCCGGCCAGATCGCCCGTGGGGTTCGGTGCCTCGTACGTGCCCTCGGCGTCCCAGAAGTCCTGCCAGCGTGCCTCGATGTCGGCGGCCAGGGCCGCCGTGTAGCGGTGCGGCGCCACCGGCTCGGCAGCAGCGGAATTCGTCTCGCTCATGATTCTCTGAAGCTCCATCGATCGTCTCTGCCAGCGGATTCGGCCGTGCCATTCGACGAATGGCGGCGCCGGCCGGTGAACGAAAAAGGCCCCTCACACAGGAGGGGACGCCGCGCCGATTCCGACCGGATCTCTGTCATCCGTCTCCGTCGGGACTGATCAGCGCGGCCCGCTAAGCAGAAGGCGTACGGCACGCATGGCGCCAGGGTACCGCAGCGCCCGGAGGGCCCGCACCGGCGTATCACGCGGTGCGACATCGCCTGTGATCACGTCCTCCGTCCCCCGCGTGAACACGCCCGTGAACCCGCCCGTAATCACACCCGAGGCCACCCCGAGGCCACACCGAGGCCACACCCCCGGTCACGCCCGGGGTCGCCCGGAAGGGGAGAGTCCGGGGAGACCGCGAGGAGGAGACCGGGAGACCCCGGGGAGAGTACGCGCAGGAATGGGTGAGAGCGAGCGAAAAGGTTGACAGAAGACCTTGACAGGGAGGCGGCATTGGGCGTGTCGGAGGCCCCCGGGGGAGCTCCGAAGGAAGCACCGCACCCGCCTTACTCCGCGTATCAGCCCCTATCCGGGCAACCGCGGAGTCGGATAACTCACCTTGCCCCGGCTAAACCTGCAAACCGGGTACTGCCCGGTATGGCGCCACCTAGCATGCGGCAACGGGACCGCTTTCCCGAGCCATTCGGAGTTGCCCCCCATGAACCCTCAACGCAAGACCAGTTCACCGCTCAGCCTGGATCCCGCCAAGAGCCGGCAGATACAGGGCGGAGTATCCGTCGCCGCGCTGGTGCTGGTACCGCTCCTCGCCGTCGCGGGAGGCGACGATTTCCGCGCCTTCCTCGATTTCGGCGCCGGCGTGCTGTCGCTGCTGTCCCTGTCCGGGGCCGTCGTCTGGGGCCTGATAGCCACCGACCGGTTGCTGCTGTCCCCGCGGCACCGGCTGCTGGCTCAAGGCGTCCACCGGGCGACGGCGGTGGCCTCGCTCGGCTTTCTGCTGCTGCACGTCACCGTCAAGGTCTCGCTCGGCCATGTGGCGCTGATCGGCGCCCTGGTGCCGTTCGGCCTCGGGATCGACGGCGCCAACGGCCTCATCGGCTTCGGTTCGCTCGCCGGACTGCTGATGATCGTCGCCGCCACGACCGGTGCGATGCGCAGCGCCTTCGCCCTCCCCGGCCGGTTCGCGGGGCGCTGGCGGGCGGTGCACATGCTGGCCTACCCGGCCTGGTGCTTCGCTCTCGTGCACGGCCTCTTCGCGGGCCGTCCCGCGGCCACGTACGTCACCACGCTGTACTGCCTGACCCTGGCCGGGGTGGCCGCCGCCGTGTCCGTACGGCTCTTCCCCCGCCCGCTCAAGCGCCGGATCGCCGACAGGATCGTGACGCTGACCGGCGCGGACGGGGCGAACGGGACGAACGCGGCCGGAGCCGCCCGCGAGACGGCGGAGAGCGAGCCGTCCCGGCGCGATCTCGCCTCGGACCCGCTCCCCGGCGCCGTCGGCGTTCCGCCGCAGCCGCGGTACGCGGGGCGCCTCCAGCGCGAGCCCGCCATGCCCGGCCCGTCGCCGGGATCGCCGCTCGACCCGCCCCGTTCGCCGCCGCGGCTCGCCGCCCCCTCCCCTCCGCTGTACGAGGCGCCCCGGCCGTCGGCCGATCCCTCCCCGGCCGTCGACCCGCTGGCCGACACCTTCATCGCCCCCCGCGCCGACGCGTACCAGGGCCTCGGCGCCGACCCGCTGGCGGACACCGGCACGGGCCTCTCCGCCGGCTACCGCGCGGTCTCGCTCGGGACGGAGGCCACCACCCGGATGCCGGCGCCGCCCCCGCCCCCCGGGCCGCCCCCGGGCGGGATACCGCTCGCCGAGCGCATACCGATGACCGAGGAGATCCCGGTCATCCCCGAGGAGCCCACGGGCAGGCAGGGCGGCTGGCCCGCTCCCTCCCCGCCCCGGCCGGGGCAGGCCTCCGCCCCGCCCACGTCGACCCCCTACGACTCCGGCGCGATCCCCACGTACGGGACCTCACCGCGGTACGCCCCGGCCCCGGACACACCGCCCCCGTACGACGCGGGCCCCGCCTCGGCCTACGGCCCGTCGGGAGCGTCCCCGTACGGCACCGGCACCTACGACACCGGATCGGTCCCCGCGTACGGGACGGGCGCCGTTCCCCCGTACGACACGGACTCCACCCCCGCCTACGAGGGCGGGTCATACGCGGGCGGGTCGTACGCGGGGCAGGCGTCGGCCTTCCCCGGCCCGGCCTTCCCCGGCCCGGCCTTTCCCGGCCCGGCCTTTCCCGGCCCGGCCTTTCCCGGTACGGCCGCGCCCGGCCCGGCGTCCCCGGGGCAGGCCACGCCGCCACAGGCCGCGCCCGATCCCGCCGATCCCCCGCCCGGCCCCCTCTATCCGCCCCCGGCCGGGGAACCCTGGCACGCACCCGCAGGAGACCGACCGTGAACACCCCGCTCCCCGACGTCCCCGAAGTCCGTGTCGTCGGCCTCCCCCAGCTGACCCAGGGATTCGACCTGGTCGAGCGCCTGGACCTGCCCATGCATCTCAAGGTGCACGGGCCGCTGGAGCCGATGACCGGCGAGCGGCTGGCGCAGCTCGCCGAGAACATCTCCCTGACCGGCCGCGGCGGCGCCGGATTCCCCTTCGGCAAGAAGCTGCGGGCGGTCGCCAAGGCCGCGATCCGCCGCGGCGTACGGCCGGTCGTCGTGATCAACGGCAGCGAGGGCGAGCCCCCGTGCCGCAAGGACACCGTCCTGATCAACCGCGCCCCGCACCTCATACTCGACGGCGCGCTGCTGGCCGCCGAGGCGCTAGGCGCCCGCACCCTGGTCGTCGCCGTCACCCGCAACTCCACCGAGGTCTCGATCCGCGCGGCCCTCGCCGAACGCGGCCTGTCCGACCGGCGCGGCCAGGCGCTGCGCGCCCGGGTGATCCGTACCCCCGAGCGCATGGTCTCGGGCGAGGCGTCGTCCGTAATCCGCGCCATCGGCGGCGGGCCCGCCCTGCCGCCGGGCCGCCGCGAGCGCGCCGCCGAGTCCGGGGTGGCCGGCCTCCCGACACTGCTGTCCAACGCCGAGACCTTCGCCCAGCTGGCCGTCGCCGCGCGTATCGGCGCGCGCCGATACGGCCACACCGGGCTCGACAGCGAGCCGGGCACGGTCCTGCTCACCATCTCCGGCGCGGTCGCCCGTCCCATGGTGGTCGAGGCGCCGTCGGGGGTGCCGCTGCGGTACATCCTCCAGATGGCCGGCGCCCCGCCGATGCCCCAGGGCGTGCTGACCGGCGGTTACCACGGCAACTGGATCGACGCGATGGCCGCGCACGAGGCCGTCATCTCCAAGGAGTCCTTCGCCTCCTTCGGCGGCGCGCTGGGCGCGGGCGCGATCCTGCCGATCGGCCCCGAGACCTGCCCGCTGGGTGAGGCGCTACGGGTCGCCAACTGGCTCGCGGCCGAGACGGCGGGGCAGTGCGGCCCCTGCAAGCTCGGGCTGCCCGCGGCGGCGGGCGGCCTCTCCGATGTCATCAACGGCGGCGGCCAGGCCGCGCTGGAGGCGCTGCGCGCGGTGACCCAGGCGGTCAAGGGCCGGGGGGCCTGCAAGCACCCCGACGGCTCCGCGCGGTTCTTCGCCTCCACCCTGTCGGCGTTCACCGACGACCTCGCCGCGCATGTGCTGGACGGCGGCTGCGGGCGCGAGACGACGGGTGTGCTGCCGCTGCCGGGACCCGGCTACCAGGAGGCGGAGGAGTCCATTCCGAGCGGGGAGAAGCTCGCCGTGGACTGGACGCTGTGCCAGGGCCACGGTCTGTGCGCGGACATCGTCCCCGAGCTGATCCGGATGGGGCCCGACGGCTATCCGGCGCTCGCGGACGCGTCGGTTCCGATGCATCTGCGCGGGCGTGCGCAGCGCGCGGTGCGCCGCTGCCCCGCGCTCGCGCTCCGTATCGAGCAGCCCGCGCCGGTGCGCCCCGAACGGTCCCCACGCGCCGCGCTGCCGCCCAGCGGTGGCCGCAAGGCCCTTGGACCCGGGCGCGGTTGAGATGTCCGGGCCGGCGAGCGTCCACCGCGGGCGCCCGCCGGCCCGCGGGCACCGATGACACACGACCCGCGGACACCCATGACAGAAGAAGCAACGACACAAGAAGCCACGACACGAGAAGCGGGGGGCCCCCCCCCCGGGGGGCGCGGGGCGGGGGGGGGGGGGGGGGGGGGGTGTGGATTTTAAAAAAGAACGCCAGCAAGGGCAGCAGCGGCGCTA
>NZ_JBIUSY010000002.1:0-412294 GCF_044741565.1 Streptomyces sp. NPDC088147 | reverse complement strand
ACACCCCAACAAAAAAAAACCCCCCCCCACCCCCCCCCCCCCCCCCCCCCCCCCCCCCCGCGGGGGGGGCCCCCCGCTTCTCGTACGTGAAGATGTGGAGCTAAGGAGAATTGAACTCCTGACCTCCTGCATGCCATGCAGGCGCTCTACCAACTGAGCTATAGCCCCTTGCTGTGCACCGCCCTCCGGGCTCTCCCCTCGGCGGCATCGCCAACATTACACGGTCCCTCCGGCTCACCACCAAATCGTTTCCGGTCTGAACGGATAAGACCGATACGCCCGGTACTGTCGGCGCTCGTGACTGTCGCCACGCTCCCGCGGACCACTTCCCCGAACCCCTCCGGCCGGCGCTCCCTCCTGCTCGCCGTCCCGGTCTGCCTGCTGTCCTTCGCCGCCTTCTGGGCGGCGCAGCGCGCGGCCGGGGTCTCCATGATCGACCTGATGGTCTATCGCGCCGAGGGCCGGGCGGTGCTGGACGGCCGGGATCTGTACGCCATGCGCGCGACCTCCGTACAACTCCCGGCGACCTACCCGCCGTTCGCCGCGCTGCTGTTCACCCCGCTCACGCTGCCGGACGTCCCCGGGCTGCGTACGCTCGCCACCGCCGGGAATCTGCTGCTCCTGGTCGTGTTCGCGCAGCTCTCCCTGCGGCTCACGTTTCCCCCTGACCGGCTCCCCCGGCCGTGGGTCACCGCGCTCTGGGTGGCCGCGGCAGCCGTCTGGTGCGAGCCGGTCTGGACGACCCTGCGCTACGGGCAGATCAATCTGCTGCTCGCGGTGGCGGTGATGTGGGACCTGACCCGTCGCGACGGACACCGCTGGGCGGGCGCGGGCACCGGTCTGGCCGCCGCGGTCAAGCTCACCCCCGCGCTGTTCGCCGTCCTGTTCCTGATCGTCGGGCTGGTACGGGCCGGGGAAGGGGGCCGGCGCCCGTGGCTGCGCCGGGCCGCGACGGCCGCGCTGGCCTTCTGCGCGGCGACGCTGGCAGCCGCCGCGGTTCTCCCCCGCGACTCACTCCGCTTCTGGTCCGTGACCCTCTTCGAGACACACCGGGTGGGCAGCGCGGAGAACACCGCCAACCAGTCGCTGCGCGGGGTCCTCGCCCGGCTGCTGCACACCGGCGAGCCCGGACTGTGGTGGACCGCCACGGCCGCCGCGGTGGCGGCGCTCGGCCTCGCGGCGGCGGTCGCCGCGGCGCTGCGCGGGGAGCGTGCCGCCGCCGTGGCCGCCTGTGCGGCGACGGCGCTGCTGGTCAGCCCGGTCTCGTGGTCGCACCACTGGGTGTGGTGCGTACCGATCGCGCTGTATCTCGGGGCGCGCGCCGGGGTCCGGTGGGCGCTCGCCGCGGCGCTGGTCTTCTGCTCGTACGCCCTGTGGTGGGTCCCGCACGGCACCGGCCGCCCCGAACTGTCCCAGGGCGCCGCCGAGATGGCGCTCTCCGCCCTCTATCCGCTGACGGCCGCCGCCCTGATCGGATACGTGGCCGTGTCGCTGGTCAGGCCGTGGCGAACGAGTAGAACCGCTTGAGCGTGCAGTGGTCGTCGAGGAGCCGGCCGTAGATCGGCTCGCCCTCCAGCTCCCGGTACGTCTCGATGGGGTCGCCCTTTATGATCAGCGCCCTCGCGCACTCCTCGCACCAGTACTGGTACTCGGGGTTGAGCGGATCCATGTCCCGGACGATCGGCGTACCACTGCCGCACCAGTCGCATTTACGCCTGTGTGCACCCATCACTCAGCTCCAGCTGTGGCCGCAGGCCGTGCACACGTAGGAAATTCCGCCATTGTCACCAAGTACTTGAGCCACATGGGGCGAACCGCACGAAGGACAGCTGAGGCCGGTACGCGCCTCCGCCGCGGCGAGCAGCTCATCGGGTTCCTCGACGCTGCTGGCGGACATGTGCGCGCTTCCTCCCCATGCGGTCCGTCGCCCCCCTCCGGCGGTCCGATTCTGCCACGCCGATGACTGGTGAGCAGCCTGAAAAGGCCTGCCTGTTAGGGCTTGTACCCGGTGCGGCGCCGCCGACCGGCGAGCCCGGGGGTGAGGAAGTGGGCGCGGTCGGGGACGAACGTCCCGAAACCAGAAATCCCGCCCCTTGCCAGGGACGGGATCCGGAGGATGAAACCGATTGTGGAGCTAAGGAGAATTGAACTCCTGACCTCCTGCATGCCATGCAGGCGCTCTACCAACTGAGCTATAGCCCCGCGTGTTCTCCGCGCTCAGCGCCGCGAACAAGAAGAACTTTAGCCTGCGACCAGCCGGAAAGTGAAATCCGGCCCGGTCGCCTCCGAGGCCCGTTCAGTCGTCGTCACCGAGGACCGGTTCCGGGAGGGTTCCGGCGTTGTGCTCCAGGAGCCGCCAGCCGCGCGCGCCCTCGCCGAGGACCGACCAGCAGCAGTTGGAGAGCCCGCCGAGCCCTTCCCAGTGGTGGGACTCCAGGCCCAGCAGATGGCCGATGGTGGTGCGGATCGTGCCGCCGTGGCTGACCACGACGAGCGTGCCGTCGTCGGGGAGCTTGTCGGCGTGGTGGAGCACCACGGGCGCGGCGCGCTCGGCCACCTCGGTCTCCAGCTCACCGCCGCCGCGCCGCACCGGCTCGCCGCGCTTCCAGGACGCGTACTGCTCGCCGAACTGCCCGACGATCTCTTCATGGGTCAGGCCCTGCCAGGCGCCCGCGAAGGTCTCACGGAGCCCGGCGTCGTACGCGATGTCGTGTCCGGTGATCGCGGCCAGCTCACGGGCCGTGGCCGCGGCCCGCCGGAGGTCGGAGGCGACGATCGCGTCCGGCTTCAGGGAGGCCAGCAGCCGGGCGGCCCGGTGCGCCTGGGCGACACCGGCGTCGGTCAGCTCGATGTCCGTGGTGCCCTGGAAGCGCCGCTCCAGATTCCACGCCGTCTGGCCGTGCCGCCACAGGATGATGCGGCGGCCCCTGCCGCCCTTGCCGCCGTTCAGCTCAGCTCACCGTCCGTGTCACCGACGGTCCCGGCGCGTTCGCCGCCGTCGCCCATCGACTCGGCGTGCTCCGCGGCCTTGCCCCGGGTCTTGACGGCGTCCTCGGGAAGCGGCAGCTCGGGGCAGTCCTTCCACAGCCGCTCCAGGGCGTAGAAGACGCGCTCCTCGCTGTGCTGCACATGCACGACGATGTCGACGTAGTCGAGGAGGATCCAGCGCGCGTCGCGGTCGCCCTCACGGCGCACCGGCTTGGCGCCCAGTTCCTTCTGGAGCCTCTCCTCGATCTCGTCGACGATCGACTTGACCTGGCGGTCGTTGGGCGCCGAGGCGAGCAGGAAGGCATCGGTGATCGACAGCACATCGCTGACGTCGTACGCGATGATGTCGTGCGCGAGCCGGTCGGCGGCCGCCTGGGCGGCGGCGTTGACGAGCTCGATGGAACGGTCAGTAGCGGTCACAAGCAGGCTTCCGTCGGTGGTCATGGAGATACCAAGGATCTCACGGACCACCGACAGCCGGTGCGGCACGGGAGCGGGGCCGGGCATCGCGCCCGGCCCCGCAGGTCCTGTCCCCGCCGGACTCAGTCGACCTTGTAGTCCTGGCCGAGGACGACGGACACATCCGCGTTCGTGGCGGCCTTGCCCTTCTTCACCGCGCCGGCCGGCAGTCCGAGGGTCTTGGCGACCTCTTCCGCCTCCGGCTTCCTGGCCTCGTCGCCGTAGGTGACCTGCGAGGATGCCACCGCCTCCGCCGTACCGGCGTCCACGAAGGCATAGCCGCCGTTGACCAGCGAGATCCGGGAGGACTCCGCCGCGTCCTGGTCGCCGGACGCGTTCTTCACCCCGACGCGCACGGCGGAACCCTGCTCCGGAGCGGTGACCGAACCGCCCAGGATGTCCTTCACCACACTCTCCGCCGCCTGCTCGCTGAGCAGGCCGTTCTGCTGGGTGGACAGCAGCACGGTCTTGTAGTCGCCGACCTTGGCGTGTTCGGCCAGCTTGGCGAGGGAGGCACCCAGGTCCTTCTCGGGCAGTGAGGGATCGAGGATCTGTGCCAGGGTCTCGACGGTGACGGTGGCGGCCTGCGGGTCGTCCGACATCTTCCGCAGCACCCCCTGGAGGACCTGGCCGAACCGCTGGAGCTGCTTGGCCTCCAGCTCGCCGGGCGCGCTGTACGTGGCGTAGGCGACGGCCATCTTCCCGTTGAGCGTCTGGTTCTCGCCCTTCTTGACCACCGGGTCGTCGCCCTTCTTCGCCCCGGGCACCTCGACGTCGGTGGTCAGGTCGATCGTGCCGACGAGTTCGACGAGGTTCTCCAGATACGGGGTGTCGAGCCGCCAGGTACCGGTGATCTTGGTGCCGAGGAGTGTGCCGATCGCCTCACGCGTTCCGTCCGAGCCGTCGTCGTCGACGGACTTGCCGAGCGTGGTGGAGACGCCGTCGTCATCGGCGACGGAGAGGGTGTTGGGCAGCAGGACGGTGGTGCCCCGGCCGGTCGTGGCGTTGTTGACCAGCAGCGCCGTGGAGGTGCCCTTCTCCTTGGTGTTGTGCAGATGCACCACGATCACATCGCGCTTCTGCGGCCCCGTGGCGGTGGTCTTCTTCTCGTCCGCGCCGCCGAGACCGGGCAGCTTGCCCGCGTACCAGAGATAGCCGACGCCGCCGGTGACCGCGAGGGCGAGAACGACGACGAGGGCCACGATCCGGCTGCGGCCCCGCCGCTTGGCCTCTTCGCGCCGCTCGGAGCGGCTCTCGGTGAACTTCAGCCAGTCGATGACGTCTTCGGAGTCCTCGTCCGGCTCCTCTATGAACGAGAACTGCTCGGTCCGGTAGTCACGGTCCTGCCCGTCGGGGCGCCGCTGCTCCGGTACGGGCACGGACGCGGGCGCCGGAGCGGGCACGGACGCGGGCGCCGGGGCGGGCGTGGCGGTCTGCTCGGGCGCCCGGTCCTCGGTCTGCCCCTGCTGCTGCGGGATGTTCCACTGCTGGGTGGTGTCGACGCCGACGGGCTGCTGCTGCCCGGTGTCGTAGCCGTAGCCGTAACCGTCGTATCCGTACCCCTGCTGCTGCGACGGCTGTTGCTGCTGCGGTGACGGCTGCGCGTACGGGTCGTACTGCTGCTGGGGCTGCGCGGACTGCTGGGGCTGGGGCTGGGACTGGGACTGCGGCTGGGCGTACGGGTCGTATCCGTACGCCTGTTGCTGCTGCGACGGCTGTTGCTGGTGCTGTGACGGCTGCCCGTAGGCGTCGTACTGCTGCTGCGGCGGCTGGGGCTGTTGGTACACCGGCTGCCCGTACTCGTCGTAACCGACGACCCTGGGCCGTGTGTCATACGGGTCGTACGGATCGTACGGCTGCTGCTGGTCGTTCACCGGTGCCCCTCTCCGTGGCTCATGCGCCGCGGTACAACTGCCGTTTGTCGATGTAGCGCACCACACCGTCCGGCACCAGGTACCAGACCGGATCGCCCTTGGCGACCCTCCCCCGGCAGTCGGTCGACGAGATCGCCAGCGCGGGCACCTCCACCAGGGAGACCCCGCCCTTGGGCAGTCCGTCGTCCGTCAGATCATGGCCCGGCCGGGTCACTCCGATGAAGTGGGCGAGCGAGAACAGCTCTTCGTGGTCCCGCCAGCTCAGGATCTGGGAGAGCGCGTCGGCTCCGGTGATGAAGAAGAGGTCCGCGTCGCCGTGGACGGCTCGCAGATCCCGCAGCGTGTCGATCGTATAGGTCGGACCGCCGCGGTCGATGTCACTGCGGCTGACCGAGAACTGCGGATTGGACGCGGTGGCGATGACCGTCATCAGATAGCGGTCCTCGGCCGGGGAGACCGCGCGCTGGCTCTTCTGCCACGGCTGGCCCGTCGGCACGAACACCACCTCGTCGAGGTGGAACAGGGCGGCCACTTCACTGGCCGCCACCAGGTGTCCATGGTGGATCGGGTCGAATGTCCCGCCCATCACGCCGAGTCGGCGCTTGCCACGACCGGATCCGGGTTCACGACCACCGGCCGCCTGCTGCTCTCCCATGCGTCCAGAGCCTACTGGCACAAGATGACGCCCCGGTGTCAGCGGTCGCGGTTGAAGCGGGTGGTGATCCACAGCAGCAGGAGCAGCGCGAACAGGGCGCCGCCACCGACGAGGTAGGGGTTGAGGCTTTCGTGGTTGCCGCCGCGCTCGGCGCCCTCGGCGAGCGTGACCAGGTGGGCGGCGGTACCGGTGAGGCTCATCTTCTACGGGCCCTTTTCTTCGCGGGTGGGAGCGGAGACTTCGCGCACATCGTATGCGGGGGCCTCGGGCACGCTCACGCCGACTCAGTCGTTGTGGTCGTTGTCGCGGTATCCGCGCAACAGGAACCAGGCGAGCAGGACGACTCCGACCATCGAGACGACCAGCACGATCCGCAACGTATCGCCCGGTCCCTGCTGGGCCGATGCGGCGGCGAGCAGTGTGAAGGTATCCGGCATGTCGGGTGTGCTCCTCGGTCTCTTCCGGCCGGTGCCCGGGGTGACGGCTCCCGGGAACACGGCCACAGGCCCCCGTCACACGGTAGACCCACCCCCTAGGGTGGGGGCCGTCAGGGGGACGGGCTGGGACTCGTATGAATATGAACAGGGGATATCCATATGACCGAAGACAGTCACGAGGCGGCCGCTCACGAGAACGTGCCGAGCAGGCAGCGCAAGCGCTTCCCGGGCATCTCCTCGCGGGCGTACGAACACCCCGCCGACCGCTCGGCGCTGGTCGCCCTGCGCAAGCTCACCGGCTTCGACACGGTGTTCAAGGCGATGAGCGGACTGCTGCCCGAGCGCAGCCTGCGGCTCCTCTTCCTCTCCGACTCCGTGCGGGTCGGCGACGCGCAGTTCGCCCATCTCCACGCCATGCTGCGGGACGCCTGCTACATCCTGGACCTGGAGAAGGTTCCCGCGATGTACGTGGCGCAGGACCCGAAGCCGAACGCCATGTGCATCGGCCTGGACGAGCCGATCATCGTGGTCACCACCGGGCTGGTGGAGCTGCTCGACGAGGAGGAGATGCGGGCGGTCGTCGGCCATGAGGTGGGCCACGCGCTCTCCGGTCACTCCGTCTACCGGACCATACTTCTCTTCCTCACCAACCTGGCGCTCAAGGTCGCCTGGATCCCGCTGGGCAATGTCGCGATCATGGCGATCGTGACGGCGCTGCGGGAGTGGTTCCGCAAGTCGGAGCTGTCGGCGGACCGGGCCGGACTGCTGGTCGGTCAGGATCTCCAGGCCTCGATGCGCGGTCTGATGAAGATCGCCGGGGGCAATCACCTGCACGAGATGAACGTGGACGCGTTCCTGGAGCAGGCCGCCGAGTACGAGGCGGGCGGCGATCTGCGCGACTCCGTGCTCAAGATCCTCAATGTGCTGCCGCGTACGCATCCCTTCACGACGGTGCGCGCGGCCGAGCTGAAGAAGTGGGCGGAGAGCCGCGACTACCAGCGGATCATGGACGGCCACTACCCGCGCCGCCAGGACGACAAGGACACCTCGGTCACGGACTCGTTCCGCGACTCCGCCGCGCACTACGCGGACACGGTCCGCGGCAGCAAGGACCCGCTGATGAAGCTGGTCGGCGACATCGCGGGCGGCGCGGGCGACCTGGGCGGCAAGCTGCGCGACAGGTTCACGGGCGGCGGTGGCGGGAACGGCGGCCGTGCCACGGGCGAGGGCTCCGGCGGCGACGCCGGGGACCAGGGCCCCGGCAAGAGCTGACCCGTACGGAGGGCGGTCCGGGCCCGGCGGGCCACCTCAGGTGGCCGGGCTCGGTTCCGCCGCGCGGGACAGCGTCCCGCAGAGCGCCGTGCCGGCCGGGCCCGTCGCGTACGGGTCCGTGGGGGCCGGTTCACGGACCGTCGCCCGCTGGCCCGCCAGCAGGGGCCGCAGCGTCCTCGGCGGCTCCGCCGAGCACGCCTGCGGCCCGGCCTGCACCTCACTGGTCAGCAGTCGCGCCGTATGGCGTGGCAGCGCGTCCAGGTCGAAGCGGAAGCGCAGTTCGCGCCGGACGGTGAAGAGCGAGGCGTCCCGTACGGGCCGCGCGTCGGAGCCGGCCGGGCGCAGCGCGTAGACGAAGACATGGTCCGAGACCACCTCCAGCGTCCCGGGCGAGGTCTCCTGGTAGCGCAGCGTGCCGTGCACCCGCACCTCGTCACCGGCGCGGGCCACCTTCGCCGGGTCGAAGCGGACCAGCCAGCCGGTCGGGGCGTGCCGGCCGTCGTCGGAGGGCGCGGCGAACCCGGCGTCGAACTGGTCGAGCTGGCCGGGGTCGAGCAGCACCCGCACCGGCCGTTCCGAGCGGCCCTCGATGACGTCCGGGTCGAGCGAGGACGCCACCAGATAGTCCTTGACGGTGGTCAGCGCGGCCATCACCTGGCTCTCCGAGAAGCCCCCGGTCTCCCGGACGGCGGGCATCGTGATCCCGGCCGCCCCCACCCGGAAATGCGCGGCCGGGCTGCGCGCGAAGAGATCCGCGGGGGTGCCGCCCGGCACGGGCCCCTCGGGAGCCAGCGGGATCACCGACATCCGCACCTGGTCCACGGAGCGTCCGGTGGCCGGCCGGTAGGGATTGCGCAGGCCCAGATAGACCGCCGTACCGAACGCCAGGACCACCACCAGGACCAGCAGCAGAAGCTGTCTCGATCCCCGCCGGAAGAAGCCCTGGCGGCTCCGCCCCTTGGCGGGTGGCGGAGGCTGCGCCGGAGGAACCCTCCGTACGGCGTCGGCGTGGTCGGTCATCCGTTCCCGCGCCGAGAACTCCTTGAGGCGGGCCTCCCGGATGAAGGATTCGTCGAAGACGACGGAGCGGTACTCGTCGTCATCGCCGCCGGGCAGCCCGTCGGGTTCCCCCTCGGGTGGGTCTCCACGCCCTGCCATACCTTCAGGGTAGGTCGGCGGGGCCGAACGTAAACGCCGGGCAAGCCGGGAAGTTCCGGGAGGCACGCGATCGGCCGTTCAGGTCGTACCGGCCCGTTCCGGAGGTGTTCAGGCGGCGTCCGGAGCGCGCTCAGGGCGTGCGCGGGACGGCGGAGACCGCCGGCGCCGACTGGTTCGCGGACGCCGAGGGGATGCCCGGCGCCGGCTTGTCGATCCCGGTCGTGGCGGGCTGCGGCACCTTGCCGTCGCGGCTGTTGGAGGCCCCGCGGTAAACGGCCGAGAACGCCAGCGCGACCATCCCGATCCCCATCAGCAGGGCGAGCAGCCAGGCGACGGGCCGGTGCCAGCGGGCGGCGCCTCGGTACGGCCGCAGCGAGCCGCCGTGGCGTCCGTACGGCCCGGAGAGCGCGTCGGGGTCGTCGGGGTCGTACTCGCCGTTGTAGCCGGGTTCGGGCCCGTACGCGCCGTCCCGGCCGTACACCTCTTCGTACAGCTCGTCCTCGGGCCGTCCCCCGCCGGACCGCGCGCGGGCCGCCTCGGCCTCGGCGCGCGCCTGGGCGGCGGCCAGCAGCCGTTCCACGGCGGAGGGTTCATGGATGGTGGCGGCACTGACGAAGTCCTCGTCGAAGACCACGGGGGCGAAGTCCTTGTCCGCGCCACCGCGGTCGTCGTCGGGCTCCCAGCCGTCCGGGAACGGCCTGCCCCCCACGTCGTCCGGCACCCCTTCAGGGTAGACCTGGCGGGTCGTTTTGGGCAGGCGGAGTCCGAACTCTCCCGGCTCCGTCTTCGTCACATCGCGGTTCCGGCGCCCGTCCGTCGCGACGGAAGCCCCTGCCGTATCAGGGGCCCCACGGCTATCGCGTGTGGCCGTCGCCGATCACGATGTACTTCGTCGAGGTCAGCTCCGGCAGCCCCATCGGCCCCCGTGCGTGCAGCTTCTGCGTGGAGATTCCGATCTCCGCGCCGAAGCCGAACTGGCCCCCGTCGGTGAAGCGGGTGGACGCGTTCACGGCGACTGTCGTGGAATCGACCAACTGGGTGAATCGGCGGGCGGCGGCCTGCGAGGTGGTGACGATCGCCTCCGTGTGACCGGACGACCAGAGCCGGATATGGGCCACGGCGGCGTCCAGCGAGTCGACGACCGCGGCGGCGATGTCGTACGAGAGGTACTCGGTCTCCCAGTCCTCCGCGGTCGCCGGCACGATCTCCGCCTTCGAACCGGCGCCGTACGCGAGCACCCGCTCGTCGGCGTGGACTGTGACCCCGGCGTCGGCCAGCGCGTCCAGCGCGCGCGGCAGGAACACACCCGCGATGTCCTGGTGGACGAGGAGCGTCTCGGCGGCGTTGCAGACGCTGGGCCGCTGCGCCTTGGAGTTGATCAGGATCTCGACGGCCATGTCGAGATCGGTCTCGGCGTCCACATAGACATGGCAGTTGCCGGTGCCGGTCTCGATGACGGGGACGGTGGATCCCTCGACGACGGTACGGATCAGGGAGGCGCCGCCGCGCGGGATCAGCACGTCGACCAGGCCGCGGGCGCGCATCAGCTCCTGTACGGCGTCCCGGCCCTCGCCGGGCACGAGCTGGACGGCGTCGGCGGGCAGCCCGGCCCCGCCGACGGCGTCGCGCAGCACCCGGACGAGGGCGGTGTTCGAGGAGATCGCCGAGGAGGAGCCGCGCAGCAGCACCGCGTTGCCCGACTTCAGACAGAGCGCGGCGGCGTCCACGGTGACATTGGGGCGGGCCTCGTAGATGATCCCGACCACGCCGAGCGGCACCCGCACCTGGCGCAGGTCGATGCCGTTGGGCAGCGTGGAACCGCGGACGACCTCACCGACCGGGTCGGGCAGCGCCGCCACGTCCCGTACGTCCGCGGCGATGGCCCGCACCCGTTCCGGTGTCAGCGTCAGGCGGTCGATGATCGCCTCGCCGGTCCCGGCCTCCCGGGCCCGCGCGATGTCCTCGGCATTGGCCGTGACGATCTCGTGGGTACGTACTTCCAGCGCGTCCGCGATCGCCAGCAGCGCGTCGTCCTTGGCCGCGCGCGGCAGCGGCGCGATATCGGCGGCCGCGGCGCGGGACCGGTAGGCGGCCCTGGCGACCGGGGAGAGGTTGTCGTACGGCGAGAGCGAGGTCATGCCCGCAGGGTAGTGCGCGTCCTGCGGGCATTCCGCACGTATTCCGGACTCCGAGACACTTCCGGAGGGAGATCAGAACGGATGAACGCCCACGGGGGCCGCCGGCGGCGGGCCGTAGCCCTCGGCGATCCGCTGGTGATACGTCTCACGGTCGATGACCTCGAGCCCGACGATCTTCCACGGCGGCAGCTTGGCGCTCGACCGGTGCTCGCCCCAGAGGCGCAGCGCGACGGCGGCGGCGTCGTGCAGGTCCTGGGCCTCCTCCCAGTACCGGATCTCCGCGTGGTCGCCGGCGTATCTGCTGGTCAGGAGGAAGGGATGGTCATGGGCCAGCTGTTCGAGGCCGCGCCGGACCTCCGGCAGCGGAGCCTCGGCGCCCGAGACGCTGAGCGTGATGTGCCAGAGCTTCGACAGCGCACGGCCCTCCGCGCGTGCGTCCGTTCCCGATACGGCCTCCCGCTCTTGCTCGTCGTCGAAGTCGTCCCCCGCTTCGACGCTGGTCAGGGCTCGTTCCTCGCCCGCGGCCCTCCGGGCGTGGGCGCTCCTCCCGGTCCCTCGGGGCACCGCCCCCGGGCGCGCTCGTCTCACCAGCGGCCTCCTGTTGATGCGTTGTCGTGCTGTACCCCGTCTGTACCCCTGGGACAAAGTTGACCAGTCCCGGGCAGGGCATGGGGCGGTTTTGGTAAAGGTCCCTGTTCAAAGACCTGAGTTTCAGCCGATTCAGGGGTGGGTCAGGGATTGAGGATGACCAAATCGTCTCTGTGTACGACCTCACGCTCGTAGGCGGGGCCCAGTTCGCGGGCCAGTTCACGGGTGGAGCGGCCCAGGAGCTGGGGGATCTCCTTGGCGTCGAAGTTGACGAGCCCGCGGGCGACCGGACGGCCCGCCGTGTCCCGCAGCTCCACCGGGTCACCGGCGCTGAACTCGCCCTCGACGGCGGCGATCCCGGCCGGCAGCAGTGAGGTGCGCCGCTCGACGACGGCCCGTACCGCCCCGTCGTCCAGGGTGAGCGCGCCCTGCGGGGTGGAGGCGTGGGCGAGCCACAGCAGCCGGCCCGCGGAGCGCCGTCCGGTGCGGTGGAAGTACGTCCCGGTGTCCTTGCCCGCGAGTCCGTCGGCGGCGTGGCTCGCGGAGGTCAGCACCACCGGGACCCCGGCCGCCGCGGCGATCCTGGCGGCCTCGACCTTGGTGACCATGCCGCCGGTGCCCACCCCCGCCCTGCCCGCGCTGCCGAGGGAGACGCCCGCCAGATCGCCGGGGCCGCGCACCTCCGCGATCCGGGAGGTGCCCGGGGTGCGGGGGTCGCCGTCGTACAGCCCGTCGACGTCGGAAAGCAGGACGAGCAGATCGGCCCGTACGAGATGGGCGACGAGCGCCGCGAGCCGGTCGTTGTCGCCGAAGCGGATCTCGTCCGTGGCGACGGTGTCGTTCTCGTTGACGACGGGGACGGCGCCCATGCCGAGCAGCTGGTCCAGGGTGCGGTAGGCGTTGCGGTAGTGGGCGCGGCGGCTGGTGTCGTCGGTGGTGAGGAGCACCTGCCCGACGCGTACGCCGTAGCGGGCGAAGGAGGCGGTGTAGCGGGCGACCAGCAGCCCCTGTCCGACGCTGGCGGCGGCCTGCTGGCGGGCCAGGTCCCGGGGGCGGCGCTCCAGCCCGAGGGGGGCGAGCCCGGCGGCGATGGCGCCGCTGGAGACGAGCAGGACCTCCTTCTCGTCACCGCTCCCGGCACCACGTCTGACCTGGGCGAGTACATCGACGAGGGCGTCCACCCGGTCGGCGTCGAGCCCGCCGGACGCGGTGGTGAGCGAGGAGGAGCCGACCTTGACGACGATCCTGCGGGCCTGTGCCACCGCGTCCTGCCGTACCGTCGCGCTCTGCCGTGCCGCTGCCACGTGCTGTGCCTCTGCTCTCACTGTCGGCCACACCTCACCGGCCGACCTCGCGCCGGCTGGTCGTCCGCCGGTCGCTCAGCGTACGCGGGCGACTGCCCGGCCGACGAGGCATTTCAGTGGGTGGGACGGCGCTGGTGGGCCCGTCACCGGCGGCCGGCGGGTCCGTCACCGGCGGCCGGTGAGCCCGTCCTCACGTCAAATCCGCGCCTCCGGCACAACCGGAAGCCGGTGAAGACAGTCTGTCAGGTGTAACAACAGTCGGGAAACATCCCCGCCCGCGCAGCGATAAGCTGGCCTCCACGGCGCCCGCACGCTCGCCGATGGCGGCGACTCCCCCCACTTGTACCCCCCGCGCAACCACACACGAGATGGGCCAATCAGTAATGGCAGTAAAAGTGAGCGTCGTCATTCCGGTGTACAACCCGGGTAAGTACATCGACCCCTGCATCGATTCACTGCTGGCCCAGACACTGCCGGCCGCGGACTTCGAAGTGCTCTTCGTGGACGACGGGTCGACCGACGACAGCCCGGACCGTCTCGACAAGCTGGCGGCCGAGCATCCTCATTTCCGGGTGATCCACATCCCCAACTCGGGCTGGCCCGGCAAGCCGAGGAACATCGGCGTCGCCGAGGCGAAGGGCGAGTACGTCCAGTTCGTGGACCAGGACGACCACATGGCGTCCGACGCGCTGCGACGGCTGTATGAGATGGGTCACCGCAACGGGTCCGACATCGTGATCGGCAAGGTCGCGTCCAATTTCCGGGGCGTCCCGCACGGCGTGTTCAAGAAGAACCGCGAGAAGTGCGACCTGAGCAATGCGCCGCTGTACGACAGCCTCACGC
Organism: Streptomyces sp. NPDC088147; assembly: GCF_044741565.1. NCBI lineage: Bacteria > Bacillati > Actinomycetota > Actinomycetes > Kitasatosporales > Streptomycetaceae > Streptomyces > Streptomyces sp. NPDC088147. The sequence continues at coordinate 398,578 of NZ_JBIUSY010000002.1, read as the reverse complement.
CGCACAAGATGTTCCGTACGGAGTTCCTGCGCGAGAACGGCATCGCGTACCCCGAGGGCAAGCGGCGCCTGGAGGACCAGCTCTACATGATGGAGGCGTATTTCCCCGCCAAGGTCGTATCGATCCTGGGGAATTACACCTGCTACTACTACTCGAAGCGGGACGACGGCCAGAACGCCGGCTCCGCCAAGATCGTGCCGGCCGGCTACTACGGCAACCTGCGCGAGGTCCTCAAGGTCGTCGTGAAGAACACCGAACCGGGTGAATTCCGGGACCGGCTGCTGCGGCGCTTCTACCGGGTCGAGATGCTCGGCCGGCTGAGCGAGCCGTCCGTGCTCAACTACACGCCCGAGTACCTCGACGAGATGTGCGACGCGATCCGTCCGCTCGCCGACGAGTTCATGCACGACGGCGTGCACGACGGCCTGGGCTCGCTGGTCAGACTCCGCTCCACCCTGCTGCGTGCCGACGACCGCCAGGGGCTGCTGAAGATCGCCCGCTTCGCCAAGTCGGTGAAGGGCGCGGCCCGGCTGGATGACTTCGACTGGCAGCCGGACGGCAAGGCCGCGGTGAGCGTGACCGGCCGTCTGGTGCACGGGGAGGACAAGGAGCCGCTGCGGCTGGTCCGCCGTGACAAGCGCTACTTCCTGCACCCGGAGATCACCGAGGGCCTGCTGCCGGACGGTGAACTCTTCGACGTCACCGACGACATGGACAGCTTCAAGGGCGAGATGTCGCTGCGCAACCGCGAGACAGCCGTCGAGTGGCCGTGCGTCGCGGAGTTCACCGCCACGATCGAGTCGCTGGGCGAGGACACGTACGAGGTCGTCCTGCGCGGCACCGGCGAGGTCACGAGCGAGGCGGTCAAGGGCCGCGGCCGGGTCTCCCGCGGCTTCTGGGACGTCTGGGTGCCGCTGCGCGGGCTCGGGCTGGTGCGGAAGGCCAGGCTCGGCGCGGACCGCGCCGCGTCGGTCGACGCCAAGTGCCTTCCCGCGCTGCTCGGTTCGCCCGCGCGCCCGGTGATCCCGTACTTCACGGACCCGCACGGCAACCTCACCCTCGATGTCGCGGGCCGCGCCAAGAAGATGGCCACGTATCTCGCGGACCGGCCCGCGCGGCGGATGCCCGGCAACCGTCCCGAGCTGCGTCTCGATGTGTTCACCGGCACCAAGTCCGGTTCGCAGGCGGTCGAGTTGGTGCTGACCCCGGCGGACGGCAACGCGCTGACCGCGCCGTCCACGCTCCGTCCCGACCAGGGCCGGGCCCACCTCGGCGTCCCCGCCCGGGTGCCGGACCTGCCGGCGGGACCGGCGCGGCTCTCGGTGCGGCTGGACGGGCCGAAGGGCCCCGTGCTGCCGCTCTGCGAGGTGCCGGTGGGCCAGGGCGGCCGGATCCGGCTGGACCAGAGCGGTCTGGACACGGTCGATCCGCTTCTCGTCCGCGAGGTGACGGTGAAGCGCCGCCGGGCGACGCTGCGCCGGGTGCTCCGCTCGGCCGGCGGTCCGATCGTGCGCCGGCTGCCCTCCTCGGCACGCAAGAAGGTGCGCCGTCTCGCCGCCCGTCTCTGACCGGCCGCGCCCTCTTCTCCGAGCAATGAGCGACAAGTACGGCAAGTAACAGAACAAGGACGTGATCACATGCGGCAGCTTTCGGTCGAAGGCGCCTGGGTACATGAGCCGAAGATCTTCCCGGACAGCCGTGGCAGCTTCCACGAGTGGTTCAAGGCCCCGGACTTCACCGAGGCGGCCGGCCACCCGCTGCGTCTCGCCCAGGCGAACTGCTCCGTGTCCAGCCGCGGCACGCTGCGCGGGATCCACTTCGCCGATGTGCCGCCCAGCCAGGCCAAGTATGTGAAGTGTGTGCGCGGCGCGGTCCTCGACGTCATCGTGGACATCCGGGTCGGCTCCCCCACGTACCGGCAGTGGGAAGCGGTACGGCTGGACGATGTGGATCACCACGCCGTCTATCTCGCCGAGGGGCTCGGCCACGCGTTCATGGCGCTGACGGACGACGCGACGGTGGTCTATCTGTGCTCCGAGGGGTACGCCCCCGGGCGCGAGCACGGCATCACCCCGCTGGACCCGGAGCTCGGTATCGAGTGGCCCGAGGGCATCACCCCGCTGCTCTCCGACAAGGACGCGGCGGCGCCGACCCTCGCGGAGGCCGAGGCCCAGGGCCTGCTCCCGTCGTACGAGGACTGCGCGGCGTACTACGCCGAGCTGGCCGCCCGCGGCTGATCCGCACCGGCGCGACCGGCGCATACGGAAGGGGCCCGAGCGATGCGATCGCTCGGGCCCCTTCCGTACGGTCCGCCGGATCAGCCGGTGACCGCCTCGATCTGCCGGCGCAGCGGCGCGAAGGCCGACCGCGAGCGGCGCAGATTCCGGGCGCGGGCCAGACCGGGCCAGAACCCGGCCCCGAGCAGCGCCTCGGGCCGTACCGCGTTCTTACGGACCAGCACCTCTTCGGGCACGTCCTGCGGGTCCGGTACGACGTACTCCTCGATGATCTTGTCGTACGCGTCCTTCAGCACCGTGCTCTCGGGGTTCGCGCCGAAGATGGCCACCACCCCGGTCGGCTCGGTGTCGACATCGACGACCAGCAGGTCGGGGCGGTACCGCCGCAGGACCGTGGCCACCTTGTAGACGTCTCCGGCCCAGAACTTGGTGTGCCGGTCGCGCGCCGCCTCGTCGACATCGCGCGGCAGCATGTCGTCCAGGACGATCACGCTGGACCAGCGGGAGTGCTTCTCGACGTTCATGAAGTCGCGCAGCGCGAACTCGAAAAGATGCATGCCGTCGATGAACGACAGCTCCAGCTTCGGATCACCGCCGAAGAGGTTGACCGGGTCACGCCGGGCGAGCGCGCGGAACGGGTTGCGGCCGTTGCGCAGATGGATCAAGGGATCCTTGCGGGCGAAGAAATCGTCGCTGGTGGCCTTGACCAGATGGACATCGCAGCTGATGTCCGTGACGACCCGGAACGCCGGGTCGACCGCGACCGACGGAACGCGGGACAGAGCCAGGCTGCGGCCGTCATTGACCCCGATTTCCAAGTAGGTGCGGGGCTTGTACACACGGTGCAGTTGGCGCAGGAAGCCGTGGCGATCCACGTAAGGGGCCCTTCACTGAGAATCAACAACCAGGGATTGATTCTCAGTGAACTTAGTGTGCCTCCTGGTTGTACGTAAACATCTACTGGCCAGTAACACCCATTTGGCGCTCAGCCCCGCTCGGCACGCACCAGTGCGGGGAACGCCTCGTCGAGCGCTGTACGCCAGTCACGGATCGGGTCGATCCCCGCGGCCTTCCACCGTTCGTGTCCCAGCACGCTGTACGCGGGCCGGGGCGCGGGGCGCACGAACGCCTCGCTGGTGGTCGGACGGACCCGCTCCGGGTCGGCGCCGAGCAGCCGGAAGATCTCCCTGGTGAACCCGAACCAGGTCGTCTCGCCGCCGCTGGTGCCGTGGTAGACCCCGGCCGGAGCCGTCCCCGCGAGGGCCGCCCGACCCAGCAGGACCAGCCGGTCCGCGAGGTCGCCGGTCCAGGTGGGCTGGCCGAGCTGGTCGTCGACCACGTCGAGGGTGTCCTTGATCCCCTCCAGCTTGATCATCGTCCGGACGAAGTTGCCGCCGCCCGCGCCGTACAGCCAGGCCGTACGGACCACGAAACCGGTCTCCGGCAGGGTGTCCAGGACCGCGCGCTCCCCGGCCAGCTTGGTGCGGCCGTAGGCGCTGCGCGGGGCCGTGGGGTCGTCCTCGCCGTACGGGGTGCGGGCGTCGCCGGCGAAGACGTAGTCCGTCGAGACCTGGACCAGGACGGCGCCGGACGCCGCGCACGCCTCGGCGAGGACGCGGGGTCCTGTGCCGTTGACGGCGAGCGCCTCGGCCTCCTTGGCCTCGGCGTCGTCCACGGCCGTCCAGGCGGCGCAGTTGACCACGACGTCGGGCGTGTGGGCCGCCAGGGCGGCGCGCACCGCACCGGGGTCCGTGATGTCCAGCGCGGTACGGTCCAGGCCCGCCGCGCTCTCCCCGGCCCCGGCGAGCCGGGCCAGCAGATCCTGGCCGAGCATGCCGCCGGCGCCGGTGACGAGCCAGCGGCTCACAGCGCGGCCCGCCCCTTCAGCGGCTCCCACCAGGCGCGGTTCTCGCGGTACCAGGCCACGGTCTCCGCGAGGCCCGTGGCGAAGTCCTTGCGGGGCTCGTACCCCAGCTCCGTACGGATCTTGGAGCAGTCCACGGAGTAGCGGCGGTCATGGCCCTTGCGGTCGGTGACGTACTCGACGCTGGTGTCCCAGTCCGCGCCGCACGCCTCCAGCAGGAGCCCGGTCAGCTCCTTGTTGGACAGCTCCGTGCCGCCGCCGATGTTGTAGACCTCACCGGCGCGGCCCTTCGTGCGGACCAGCTCGATGCCCTGCACGTGGTCGTCGATGTGCAGCCAGTCGCGGATGTTGCCGCCGTCGCCGTACAGCGGGACCTTCTTGCCGTCCAGCAGGTTCGTGATGAACAGCGGGATGACCTTCTCGGGGAAGTGGTGGTGCCCGTAGTTGTTGGAGCAGCGGGTCACCCGCACGTCGAGGCCGTGCGTGCGGTGGTACGAGAGCGCGATCAGGTCGCTGGACGCCTTCGCCGAGGAGTAGGGCGAGTTGGGCTCCAGCGGGTGGGTCTCCGGCCAGGAGCCCTCGTCGATCGAGCCGTAGACCTCGTCGGTGGAGATGTGCACGAAGGTCTTCACACCGGCGCGGTGCGCGGCGTCGATCAGCGTGTGCGTGCCCACGACGTTCGTACGGACGAACTCCGCGCCGCCGTCGATCGAGCGGTCCACGTGCGACTCCGCGGCGAAGTGCACCACCTGGTCGTGCTCGGCCATCAGCTTGGCGACCAGCTCGGGGTCGCAGATGTCGCCCTGGACGAAGGAGAACCCGGGGTGGTCGCGGACCTCGTCGAGGTTGGCCGGGTTGCCCGCGTAGGTGAGCTTGTCGAGCACGGTCAGCTCGACATCGCCGGGGCCCTGGGGACCCAGGACCGTACGGACGTAGTGCGAGCCGATGAAACCGGCACCGCCGGTCACGAGAATCCTGTCGGTCATGAGGAGATCTGCACCTTGCTGTGGTCACCGAGGACGAGTCGGTGGGCGGACGGGTTTCGGGGCGCGGGGGTGATCTCGACATCGCGGCCGATCAGCGATGCCTCCACCCGGCGCACGCCGGTGAGCGAGGAGCCGCGCAGAACGATGGAGTACTCGATCTCGCTGTCCTCGATCCTGCACCCTTCGGAGACCGAGGTGAAGGGACCGATGTAGGCGTCGCTGATCACCGTGTTCTCGCCGATGATCGCGGGACCGACGATCCGGCTGCCGGTGACCCGCGCGCCCTTCTCGATCCTGACCCGCCCTATGATCTCCGTCGCCTCGTCGACGCTGCCGTCGCGGCACGGCTCGACGGTCTCCAGCACCGAGCGGTTGACCTCCAGCATGTCGGCGACATTGCCGGTGTCCTTCCAGTAACCGGAGATGGTCGTGGAGCGGACGTCGCGCTTCTGGTCGATCAGCCACTGGATGGCGTGTGTGATCTCCAGCTCACCGCGCCAGGAGGGCTCGATCGAGCGCACGGCCTCATGGATGGCCGGGGTGAAGAGATAGACGCCGACGAGCGCGAGATCGCTCTTCGGCTCCTTGGGCTTCTCCTCCAGGGCCACCACCCTGCCCGCGCCATCGAGTTCGGCCACGCCGAAGGAGGTGGGGTTGGGGACCTTCGTGAGCAGGATCTGCGCCTCGGGGCGGTCCTCGCGGAAGCCGTCGACCAGGCCCGTGATGCCACCGACGATGAAGTTGTCACCGAGGTACATCACGAAATCCTCCTCGCCCAGGAACTCACGGGCGATCAGGACCGCGTGCGCCAGCCCGAGGGGGGCGTCCTGCTGGAGGTAGGTGACCTTTATACCGAATTGCGAACCGTCGCCGACCGCCTCGCGGATCTCCGCGGCGGTGTCGCCGACGATCACGCCGACCTCGGTGATCCCCGCTTCGGCGATGGCCTCGAGCCCGTAGAAGAGCACGGGCTTGTTCGCCACGGGGACCAGCTGTTTCGCGGAGGTGTGTGTGATGGGGCGCAGACGGGTACCCGCCCCGCCGGACAGTACGAGAGCCTTCACTATCCCTATCCCTGCTGAGATTCCGATGCTGTCCGGGCGTCGCCCGACAGTCCGATTTTACCTACGATTTCCTGTGCGGCCCGCCGCCCGTCACCTCAGGAGAGTGAACCGGTGCATACGGGGTGCGCGGAAGGGCGCTCAGGCGTGCGCGGATGCGCGCTCGCGGGCCCCGCGCGGGCGGACGCGCGGGCTCGTGCCGGCGTACCACCCGGGCACGACTCCCCCGCACCGCCTCCTGGGCGTCCCAACTCCTCATGATCCGAGCCGGGTTGGCAGCGAACCGTGCGACCGCTGCACGGCCAGGGCCCGCACCTGCGTACGCACCCGGCGCGCCACTCTGCGCGCCAGCGACTTGCGCCGGCGTACGGCCTTGGGCGCCTCTATGCGCCGCAGCCCCGGCTTGCCGAGCCAGTCGGGCACGGTCACCTCGTACGAGGCGTCCCGGAGGCCGCTCCCCTTGTCGCCGAAGTGCGGGAAGACGAGGTAGGGCGTACGAGCCCGGCCCCGGTGGACCACCTCGGGCACGGTCTCCGCCCTGATGAAGGCCAGCATGTCCGCCAGCAGATCGAGCCGGCCGAGCGCGACGCACTCCAGCCGGAGTCGTTCGTTGACCTTGATGCGCGCGGCCACGCCGGGCGTCCAGTACCGCTCCATCAGCGGCGCCACCAGCTCCATCTTGTGCTGCCGGATCCGCTCCGGCTGCTTGAGCATCCCGTGGCCGAACTGCTGGATCAGTCCGACCGTGAAGGGTCTGACCATCAGCCGGTCGCGCTTCGGGCCAGCCGGCACCAGCTCGGCGATGAGCGCCATGAGGGCGCCCGTGGCCTCGAAGCGGAGCGTGTAGTCACCGGTCTTGGTCGCGTGCTTGCCGTCGTCGCGGCCGACCAGGTAGTAGCAGGTGTAGTCGGCGACGACCGAGACGCCGTTGCCGCGTACGTACGCCTCCATCGTGAACAGGGCGTCCTCGCCGGTCTTCAGTCTCTCGTCGAACCGGAGCCCCAGCCGCTCGATCAGTTCGCGGCGGAAGAGCTTCTGCGCGCTCAGCGTGTAGACGACCTGCGAGCCGTAGACGTCGACGCGCTCGACCGTACGGCTCCACATCGAGCCGGGAGCGCCCCGGTTCACCCCCTCGACCCTGCCGAGCACCACGTCCGTACCGGCGCGGTCGGCCATGGCGACCAGGCGCTCCAGCGCCTCGGGGCCGAAGTAGTCATCGGCGTCGAGGAAGAAGACGTAGCGTCCGCGCGCCATGCCGATGCCGACGTTGCGCGGCCCGCTGGGGCCGCCCGAGTTGACCTGGCGCACCACTCTGGTCGGGATCGCCGTCCGCGCGGCGAACTCCTCCAGGTACTCCCCCGAGCCGTCGGTCGAGCCGTCGTCGATGGCGACGATCTCGATGCGGTCGGAGCCCAGCGTCTGGGCCTCGACCGACTCCAGGCAGCGGATCAGATAGGGCATCGCCTCATATGCGCCGACGATCACACTGACGTCAGGAACAGACATAATGTTCATCGCAATTCAAGACAAGAGACATCGAAAGTTGGTTGTCTCGTCGTGACGACCGGCACGTGTGATGCCCGTCACGCTTGAATTCCGGAATCGTGAGCACGGCAAAGGCCCGGCAGTACGCCCGTGGGCGCCCTGCCGGGCCCGATAAGCCGCTGGGCCGTGTCTTCAGCCCCCTACGGGCGAGTCCTCGGCCCGGGGCTCGGACGGCGCGGAGTCGTCCGGCGCGGGGGCCGCCTCCGGCTCCGCGAGCCGCTGCTCGACCCCCACGTTGCGGGCCAGCGACTTCGCCGCCAGTGCCCGCGTCGCCGCGTCGAACTGCTCGATCGAGGTCGGCTCGTCCGGACCCAGCAGATAGCGCTTCAGCTCACGACGGGCCTCGGCCAGCGGGTCGGCGGACGGGTCCGTGACCGCCGCGAGCAACTGGTCCAGCTCCTTCGCGCTGTTGGAGAGGATCACGGCGGCCCGTACCGCGGTGTTCTGCCGCTTGAACTCCTCCGCGCCCAGCTCCGCCGAGTCGGTGACCGCGTACGGCTTGCCGCTCGCGATGAAGTCCGACACGACGCTGGAGATGTCGGAGACCATGGCGTCCGACTCGTTGAAGCAGTCGTACAGGGCGGGCTCCGAGCCGCTGATGACCCGGTGCTCCCACCAGCCGAAGGAACGCCAGTACGCGCCGTTCCACTCGCGCCGCAGCCGCGTCAGCTCCGCCTGCCTGGCCGGGTCGGCCTTGGCGTCGCGCGACTCCTCCGCCTCGTCCCTGCTCGCGTCGGCCCCGCCGGACAGCTCGGTCAGCCGGGCGCCGATCCGGGCCAGCTCGGTCCGCGCCGCGCTCTGCTCCTCGCGGAGCCGGGCCGCGTCCTCGGCCCAGCGGGCGTCGGTGGCGCGCTCGGCGGCGGCCTTCTCGACCAGCGCGATGATCCGCTCGTGCACGGCCTTCGCCTTGGCGCTGCGCGTACCGGTGAAGGGGTGCGGCTTGTACAGCACCCTGACGGGACGCTCGGCCTTCAGCAGCCGCTTGACGATGTTCTCCCCGGCCAGCAGCAGCGAGGTGTTGCCGGGGCTGTCGTCCCAGCCCTCCCAGGTGGGCGCGTACAGCACCGTGGGGACGGGGTTCCTGGTCGAGCCGCCCGCCGGCTCGATCGGGGCCAGCTGCGGGCGGCCCACCTCGACGATGTCCTCGTCCCGCACCCCCACATCGGCCAGCGCGTAACGGTCGCGCCCGGCCCGGCCCGCGGTCCACACCTCGTCGTACGCCTTGCTGTACGGGTTGACGGAGGCCAGCTTGTCGCTGTCGCCGTGCCCGATGAAGACATGCTTCATGGTCGGGACGCGCAGCATATGGATGTTCTTGCCGACGTTGGCCGCGTAGAGCGCGACCCGGACCGTCGAGAGATCCAGATTCATCAGATGCACACCGCCGGGGACACAGAGCACCGGCACGGCCGTCGGGCCCAGCTGCTGTGCGATCACGCGCTCGCGCAGGACGATCAAGGGCCGCCCGTCGAGCTGCCCCATCGTCTCCAGCCACATGTTGACCTGGTACGCGGACTCCTTGGAGCCGGAGAAGTACAGCATCACGGTCGGCCGGTAGTCGGCCAGCCAGCCGTCCACCGCCTTGAGCACCTTCTCGGCGTTGGGCACGAGCCGGCTCGGCCGCAGATACGGCAGCAGCGCGAGGATGTAGCCGACGGCGAGGAGCACGCTCAGGCCGAGCCCGGCGAAGCCGTAGAGGTTGTCGCGGGTCTGGAGCGTGATGATCACGCCGACCATGGCGAAGAGGTCCAGGTGGAGCATCTTCTCGGCGGAGCGGCTGAGCAGCCAGCGCGGCGGGGCGTCGGGGATCCGGATGGCGCCGAGGTCGATATTGCGCGTGACCACGGGCAGCCTGCGGCGCAGCCTGAGCAGGGTGACGATCGCGCCGTGCGGCGCCTGGAGCCCGTAGAACACGAGCACGGCGACGACGGTCACATAGAAGATCCGGTCCTCACCGAGGCCCGAGCGCGCGACCAGCAGCACCAGCAGCATCTGCCGGATCAGGAAGCGGATCGACAGACCGGCCCGCACTTTGGCGAGCCGGTTCACCAGATAGCTGCCGCGCTGGTGCAGAAACGTGTCCGCGAGATAGGTCACCGCCGCGGCCGCGGCGAAGAACCAGATATTGGGAATTATCGCGGCGAGCATGACGCACGGGAAACTCAGAACCAGAAGAAGTGCGGCTGCCAGCTCTGATCCGCTGCCCACCCGGGCCAGGCGAATAGCTGTCGAAATCACGGAATACCTGCTCCAGACCGTGCCGGCTGATAGGACCTTGCGACGAAAATGTGAAGAGAGAACTTCACGAACTCGGGCCTCCGTGATTCGCGCGTCGGCGACCACAGAGGCCCGTGTCAAAGATTGTCAAGAATTATTACACATCTTCCTGACGGTCCAGGACGGCGGCCAGAGCCTGCTCGAAGTCCGAGGCCTCGGAGGCACCGCGGGTCGGGTCCTGCTGCCGTACGTCGATGACATGGCCGGTCAGCTCGGAGAGCAGTACGTCGAGGGAGGTCCTGGCGACCGCCTCGGAGGAGAGCAGCGAGCCCTCCGGCTCCTGGCCGAACGCCTTGGTGCGCATCGGCGTCGCGGTGCGCTCGGGATTCACGCAATTCACTCGGATTCCCTCGCCGGCCCATTCGTCGGAGAGCGCCTGGGTGAGATTCACCATGGCCGCCTTCGTGGACGAGTAGAGGCTGTACTCCGCGCGGCCCCGGGTGTAACTGCTGGAGGTGTAGAGCAGCAGCTGGCCCTTGGTCTCCACCAGGTACTTGTACGAGGCGCGCGCGATCTGCACCGGCGCCAGGTAGTTGACGTTCAGCGCTTCCTGGATGGTGGTGTTGTCCGTCTCGGCCAGCTTGCCGATGCGCAGTACGCCCGCGGTGTTGATCACGTAGTCGATACGGCCGGTCTCGGCGTAGGCGCGTGACAGCGCGTCGTCGACGTGCTCGGGGTTCTCGACATGCGTACCGGTCGTGGAGCGGCCCAGCGCGTACACCGTGGCGCCGAAGGACTCGGCGAGCTGCGCGATGTCCGCGCCGATGCCGTACGAGCCGCCGAAGACGACCAGGGTCCTGCCGGCCAGCAGCTCGCGGTAGGAGTCGTCGGACGACTGCTGCGGAGCGGCGGCGGACGCCAGCTGGAAGAGCTTGTCGGCGATGAACACATCGACCGGCTGCGTGACCTTCATGTTGTACTCGTCGCCCGCGACGACATAGATCGGCACGTCCGGCAGGTACTTCAGCACCACGGAACAGTCGTCGGTGGCCTGGAAGTTGGGGTCGCCGGCGGCGATCTCGTACGCCCTGCGGATGGTGGAGAGCTTGAACGCCTGCGGGGTCTGGCCGCGCCGCAGCCGCGACCGGTCGGGGACGTCCGTGATGAACTCGCCGTCGCCGCCGTGCGTACGGGTCACGATGATCGTGTCCGCGGACGGGATGGCGACGTCCACGGCCTGGTAGCGCTCCAGCGCGTCCACACAGTCCTTGATCACGCGGTGCGACAGCAGCGGGCGCACGGCGTCGTGGAACAGGACGTTGCGGTCCTCGCCCGCCGCCAGGCCCTCGCCCAGGGCGGCGATGGCGCGCTCGGTGGTCTCGTTCCGGGTCGTGCCGCCCTCGATGACCCGGGTGACCTTGGCCAGCCCGGCCTTCGCGACGATCTTCTCCACGTCGGGTACATAGCCCGGTGCCATCAGCACGATCACATCGTCGATCGAGTCACTCCGCTCGAAGATCGACAGCGTGTGCTCGATGACCGCCTTCCCCGCGATCTTCAGCAACTGCTTCGGGATCGACAGGCCCACACGCTGGCCGGTTCCGCCCGCCAGGACGACAGCGGTGGTGCGGGACTTCGTGGGCGACGCGGATGTTGCAGACACAGGACTGACCTACCTTGCGGGCTCAGAGGATGTAGCGATGGTCCCACCCGCGGCAATCCTCGTGCAAGGTGGACCACAACCCCGCGACACCGGTACGCAACCCCTGATTCACCTGCGAAGACCGATGCGCCAGTGGTTCGGCGCCGGGAGTCGTACGTGAAGGACACCACACAAGTTTCACGTCGGAGCACGGTGGCTCCCATATGAGAGCCTACGCGACGCACCCCCGCGGTCACCCAGCGCGACAACGGCCCGGGTGACCACGGAGAACAGCCGTGATCACCCGGGCCCGCGAAGATCGACCGGACAGGGCCCGGAACCGGAGAGGCCCTGGAAAACCGGCGAGGCCCTAGAAGGGGTCGAACTCGTCGTACGCGCGCTGCGCCTCGTCGCGTTCGGCGTCCCGGTCCCTGCGCCGCTGCGCCGCCGGACGGGGCGCCTCGAGACGGTGGTCCTCACCACGGCGGCCGAGCATCTCCGCGCCCGCCATCATCGTCGGCTCCCAGTCGAAGACGACCGCGTCGTCCTCGGGCCCGATGGCCACCCCGTCGCCCGACCGCGCGCCGGCCTTCATCAGCTGCTCCTCGACCCCGAGCCGGCTCAGCCGGTCCGCGAGATAGCCGACGGCCTCGTCGTTGCTGAAGTCGGTCTGGCGGACCCAGCGTTCGGGCTTGTCGCCGCGCACCCGGTAGAGCCCGTCCTCCTCCAGGGAGACGGTGAAGCCCGCGTCGTCGACGGCCTTCGGACGGATGACGATCCGGGTCGCCTCCTCCTTGGGCTTGTCCGCGCGGGCCTTGGCGATGATCCCGGCGAGCGCGAAGGACAGTTCCTTGAGGCCCAGGTGGGCCACGGCCGAGGCCTCGAAGACGCGGTAGCCGCGCTTCTCCAGATCGGGACGGATCATCTCGGCGAGATCCTTGCCGTCCGGGATGTCGACCTTGTTGAGGACGACGATCCGCGGCCGGTTGTCCAGGCCGCCGTACTGGGACAGCTCCTCCTCGATCACATCGAGGTCGGTCACCGGGTCGCGGTCGGACTCCAGCGTGGCCGTGTCCAGCACATGCACGAGGACGGAGCAGCGCTCGACATGGCGCAGGAACTCCAGGCCCAGACCGCGGCCCTGGCTGGCGCCCGGGATCAGACCGGGGACGTCCGCGATGGTGTAGACGGTGGAACCCGCCGTCACCACACCCAGGTTGGGGACGAGCGTGGTGAACGGGTAGTCCGCGATCTTCGGCTTGGCCGCGGAGAGCACGGAGATCAGCGAGGACTTGCCGGCGCTCGGGTAGCCGACGAGCGCCACATCGGCGACCGTCTTCAGCTCCAGCACGACATCGCCGCTGCGGCCCGGCTCACCGAGCAGCGCGAAGCCGGGGGCCTTGCGGCGGGCCGAGGCCAGCGCTGCGTTGCCGAGACCGCCGCGACCGCCGTCGGCGGCGACGAACGTGGTGCCCTCGCCGACCAGGTCGGCCAGGACGTTGCCCTTGCGGTCGAGGACGACCGTACCGTCGGGCACCGGCAGAACCAGGTCCTGGCCGTCCTTGCCGGAGCGGTTGCCGCCCTCGCCGGGCTTGCCGTTGGTGGCCTTGCGGTGCGGCGAGTGGTGGTAGTCGAGCAGCGTCGTCACCGACTGGTCGACGACGAGGACGACATCGCCGCCACGGCCGCCGTTGCCGCCGTCGGGACCGCCCAGCGGCTTGAACTTCTCACGGTGTACGGAGGCGCAGCCGTGGCCTCCGTTACCCGCGGCGACATGCAGCTCGACGCGGTCCACGAAGGTGGTCATGGGGATTGCCTCCAGTACATACGGAAATGTCATACATGCAACACGCGAAGGGCGGACCCGCTTCCCGTCACCGGGAAGTGAGGTCCGCCCTCGCGAAGAACCGTGCTACAGGCGCCTGATGCTCAGTGCTCAGGCGACCGGAACGATGTTCACGACCTTGCGGCCGCGGCTGGTGCCGAACTCCACCGCGCCCGCGTTCAGCGCGAACAGCGTGTCGTCGCCGCCACGGCCGACGCCGGAGCCCGGGTGGAAGTGCGTGCCGCGCTGGCGGACCAGGATCTCACCGGCGTTGACGACCTGACCGCCGAAGCGCTTCACGCCGAGCCGCTGAGCATTGGAATCGCGCCCGTTCCGAGTGGACGATGCGCCCTTCTTGTGTGCCATGTCTCCTCAGTCCCTTACTTCGCAGCCGCGGGGATACCGGTGACCTTGATCGCCGTGTACTGCTGACGGTGACCCTGGCGACGGCGGTAGCCCGTCTTGTTCTTGTAGCGAAGGATGTCGATCTTCGCACCCTTGTGGTGGTCCACGATCTCCGCCGTGACCTTGATGCCGTCCAGCACCCACGGGTCGCTGGTGACGGCCTCGCCGTCGACCACGAGCAGGGTCGAGAGCTCGACCGTGTCGCCAACCTTGGCCGTGGGAATCTTGTCAACCTCAACGATGTCGCCGACAGCAACCTTGTGCTGGCGACCACCGCTGCGCACGATGGCGTACACGCGGATCTCACTCTCGCTCGGAACGGAACCTCTGATGCCAGCCGCTCGCACGGGCCGGGGCCCGTGACGATTCCTGACAGGACGAGCGGCCTCCCCCGGAAATCCGGGAGGTGGGTGCTCAGAGGTGGGCGCGCATAGGAACACACCGAAGGTTTAGAGTACGGGGCCCCTGTACAGGGGGTCAAACCAGCTCCCCGCGTCCCCGGTCGCCGTACGGGCTCACGCTCGGGCCGTACGGCGACCGGGGACGACGGCGTCAGTCCTCCGTGGAGGCGGTGACGCCGGAGGGCGTCGTACGCTCGGCCGCCGCGGTCTTCTTCGTCGTCGACTTGGCCGTCTTCTTGGCCGTCGTCTTCTTCGCCGCGGTCTTCTTCGCCGTCGTCGTCTTCTTCGCGGCCGTCTTCTTGGCCGTGGTGGCCTTCTTGGCCGTCGTGGCCTTCTTGCGGACCGCCTTCTTGGCCGGGGCCGCGGGCTCCTCGGCGGCCGGTTCCCCGGCCGTGGCGGGCGCGTCGGCCGCGACCGGCTCCTCGGCCCTGGCGGGCTCCACCACGACGATCGCCGCGTCGTCGGCGCCCGAGGGCGAACCGGCCGGAGCGGTGACCTTGCGGGTCGCCCTGCGGCGCGCCCTGGGCGGAGCCGCGACCGGCGCCTCTTCGGCGACGGACGCCTCCGCCACCGCCGGTACGACCGGCTCGGGCACGGTCTCGGGCTCGGCGGACACGGGGAGGACCACCTCGGCGGCGGTCTCCGTGTCGGCGGCCTTCGGCGAACCGGCCGGGGCCGTCGCCTTGCGCGTGGCCCGGCGGCGCGTACGCCCCTTGGGGGCCGCCTCCTCGGCGGGCGCCTCCGGCCCGGCGGCCGGAGCCACGTCCGCTGCCGCGACCGGAGCCGGTGCCTCCACCGGCGTCCCGGCGGCCGGGGCCTCGGTCCCGGCCGCCTGCGCCTGCGCCGGCGCCGCCTCCGGCTCCGGCACCGACTCGGCGGTCCTCGGCGAACCCGCCGGGGCGGACGCCTTGCGGGACGCCCGGCGGCGCGAACGGCCGCGTACGGACGCCTCCGCCTCCGCCACGCTGCTGAACAGCTCCTCGTCCGGCGCGAACGTGTCGGACAGCGGCTCGGCGAGCGCGACCGGAGCCGCCACCTCCGCCGCTACCTCGGCCTCTGTCTCGGTCTCCGCGCTCTCGACGTGCTCATGCTCGTGCTCGTGCTCCGTACCGGCGGCGCCACCGCGACCGCGCTTCTTGGAGCGCTTGCCGTTGCCACCGCCACCGGCCGCCGTGGGCTGCTCCATGTGCACGATCACACCGCGCCCGTTGCAGTGGACACAGGTCTCGGAGAAGGACTCCAGCAGCCCCTGGCCGACCCGCTTACGGGTCATCTGCACCAGACCCAGCGAGGTGACCTCGGCGACCTGGTGCTTCGTACGGTCCCGGCCCAGGCACTCCAGCAGGCGCCGCAGCACCAGGTCCCGGTTGGATTCGAGCACCATGTCGATGAAGTCGATGACGACGATGCCGCCCAGGTCGCGCAGCCGCAGCTGGCGCACGATCTCCTCGGCCGCCTCCAGGTTGTTCCTGGTGACGGTCTCTTCGAGGTTGCCGCCCTGGCCCGTGAACTTCCCGGTGTTGACGTCGACCACGATCATGGCCTCGGTCTTGTCGATCACCAGCGAACCACCGCTGGGCAGCCAGACCTTCCGGTCGAGCGCCTTCATCAGCTGCTCGTCGATGCGGTACGTCGCGAAGACGTCGACCTCGCTCGTCCAGCGCGACAGCCGGTCGGAGAGGTCGGGCGCGACGTGCTCGACATAGCCGTGGATGGTCTGCCACGCCTCGTCACCGCTGACGATGACCTTCGAGAAGTCCTCGTTGAAGATGTCGCGGACGACCCGGACGGTCATGTCGGGCTCACCGTAGAGAAGCGTCGGGGCGTTGCCGCTCTTCGACTTCTTCTTGATGTCCTCCCACTGCGACTGGAGCCGCTCGACGTCGCGGCGCAGCTCGTCCTCGCTGGCGCCCTCCGCGGCCGTACGGACGATGACGCCCGCGTCCTCGGGGACGATCTTCTTGAGGATGGTCTTCAGCCGGGACCGCTCGGTGTCGGGCAGCTTGCGGCTGATACCGGTCATCGAGCCCTCGGGCACATAGACCAGATAGCGGCCGGGCAGCGACACCTGGCTGGTCAGACGCGCGCCCTTGTGGCCGATCGGGTCCTTCGTGACCTGCACGAGCACCGACTGGCCGGACTTGAGGGCGGTCTCGATCCGGCGCGGGCCGTTGGCCATGCCCAGCGCCTCGAAGTTGACCTCACCGGCGTAGAGGACGGCGTTGCGTCCCTTGCCGATGTCGACGAAGGCGGCCTCCATCGACGGCAGTACGTTCTGGACCTTGCCCAGATACACGTTGCCGACGTAGCTGGTGGCTTGCTCCTTGTTGACGTAGTGCTCGACGAGCACGTTGTCCTCGAGAACGCCGATCTGGGTGCGCTCGCCGTTCTGGCGGACGACCATCACGCGCTCGACGGCCTCACGGCGCGCCAGGAACTCCGCCTCGGTGATGATCGGCACCCTGCGGCGGCCCTGCTCGCGGCCCTCGCGGCGGCGCTGCTTCTTGGCCTCCAGACGGGTCGAGCCCTTGATGGACTGCACCTCGTCGGAGCTGGTGCTCAGCTCGCGCTCTTCCTTCTTGCGCGGCTCGCGGACCTTGACGACCGTACGCTCCGGGTCGTCCCCGCCGGACTCCGCCTCGGAACCGCCGTCACCACTGCGACGGCGCCTGCGCCGGCGGCGCCGGCTGCTGGAGGAGCCACCGCCCGAGGGGGCCTCGGACTCGTCGTGGTCCTCGTCCGCCTCCTCGTGCTCGGCCGTGTCCTCGTCCTCGGCGTGGGCCCCGGACTCGTCCTGCTCGTCGGTGGTGTCCTCGGCGTCCGCGGACTCGCCGCGGCGACGGCGACGGCCGCCCCGGCGGCGGCGCCGCGAAGGACGGTCCTCGTACTCGTCGGAGTCGTCGCCCTCGGCGGACTGCTCCGTGTCGGGCTCGGCCGCGGGCTCCTCGGCGTGCTCCTGCGGCGGCTCCGCGGCGGCCCGGGGGGCGGGGGCCTCCACGGGCTCGGCGGGCTCGCCGCGACGGCGGCGCCGGCGGCGGCCCGAGGGCTCCGGAGCGGCGGCGGGCTCGGGCACCGCCGCGGTCCGCGTCTCTTCCTCGGTCTCGTCGAGGTCCTCGGCGTCGTCCACCGGCGGGACGGCGGCGGCCATGGCGGCGGCCGTCTCCGGGGTCTGGAACATCGGCTCGGTGAAGACGGGCGCGCGGAAGACGGCCACGGCGGGCCGGGTGGCGCGGCGACGCGAGCGCTCGGGCGCCTCGGTCTCGCTCTGCGCGGCCTTCGGCGCGGGCTTCTCCTCCGCGGTGGTCTCCGGAGCGGCGGCGCGGCGGCGCGTACGGCCACGCGTGGCGGCCTTCTCGGCGGCCTCGACCTCGGTCCCGTCGGCGGTGATCTGTGTGACGGCGCCCTGCGGCAGGCTCTCTCCCGCCGAGGCTCCGTTGCCGTTGCCGTTGCCGTCAGCCGTGCTCGCGGTCGCGGTCGCCTCGGGCGCACCGGCGGGGGCGGTGGCCCTGCGGGTGGCGCGGCGGCGCGTACGGCCGGCCGGGGCGGTCTCCTCGGCGGGGCTCTCCTCGGGCGTCACGGCCTCGGCGGCCACGGCCTCGGGAGCCGCGACCTCGGTGACCTCGGGAACCGTGACCTCGGGAGTCTCGGCGGCGACGGGCGCGGGAGCGGCGGTCTTACGGGTGGCACGACGGCGCGCACGCGGCGCGGCCACCGGCTCCGGCTCCGGCTCCGGCTCTGGCTCCGACACAGCGGACTCAGGCGTCTCAGCGGCCTCGGCGGTCACCTCAGGAGCGGGGGCAGCGGTCTTACGCGTCGCACGACGACGCGCACGCGGCGCGGCGACCGGCTCCGACTCCGGCTCCGACACGGCGGGCTCCACGGCCTCGGGCGTCGCGGCGGTCTCCACCGGCTCGACGGTCACCTCAGGCGCGGGAGCGGCGGTCTTACGGGTCGCACGGCGACGCGCACGCGGCGCGGCCACCGGCTCCTCCGTCACACCCGTACCGTCGTTCGCGACCGCCCCCGCGGCCTCGGCGGCCGGCGCGGCCTGCGCCTGTGCGACGGTCTCCGTGACGCTCGTGGCGTCCTCGGTCCCCGCGGCAGCGGCGGGCGGTCCCGCCGGACGGGACGCGGCGCGGCGCCTGCGGCGCGGCGGCAGCGTGTCGCTGGGTGAGTGGTTGTCTTCGTTGGTGTCCCCGGGGGTGCCGGGTTCAGTGGGCTCAAGCATGCGGGCGGTTCTCCCGTCACGCTCCCGGGCGCCACGCCTGATTCCGGTCCGGCCGCGGCTCGCGCGCTGCGCGATTGCCGCCGTCCGGGGCGCGGGCGCCGCACGGGAGCTGTTATGTCTGGCTCGCCGGTTCCCTACGCGATGTACGTACGGCCTGGCGAAAGTCTTCTGGTCAGTGCGCCGCCCGACCCAGGTGGCTCCCGAGTCCCAGGGCTGCGCTACAACGACCGCCCTACGCGGTACCCGCACCTTCCGGCGCCTTCGCGGCGGCGGGTCCGGCGGCCTTGGGTGGGGCGGGCCGGACTGCCTCGCGGTCGGGCGCGAGCGGATCGGTCACCGTTCCGGACTCCTCGTCGAAGAGCCCCTGCGCCAGCCTGGTCACCGCTGCGGGGACCGGCGGCGCCAGGTCGGCCACAGCTCGGAGACCGGACAGGACGTCGTCGGGTCGCACGGCAGGTGTCACGTGCCGAACAACCAGCCGCAGTATCGCACAGGGCCCGTCCCCCGGCCTATCAGGCCGGGACCGAGCCCCCTCCGCACCCGCCTCGGGGACCGCTTCCAGACCGGCCACGGCCGCCCGTGCGTCGAAGGTCCGCAGACCGTTCTTCGTACGGCGTTCGACCTCCACCGACTCGGCCGCCAGGAAGGCGGCCACGGCCTCTTCCGCCGCGCGTGGCGCGACGCCGTCCAGCCTCAACTCCCATACGGAAGCGGTCAGCCGGTCGGCGAACCCCGTCGTACGGACCTCGACAGCGTCGATGATGTCCAGGCCGGCCGGCAGCGACTCGTCGAGCAGCTCACGCAGCTTGTCCGGGTCGCACACCTCCACCAGGGCGATCTCCAGGAACTCGGCCTCGCTGCCCGTGCCGGTGGGTGCGGCATTGGCGTACGACACCTTCGGGTGCGGGGTGAACCCCGCCGAGTACGCCATGGGCACCTCGGCGCGGCGCAGCGCCCGCTCGAAGGCGCGCTGGAAGTCACGGTGGCTGGTGAACCGGAGGCGGCCGCGCTTGGTGTAGCGCAGTCGGATGCGCTGCACCGCCGGTGCGGGCGGCGGGCCTTCGGGCTGTCGCTTGCCCAGTGGTTCTTCTCCTCGGTGCGGGCGGTACGCGGTGACGCGCCGCCCTCGGACGTGGGGGTGGCCCCGGGTCCCGGTTCCGTCCCGCTTTCGCGGGGAGATCTCGGGTGCGGGGTCCGCGCCGGGGACGATCGTTGTACTACCCAGAGTACGCGTACGGCCCTCCCGCGGTTCCCCGCCCTCGGTCGGACGGCGCCGCGCACCGGTGCCCGCGGGGCCCGGGTGCCTCAGCCGTCCGTCCTGACCCAGTAGCGGAGCTTCCCGCCGCGCTGGTCCTCCAGCACCCCGCCGGCCGCCTCGATCACCTTCCGCGACGGAACGTTCGTGGTGTCGCAGGTGACCAGCACCGACGCCAGGCCGATGGCACGGGCGACGGGCAGGGACGCGACGAGCATGTTGGTCGCGTGGCCCTGCCGCCGCGCGGTGGGGCGTACGGCGTAGCCGATGTGGCCGCCCAGCTCACGCAGGAACGGGTTGAGCCGGTGGCGGATGGAGAGACGTCCCAGGAACGTCTCGCCCTCGACGTACCAGAGGGTGGTGTTGGGCACCCACCCCTCGATCCGCGGGGTCTCCTCCAGCGGCTCGGCGTTGAGCCGCTCCACATACGCGGCGAAGACCTCGGGCCGGTGCCAGGTCGCGCCGAACTCCTCCATCTCGTGCAGGAGCAACGAGCGCTCGTCCGCGCCTTCTTCGACGAACTCCTTCATGGCGTCCAGGAAGGAGGAATGGACCTTGATGTCAGGGGCGATGAACCGCGGCATCAGCCCATTGTGCAGGCGAGCGGGGCGGAACCCGGCCACGGACAGGGCCTGCCGTGACCGGGCGCGCCCCGGCACTCCGTCGTACCCGCCGCTACTTGACGACGGTGAGGGGCAGCAGCTTCTTGCCCGTGGGGCCGATCTGGATCTCGGTGTCCATCTGCGGGCAGACACCGCAGTCGAAGCACGGCGTCCAGCGGCAGTCCTCGACCTCGGTCTCGTCGAGCGCGTCCTGCCAGTCCTCCCAGAGCCAGTCCTTGTCGAGACCGGAGTCCAGGTGGTCCCAGGGCAGGACCTCCTCGTACGTACGCTCGCGCGTCGTGTACCAGGCGACGTCCACGCCGGACTCCGGCAGCGTCTTCTCCGCGCAGGCCATCCAGCGGTCGTACGAGAAGTGCTCACGCCAGCCGTCGAACCGGCCGCCGTCCTCGTACACCGCGCGGATGACCGCGCCGATGCGCCGGTCGCCGCGCGAGAGCAGGCCCTCGACGATGCCGGGCTTGCCGTCGTGGTAACGGAAGCCGATGGAGCGGCCGTACTTCTTGTCGCCCCGGATCTTGTCGCGGAGCTTCTCCAGCCGGGCGTCGGTCTCCTCGGCGCTGAGCTGGGGCGCCCACTGGAAAGGGGTGTGCGGCTTGGGTACGAACCCGCCGATCGAGACCGTGCAGCGGATGTCGTTCTGGCCGGACACCTTGCGGCCCTCGGCGATGACCTTGACCGCCATGTCGCCGATCTGGAGGACGTCCTCGTCGGTCTCGGTGGGCAGACCGCACATGAAGTACAGCTTCACCTGCCGCCAGCCGTTGCCGTACGCGGTGGAGACCGTACGGATCAGGTCCTCCTCCGAGACCATCTTGTTGATGACCTTGCGCAGCCGCTCGGAGCCGCCCTCGGGGGCGAAGGTCAGACCGGACCTGCGGCCGTTCCTGGTCAGCTCGTTGGCCAGGTCGACGTTGAACGCGTCGACGCGGGTGGACGGGAGGGACAGGCCGATCTTGTCCTCCTCGTAGCGGTCCGCGAGCCCCTTGGCGATGTCGCCGATCTCGCTGTGGTCGGCGGAGGAGAGGGAGAGCAGACCGACCTCCTCGAAGCCGGTCGCCTTCAGCCCCTTCTCGACCATCTCGCCGACCCCGGTGATGCTGCGCTCGCGCACCGGGCGGGTGATCATGCCGGCCTGGCAGAACCGGCAGCCGCGCGTGCAGCCGCGGAAGATCTCCACGGACATCCGCTCGTGAACGGTCTCGGCGAGCGGGACGAGCGGCTGCTTCGGGTACGGCCACTCGTCGAGGTCCATCACGGTGTGCTTGGACACCCGCCACGGGACACCGGACTTGTTCGGCACGACGCGCGCGATGCGGCCGTCCGGGAGGTACTCGACGTCGTAGAAGCCGGGGACGTACACCCCGCCGGTCTTCGCGAGCCGGAAGAGGACCTCCTCGCGCCCGCCGGGGCGGCCCTCCGCCTTCCAGGCCCGGATGATCTCGGTGATCTCCAGCACGGCCTGCTCGCCGTCGCCGATGACCGCGCAGTCGATGAACTCCGCGATCGGCTCGGGGTTGAAGGCGGCGTGGCCGCCGGCGAGCACGATGGGGTGGTCGACGGTACGGTCCCTCGCCGCCAGCGGGATGCCCGCGAGGTCCAGGGCGGTGAGCATGTTCGTGTAGCCCAGCTCGGTGGAGAAGCTCAGCCCGAAGACGTCGAAGGCACCGACCGGCCGGTGGCTGTCCACCGTGAACTGCGGGACCTTGTGCTCGCGCATCAGCTCTTCGAGATCCGGCCAGACGCTGTACGTGCGCTCGGCGAGCACGCCCTCGCGCTCGTTCAGTACCTCGTACAGGATCATGACGCCCTGGTTGGGCAGCCCGACCTCGTAGGCGTCCGGGTACATCAGCGCCCAGCGGACGTCGGTGGAGTCCCACGGCTTGACCGTGGAGTTGAGCTCACCACCGACGTATTGGATCGGCTTCTGCACATGCGGGAGCAGGGCTTCGAGCTGCGGGAAGACCGATTCTGCAGACATCACGGCGATCTTTCGTGGACTGACAGGGGTGACCATTCAGCCTACCCCGGTGGTCAGCCCGTCAGATCCGCCCGCAACCGGGGGTCGGACGCCTCCTCCCACAGGCCCGGCACCTCCTGCTCACGGCGCTCGCCCTGGGCCTCCTCCTGGCCGTACAGCAGGCCCCAGGTGAACGCGGACTCGCCCGCCGCGTGGGCCTTGACCGCGAGATCGCGGAGGGCCTCACGGGCCACCACGCTGTCCTGGTGGTCGCCGAGCGCGGTCTGGAGGGCCTTCATGCGCTTGGCGAAGCGCTTGGCCGGCTTGCCCAGGGCGGGGTGGGCCGCCTCGGCGGCGTAGCGGGCGCGCTTGGCGGCCTTGCGGGCGTTGTGCATCGCCAGGTCGCGTTCCTCGCCGGGGGCGAGCGCCAGCGCGTGGCCGACCCGGCCGGCCAGCCGCTCGTAGTTCTTGAGGATCGCCCGGGGCAGCGCCTTGCCCGCGGGCTGCGCGGCGTCCGGCCGCAGCGGCGGCGAGGTGAGCAGTCCGTCGAGCGTCTCCAGCAGGGTCAGATACCGCTCGCTGTCGAGTACGGCGACGGTCCTGCTCCGGGACCCGGCCCGCTGGGCGGCGTCCCAGGTCCGGAGCCGGGCGCGCACCGGCCCGAGGAGCAGTGTCACGGGCAGCGCGTCGATCCGGGCGCTCAGCCGCTCGTCGAGGACCTCGTGGTCGCGGTCGACGCCCAGCTCCGCCGCCACCCACTTGAGCTCCTCCGCGACCGGGTCGGTGACGGACCGGTCGAGGATCTTCCGGTACGTCCGGAAGGCGGAGCGCATCCGGCGGGTGGCGACGCGCAGCTGGTGCACGGAGTCCGGCAGGTCGCGGCGTACGGCGGGGTCCTGGGCGACGATCGCGTCGGCCTGGTCGCGCAGATAGGCCAGGATGTGGTCCCCGGCGCTGCGCGGCCCGTCCTTCGCCGCCCGTGTCCCGGCCCTGCCCGGCTCGTCGGACGTCGTCCCGCCGTCGGGCGCCGTCCCGGCCAGTGCCCTGCCGAGCTTGGACGCGGCGGACGACGGGCGCAGTCCGGCCTTGCGGAGCCTCTTCTCCACCGCGTCGAGGATCGCGGGATCGGCGTCGTCGCCCAGTTCCACCTCGACCTCGGTCCAGGAGGCGGTCCCGCCGTCCTTTCCGCCGGTGCCCCCGGCGAGGCGTCGCGCGCGTACGGCGTCCACGCTCGCCTCGGCGAGCAGCGTGCCCTCGGCGTCGAGCAGATGCAGGACATCGCGCGAGGTCGTGAGCCGTACGAGGGGGCCGAGCCCGGCGCCGCGTACGCGCGAGCGGACCAGCGCGGCGAGTTCGTCCGGAAGGGTGTCGGCGAGCGGTGCCCTGATCTCGTCGCGGACACCGGCGGAGACCGGGAACTTCAGATGCCAGCCCTCGTCATCGCCGCCCGTGCGGCGCCGCAGTGTGACGTGGTCCCCGGTGAGGCGCAGATCCGCGGTGTCGTAGTAGACGGCGTCCAGCTCCACCACGCCTCTGGCGCGGACGCTCGCGACGCCCTTGACCCCGCTGAGGTCCGGCAGTCCGGAGGGCTCATCGCCGTCGGAGGGCGCGGGAAGCTCGTACTTGCGCTCGATCTCTCGCTTGGTGTCCGCCATGTACCGAATTTAGTCCCAGGGGTCGCCCTTGGGCAGCCCCTGGGACCTTTCGAGGACATGGCTCACGCCGTTATCGGCCGCTGCGCCCGGATCGACTGGAGCAGTCCTACGGCGATCCACGCCGCGAACATCGCGGTACCGCCGTAGGACACGAACGGCAGCGGCAGACCCGCCACCGGCATGATCCCGAGCGTCATCCCGATGTTCTCGAAGGACTGGAACGCGAACCAGGCGATGATCCCCGCGGCGACGATCGTGCCGTACAGCTCGGTCGTCTCCCGGGCGATCCGGCAGGCGCGCCACAGGACCACGCCGAGCAGCAGCAGTATCAGCCCCGCGCCGACGAAGCCCAGTTCCTCGCCCGCGACCGTGAAGACGAAGTCGGTCTGCTGCTCGGGCACGAACTGGCCGGTGGTCTGGGAGCCGTGGAAGAGCCCGGTGCCGGTGAGGCCGCCGGAGCCGATGGCGATCCGCGCCTGGTTGGTGTTGTAGCCGACGCCCGCCGGGTCCAGCTCCGGGTTGGCGAAGGCCGCGAAGCGGTTGATCTGGTACTCGTCGAGCACGCCGAGCGCCGCGACCGTGATGGCGCCCGCCACTCCCGCGCCGACCAGGCCGATGATCCAGCGGTTGGAGGCGCCGGAGGCGAGCAGTACGCCGAGCACGATGACGGCCATGACCATCACCGAGCCGAGGTCCGGCATCAGCATGACGATGGCCATCGGGATGACCGCGAGGACGAGGGACTTCGCGACCGTGCGATGGTCCGGATGGATCTGGTCCCCGGCGTCCACCCGGGCCGCCAGCATCACGGCCATGCCCAGGATGATCGTGACCTTCACGAACTCGGAGGGCTGGAGGGTGAAGCCGCCGCCGATCACGATCCAGGCGTGGGCGCCGTTGATGGTCGCGCCGAGCGGGGTGAGGACCAGCAGGACCAGGACGACCGAGAGCCCGTAGAGCGCCGGCACCGCCCCGCGCAGGGTGCGGTGCCCGAGCCAGATCGTGCCGACCATCAGGGCGAACCCGATGCCGGTGTTGAGCAGATGGCGCACGAGGAAGTAGTACGGATCGCCCTGGTTCAGCTGGGTGCGGTTACGGGTCGCCGACCACACCAGCAGCGAGCCGATCAGCGACAGGGCCAGCGCCGAGAACATCAGCGGCCAGTCGAGCCGGCGCGCCATCGAGTCACGGGCCACGAGCCTGGCCCAGGTCCCGCGCTCCGGACCGTATCCGGAGACCGAGAAGCCGCTTGTGCCGGCCATCGCTCAGTCCCTCCCAATCGGCGTGTCGGAGTCGTCGGGGTCGTCGGGCGGGCCCGCCAGCGTCTGCTCGTCCGGGTCCGCCTTCTCCGGCTCGTACGGCCTGATCTTCGGCGCGTCGATCGAACCGTCCGGCTGGATCGCCGGCAGTGCCTTGCGCGGCTCGGGCATCAGCGCCTTGCCGAGGTCCTGGTCGCCCTTGGCGTTCAGCCCGTACATCGCCTCGTAGATCTTTCGTACGGCGGGCCCGGAGGCCCCGGAGCCGGTACCACCCTGGGAGATCGTCATGACGATCGTGTAGTCCTCGGTGTACGAGGCGAACCACGAGGTCGTCTGCTTGCCGTAGACCTCGGCCGTACCCGTCTTGGCGTGCATCGGGATCTTGTCCTGCGGCCAGCCGCCGAAGCGCCAGGCGGCGGAGCCGGTGGTCGTGACCGCCGCGAGGGCTTCGTTGATCTGCTCCAGTGTCTTCCCCCGTGTCGGCAGCTTGCCGTGCGACGTGGGCGCGATCTCCTCGACCCGCTTGCCGTCGGCGCTGACGATCGCCTTGCCGACCGCGGGGTTGTAGAGGGTGCCGCCGTTGGCGATGGCCGAGTAGATGGTGGCCATCTGGATCGGGGTGACGAGCGTGTCGCCCTGGCCGATCGAGTAGTTGACCGAGTCACCGGCGCGCATCCGGTTGCCTTCGAGGCAGCCCTCATAGGCGATCTTCTCGACGTATGTGCCGCCCTTTTTGCCCTGCTTGCACCAACTGACCTTGTTGGCCTCCCAGAAGCTCTGCTTCCACTGACGGTCCGGGACGCGTCCGGTGACCTCGTTGGGGAGATCGATACCGGTCTCCTTGCCGAGGCCGAACTGGTGCGCGGTCTTGTAGAACCAGTCGTTGGGGTGCGTCGGCTTCATACCGCCGTCTTTCTGCCACTCCTTGTGCGCGATGCCGTAGAAGACGGTGTCGCAGGAGACCTCGAGGGCCTTGCCGAGGGTGATGCTGCCGTAGCCCCTGGACTCGAAGTTCTGGAAGACCTGGCCGCCGACGCTGTACGAACTGGGGCAGGGGTAGGTGCCGTTGAACTTGTATCCGGCGTTGACCGCGGCGGTCGACGAGATGACCTTGAAGATGGAGCCGGGGGCGGCCTGGCCCTGGATGGCCCGGTTCAGCAGCGGGAAGTTGGACTTCTTGCCGGTGAGCCTCGCGTACTCCTTGGCGGAGATGCCGCCGACCCACGAGTTGGGGTCGTACGTCGGCAGGGAGGCCATCGCGACGACCCGGCCGGTCTTCGCCTCCATGACCACCGCGGCGCCGGAGTCCGCCTTGTAGTGCTCGCCGGTGTTGCGGTCCATCTCCTTGCGCGCGGCCTTCATCGCCTCGTTCAGCTCGTACTCGGTGACGGCCTGGACGCGCGCGTCTATCGAGGTGACGACATGGGCGCCGGGCTCGGCCTCGTCGTTGCGCGCCTGGCCGATGACGCGGCCGAGGTTGTCGACCTCGTACCGGGTGACGCCCGCCTTGCCGCGCAGCTGCTTGTCGTAGGTGCGCTCCAGGCCGGACCTGCCGACCTGGTCGGAGCGGAGGTACGGCGACTCGCTGTTCTGGGCCTTGGTGATCTCCTCGTCGGTGACGG
Organism: Streptomyces sp. NPDC088147; assembly: GCF_044741565.1. Taxonomy (NCBI): domain Bacteria; kingdom Bacillati; phylum Actinomycetota; class Actinomycetes; order Kitasatosporales; family Streptomycetaceae; genus Streptomyces; species Streptomyces sp. NPDC088147. Next base: position 371,796 of record NZ_JBIUSY010000002.1, on the reverse strand, counting down.
GCGAGAGATAACCGAGTACCTGAGCGGTGTTGGCGAGCCCCGGCGCGGCGTAGCGGCGTACGGCGGTGGGCTCGGCGGTGACGCCGGGGAAGTCCTCGGCGCGCTCACGGATCTGGAGGGCCTGCTGGGTGGTGGCCTCGTCGGTGACCGGGATCGGCTGATAGGGCGAACCGTTCCAGCAGGGCTTGGGGGTCTTCGAGTCGCAGAGCCTGACCTTGTCCATGACGTCCTTGGGCTTCATGTCGAGGACATCGGCGAGCCGGGTCAGGACGGCCACGCCCTTGTCCGGCATCTTCATCAGCTCGGTACGGCTGGTGGAGACGACGAGCCGGGTCTCGTTGTCGGCGAGCGGAATCCCCCGGGAGTCGAGGATCGAGCCGCGGACGGCCGGCTGGACGACCTGCTGTACGTGGTTGTTCTTGGCCTCGTCCGTGTACTCCTGGCCGTTGCGGACCTGGAGGTACCAGAGCCGGCCGCCGAGGGTGAGGAGAAGCGAGAAGACGAGTACTTGAATGATGACGAGCCGGATCTGGACCCGCGGTGTCCGCCCGGTCTCCGGAATATTGCTCACTGCGATCCCCCACGGACGGTACGGGCCGACGGTGCGCGGCCGGCCGTACGCGCGGGCGTCCGCGCGACGGCCGCCGGGTGATGCGGTGTCACAGTCGCTTGACCCCCTTGATACGTCCGGCCCGCGCGGCGCGGTTACGGGCCGCCCTGAGCCGCAGGACGCCACGCTGACTGCCGATCCGCAGGCCGGTGCCGGTGGAGGACCAGCCGGCCGCGACATCGGCGCCGCCGCTGCTCTGGGTCTCGGCGAGCGGATCGTTCTCGGCGCGTCTGGCCAGGAACATGATCAGCGGGACGGTGAACGGCGCCAGCAGCAGATCGTAGACCGCGGCGGTGAACAGCAGGCCGGCCAGCCCGACATGGCGGGCGGCGGTGTCCCCGACGAGCGCGCCGACCCCGGCGTACAGCAGGGTCGAGCCGAGCGCCGCGGCGACGACCACGGCCATCGGCGCGAACGCCGATCTCATCTGGCCCTTCTCGGGGCGGGCGAGTCCGGCCAGATAGCCGATCACGCAGAGCACCAGGGCGTAGCGGCCGGCCGCGTGGTCGGCGGGCGGCGCCAGGTCGGACAGCAGCCCGGCGCCGAAGCCGATGAGCGCGCCGCCCACATGGCCGTACACGAAGGCCAGGGCGAGGACGACGAGGAGCATCAGATCGGGGACGGCGCCGGGGAGCTGGAGTCTGGCGAGTACGGACACCTGGATGACGAGGGCGACCACGACCAGCGTGGTCGAGAGCAGAATCCGGTTGAAGCGCATGGGGATCAGCCCTACTCCTGGTCGTCTGCTTGGGCGTCGGCATTGGGAACCGGATCGGCGTTGCTGCTGGCGTTGGGGTCCGGATTGCCGGTGTCCGCCTCACCGTTCGCCTCCGTCTCGCCGTTGGGCGACGGGGTGACCGTGACGGTGACGGTGGGCGTCGGGACGGGCCGCGACTTGGGCGGCAGCACCGTGTCGCGCGGATCCTGCCGGGGAGCCACGACGACGACACCGACGAGGTCGAGCTTCGTGAACCCGACGAAGGGGCGTACGTACAGGGTCCGGGTCAGATCGCCGCCGGACGGGTCGACCCGGACCACCTCGCCGACCGGGACGCCGGGCACGAACGGCCGGTCCTTGCTGGACCCGAAGGTGACCAGCCGGTCGCCCTTCTTGATCTTCGCCTTGCCGTTGAGCAGCTGGACGGAGAGCGGGCGGTCGCCCTGGCCGGTGGCGAAGCCGAGTTCGTCGTTGCCCTCCATCCGGGTGCCGACGGTGAAGTCCGGGTCATTGGCGAGCAGTACGGTCGCGGTGTCCGGGCCGACGGTCGTGACCCGTCCGACGAGTCCGTCACCATTGAGCACGGTCATATCGCGCCTGATGCCGTCTTTGGCACCGATATCGATGGTGACCGTCCAGGAGAATCCCTGGGCCGCTCCTATGGCGATGACCTCGGCGCCCTTGATTCCGTACTGACCGGCGCCGGCCTTCGCGAGCATCTTGTCCAGTTCGCGTACCCGGCTGCGATTGCGGTCGTCACTGCCGAGCCGCTGTTTCAGCTCGGTGTTCTGCTTCTGGAGCACGGCGATGCGATTGTGCCGCGCACCGGAATCCCGTACCGCTCCTATGGCATTGCCCACCGGATTGACCGCGGACGCGACACCGTTCTCCACCGGGCCGAAGACCGTCGCGGCGGCGTGCCGCGCGCCGTCGACCGGGGAATCCTCGCCACCGCGGATATCCACCGTGATCAGTGCGAACGCGATGGCGATCAGCAGCACCAGGAGCAAACGGCTCTCTCGTGTGTCCCTCACGTGCGGCGGCCGTGCCTTCCTCGTAGGAATGATTCTGGGGGTATATCAACGATCCGCCGCGCGAGAGGCCGGGACCCCTGCCGGGGGTCCCCCTGGACCCGGGGGCCAGGGGGACGGGGACTCTTCCGTCACCGGCGGGGCTGGGCGTCCAGCACCTGCTGGAGCGCCTCGAACTCCTCGACACACTTGCCGGATCCGAGTGCCACGGAGTCCAGCGGATCCTCGGCGATGTGGATCGGCATCCCCGTCTCACGACGCAGCCTCTCGTCGAGACCGCGCAGCAGGGCGCCGCCGCCGGTGAGCACGATCCCCCGGTCCATCACATCGCCGGACAGCTCGGGCGGGCACTTGTCGAGCGTGGTCTTGACCGCGTCGACGATCGCGTTGACCGGCTCCTCGATGGCCTTGCGCACCTCGGCGGCGGAGATGACCACGGTCTTCGGCAGTCCGGAGACCAGGTCACGCCCGCGGATCTCGGTGTGCTCGTCCTTGTCGAGGTCGTACGCGGAACCGATGGTGATCTTGATGCTCTCGGCGGTCCGCTCGCCCAGGAGAAGTGAGTACTCCTTCTTGATGTGCTGGATGATCGCGTTGTCCAGCTCGTCACCGGCGACGCGGATGGACTGTGCCGTGACGATTCCGCCGAGCGAGATCACGGCGACCTCGGTCGTACCACCGCCGATGTCCACGACCATGTTGCCGGTGGCCTCGTGGACGGGGAGCCCCGAGCCGATGGCCGCGGCCATGGGCTCCTCGATGATGTGGACCTGGCGCGCACCCGCCTGGGTGGACGCCTCGATGACGGCGCGGCGCTCAACGCCCGTGATACCGGAGGGCACACAGACGACGACCCGCGGACGCGCCAGATAGCGGCGTTTGTGGATCTTCAGGATGAAGTAGCGCAGCATGCGCTCGGTGATTTCGAAGTCGGCGATAACACCGTCCTTCAGTGGCCGGACGGCAACGATGTTGCCCGGTGTCCGGCCGATCATCTTCTTGGCCTCGGCGCCGACCGCGAGAATACCGCCGGTGTTGGTGTTGATGGCGACGACGGACGGCTCGTTGAGTACGATCCCCCGGCCTCTGACGTACACCAGCGTGTTGGCGGTCCCGAGGTCGACAGCCATGTCACGGCCGATGAACGACATGTTGTTCCCCATGAGGATGCGTCTGGCCTTCCCAAGCGTTGATGGCTTTTCAGGATGGCGAGGTGGGTGCTGTGGCTTGGAGGTTTCCATCGTAGTGCCGACGCAAGGACGACGGCGCGGTGGCCCACCTCAGTAAGGGTGACGAAGTGTCGGTCCGATGCGTTCCCGAAAGTGGCTTAGATATGCCCAAAGGCGACCGAATTCCTTCGGTCGCCCCAGGGCATCAGCGCCGTTTGGCTGACACGTGGTCAGGAAAGACCCGGGAAGAAGATTTTAAGTTCCCGAATGGCGGACTCCTCGGAGTCCGAAGCGTGGATCAGGTTCTCCCGGACGATGGTTCCGAAGTCCCCCCGGATGGACCCCGGCGCTGCGGCGATCGGGTCAGTCGGACCGGCGAGCGCGCGGACGCCCTCGATGACCCGCTCACCGTCGACGACCAGAGCGACGACCGGGCCGGAGGCCATGAACTCGACCAGCGGCTCGTAGAAGGGCTTCCCCTTGTGCTCGCCGTAGTGCTGCTCCAGCGTGTCCTGGTCGAGCGTGCGCAGCTCCATGGCGCTGATGGTCCAGCCGGCCTTGCGCTCGATACGGCCGACGATCTCGCCGACCAGGCCGCGGCGTACGGCATCGGGCTTGAGCAGGACAAGCGTGCGCTGGCTCACTGTGCGGGCTCCTTCTACTACGGGATGCGGGCCCTCAGAGGCTACAGGGCATACCACACCATCGATCACACAGCGTCAGCCTCTGCCGATGCCTGCTCGGCCCAGCGTGCCTTCGCCTCGTCGATCTCCCGCCCGAAGTGGACCGAGGCCCCCCACAGGGCCGCGAAGATCACGCCGAGGACGAACATCGCGGGCACCACGAAACCGCTGGCGACCAGCGCGACCTGGAGCGCCCAGCCGAGCTGGACGCCGCCGGGGCGGGTGATCATCCCGCAGAGCAGCACGGACAGCAGCATCGCGATGCCGCAGACCGTCCAGACCGTCCCCACCGTCAGATCGTCGGACTTCATGGCGACGAGACCGGCGAAGCCGATCACGAAGAACTCACCGATCAGTGTGGACGCACAGAGCGTACGCATGGGATTCAGCGCCTCCTCAGCAGCAGCCGGGCCTCGCCGACCGTGATCACCGAGCCGGTGACCAGGACCCCGGCACCGGCGAACTCGGACTCCTCCTCGGCGAGCGTGATCGCCGCCTCCAGCGCGTCGTCGAGCCGCGGCTCGACCTGGACCCGGTCCTCCCCGAAGACCTCGACGGCGACGGCCGCCAGCTCGTCCACGCCCATCGCCCGGAAACTGGAGTTCTGCGTGACGACGATCTCCGTGCAGATCGGCTCCAGGGCCTCCAGCACGCCGCGCACGTCCTTGTCGTCGCTGGAACCCACCACACCGATCAGCCGGCTGAAGCCGAACGACTCGGTGAGGGCCTCGGCCGCGGCGCGGGCCCCGGCCGGGTTGTGCGCCGCGTCCAGCACGACCGTCGGCGAACGCCGTACGACCTCAAGCCGGCCCGGCGAGGAGACCCCGGCGAACGCCTTGCGGACCGTGTCCATGTCGAGGCGGCGGGCGTGCTGCGCGCCGATCCCGAAGAACGCCTCGACGGCGGCGAGCGCCACCGACGCGTTCTGCGCCTGATGCGCGCCGTACAGAGGGAGGAAGATCTGCTCGTACTCACCGCCGAGTCCGCGCAGGGTCAGCAGCTGGCCGCCGACCGCGATCTCGCGGGCGACCACACCGAACTCCATGCCCGCGCGGGCGACCGTCGCGTCCGCGTCGACGGCCTTCTTCAGCATCACCTGCGCGGCGTCCACCGGCTGCTGCGCCAGGATGACCGTCGCGCCCGGCTTGATGATCCCGGCCTTCTCCACGGCGATCTCGCCGGGTGTGGAGCCGAGCCGGTCCGTGTGGTCCAGATCGATCGGCATGACGACGGCGACGGAGGCGTCGATGACGTTCGTCGCGTCCCAGGTGCCGCCCATGCCGACCTCGACCACGGCGACGTCCACCGGCGCGTCCGCGAAGGCGGCGTAGGCCATGCCGGTCAGCACCTCGAAGAAGGAGAGCCGGTGCTCCTGCGAGCCGTCGACCATCTCGACGTACGCCTTGATGTCCTCGTACGTCTCGATGAACCGCTCGGCGGAGATCGGGGCGCCGTCCAGACTGATCCGCTCGGTGACGGACTGGACGTGCGGGCTCGTATACCGGCCGGTACGCAGATCGAACGCGCCGAGCAGCGCCTCGATCATGCGGGCCGTGGAGGTCTTGCCGTTGGTGCCGGTGATGTGGATCGACGGATAGGCGCTCTGGGGATCGCCCAGCACATCCATCAGACCCTTGATCCTGGCGACCGACGGGTCGAGTTTCGTCTCGCCCCAGCGGCCCGCCAGCTCCTGCTCGACGGCGCGCAGCGCCTTGTCCACCTCCGGGTCCTCGGGGCGTGCCGGGACGCCGTCACTCTGCGCGGGCCCTGCCTGGGCGCGCAGCGTGCGGCTGCCGGCCTCGATCACCGCGAGGTCGGGGTCTCGGTCGGTCGCGGCGTCGACGATCTCATCGAATTCGTCGTACTCGCCGGGCTGGTCGGAAGGACGGTGCTCGCTCACGCGACCAGTCTACGGAGCGCCACCGGCACCGGTCGCCCCGCGCCCCGGCTCGGAACGACGGCGAGGCCCCCGGCCGGGTGGCCGGGGGCCTCGTCGAGCGGGTGGCGGGTGCCCGGGTCAGCCCTGGGGCAGGCCCGCCAGCTGTGCGGTCAGCCGCTCGATGTCCGTCTCCGCCTTGGTGAGCCGACCGCGGATCTTGTCGACCACGTTGTCGGGGGCCTTGGCGAGGAACGCCTCGTTGCCGAGCTTCGCCGTCGCCTGCGCCTTCTCCTTCTCCGCCGCGCCGAGGTCCTTCGTCAGGCGCTTGCGCTCCGCCTCGACGTCGATCGTGCCCGACAGGTCGAGCGCGACCGTCGCCCCCTCGACCGGCAGCGTCGCGGTGGCGTGGAAGCCCTCGCCCTCCGGCTGGAGGCGCAGCAGCTGCCGGATGGCCGCCTCGTGCGCGGCCAGCGGCGTACCCGTGAGATCCAGCCGCGCCGGGACCTTCTGGCCGGGCTGGAGCCCCTGGTCGGAGCGGAACCTGCGGACCTCCGTGATCACCTGCTGGAGATGCTCGATCTCCCGCTCGGCCGCCACGTCGCGGAACCCGCTGTCGGCCGGCCAGTCGGCGACGACGACCGACTCCTTGCCGGTGAGCGTGGTCCAGAGCGTCTCGGTGACGAACGGGACGATCGGGTGCAGCAGGCGCAGGGTGACATCGAGGACCTCGCCGAGAACCCGGCCGGAGACCTTCGCCGCCGCACCGCCGTCGATGAACGTGGTCTTGGACAGCTCCACGTACCAGTCGAAGACCTCGTCCCAGGCGAAGTGGAAGAGGGAGTCCGACAACTTCGCGAACTGGTAGTCCTCGTAGTACGCGTCGACCTCCGCGACCACGGCGTTCAGCCGCGACAGGATCCACCGGTCGGTGGCGGACATGTCGGCCGCGTCGGGCAGCGGGCCCTCGACGGTCGCGCCGTTCATCATCGCGAAACGCGTGGCGTTCCAGACCTTGTTGGCGAAGTTCCGGGAGCCCTGGACCCAGTCCTCGCCGATCGGCACGTCGATGCCCGGGTTGGCGCCGCGCGCGAGGGTGAACCGGACCGCGTCGGAGCCGTACTTGTCCATCCAGTCCAGCGGGTTGACCGCGTTGCCGAAGGACTTCGACATCTTCTTGCCGAACTGGTCACGGACCATGCCGTGCAGCACGATCGTGCCGAACGGCGGTGTGCCGTCCATCGCGTAGAGACCGAACATCATCATCCGGGCGACCCAGAAGAAGAGGATGTCGTAGCCGGTGATCATGATCGAGTTCGGATAGAACTTCTCGACGCTCGGGGTCTGTTCGGGCCAGCCCAGCGTGGAGAACGGCCACAGCCCCGACGAGAACCACGTGTCCAGGACGTCCGTGTCCTGCGTCCAGCCCTCGCCGGCCGGCGCCTCGTCGTCGGGACCGACGCAGACGGTCTCGCCGTTGGGCCCGTACCAGACGGGGATGCGGTGGCCCCACCACAGCTGCCGGGAGATGCACCAGTCGTGGAGGTTGTCGACCCAGCCGAAGTAGCGGGACTCCATCTCCTTCGGGTGGATCGTGACCCGGTCGTCGCGGACGGCGTCACCGGCGGCCTTGGCCAGCGGACCGACCTTGACCCACCACTGGAGCGACAGCCGCGGCTCGATGGTCGTCTTGCAGCGCGAGCAGTGCCCGACGGAGTGCGTGTACGGGCGCTTCTCGGCGACGATGCGGCCCTCGGCGCGCAGCGCGGCGACGATGGCGCTGCGCGCCTCCATCCGGTCGAGCCCCTCGAACGGGCCGGGGACGGTGATCACGGCGCGCTCGTCCATGACCGTGATGTTCGGCAGATCGTGCCGCCGGCCGATCTCGAAGTCGTTCGGATCGTGCGCGGGTGTCACCTTGACGGCGCCCGTACCGAACTCCGGGTCGACATGGGTGTCCGCGACGACCGGGATCGTACGGTCGGTGAGCGGCAGCTTGATGCGCTTGCCGACGAGATGCGCGTACCGCTCGTCGTCGGGGTGGACGGCGACGGCCGTGTCGCCGAGCATCGTCTCGGCGCGGGTGGTCGCGACTTCGACGGAGTCCTCGCCCTCGCCGTACTTCAGCGAGACCAGCTCGCCGTCGTCGTCCTGGTACTCGACCTCGATGTCGGAGATCGCGGTGAGACAGCGCGGACACCAGTTGATGATGCGCTCGGCGCGGTAGATCAGCTCGTCGTCGTAGAGCTTCTTGAAGATCGTCTGGACGGCCTTGGACAGCCCCTCGTCCATGGTGAACCGCTCGCGCGACCAGGCGACGCCGTCGCCGAGCCGGCGCATCTGCCCGGAGATCTGCCCGCCGGACTCGCCCTTCCACTTCCAGACGCGCTCGACGAACGCCTCGCGCCCCAGATCGTGCCGGGACTTGCCCTCCTTGGCGAGCTCGCGCTCGACGACGTTCTGGGTGGCGATGCCCGCGTGGTCCATGCCGGGCTGCCACAGCGTCTCGTAACCCTGCATGCGCTTGCGGCGGGTGACGGCGTCGATGAGCGTGTGCTCGAAGGCGTGCCCGAGGTGGAGGCTGCCGGTGACGTTCGGCGGCGGGATGACGACGGTGAACGGGGGCTTCTCGCTCTTCTCGTCGGCCTCGAAGTAACCGCGCTCTACCCAGCGCTCGTACAGCTTCCCCTCCACCTCGGCCGGAACGTACTGGGTCGGCAGTTCGGGGTTGCTGGCTGGCTGCTGCTGAGTGTTCTCGGTCACGGGCACAGTTTAGAGGTGTCACCGCCCCGTACTGAAACGGGATAGTTCGGTAACGGTGCGGCCCCGGGTGGCCTCGGTCACGGTCCCGTCCGCCAGGATGTTCGGAACGCATAGGCAACTAACAGGGGACAGCGCATGAGTTACCACCAGCCGGGACCGTACGGCGGGCCGCCGCAGCAGCCCGGACCGTACGGCCAGCCAGGCCCTTACGGCCAGCAGCCGCCGCAGGGGCCGCCGCAGCCCGGTTACGGTTACCCGCAGCAGCCCCCGCAGGGTGTCCCCCCGCAGCCGCCGCAGGGATACGGCTACCCGCAGCAGCCAGGACCGTACGGGCAGCCGCCCCAGCAGCCCCCGTACGGCCAGCAGTCCCCGTACGGCCAGCAGCCCGCCTATGGCGGCGGCCCGTACCCGCCCCCTCCGGGCCAGGCTCCCAAGAAGAAGACGGGCCTCATCGTCGGCGCGTCCGTGCTGGCGCTCGCGGTGATCGCGGGCGGCGCGTACTTGCTGGTCGGCGGCGGCTCGGTCCCGGACGACGGCAAGAAGTACAAGCTGGCGATGCCGGAGTCGGTGCTCGGCGGCGCGTACAAGAAGGCCGGGGACACCGGTTCCAACGGCGGCAGCCTGAACAAGAGCGACGTCAAGGAAGCCGAGAAGTGGGGAATCGGCAACCCCCGGGAAGTGGCCGGCAGCTACTCCACGGGAGCGGGCCCCACACAGAAGGTGATCGACTTCAGCGGCGTCTACGGCGAGATCGAAGACCCCGAGAAGGTGGTCGACGCGATGTTCACCGAGTCGCGGAAGAACGCCGACAAGGCGAAGAGCGGCGGCCCGAGCCTCGAATTCATCGGCGAGCCGCAGGAGTTCACGCCGGACGGCTTCGACAACGGCTTCATGAAGTGCCAGGAAGCCAAGTTCACCCTCGGACAGGCCGGCGGTACCAGCTCAGGTCCCGGCAGCTACACGATGCCGATGTGCGTCTGGGGCGACCACAGCACCATGGGCTACGTCATATCGTCCGACGCCGCGGCCGGTGTCACCGGCAAGACCAGCCTGTCCCTGGACGAGGCCGCCGCGCAGGCCGCGAAGCTGCGCGACGACGTCCGCGTCGAGATCACGTAACGGACTCCCGCGCGTACGGCACAGGGGCGCCCGGCCGGTTGGACCGGCCGGGCGCCCCTGTGTGTCGCGTACGCGTCCCGGCGTGACCGCTACGCGGACTTCTCGTGGCGGCCGTCGTTCTTCACGATGCGCGGCTCGCGCGGGACCAGCGTCGGGTTCACGTTGTCGCGGACGACCTCCGCCGTGATGACGACCCGGGCGACGTCCTTGCGGGACGGCACCTCGTACATCACCGACTGGAGCACCTCTTCGAGGATGGCGCGCAGACCGCGCGCGCCGGTGCCGCGCAGGATCGCCTGGTCGGCGATGGCCTCCAGCGACGGACGGTCGAAGTCCAGCTCCACACCGTCGAGTTCGAAGAGCCGCTGATACTGCTTCACCAGCGCGTTGCGCGGCTCGACGAGGATCTGGAGGAGCGCCTCGCGGTCCAGGTTGTGGACGGAGGTGAGGACCGGCAGGCGGCCGATGAACTCCGGGATCATCCCGAACTTCACCAGGTCCTCCGGCATGACCTCCTGGAACTGGTCGCTGGCCTCGATCTCGCGCTTCGAGCGGATCGTCGCGCCGAAGCCGATGCCCTTCGCTCCCGCGCGCGACTCGATGATCTTCTCCAGGCCGGCGAAGGCGCCGCCCACGATGAAGAGCACGTTCGTCGTGTCGATCTGGATGAACTCCTGGTGCGGGTGTTTCCGGCCGCCCTGGGGCGGTACGGAGGCGGTGGTGCCCTCCAGGATCTTCAGCAGGGCCTGCTGGACGCCCTCGCCGGAGACATCGCGGGTGATCGACGGGTTCTCGCTCTTGCGGGCGACCTTGTCGATCTCGTCGATGTAGATGATCCCGGTCTCGGCCTTCTTGACGTCGTAGTCGGCCGCCTGGATCAGCTTCAGCAGGATGTTCTCGACGTCCTCGCCCACATACCCGGCCTCGGTGAGCGCGGTGGCGTCGGCGATCGCGAACGGCACGTTCAGCATGCGCGCCAGCGTCTGGGCGAGGAGGGTCTTGCCGGAGCCGGTCGGGCCCAGCAGGAGGATGTTCGACTTGGCGAGTTCGATCGCGTCCTCGCGTCCGGACACCCCGCCGTTCTCGCCGGCCTGCACACGCTTGTAGTGGTTGTAGACCGCCACGGAGAGGGCCTTCTTCGCGGGCTCCTGCCCGACGACGTACCCCTCGAGGAACTCGTAGATCTCACGAGGCTTCGGCAGTTCCTCCCACCGCACCTCGGAGGTCTCCGCGAGCTCCTCCTCGATGATCTCGTTGCAGAGGTCGATGCACTCGTCGCAGATGTACACACCGGGACCTGCGATGAGCTTCTTCACCTGCTTCTGGCTCTTCCCGCAGAACGAGCACTTGAGCAGGTCGCCGCCATCACCGATGCGTGCCACGAGGTGCTTCCCCTTCGCCTGGGAGCAGCCTGGTTCAGCGGCTCCTGTGCCTCATATCCGACGGTACCTTGCTCGGGCCCCCGTTCGGGCCCCCCTTGGCGCGGTTCACGTGGTCGTGGGACCGCGCCAAGGGCGCCGGGTGTGTCAGGCGGCCGCAGCGGCCGTGGTCTTGCGGGTCGACACGATCTGGTCGACCAGGCCGTACGCGAGCGCGTCCTCGGCGGTCAGGATCTTGTCGCGCTCGATGTCGTCGCGGACCTTCTCGATCGGCGTCGTCGAGTGCTTCGCCAGCATCTCTTCGAGCTGGGCGCGCATCCGCAGGATCTCGTTGGCCGCGATCTCCAGGTCGGAGAGCTGCTCCCGGCCGGTCTGGCTGGACGGCTGGTGGATGAGCACGCGCGCGTTCGGCAGCGCCAGCCGCTTGCCGGCGGTGCCGGCGGCGAGCAGGACGGCGGCGGCGGAGGCGGCCTGGCCCATGCACACGGTCTGGATGTCCGGCTTCACGAACTGCATCGTGTCGTAGATGGCGGTGAGCGCCGTCATCGAGCCGCCGGGGCTGTTGATGTAGATCGAGATGTCGCGGTCCGGGTCCATCGACTCCAGGCAGAGCAGCTGCGCCATGACGTCGTTGGCGGAGGCGTCGTCGATCTGCACCCCGAGGAAGATCACGCGCTCCTCGAAGAGCTTCGCGTACGGGTCGTACTCGCGCACGCCCTGCGAGGTGCGCTCCACGAAGCGCGGGACGACGTAACGGTTGTCCACCTGCGGGCCGGTGTAGAGGCCGCTCGCGGAGTAGTTGTTCATGTGGGTGTTCACCATCCTGTGGCGTTCGGTGGGCTGGGCCGGCTGGTCGGGGCTGGTGATCTCAGGCCCCGGTACCGCCGCCGCCCGGAACACCCGAAGCAGCGGAGATGATCTCGTCGATGATGCCGTAGGCCTTGGCCTCCTCGGCGGTGAACCAGCGGTCGCGGTCACCGTCGCGGATGATCGCCTCTTCCGTCTGGCCGGTGTGGCGCGCGGTGATCTCGGCCATGCGCTTCTTCGTACGGAGCAGCTGCTCGGCCTGGATCTTGATGTCGGAGGCGGTGCCGCCGAGGCCCGCGGAGCCCTGGTGCATGAGGATGTCGGTGTGCGGCAGCGCGAAGCGCTTGCCCGCGGTACCGCCGGTCAGCAGGAACTGACCCATCGAAGCGGCGAGGCCCATACCGATGGTGACCACGTCGTTCGGGATGTACTGCATGGTGTCGTAGACGGCCATACCGGCTGTCACCGAGCCACCGGGGCTGTTGATGTAGAGGTAGATGTCCTTCTCGGGCTCGGCCGCGAGGAGGAGGAGCTGCGCCGTGATCTTGTTGGCGATGTCGTCGTCGACCTGCTGGCCGAGGAAGATGATCCGCTCTCCGAGCAGCCGGCTGTAGACCTGGTCGCCGAGGCCACCACCGAGGGACGGCTCACCGGCGGCGTAAGGCATCAGATTCGTCACGTATACACCTGCTCGTCTCTGACGGCTGCGGCCGTCTCAGCGTCTTCGTACCGGGGACGGGAGACTCCCCTGCCCTCGTATTCATGGACCCTAACGCGCTGGTCGGCGCGGGCCATCCCGCTTCCGTGGCTGTTCGCTGGGAGCGCAAGGCAGTTGGGGCTCCGTACGGCCCTGAGCGGGCCTGCCGGTCCTCTCCCGGCCCCCTGTGCCACCCCCGGCACCGTCGGGCGCCCAGCGGGTCCCGCAGGGCTCGGGGGCGTACGGGACGGGCCCCGGTCGCGTGATGCGTCCGGGGCCCGTCCTGACGTTCGGAGCGAGACGGTCAGGCCTCGTTCTTGTCGGCCTTCGCCTCAGCCTTGTCCTCGGCCTCGGTGTCCGCCGCGGCGGACTCGGTGGAGTCGGCGGCCTCGGCCGTCTCGGCGGCCTCGTCGTCGTCCTCGTCGTCCAGGTCGACGATCTCACCGTTCGTGTCGATCACCTTGGCGGCCTCGACGACCACCGCGAGCGCCTTGCCGCGGGCGACCTCGCCGACCAGCATCGGCACCTGGCCACCCTCGACGACCGCCTGGGCGAACTGGTCGGGGGACATGCCGGAGGACTGCGCACGCCGCATGAGGTGCTCGGTGAGCTCCTCCTGGTTGACGTTCAGCTTCTCCTTGTTGACCAGCTCATCGAGGATGAACTGGGTCTTGATGCCCTTCTCCGCCTGCTCCTTGGTCTCGGCGTCGAACTCTTCCTCGGTCTTGCCCTGGATCTCCAGGTACTTCGCGAGGTCGAGGCCCATCTGACCGAGCTGGTGGTGCTCCAGGTTGTGCTTGCGGGTGTTGATCTCCTCCGCGAGCAGCTTCTCGGGGATCGGCACCTCGGCCAGCTTCAGCAGCTCGTCGAGGACGCGCTCCTGGGCCTGGGTGGCCTGGTCGTACTGCTTGCTGCTCTCCAGGCGCTTGCGGCTGTCCGCCTTCAGCTCGTCGAGCGTGTCGAACTCGCTCGCCATCTGCGCGAACTCGTCGTCCAGCTCGGGCACCTCACGGGCGGCGACCTGGGTGACCTTGACGGCGACCTCGGCGGTCTTGCCCTCGGCGGCGCCGCCCTTCAGCTCGGAGGTGAAGGTGGCCTCGCCGCCGGCCTCCAGGCCGGTGACGGCCTCGTCGATGCCGTCGAGCAGCTCGCCGGAGCCGATGGTGTACTGCACGCCGGTGGCCACACCGTCGGGCAGGACCTCGCCGTCGACCTTGGCCTCCAGGTCGATCGTCACGACATCGCCCTCGGCGGCGGCGCGCTCGACCGGGTTGGTGGACGCGAAGCGGTCGCGCAGCTGCTCCAGCGACTTCTCGACGTCCTCGTCGCTGACTTCGATGGAGTCGACGGTGACCTCGATACCGGAGTAGTCCGGGATCTCGATGACCGGGCGGATGTCCACCTCGGCGGTGAAGGCCAGCAGCTCGCCGTCCTTGAGCTCGGTGATGTCGACCTCGGGCTGGCCGAGGACGTTGAGCTCACCCTCGTTGACCGCGTCGGTGTAGAACTTCGGGAGGGCGTCGTTGACGGCCTCCTCCAGCACAGCACCACGCCCGAACCGCTGGTCGATGACCCGGGCCGGGATCTTGCCCTTGCGGAAGCCCTTCACCGTGACCTGCTGGTTGATCTTCTTGTACGCCGCGTCGAGGCTGTCCTTGAGCTCCTCGAAGGGCACCTCGACAGTGAGCCGAACCCGAGTCGGGTTCAGGGTCTCCACGGCGCTCTTCACGGTTCGGTCTCCTTGGTGGCTGATTCTTGGGTTCTGCCGGTCCGCCGCGGTGCGGCGCGATCCAGCGGATCGGCCCGGTTCCTCAGAGACTCTTCAGACACACGGGCACGCAGCTTGCATAGTAACCGCAAGCGGGTAGAGCCCCCAATGTGATCTTGCGAGGCGATCGTGGAAATGGTCGGGGTGGCCGGATTCGAACCGACGACCTTCCGCTCCCAAAGCGGACGCGCTACCAAGCTGCGCCACACCCCGTCGGTGCGACACGTAGGGTACATGCCCGTGAGCATGCGGCCGACCGCTTTGACCGGTGCTTTGACCGCCGCTTTACCGGTGTGCGGCGAGCGCCCCGGACCCGCTACGATGTGGTCCGTGCCGAGGCCGCATGACCCGCGGCACGACATGTGCGGGCGTAGCTCAATGGTAGAGCCCTAGTCTTCCAAACTAGCTACGCGGGTTCGATTCCCGTCGCCCGCTCTTCAGCAGGAACATACGGGTCGGAGCCGGTTTCCGTGGGACACGGAGACCGGCTCCGCTCGTTTCCGCGCCCGCCGCCGACGGCCGACCGCTCCCGGCGGCGCCGGGACGTCAGAAGCGGATCTGGTTGACCGTCTCGGCTATCGAGTTGAGGAACCTGTTCACCGACGGAGCGATGTTGGTGGAGGCGAGGAAGAAGCCGAACAGGATCGCGACTATCGCGGGCCCTCCCTTGAGTGAGCCACCGCGGAAGAGCACCACAAGGATGACCGCCAACAGAACCACCACAGACAGCGAAATGGCCACACTGATCACACCCTCGGTCGGTCGCCTGGCCCAGCCCCGGGAAGCGCGCACGCCACACCCCCGCTCCGACCATCGTGCCATCAACCTCCGCGCGGATGTTGGCCGGTGACGAATCAGCGACATCACGATCTCGCCAATCGCGCTCCCGGCGCGCCGGGTTACGCGCGACCGCGGGCCGCGCGGGCCGTCCGCGGGTGAATAGCGCGTGGACGTGAATTCGAATCAATCACCTCTCCCTGCGCACACATCATTCACAGCCCATTCCCTTCCTTTCGAATGAGCGGCCGACGGACGCGTCGGACGAGCCCGATCCCGCACACCAAATCCCGACGATTTGCCCGAATTAATGCTGTTTAACCAGGGCATATCGCCCGGTTGTCGGCGGTTTCAGATTCGAATGGGTCACCTGACGAGGAGGTTTTACGAATGCGTTTGAGCGCCGCTAGGGTGCCTCAAATGTTCCAGGCGCCGCATAGTTATGAGACGTCCCCGCTCGCCCGCTCCTTCCCGGCCGCGGACGTGGATCCCGCCGTCGGAACCAGATCGTCCGCGGTGGCCGACACGCCGGTGCCGACCGGGCAGCGGGCCACCGGTCCGGCCGGGGATCCGCACGCGACGTCCACCAGGCGGGACCCGTTCTTCGACAACGCCAAGTACCTGGCGATCGTGCTCGTGGCGGTGGCGCACTTCTGGGAACCGGTCATGGACGGCAGCCGGGCGACGCGCGCGCTCTATCTGGTCGTCTACGCCTTCCACATGCCGGCCTTCATCCTCATCTCCGGCTACTTCTCCCGGAGTTTCACCGCGAGCCCGCACCAGATCAGGCGCCTGGTGACCGGGGTCGCGGTGCCCTATGTGGTCTTCGAGGTGGCGTACTCGCTCTTCAAGCGGTACACGGACGACAGCCCGGACCTGCCCATCAGCCTGCTCGACCCCTGGTACCTCACCTGGTTCCTGGCCGCGTTGTTCGTCTGGCGGCTGACCACCCCGCTCTGGCGCGCGCTGCGGCACCCGATGACGGTGGCGCTCGGCGTCGCCTCGCTGGCCTCGCTCACCCCGGGCATCGGCGAGGACCTCGGCCTCCAGCGCGTGCTCCAGTTCGCGCCGTACTTCGTCCTGGGACTGCTGCTCAGGCCCGAACACTTCCAGCTGGTGCGGCGGCGCGAGGTCCGGCTGCTGGCGGTGCCGCTGTTCGCGGGCGCGCTGGTCTTCGCGTACTGGGCGGCCACCCGGATGCCGCCCGGCTGGCTCTACCACAACACCAGCGCCCAGCAGCTGGACGCCCCGTGGTGGGCCGGGCCCGTGATGACGTTCGCCCTCTTCGGCTGCTCACTGCTGCTGACGGCCGGATTCCTGGCGTGGGTGCCCCGCCGGAGGACCTGGTTCACGGCCCTGGGCGCGGGCACGGTCTGCGGATATCTGCTGCACGGGTTCCTGGTCAAGGGAGCGGTGTACGGCGGCCTCTTCGACGCGTACCCCTGGCTGGCCGGTCCCGCCGGGAAGGTCGCGCTGACCGTCGCGGCGGCGGTCGCGGTGACGCTGCTGTGCACGCCTCCGGTACGACGGCTGCTGCGGGGCGTCACCGAGCCCGAGATGCGGTGGGCGTTCAGGCGCGAGGCGCGGACGTCTCGGTAACCGGCCGCGCCGGCCCGTCGCGCTCCCTCCCGCCCGTCCCGCGTCCCCCGCCCGCCCCACGTCCCCGTCCGTCCGCCCACCCCACGTCGCCCTCCGTCCCAGGTCAAAGTTGCTCAGTAAACCGTTTGGTAAACTAATTACTGACGATTCCTTGACGCTTCTTTGACTTGACGGAGGAACGATCCCATCGGACACGCAGAGACCCTCATAGCCATGGGCGGCGCCTTCCTCGCCGCCGCCGTACTCGCCCGTCTGGGCAGCCGTATCGAGCTGCCCACCATTCCCCTGTTCATCCTCGCCGGGATCCTGCTCGGCCCGCACACCCCCGGCATCGTGCTGGTCAAAGACCCGCACGAGCTGGAGATGCTCTCCGCCCTCGGGCTGGTGCTGCTGCTCTTCTACCTCGGTCTGGAATTCCATCTGGACGACCTCAAGGCGGGCGGCCGGAAGATGGCCCTCGCCGGCGGCGCGTATCTCGCGCTGAACGTGGGCGCCGGTCTCGGCTTCGGCTTCGCGCTCGGCTGGGGGACGTCGGAGGCGCTGGTGCTCGCCGGTGTGCTCGGTATCTCCTCGTCCGCGATCGTCACCAAGGTCCTGGTCGACATGGGCCGGATCGGCAACCCGGAGACCAAACCGATCCTCGGCATCATCGTGGTCGAGGACATCTTCCTGGCCCTCTATCTCGCCGCGCTCCAGCCCATCCTGTCCGGTGCGGACAGCGCCTCGGCCGCCGTGATGGACGGTGCGAAGGCGTTCGGCTTCCTGCTGCTGCTGGCGCTCGCGGCCCGGTTCGGTACGAAGGTCGTCGGACGGCTCATGAACACCAGGGACGACGAGCTGCTCGTCATCTCCTTCCTCGGCGCGGCGGTCCTCGTGGCCGGTGTCTCCGAGTGGTTCGGGGTCGCGGACGCCATCGGCGCGTTCATGGTCGGTCTGATGCTCGGCGGCACCACCTCGGGGCCCCGGATCCGCAAGCTCGTCCACCCGCTGCGGGACGCGTTCGGCGCGATCTTCTTCTTCGCCTTCGGCCTGTCGATCAACCCGGGCGATCTGCCGACCGTGCTCTGGCCCGTCCTCATCGCCGCGGCGGTGACCCTGGTGATGAATGTCGCGGCGGGGCTGACGGCGGCCAGGATCTTCGGTTTCGGTGCCGGTCCGGCGGCGAACATCTCCACGACCCTGCTGGCCCGGGGCGAGTTCGCGCTGATCCTCGCCACGATGGCGGCGGGTGCGGGCCTCGACAGCCGGCTCGCTCCGTTCATCGCCGGATACGTCCTGGTCCTCGCGGTCCTCGGCCCGCTGGCGGCCGGCAGGTCACACTGGCTGGCCCGGATCCTGCCCGGTGGCGGCAGGGGCGGCGACGGCAGCGGACCCGGCGGCGGGCCCGAGGGGAACGAACGCCCGTACACCAAGGACGCGGGCGGCAGGGGGGCACCGGTGACGAGCTGACACCCATGCCTTTACCACCACCCGCGACGGCCCCCGGTACCCGCAGAACTCCCCTCCGCCCGTGACGGCGGAGGGGAGTTCTGTCCGCGGGTCAGTGCCTGCCGGTATACGGGTCGGTGCCGGCCGGCGGTCCCGGCTCGCGGCAGATCAGCAGCAGCGCGCGGTCGTCGTTGACGTCCTTCGCGACCGCCTCGATCAGATGCCAGGCCGCGCCCTCGAAGCCCGGGACGACATAGCGGTCGGCCTCGCCCGTGAGGCGGTCGATGCCCTCGCCCAGATCGCGGCCCGGGGCCTCGACCAGCCCGTCCGTGAAGAGCATCAGCACGTCGCCGGGGCGCAGCGAGCCCTTGACCGGGTCGAACTGCGCCCCGTCGTACACCCCGAGCAGCGGGCCCTCGCCCGACTTCTCCTCCCAGCGGCCACTGCCCGCGTGCAGCTGGAGAGCGGGCAGATGGCCCGCCGACAGCAGTTCGAAGTCCCCCGAGTCCAGATCGAGGACGAGATGGATGGAGGTGGCGAACCCCTCGTCCCAGTCCTGCCGGAGGAGATAGCCGTTGGCCGCGGGGAGGAAGCTGTGCGGCGGGAGCGAGCCGAGGAGTCCGCCGAAGGCGCCCGAGAGCAGCAGGGCACGGGAGCCCGCGTCCATGCCCTTGCCCGAGACATCGGTCAGGACCACTTCGAGCGTCCGGCCGCCGTTCGTACGGGCGGCCACCACGAAGTCACCGGAGAAGGACTGGCCGCCGGCCGGACGCAGCGCCATCTCGCGGTGCCAGCCCTTGGGGAGCCGGGGCAGGGCGCTCTGCACCCTGATCCGTTCGCGCAGGTCGAAGAGCATCGTCCCGCCGCGCCGCCAGGGCACCCCGACCCGCGCCCTGAACTGGGCGATCAGCAGTCCGAAGAGTCCGCAGGCGGCGACCACGAGCACCGTGCCGGGGGTGACCCGCGCCGGGCCGTCCGGATACGGGCCGAGGACCATCGACTCGACGATCAGCGCGGCGGCGGCGGCCGCGTACAGGCTGAGCAGGCTCGCGGGCCGCAGCAGCAGTCCGCCGGCCACGATCGGGAGGACGAGCGCGGAGGGCGCACACCAGACGGGGACGGCGATGGTGGTGAGCGTGATGGCCGGGATGGTGAGCAGCAGACCGACAAGGGCGACCCAGTCCGAGCCGTCTCCGCGGAAGTAGTCGACCCCGGATTTGCGCACGCCGTTGCGGACCCGGTGCAGCTTCCTGCGCATCCGGGCCGAGTACGACTCCGCTCCCGCGACACCGGCCATTGTTGTGGACCCTATCGATCCGTCCGCCCGGCGTGCAGGGGGACCCCTGTGACATTGCGTTCGAAATCGGGTCGCCTCGTTGTCGTACCCCTGGTACTGATGGCATATGACTATCGACCTACGAGTACTGGAACCGGCCGAATGGGACACCTGGTACGCGGCGTTGGAGCTCGCGTTCGGCGGTGTCCCGGAGACCATCGGGGAGACCCGGCTGATGCGGGATCTCACCGAGTTCGACCGTTCGATCGGGGTCTGGGACGGCGACGAGTGTGTGGGCACGGCGGGGGCGTTCGGCTTCCGGCTCTCGGTACCGGGCGGTGCCCAGGTGCCCGCGGCGGGTGTGACGATGGTGAGCGTGGCGGCGACGCACCGCCGGCGCGGGGTGCTGACGTCGATGATGCGGCGCCAGCTCGATGACGTCAGGTCGTGGGGCGAACCGCTCGCCGTGTTGACGGCGTCCGAGCCGGTGATCTACGGACGGTACGGATACAGCGCCGCGACCGAGCAGCTCTCGGCGGAGATAGACACCTCCCGGGTGAGGATCACGATTCCCGAAGGTTCGGGCGATGTACGTCTTCGTCGGGTGAAACCGGATGACCCGGCTGTACGTGAGGCGTGCGAGGCGGTGTACGCCGCGGAGGTCGCGGAGCGGCCGGGCATGCTCGCCCGCCGGCCGGGCTGGGAGCGGCATCCGGTCGTCGACGCCGGGAAGGTGAGGGACGGGAAGTCGGCGCTCCAGTGCGTGCTGGCGGAGCGGGACGGCGAGGTGGTGGGGTTCACGCTCTTCCACAACAAGCCGGAGTGGGACGGTTCGGGCCCCAAGGGCACGATCGAACTGCGGGATCTGTACGCCCTGGACCCGGTGGCGTACGCGTCGCTCTGGGACTTCCTCTTCTCGATCGATCTGACGTCGGCGGTCCAGGCGGGCAACCGGCCCGCGGACGATCCGTTCCAGTATCTGGTCTCCGACATCCGGCGGTGCCAGGTGCGGCGGCGGGACTCGCTGTATCTGCGGCCGGTGGAGGTCGGGGCCGCGCTGGAGGCCCGTACGTACCGGACGCCGGTGGATGTGGTGGTGGAGGTGACCGACACCTTCTGCCCCTGGAACGAGGGGCGTTGGCGGCTGTCGGGCGACTCCAAGGGCGCGTCCTGCGAGCGCACCGCCGATCAGGCCGAGCTGGCGCTGTCCGTCAACGAGTTGGGCGCCGCGTATCTGGGCGGCGTCTCCCTGGCCGCGCTGGCGCGCGCCGGGCGGGTACGGGAGATACGGTCCGGAGCGCTGAGCGAGGCGTCGGCCGCGTTCTCGTCGGAGATCGCGCCCTGGCTGCCCCACGGGTTCTGAGCCGGAGGAGCCGAGGGCGCCCGAGGAGCCGAGGGGGCCGCAGGGCCGGAGGGGCCGGTGTTCAGCGCTGCTGGCAGCCCGGACACCAGAACAGGTTGCGGGCGGCGAGGGTCGCGGTGCGGATCTCGTCGCCGCACAGCAGGCAGGGCATCCGCGCCCTGCGGTAGACGTACACCTCGCCGCCGTGATCGTCGACGCGCGGCGGGCGGCCCATCGCCTCGGGGGTGTGCTCGGGACGGACGGTGTCGATCCGGTTGTGCCGTACCCCCTCCCGCATCAGTGCCACCAGATCCGCCCAGATCGCGTCCCACTCGCGACGGGTGAGGTCCTTGCCCGCGCGGTACGGGTCGATGCCGTGCCGGAAGAGGACCTCGGCGCGGTAGACGTTGCCGACGCCCGCGATCACCTTCTGGTCCATGAGCAGGGCGGCGACGGTCGTACGGGACCGGGAGATCCGTGCCCACGCCTTCTCGCCGTCGTCCGCGCGGCGCAGCGGGTCCGGGCCGAGGCGGTCGTGTATCGCCTCCTTCTCGGGGACGGTGATCAGGGCGCAGGTGGTGGGGCCGCGCAGATCCATGTACGCCGTGCCGGAGGCGAGCCGCAGCCTGACGGTGTCGGTGGGCGGCGGGGCGGGCGCGTCACCGAAGCCGACCTTGCCGAACAGGCCGAGGTGGATATGGACCCAGCCCTGGTCGCCGAAGCCGAGGAAGAGATGCTTGCCGTGGGCGTCGACGGCGTCGAGGACCCGGCCGTCGAGGAGCGCCGCGCTGTCGGAGAACTTGCCCTGGGGGCTGCTGACCCGGGCGGGCCGGCCGCCGAAGCGGTCGAGATGGTCCTCGGCGAGGCGGTGGATCGTATGCCCCTCGGGCACGGGGACTCCTCTGTGACGAGTGGGATTGACACGTCCTCGGCGGACGGACGGACGGGCCGTGGGCCGTGGCATGGCTGTGCCGCCGGGGCGGCACCCGGCGGCACATGGTGAGTCCGGGCAGGACCTGGTCCTGCCGGGCCCTGGCTGGTCCTGGCTAGTCCTGGCTAGTCCTGCTGCGGGTGGTGGGCCGGGACGGGCGGCAGCTCGTGGGTCGACTCGTAGTCGGTGAGCATCTTGATACGGCGCGCGTGACGCTCCAGGCCCGAGTACGGGGTGGCGAGGAAGATCTCGACGAACTTCGTCGCCTCGTCCCGCGTATGCATCCGGCCGCCGACGGAGATGACGTTGGCGTCGTTGTGCTCGCGTCCGAGAGCCGCGGTCTGCTCGCTCCAGGCGAGGACGGCGCGGACGCCCTTGACCTTGTTCGCGGCGATCTGCTCGCCGTTGCCTGAGCCGCCGATCACCACGCCGAGACTGTCCGGGTCCGCCGCCGTGCGCTCCGCGGCGCGCAGGCAGAACGGCGGATAGTCGTCCTCGGCGTCGTAGACGTGGGGCCCGCAGTCGACGGGCTCGTGGCCGTGGGCCGTGAGCCACTCGACGAGGTGGTTCTTGAGTTCGTAGCCGGCATGGTCGGAACCGAGATACACGCGCATGGACCGAAGTGTGGCACGCGGGGTGTGGCTCGCGCTCCGCTGGGTAGCGGTCAGCGGGATCAACGCTCCGGTACCCCGGGCGCCGGCCGCCTGTCCCCCGGGTAACGAAACGGAGTCGTCACTTCCAACATCGGGTGACCGGACGCTTGAATGCCGGGACTCATTACTTGAGTGGACCGTAGACGTAAGGATTGCCGCATGACCTCCCTGCCGTCCCCCACGAAGGAAGGCGGAACTCCCAACGAACCTGGGAATCCGCAGTCCTCCGACGGCCTGAAAGCCGGTCTCAAGAACCGTCATCTGTCCATGATCGCGATCGGCGGTGTGATCGGCGCCGGGCTGTTCGTCGGCTCCGCTTCCGGTATCGCCGCCGCGGGCCCCGGCATCCTGCTGTCGTACGCGCTGGTCGGCCTGATGGTCGTACTCGTGATGCGCATGCTCGGCGAGATGGCCGCGGCGCGGCCCAGCTCCGGATCCTTCTCCGCCTACGCGGACCAGGCGCTCGGCCGCTGGGCCGGGTTCTCCATCGGCTGGCTCTACTGGTTCTTCTGGGTGGTGGTGCTGGCGGTCGAGGCGACCGCGGGCGCCCAGATCCTGGAGGGCTGGATACCGGCGGTGCCGCAGTGGGCGTGGGCGCTGATCGTGATGGTCGTACTGACCGCCACGAACCTCGCGTCGGTCGCCTCGTACGGTGAGTTCGAGTTCTGGTTCGCCGGTATCAAGGTCGTGGCGATCGGGGCGTTCGTCGTCGTCGGTCTGCTCGCCGTCTTCGGGCTGCTGCCGGGGTCCGACAATCCGGGCGCGGGGCTCTCGCATCTCTCGGACACCGGCGGATTCCTGCCCAATGGGGCCGGCGCGATCCTGACCGGTGTGCTGATGGTCGTCTTCTCCTTCATGGGAAGCGAGATCGTCACGCTCGCCGCCGGAGAGTCCTCGGACCCGCAGCGGGCCGTCGCCAAGGCGACCAACAGCGTGATCTGGCGGATCGCCGTCTTCTACCTGGGGTCCATCTTCGTCGTGCTGACGCTGCTGCCCTGGAACGATCCGTCGATCGTCAAGGACGGCTCGTACGTCGCGGCGCTGAACTCCATCGGGATCCCGCACGCCGGGCAGGTGATGGACTTCATCGTGCTGACGGCCGTGCTGTCCTGTCTGAACTCCGGTCTCTACACGGCGTCCCGGATGGCCTTCTCGCTCGGCCTGCGCGGGGACGCGCCCAAGGCGTTCGCCCGGACGAACGCGCGCGGTGTCCCCACGGCCGCGATCCTGTCGTCCGTCCTCTTCGGGTTCGTCGCCGTCTTCTTCAACTACCAGTGGCCCGACTCGGTCTTCGCGTTCCTGCTCAACTCGTCCGGCGCGGTGGCGCTGTTCGTATGGCTGGTCATCTGTTTCACACAGCTGCGGATGCGCGGGATCATCCTGCGCGAGGAGCCGGAGAAGCTGGTCGTACGGATGTGGCTCTTCCCGTATCTGACCTGGGCGACGATCGCGATGATCTCGTTCGTGCTCGTCTACATGCTCACCGACGACGCGGCGCGCGAGCAGGTGCTGCTGTCGCTGCTGGTGGCGGCGCTCGTGGTGGCGATCGCCCTGGTCAAGGAGGCGCGTGGGCGGCGGGAGAAGGCGGAGGCCGGCGGCCGGGGCTGAGCCGCACGGCCGGGCGGCACCCGTTCCGCCGGAACCACGCCCCGGACCCGGAGGGAACCCGGAAGCTCGTCAGCCGCGGCGGCCGGCGAGCTTCCAGGCGGCGGGCAGCGCGCCCATCGCCAGGGCCGCCTTGAGCGCGTCCCCGAGCAGGAAGGGCACCAGACCGGCACTGACGGCGGCACTCAGTGACATGCCGGTGTACAGCGCCAGATAGGGCACGCCCACCGCGTAGACGAGCGCCGAGCCGAGCACCATCGTCCCGGCCGTACGCGGTACGGAGCGGTCGCCGCCACGGCGGGCCAGCGCGCCCACCACCGTGGCGGCGAGCAGCATGCCGAGGACATAGCCGAAGGAAGCGAAGCTCAGACCCGAGCGGCCCTCCGCGAACCACGGCACCCCGGCCATGCCGACCACGGCGTAGAGCGCGAGGGAGAGGAAGCCGCGGCGGGCGCCCAGGGCGGTGCCGACGAGCAGCGCGGCGAAGGTCTGGCCGGTCACCGGTACGGGGGACCCCGGCACCGGGACGGCTATCTGTGCCGCCACTCCGGTGAGCACCGCTCCCCCGACGACCAGGGCGATGTCCCGGGTGCGGGTGGCGGGGAGCAGATCGGCGAGTACCGCTCCGGTACGGGGGGCGGCGGCAGCAGTGCTCATGGGGTCTCCGCGGTCGTGGGGCGTCGGTCTTTCCGACGCCGGGTTACGGGCTTCGGGATCAGGCGTCGAACAGCCCGACGGTAGCCGACGGCCCCGGGCCGCATCACCGTCAGTCGCCCACAAAGGGGACGTCGGCGCGTTGTCGGAGATGGCACAAAGTGCCGCTCCGAACAACGCGCGGCGCGGCGCGCGCACAGCCCGGCCCGGCACAGCCCGGCCCGGCACGGCACGGCACGGCACGGAGGACCTAGGACCACGGCCTGATCAGCACCCGGCCATGTTGCTGTTAGCGTGCACTTGCATAGGATGTGCAATAAGAGGCCGGAGGGTTTGACCATGGCGGTATACACGCTTCCTGAACTTCCGTACGACTACGCGGCGCTCGAACCGGTCATCAATCCGCAGATCATCGAGCTGCACCACGACAAGCACCACGCGGCCTACGTCAAGGGCGCCAACGACACCCTCGACCAGCTCGCGGAAGCGCGCGACACGGAGTCCTGGGGAGCGATCAACGGCCTGGAGAAGAACCTCGCGTTCCATCTCTCCGGCCATATCCTCCACTCGATCTACTGGCACAACATGACCGGTGACGGGGGCGGCGAGCCGCTCGCCGCGGACGGCGTCGGCGACCTGGCGGACGCGATCGCCGAGTCCTTCGGCTCCTTCGCCGGCTTCAAGTCCCAGCTGACCAAGGCCGCCGCGACCACCCAGGGCTCGGGCTGGGGCGTGCTCGCGTACGAGCCGGTCAGCGGCCGGCTGATCGTCGAGCAGGTCTACGACCACCAGGGCAATGTCGGCCAGGGCTCGGTGCCCGTCCTGGTCTTCGACGCCTGGGAGCACGCCTTCTACCTCCAGTACAAGAACCAGAAGGTGGACTTCATCGAGGCCATGTGGCGCGTCGTCAACTGGCAGGACGTGGCGAAGCGTTACGCGGCGGCCAAGGAGCGCGCCCACAACCTGCTGCTCGCCCCGTAGGCCCGGCGGGCCCGGCCCGCGCGGCCTTACGCGTCCTGCTCGTGATCGTCTTCTCACCTTTCACGTGCGGGCGGAATGAGGAAGGACCCCCGCGAGGACGTGACTCGCGGGGGTCCTTCTGTGACATCGGGAAGACGGCGGATGACGGATAACGGATGACAGAGGGCGGACAGAGGTCAGTCGAAGATGGGGCCCTGCGTCCTCGTCCTCTTGATCTCGTAGAAGCCCGGGATCGACGCGACCATCAGCGTGCCGTCCCAGAGCTTCGCGGCCTCCTCGCCCTTGGGGGCCGGGGTGACGACCGGGCCGAAGAAGGCGATCTGCTCGCCGTCGGCGCCGGGGACGGCGATGACCGGCGTACCGACCTCCTGGCCGACCTTGTCGATGCCCTCCTTGTGGGAGGCGCGCAGCTCCTTGTCATAGGTGTCGGAATCGGCGTAGTCGATCAGATCGGCGGGCAGGTCCACGTCCGCCAGGGCGGCGGCGATCGCCTCACGGGTCGCGCCCTCGCCCTGGTTGTGGATCCGGGTGCCGAGCGCGGTGTACAGCGGTCCCACGACCGTGTCACCGTGCTTCTGCTGGGCGGCGACGACCACACGGACCGGGGCCCAGGCCTTCGCGAGGCCCTCGCGGTACTCCTCGGGGATGTCCTTGTCCTCATTGAGGACGGCCAGGCTCATCACATGCCAGCGGACCTCGATATCGCGGACCTTCTCCACTTCGAGGACCCAGCGGGAGGTCATCCAGGCCCAGGGGCACAGCGGGTCGAACCAGAAGTCGACGGGGGTCTTCTCGGACATGTCTCTCCTCATGAACGGCTGCGGACGCACCTGCCAACGGGAACGCCACGGGCCGCCGGGAGCATTCCCGTATGCGGCGCGTCAGTGGCGCGTGCGAGGATCGTTCCTGTTTCGGACGAGCCACGAAGGCGAGCCACAAAGGAGTGACCGTGCCCGGTGAGAACCTGTCCCGCGAAGAGGCCCGCGAGCGGGCCGACCTGCTGACCGTAGACGGGTACGAGGTGGATCTCGACCTGCGCTCGGCGGTCGGCGAGGTGCCGGGCTCGGGCGAACCGGGCGCCGCGGGACCGGGCGCGGAGGCACCGGACACGCAGGCACCGGGCGCGGAGGCATCAGGCGCGGAGGCACCGGGCGCGGACAGTCCGCCGCGGACCTTCCGCTCCGTGACGACGATCCGGTTCCGCTGCGCCGCGCCGGGGGCCGCCACCTTCGCCGATCTGATCGCCCCGGGCGTGACCGCCGTGACACTCAACGGGACGGAGCTGGACCCGGCCGCCGTCTTCGACGGCTCGCGGATCGCGCTGGACGGCCTGCTGGCGGAGAACGTCCTGGTGGTGGACGCGCAGTGCGCGTACAGCCGCACCGGCGAGGGCATGCACCGCTTCGTCGACCCGGAGGACGGCGAGGTCTATCTCTACACGCAGTACGAGCCGGCCGACGCGCGGCGGGTCTTCGCCAACTTCGAGCAGCCCGACCTCAAGGCCCCGTACCGCTTCCGGGTGACCGCGCCCGAGGGCTGGACCGCGTGGAGCAACGGCGAGGGCACCCTCATCGACGGGGTCTGGCACTTCGCGGAGACGAAGCCGATCTCGACCTACATCACGGCGGTTCTGGCCGGTCCGTACCACTATGTGACCGATTCCTATCGCCGTACGTTCGACGACGGCACGGTCCTGGAGATCCCGCTCGGCGCGATGTGCCGCAAGGGGCTCGCCCGGCACTTCGACGCGGACGACATCTTCCTGATCACCAAGCAGGGACTGGACTTCTTCCACGACCACTTCGACTACCCGTATCCGTTCGGGAAGTACGACCAGGCGTTCGTGCCCGAGTACAACCTCGGCGCGATGGAGAACCCCGGTCTGGTGACGTTCCGCGAGGAGTACATCTTCCGCGGCCAGGTGACCCAGGCGTCGTACGAGCGCCGGGCGAACACCACCCTGCACGAGATGGCGCACATGTGGTTCGGCGATCTGGTGACCATGCGGTGGTGGGACGACCTGTGGCTGAAGGAGTCGTTCGCGGACTTCATGGGCTCGTTCGCGCAGGTGGGGGCGACCCGCTTCACCCACGCCTGGACGACCTTCGCCAACAACCGCAAGGCGTGGGCGTACCGCGCGGACCAGCTGCCGTCCACCCATCCGATCACGGCCGACATCCGTGATCTGGAGGACGCCAAGCTGAACTTCGACGGCATCACCTACGCCAAGGGCGCGTCGGTGCTGAAGCAACTGGTGGCGTACGTCGGCCAGGACGCGTTCCTGGAGGGCGCCCGGCGCTACTTCAAGCGGAACGCGTACGGCAACACGCGGCTGGCCGATCTGCTCTCCGTACTGGAGGAGACCTCCGGGCGTGACCTGACGGGCTGGTCCCGGTCGTGGCTGGAAACCGCCGGGCTCAACTCCCTCACCCCACAGGTGATCTTCGACGCCGAGGGGCGCGTCACCGAGCTGGCCGTGGTGCAGGACGCGGCGGAGTCGCATCCGGAACTCCGGCCGCACCGCGTGGCCATCGGGCTCTACCGGCGTACGCCGCAGGGCGAGCTCGTACGGTTCGCCCGTGCCGAGACGGATGTGGCCGGCCCGCGTACGGTCGTCACCGAACTGGCGGGCGCGGAGCGGCCGGAGCTGATCCTCGTCAACGACGACGATCTGACGTACTGCAAGATCCGCTTCGACGCGGGCTCGCTCGACACCCTGCGCGCGCATCTCGGGGACCTCACCGACCCGCTCGCCCGCGCCCTGTGCTGGTCCGCGCTCTGGAACCTCACGCGCGACGGGCTCATGCCGGCCCGGGACTTCATCGGTCTGGTGCTCACCCACGCGGGCCGCGAGACGAGCATCGGCGTGCTCCAGATGCTGCACGCCTGGGCCGAGTCGGCGCTCACGCACTACGCGGCGCCGGCGTGGCGCGAGGAGGGCGGGCGGCTGCTGGCCGAGGGCGCGCTGCGCGAGCTGCGGCTGTCCGGGCCGGGCAGCGAGCACCAGCTGACCTGGGCCCGTTTCTTCGCCGCCGTCGCCTCTTCCGACGCGGACTTCCAGCTGCTGCGCGGGCTGCTGGACGGAACGGCGAAGATCGACGGTCTCGATGTCGACCAGGAGCTGCGCTGGGCCTTCCTGGGGCCGCTGGCCGCGCACGGGCGGGCGGACGAGTCCGCCATCGACGCCGAACTGGCCCGGGACGACACGGCGTCGGGCAAGCGCCACCAGGTGCGCTGTCTGGCGTCCCGGCCGTCGGCCGCCGTCAAGGCGCAGGCATGGGCGCAGGTCGTCGAGTCCGACGCGCTGTCGAACGCGCTGGCCGAGGCGACGATCGCCGGTTTTTCCCGGCCGGGCCAGCGGGAGTTGCTCGCGCCGTACGCCGCGAAGTACTTCGCGGTGATCGAGCGGGTGTGGGCCGAGCGCTCGATCCAGATCGGCATGGATGTGGTGCGCGGGCTGTTCCCCGGGCTCCAGGGAGACCGCAGGACCCTGGACGCGGCGACGGCCTGGCTGGACACGCACCAGGACGCGGCCCCCGCCCTGCGCAGGCTGGTGCTGGAGGCGACGGACGATCTGGCGCGCGCGCTGCGCGGTCAGGAATGCGACGCGGCGTGCGGCCCGGCGGCGGCCGGCTGACGGCATATGAGCGTATGGGCGGGCCCCTGATCGGCAGTCGAACGCCCTTACTTTAGGACGATCTTGTCCTGTTTTGCCGACAAACGGGTCACAGGGGTTAGAGGGACGCCTGAGTAGGGGGAGACACCGGGACATGAACAACAACACCCCGGTCTCCCCCCGCCCCCTCAGCCACCTCTCCGACGACGCCCGGAGTCGTGTGCTCTCGCTCGCGCAGCTGCGTGAGCGCGGTGTCCCCGGTGGGCGGGCCACCGCTCAGTGCCGGCCCGGCGGCCCCTGGCAGCAACCGCTGCCGGGGGTCTTCCTGTTGCACGCCGGGCCGCCGACCGCCGACGAGCGGCTCCGGGCTGTACTGCTGTACGCGGGGCGGCCGAGCGCGGAGAGCTCACGGGGTGTACCGGCCCAGCCCACCTCCGCGCCCTCGCCCTCGTCCGGGTCCGGATCGGGGTCCGCGTCGGCGGCTTCCGTGTCCCCGTACGGCGCGGTGATGCTCACGGGGCTGGCGGCGCTGGCGCTGTACGGATTCTCGTCCACTCCCCCGGTGCTCTCGCTGGACCGGATCGATGTGCTCGTACCGCGCACCCGGCGGCTGCGGTCCACGGGGTATGCCCAGTTGATCCGGGCGCACTCCCTGCCGCGCCCCGAGCGGATCGACGGGATGCCGGTGGCGCCCGTGGGACGCGCGCTGGCCGACGCGGTGGCGGAACTGTCCGACGCGGATGCCGTCGTCGCGCTGCTGACCGAGGCGGTCCGCGCCGGGCACTGCGAACCGGCCCTGGTGGTACGGGAGCTGAGCCAGTCCGGGCTGCTCGCGCGGCGGCATGTGGTGGACGCGGTGGACTCCCTGCTCGCCGAGGGGCGGACGCTGGCCGAGGGCCGGCTGTACGAACTGGTGCGGGTGTACGGGCTCCAGGAGCCGCTGTGGAACGTGGATCTGCGGCTGCCCGGCGGGCCGTACCTGGGCGCCGTGGACGCCTACTGGCCGGACCAGGCGGTCGCCGTCGAACTGGACACCAGGGCGCCGAGGCCGGGCGGCCGGGACGAGGACCGGACGGACGACGAGGACGAGTTGTGGTCGGCGGCCGTCCGTAAGCGCGAGCATCTGGAGCGGCTCGGGATCACGGTCGTCCATCTCACGCCCAGGAAGCTGCGGGAGGCGCTGGATCAGCAGGCGACGGTGGTCCGTACGGCCCTGATGGCGGCGAACGACCGGGATCCGGCCGCCCAGGTGGTCATCCTGCCGAGATGAACGACGCGGCGAGGGGGCGGGCGCGCCGGAGTCGGCTCCGGCGCGCGGCCCTCAGCCCCGGCCCGGCCCTCCGGCTCCCCGGTATCGGCGCGGATTTCGCCCCATTGGTCCCCGGTGGCGCAGGCGCACCACTGGCGGGTGTCCGCCATGACTGAAACTCGCCCCTGACAACCCTCCACAAAACCCTGTCTCTTACGAAAAGCTGAGCGGTCATCCGGTACCGAATTCCGGACTGTCTCTTTCACGACGCAGGGATGCTGATGACCTCCGAATCCGAGAGCTCCATATCCGGGCCGAGACGCGTGGCCAGGGTCGCGGCGGCCGCCGGTCTGGTGGCCGCGCTGATAGCCACCGGCGCGGTGCCCGCCTTCTCCGCGACGGGCGCCGATGACCCGGCCGCCCCCGTCAAGTCGTCCTCCGGTTCCGGCGCCTCCGACAAGCTCGGGGCGGCCGACGCCGGTCTGCTCGCCAAGGCGAAGGCCAAGGGCGAGAAGAACATCACCATGATGGTCGCCACCGCACCGGGGGCGACCGAGCAGGTCGCCGGTCAACTGGACGCCGTCGCGGGCGCCGTGGTCGGCAACACGAACGACAAGCTCGGCTACGTACGGGCCACGCTCCCCACCGCCAAGGCGGACGCCGCGATCAGGGCGGCCCAGAAGCTCTCCTCCGTCCATGGCATCGATCTCAACCAGGAGATCGCGCTGGACGACCCGAGGCCCGCCGCGGACACGGCGAAGGCCGCGAAGGGCGCGAGCGGTTCGGCCGCCAAGAAGTACCCGGCGCCGAGCAGCGAGACCCCGGCGAAGAACCCGTACAACCCGTCCTTCGAGACCGGCGCGGTGGACTTCGTCAAGAAGAACCCGAAGGCCGACGGCCGCGGGGTCACCATCGGCATCCTGGACTCGGGTGTCGACCTGGGCCACCCCGCGCTCCAGAAGACCACCACCGGCGAGCGCAAGATCGTCGACTGGGTGACCGCCACGGACCCGGTGTCCGACGGCGACGGCACCTGGCGCCGGATGGACACCGCGGTGTCGGGTCCGTCCTTCACGGCCGACGGCCGTACCTGGAAGGCTCCGGCGGGCTCGTTCAAGTACCGCGCGTTCCGCGAGGACGCCACCCTCGGCGGCGAGATGGCGGGCGACCTCAACCGTGACGGTGACACCACCGACACCTGGGGCGTGCTCTACGACCCGGCCAAGGGGACCGTACGCGTCGACCTCAACAACGACGGCAACTTCACCAACGACACCGCCATGAAGCCGTACAAGAACGGCTTCCAGGTCGGCTACTTCGGCACGGACGACCCGGCCACCTCGGTGGTCGAGCGCATCCCGTTCGTGGTCGAGATCCGCAAGGACGTCGTCTACAACGCCGCGGGCGCGAAGTCCGACTTCGTCAACATCGGTGTCATCGAGGGCGCGCACGGCTCGCACGTCGCCGGGATCACCGCCGCCAACGGCCTGTTCGGCGGCAAGATGAACGGCGCCGCCCCCGGCGCCAAGCTGGTGTCCTCGCGCGCCTGCTCCTGGAGCGGCGGCTGCACCAGCGTCGCGCTGACCGAGGGCATGATCGACCTCGTCGCCAACCGCGGTGTGGACATCGTCAATATGTCGATCGGCGGTCTGCCGCCGCTCAACGACGGCAACAACGCCCGTGCCCAGCTGTACACGCGGCTCATCGACACGTACGGCGTGCAGATCGTGATCTCGGCCGGCAACGACGGTCCGGGCACCAACACCATCAGTGACCCGGCCCTGGCCGACAAGGTCATCTCCGTCGCCGCGTCGATCTCCAAGGAGACCTGGGCCGCCAACTACGGCTCCGGTGTGACGACGAAGTACGCGCTGCTGCCGTTCTCGGCCCGCGGCCCCCGCGAGGACGGCGGCTTCACGCCGACCCTCACCGCTCCGGGCGCGGCCATCAACAGCACCCAGACCTGGGCCCCCGGCGGCCCGGTCGCCGAGGCGGGCTACCAGCTGCCGCCCGGCTACTCCATGCTCCAGGGCACCTCGATGGCCTCCCCGCAGGCCGCGGGCGCGAGCGCGCTGCTGCTCTCCGCCGCCAAGCAGAAGCGGATCAGCCTCACCCCCGCCACCCTGCGGACGGCGCTCACCAGCAGCGCCACCAAGATCGCCGGTCTCCAGGCACATGAGCAGGGCGCCGGTCTGATCGACGTCGAGGGCGCGTGGAAGTCCATCCAGAAGGGCGCCACCGCCCATGAGTACACGGTCAAGGCCCCCGTCGACACGGCCCTCGACCAGCTCCTGAAGACCCCGGGCTTCGGCACCGGTCTGTACGACCGCGAGGGCGGCCTGAAGGCCGGCAAGAGCCGGACGTACGACATCACCCTCACCCGGACCACCGGCGCCAAGGGCGCGCTGGAGCACCGGCTGAAGTGGAAGTACGACGACAAGACCTTCCGGCTGCTCGGCAGCGACCGGATCAAGCTGCCGCTGAACCAGCCGGTGACCGTGACCGTGCAGGCCAGGCCCGGTTCCGCCGGGGTGCACAGCGCGATCCTGGAGGTCGACGACCGCCGTACGGAGGGCGTGGACAAGCAGGTCCTCACCACCGTGGTCGTCTCGAAGGAGCTGGCCAAGCCCGCGTACGCGTTCTCGGCGTCGGGCTCGGTGCAGCGCAACGCGTCGAAGTCGTACTTCGTGACGGTGCCCGAGGGCGCGAAGACCCTGGAGGTGGCGCTCGGCGGACTGGCCAAGGACAGCCAGACCCGGTTCATCGCCATCAGCCCGTACGGCGTGCAGATGGAGGACAGCTCCACGATCTTCTGCTACCCGAACTACCCGAACCCGGCCAACACCTGCCGCCCGGACGTGCGGTCGTACCAGGACCCGCAGCCCGGCGTCTGGGAGATCGAGGTCGAGTCGCGCCGTACGTCGCCGCTGCTCGACAACACGTACACGCTCGACACGACGCTGATGGGCACGGTCTTCGACCCGGCGGTCACCACGATCCCCGAGGCGAAGATCGGCACCCCGGCCCCGGTGTCCTGGAAGGTCACCAACGGCTACGCGGCCCTCGACGGCACGCTCGGCGGCGGCTCGCTGGGCTCGGCGAAGGTCTCCCGTCCGACGATCGCGGACGGCGAGCAGCAGGTGACGACCGTCACCATCGGTGCGGGCGTCGAGCGGCTCGACGTGGCGATCGGCGGCACGACCGACACGGGGGCCGACCTCGACCTCTATGTCGAGAAGGACGGCCGGACCCTCGGCCAGTCCACGACGGCCGGCTCGGCGGAGTCCGTCAGCCTGGCCAACCCGGCGGCCGGTACGTACACGATCAGCGTCGACGCCTACGCGGTCCCGGCCGGGTCCACGGCGTACGACTACCGCGACGTGTACTACTCGGACTCGCTCGGCTCGGTCGAGGCGGACGGTCCCGTCAAGCTCGCCAGTGGTGCTTCGGCGCAGGTCGCGGCCGAGGTGCTGGTGAAGAGCGCGGCCCCGGCGGGCCGGCAGTTCTTCGGTGAGGTCCAGCTGCTCAACGCGCGCGGCACGGCCGCGGGCACCGGCAGTGTGATCATCGAGAGCGTCACCCCGTAACGGGACGTACCGTAGGAAGCCGAGAGGCAGCACCAGGGGGCGGGCGTCCGTACGCGGGCGCCCGCCCTTTCTGCCCGCCTCTCCTGTGTCCTCCGCCCGTACGCCCCGTCTTGTCCGCCCCCTGGACAATGGATTGGACAAGCCGCCCCGGGACAGACGCATGATGAAGCGGGACATGTGCCCGGGACAGTCGCGAATGAAGGAGCCCCAGTGAAGGTCGGAATCGTCGGAGCCACCGGTCAGGTCGGCACAGTCATGCGCAGGGTCCTGGCCGAGCGGAGCTTCCCGGTCACCGAGCTGCGGCTCTTCGCGTCCGCGCGGTCCGCGGGGTCCGTCGTCGAGTGGCAGGGCACGGCGATCACGGTCGAGGACGCGTCCGGCGCCGACTACTCCGGGCTCGACATCGTGCTCTTCTCCGCCGGCGGCGCCACCTCGAAGGCGCTCGCGGAGAAGGTCGCCGGCCAGGGCGCCGTCGTGATCGACAACTCCTCCGCCTGGCGGCGTGACCCCGAGGTCCCGCTGGTCGTCTCCGAGGTCAACCCGCACGCGATCAAGAACCGGCCCAAGGGCATCATCGCGAACCCGAACTGCACCACGATGGCCGCCATGCCCGTGCTGCGCCCGCTGCACGCCGAGGCCGGGCTGACGGCGCTGGTCGCCACCACTTACCAGGCCGTGTCCGGCTCCGGCCTCTCCGGTGTGGCCGAGCTGCACGGCCAGGCGCAGAAGGTCATCGCCGAGGCCGACCGGCTCACCCACGACGGCGGGGCCGTCGACTTCCCCGAGCCCGGCGTCTACCAGCGCCCCATCGCCTTCAACGTGCTCCCGCTCGCGGGCTCCGTCGTGGACGACGGCTCCTTCGAGACCGACGAGGAGCAGAAGCTCCGCAACGAGTCCCGCAAGATCCTGGAGATCCCGGAGCTGAAGGTCTCCGGGACCTGTGTCCGGGTGCCGGTCTTCACCGGCCACTCCCTCCAGGTCAACGCCCGCTTCACCCGCCCGATCAGCGTGGAGCGCGCCTATGAGCTGCTGAAGGACGCGCCGGGGGTGGAGCTGTCCGAGATCCCCACGCCCCTCCAGGCGGCCGGCAAGGACGCCTCGTACGTGGGCAGGATCCGGAACGACGAGACCGCGGAGAACGGTCTGGCGCTGTTCCTCTCCAACGACAATCTGCGCAAGGGCGCGGCGCTCAACGCCGTCCAGATCGCGGAGCTGGTCGCGGCCGAGCTCAAGGGCTGAGCGGTCCGCTCACCCCAGCGGTACAGGCGGGGCGGGATGCCCCGCGGACGAGCCGTGCCGCCCGTACGAGCCGTACGGGCGGCACAGGCGGTACAGGCGGTACGGGGATCCCGCCGTGCCGGATCCGGCGCCGGGGACGGCGCGGCGCCGCTCAGCCGGTGCGGCGATCAGGCGGTGGTCAGGCGGTCAGGGTCAGGCGCGGCGAACCTCGAAATGGAAGCAGCCGAACTCCACCGCGCGCACATGCACCAG
This sequence comes from Streptomyces sp. NPDC088147, assembly GCF_044741565.1. Lineage (NCBI taxonomy): Bacteria > Bacillati > Actinomycetota > Actinomycetes > Kitasatosporales > Streptomycetaceae > Streptomyces > Streptomyces sp. NPDC088147. The sequence goes on along the minus strand of NZ_JBIUSY010000002.1, from coordinate 335,987 downwards.
CGCGACCTCGGGATCGGCGAAAGCCTCGTCGAACGCGTCGTCGAATGCCGTGTCGACCGCCGTGCCGGCTGCCGTGCCGACCCCCGCGGCGGCGTTCTCCGGAAGCTCCAGAAGCCGGCCACCGAGGATCCGGCCCTCGGCGCTGTAGCGCCGCACGGTGCGCAGCGCGCCGGGCCTGGCATACGGATAGCCCCCGTCGGCCGGTCCCCCGCACTCCTCGGCGTGGATGAAGACCGGCCCCTGTTCGTCGTACGCGCCCGGCTGGGCCCAGCTCTCGGCGGCCCAGCGGCGCAGCGGGGCGTACGAGACGAGCAGCAGCCTCTCCCCGCTCCGGCTCGGCCGCAGACAGCAGCGCAGCGGCGCGCCGCCCTCCTCGTCGGTGAACGGGGCACGGGTGTGGCCCGAGTCGTCGGTGTCGCGCAGTTCCTTGAGCGCGGCGGGGGTGATGGGGCGTGCGAGATGGTTCGTCATGGGTTCAGCGTCGCGTGGCCACCCGCCCGTGACCGGCGGTTTCCGGACCTCGCGCTGACCTGCCGCGCACGCCGGTTTACTGCCGGGCGTCGAGCCCCGTCCGCGTGGAAGGATGGGCCCAAACGTCACGAACCGAGGAGATGACCCGGGTGCCTGGCACAAATCTGACCCGCGAAGAGGCGCAGCTGCGCGCACGCCTCCTCACCGTGGACTCGTACGAGATCGATCTCGATCTCAGCGGCGCACAGGAGGGCGGCACCTACCGGTCCGTGACCACGGTGCGCTTCCGGAGCGCGGAGGCCGGGGCGGAGACCTTCATCGATCTGGTGGCGCCCGCGGTGCACGAGGTCGTGCTGAACGGCACATCCCTGGACGTCGCCGCCGTCTTCCGGGACTCGCGGATCGCGCTGACGCATCTGCACGAGGGCCCCAACGAGCTGACGGTCGTCGCGGACTGCGCCTACACCAACACCGGCGAGGGGCTGCACCGCTTCGTCGACCCGGTCGACGAGCAGGCGTATCTGTACACGCAGTTCGAGGTGCCGGACGCGCGGCGGGTGTTCGCCTCGTTCGAGCAGCCCGACCTGAAGGCGACCTTCCAGTTCACCGTGAAGGCGCCCGAGGGCTGGACCGTCGTCTCCAACTCGCCGACGCCGGAGCCCAGGGACCACACCTGGGTCTTCGAGCCGACGCCGCGCATCTCGTCGTACATCACCGCGCTGATCGTCGGTCCGTACCACTCGGTGCACAGCTCGTACGAGAAGGACGGGCAGTCCGTGCCGCTGGGCATCTACTGCCGGCCCTCGCTCGCCGAGTATCTGGACTCGGACGCGATCTTCGAGGTCACCCGGCAGGGCTTCGACTGGTTCCAGGAGAAGTTCGCCTACGACTACCCCTTCGCCAAGTACGACCAGCTGTTCGTGCCGGAGTTCAACGCGGGCGCGATGGAGAACGCGGGCGCGGTGACGATCCGCGACCAGTACGTCTTCCGCTCGAAGGTGACGGACGCGGCGTACGAGACGCGGGCCGAGACGATCCTGCACGAGCTGGCGCACATGTGGTTCGGCGATCTGGTCACCATGGAGTGGTGGAACGATCTGTGGCTGAACGAGTCGTTCGCCACGTACACCTCGATCGCCTGCCAGGCGTACGCGCCGGGTTCGAGGTGGCCGCACTCCTGGACCACGTTCGCCAACTCCATGAAGACCTGGGCCTACCGGCAGGATCAGCTGCCCTCCACGCACCCGATCATGGCGGACATCCGCGATCTGGACGATGTGCTGGTCAACTTCGACGGCATCACGTACGCCAAGGGCGCGTCCGTGCTGAAGCAGCTGGTCGCGTACGTCGGCCAGGACGAGTTCTTCAGCGGCGTGCAGGCGTACTTCAAGGCGCACGCGTTCGGGAACACCCGGCTGTCCGATCTGCTGGGCGCGCTGGAGGAGACGTCCGGGCGCGATCTGAAGACCTGGTCGACGGCGTGGCTGGAGACGGCCGGCATCAATGTCCTGCGCCCGGAGATCGAGCTGGACGCCTCGGGCCGGGTGACCTCGCTCGCCGTACGGCAGGAGGCGCCGGCGCTGCCGGCCGGGGCCAAGGGCGAGCCTGTGCTGCGCCCGCACCGGATCGCGATCGGCTGCTACGACCTGGACGGGAACGGCAAGCTGGTCCGTACGAGCCGGATCGAGCTGGACGTGGAGGGCGAGCGCACGGAGGTGCCGTTCCCGGCGGACACGCCGCGCCCGGCCGTCATCCTGCTCAACGACGACGACCTGTCGTACGCGAAGGTCCGCCTCGACGAGGAGTCGCTGCGGGTCGTCACCGAGCACCTCGGCGACTTCCAGGAGTCGCTGCCGCGCGCGCTGTGCTGGGCGTCGGCCTGGGACATGACCCGCGACGGCGAGCTGGCCACGCGCGACTATCTGGAGCTGGTGCTCTCGGGCATCACGAAGGAGTCGGACATCGGGGTGGTGCAGTCGCTGCACCGCCAGGTGAAGCTGGCGCTCGACCTGTACGCGGCGCCCGCGTGGCGCGAGGCGGGACTGACCCGGTGGACGGACGCCACGCTGGCGCATCTGCGGGCGGCCGAGCCGGGCAGCGACCACCAGCTGGCGTGGGCACGCGCGTTCGCGGCGACGGCGCGTACGCCGCACCAGCTCGACCTGTTGCAGGGCCTGCTCGACGGTACGGAGACGATCGAGGGCCTGGCCGTCGACACCGAGCTGCGCTGGGCGTTCGTCCAGCGGCTCGCGGCGGTGGGGCTGCACGACGAGGAGGAGATCTCGGCGGAGTACGACCGCGACCGTACGGCGGCGGGCGAACGCCACGCCGCCGCGGCCCGTTCGGCGCGTCCGCTGGCCGAGGCGAAGGCGGAGGCATGGGCGTCGGTGGTGGAGAGCGACAAGCTGCCGAACGCCCTCCAGGAGGCGGTGATCAGCGGGTTCGTCCAGACCGACCAGCGTGAGCTGCTGGCCCCGTACGCGGAGAAGTTCTTCGCGGTGGTCGGAGAGGTCTGGGAGTCGCGCTCGCACGAGATGGCCCAGCAGATCGCGGTCGGTCTGTACCCGGCGCTCCAGGTCTCCCGCGCCACGCTGGACGCGACGGACGCCTGGCTCGCCTCGGCGGGCCCGAACGCGGCGCTGCACCGGCTGGTCTCGGAGTCGAGGTCGGGCGTCGAGCGCGCGCTGAAGGCGCAGGAGGCGGACGCGGCGGCGGCCGTCGCGTAGCCGAGCGGGTCCGGAGGCGGGCGGGGCCGGGGCGGGCTTGCGGGGCCGTTCCCCGGCCCCGCCCGGCTCCGGCTCCGTCTCCGGCCGCTTCCGTCGGACGCCGGCCGATCGGCCGGTCACGCCACGCACAGAAGCGCCGTCCGGCACACGAGGTGCCGGACGACGCCCAGGAAGTCCCGGTGGGTCAGGCCTGCTTGCGCGACTTGTCGAGCACCATCACCAGACCGGCGATGATGCCGAAGATCACCAGCGGCGCGACCACGAACAGGCCGAGGGTCTCGCCCACACTCAGGCCGGGACCCGGGTCGTCGCCGTCGTCACGGGTCAGCGCGAGCGCCGGGGACGACATGAGCAGCATCATCAGCGTCGTACCGGTCGCCAGGGCGCCGGCGCGCAGAGCGTTCTTCTTGTCCACGGTGCAAACGTAGCGAACCCGTCCGCGGGCCGCGCGCCCGGGGTGCCGTAGGGCCTGTCTTCAAAGGAACGCCGTCCGCCCGGAGGGCGGGCCCGGCGGCGTCCGGTGCGTGCGATCGCACGGCGGAGGGTCGCCCCCGTACTGGACGTACTGGGGTGATCCCGACAATGCCGCGAGCGTGCGTGCCGGGCGTCGCCGGGCAGCCGGGACTTCGACGACAGGGCCTACGTCTCAGTGGTCGCGCAGGGTCTCCATCAGTCCGTGCAGCCGGGGCGAGGCGGCCAGTTCCTCCAGGCTCATCGGGCGGCCCTCGGCATCGGCCACCGGCAGCCGCCAGTTCGGGTACTGGTTCCAGGTGCCCGGCAGGTTCTGCGGCCGGCGGTCACCGACCGCGTCCGGCAGCCAGACGCCGATCATCCGCGCCGGTGTGAGCGTCAGGAAGCGGTAGAAGGCACGGATCTCCTCCTCCTCGTCCCCGTCGCCCCCGGGCAGGAGTCCCAGGCGCGCGAGCGCGCCCAGCCACTCCGCGATCTCCGCCTGCTCCTCCGACCGCTCCTGCTCCAGCGGGCGGGTGAGCAGACCGAGCCGGTGGCGCAGCTCCGCGTACTCGCCGGTGAGCCGGGCCGCCGTGGGCGGCAGATCGTGGGTGGTGACCGTGGCCACACAGCCCTCGCGCCAGCTCTCGGGCGGCAGCGGCCGTCCCGTACCGTCCCAGTCGCGCTCGAACCAGAGCACGGATGTGCCGAGCACCCCGCGCCGCTGGAGCGCCTCGCGTACGCCGGGCTCGACCGTGCCCAGGTCCTCCCCTATGACGACGGCGCCCGCGCGGTGCGCCTCCAGGGCGAGGACCGCGAGCATCGCCTCCGCGTCGTAACGGACATACGTTCCCCGGGTGGGGTCCTGCCCCTGGGGCACCCACCAGAGCCGGAACAGCCCCATCACATGGTCGATCCGCAAGGCCCCCGCGTGCCGCAGCAGGCCCTGGAGCAGCCCGCGGAACGGGGCGTACCCGGACGCGGCCAGCACATCGGGGCGCCACGGCGGCAGGCCCCAGTCCTGGCCGAGCGCGTTGAAGGCGTCCGGCGGCGCGCCGATCGAGATGCCCGCGGCGAAGGCGTCCTGCTGGGCCCAGGCGTCGGCGCCGCCCGGGTGCACCCCGACGGCGAGGTCGTGGACGATCCCGACGGACATCCCGGCGTCCCGTGCCGCCTGGGACGCCGCCGCCAGCTGCTCGTCCGTCAGCCAGGCCAGCCGGCAGTGGTAGTCGATCCGGTCGAGCAGCTCCCGGCGGGCCGCGGCCGTCTCGGCGGAACGCGGATCCCGCAGCGCCTCCGGCCAGTCGTGCCACTCCGGGCCGTGCACCTCGGCGAGGGCGTACCAGGTGGCGTGGTCCTCCAGGGCGCGGCCCTGCGCGGCCAGGAAGTCCCAGTAGGCGGCGCGCCGCCCGGGGCCGAGCGGGACCGTGTCCAGGATGTCCAGGGCCGCGCGCTTGAGCGCCCACACGGCGTCGCGGTCGATCAGCGCGCCCGCGTCCGGGGTCTTGTCGAGGACGGACTCCCGCAGGGCCGCGGCCCGTTCCCCCAGCGCGTCGAGGCGCGCGCGGTCGGATCCCCGCACATACGCGTACTCCGGGACGTCCTCGATCCGCAGATGCACCGGGTCCGGGAAGCGGCGCGAGGAGGGGCGGTACGGGGAGGGGTCGGTCGGATCGCCCGGTACGGCGGCGTGCAGCGGGTTGATCTGGACGAATCCGGCCCCCAGGGTCCGGCCCGACCAGCCGGCCAGCTCGGCAAGGTCGCCCAGGTCGCCCATGCCCCAGGAGCGGGCGGAGAGCAGGGAGTAGAGCTGCACCAGGAAGCCGTGGGTACGGGCGGGCGGGCGCGGCACCAGGGCGGGGGCGACGATCAGCACCACCCAGGCCGTACGCCCGTCGGGTGCCTCGACGGCCAGCCGGTGCACCCCGAGCGGCAGCTCCGCCCAGGCGGCGGGCTCCGCGGGGGCGGAGTGCGGCAGCTCCACCGACTCGCCCTCCTCCGTCTCCACCCGGAGCACCGAGCCCGGCGGAAGCGCGGTCAGGGCGGGCGGCAGCTCGGGCGGCGGCGGGGCGGCGGCATGAAGGGGGCTCGCGGGCTCTCCGGGGGCGTCCGGGGCATCCGGAGCGCTCGGGGCGTCGTCCCGGGTGGTCCACAGCACCAGCGTCGCGGGCAGCAGCCGTCTCGCCTCGGCGGACTCGGCGTCCCCGAGCGCGTCGTCCACCGCTTCGGGCGTGGACGCGTCGACGCCCAGCGCGGCGAGCACCGAGACCACGGTGTCGTCGGGGACCGGGACGGTGACGCCCGGGGAAGGTGAGTACGCGGTGGCGACACCGTGCAGCTCGGCGAGCCTGGCCAGACCCATACGCACTCCGTTCGGAAGGTCAGACTCCGGGGTACTCCGTGCCACCCGCCGTGCCGGGAGCGGTCGGCTCGCTGGTCAGCGGGGCGACGCCGGCGAGCGGGGGCTCGCTGGTGAGGGGTGCCGCGTCGGCGAGCGGGGGCTCGCTGGTCAGGGGTCCCGCACCGACGCCGCCGAGCGGGGGCTCGCTGGTCAGCGGGGCGGGCTCCGCCTGTTTGGAGAGGGCGGAGAGCAGAAGCTGTGCGGATGCGGCCATGACGGCGCCTCCAAGGAACAGGGAACAGGTCACAGCAGCCCTACCCAGCGGGCGGAGCCGCAGACGTGTACGCCCTGTAAACGTGTGTCGAGTCACGATCCGTTCCCCGTGCGGCAGTTGAAGGTCCTGCCTATCACAAACGGGCATTTGCGACACAACGGCCACGCGCATTGACACCTTCACCACGGGGTGGTGGGCTCGGTGCCGCTCGACGGCTCGCTTGTCGGGACTCCGGCGGGACGTGGGCGGTGCCAAGAAGCGAAACCAGTGAGCATGAGGGGACGAGGCATGCAGCTCGGGCGCAGGAAGCGGACCGCGACCGCTGTCACGGTCGCCGTGATCGGCGGACTCCTCGGCACCGCGCCGAGCGCGCTCGCCGCCCCTCAGGACCCCCGGTCGCCCACGGCCACCACCCCGGACCGCGAGGCCGGGACGGCGGTGCCCGCGGTCTGGCCACGGCCCCAGACGATCAGGGCGGCCGGGAGCGCGGTCACGCTCGGGGACGAGGTGACCGTCGTCGCCGGCGCGGAAGCCGACACCTACGCCGTACAGGCACTGGCGGATCTCCTGCGCGCGGCCGGCGTCCGTACCGTCCGCGTCACCGCGCCCGCCGGGCCCTCCGGAGAGCCGCCCGCCGGGCGCGGGCCCGTGGTGCTCGCCGGGGGCAGCGGCGCGCGGAACGCGTTGCGCGCCCTCCGCGCACCCGAACGCGCCGACCTTCCGTCCGGCGGCTACCGGATCGCCGTGGGCACCGTCGCGGGCCGCGGGACGGTCGCTCTGGACGGCGTCGGCGAGGACGGCCTCTTCCACGCGGCGCAGACCCTGCGCCAGTTGATCGTGCGCCGGACGGCGGACCGGCCGGCCGTGCCCGGCGTGGTCGTGCGCGACTGGCCCGGCACCGCCTTACGCGGCACGACGGAAGGGTTCTACGGGCGGCCCTGGGACCACGGGCAGCGGCTGGCGCAGCTCGACTTCATGGGGCGCACCAAGCAGAACCGGTACCTCTACGCGCCGGGCGACGACCCGTACCGCCAGGCGCGCTGGCGTGATCCCTATCCGGCGGCGCAGCGCGCGGAGTTCCGCGAGCTGGCGGAGCGCGCCCGGCGCAACCACGTGACGCTCGCCTGGGCCGTCTCCCCCGCCCAGTCGATGTGCATGACCTCGGACACGGACCTCAAGGCGCTCATCCGCAAGATCGACGCGATGTGGGCGCTGGGCGTGCGCGCGTTCCAGCTCCAGTTCCAGGACGTCAGCTACAGCGAGTGGCACTGCGGCCAGGACGCGGAGACCTTCGGCTCGGGGCCGGGCGCCGCGGCCGCGGCCCAGACCCGGGTCGCGAACGCGGTGGCCGGGCATCTGGCGGACCGGTACGGCGGCGCGGAACCGCTCACGGTCATGCCGACCGAGTACTACCAGGACGGCGCCACGGACTACCGCACGGCGCTCGCCGACGCGCTCGACGCGCGGGTGCGGGTGGCGTGGACGGGCGTCGGGGTCGTGCCGCGCACCATCACGGGCCGCGAACTGATGGGCGCGCGTGCCGCGTTCAGGCACCCGCTGGTCACCATGGACAACTACCCGGTCAACGACTACGAACAGGGCCGGCTCTTCCTCGGCCCGTACACCGGCAGGCAACCCGCCGTGGCGAGCGGCTCCGTCGGGCTGCTCGCCAACGCGATGGAGCAGGCGTCGGCGTCCCGTATCCCGCTGTTCACGGCGGCCGACTACGCCTGGAACCCGCGCGGCTACCAACCGCAGGAGTCCTGGCGTGCCGCGATCGACGATCTCGCGGGCGAGGACGAGGAAGCCCGCGAGGCGCTGGGCGTGCTCGCGGGCAATGACGCCTCGTCGATCCTCAGCCCGTCGGAGTCGGCGTATCTGAAGCCGCTGCTGGACGCGTTCTGGCGGTCCCGTACGGCCACGGACGCGACGGCCGGGACCGCCGCGGCGAGCAGGCTGAGGGCCGCGTTCTCGGCGATGCGCGAGGCCCCGCGGCGCCTCTCGGGGACCGCGGACGGCCGGCTGGACGACGAGGTGCGGCCCTGGCTCGACCAGCTCGCGCGGTACGGCACCGCGGGCGAACTGGCCGTCGACATGCTCCGGGCCCAGGACCGCGGCGACGGCGCGGCGGCGTGGCGGGCCTCGGTGGCCCTGGAGCCACTGCGCGAGGCCGCGGAGGCGAGCCGCGTGACGGTCGGCGAGGGCGTGCTGGGGCCGTTCCTGGAGCGGGCGGCCAAGGAGTCGTCGGCCTGGACGGGAGCGGACCGCGCGGCGGGACGCACCGAGGCGACAGGCGGTACGGGCGGAGGCGTCGCCCAGGACTCGCGGACCTACACCGTCGAGCTGGGGCGGGCCAGGCCCCTGGAGGCGGTCAACACGATGGCCGAGCCCGGCACGGGCGCCGGAGCGACCGTCGAGGCCCGGATCCCCGGCCAGGGCTGGCGCGCCCTGGGGCCGCTCTCGACGAGCGGCTGGACCGAGTCGGACGCGAAGGGGCTGAAGGGGCAGCGGGTCGACGCGGTACGGATCGCCTGGTCCGGTGCGGGCGCCGGGCCCGGAGGACCCGGCGGCTCCACGCCGTCCATACGGCATGTCGTGCCCTGGTTCGCCGACGAACCGCGGGCCAGCCTCGACCTGCCGCGCGGCGAGGCGAACGCCCAGATCGGCGGGGAGCCGAAGACGGTCGAGGCGCGTGTCGCCGCGCAGCGCCCCGGCGAGGTGCGCGGCGCGCTCACGGCGAAGCCGCCTTCCGGCATTCGGGTGACGGTGCCCGAGGAGACGACGGTTCCGCGCGGCTCCCGCAGGAAGATCCCCGTCCAGGTGAGTGTCCCCGCGGGCACCCCGGCCGGTACGTACGAGGTGCCGCTCGCCTTCGCCGGCGAGGAGCGCACGCTCACGGTGCGCGCCTCCCCCGTCACCGGCGGCCCGGATCTGGCGCGTACGGGCACGGCCTCGTCGTCCGGGGACGAGACCCCCGACTTCCCGGCCGCCGCCGCGGCCGACGGCGATCCGGCCAGCCGCTGGTCCTCCCCCGTGGAGGACGGCGCCTGGTGGCAGGTGGAACTGGCACGGCCGGCCAGGGTGGGCCAGGTGGTGCTGCACTGGCAGGAGGCGTACGCGACCCGCTACCGGATCCAGGTCTCGGCGGACGGGCGCACGTGGCGGACGGCGGCGGTGGTGACGGACGGCGGGGGCGGGCGGGAGGCGCTCGGGATGGACGCGAGGGACGCGCGGTTCGTGCGGGTGCAGGGGGAGGGACGGGCGACGCGGTTCGGGTACTCGCTGTTCGCGGTGGAGGTCTACGCGGTGGCGCCTCCCGGCTAGGGATCGTGGGTGCGGTGCGCCGTCCGGCGGGGGTGCGGGGTGGTGCGGTACGCCGTTGTGGTGCCGGGGGCCGCCAACCCGCCGCACGGCTGGAGGTCGGGGGTGGGGTGCCGATTCGTTCCGGGTGCTGTCTTTCCGGCGGCGAGTGAGCCGAAGGGCGCGCCGCTGTCGAAAGGGAGAGCGCGCGGAGGTTCCCGAGGTACGAGGGAATCGAGCACGGTCGACCGTCGACAGGGGCTCAAAGCGCCCGGAGGCGAACCGAGCCCTCAAAAAAGAGGCCGCGCGGCGGTGCGGAAACGTCCGCGCTCACGTCTGTCTTGTGCGGGCTGCCCCGCCTCCCGCGCCCCGGGGGACGGGGCAGCCCTAAGAAACCCTGGGCGCGTCGATGCGGGCCACCGCGTCCTCCGCGCCGTACGGCTGGAGGTAGGGCATCCAGCGTGGGTCGCGGTGGCCCGTGCCGATGATGCGCCAGGCCAGGCCCGACGGCGGGGCGGGCTGGTGGTTGAGGCGCCAGCCCAGTTCCCGCAGGTGGCGGTCCGCCTTGACGTGGTTGCAGCGGCGGCAGGCCGCCACCACGTTGTCCCACCGGTGCTGTCCGCCGCGGCTGCGCGGGATGACGTGGTCGACGCTGGTTGCGACGCCACCGCAGTACATACAGCGACCGCCGTCACGGGCGAAGAGCGCGCGGCGGGTCAGCGGAACGGGCCCCCGGTAGGGGACCCGCACGAAACGCTTCAGCCGTACGACGCTGGGAGCCGGGATGACGCGGGTTTCGCTGTGCATGAAGGCGCCGGATTCCTCGAGGCAGAGTGCCTTGTTCTCCAGGACGAGGACGAGCGCGCGGCGGAGCGGTACGACGCCGAGCGGCTCGTACGACGCGTTGAGGACCAGGACATGCGGCACGGATGCCTCCTTGTACGCCGGCGGCACGTGGCTCGCGCCGGGACGATCTGTTCTCAGTCTCTCCTCATGCCTGGTCGAAACGCCACCACGTGCAGGTAACGGGCCATGAGTGTTTTCGACCACAAGACGGCCCCCGCCCCGCGCACAGGCCCGCGCGGGGCGGCTGGGCGGGCCGTGGGCGGCATACGTGAGGCGCGTCTCTCCGGCCGCCGGAGCACCGGTCGGGCCGGACTGCCCCGTTAGTGTGGTGGGACCGCCCCGGCAACACCTGGAGGTTTCCGCCGTGTCCTGGTCCGCCCCGTTGGCCGCCGGCCCGTCGTCCGACTCCGTCACGCTCGACGAGGCCGCGGACCGCGCCAACAACGCCGCGAGCTGGGTGCAGGAGAACTGGGCCACCTGGCTGGGCACCGGGCTGCGGATCGTGCTGATCCTGGTCATCGCGCTCGTGCTGCGTCATGTGATCCGCCGGGCGCTGACCAAGCTGATAGACCGCATGAACCGCAGCGTGCAGGCGGTGGAGGGCAGCGCGCTCGGCGGGCTGCTGGTGAACGCGGAGCGGCGCCGGCAGCGTTCCGAGGCGATCGGGTCGGTGCTCCGTTCCGTCACGTCGTTCCTGATCCTGGGCACGGCGGCGCTGATGATGCTGGGCGCGCTCAACATCAATCTGGCCCCGCTGCTTGCCTCGGCGGGCGTCGCGGGCGTGGCGCTGGGGTTCGGTGCGCGCAATCTTGTGACGGACTTCCTGTCGGGGGTCTTCATGATCCTTGAGGACCAGTACGGCGTCGGGGACACCATCGACGCGGGGGTGGCGTCCGGCGAGGTGATCGAGGTCGGTCTGCGGGTCACCAAGCTGCGGGGCGACAACGGCGAGATCTGGTACGTGCGCAACGGCGAGGTGAAGCGGATCGGCAACCTCAGCCAGGGCTGGGCGACGGCGGGTGTCGATGTGATGGTGCGGCCGACGGAGGACCTGGAGAACGTCCGTACGGTCATCGCGGGGGTCGCGGAGAAGATGGCCAAGGACGACCCGTGGAACGAGCGGCTGTGGGGCCCGGTCGAGGTGCTGGGGCTGGACGCCGTCCTGCTGGACTCGATGACGGTGCGGCTCTCGGCGAAGACGATGCCGGGCCAGGCGCTGGGGGTGGAGCGCGAGCTGCGCTGGCGGATCAAGCGCGCGTTCGACGAGGCGGGCATCCAGATCGTCGGCGGCCTTCTCCCGGCGGCGGAGACTCCTGCCGCGACGGCGGACCCCGCCGCGGGGGTCTCCGCCCCCTCGGCGCTGGCGAGCCCGACGTCCCCGCAGTCCCTGGCGGCGGCCCCGATCACGCCGCCCGCGAACCTCGCGAAGTAGCGCCTTTCCCCTCCGCCCCCGCAGGTAACGCTTTGGTTGCCGCGGGGGTGTCTTGTGCCGGAGAGTATTGACGCCTTCGTGGCGTCCGGCCTACTTTCCTCCCACCCGATAGGAAACTTTCCTAACAGTATCGGGAGTGAGCAGGGGAAGGGCAGGTGTCGAGTCCGTGACCGATGTGACCGGATCACCCACTCCATCGCCGGGGACACCCCGTGTGCTGCGGGCCATGAACGACCGGGCCGCGCTCGATCTGCTGCTGGCCCACGGCCCGCTCTCGCGGACCCGGATAGGCAAGCTCACCGGCCTCTCGAAGCCGACCGCCTCCCAGCTGCTCGCCCGTCTCGAAGCGGCCGGTCTGGTCGTCGCCACCGGGACCACCGAGGGGCGGCCGGGGCCCAACGCCCAGCTGTACGCGGTCAACGCGCGCGCCGCGTACGCCGCCGGGCTCGATGTGAGCCCGCGGCGGATCCTGGCCGCCGTCGCCGATATCACCGGAACGACCGTCGGGGAGTTCGAACTGCCCACCCCGGGGCGCCGCGCCGACAGTGTCGTCCGTCAGGTCACGGACGCACTGGAGGGGGCCGTGAAGGCCGCCGGTCTCGCCGTGGCCGACGTGCGCCGGGTGGTGATCGGTACGCCCGGCGCGTTCGATCCGTCCACCGGCCGGCTGCGCTACGCGTCCCATCTGCCCGGCTGGCACTCCACCACGCTCCTCGACGAGCTGGCCGCGGCCCTGCCGATGCCCGTCGAGTACGAGAACGACGTGAACCTCGCGGCCGTCGCCGAGCAGCGCCTCGGAGTGGCCCGCGGCGACGAGGACTTCGTCCTGCTGTGGAACGAGGACGGCCTCGGCGCCGCCCTGTTCATCGGCGGGCGGCTGCACCGCGGCTTCACCGGCGGCGCCGGCGAGGTCGGCTTCCTGCCGGTCCCCGGCACCCCGCTGGTACGCCAGGTGGTCCGGGCGAACAGCGGTGGTTTCCAGGAGCTCGCGGGCGCCCAGTCCGTGCCGCGGCTCGCGAAGTCCCTCGGCATCGACACCCCGGAGACGCCGTACGCCGAGGTCGCGGCCGGGCTGCTGACCCGGGCCGCCGCCGGGCACGAACGGGACGACCGGCTGGCCGAGCTGCTGCGGCTGTACGCCCAGCGGCTCGCCACCGGTCTCGCCTCGGTGACCGCCGTACTCGACCCCGAGCTGATCGTCCTCGCGGGCGGGGTGACCGCCGCCGGCGGTGAGCCGCTGCGCGCCCTCGTCCAGGCGGAGCTGGCCGAACTGGCCGCGTCCCGCCCCCGGCTCCTCATCGGTGGGGTCCAGCACCGTCCCGTCCTGCGGGGCGCGCTGGAGAGCGCCTTGTCGACCACGCGCGACGAGGTCTTCGACACCGCCCGCTGAACGCCAACCGCCGAAGATCGCCCGTCCGTCCCCTTCCGCCGCCCCCCGCACCCCCCGTATCTCCCTTACCGACCCCCGTACCCACCACCGGGAGTACCGCCATGCTCAGAAACCGTCGTCTCGCCGTCTCCGCCGTCGCGGTGGCCGCGATATCCGTTCTCGCCACCTCGTGTACCGGGCAGTCCGGCGCCGACGCGTCCGACGATCCGAACGCCAAGACCTCCATCACCTTCTGGCACGGCTGGAGCGCGCCCGCCGAGGTGAAGGCCATCCAGGCGAACATCGACCGGTTCGAGAAGGCCCATCCGAACATCACGGTGAACGTCGTCGGCAACATCAATGACGACAAGCTCAACCAGGCGCTGCGCGCGGGCGGTTCCAAGGGGCCGGATGTGGTGTCCTCCTTCACCACCTCGAACGTCGGCAAGTTCTGCTCGTCGGGCGCCTTCGCCGACCTGGACCCGTTCATCCAGAAGTCCGGGCTGGACCTGGAGAAGACGTTCCCCAAGGTGCTGCTGGAGTACACGCAGTTCGAGGGCAAGCGCTGCGCGCTGCCGCTGCTCAGCGACGCGTACGGGCTCTACTACAACAAGGACGCCTTCGAGAAGGCCGGGATCGCCTCCCCGCCGAAGACGATGTCGGAGCTGGCCGCCGTCGCCAAGAAGCTGACGAAGCCCAAGGGCGACAGCTACGAGCAGGTCGGTCTGATGCCGACCTACCACGGCTACGAGACGGTCGTCGACCACTACATGTCGAGCTGGGACCACGCGTACTTCGACAAGGACGGCAAGTCCAACATCGCGAAGGACCCGGCCTTCGCCAAGATGTTCACGTACCAGAAGAAGCTGGTCGAGGACCTCGGCGGCTACGGCAAGCTGGAGAAGTTCCGCTCCACGTTCGGTGACGAGTGGGGCGCCAAGCACCCGTTCCACACCGGCCAGGTCGCCATGCAGCTGGACGGCGAGTGGCGGCTCGGCATGGCCGAGGACGCCAAGGTGCCGTTCGAGATCGGTGTCGCGCCGATGCCGGTGGCGGACGACGAGGCGGACAGCTACGGCAAGGGCTTCCTCTCCGGCACGATCATGGGGATCGCGCCGCAGAGCAAGAAGCAGAACGCCGCGTGGGAGCTGGTGAAGTACATGACGACCGACACCGAGGCGGTCGTCCAGTTCGCCAACGGCATCCGCAATGTGCCCTCGACGCTGGAGGCGCTGAAGTCCCCGGGCCTGAAGTTCGACCCGCGCTTCAAGACCTTCCTCGACATCGCGCAGCACCCGAAGTCCAACACCCCGCCGGCCGCCATCAACGGCTCGACGTACCAGCAGACGCTTCAGGACTTCGGGTACCAGTACGAGCAGGGCAAGGTGAAGGATCTTCAGGCGGGTCTGGAGAAGACCGCCCAGCAGATCGACCGTGACATCGAGCAGGCCAAGTAGCGGGCCGGGACGCCACCGATGTCCACGCACACGCTCCGTTCGAAGCGCCGCAGGTCGGCGCTTCGGACGGCGGCGTTCATGTCGCCCTGGTTGATCGGCTTCACCGTCTTCTTCGCGTATCCGCTGATCTCGACCGTCTACTTCTCCTTCATGAAGTACGACGGCTTCAACTCGCCCGTCTGGAACGGTCTGGGGAACTGGTCGTACGTCTTCGACGACTACCCGATGTTCTGGCCGTCCCTGCGCAACACCCTCTGGCTCGTCGTGATCATGGTGACGTGCCGGGTGGTCTTCGGACTCGGCGTCGGCCTGCTGATCACGAAGATCAAGACGGGGACGGGGATCTTCCGCACCCTCTTCTATCTGCCGTATCTGGCGCCGCCGGTCGCCGCGACGCTCGCGTTCGTCTTCCTGCTCAACCCGGGTACGGGACCGGTCAACACCATTCTCGGGGACCTCGGCCTGCCGACCCCCGGCTGGTTCAACGACCCCGGCTGGTCCAAGCCCGCGCTCACCCTGCTGGCCGTCTGGGGCATCGGCGACCTGATGGTGATCTTCATGGCCGCGCTGCTCGACGTGCCGAAGGAGCAGTACGAGGCGGCCGAGCTGGACGGCGCGTCGGCCTGGCACCGCTTCCGGTACGTGACCCTGCCGAACATCTCGCCGATCGTGATGTTCGCCGTGGTCACCGGCGTCATCTCGGCGATGCAGTACTACTCCCAGCCGCTGGTCGCGGGCAAGGTCGCCTCCGGCGTCATCGGCGGCTCCGGGCAGCAGTTCGAGCCCGGGTACCCGGACAAGTCCACGCTGACCCTGCCGCAGCTGGTCTACAACCTGGGCTTCCAGCGCTTCGACTACGGCGCCGCGTGTGTGGTCGCGCTCGTGCTGTTCGCGCTGGCCATGGCCTTCACGGCGCTGCTGATGCGGCGGCGCGGCGGACTGATCGGATCGGGTGACTGAGATGACACAACTCCTCGGCCGCCCCGGCTCGCCGACGACGACCGCGCCCGGCGCGCCCGACCGCACGCCGGCCGCCCGCGCCGCGCGCCGCAAGGCGCTGCTGCACTGGATCGCCGTGCACTCACTGGGGGTCGCGGCCGCGCTCTTCTTCGTGCTGCCGTTCGTCTTCCTCTTCCTGACCTCGGTGATGAGCGACCAGCAGGCGCTCACCCGCGATCTGACCCCCAACTCCTGGGAGTGGGGCAACTACGCGAAGGTGTTCCACACCCCGGGCTTTCTGACCTGGTGGAAGAACACCCTGCTGTACGCGGGGCTCGGCACCGTCCTGTCGGTGCTCTCCTCGATCCCGGTGGCGTACGCGCTCGCGAAGTTCCGCTTCCGCGGCCGGCGGTTGTCGCTGATGCTCGTCATCTCGATGATGATGCTGCCGCCCCAGGTGATCATCATCCCGATGTATCTGTTCTGGGCGAAGCAGCTCGATCTGTCGGGCTCGCTCTGGCCGCTGATCATCCCGATGGCGTTCGGTGACGCGTTCTCGATCTTCCTGCTGCGCCAGTTCCTGCTGACGATCCCCAACGAGTACCTGGACGCGGCGAAGGTCGACGGCTGCGGCGAGTTCCGTACGCTGATCAGGGTCGTCCTGCCGATGGCCAGGCCCGGGATCGCGGCCGTCGCGCTGTTCCAGTTCTTCTACGCCTGGAACGACTACTTCGGCCCGCAGATCTACGCCTCGGAGAACCCGGCCGCCTGGACGCTCAGTTACGGCCTGGAGTCCTTCAAGGGCGCGCACCATACCGACTGGAATCTGACCATGGCCGCGACCGTACTGGTCATGGCCCCTGTGATCCTCGTGTTCTTCTTCGCCCAGAAGGCGTTCGTCGAGGGAGTCACACTGACCGGAGTGAAGGGCTGAGAACCATGAAGCTCGCCGTGGTAGGCGGAGGATCGACCTACACACCCGAACTCATCGACGGATTCTCTCGGTTGAGGGACACCCTGCCGATCGAGGAACTCGTCCTGGTCGACCCCGCGGCCGACCGTCTGGAACTGGTCGGGGGGCTGGCCCGGCGCATCTTCGCCAAGCAGGGCCATCCCGGCCGTATCACCACCACCTCGGACGTGGACGCGGGCGTCGCCGGCGCCGACGCGGTACTGCTCCAGCTGCGGGTCGGCGGACAGGCCGCGCGCAACCAGGACGAGACCTGGCCGCTGGAGTGCGGCTGCGTCGGACAGGAGACGACGGGCGCGGGCGGTCTCGCCAAGGCGCTGCGCACGGTCCCGGTGGTCCTCGACATCGCCGAGCGGGTGCGGCGCGCCAACCCCGACGCGTGGATCATCGACTTCACCAACCCGGTGGGGATCGTGACCCGGGCGCTGCTCCAGGCCGGTCACAAGGCCGTGGGACTGTGCAATGTGGCGATCGGTTTCCAGCGCAGGTTCGCGAAGCTGCTGGACGTCGCGCCCTCCGACGTCTACTTGGAGCATGTGGGGCTGAACCATCTGACCTGGGAGCGCGGTGTACGGCTCGGCGGCCCCGACGGCGCCGATCTGCTGCCCAAGCTGCTGGCGGAGCACGGCGACTCGCTCGCCGCCGATCTGCGGCTGCCGCGCGCGGTGCTGGACCGGCTCGGGGTCGTGCCCTCGTACTATCTGCGCTACTTCTACGCGCACGACGAGGTCGTACGGGAGCTGCGGACCAAGCCGTCCCGCGCCGCCGAGGTGGCCGAGATGGAGAAGCAGCTGCTGGAGATGTACGGCGACCCCACGCTGGACGAGAAGCCCGAGCTGCTGTCCAAGCGCGGCGGCGCCTTCTATTCGGAGGCGGCGGTGGATCTGGCCGCCTCGCTGCTGCGCGGCGGCGGCAGCCCCGTCCAGGTGGTGAACACGTACAACAACGGCACGCTGCCGTTCCTGGCGGACGACGCGGTGATCGAGGTCCAGGCGCGGGTGGACACCTCGGGCGCGGCGCCGCTCCCGGTGTCCGAGCTGGATCCGCTGTACGCGGGCCTGATCGCGAATGTCACGGCGTACGAGGACCTGGCGCTGGAGGCCGCGCTGCACGGCGGCCGGGACCGGGTCTTCAAGGCGCTGCTCGCACACCCGCTGATCGGTCAGTACGAGTACGCCGAGGCGCTCACCGACCAGCTGATCGCCCACAACCGGGAGCATCTCGCGTGGGTGTGAGCGTGGCGGTGAGCACAGCCGGCGAGACGGTGGGGCGCGCGAGCGTCCTGGCCGTCGACGCCGGGAACAGCAAGACCGATGTGGCCGTGATCGGCGCCGACGGCTCGGTGCTCGGCACGGCCCGCGGGGGCGGCTTCCAGCCGCCGGTCGTCGGGATCGAGGCGGCGGTCGACGCGCTGGCGGTGACGGTCGCCGAGGCCGCCTCGGCGGCGGGGCTGCCGGAGCGCGATCTCGTCGGCCATGTGTCGGCCTGTCTCGCCAACGCCGACCTCCCGGTCGAGGAGCGGGAGTTGGCCGAGGCCGTGCAGGCGCGCGGCTGGGGGCGTACGACAGAGGTGCGCAACGACACCTTCGCGATACTGCGCGCCGGGCTGCCGAGCGGCGCGGAGCCGCGGGGCGTGGCCGTCGTCTGTGGCGCGGGCATCAACTGCGTGGGCATGCTGCCGGACGGCCGTACCGCGCGGTTCCCCGCGATCGGACGGATCTCCGGTGACTGGGGCGGCGGTTCGGGTCTCGCGGAGGAGGCCCTGTGGTTCGCGGCGCGGGCCGAGGACGGCCGCGGCGAGCCGACGGAGCTGGTGCGGACGCTGCCCGGCCATTTCGGGCTCGGCTCGATGTACGAGCTGATCGAGGCGCTGCATCTGGGTCATATCCCGTTCACGCGCAGGCATGAGCTGACGCCGGTGCTGTTCGCGACGAGCGCGGCGGGCGACGCGGTGGCCCACTCCGTGGTCGACCGGCTGGCCGAGGAGGTCGTCGTCCTGGCCGCGGTGGCGCTCGGCAAGCTCGGGCTGCTCGACGAGGAGGTGCCGGTGCTGCTGGGCGGGAGTGTCCTGGCGGCCCGTCATCCGCAACTGGACGACCGGATCGCGGAGTTGCTCGCGGCCAGGGCGCCCAAGGCGGTCATCGGCGTGGTGACGGCGCCGCCGGTGCTGGGGGCCGCGCTGCTCGGTCTCGACCAGGTGGGGGCGGGCGCGGAGGCGCACGCCAGGCTCGGGGCGCATTACGCCTGACCCGGGCCGCCCCATGAGGCGCGGACGGCCACGCGGACTCCGGGCCGTCGCACCCGTACGAAAGCCCCGTGAACGGGAACCGCTCACGGGGCTCCGGCGTATTCATGAGGGGGAGACGGCGGGAAGACGGCGGGGGACCGGCCCGCCGCGGCCGACGCGGGAAGGACAAGATCCAGTCAATCCTGGTGTAGTTGTCAGTACCTCCGGCCATACTGCTGACCTGGAGTTGTCCCCCGGCCCGCAGGGGGCGGGCCGCCGTCGTCCATGACCAAGGGGGAGGTCACGTGACAAACCCGTCGAATGTGCGCTCCGCGCCACCGTCGGCTCCGCCGCACGCGCCCACGCGGCCGCCGATGCCGCCGTCGGCCGCGCCGCCCGGCCAGGTGCCCGCGCGCCGGGCGGCGTGGGCCGAGACCGCGGAGCGGCTGCGCGCCGCCGCGACGACCGAGCCCGGCCGGCTGCGGATCATCGGCGCGGCCCTGGCCCTGCTGGTCGTGGCCTTCGGGGCGGTGACGGCCTGGGAGGCGTCGGACCGGTTCACCGCCGCCGATGACGTGGTGAACCGCAGTCAGCCGCTGAGCGTGGACGCGGCGGACATCTACCGCTCGCTGGCCGACGCCGACACGGCCGCGGCGAGCGGCTTCCTGGCGGGCGCGCCGGAGCCCGCGGATGTGCGCGAGACGTACAGCACGGACATCACGACGGCGTCGGGGCTGCTGATCACGGCCGCCACGCACACGGACGACAGCGGTGAGTCGGGCCGCCAGATCGCCACGCTCAACGAGGGACTGCCGCGCTACACCGGCCTGATCGAGCAGGCCCGCGCCTACAACCGGCAGGGGCTGCCGCTGGGCGGCGCCTATCTGCGGTACGCGAACCAGCTGATGAGCAACGAACTGCTGCCCGCCGCCGAGAAGCTGTACGCGGCGGAGACCGACCGGCTCGCGACGGACAACGACGACGCGCGGCTGTGGCCGTTCGTCTCCACGGCGCTGGGGGTGCTGGCGTTCGGCGCTCTCTTCTGGGCGCAACGGCGCAACTACCTGCGGACGAACCGCGTGTTCAACCACGGCCTGCTCGCCGCCACCGCCGCCGCCACGGTCCTGCTGCTCTGGCTGGCCGCCGCGCAGACCGTCGCGCGCGCGGAGCTGGACAACGCGAAGACGCACGGCCAGGCGTCGTTGGAGGTCCTCAACGACGCGCGGATCAACTCGCTCAAGGCCCGCGCGAATGAGAACCTCACCCTGGTCGCGAGGGGCGCCGTCCTCAACGAGGACAACAAGGACAAGTACGAGACGGATTACAACACGGGCATGGACAAGCTCAGCGTCGCGCTCGGCAGGGCCGAGGGGCTCGCCGACAACAGCGACGGCCGTACGCCGGTGAAGGACGCGATCGCCTCGGTCGCGGAATGGCGCGAGCGCCACGCCCTGGCCAGCAAGGCCGACAAGACCGGTGACTACAAGACCGCGCTGGCGCTGGTGATCGGGTCGAAGGACCCCACGGCGGCCGGGGCGAAGGGCTCCACCGGCGAGTCCTTCCGCCAGGTGGACTCGTCGCTGAAGCTGGCGATCGATCTGGAGCAGAAGGAGTTCGACACCTACGCCTCGGACGGTCTCGGCGCGCTGAACGGTCTGGCGATCGGGGCCGGCGCGCTGGCGCTGGTGGCCGCGGCGGGCGCGATCCTGGGGATCGGCCGCAGGCTTTCGGAGTACCGGTGAGAGGGGGAGGGATGACCTCGACGGACAGGCCGCGCCGGTCCCGCGGCCCCGGCCCGTTCCGCGGGCTCCGCGGCTGGGGCGGAGTCTCGGCCATGGCGGGCGCCTGTGTGCTGACGGCCTCGGTCACCCTGCTGCCGCTGACCCGTACGACCTCGGAGGAGACGGAGCGCTCCGAGCAGCGCATCGCCACGGCCGTGCCCGCGAAGGCCGACGACTGCCCCTCCCCGGAGGCCAGTCTCCGGCCCGTCGACGACAACAACGCCCCCGGCGTCAAGGCGATCAGAGACCGTACGGGTGATGACCGCAAGCTGATCGTGGGAGTCGACCAGAACAGCTACCGCTGGGGTGCCCGCAACCCCGACACCGGCGATCTGGAGGGCTTCGACATCGATCTGGCGAAGGCCATAGCGGCGGACATACTGGGCAGTCCGGACGCCATCGTGTTCCGTACCATCCCCACCAACCAGCGGACCGAGGCGCTGAAGAGTGGCACGGTGGACCTGGTCGTCCGGACGATGACGATCACCTGCGACCGGCTCGAGGACGTCTCCTTCTCCACCGCCTACTTCCAGACGGGCCAGCAGATACTGGTCCCGAAGGGGTCGGCCATCAAGGGATACGACACATCCCTGGCCGGGAAGCGGGTCTGCACGGCCGAGGGTTCGATCGCGAACGAGACACTGAAGAGCGAGTCGTTCGGCGCGATATACGAGGACGCGAATGAGGGGAAGCCTTCGGACAAGGACCAGTTGACGGTGCCCAACCAGCTCGACTGCCTGGTCCGGCTCCAGTTGGGCGAGGTCGACGCGCTGATGACGGACAACGCCCTCGCGGCCGGCCAGGCGGCCCAGGACCCGGCGGTCGAGCTGCGCGGGAAGCCGCTCAAGCCGGAGTACTACGGTGTCGCCGCCAAGCTCGGCAACGACGATCTGGTGCGCCGGGTGAACCACGTGCTGGAGGAGTACCGCGCGGGCGGGCCCAACAGCCCCTGGATGACGTCGTACAAGCGGTGGCTGGCGGCGGGGCTGCCGGGCATCACGAAGCCGCCCACAGCCGCCTACAAGGACTGACGGGCCGAGAACCGAGGTCCGAGGCCGAGGGCCGACGACCCGCGGACACGCGGTGCGCCGGCCGGCGTTCCGGCAGGGCCGAAGATGACGAGCGGAGAGGTGAGCGATGAGCGTCACGGGTTCCTTCCCCGACTCGACGGGGAGGCCACCGGGACCGGTGATGGACCGGGACGAGGTGGACCGCGCCCTGTCACGCCTCGAAGCGGAGTACGAGGCGATCGAGACCTCGCTGCTCGCCCTCCAGGACCACGCGGGCCGCAGACTCCTCGAAGGCGCCGACCTGACCGGTGTCACCAAGGACCGCTGGGCCGCCGCCGAACTGTCGATCACGCTCCTGTGGACGTACTTCGACAGCTACACCGCGGCGCTGAACAGGGCCCGTGAGGCACGCGCCAGACGGCGCTGGCCCCATCGCGACGACCTGCTGGAGCTGACGGAGACGCTGCGCGGCCGCGGTGTCGTGGTCGCGGGCGCCGCGGGACAGCTGCCCGCGTCCCTCACCGGCCCGGCGAAGCTCTCCGAGCGCTTCACGCTCGCGGAGCTGGTGGCCAGGATGAACGAGCTGTACGCGTCGTCCCTGGACATGGTCGTGGCCGCGGACTCGGTGTGGTCCGCGCTGCCCGCACGCATCGATCTGCTCTCCGCGGAGCTGCGGCGCACCCGCTCGCTGGCGCACTCCGTCGGCGTACGGCCCGGCGAGCATCCGGCCGGCGACGATCTGGAGTCGATCACTCAGGAACTGAGCACGCTGCGCGACCAGGTGATCTCCGATCCGCTGGCGTTCTGGCGGCCCGGCCCCGGCAGTTCGGCGCCCGGCGGCGGCCGTCCCGACACCGAGCGCTACGACCGGGCCGCCCGCGCGCTGGAGGACGTACGGCGCGAGATCGAGGCGGTCCTGCGGGTGCGCCAGGACTCCGAGGAACGGCTGATGCGGCTGCGGGACGTACTGTCGCGCGCGGACCGTACGCTCACCGAGGCCCGGTCGGCCCGCGGCGAGGTGCTGGCGAAGATCGCCGCCACCGAGGTGCCCGCGGTGAGCGGTCCGCCGACGGCCCTCCAGGAACGGCTCTCGACCGCCGCCGAGTACCGCAGACACGCGCAGTGGCACCGGCTCTCGCCGCTCCTGGAGTCACTGGAGCGGGACGCCGAGGACGAGCTGCTGCGGGCCCGCGAGTCCTTGACGGCGGTCACGGCACCGCTCGCGGTCCGCGCGGAGCTGCGCGGCCGGCTGGACGCGTACAAGGCGAAGGTCGCCCGGCACGGACTGGCCGAGGATCCGGTGCTGATCGAGCGGTACGACGCGGCGCGCCGGATGCTGTGGAGCGCGCCCTGTGATCTGCGCGTGGCCGAGGAGGCGGTGCTGCGCTATCAGCGGGCGGCGGCGGACGTGCTGGTCCCCCGCGGGCCCGGCTCCGCCGGCCACAGGGGGGACACATGACGGAGCGGTGCGCGGTGACGGGCCTGACCTGCGGGCGGTCAGGACCCGGGGGACGGACGAGGGAGCGGGACGCGACGGAGATGCCGGCGTCCACGGGTCGACGGGGGGACAGATGAGCGGGACGAACGCATGCCAGCGCCCCGGCTGCGAGGGTTCGTACGAGGACATGGGCGGCGGTGAGCTGTACTGCGACACCTGTGGTCTGGCGCCCGTCGTCTCGCCCAACGGCTCGCTGTCCTCGCCGCCCACCGGCATCACGGGCGGCGGCCGGAGCAGCGGTTCCGGCCGTGGCGCGTCCTCGCGCTCGTCGTCCGGCTCCTCCGCACGGGCCTCCTCGCGGAGCTCCTCACGCTCGTCCACGTCCCGGCGCTCGGTCTCGGGCCGCCTCTCGCGCACGCTGTCCGGGCGGCTGTCGACCCAGTCGGTGTCGGTCCGCAGCTCCGGCTCGTCCACGGCCGCGTCGGGCCGTAACCGCCTCGGCGCGGGCCTCGTCTCCGTACCGGACGTGCCGCGCCCCGACCCGCGCTCCGCGGTGATGGACCATCCGGAAGTGCCCGAGCGCAAGCGGTTCTGCTCGCGCTCGGACTGCGGTGCGCCGGTGGGCCGTGCGCGCGGGGACCGGCCGGGGCGGACGGAAGGGTTCTGCACCAAGTGCGGGCACCCGTACTCGTTCGTGCCGAAGCTGCACGAGGGCAATATCGTGCACGGCCAGTACGAGGTGGTGGGGTGTCTGGCCCACGGCGGTCTCGGCTGGGTCTATCTCGCGATCGACCGCGCGGTCTCGGACCGCTGGGTGGTGCTCAAGGGCCTGCTGGACACCGGCGACCAGGACGCCATGGAAGCGGCGATCTCCGAGCGCCGCTTCCTCGCGGAGATCGAGCACTCCAACATCGTCCGTATCTACAACTTCGTGGAGCATCTCGACCAGCGGACCGGCTCCATGGACGGCTACATAGTCATGGAGTACGTCGGCGGCAAATCGCTGAAGGAGATCGCCAACGAGCGGCGCACCGCGGCGGGCAGGCGCGATCCGCTGCCGGTGGAGCAGGCGTGCGCGTACGGGATCGAGGCGCTGGAGGCGCTCGGCCATCTGCACAGCCGCAATCTGCTCTACTGCGACTTCAAGGTCGACAACGCGATCCAGACCGAGGACCAGCTCAAGCTCATCGACATGGGCGCGGTCCGCAGGACGGACGACAACGAGTCGGCGATCTACGGCACCGTCGGCTACCAGGCGCCCGAGGTCGCGGAGGTCGGCCCGTCGGTGGCCTCCGATCTCTACACGGTCGCCCGCACCCTGGCGGTGCTGACCTTCGATTTCCAGGGCTACACCAACGTGTTCGCGGACTCGCTTCCGGACCCGGAGCACATCGAGGTCTTCCGGACGTACGAGTCCTTCTACCGGCTGCTGGTCCGCGCGACGGACCCGGATCCGGCGCGCCGGTTCTCGTCGGCGCAGGAGATGGCGGAGCAGCTGACGGGCGTGCTGCGGGAGGTGGTGGCGCTACAGACGGGGCGTCCGCGTCCGTCGCTGTCGACGCTGTTCGGTCCCGAGCTGCGGGTCACGGACACGGAGCTGTTCGCGGAGCTGACCGAGGAGGTCTCACGGCTGGGGGCGCGTCCCGAACGGGCCCGGGGAGGCGGTCTGTTCGGCCGACGCGCCAGAACGGAGGCGGCGGGGCCCGCTCTCGCGGGCGGCGACGGGACGGGAGCCGCGCCGGTCCTGCCGCCGGGCGCCGGGGCCGGGGCGGTCGCGCTCCCCGCGCCGGGCGCACGGCCCGGCGTTCCAGGGGCCGGTGGGCTCGCCCCGGCGGCCCCGCCGTATCTGCCGGCGCCCCGCGCGGAGGCGGCCCCGGGCACGGCGGGCGTCCTCGGTACGAGCACCCCGGGTACGAGCGCCGCGGGTACGACGACGGGATCTGCGGGCGCCGCGGGCCCCGGTGTGCCCCGGCTCGCGCCGCTCGACACCCGGGCGATCGCGCTGGCGCTGCCCGTACCGAGAGTCGATCCGAACGATCCGAACGCCGGATTCCTCGCCGGTCTGCTGGCCTCGGCCCCCGCCGAGCTGATCACCGCGCTGGCCGCCGCCCCCGCCGACTCCGTCGAGCGCGGACTGCGCGAGCTGCGCGCCCGGCTGGAGATGGGGGAACTGGCCACGGCCGCCGCGTCGTTGGCCGCTCTGGAGGAGCGGCGTCCGGATGACTGGCGGGTCGTCTGGTACCGGGGCGTCGCCTCGCTCTCCACGGGCGACCACGAGACCGCGGCGCTCTCCTTCGACGCGATATACGACGCGTTCCCCGGCGAGCCGGCCCCGAAGCTGGCGCTGGGCGTCTGCGCCGAGGTGCTCGGCCAGCTGGACAACGCCGCCGAGTACTACCGTCTCGTCTGGACGACCGACCCGAGCTATGTCAGCGCGGCGTTCGGTCTCGCCCGGGTGCAGCTGGCCGCCGGTGACCGGGCCGGTGCCGTACGGTCCCTGGAGTCCGTGCCCGAGGCATCGATCCACTACACGGCGGCGCGGGTCGCGGCCGTACGGGCCAGACTGCGGGAGCGCGGCGCGCGGGCGGCGGCCGTCGGCACCGGCCAGGAGCCCCCGCTGATCGACGATCTGACGGCGGCCGCCCATCAGGTCTCCGCGCTCCAGCAGTTCGGTCTGGACGCGGTGCGGCGCGAGCGGTTGTCGACAGAGGTACTGGGGACGGCCCTGGACTGGGTACTCTCCGGTAGTCCCGGCTCCCGTCCGGTGCGGGCCGTACTGCTCGGCAGCGAACTGGACGAGCGTGGGCTGCGTTTCGGACTGGAACGCTCCTACCGGGTACTCGCCCGGCTCGCTCAGCGCGGCGAGGAAAGGATCGAACTGGTGGAGCGGGCCAACCGTTTCCGCCCCCGGACGTGGGTGTGATTGATGTCCCAGAAACCCAAGTCGGCGCAGCTGCCGACCTGCCCCAGCTGCGAGGAGCCGCTGGAGTCCGGCGACCTGTTCTGCGGCGCGTGCGGTTACGACCTGTCGGTCGTGCCACCGCGCCCGGACGACAGACCCACCCTCGTGATGAAGGGCGTGGGACCGGCGGAGCCCGAGGCCAGGGTGCCCGACAGCACGGTGCCCGACGCCGCGGCGGGCGCTCCGGCGGCGGGCGCTCCGGCGGCCGGTGCTCCGGCGGCCGGTGCTCCGGCGGCCGGTGCTCCGGCGGCCGGTGTGGAGTGGCCCACGGTCACCGGGACCGACAGTTCCGGCACACCCGCGCCTCTGCATCTGCCGGAGGAACTGGTGGGGCTGGAGTCGAGCGGCTCACGGCTGCCCGCCCATCCAGGTGACTTCGAGCTGCCCGCGCCCGCCGCGCCCGCGGCCGTGGTCTGGGACAGCGCGGCGCGCGACTACGCGAACCAGGAGAGTGCGGGCCAGGAGAACACGAACCAGGGGACCGCGGGCCCGGAGGGCACGAACGAGGAGAGCGCCCGCCCGGAGAGCCCGAACCCGGACGCCGCCGATCCGCGCACCGTGGACCCCGGCGCCGTACTGTCGCCCGGCGGCAAGCTCTGTGTCGCCTGCCGGGCCGGACGGGTCGACACGGACGGCTACTGCGAGAACTGCGGACACGCCCAGCCGCGTGAACGCGACCATGTGGAGCAGGAGTTGGGCGCGGTGGCGGCCGTCAGCGACCGCGGGCTGCGTCATCACCGCAACGAGGACGCGTTCGCCGTGTCGTCGGCCGCTCTGCCGGACGGCTCCCCCGCCGTGGTCGCGGTCGTCTGCGACGGCGTGTCGTCCGCGACCCGCCCCGACGAGGCCTCGGCCGCGGCGGCCTCCTCGGCGAACGAGTCCCTGCTGGCCGCGCTGGAGCGCGGGACGCATCCGCAGCAGTCGATGCACGACGCGATCGTCGTCGCGGCCGAGGCGGTCAACGCCCTCGCCACGACCCCGGGCGGCGGGATGGAGCACGACCCGCACCGCCACCAGAACGCCCCCGCGTGCACCATCGTCGGCGCGGTGGTCGCGGGCGGCCTGCTGGTCGTCGGCTGGATCGGCGACAGCAGGGCGTACTGGATCCCGGACGACCGCGGCGGCCCGCCCGCCCGGCTCACCGAGGACGACTCCTGGGCCGCGCAGATGGTCGCGGCGGGCCTGATGAACGAGGCGGAGGCGTACGCGGACGCCCGCGCCCACGCCATCACCGGCTGGCTCGGCGCCGACGCGTACGAACTGGAGCCGCACACCGCCTCGTTCAAGCCGGACCGCCCCGGTGTGGTGGTGGTCTGCACGGACGGTCTGTGGAACTACGCGGAGGGCGCCGACGAGATGGCCAGGGCCCTGCCGGCCGACGCGGCGCGACGGCCGCTGCACGCCGCCCAGGTACTGGTCGGGCACGCGCTCGACGGCGGGGGCCACGACAACGTAACAGTGGCGGTGCTGCCGTTCGCCCTGCCACCGCAAGGGGCAGGATCCGCCTACAACTCGGCGTGATTCCCGCTCTGCCCGCTCTCGATCACGCATGCCCCAGAACTGACCGATTACTGATCAATTGAAGATCTTTTACTGCCCCTTTCACTGACTTGTCTCTGCTGTGTGGAGCGTCAAGGAGCCGATACAGATGGCGAACTTCTCCAAGTCGAACGTGCCGCAGTTCTCCGTCGACGTGTACCAGAACGAATACCTGCCGGAAGGCGGGCGCGAGGTCAGCGCGATCGTCACGGTCACCTCGACAGGGGGCGGCACCACCGGCGGAGTGCCACTGGCGGGAGCCTCGTCCACACCCTCCGTCCTTCCCGGGTACAGCCCGAACGCGGCCGTGGTGATCATGGTCGACTGTTCGGGGTCCATGGACTATCCGCCGACGAAGATGCGCAACGCGCGCGACGCCACGGCCGCGGCCGTCGACACCCTGCGCGACGGCGTCGCCTTCGCGATCGTCGGCGGTACGCATGTGGCGAAGGAGGTCTACCCGGGCAACGGCAGACTCGCGGTCGCCGACAGACAGACCAGAGCCCAGGCCAAGGAGGCGCTGCGCCGGCTGAGCGCGGGCGGCGGTACGGCGATCGGGACCTGGCTCCGGCTCGCCGACCGGCTGCTGGCCACGGCCGATGTCCCCATCCGGCACGGCATCCTGCTCACCGACGGGCGCAACGAGCACGAGGCGCCGGAGGATCTGAGGGCCGCGCTCGACTCCTGCGCGGGACGGTTCACCTGTGACGCCCGCGGTGTCGGCACGGACTGGGAGGTCAAGGAGGTCACGGGCATCGCCTCCGCGCTGCTCGGGAGCGCCGACATCGTCGCCGATCCGGCCGGCCTGGCCGCGGATTTCACCACCATGATGGAGAACGCGATGGGCAAGGAGATCGCGGATGTGGCGCTGCGGATGTGGACACCCGTCGGCGTGGAGATCACCTTCGTCAAGCAGGTGGCGCCCACGGTCGAGGACCTGACCGGCCGGCGCACGGAGGCGGGGCCGCGGGCCGGGGACTATCCCACCGGGTCCTGGGGCGACGAATCGCGCGATTACCACGTGTCTGTACGGGTTCCGGAGGCCGGTATCGGCCAGGAGATGCTGGCCGCGCGGGTCTCGCTGATCCTCCCCTCGCAGGGCGGCGGAGCCCCCGAGGTGCTGTCGCAGGGGCTGGTACGGGCGGTGTGGACGGACGACATGGCGGCCTCCACCTCGATAAACCCCCAGGTCGCGCACTACACGGGTCAAGCCGAACTGGCGCAAGTCATCCAACAGGGTCTGGATGCGCGTAAGTCGGGCGATTTCGACGGCGCGACCGCGAAACTGGGACGTGCGGTGCAGCTCGCCGCGTCGTCGGGCAACGCCGATACCGCGAAATTGCTTTCGAAGGTGGTGGACGTCGTCGACGCGGCGACAGGTACTGTGCGACTGAAGGCGAAGGTCGCGGACGCGGACGAGATGACACTCGAAACGCGTTCCACCAAGACCGTTCGCGTCAAGAGGTAACCGCTTAACGAAGCACCCGCGTCACGAAGTACCCGCGTCACGAAGCATCCGCGTAGCGAAGAGTCCGCGGCACGGAGACACAGAGAACGGCGGCCTGCGGGCCGGACGAGGAGAGGGGGAAGCGCCGACATGCCGACCTGCCCGAACGGACACCAGTCGGGTTCCGACGACTGGTGCGAGGTCTGCGGCCATCGCATGGCCGGTCCTGGCGCTCCCACGGGTGCCGTACCACCGCCGCCTCCCCCGCCGCCGCCCGCGCCCGGCTACGGCTATCCGCCGGGGCCCGGCCCCGGCGCCACCGCCCAGGCCGAACTGTGCCCGCAGTGCCGCACTCCACGCGAGCCGATGGCTCCGTTCTGCGAGGAGTGCCGCTGGAACTTCCTGACGAACACGGCGACGTCGTACACCCCGCTGGCCCCGCAGCCGGGCCCCGGTGGCCCCGGTGGCACCAGCAGTCCCATTCCCGGGCTGAACCTGCCGCCGGGCTTCCAGGCCCAGCAGCCGCCCCGGCCGCACGATCCGTACGAGTACCAGAGTTCGCGGCCCTCGCAGCTGAACCGGCCCGCCGAACCGCTGTCGTCCGAGCCGGCGTCGCCGCACTCGCCGCCTCCGCCTCCGCCGTCGCCCTCGCCGCAGAGCCCGCACCACCAGCAGGGACCGCCGCCCCCGCCGCCGTATCAGCAGCAGGGGCCGCCGCCTCCGCCCGCCTTCCAGCAGCAGTCCGCCGCCCCGCGGTCGCCCTCGCCCGCGCGGCCGGCCGGTGACGACGACTGGATGCTGCCGCCGCCCTCGGGCATGTCGGCCCCGGCCCAGCCTCACGCTCCCCAGGTCCCTCAGGCTCCTCAGGCCCCCCAGGCTCCGCACTCACAGCAACAGTCGCATTCGTCACAGCAGTCGCAGCAGTCGCAGCCGCACGCACCGGCGCAGGTGCCCCAGCAGCACGACCCGATGCGGCAGTACCAGCAGGCGCCGGCCGGCTGGACGGCGGTCATCGGCCCCGACCGTGAGTACTTCATGGCGATGATGCAGCGCAGCGGCCCCGAGGCCACCGGGCTGAATCTGCCGGCGTACTCCCCCGAGCAGCGTCTGCCGCTGGCCGGGAACCAGGTCTCGATCGGCCGCCGCAGGCACTCCACAGGCGAGTCGCCGGAGATCGACCTGTCCGTCCCGCCGGAGGACCCGGGCGTCTCGCACCAGCACGCGATCCTGGTCCACCAGCCGGACGGCAGCTGGGCCGTGGTCGACCAGAACTCGACCAACGGCACCACGCTCAACGGAGCCGAGGATCCGATACAGCCCTATGTCCCCGTCCCGCTCAAGGACGGCGACCGGGTACATGTCGGCGCCTGGACGACGATCACGATCCGCCGGGGCTGACGCCACCCGGGCTCAGGGGCCATACGTACGGCCCCGCCGGGTCGTCCAGCCAGGCCCACTGGCGGCCGGCGGTGAGGGTGACGCCGAACCGTTCCCGCTCCGGGTGGCGCTCACGCTCCCACAGGGAGAGCGCCTCGTGCGGATCCAGGCTGCCCGAGGTCAGGGTCAGCAGGAAGCGGAAGAGTTCGTTCTCGCTCGCGCGCCTCGGCAGTCCGCCGAGGGGCCGGCGTGCCAGGGCCGTGCTCCCCGGCACGCCCCGCAGCGGTACGAAGTAGGCGGCGGTGTTCAGGAAGTGCCCCTCCGCGCAGGTGCCGCGCTCTCCTTCGCCGCGCCCTCTCCCGCCACCCCCCTGTGCGCCGTTCCCGTGGGCAGCCTTCCCGACCCGGAGGCTGATCAGCCCGGTGGCGAGCGGCGCCAGGATCCGCGCCCCCGGCCGGCACTGCGACAACCAGGCCGTCGGCACCGACGGCAGGGTGCAGGTCGCGATGATCCGGTCGAACGGAGCGCGCTCCGGGCAGCCGCGCCCGCCGTCACCGGTGATGACGGCGGGCCGGTAGCCGGCCGCCGCGAGATGGCTGCGGGCGGACTCGGTGATCTCCGGGTCGACATCGACGGTGGTGACGAGTTCGTCGCCCAGCCGGTGACAGAGCAGGGCCGCGTTGTAGCCGCTGCCCGCGCCGATCTCCAGGACGCGGTCCCCGTCCCGTACGTCCAGCTCCACCAGCATCCGGGCCATCAGCGAGGGCTGGCTGCTGGACGAGATCAGCTCGCCGTCGCGCACCCGGGTCGCGAGAGGCCCGTCCACGTACGCCCCGCGCAGCCAGCGCCGGCGCCGCACCGGGTCGGGGTCGCCCCTCCACAGCCGGTCGTAGCCACCGGGGCGGCCGACGAAGTAGTACGGCACGAAGAGATGGCGCGGAACCGCCTCGAACGCCTCCCGCCAGGCCGGGTCGTCGAGCGCCCCGGTCACCGCGATCTCCCGGATCAGCCCGGCGCGTGCGTCGGCGACATCCGCCTCGTCCGGCCCGTACACGTCCTCCCGGTGTGCACCCATCCCTCCACTGTCCTGGGTGAGCGGCCGGGAAGCGAGTGGGCCTTGGCATCTGCGCGCCAGTATTCGGACAGCCGCTGTAAGGGGGTCGTGGCGGGTGGTCCTAGGGCCGAGGTCCTCCGCCGGTCCGTCTGAGACCATGGACAGGTGAACGAGATTCCGCGGGGCACGCTTCAGGAGCAGACCTTCTACGAGCAGGTCGGCGGCGAGGAGACCTTCCGGCGCCTGGTCCACCGGTTCTACCAGGGGGTGGCCGAGGATCCGCTGCTGCGGCCGATGTACCCGGAGGAGGATCTGGGCCCCGCCGAGGAGCGGCTCGCGCTCTTCCTGATGCAGTACTGGGGCGGCCCCCGCACCTACAGCGACAACCGGGGCCACCCCCGGCTGCGGATGCGCCACGCTCCGTTCACGGTGGACAGCGCCGCGCACGACGCCTGGCTCAAGCACATGCGGGTGGCCGTCGAGGAGCTGGGGCTCTCCGAGGCGCACCAGCGGCAGCTGTGGGACTACCTCACCTACGCCGCCGCCTCCATGGTGAACGCCGCGGGCTGACCTCCTCCGCGATGTCCTGACGTCGATGTCCTGACGTCGATGTCCTTACGCCGTTGTCCTGACGCCGGTCCCTCCACGCCGGTCCCCCGAGGCCCGGTCCCGTTCCGGTCCCCGGGCGTGCGGTTCAGACCGGGGTGACGGTGAGACCGCCGATCCCCGCGCGCCGTAGCGCGATCGAGCCGTACGGCGTGCGGAGCCGGAGCCAGCCGCCCGACTCCAGCAGCGCCACCGGCTGTTCCTCGGCGGGCGCGGCGGCCGGCACCATGGCGCGGACGGGCCGCAGGAACCCCAGTGACTGCGCGGCGTGCACGGCCCGCAGTGGCAGAGGCGTGTCGCCGAGGGTCCGGGACCAGATCTCCCGGCCGATCCGGTCCCGTTCCGTACGGGTCCTGTCCCCGGGCGTCAACCGCTCGTCGCGGGAGCGGAATTCGGCGACGGCGACGGCCAGCGCACCGCGCATGGCGTCCGTGCCCGGCAGCCCCGGCACCTGCCGCCAGCCGCCGCGCGGTGGCAGCACCCCGGCCCACGGCGGGCCGGTGACAGCCGCCGGGACGGCCGCGCTGCCCGCCGCCTCGTCGATCGACTCGAGGAATTCCCCGGCGGAGACGGTGACATCGAGCGTGTACGGCGCGGCGAGCCTGGCCGTACGGATCGCGAGCACCTCGAAGGACGCCGGCCGGCCGAAGACGGCGAGCGCGCCGCCCCCGGCCTGGAGCCGTACGGCGGCGGCGCGGTCGTAGTGGATCAGCCGGGCGAGGAAGGCGCCGAGATCGGCCGCCTCCCGCGCGTCGGCGAACTCCACTGTCCGCTCGGGCGTCGTCATGCCGCGAGCGCGTCCTTGTCCCCGGCGTCCCGCGGGCTCTCGGCCCTGCCGGTGGCGGCCTCGTCGTCGAGGTACTTCCGGAGATACATCTTCTCCTCCTCGGTGATCCGCCGGGGCCGCCCTGCCGCCAGGTCGTACGGCACGACGACCGTCGAGGCCCGTACGTAGACCTGGCCCTCGTCCTTGATCTCGTACGCGATCGTCAGCGACGCGGCGTTGATCTTCGTCACCCACGACTCGATGGTCACCGGCTCGTGCCGGTGGACCAGCGGCCGCTTGTAGTCGATCTCGTGCCGGGCCACCACGGACCCGCCGGAGAAGGACGGCGAGCCGTCCCCCGGCGCCAGCCGGAACATGAAGTCGATACGGGCCTCTTCCAGATAACTGATGAAGACCGCGTTGTTGACGTGCCCGAAGGCGTCCATGTCCGACCAGCGCAGCGGGCAGCTGTAGTAGTGGCGGGCCATCTCAGCCTCGCGTCAGCTTCTTGTAGGTGGCGCGGTGCGGACGGGCGGCGTCCGCGCCGAGCCGCTCGACCTTGTTCTTCTCGTACGACTCGAAGTTGCCCTCGAACCAGAACCACTTGGACTCGCCCTCGTACGCCAGGATGTGCGTGGCGACCCTGTCCAGGAACCACCGGTCGTGGGAGACGACCACGGCCGCGCCGGGGAACTCCAGCAGCGCGTTCTCCAGCGAGGACAGCGTCTCGACGTCCAGGTCGTTCGTCGGTTCGTCGAGGAGCAGCAGGTTGCCGCCCTGCTTGAGGGTCAGCGCCAGGTTCAGCCGGTTGCGCTCACCGCCGGAGAGCACACCGGCCGGCTTCTGCTGGTCCGGGCCCTTGAAGCCGAACGCGGAGACGTAGGCGCGCGAGGGCATCTCGACCTGGCCGACGTTGATGTAGTCCAGCTCGTCGGAGACGACCGCCCACAGCGTCTTCTTCGGGTCGATGTTGTCACGGCCCTGGTCGGCATAGCTGATCTTGACGGTGTCGCCGACCTTGATGGAGCCGGAGTCCGGCTCCTCCAAGCCCTGGATCATCTTGAAGAGCGTGGTCTTGCCGGCGCCGTTCGGGCCGATGACCCCGACGATGCCGTTGCGCGGGAGCGAGAACGACAGGTCGTCGATCAGGACCTTCTCGCCGAACGCCTTGGAGAGGTTCTCCACCTCGACGACGACGCTGCCGAGCCGGGGGCCCGGCGGGATCTGGATCTCCTCGAAGTCCAGCTTCCGCATCTTGTCGGCCTCGGCGGCCATCTCCTCGTAACGGGCCAGTCGGGCCTTGGACTTGGCCTGGCGCCCCTTGGCGTTCGACCGCACCCACTCCAGCTCGTCCTTGAGCCGCTTGGCGCGCTTGGCGTCCTTCTGGCCCTCGACCTTGAGACGGGCCTGCTTGGTCTCCAGGTACTTGGAGTAGTTGCCCTCGTAGCCGTGGAGACGGCCGCGGTCGACCTCGCAGATCCACCCGGCGACGTTGTCGAGGAAGTACCGGTCGTGGGTGACGGCGACGACGGTGCCGGGGTACTTGGCGAGGTGCTGCTCCAGCCACTGCACGGACTCGGCGTCCAGGTGGTTGGTGGGCTCGTCGAGGAGCAGCAGGTCGGGGGCTTCGAGCAGCAGCTTGCAGAGCGCGACGCGACGGCGCTCACCACCGGAGAGGTTGGTGACGGGCCAGTCGCCGGGCGGGCAGCCGAGCGCGTCCATGGCCTGTTCGAGCTGGGTGTCCAGGTCCCACGCGTTGGCGTGGTCGAGGTCCTCCTGGAGCTTGCCCATCTCCTCCATCAGCGCGTCGGAGTAGTCGGTCGCCATCAGCTCGGCCACTTCGTTGAAGCGGTTGAGCTTGCCCATGATCTCGGCGGCGCCGTCCTGGACGTTCTGCAGCACGGTCTTGGACTCGTCGAGCGGCGGCTCCTGGAGGAGCATGCCGACGGTGTATCCCGGGGAGAGGAACGCGTCGCCGTTGGACGGCTGCTCCAGACCCGCCATGATCTTCAGCACGGTGGACTTACCGGCGCCGTTCGGACCCACCACACCGATCTTCGCGCCCGGCAGGAAGCTCAGCGTCACATCATCGAGGATGACCTTGTCGCCGTGCGCCTTACGCGTCTTGCGCATCGTGTAGATGTACTCAGCCAAGAGAAACCGTCCGGCAATCGAGAAGGGCCAATGTGCGGCTCCGCCGCGTGAGGGCAGATACACGCCATCTTGCCGCATGTCCATCCCCCGATGGAAACCAGTACCGCTCCCCGGACCGCTCCCGGGCCGTTCTCACGGCCGTGGCCCCCGGCACGCGGGTGCGTGCCGGGGGCCACGGGCTGCGAGGTCTCACTCAGCGCGAGACGTCCCTCACTCTCCGGGAGCCGAGGGCGTGGCGGCGTTCTTCTTACGAAGAAGGAACACGGCACCGCCGCCGAGCACCACGAGCGCGATCGCGACGCCCGCGATGACCGGGGTCGCACTGGAGGAGCCGGTCGCCGCGAGGTTGTCCGTGGCGGCCGCGGAGGAGCCGCCGGCCGAGGCCGGGAGCGGCTGCGAGGACTCCTGCTGGGTCACGGGGCCCGAGTCGCTGGTGGTCAGGCAGTCCAGGACGCCCTTGAAGTTCTGTGTGAACCCCGCGGGCCCGGTGATGGTGAAGTCGTACGCCTCGTCCTCGCCGACCGGGACGGTGACGGTCTTGGACTCACCCGCCGGGACCGAGTACTCGGTGCCCTTGAGGTCGAAGACGAACGGTTCGTCGCCCTTGTTGGCGGCGGTGATGTCGACGCCGCCCGCGGCGCAGTTCTTCTGAGCGGTGACGGCGGGGATCGCGCCCTGCTCCGCCCAGGTCCCGGTCGCCGTCGCCGAGACCGTGGACTCGCTGGACCCGGCCAGGATCTGCGTCTGGCTCTTGGTCACCCCGGCGAAGGCGCGGCCGACCGGTACG
The DNA here is from genome assembly GCF_044741565.1 of Streptomyces sp. NPDC088147. Classification (NCBI taxonomy): domain Bacteria; kingdom Bacillati; phylum Actinomycetota; class Actinomycetes; order Kitasatosporales; family Streptomycetaceae; genus Streptomyces; species Streptomyces sp. NPDC088147. Next base: position 300,264 of record NZ_JBIUSY010000002.1, on the reverse strand, counting down.
GAGGTGGTGGCCTGCACGCCGAGCGAGGCGGTGCCGTCGGAGGCGTCGGACGGGACGTCGAAGTACAGCTGCGTCCCGTTGGCGGCGGTGGTGACCGGGGCGCCGTCCTTGTCGGTGATCCTGACGCCGCTGGCGGCGGCGTCGGCGGGCGGCGTGACGGTGACACCGGCGGCGTCGGTGCGGACCGTGATCGGGCCGAGCTTCTCACCGGCCTTGCCGGAGACGGCGCCGGGCTCGAGTGTGAGGGACGCCTTGGGCTCGGCGGCGTCCTGGGCGCTCTTCTCCAGCCAGTCGGCGAGCTTCTCGGCCGCCGGGTCGCTGGCGTCGACATCGGCGCTGTCCGAGTAGCGCCAGATCGCGACCTGGGTGCCCGCCGCCGCCGTCTTCTCGGTGAGGGGCCCGGTCTTCGCGCTCTGGGCGAGTGCCGAGAGGTCGTCTATCTGCGGGTAGGAGTGCTCCAGGATCCAGCGGATCTTGCCGGCGTTCTTGTTGGCGCCCAGCGAGGTCTGGTTCCAGGGGGTCTCCAGGTATTTCGCCTGGTCCTGTGTGGGGTTGTGGATATCGATGCAGTACGTCTTGAGCTTGCCGCCGCCGTCCACGGTCATCTCGAACAGTCCGGCGGGGAGTTGCTGGTCCTTGCCGTCGCTGTGGAGCACGGCGCCGTCGTAGGTCTTCAGTCCGTCGAGGGTGGCCGCGGCGCCGCCCTGGTGCTGGGGGACCTCGTCGGCGGTGGCCGCGCCGGCGCCGGCCACCGAGCCCATGGCCACCAGTCCCGAGACGAGTACCGCGGCGGCGAGACGGGCGGCGCCCCGCTTCCGTACGGATGACGCTGATATCGCAGAAAACACAGAATTCCCCTTCGGGCGAGATTCTTCCGCGTTGAACGCGTGGGGGGATGCCTCGCCAGCAGACTCAAGTGCCCCGTGGGTACTCGCGAATCCTATGGACGGCACGAACCGCCGGAGTCCACTCAAGCACTCTGATAACCGTTCCGAATCGGAATCGTTATCGACACTCCGGCAGAACTATGCAATGCACACGAGTATATCGACATGTCTCCACAACCCACGCTCAGGGAACGGCAGTCGACGCCGCGACGAGCGGGCGGGCGGGTGCCGCGCCCGGCGCGCGAAGAGGTGCCGCCCCCGGCGCCCGAGCGGGTGGCGCGTCCGGCGTCGCCTCCACCGTCCCGTCCGCCGTCGCCTCCGGCACGGGGAACCGCCCCTGCTCCGGCCCCCGGATCCGTCCCCGCCCCTCCCCCTCCGTCGCCGGACTGTGACGCTCCGTCAGGGACGGAGTCGCCCTGGTCACACGTCTGAACGCGGCGGTCCCACGCGTCAGATCGTGACCGACCGCGACCGCGTCGATCTCCGCGGACGTCCGGCGCTGCCCTTCCCGTTCGTCCTCCCGCACCCGCAATCGGCCGTGCACGACGAGCGGCTCACCGACGGAGACCGAGGCGGCCAGATTCGCTCCCAGCGTCCGCCACGCCCATACCGTGTAGAAGCTCGTGGGCCCGTCCGTCCAGCTGTTCTTCTGCCGGTCCCAACGGCGCCCGGTCACCGCGAATCGGAACCGGGCCACCCCGCCCGTGACCGTCTCCCTGAATTCCACGCCTGTCGCGACGTTCCCCACCACGGTTACCACGGTGTCGCTCATAACGTCCCTCCCCGTCCGGCTGCATTGACTGATCCCATGCTGGACCGGATGGAAAGAATGCGCTGAGGGCTGTGGATTACCCGCCGGTTGTGGAAAACCCCGTCATCCGTTTCATCCGCCCGTACGCGACACGGTCACGTACTGCTCCCGCACCTCCCGGTAGCGCATCAGCTCCCCCGAGATCGGATCCAGCACCCTCGCCCTCCCGCAGGCCGCCGCCGCCTCGCGCAGCCGCCGCTCGGCGTCCTGCCCGTACCGTCGCGCCGGCCCCATCGCGGCCGCCCCGCACGCCCACTCCACGAACGGCCCGCCGATGATCCCGGCCAGCATCACCAGCACCGGCGGCAGCAGCCCCGGTTCCAGCACGCCGACGATCTGCCCCACCAGCCACAGCGCGCCGTAGATCTGGAGCAGCGTCATGGACGCCTGCGCCAGCACGGCGGCGGGCCACCAGGCGGGCCGCGGCGGCCGGCTGCTCGGGGTAGCCGCCGTCACCGCCAGCTCGTCCAGCGCCTCCGGCAGCCCCTCCGCGCCCCGCGCCGCCGCCTCGCGCACGGAGTGCGCCCAGGGCGCGGGCAGTCCGGCGGACGCCTCCTCCGCCACCGTACGTACGGCCTGTTCGACCCGCTGCCGTGCCGTCAGCTCCTCCTCCACGACCTCCGGGGGCCGCTGCGTCTGGCCGCCGGGCATCCGCGTCGACTCGTACCACCGCCACAGCCGCAGCCAGGGCGTTCCGCACGCGCGCCCCGCGTTCCTGCGCCAGGCGCGCTCCGCCGCCTCGCCCGCGGCCACCGCGCCGACCGCCCAGGCCAGCCGGTCGGCGAACTGCTCACGGGAACGCTCGCCGAGTCCGGCACGCCCCTCGGCGACATACGCGGACCGCAGCCGCCACGCCGCCGCGTCCACATCGGCGGAGAGCCGCCGTTCCGCCGCGCTCCGCTCCTGTACGAACCGCCCCAGCAGCTCGCGCAGTTCGCCCACGCCGTGCCCGCTGAGCGCCGAGACCGCGAGGACGGTGGCGCCGGGCTCGCCGTGTTCGCCCAGGGCCATCCCGTCCTCGTCGAGCAGCCGGCGCAGATCGTCGAGCACCTGGTCGGCGGCGTCGCCGGGGAGCCGGTCGATCTGGTTGAGCACGACGAAGGTGATCTCCGCGTGGCCGGCGAGCGGCCGCAGATAGCGCTCGTGCAGCGCGGCGTCCGCGTACTTCTCGGGATCGACGACCCAGATCACCGCGTCCACGAGCGCGAGCACCCGGTCCACCTGCTCGCGGTGGCGGACGACGGCCGAGTCGTGGTCGGGGAGGTCGACGAGGACCAGGCCGTGCAGTTCCTCGTCGCCGTCCCCGCCCGCCAGCGGCTTGCGCCGCAGCCGCCCCGGGATGGCCAGCCGGTCGAGCAGCCCCGCGGCGCCGTCGGACCAGACGCAGGCGATGGGGGCGGAGGTGGTGGGCCTGCGCAGGCCCGTCTCCGAGATCGGCACCTCGGCCAGGGCGTTGAACAGCGTCGATTTGCCGCTGCCCGTCGCTCCCGCGATGGCGACGACGGTATGGCGCGAGGAGAGCCGCTGACGGGCGGACGCCTCGTCCAGGACGCGCCCGGCCTCGGCGAGTACGGACCCTTCGAGCCGCGTCCTCGACAAGCCCACCAGCTCGCCCAGGGCGTCGAGACGTACCCGCAGAGAGCCGCCGTACGCGCCCCCGATCGGGGTGTGGACCTCGGAGTCGTCGGAACCGGCCCCCAGCGTGCCGTCGAGGCCGTCCAGCCCGCCGAAGCCGTCCAGGCCGCCGAGGCCGTCCGGGGAGCCCTTCCCGTTGGCACGGCGGGCGATCAGCCCGTCGTCCCAGCTGCCGGCGGAGGGGCCGGTTCCGTCGGAGCCGGTCCCGTCGGGGGCGGACACGAAGACATCGGACTCGAAGGCGTCGGACGGGGAGGCGGCGGCCGGGGAGGCGGCGGACTCGGAGGCGGCGAACGCGAACCCCTCGTCGGCCCTTCGTGGCTCCAGGGTCTCGTCGTCGGGCTCCAGGATCTCGACGGGCTCCCCCGCCCCATCAGGCTCCCCGGATTCGCCGGATTCCCTGGATTCACCGGATTCCATCGATTTAGCTGATTTCATGAATTTCACGGGCTTCATGAATTTCGCGAGCTTCGCGGACTTCCCTGGCTCGGTGACTTTCTCGGCTCCCTCCGCCCCATTCTCAGGAGTCCTGGAAGCCTTATCCGTCTTAACGGCCCTTTCAGCCTCATCAACCTCATTGGCTTCGCTGGCCTCACCAGCAACACCAGTCACCTGAGACACGTCGCTCACCTTTTTTCCCTCTGGAGTACGGACAGCGCGGCGATCAACTCGGACTGCGGCTCGGGGGTGACCTCAAGCGCGTCGAGGGGCGCCAGCCGCCGGTCGCGCTCCCCGTGCAGCACGCGATCGATGTACGTCGTCACCAGCTCGCCGCCCCGGTCGCGCAGCCGCAGCGCCGCGTGCGCCCCGACCCGTTCCGCGAGCCGCTCCCCCGCGAGCCGGGCCCGTCTGCCGCCCAGCAGGGCCGCCGCGAGCAGCGCCGCGACCGTCTCGGCGTCGGGCGCGGGCGTCCGTTCGAGCTGGCGCACCTCCTCCTCGGCCAGTTCCTCGAGGACGCGGCGCCAGCGGCGTACGGCCATCCCGACCCGTTCCGCCGCCTCCCCGTCCGGGCCCGGCACCGGCAGCGCCCCGGCGGCCGGCTCGCGCTGCCACGCCTCCCCCACCCGCTCCTCGGCGGCGGCCACCGCGCACTGGAGGAGGGCGCCCAGGCTCTCCACCAGCGAGTCGAGCAGCTCCCGCGCCGAGCTGTCCCGGGGATAGCCGCGCCAGCGCGTGCGCGCGTCCCCGGCGAGCACGGCCCCGCGCTGGAGCTGTCTGCGTACCCGCTCGCCCTCGGCCGCGTAGGCGTCCTCCACCGCGCCCGTCAGCCGCACGGCGGCGGCGTACTGCGCGGCCACCGCCCCCGCCAGCTCCGGCATCCGCGCGTTCAGGGAGTCGATGACCCCGGCCGCCGTACGCACCAGGGCCTGCTGACGGGCCGCCGGGTCCTGCACCCGGTGCGCGAGCCAGGCGAGCAGCGGCGCGACGGCGGTGGTGGGCAGCAGGCCCCGTCCCGCGCCCGCGGACTCGGGCAGTTCGGGGATGGTGAAGCGCGGTACGTCACCGAGCCCGGCCCGGGTCAGCAGCGCCGCGTACTGCCGCGAGACCTCGTCGATCACCTGGTGCGGCACCCGATCGAGGACGGTCACCAGCGACGCGTCGTACTCCTTCGCGGTACGAAGCAGATGCCAGGGCACGGCGTCCGCGTACCGGGAGGCGGTGGTCACCATGACCCACACGTCCGCGGCGCAGATCAACTCGGCGGCCAGCAGCCGGTTGTCCACCACGAGCGAGTCGATGTCGGGCGCGTCGAGCAGCGCGAGCCCGCGGGGCAGAGCGGCGGCGGTGTCGATACGCAGCGCGCTCTGCTCCACGGGCACCGTCCCGTCCGCGCCGACTCCCGCGTCGTCCTCCTGCTGCGGCAGCCATACGCGTGTCAGATGCGGCAACACCCGCATCCCGGCGAACCAGTGGTGGTCCTCGGGGTGGCAGACCAGTACGGGGGTGCGTGTGGTGGGCCGCAGCACCCCCGCCTCACTGACCCGCCGCCCCACAAGGGAGTTGACGAGCGTGGACTTCCCGGCGCCTGTGGACCCCCCGACGACCACGAGCAGGGGTGCTTCGGGGTCCCTGAGCCTGGGCAGCAGGTAGTCGTCGAGCTGCGCGAGCAGCTCGGCCCTGGTCTGCCGGGCACGCGGCGCCCCGGTGAGAGGCAGTGGAAGACGCACGGCGGCGACACGGTCGCGCAGTGCGGAAAGTGCGTCGAGCAGCTGGGGCCGTACGTCCAAGGTCACCACATGCGAAGAATGCCCAATTTTGGAGCCTTTTTGAAGCGTATGGACATCTCTGCGCGCCGATCACATACTCGGGACAGACGGGACGAGTGGGGCACAGGCATAACGACTGCACAACACCCGGGGCGCCGAGGGCCAAAAGCGATGCGTGAATCGCACCTGCCTGCGATTATCGGTTCGCTTCACTGAACCTCCACAACGTGCCACGGGCGTGAAGCAACCGGGTCAAGGGGATCGGAGCCCTATCCTTGTCCCGGCAACGTCATGGAACTACCCAACCGGGGCTCCAGGTCACCGAGGCCACCACCCGGCCCCCGTAGCTCAGTGGATAGAGCAGGTGCCTTCTAAGCACTTGGCCGCAGGTTCGAGTCCTGCCGGGGGCGCTTTTCTACGCGCGGTGCACGGCCCTCCCTCAGGGAGGGCCTTTGCGCAGGTCAGCGCAAATCTAGCGGGCACGCTGTAGCGACGCCGTAAACGTCGACAGCGCAGGTGCGGGGCACCGGCGCGGGCGACACGGCGTTCGGGGCGCACCGCGCGCCGCTGTCAATTGCTCCCGGCGGGCAGGGTGCTTGGCATGGCCGGCAGGTCGCTGTGGAGCCGGGAGAAGATCCGTTCGTGGGCCGGGGTGAAATGCCGGCGCCAGACACCCACCTCCAGGTCGTCGCCGTCGCCGGAGCGCGGGGAGGGCAGATCCGGGGAGAGGGAATCCGGGGAGAGGGAGGGGTGTCCGGTGGCGTGCAGCAGGCGGGTCACGGCCTCTTCGCGGGCTTCGGCGGTTCCGCCGTGGGCGGGGCCCGCGAGTTCCTCATGACTGATCACGGTCACCGCCGGGTGGCGCGCCAGCCATTGGCAGCGGCGGGCCTCCTCCATGCCGGGGAAGGCGGGGTCGGTCAGCGCGAGGGTGATTCTGGCGTCCATGGTGGGCAGGGCGCTGACGATGTCCCGGTAGATGAGGTGGTCGGGGAGGGATCCGACGCGCTCCGCGGGCCCGGAGAGCAGCCGGATCTGGCTGATGATCCGGTCCCGCACATCGCGGTGATGAAAGATGACCGGCGGCTGCTTGTCCGCGTGCCAGGCGCGCAGGAAGCCGGCCTCGGCCCGCTGGAGGTCGAGGCTCGTGACGTACCAGCAGCCCCGGCCCGGCAGAAGACGGTGCAGTTCGCCGTCCGGTACCCGGCCCAGACGTCCTTCGAGCGCGGGATCCATGGGGGAGACGAGGGTGACCGGCTGGCCCAGGCGCGTCCACCACACCCGCCACAGCGCGCTGACCGCTTCCTGGAAGGCCGACTTCAGCTCGTCCCGCTCTTCGTCCCGCCGCCGCAGCAGCCGTACGGCCCGGTCCTGTCCGTAGGAGGCCACCAGCAGGGGATAGACCTCACCGGGACCGGGACCGGGACCCGAACCGGGCTCGTCGCCCGCGGGCCGGACACCGCTCATCGTCCCGTAGGAGGAGTAGCCGAGAGCGGCCGTGAACTCCGTCAGCAGTGGAGTCCCGCTGCCACGCGGTGAGACGACGATCAGTTGGGGCGCGGCCATGGAACATCTCCTCCGGGGAAGGACGAGGGCGGAAGTCTCAGGCGACCGTGAGCACGGCCGCGGGTGCCTTGCGGGCGAGCAGGAGGTCCTCGTAGGCGTGGTGCGCCCGCGTGCTGATACGAGGGTGCAGGAGCGTGGCCGCTCGGGCGTGCTCGCCGGTGTCCACGAGGGCGCGTGCGAGGGTGTCCTGAACGATCTCGCGCTCCACCCGGACGCCGCCGAGCCGTTCCGTCCGCTCGCTCAGGCCGGTCAGGAGGTCCACGGCCGCCGCCGTCCGGCCGGCGGTGATCTCGGCCAGCGCCCGGACGACCGGGGCCAGTACGTACTGGTAGTCAGGCCGTTCGTCGCGCGCCGCCCGGTGGGCCAGGGCGCGCAGATCGTCGGTGGCCGCCTCGACCGCAAGCGCCAGGGCGAGGTTGAACGTATGGAAGACCTCGGCCATCCCGCCGGGAGCCGCCAGCAACTCCCGTACGTGCGCGAGGTCGCAGCGGCCGGCGGGCGTCTGCCCGGCCAGCAGCAGCCGCCAGTTGGTCGCCGAGCGCATGCCCACGTCGGCGCGGCCCAGCACCTCGTCCGCCCGACGGCGTGCGTCCGCGAAATCGCCGCAGGCCAGCGACTGCAACGCGGCATGCCAGTTGAGGTGTTTGAACTGCATGGCCTCCGGGTCGGCCGCCAGCCACGTGTCGAGGAAAGCGGTGGAGGCGGGACCGGCGCCCTGTTCGTGTTCGGCGTGGGCGCGGGCATGGGCCGCCGGCCCCGAGCGCGGGAACAGGGCCAGCGCCCGGTCGGCGAGTTCATGGGCTTCCTCGGCGCGGCCCTGCTCCGCCCGTACCCAGGCCAGCCGGCTCGTCCACGTCCAACTCTCCGGGCCTGACAGCGTGTACTGCTCCTCGGCCAGCGCATCGCCCCGCGCGCGGTATCCGTCCTCGCCGTAGGCGTGGAAGGCGTCGAGCATCAGTCCGGCCACCTCGTCACCGGGCCACCGCGCGAAGTGCGCGAGCAGGTGATCGGCCGTCATCCGGTACTGGCGATGCGTGTGGAGGAACACGCCGTACACCAGGCTCATCGACCGCGCGTCCGCACTCCGCGCGTCCTCGTGGGCGACCGTCAGTTCGTCCCGCGGTTCCGCGTCGCTCAGCGCGTCGCCGGTGGCCAGCACCAGCAACGCCCGTGCCACACCGAGCCGGGGGCGTTCGGCCACCCACCGCCGCAGCGACGGCACGGCGCGCCCGCTGAGCGCCGCCAACTCCCGCACCGGAACGTCCCGCATCGATACGCCTGCCACCGAACGCCTCACGATCGCCCCTCCTCATTCGGTCAGGAGTCAGTAGGCTGCCCGGATCAGAACGGTGCAGATGATGCCGCTGTTACCGCAGTGGTTACGCGGCAGATCCAGCGGAAGAGCGGCGTGATTCCCGCTCACCGCACCGGCCCCGGCCACCGTGCCGCCTGCCGTGTGCGCCCCGCCGCCCTGGTTGGCGCACGTATTGCCGAACGTCGCGTTCCCGATACCGACCACATTGGCGTGCGCCGCCCCGGCCGGCACCAGCGCGGCCCCCAGCACCGTTCCCACCGCGGCCGCCCGCCGTCCTGCTCGCCGGGCACCGCCGTTTCCGTCCCCCACGCCCTCGTTCACCGGACGCTCTTCGATCAATCGCGTATGCACAGCGCTCCGTCCTCGCGGCAGCGTTCGGCCACGGCCGACACCTGCTCAGATCACACCCGGGGGTCAACCGGGCCTCTCCCGGTAAACGAGGTCCCATCCTTCAGGGCACGTAACGCGGAAGGCTCTTCTCGGGACGTACGGGATGGACGGGACGCCACCGAAGAGGCCCCTCCCGGACCCGTCGGCCCAGGGCCCGTCCACTGACGCGGCACGACCCCGTAGCCCGCTGCCTGGCTGACAGCGGGCTACGAGGAACGGTCCAGTGCGCCGAGCCGACGCGGGTGGGGGGAGCCGGGCTCGCGCACTGTCGCGGGTCGTCAGGGACTCAGCGGCCGGGGGCCACTAGAGACCGACGTTGAAGCTCCCCTTGGCCTCGGTCGAGTAGTAGGTGCGGCTGCCCTTGAACTCGGCGATGTAGCCGGACGCCGCCGCGGTGGCCATGAGCTGGGGGTCGCTGATCTGGGTGCCGGTGTCGAACGACGCCTTGCCCTGGTCATTGGTCCGCGCGGAGCCGAGCTCCTGTCCGCCGGTGGCGACATAGAAGTGGATCAGCTGATCCGGGACTCCCTGGCCGTCACCGTCGGTGAGGACCGCCTCGACCTTCGCCCTCGCCTTGCCCTGGAGCGCACTGCCCTTCACCGTGTGCGCTTCGAGGAACGTGGACTTCTTGGGCCGCGGGGCCTCGGGGTCGACCGGCTGCTGCGGGGGGTAGTACCCCTGCTGCGGCGGGTAGTAGCCGGGCGGCGGCTGCTGGGGCGGGTAGTACCCGGGCTGCGGCTGGTAGTAGCCGGGGGGCGGCGGCTGCTGCGGCTGGTAGTAGCCGGGCGGCGGGGGCTGCGGCGGGTAGTACCCGGCCGGCGGCGGCTGCTGGGGAGGGTAGTAGCCGGGCGTCGGCTGTGACATGGGAAAACTCCTCATGATCAAGTGCGATGGAACGTCAGCTGAGCTGTCACACGAAGGCCGGTTTCGGCCTGCCCGCACAGACTGCCCTCAAAAATCCGCCACCAGCCGCAAACCGTCACGCACCCCTCGGACGAGTGGCGTCGTTCGATTGCGTGCGCGGAACGCCCGCGAGGATGATCGGCGATCGTGGACCATATCTCGTTGAATGTTCATGAACTAACCGAAAACTGGACGCTGTTGGAGCACGAGCGCGAACTCGTGTCCGGCAAACGCGGCCCCACGCGGCTCGGGTTCGCCGTGCTGCTCAAGTTCCATACGCGCTACGGCCGGTTTCCCCGCGCCCGGTCCGAAGTGCCCGACCGGGCGGTGGACTTCCTGGCCCGGCAGGTACGGGTGCCCGCCGCCGAGCTGGACTCCTACGACTGGACGGGCCGCACGATCGAGTACCACCGCGCCCAGATCCGGCGGCACTTCGGCTTTCGCGAATGCACCGTCGCGGACGCGGAGGAGGTGACGGCGTACCTGACCGAGCATGTCGCGCGCGAGGAACGCCGGCCGGAGCGGGTGCGGGCGGAACTGCTCGCGCGCTTACGCGCCCAGAGCATCGAGCCGCCCACGCCCGGCCGCTGCGACCGGATCGTCAAAGCCGCCCTGCGGGCGGCCGAGGAGTCCCTGACGGCGTGGATCTCCTCGCGACTGACCGCGGCGAGTGTCAGGCGGATCGTTTCTCTGGTGGACGACGGCGACGCGGTGCGCGACGACACGGCGGACAGCAGGAACGAATCGCCTCCATCAACAGCAACAGCAACAGCAACAGCGATCGGACTGACGGAGACCGGACTGAGGGAGACCGGACTGAGGGACATCGGGCTGAGGGACATCGGGCTGAGGAAGATCAAGGAGGCTCCGGCTCCGGCTCTGGCTCTGGCTCCGGGCGATCTCGACCGGCGGGCGATGCTCGTGGAGATCGACAAGCTGCTCGCGATCCGGGCGGTGGAGCTGCCGCCGGACCTGTTCGGCGGCATCGCGCCGGCCGTGGTGGCCGGGTGGCGGGCGCGGGCCGAGGCGGAGTCCCCCTCCCGTCTGCGGACGCACCCCTTGCCACTGCGAGTGACACTGCTGGCCGCCCTGCTGCACCAGCGCGAACGGGAGATCGCCGACTCGCTGGTGGAGCTGCTGATCTCCATATCGGGACGCGGACCGGGCCGGAAGAGAGCGCCGGGAGACGCCGCGAGAGGCTGATCGGGCGACATACCTTCTGACGGAGCGACGCTCGTGGGCGCGCGGGCCCGTCCCGCCGCCCGAGCGCCGTCCCTGGTCACGGCGCGTACGGGCAGGGCCGGGGCGCCGGCCCGGTCGTATCGTGGAGAACGTGGCGGGCCGCCCCGGGGGGCACAAGGGGGCCTCGCGACACGCCCCGGTCGCCGCGCTCGCGTCGGTACGTCCGCTCTGGTGGGTGGTCTCCGCGCTGCTGGTGGCTGCTGCCGTGGTGGTCGCTCTCACCCGGCGCCACGAGCTGGTCACCGCCGTTCATCTCATCGATGACGTACGGCTGCCCCGGCTGCTGGTCGCCGCCGGGTTCGAGGCCGCTTCCCTGGCCTGTCTGGCCGCTGTGCAGCACTGGCTGCTGCGCGCGGGCGGTGCGCGGATCCGGTTCCGGGTCGTCGGCGCCGTCGTGCTGGCGGCCAATGCCATCGCGGGGGCGCTGCCCGGTGGGGCGGCGTTCGCGGCGGCGTGGGTGTTCCGGCAGTTCCGGCGCCGGGGCGCGGGGCAGGTCCTCGCCGGGACCGTACTGGTGATCGCGGGACTGCTGTCCGGGCTGAGCCTCTTCGTCCTCCTGATGGCCGGCGTACTGGCGGCCGGTTCATCGGGCCCGGTGGCCGGGGCGCGGCCCGTGGTCGTCGGGCTCGCCGCGGTGGGGGTCGTGGTGGGGGGGATGGCGGCCGGACTGTTCCGGTTTCCCCGGGTAAGGCGCCGGGCCCGGCGCCTGTGGCAGCGGATCGGACTGCGTTCCCGGCGGCTGTGGGACATCGAGCGGGCGCTGTCGCGGCTGGTCCGTCAGATCCGTACCACCAGGCCGGGGGTACGCCCGTGGCTGTGGCCGTCGTCACTGGCCGTGCTCAACTGGGGCTTCGACCTCGCGTGTCTGGTCGCGTGCGTGTGGAGTCTCGGGATCGCCGTACCGTGGCACGGCATTCTCGCGGTCTACGCGCTGACGCAGTTCGCGGGAAGTCTGCGGCTCACGCCGGGCGGTCTCGGCGTGGTCGAGACGAGTCTCACGGCGCTGCTCGTGCTGTACGGACTGAGCGCCGAGCAGGCGATCGCCGTCACCCTCCTGTACCGGGTACTGAGTTACTGGGCACTCCAGCCGGTCGGCTGGGCGAGCGGGCTGGGTCTGACGCTGAGCCGCGGCCACGCCGGAGCCGGTCCCGAGGCCGGTACCGAGGCCGGTACCGAGGCCGGTACCGAGGCCGGTACCGAGGCCGGTACCGAGGCCGGTACCGAGGCCGGTACCGAGGCCGGTACCGACGACGGGGCTGACCCCAGCAAGGGGCCCGACGGCGAATCCGACCCCGGCAGCCGCTCCTGATCCGGGCATCCGACCTGGTCATACCTCTCAAGATGCCCGAATCCACCCAGTGCGGCTACGCTTTATGCGGTGGCTTGACCGAACGACAGGCCGGACCGGTGACAACGCCCCGTCCGGCATCCCGCGCCACCGGCAGGATCGGCCGCCCCGGCCGCCATCGACGCCTCCCGGGCCCGAGCCGGGGCCCTCCTCCCACAGGAAGAGGAATCGAAACATGAAGTCCTCCCGCATCCGTCGTACCGTCGTGTCCGCTGCCGCCGTGGTGGCCCTCCCGGTCTCCCTGGGTGTCATGGCACCCCAGGCCTTCGCGGACCCCGGCACCCCCACACCGCCGAGCGCGCCCGTGACACCCAGCACACCCACATCGCCCGGCGAGTCCACCTCACCCGGCGGGTCCACGTCGCCCAGCGCCTCCGCGTCGCCGAGCGAGTCGACGTCTCCGAGTACGTCCACCTCGCCCAGCCCCTCGACCTCGCCGAGCAGGACCGCGGTGCCCAACCCGGCCGTCCCGTTCGGCCCCGGCTGCTCGTCGATCCCGAAGACCGGCACCGGCAGCCTCGCCCAGATGGCCACGGAGAAGGTGGCGACGGCCATTTCCCACAACCCGGACTTCACCACGTTCCTCTCCCTGGTGAAGAAGGCCGGACTGACGGACAGGCTGAACACCGCGAAGGACATCACGCTCTTCGTGCCCACCAACGAGGCGTTCAAGAAGCTCTCGACGGCGCAACTCGACCAGATCAAGAACAACGAGGCGCAGCTCAGGAAGGTCGTGAAGTACCACGTGGCGGAGGAGAAGGTCGCTACCGACCTGCTCCCCAACGGCGTCTTCTCGACCTGGGAGGGTACGACCCTCTCCACCTCGGGGTCCGACCGTACGTTCAAGGTGAACGACACGGCGAAGATCCTGTGCGGCAACATCAAGACGGAGAACGCCACGGTGTACACCATCGACACCGTGCTGACGCCGAAGTAGGGCCCTGCCTGGCCTTACGCACGTCTCGGACCTCCACTTCCCGCCGCCCCCTTTCCGCACCGGAGAGGGGGCGGCGGGAAGAACCGTTCCTCTTTTCACGCATGGGCGGAATTACTGGGGGAAGACGGCTGCCTGGAGGTTGATAAACATGGTTCCCCTGCTACTCGTTCTTCTGCTCGCCCTGATCCTTTTCGGTGCGGGTTTCGCACTCAAGGCACTGTGGTGGATCGCCGTCATCGTGCTGGTCGTCTGGCTGCTGGGCTTCCTGGTGCGCCCGACGGCGACAGGAGGGAAGCGCGGCCGCTGGTACCGGTGGTAGACAGACGGCGACGCCGCTCGACCCGGCACGGAATTACGTGACGGAATCGCGCGACGGAGTCGTGTAACGGAAATGGGCGGGCCCGCCGAACGGGCCCGCCCATCCGCTGTTTTGAAGGTGCCTCAGACCGCGTCAGATGTGCGTCAGATTCCGGCCGAGGCCATTTCGATCGCGGAGCGGTAATTCAGCGCGGTCGCCTTCACACAGACGCCGTACGTCCGGTCTTTGGTGACCACGAGGAAGTAGTCGCGCAGGTTCTTCCAGTAGTTGACGAGATAGCCCAGCCCCGGAATGAACCCGGCGGGCCGGGGAACGAGAGCGAAGGCCTCGGAGCACTTCAGGATCTCGCCGGTGGCCGTCGAGAGAATCGCCGCCACATCGCTGTTCATGTTCCAGCCGGCCGCCAGCGAGTCATTCCAGATGGCGCCGGCGATCTGCCGGAGCCGTTCCTGCTCCTCCGGCGTGGGGTCGCTGCTGAACGTGACGCCCCCCGACGTCACGACGCGCGCGGCCGGCGCCTCGGTCGTCCCCGCCGCCGCGTGGGCCGCCCCCGCCGTGCCGACGGACAGGACCGCCCCGGCGGCGATCAGCGCCACCGCCGACGTCCATCGGGATAATCTCCGCTCAATCATCTTCTCCGCCTCTCCCCTACAGCCGACACGAGGTCCGTAGTGGCCCTCGCCGGACGCTGTCGCGCCGAGCCTCCCGTTTCGCCCCCGGGCCGTCAACGGAGCAGATCAAGCCGCGTGGCAGTCCCCGACAGCTCGAACGCCTGTTCTATGATTCCCCCGGTGCACCCCGTTACACGCCCTTGATCAGGGCCGTTGTCCGGGCGCCCATCCCAACGCCCCGCGCTCCGGAGGAATCATGCGACCTGTTCCCGCCCCCGCCCGTCTCGCTCCCGTCCCTCTTCCCGCGCATCCCGTGCGTCCCGCCCTCCCCACGCTTCCCGTCCTTCCCGTCCTCCCCTTCGCGGCCCCCGCGGATCTGTCATCACGACCGTCACCGAGGTGGGGCGCATGAGTCACGGTCACGCCAAGCCTCTGCCGCCGTCGCTGCGGGAATGGGCGGAACGCGTCGTCGGGCCACTCTCCGCCGTACAGGACGCGTCACACCCGCGCGCGTCGTCACGCGTGTGGGATGTCACCGGCAGTCGCGGCCGGCGCTTCTTCATCAAGCAGTCGGCGAGCGCCTCGTTCTACGAACGGGAGACCTTCGGATACCAGTCGGCGGTACCCGCCCTCGGATTCGGCCGCGCCCCGAGGCTCGTGGAGACCGACGCCCGGCAGCTCGCCCTGCTGCTGACCGCCGTACCGGGCACCCCCGTCTCGCGGCTCACCCTCCCCGGCCCGGAACACCGCTCCGCGCACCGGCAGTTCGGGGCCCTGCTGCGCCGTCTGCACGGCACGGACAAGATGCCGGGCGCCGGACGGCGAGAGGCCAGGACCGCGCTGGAGCGGCTGGCCGACGACGCCGAGACCCACCTCGCGCGCGCCACCGACCTGATGTCCGTGAGCCGGCGCGCGCTCGTACGCCGCGCGGCCGACCACGTACGGAAGCTGACCGATCTCCTCGCCCCCGCCCATATCCACGGCGACGCCCAGGAGCGCAACGCCCTGTGGACCGGCCCGGCGCTACCGGGTCAGCGGACACCGGGACAGCAAGCGCCCGGACAGCGGACACCGGGGCAACAGGCGCCGGTCCGGCAGGCGCCGCGGCAGGCGCCGGGGCAGGCATCGGGACGGCAGGTGCCGGGACAGCTGGCGGTCATCGACTTCGAGCGGTCCCGTTACGCCCCCGCCGTACAGGACTTCGTCCGGCTGGCCTGCGGCCCCTGGCAGGGCCGCGACGATCTGCGCGCCGCGTTCTTCCACGGGTACGGCCGCCCGCTGACCGACGCGGAGCGCCAGGCGCTGCCGTGTCTGGCGGCGCTCGACGCCGCGAGCTGTCTCGCGTACGGCCCGGACCATGGCGAGCACGATGTCACGACCCGGGGGCTCCGTACGCTGGCCCGCCTGGAGAACGGCGCCTGGGGGACGTTCGTATGACCGGACGGCGCGCACGTACGTCCGGACCGCGCGCACGCGGCGCACGCCTCCGCTACGGCTTGCGCGCCACGCCCGCGTAGATCGAGACCGCCGCGTCGGTGACGTCCTCCTCCGGTTCGCCCTCCGGGCGCCAGCGGTGCGGCACCGCGAGGCCGGGCTCGATGAACTCCAGCCCCGCGAAGAAACGGAGGACTTCGCTCCGGGAGCGCACCTGAGCGGGGATACCGCCGCGGTGGTAGACACCGATCACCCGCTCCCACATCTCCGGGGCGAAGTCCGGAGTGCAGTGGGAGAGGACCAGGTAGCTCCCGGAGGGCAGCGCGTCGAGCAGACACCCGACGGTCTCGTACGGACGGAACTCGTCCGGCACGAAGTGCAGCAGCGCGTTGAGGGACAGCGCGACCGGGCGCGTCAGATCGATCGTCTGCCGCAGCCGCTCCGACTCGATGATGGTCTTCGGGTCCCGGACATCGGCGTGGATGTACGCGGTACGGCCCTCGGGCGTACTGCGCATCAGGGCCTCGGCGTGCCGGAGGACGATCGGGTCGTTGTCCACATAGACGACACGGGAGTCCGGGGCGGCCGCCTGGGCTATCTGGTGGAGATTGGGCCGGGTCGGGATACCCGTACCGATGTCCAGGAACTGCCGGATACCGGCCTCGGACGCGAGCCAGCGGGTCGCCCGGTGCATGAAGTGACGATTCGTCTGGGCGCAGATCTTGACGGTCGGGAAGACCGACTCGACGGAGGCCGCGGCCACTTGGTCGGACTCGTAGTAGTCCTTGCCACTGAGATAGAAGTCGTACATCCGGGCGGGGTGCGGCTTGCTGGTGTCGATCTCGTCTACCGACGGGTGGTCGAGGTCCGTCATGCGGGGCCGT
Organism: Streptomyces sp. NPDC088147; assembly: GCF_044741565.1. Taxonomy (NCBI): domain Bacteria; kingdom Bacillati; phylum Actinomycetota; class Actinomycetes; order Kitasatosporales; family Streptomycetaceae; genus Streptomyces; species Streptomyces sp. NPDC088147. The sequence goes on along the minus strand of NZ_JBIUSY010000002.1, from coordinate 283,778 downwards.
CCAATTCTTGCTCGTGGGGGGTTGTCGGGGGGCTGGGGTTGTCCGAAGGGGGCTGGGGGGTGTCCGGAGGAGGGGTGACCGTGGGGAGCGTGGCCACGGGAAGCGGTGCCTACGGGAAGCGGTGACCAGCAGGAGACGGTGACCGGCAGGAGAAGGTGACCACAGGACTACAGGACTACAGGAGGAAGTCGGCGAGACCGTTCTTGGCGCCGGCGACGAAGTCGGCCATGGCGGCCGCGGTGCAGATCAGGGTCGGCCCCGACGGGTCCGCGGACTGGCGGATCGCGACATGCTCGCCGTCCACCTTCTTCGCCTCGACGCAACTGCCGCCGTTGGGACCGCTCCATGGCTTCTCCCAGCCATCGGTCCCCAGTTCGTCGGCCGGCATACCGTTGAAAATCTCCCGCATTAGAGCTCCTTGCGTATCCCCAGGAGAAAAGCTCTGGTTTCGTCAACGGGTGCCGCCCGAGCGGACATATTGTCCAGGACTTCCAGATAGGCGGCGATATCGGGGCGCTGATCCATATAGACGGCGCCGGTGAGATTCTCGGTATAGACGACATCGGGCAGTTCGGGCATGTCGAACCGGAAGAGATGGAACGGTCCGAACGCTCCGAGGTGCGGGCCGATCGCGAACGGCATGATCTGGAGGGTGAGGTTGGGGAACGCGGTGGCTTCCAGCAGCCGGTCGACCTGCGCCCGCATCACCTCCGGATCGCCGACGGGTCTGCGCAGGACCGCTTCTTCCATCAGGATCCACAGAAAGGGCGCGTCCGCCTTGGTGAGCAGCTGCTGACGCTTGACGCGCAGCGCGACGCGCCGCTCCAGCTCCTCGGCGTTACGGTGCGCGCCCACCCGCAGCACGCCACGCGCGTACTCCTCTGTCTGCAACAGGCCCGGCACGTAGTGGGGTTCGTACGTCCTGATCAGGCTGGCCTGGTCCTCCAGGCTGATGTACGCGCTGAACCAGCCGGGCAGCGCGTCGCGATAGCGATGCCACCAGCCGGGTTTGTTGGCGACCTTGACCAGCTCGGTGAACTCCTCGGCCTCGCTCTCCGTGACTCCGTACGCCTGCAACAGCAACAGGACATAGGGGAGTTTGAGGCTGACCTCGGAATTCTCCATACGCCGAATGGTGAGCGGAGCGACGTCCAGGACTTTCGCCGCCGCCTCGCGGGACACCCCCGCCTTCTCACGAAGCGCCCCGAGCCGCTTGCCCAGAACGATACGCAGGACGGTGGGCGCGGTACCCGGACGAGCCTCACTCATGCGGGGTCTCCTGACGTCGACTCATCTCACAAAGTCTGACAGGTGACCGGCGCTCTATCCAGAGAGATGTGGAGCATTGTGAAATTATCAGAACGATCAGTTGCGGCCTGTGAGCGTCAGCGCTCATAGTGAACGCGTGGCTCACATCACGGATCACCGTGCACACAAGCAACCCCAGCCCCCCGCCGGGGAGTTACAGGCGCGTGCTCGGCACCCCTGGGGTGCCTGGTGTGCCTCGGTCGGCCGACAGGACGAAGCAACCGACTCCGGCCTCCGCGCACGTACGCACTGTCACGACGTCTACGGTCATGACACGTACGGACACGACACGTATGGGCACGAGTCCTACGGACGCGACGCGCACGGACATGACACGTACCGGCACGAGGCGCACGGACACGAGGCGCACGGACATGACGTGCACGGACATGACGCGCGCGGACACGACGTACGCGATCACGGCCGGCATCTCGCGCACAGAAGCGCTTTCACGCTGCCCGGCAGACGGGACTCCGTCGCCAGAGCGCGGCACTGGCTCCGTGATGAGCTTCAGCGGTGGAGACTGCACACGGACCTGTGCGACGTCGCGGTCCTCGTCCTCTCCGAGCTGTTCACCAATGCCGTGCTCCACACAGCCAGCGCGCTGGTCAGCTGTGAGGTGCGGCTCCTGACCGAGCACGTACGGCTCGACGTCCACGACCAGGGCGCACGGGACGGGGCGCCCAGCCCCCGCAACCCCGACTACCGCGCGGAGAACGGGCGCGGGCTGCTGCTGGTGGAGAGTCTGGCCGAGGCGTGGGGCGTCGGTTCCCGCGAGGGCGGGGTGGGGCGCACGGTATGGGCGATGCTCCCGCTCGGTCACGGGTCCGGCATCTGAACGGCCGGTCGGGCCGAGGGCTGTCACCGGCCCGACCGGCAGTACAGGGGTCTGCCGGTCGGGCCGGCTCAGCCGTCGCCAGTGAGCGGCCCGACCCGTTACGCGAGAGCGGCGCCCACCACCAGCGCGAAGGCGGCGACGGAGAAGAGCGTGCGGACGAGGTGGAACGTGTTCCACCGGGACTCGAAGGCGGCGCGCGCCACGCCGTCGGGTGAGGAAGTCGCCGATGCCAGCGCGTTGTTGAGCGGGACGTTGCCGCCGATGGTGACCAGATGGTTGAGCACGGCGCAGACCAGTCCGGCCACCAGGAGCCAGCGCTGAGTGTCCGAACGCCCGTCGACGGGTATGGCGAGCGCCGCGGCCGGGAACGCCACCACGGCCAGGAAGGTCAGCAGGAAGACCGGGCGGGGCACGTACTCGTTCACCCGGCGCATGGCTGCGACGAACTGCTCGTCGCTCAGCCGGCCCAGGGCGGGCATGATGCCGGTCTGGAAGATCAGGAAGTACCCCGCGAACAGACCCGTGGAGATCACGGCGAGGGCGAGCAGCAGAGTGGCCATGCGCACATCATGGCGCACGGAAAGGCCGCCAGGGCAGGGTTCTTGAACGGTTCTCGATCACACCCATCGATCGCCGTCGATCACCCAGACTGCGCGAATTTGGGCCGGTTGTGGAGGCTCTGGCATGGAGTCGCCACTCTCCGTACTGACACTTGTCACGGTGAGCAATGATGTGCGTACATGGAGTGGCGTACGGCTCCGAGGGGATGGCGGGGGTGGTCAGCCGTGGCAGATGTTTCGGGTTCTGTGCTCAACAGGTCGACATTGCCGGTGGGCGGAGCGCGGGAGGACGTGGTGGACACGCCTCATCCGCCCGGCCGGCCGATCCAGGGTGTGCGGGAGGTGACGGCGACGCTGACCGCCCTGGTCCGTTCCGCCCGCCGGGAGCTGTTGATCTTCGATGATCCGGGCAGTTGTCTGGGGCAGTGCATCCCGGAGCAGTTCCTCGAGTTCGCCGGCGCCTGTGTCCGAGCGGCGGGTGAGCAGAGCTGGCACGACAGCGGCCCGGGAGGCAGAGCGCGGGGGCGGTCGAGTGCGGTCGGCGTCCGCAGGATCGTGCCGCGCCACGGGCTCGCCGGGCTCTCGTACCCACTCCCCCGCGATCTGCCCGGCCGGGCCAGACAGACGGACTCCATCCCGTTCAAGATGATCCTGGTGGACCGGTCGGTCGCCGCGGTCCCGCTCGATCTCCAACTCCACTACCACGGGCTGCTGTTGATCCGCGATCCGGTGGTCGTCCAGGCCCTGGTCCGTACGCACCAGACGTGGTGGGACACCGGCGAGGAGCTGCCGACGGCCGCGGTCCCCTCGCCCGGGGGCCTGCCGGGACATCTGCGGCCCGTTCTGGAGGCGCTGCTCGCCGGGCTGACCGACGAGACGGCGGCGACGCGGCTGGGCATGTCGAGCCGTACGTACAGCCGCCGGGTGGGCGATCTGCTCACCGCCCTCGGCACGACGAGCCGCTTCCGGGCGGGTGCGGAAGCGGCTCGACGGGGGTGGATCTAGAAGAGATCGGATCTGGACCTAGGAAACGACGTCCTTACGGGCGAAGCCCCGGAAAGCCAGCGCGAACAGCACCACGGCATAGGTCACCGAAATCGCCGAGCCCTTCACCATGCCGCTCCACTCCAGCTGTGGCTGGAGCGCGTCCGCCCAGGCGAACTGCCAGTGCGCCGGCAGGAAGTCCCGCCAGGAACCGAGCGCCGTCACGGCGTCCAGCACGTTACCGATGATCGTCAGCCCGACCGCCCCGCCGACCGCGCCCAGTGGTGCGTCGGTCTTGGTGGACAGCCAGAAGGCGAGGCCGGCGGTCACCAGTTGGGAGACGAAGATGAACGCGACGACGAGTGCCAGCCGGGGCAGCGCGTCGGCGGTGGCCAGGGAGCCGCCCGTCGGCAGTTGGAGCGGCTTCCAGCCGTACGCCGCGGTGCCCGCCGCCAGGGCGACCAGCGGGAGCAGCAGCATCGCCGCCGCGCTCATACCGAGCGCCACCGCCAGCTTGCTCCAGAGCAGCCGGGCCCGGGGCACGGGCGCGGCGAGGAGATACCGCAGCGAGGACCAGCTCGCCTCGGACGCGACCGTGTCCCCATGGAACAGTGCGACGGGCACCACCAGCAGAAAGCCCGCGGAGACGAACAGGCAGGTGGCCGCGAAGTTGGCGCCGGAGGCCGTCGCGGTGTCCATCAGGTTCACCCGGTCGTTGTCACCATCGCCGCCCGGGGTGCCGCCGATCGCGAAGGCCACGATGAGGACGAAGGGCAGGACGCCGAGCACGACACCCATCGCCAGCGTCCGTCTGCGCTTCAGCTGCCGCAGCGCCTCGACCCGCAGCGGCAGGGTGCGCCCGGCCCGGTAGCCGGGGGCCGATTCCATCAGCGCGCTCATGCGGAGCCTCCTGAGATCAGGGTGAGGAACGCGTCCTCCAGGCGGTGGTGCGGTCCGACGCCCGTCAGCGGGACATCCAGCCGGATCAACTCGGTGACCAGCGCGTTGGTGCTCGCCCCGTCGAGCCGTACGAGCAGGCCGAGTCCGTCGTCCGTGCGGACCGCCGAGCCGATGCCCGCCAGCGCGGCGATCTTCTCGACGACCGGCTCCGGCATCCCCTCGGCGGTGGTGACGAGCAGGGTGTCGCCCGCGCCGGTGATCTCCGCGACCGGGCCGGCCTGGACGAGCTGCCCACGGTGCATGACGACCAGATGCGTACAGGACTGCTCGACCTCGGAGAGGAGGTGGCTGGAGACGATCACGGTCCTGCCCCCGGCCGCGTACTTGATCATCACGTCCCGCATCTCGCGGATCTGGGGCGGGTCGAGACCATTGGTCGGTTCGTCGAGGATCAGCAGATCCGGCATGCCGAGCATGGCCTGGGCGATCGCGAGCCGCTGTCGCATGCCCTGCGAGTACGTGCGTACGGCCCGCGCCAGCGCGTCGCCGAGCCCGGCGATCTCCAGGGCCTCCTCGATATGGGAGTCCTCGGCGGGCCGGCCGGTGGCCTGCCAGTACAGCTCCAGGTTGGCCCGGCCCGACAGATGCGGCAGGAAGCCCGCGCCCTCGACGAACGAGCCGACCCGGGAGAGCACCGGAGCACCCGGCCTGATGGCGTGTCCGAAGACCCGGATCTCGCCCGCGTCGGGGCTGATCAGCCCCATCAGCATGCGCAGGGTGGTGGTCTTGCCCGCTCCGTTCGGGCCGAGGAGACCGAGGACCTGGCCCTTCTCGACCTGGAAGGAGAGATCACGGACCGCGTAGCGGTCGGCGGCCCCGGCGTACCGCTTCGTCAGGCCGGTGATCCGCAGCGGCACCTCGGCGAGCGCGGGATCGGGCGCGGGCGCGCTGGTGCGGCGCCGGGCGGTGAGCAGCAGTGCGGCGGCGATCAGTACACCGGCGGCCGGCAGCCCCCAGGTCCACCAAGGCAGTGCGGTGGATCCGGCGGTGAGCGCGGGCACGGTCGGTACGGTCAGCGGGCCGTCGACGGAGACCCGGTAGGTGGCGGGGGCGGCCGGTGAGGCGTAGCCCAGGTCGGTGGCGGAGAGGACGACCCGGAGCCGGTGTCCCGGCACGACCTGGTGATCCACGGCGGGCAGCGTGAGCTCCACCGTCTTGCCCTTGCCCGCGTCCTCGACCCGTACGGGCGAGACGAGCTGCGAGGGCAGTACCTGCTGGCGGCCGTCGGGCCCGACGTCGTACACCTTGGCGAAGAGCACCGCGTCCCCGCTGTCGGAGCTGACGGTGGCCCGGATGGTCGGCGAGCCGGTGATCCGCAGCGACCGGTCGAGGGGTGCGGAGTCGAAACGCGCGTGCTGTCCGGGGAAGTCCAGGGAGAGCCCGACGCCGAGGGAGGAGAGCTGGGAGAGTCCGCCGCCGACGCCCGGTACGGCGGAGATGGCCGGCGGGCTCCCGCCCGCCGGGTTGGCGAAGGTCTGTGTGCCGCCGCTGAGCGGGACGCTGGTGGTGCCGCTCCCCAGGCCGGGATAGCGGTCGCTGCTCGCACCCCGCAACAGCGCCCGGCCATTGGTGGAGTCGACGCCTCCGGTCCGGCTGACGCGGAACGCGGGCCCGGTGTCCGCGCCCTTGTCGTCCTTGAGATAGCGGTCGAACCAGGAGGTGATCCGGCCCTGGAGGCGGCTGGTCTCCGGGTCACCGCCGTCGTGTCCGCCCGCCGTCCAGTCGACGTCGACGGGTGCGCCGTTGGCGCTGATCGCCTTCGCCATCGCGTCGGCCTGGCCGAGCGGGAAGAGGGAGTCGGTCTGGCCCTGGACGATCAGCGCGGGCACGTCGATACGGTCGCCGACAGCGGACGGGCTGCGCTCTTCCAGGAGCTTACGGGCGGCATCGTCCGGTATGCCGGAGACGGCGACCCGCTGGTACATGTCGCAGAGTTCCTTCTGGAACGTCTCGCAGCCGCCGCCGGTGGAGAAGAAGATCCCGGCCCAGAGCTTCTTGAAGACGCCGTCGGGGAAGAGCGCGTCGGCGAGGTTCCAGTACGTGATCAGGGGGGCGATCGCGTCGACCCGCTTGTCGTATCCGGCGGCGAGGAGCGAGATGCCACCACCGTACGAGGCGCCGGTCACCCCCACCCGGGGGTCGCCCTTCGCGTCGAGCCGCACCTCGGGCCTGGCGGCGAGCCAGTCGATCATCCGCGAGACGTCCTTGACCTCGTGGTCGGGGTCGTTGAGCCCGATCTCACCGGTGGACTTCCCGAAACCGCGCGCCGACCAGGTCAGCACCGCGTACCCGTCCCGGGCGAGTTTCTCCGCCTGGGCCCGTACGTCGTCCTTGCTGCCACCGAAGCCGTGCCCGACCAGCACCGCCGGCCGGCGCCCGCTGCCCGCGGTGAAGTAGGAGGTGTCGATCCGGGCGCCGTCCATCGACAGCACCTGGTCCGTGCGGTGCACGGCGGGCGCACCGTCCGAGGCGACGGCGGTCCAGGTCCCGGCTCCGACGAGCACAGCGGCTACGCCGAGGCCCGCGAGCCATCGCGCGCGCAGCCGAAACCGGCGGGGGGTTCGTAGCTCCATGCTTGAACCCTAAACGGGCCCCGGCCCCGGCCGTACGGACACCGGTCGGAACTCGAAGGCATCCCGGCGTAGTACGGATGGCCCCGCCGTACACCAGACGCGGTATGCGGGCCCCCGGCCCGACCCCGGCCCGACCCCGGCCCCCGCGCCCCGGGTGGTGCCCCGACCTGACCCCGACCGGGCCCTCAGGTCAGAGTGATCTCCGGGTTGTAGAGGTCCAGCCAGATCGCCAGGTCCAGCGTCCGTTCCAGGCCGCGGCGCGATGCCTGGGTGATCTGCGGCGTGTCGCGCTCCGTCACGCGTCGGATCCGGTCGGCGTCGACCAGGTCGAAGACCCGGTGGGACGGTTGGGAGAGCAGGTCCTTGGCGTATTCCTGGAGGGCCACGGCGTACTTCGGGTCCTGCGTGGAGGGGTAGGGGCTCTTCACCCGGTCGTACACCGACTTCGGCAGCAGGTCCGCCGTCGCCTCGCGCAGCAGGCTCTTCTCCCTGCCGTCGAAGGACTTCAGGGACCACGGGGCGTTGTAGACGTACTCGACGAGCCGGTGGTCGCAGAACGGCACCCTGACCTCCAGGCCGACGGCCATGCTCGCGCGGTCCTTGCGGTCCAGCAGGATCCGTACGAAGCGGGTCAGGTGGAGATAGCAGATCTTGCGCATCCGGTACTCGAAGTCGCTTTCGCCGCTGAGGCGTTCGATGTCGGCGACGGCCGTCGCGTAGCTGTCGCGCAGGAAGTCCGGCAGGTTCACGGCCGCGCTCACATCGGCACGCAGGACGTCCGCGTCGTCGCCGAAGTGGTCGGCGAGGCGTACCAGCCACGGGAACATCTCCGCCTGCCTCGCCTCCTCGTCGAAGAACTGGAGGTATCCGCCGAAGACCTCGTCGGCGGATTCGCCGGAGAGCGCGACGGTCGAGTGCTTCCGGATGGCCCGGAAGAGGAGGTAGAGGGAGGAGTCCAGGTCGCCGAAGCCCATGGGGAGGTCGCGGGCCCGGATCATCCGGCCGCGTACCTCGGGGTCGGCCAGGGTCTGGGAGTCGAGCACGATGTCCTGGTGGTCCGTGCCCGACGCGCGCGCGACGTCGTGGACGTACGGGGTGTCCGGCGTCGTGCGCAGTTCGTCGGCGACGAAGTTCTCGGTGCGGCCGACGAAGTCGACGGAGAAGCTGCGGACGCGCTCGCCGGTCTCGGCCAGTTGACGCGCGGCCAGCGCCGTCATGGCGGAGGAGTCGAGGCCGCCGGAGAGAAGCGTGCAGCGCGGTACGTCGGCGACGAGCTGGCGCCGCACGATGTCGTCGAGGAGGGTGCGTACCCGCGCCACCGTGGTGTCGCGGTCGTCGGGGTGCGGGCGGGTCTTCAGCGACCAGTAGTCCTGCCGTCGCAGGCCGCTCCGGCTCAGGGTCAGTACGGTGCCGGGCTCGACCTCGCGCATTCCGTCCCACACGGCGTGGCCGGGCGTTTTCACGAAGGCGAAGAGTTCGCGCAGTCCGTCCAGCCGGACGCGGGCGCGGGCCAGCGGGTTGGCGAGGATCGCCTTGGGCTCGGAGCCGAACAGCACACCGTCGGGGGTCGGATAGTAGTAGAAGGGCTTGATGCCCATCCGGTCGCGGATCATCACGAGCGTCTCGTCGCGGCCGTCCCAGATCGCGAAGGCGTACATGCCGTTGAGGCGTTCCGCCATGGCCGTGCCCCACTCCTGATAGCCGTGCAGGACGACCTCGGTGTCGGAGTCGGTGATGAACCGGTGGCCGCGGCCCGCCAGTTCGCGCCGCAGTTCGGTGAAGTTGTAGGTCTCGCCGGAGTAGACGAGCACCAGAGGGCCCTGCGGGGTGTCGAGCGTCATGGGCTGACGGCCGCCCGGCAGGTCGATGATCGCCAGCCGGCGGTGGCCGAGGGCCGCGGGGCCGCTGATCCAGGTGCCGCGGTCGTCGGGGCCCCGGCAGGACATGGTTTCCGTCATCGCATCCAATGTCCCGGACGCGGAACGCAGATCACGGTCGAAGGAGACCCAGCCGGTGATGCCACACATGTGTGTCCTCCTGCTTCCGATCCCAGGCCGGAGCGCAGGTCAGAGACCGTGGACAAGCCTGGGGTTCACGGCAGGACGGGGCACCGGGCCAGATCAGTTGTATCCAGCACCTATGTAACGAGCGTGAGTCATACGACTGCGCTCGGTCAACGCGGTCGCCCGTCACCCGGTTACGCGAAGCGGGCGCTTTCAGCCGTACGCCGCGAAAGGTAATGAACCCGTCTGGACCCCGTCCGGACCGGGATCCGGGGCACCGTCAGGGCCGTGGCGGTGCCGCGCACCGGAGAGGGCGGCACGATCAGGCCACGGGCAAAGACTTCATCAACCGGCCGCCGCCGTGCGGGAGGGCGAGCGAACGGGCGGGCAGGCGGGCGGGGCAGGGGTGCGGGCGCGGGCACGGTGAACGCCCGTGGCCCGTACGACGCGGGACGTCGTACGGGCCACGGTTGCGCCCGGGGGCCGGGAGCGGTGTGTCAGTGGTTGCGCGGGAAGCCGAGGTCCACGCCCGCCGGGGCCTCGGACGGGTCCGGCCAGCGGGTGGTGACGACCTTGCCGCGCGTGTAGAAGTGCACGCCGTCGTTGCCGTAGATGTGGTGGTCGCCGAAGAGCGAGTCCTTCCAGCCACCGAAGGAGTGGTAGCCGACGGGCACCGGGATCGGCACGTTCACCCCGACCATGCCGGCCTCGATCTCCAGCTGGAAGCGGCGGGCGGCGCCGCCGTCGCGGGTGAAGATGGCCGTGCCGTTGCCGAAGGGCGAGGCGTTGATCAGATCGACGCCCTCCTCGTACGTTTCCGTACGCAGCACGACCAGTACCGGGCCGAAGATCTCGTCGCGGTACGCGTCGGAGTCCGTGGAGACCTTGTCGAGCAGCGAGAGCCCGATCCAGTGGCCGTCCTCGAAGCCCTCGACCGTGTGCCCCGTACCGTCCAGGACGACGTCGGCGCCCTGGGCCGCCGCACCCGTGACATAGCCGGCGACCTTGTCGCGGTGGGCCTTGGTGATGAGCGGGCCCATCTCGGAGGCCGGGTCGTTGCCGGGACCGATCTTGATCTTCTCGGCGCGCTCACGGATCTTGGCGACCAGTTCGTCACCGATCGCGCCCACCGCCACGACCGCGGAGATCGCCATACACCGCTCACCGGCGGAACCGTAGGCGGCCGAGACCGCCGCGTCCGCGGCGGCGTCGAGGTCCGCGTCCGGCAGGACCAGCATGTGGTTCTTGGCGCCACCGAGCGCCTGGACGCGCTTGCCGTGGGCGGAGGCCGTCGTGTGGATGTGGCGGGCGATGGGGGTGGAGCCGACGAACGAGACCGCCGCCACATCCGGGTGCGCGAGCAGCGCGTCCACCGCGACCTTGTCGCCGTGCACGACATTCAGCACACCGTCGGGCAGCCCGGCCTCGGCGGCCAGCTCCGCCAGCAGGTTCGCCGCCGAGGGGTCCTTCTCGCTGGGCTTGAGTACGAAGGTGTTCCCGCAGGCCACCGCCAGCGGGAACATCCACATCGGCACCATCGCCGGGAAGTTGAACGGCGTGATGCCCGCGACCACGCCCAGCGGCTGACGGATCGAGGAAACATCGACGCGGCTGGAGACCTGGGTGGACAGCTCGCCCTTGAGCTGTGTGGTGATCCCACAGGCCAGCTCGACGATCTCCAGGCCCCGGGCGACCTCGCCGAGCGCGTCCGAGTGCACCTTGCCGTGCTCGGCGGTGATCAGCGCGGCGATGTCGTCGCGGCGGGCGTCGAGCAGCGCGCGGTAGCGGAAGAGGATGCCCGTGCGCTGGGCGAGGGACGAGGTCCCCCAGGTGGCGTACGCGGCCTTCGCGACGGCGACCGCGCTGTCCACCTCCTCGGCGGAGGCGAGCGCGACCTGCGTGGTGACGGCGCCGGTCGCCGGGTCGGTCACCGGGCCCCAGTTGCCGGACGCGCCCTCGACGGTCTTGCCACCGATCCAGTGGTTGACGGTCTTCATTCCGTTTGGCTCCTTCACAGCTGGCGGCGGCGGGCGGCTACGTGCCGGTCGTACTGCTCACGGGCCTTGACCGCGGACGGGCGTGTCGCGGTCTCGGCCACGGGGACATCCCACCACGCCTGGGCCGGAGGGACGCCCGACACAGTGTCTGCCGTTTCGGTCTCCACATAGACACATGTGGGAACGTCGGCGGCGCGCGCCTCGGCCAGGGCTTCACGCAGGTCACGAACCGTCTTGGCACGGATCACCCGCAAGCCGAGGGAGGCCGCGTTGGCGGCGAGATCGACGGGCAGCGGGGCGCCGGTGTAGGTCCCGTCGTCGGCCCGGAAACGGTAGGCCGTGCCGAACCGTTCCGCGCCGACCGTCTCGGACAGGCCGCCGATGGAGGCGTAGCCGTGGTTCTGGAGGATCACGGCCTTGAACGGCAGTCGCTCCTGGACGGCGGTGACGATTTCGGTGGGGTTCATCAAATACGTACCGTCACCGACCAGCGCCCAGACCGGCCGGCCCGGCGCCGCGAGCTGCACTCCGATGGCCGCCGGGATCTCGTAGCCCATACAGGAGTAGCCGTACTCGACGTGGTACTGGTCGTGGGAGCGGGCCCGCCACAGTTTGTGGAGGTCGCCGGGGAGCGATCCGGCCGCGTTGATGACGATGTCCTCGTCGGTGACCAGGGCGTCGAGCGCGCCGAGGACCTGGGCCTGGGTGGGGCGTACGAGATCCTCGTCGGCGGTGAACGCGGCGGTGACGCGGTACTCCCAGCGCTCCTTGTCCTCGGTGTACTCGGCGGCGTACGCGGGCGCGACACGGTGGCCCACGAGCCCCGCGGCGAGCAGTTGCAGGGCCGTACGGGCATCCGCCACCAGCGGGTCGGCCGCGAGCTTGTGGGCATCGAAGCCGGTGACATTGATATTGAGGAAGTGGACGGCGGGATTCGAGAAGAGCGTGCCGGACGCGGTGGAGAAGTCCGACCAGCGGGTGCCGACGCCGATCACCAGATCGGCGGTCCTGGCCAGTTCATTGGCGGTGGCCGTGCCGGTGTGGCCGATGCCGCCGACCTCGCAGGGGTGGTCGTACGGCAGTGCCCCCTTGCCGGCCTGGGTGGCGGCGACCGGAATACCGGTCTCCGCGGCGAACGCGGCGAGCACGTCCTCCGCCCCGCTGTAGTGCACTCCGCCGCCCGCGACGAGCAGAGGACGACGGGCTTCCCGTACCAGCCGTACCGCCTCGGCGAGTTCGTCGGGATCGGGCGCCTGACGGCGGACTCGCCAGACGCGTTCGGAGAAGAACTCCTCCGGCCAGTCGTACGCCTCCGCCTGCACGTCCTGGGGCAGGGCGAGGGTGACGGCCCCGGTCTCGGCGGGGTCGCTGAGCACGCGCATCGCGGCGAGCGCGGCCGGGATGAGCGCCTCGGGGCGGGTGACACGGTCGAAGTACGTGGAGACGGGCCGCAGGGCGTCATTGACGGAGATGTCGCCCGCGCTGGGCAGTTCGAGCTGTTGCAGGACGGGGTCGGCGGGACGGGTGGCGAAGGTGTCACCGGGCAGCAACAACACGGGGAGGCGGTTGATGGTGGCGAGAGCCGCACCGGTGACGAGGTTGGTGGCGCCGGGGCCGATGGAGGTGGTCACGGCATGGGCGGACAGGCGGTTGCTCTGGCGGGCATAGCCGACGGCGGCGTGGACCATGGCCTGCTCATTGCGTCCCTGCAAGTACCTCATCTCCGAGGCGGACTCGACAAGGGCTTGGCCGATACCCGCCACGTTGCCATGGCCGAAGATGCCCCAAGTGGCGTTGATCAAACGCTGCTTGTGGCCGTCCCGCTCGGTGTACTGCCGGGACAGGAAGCTGATCAGCGCCTGGGCGACGGTAAGACGGCGCGTACTCATCGGGAGTCCTCCTCGGCTGCGGGTGCGGCCGCGCCTGCGGCGCCTGGCGTGACGTCTGCGGCCCCGGGCTCCACGGCCGCGCGGCTCACGGCAGCGGGGTTCGCGGCCCCGCCCGGCTCCGCGGCCGGGCGTTCGGGCTCGGACCCGGCCGACGCCGCCTCGTACAGCGGCAGCCGGGGGTCGACGGCGAGCCCCGGCCACGTGTCCCGGATCCAGCCGTGGTCGGGGTGGTCGCTGATCAGCCACTCCCGCGACTCCCCCGGCCCCGCCATCACATTGAGGTAGTACATGTCGCGGCCGGGCGAGGCGATGGACGGGCCGTGCCAGCCGTCCGGGATCAGGACGGTGTCGCCCGTACGGACCTCGGCGAGGACGTCCGTCCCGCCGGGGCGGGAGGGCGAGACCCGGTGATAGCCGAGGCCGTCGCCGTCGATCTCGAAGTAGTAGATCTCCTCCAGCTCGGACTCGACGCCCGGCCGGTGCTCGTCGTGTTTGTGCGGCGGGTACGACGACCAGTTGCCGCCCGGGGTGAGCACCTCGACCGCGATGAGCCGGTCGCAGGCGAAGACCCCCGCCGCGCCGAAGTTGTTGACCTGGCGCGAGCAGCCGCCCGCGCCGCGCAGCTCGACCGGAACCTCCGGCGCGGGGCCGTAGCGAGCGGGGAGTCGTCGCTCGCACTTCGCTCCTGCCAGGGCGAAGCGGCCTCCCGCACCGGAGGCGATCTGTGCGTGGGCATCACGCGGCACGTACGCGAAGTCCGTGACTCCGCTGAACACGCTTTCCCTGCCCCGCAGTTCAAAGAGTTTGCCCTCCGTGCCCACCGTGCAACCGCCGGTGAGCGGAAGAACGATCCACTCGCTGTCCCCGGCGGCCAGCTCGTGCGTACCGCCGGGCGGGAGCTCCAGGACGCGCAGGCTGCTGTGTGACCAGCCGGCCCGCCGCGGATCGATGTCGAGGGCGTACGGGCCCGACGCGGCGCTGCCCGCGGGTACGTACCGGCCGTACGGTTCGTGGTTGGTCGTCATGAAGTCTCCGTACCCCCTAGAGCAGACCCACGGCCGTATCGACGGCACGGGCCACATCCCCGTCGACCGGATAGAGCAGTGAACGGCCGACGACCAGTCCCCGGACGGTGGGCAGTTGCAGCGCCTTGCGCCATTTCTCGTACGCGCCCTCCTGATCGCCCCCGATCTCGCCGCCCAGCAGGACGGCCGGGAGTGTCGAGGTCTCCATCACCCGGGCCATATCGTCGGGGTCCTGGGTAACGGGAACCTTCAGCCAGGTGTACGCGGAGGTACCGCCCAGTCCGGAGGCGATGGCGATCGAGCGCGTCACCGCGTCCGCGCCCAGATCGGTGCGGAGCCGGCCGTCCGCGCGGTAGCAGATGAACGGCTCGACGAAGACCGGCAGGCGGCGTTCGGCCATGGCGTCGACGGCGCGGGCGGTGGAGTGGAGGGTGTCGAGGGAGCGCGGGTCCTCGTAGTCGATACGGAGGAGCAGTTTGCCCGCGTCGAAACGGAGCCTGGCGAGGTCCTCGGGACGGTGTCCTGTGAAGCGGTCGTCGAGTTCGAACGCGGCGCCGGCCAGCCCGCCGCGGTTCATCGAGCCGACGACGACGCGGTCCTCCAGGGCACCGAGGAGCAGCAGGTCGTCGAGGATGTCCGCGGTGGCCAGGACGCCGTCGACACCGGGCCGGGACAGCGCCAGACAGAGCCGCTCCAGCAGATCGGCGCGGTTGGCCATGGCGAGGCGCTGGTCCCCGACAGCCAGGGCGCCGCGGGCCGGATGGTCGGCCGCGATGATCATCAGCCGGCCGCCGGCGCGCAGCAGAGGGCGACGGGTACGGCGGGCGGCGGCCTCGGCGACGGCCTCGGGGTGGTGCGTACGCAGCCGGACCAGCTCGGACACATCGACGCCGTTCATGAGAGGGCCTCGGGGGATCGCGCCGAGGAACGCCCGGTGGACGGCGTGGTGGACGGCGCCGTGGCGGGTTCCGGCGGGGGATCCTCCGCCGGGACCCGCCCGTCCGCGAGCGTCCGCGTGACCTCGTCGTCGTACGGCATCGCGGACGAACAGGCGAGGCGGCCCGCGACGATGGCCCCGGCGGCGTTCGCGTACCGCATGACGCGCTCCAGATCCCAGCCGGCGAGCAGTCCGTGGCAGAGGGCGCCGCCGAACGCGTCCCCCGCGCCGAGTCCGTTGACGACATCGACGGGGACGGGCGGCACCTCGGCCCGGGTGCCGTCCCGGTGGACGGCGAGCACGCCCTTGGGGCCTTGCTTGACGACGGCCAGCTCGACCCCGGCGGCGAGCAGAGCCCGCGCGGCGGCATGGGGTTCGCGCTCGCCCACGGCCACTTCGCACTCGTCGAGATTGCCCACCGCGACGGTGGCGTGCCGCAGCGCCCGCGCGTACACCGCACGCGGCTCCGCACCGTCCGGCTCCGCGCCTCCCGGCTGCGCGCCGTCCGGCTCCGCGCCGTTCGGCCAGAACATCGGCCGCCAGTCGAGGTCGAAGACGGTGATCCCCGACTTTCCGCGCGCTTCCAGCGCCGCGAGGGTCGCCGTTCTGCTGGGCTCCGCGCACAGGCCGGTGCCGGTCATCCAGAAGATACGGGCCGAACGGATGGCGTCCAGGTCCAGTTCGTCCGGGCGGATCTCCAGGTCCGGGGCCTTGGGCAGCCGGTAGAAGTAGAGCGGGAAGTCGTCCGGGGGGAACACCTCGCAGAAGGTGACCGGGGTCGGATACTCGTCCACCGCCGTCACCCAGCGGTCATCGACCTCGAACTCCCGCAGCGCCTGGTGCAGATAGTCCCCGAACGGGTCCCTGCCGGTACGGGTGATGACGGCGGTACGCCTGCCGAGCCGGGCCGCCGCGACGGCGACATTCGTCGCGGAACCACCGAGGAACTTCCCGAAGGTGTCGACCTGAGCCAGCGGGACCCCGGTCCGCAGCGGATAGAGGTCCACCCCGATCCTGCCCATGGTGATGACGTCGTACGGCTCAGGCATGCGCGTCCCTTCGGTTCGCCGGTCACTCCGACGTCACTCCCACATCCACGTCGCTCCCCGATCTAATGCCCGCCTCCGAGCCCTGTCAATGTTTTGTCCTGACATTCGGACGAAGGGGTTGACACTCTTTCCGCACGACCGGAAAGCTGACCGGTATGACCTCTTCCGTACCCACGTCCAACCGCATCCGGGTCGGGTCGGCCCCCGATTCCTGGGGCGTGTGGTTCCCCGACGATCCCCAGCAGGTTCCCTGGCAGCGTTTCCTCGACGAGGTCGCCGAGGCGGGCTACGAGTGGATCGAGCTGGGCCCGTACGGCTATCTCCCCTCCGATCCCGTCCGGCTGGGCGAGGAGACCTCCCGGCGCGGGCTGAAGGTCTCCGCCGGAACCGTCTTCACCGGACTGCACCACGGCCCCGCCGTCTGGGAGAAGACCTGGGCGCACGTCGCGGACATCGCCGCGCTCACCCGGGCGATGGGCGCGGACCATCTGGTCGTCATCCCTTCGTTCTGGCGCGACGACAAGACCGGGGAGGTGCTGGAGGACCGGACCCTGACGCCGGAGCAGTGGCGCGATCTGGCGGCGCAGACCGAGCGGCTCGGCCGTGAGGTGCGGGACCGGTACGGGCTGCGCATCGTCGTCCATCCGCACGCCGACACCCATATCGACAGCGAGGAGAACGTCAGCCGCTTCCTCGACGCGACCGATCCCGATCTGGTCTCGCTCTGCCTGGACACCGGCCACTACGCCTACTGCGGCGGTGACAGCGTCAAACTGATCGAGACCTACGGGGAGCGGATCGGCTATCTCCATCTCAAGCAGGTGGACCCGGAGATCCTCGCCAAGGTCGTCGCGGACGAGGTGCCGTTCGGGCCGGCGGTCGGCCGCGGGGTGATGTGCGAGCCGCCGGGCGGCGTTCCCGCGCTGGAACCGGTACTCACCGCGGCGCGGCGGCTGGATGTGGACCTCTTCGCCATCGTCGAACAGGACATGTATCCGTGCCCTCCCGACAAGCCGTTCCCGATCGCCGCACGCACCCGCCGTTTCCTGCGGAGTTGCGGCGCCTGACCCAGGCGATGGCGGTACGGAGCGGGGCCGGCGCCTGTGACGCGCCTGACGTCACACAACTCCCGTGCGCAGCCACGCCACATGGGGTCCACGCGCCGCATGAAGTGCACGCGTCATATGTGCCACATGCGCCACAAAGATCCCTCTACCGTCACACATATCTCGATTACACGGTCCTTCCGTCACAGGGAGGTGACAAATCCACCCTCTCCATCACTCTGTGTCGCTCGATGGGCACAGGCTGGGTGATCACCAGCGTCGTGCCGCAGCTCCCCCGACGGCCCACCGGCCTTCCTGCGGCGGACGCGGGGAGGTAGCCACTGATGACGGACAAAAGGCTCTGGTCCTACAAGGAGATCGCGGCGCACATCAGGGTGCAGCCGGACACCGTCCGCTCGTACCGCAAGCACGGACTGCTCCCGCCGCCCGACCATGTGGAGAACGGAAAGCCCTACTGGTACGCGGACACCGTCCGCGCCTGGGTGGCCCAGCGTCCCGGTAACAGAAGCAACAGAGGCTGAGCGACCGGGCGACCGTGAGCCCGCCGTGGGCCCGTACCGATCCGGTACGGGCCCACGGCCCCCGTTCCATCCCTCTTGCCCGCCCCCGTTCCGCACGGTCCCGTTACGCACGGCCCCGTTCGGCACGACCCCGTTCGGCACGGCCTCATTCCGCTCCGGTCAGACGCTCGCTGTGTCCCGGTCCCGGTCAGAGGGCTCGGTCCGCGCCGGATCTCGCGCGTCCCCTTCGGCGGCCGGCTTCGACTCGTCCTCGCTCAGCCCGAACCGGTCATGGAAGCGCCGCAGCGGCCCGGGAGCCCACCAGGTCGCCCTGCCCGTCAGCTTCATCACCGCGGGCACCAGCAGGCTGCGGACCACCATCGCGTCCATGAGCACGGCGAGCGCGATCCCGAGCCCCAGCATCTTGGTGTTGGTCACCCGGGAGGTGCCGATGCCCACCATGACCACCGCGAGGATCACGGCCGCCGCGGTGATCAGTCCGCCGGTGCGCCGGAGGCCGAAGGTCACCGCCTGTTCGTGATCGCCGCCTCGGTCGTACTCCTCCTTGATCCGGGAGAGCAGGAAGACTCCGTAGTCCATGGAGAGCCCGAAGGCGACACAGAACATGAGGACCGGCAGGGTCGTCTCGATGTCGCCGGTGGCGGTGAAGCCGAGCAGCCCGGAGAGGTTGCCGTCCTGGAAGACCCAGACGACCGCCCCGAACATCGCCGTGAGACTCAGGGCGTTGAGCACGACCGCCTGGACCGGTATCAGCACACTGCCGGTGAGCAGGAAGACCAGCAGCAGGGTCACCACCACGATGATGGCCACCGCCCATGGCAGCCGGTCGGCGATCGCGTCCTTGGAATCGACCAGGACGGCGGCGGTGCCGGTCACCGACGTGTCGAACGCGGCCGGTTCCGCGCGGATGTCCCGGACGAGTCGCTGGGCCTCCTGACCCACCGCCTCCCCCTCGGCCCGCACCGTGAAGTACCCGTGTTCGCCCGAGACGACGGGGCCGTCGACCCCGAGCGCCCCCGGCAGAGCCGCTATCCGGCCGCGGTAGTCGGCGTATTCGGCGGGCGTGGCAGCGCCCTCCACGAACACCTCCAGGCCGCCGCCGGGGCTGCCGGGGAACCCGTCCCGTATCTCCTCCTGGACCACCCGGGAATCGGCGCTCGACGGCAGTTGCCGGTAGTCGGCGGTACCGAACGTGGCCCCCAGGAAGGGCAGTCCGAGCACGACCAGCCCGGCCGCCGTGGCGAGAGCGAAGACCGGCGCCCGGCGCATCACCAGCGCGGCCATCCGACCCCAGCCGGCCCCCGGCTCGGCGGACGCGCCCGCGGTTCCCGATCCGTCGCGTGTCCCGGGCTTCCGCCGCCGGCGCAGCAGCACCCGCAGATCCAGCGCGTTGACCCGATGGCCCAGCAGCATCAGCGCGGCCGGCAGCAGTATCAGCGCGGCAGCCGCCGCCAGCAGCACCACCGCGATGCCGGCATAGGCGAAGGAGCGCAGGAAGTACTGGGGGAAGACCATCATGGCCGCCAGCGACACCGCCACGGTCAGCGCGGAGAACAGCACCGTCCGCCCGGCGGTGCGCAGCGTGATGCCCACGGCGTCCCGTACCTCGGCGCCCTCGGCCAGCTCCTCGCGGAACCTGCGCACGATGAACAGGGCGTAGTCGACGGCCAGTCCGAGCCCCAGGGCCGTGGTGAGGTTCTGCGCGAAGACCGAGACATCGGTCAGTTCGGTGATCCCGCGCAGCACCGCGTTCGTCCCCAGGATGGCGACGATGCCGAGCCCGAGCGGCAGGAGGGCGGCGATCGCACTGCCGAAGACCATCACCAGCAGCACCAGCGTCACCGGCAGGGCGATCAGCTCGGCCCGCAGCAGATCCTCCTGGATGATGTCCTGCATCTCGTGCTGTACCGCGACGGGTCCGCCGAGCGAGACCTCCAACGGCCCGTGCGTGCCGCGGAATTCCGGCGCTATCCGGTCCAGGGCCTTCGCGGCCGTTGTCTCGTCGCCCTCGATCCTCGCCGCGATCAGCGCTTCCCCGCCGTCCTCGGCGCGCAGCGCGGCGGACCCGGTCCCCCAGTAGGACCCGACCCCGGTGATGCCCGGCTCAGCCGCGAGCCGGTCGGTGAGGCGCTTGGCCTCGGCGGCCACCGCGGGGTCGTCCACGCTCCGGCCGCCGCTGTCCACGAGCAGCAGCAGATTGGGCTGAGAGGCCGGGAACTCCCGCTCCAGCGCCTGGGTCGCGTACGTCGACTCGGCGTCCGGATCCGCCCAGCCGCCGCTTCCCATCCGGTCGGCGACCCCGCTCCCGGCGAAGACGGCCAGGGCCGTGATCACCAGCGCGACCAGGAGCGAGAACCGCGGCCGCGCGGTGACAAACCGGGTCCATCCCCCAAGACTCGGTCCAGTATTGACTTCGGACATGGTGCGGTGTCCCCTTCACCGTGACCCGCGGCACGGGTCAGTCATTGCCATAGAATAGACAAACACGAGTCATCGCTCGCATTAATCAATAATGCGAGCTGTCGCTCGCGTTTGTCAACCGATCCAGGAAAGCCGGGGATTCACATGCCGGAGGCCAAGAACGGCAGCGAGAACGGAACGGGAAAGCCGCGCCGCCGCCAGGCCCGCGGCGAGCGCCGCATCGCCCAGCTCCTCCAAGCGGCGGCCAACGTCTTCTGCACCACCGGCTACACCGCGGCGAGCACCAACTCCATCGCCCGCGAGGCAGGCGTCTCCCCGGGCACGCTCTACCAGTTCTTCCCGAACAAGGAAGCCATCGCCGTCGAGCTGGGCGATCATCTGCTGACCCGCTGGCGCGCCACCTACGGCCACGCGTTCACCCCGGCCCATCTCGAACTGCCGCTGGACCAGCTGCTGGACGCCGTCCTCGACCCGCTGATCCAGTTCAACTTCGAGAACCCCGCCTTCAACGTCCTCATGCACGGCCCGGACATCCCCGGCCAGGTCGCCCGGGATCACGACGCCCTGCACTCCTCCATGCTCACCAGGGTCGAGGAAGTCCTCGCCGGCTACCTCCCCAGCACGCCGGAGCCCGACATCACCCGGGTCGCACACACCGTCTTCGCCGTGTTCAAGGCGGGCATGGATCTGATCCTCGCCGTGGAGCCCGCCGAACGGGACGCGTACATCGCCGAGCTGAAGGCGGTGCTCTTCCGCTACCTGTGTCCGCTCGTCGGGGATCTCCACGACGGCTCCGACCATCAGGACCGGGTTCGGTTTCATACCCCCTAGGGGTAGGGTCGTAGGTGCTGGGACGCCAAGCGGCCCATGCGCGCCCCTGGCGTACCACCACCCGCCCCTACGTCAGCCCCGAAGAGGAGAAACACCATGACCGCCGAGACGAAGAACCAGGTCACCACCGTCTACCAGGTCACAGGTATGACCTGCGGCCACTGCGAGGGGGCCGTCTCCAGCGAGATCTCGGGGATCGCGGGCGTCACATCCGTGGAGGCCACGGCCGCCACGGGACGCGTGACCGTCGTTTCCCAGGCCCCACTGGACGAGGAAGCCGTGCGCGCGGCCGTCGACGAGGCCGGTTACGAACTGGCCTGAACACGCCCGCCCCCACGATCGGAGGCACGAACCCGCCCGCTCCTCCGTTTATGTGGTTAGCACCTTCTATGCGCCTGCGGTCCTTCACATGCACCACAAGACCTTCACAAAGAGATCTAGATCACATAGATTGAGGGGTAACCATTAGGTCGACTCGCGAGTCTAAGAGGACGATGCCAGAGAACGTCTTGGGGGACGTTTGATGGGATCGTGTGAGATGTCTTGGGGGACGTCTCATGCACGCGATTGGCCGGGGCACGTGCACCGGGGAGCTTTGAGCGGCCCTCCCGTACGTACCCCGGTCCGACCGCCAGTAGCCGTTGATGGTTACGGCAGACGCCCGGCCCGGATCCCGTGGGGGGAATCCGCTCCGGGGATATGGAAAGCGCCCCGTTCGTCGACCCGTGGGGGGATCGGCGGCGGGGCGCTTTTCGCTGCGTACACCCGGCGTGGACGGATGCGCAGTACAAGCGAGCGCGCCGGGCCGCAAGGGGCCCGGGGCGCGGGAAGCGTGGGTCAGCGGGACTCGACCGGGACGAAGTCGCGCAGGACCTCGCCGGTGTAGATCTGGCGCGGACGGCCGATACGGGAGCCCGGCTCCTTGATCATCTCGTGCCACTGGGCGATCCAGCCGGGCAGCCGGCCGAGCGCGAAGAGCACGGTGAACATCTCGGTCGGGAAGCCCATGGCCCGGTAGATCAGACCGGTGTAGAAGTCCACGTTCGGGTAGAGCTTCCGCTCGACGAAGTAGTCGTCGGCGAGCGCGTGCTCTTCGAGCTTGAGCGCGATGTCGAGCAGCTCGTCGGACTTGCCGAGAGCCGAGAGGACGTCGTGCGCCGCCGCCTTGATGATCTTCGCCCGAGGGTCGAAGTTCTTGTAGACGCGGTGCCCGAAGCCCATGAGCTTCACACCGTCTTCCTTGTTCTTCACCTTGCGGATGAAGGAGTCCACATCGCCGCCGGAGGCCTGGATGCCCTCGAGCATCTCCAGCACCGACTGGTTGGCGCCACCGTGCAGCGGGCCCCACAGGGCGCTGATGCCGGCGGAGATCGAGGCGAACATGTTCGCCTGCGAGGAGCCGACCAGGCGCACGGTGGAGGTCGAACAGTTCTGCTCGTGGTCCGCGTGCAGGATCAGCAGCTTGTCGAGAGCGGAGACCACGACCGGGTCCGGCACATACTCCTGCGCCGGGACCGAGAAGGTCATCCGCAGGAAGTTCTCGACGTACCCGAGGTCGTTGCGCGGGTAGACGAAGGGGTGCCCGATCGACTTCTTGTACGCGTACGCCGCGATCGTGGGCAGCTTGGCGAGCAGCCGGATCGTGGAGAGATGGCGCTGCTTCTCGTCGAACGGGTTGTGGCTGTCCTGGTAGAACGTGGACAGCGCGCTGACCACGGAGGACAGCATCGCCATCGGGTGGGCGTCGCGCGGGAAGCCGTCGTAGAACCGCTTGACGTCCTCGTGCAGCAGTGTGTGCTGGGTGATCTCGTTCTTGAACGAGGCCAGCTGGTCGACCGTCGGCAGCTCGCCGTTGATCAGCAGATACGCCACCTCGACGAAGCTGGAACGCTCCGCCAGCTGCTCGATCGGATAGCCGCGGTAGCGCAGGATGCCCTGTTCGCCGTCGAGATAGGTGATCGCGGACTTGTAGGCGGCGGTATTGCCGTATCCACTGTCCAGCGTCACCAGACCGGTCTGAGAACGGAGCTTCCCGATGTCGAAGCCCGTATCGCCGACGGTGCTGTCGATCACCGGGTAGGTGTACTCGCCGTCGCCGTACCGCAGTACTACCGCGTTGTCGCGTTTCTCGCTCACGTCATCCCTCACCGACGTAGTGCCTCTTCTTCGAGGTGCCCTGACTGTCTCTACCATCCCCCATTTGGCTCAGGAGAGTGCACTCGGGGTCGACCTTTAGGCCTTTTGGCGGCACTCAGTGCCGCCAACCTACTCATCCTGCCCCCTTCGCCCCAGTTGTGGGAAGCCGAGATGCCGAAAGTCCCGTCAGCCGATGGCCGAGCGCCGTGAAACGTCTACCCGCGGAGACCGTGCGTACCGCCTGTCCTATGGCCTTCCGGGAGCCGACCAGCACGACGAGCTTCTTGGCGCGGGTGACCGCCGTGTAGAGCAGATTCCGCTGGAGCATCATCCAGGCACCGGTGGTGACCGGAATGACCACGGCCGGATACTCACTGCCCTGGGAGCGGTGGATCGTCACGGCGTACGCGTGCGCCAGCTCGTCCAGCTCGTCGAAGTCGTACGGCACCTCCTCGTCCTCGTCCGTCAGCACCGTCAGCCGCTGATCGTCCATGTTGAGGGAGGTGACGACGCCGACGGTGCCGTTGAAGACGCCGTTCTCCCCCTTCTCGTAGTTGTTGCGGATCTGGGTGACCTTGTCGCCGACGCGGAAGACCCGGCCGCCGAGCCGCTTCTCGGGTAGATCGGGCCTGGCGGGGGTGATGGCCTGCTGGAGCAGTGCGTTCAGCGCACCCGCGCCGGCCGGGCCGCGGTGCATCGGCGCCAGCACCTGCACATCGCGCCGCGGGTCGAGACCGAATTTGGCGGGAATCCGATGGGCCGCCACCTCGACGGTCAGCCGCCCCGCGTCCTCCGTCTCCTCCTCCACGAAGTGGAAGAAGTCGACGAGGCCCTGCGTGATGGGCGGTACCCCGGAGTTGATGCGGTGGGCGTTGGTGACCACCCCCGACTGCTGGGCCTGCCGGAAGATCCGGGTGAGCCGGACGCGCGGCACGGGACCGTTCTCGGCCAGCAGATCGCGCAGGACCTCGCCGGCCCCGACCGAGGGAAGCTGGTCCACATCCCCGACGAGCAGCAGATGCGCGCCCGGCGCCACGGCCTTGACAAGCTTGTTGGCCAGCAGCAGATCGAGCATCGACGCCTCGTCGACCACCACCAGGTCGGCGTCCAGCGGACGGTCCCGGTCGTACGCCGCGTCCCCGCCCGGCTTGAGCTCCAGCAGCCGGTGGACGGTGGACGCCTCGGCCCCGGTCAGCTCGGCGAGCCGCTTGGCCGCCCGTCCGGTGGGCGCCGCCAGCACCACCTTGGCCTTCTTGGCCCGCGCCAGCTCCACGATCGACCGGACCGTGAAGGACTTGCCGCAGCCGGGACCCCCGGTCAGAACGGCGACCTTCTCGGTGAGCGCGAGCCGGACCGCCTGCTGCTGCTCGGGGGCCAGCTCGGCGCCCGTACGGCCCGCCAGCCAGGTCAGCGCCCGGTCCCAGGCCACGTCCTGGAAGGCCGGCATCCGGTCCTCTCCCGTGCGCAGCAGCCGCAGCAACTGGGCGGAGAGGGACAGCTCGGCGCGGTGGAAGGGGACCAGATAGACGGCGGTGACCTCCTCTTCGCCGCCGTCCGGCCCCGGCACCCTCTCCCGTACGACCCCCTCGTCCTCCGCGGCCAGCTCGGCGAGGCACTCGATGACCAGGCCCGTGTCGACCTGGAGCAGCTTCACGGCGTCCGCGATGAGCCGCTCCTCCGGCAGGAAGCAGTGGCCCTGATCGGTGGACTGGGACAGGGCGTACTGGAGCCCGGCCTTGACCCGCTCCGGGCTGTCGTGCGGGATACCGACGGCCTGGGCGATCCGGTCGGCGGTCAGGAAGCCGATCCCCCAGACGTCGGCCGCCAGGCGGTACGGCTCGTTCCTGACGACGGAGATCGAGGCGTCCGCGTACTTCTTGTAGATGCGGACGGCGATGGAGGTCGAGACGCCCACCCCCTGGAGGAAGACCATGACCTCCTTGATGGCCTTCTGCTCCTCCCAGGCGGCGGCGATCCGCTTCGTCCGCTTGGGGCCGAGACCGGGGACTTCCACGAGCCTCTTGGGCTGCTGCTCGATGATGTCGAGGGTGTCCAGGCCGAAGTGCTCGACGATCCGGTCGGCGAACACGGGGCCGATGCCCTTGATCAGACCGGATCCGAGATAGCGGCGGATGCCCTGGATCGTGGCCGGCAGGATCGTGGTGTAGTTCTCCACCGTGAACTGCTTGCCGTACTGGGGGTGCGAGCCCCAGCGGCCCTCCATGCGCAGTGACTCGCCCGGCTGCGCGCCCAGCAACGAGCCGACCACGGTGAGGAGATCGGCACCACGGCCGGTGTCGACGCGGGCGACCGTATAGCCGTTCTCCTCATTGGCGTACGTGATCCGCTCGAGGACTGCTTCGAGCACAGCGGGATTGGACATGATCCGACGCTACCGCCAGGCTCCGACATCACGGCCGGCCTGTGGACAACTACCCGCCTGTGGAAACCTACTAGGGGCCCGGTCCACTGGACCGGGCCCCACGCGCGCCCCCTCAACAGAGCCTTCCTGATCCCCCCGGATCCCTCCCCCGAAGGCCCTGTCGACGTATACGACTCACGTCACCCCGGAAGGGTTGCACGATTCCTCTGCGTAATTTTCCGGGTTCGCGGCCGGGCCTCCGCGGATCACCGGAGACAGCGGCGCGGCCACCGCACGGAGCGCGCCGGAGGCCACGCATACCGGGTCATACGTCTCTGTCCGCACCTGATCCGCGCCGACCGCGTACCGACGGACATGTCGCGGTCCCCCGGGGAACGCCTCCGCGCTCCCCGGGGGACGCCTCTATGGAGCGCGCCGCGAAGATCGCGCCTATAGAGCGTGTTGTACGTACCGTTCGATGACGTCGGTGAGCAGTTCCACGCCGTCCCGCGCCCACAGTTCGTCGTTGAACAGCTCCACCTCGATCGGGCCGGCATAGCCCGCCGCGTCGACCCGTTCCCGCCAGACGCGCATATCGACGGCGCCGTCCCCGATCTGGCCACGGCCGTTGAGCACCCCGGCCGGAAGCGGCGTCGTCCAGTCGGCCAGTTGGAAGGTGAAGATCCGCGAGGCCGCGCGGGCGACGGCCGCGGGCGCCCGGTCGTCCCACCAGATGTGGTAGGTGTCCACGGCCACCCCCACCTGATCGGCGGGGAACCGTTCTGCCAGGTCAAGCGCCTGGTCGAGGGTGGAGACCACACAGCGGTCGGCCGCGAACATCGGGTGCAGGGGCTCAATGGCGAGCCGTACCCCGCGCTCCGCCGCGTAGGGGGCCAGTTCGCCCAGGGCGTCCGCGATCCGTTCGCGCGCCCCCGGGAGGTCCCGGCTTCCCTCAGGGAGCCCGCCGGAGACCAGGACGAGGGTGTCCGTGCCCAGCGCCGCGGCCTCGTCGATCGCCGCGCGGTTGTCGGCCAGCGCCTCGGCCCGCCGTACGGGGTCGACGGCGGTGAGGAAGCCGCCGCGGCAGAGCGTGGTGACCGCGAGGCCCGCGTCCCGTACGAGCTTGGCGGTGGCCTCGATCCCGTACGCCTGGACGGGCTCGCGCCACAGCCCGACCCCTGGCACACCGAGATGGACGCACGCCTCGGTCAGCTCGGGAAGCGACAGCTGTTTCACCGTCATCTGGTTGATGCTGAAGCGCTTCAGCTCCGCCATGGGCCGATCGGTCACTGGTCCACTCCGTACACGCTCAGCAGGGATGCCATCCGAGCCTCCGCCACCGCCGGGTCGGGGAACAGACCGAGCCCGTCGGCCAGTTCGTACGCCCGCGCCAGATGGGGCAGCGAACGGGCCGACTGGAGGCCGCCGACCATCGTGAAATGGTCCTGGTGTCCGGCCAGCCAGGCGAGGAACACCACACCCGTCTTGTAGAAGCGGGTCGGCGGCTGGAACAGATGCCGGGACAGCTCCACGGTCGGATCGAGGAGTGCGCGGAAGCCCTTCGTGTCACCGGTGTCCAGGACGCGTACGGCTTCCGCGGCAAGCGGCCCCAGGGGATCGAAGATCCCGAGCAGGGCGTGGCTGAAGCCCCGTTCGTCACCCGCGATCAGCTCGGGGTAGTGGAAATCGTCGCCGGTGTAGCAGCGCACGCCCTTGGGCAGTGCGCGGCGCAGCTCGACCTCCCGCCGTGCGTCCAGCAGGGAGATCTTGACGCCGTCGACCTTGTCCGGATGCTCGGCGATGACCTGGAGGAACGTCTCGGTGGCCGCGTCGAGGTCCGTACTGCCCCAGTAGCCCTCCAGCGCGGGGTCGAACATCGGGCCGAGCCAGTGCAGCACGACCGGTTCCGTCGCCTGCCGCAGGAGATGCGCGTAGACGGTGAGGTAGTCGTCGGGGCTCTTCGCGGTCGCCGCGAGGGCCCTGGAGGCCATCAGGATGGCCTGCGAGCCGGTCTCCTCGACGAGCGCCAACTGCTCCTCGTAGGCGGCCCGGACTCCGTCCAGGGAACCGGAACCGTCTGTTCCAGGGGTCAGTTGGTCGGTGCCCACGCCACAGGCGATCCGGCCGCCCACCGCCTTCGCCTCGGCGGCGGAGCGGCGGATCAGCTCGGCCGCGCCCGCCCATTCCAGGCCCATGCCGCGCTGCGCGGTGTCCATGGCCTCGGCGACACCGAGGCCGTGCGCCCAGAGATGGCGGCGGAAGGCGAGAGTGGCGTCCCAGTCGACGGCGGCGGGCGCGTCGGGGCTGATGTCGGCGTACGGGTCGGCGACGACATGGGCCGCGGAGAAGACCGTACGGGAGGCCAGGGGCGCCCCGCCCGCACCGAGGCGGGCGGGCTCGGAGCGAGGCGTGTACGTACGCGATCCACCGCCGGGGGAGGGCAGTCGGAGGGTCACAGCGACAGCTCCGGTACGTCGAAGCGGCGGCCCTCCGCCGAGGACCGCAGCCCCAGCTCGGCGAGTTGCACACCGCGCGCGCCCGCGAGCAGGTCCCAGTGGTACGCCTCACCGAGCACCACATGGCGCAGGAACAGCTCCCACTGCGCCTTGAAACCGTTGTCGAACTCGGCGTTGTCCGGCACTTCCTGCCACTGGTCGCGGAAGGACTCGGTGGCGGGCAGATCGGGGTTCCAGACGGGCTTGGGGGTGGCGCTGCGGTGCTGGACGCGGCAGCGGCGCAGACCCGCGACGGCCGAGCCGTGTGTGCCGTCGACCTGGAACTCGACCAGCTCGTCGCGGTTGACCCGGACCGTCCAGGAGGAGTTGATCTGGGCGACCGCTCCGCCGTCCAGCTCGAAGATGCCGTAGGCGGCGTCGTCGGCGGTCGCCGCGTAGGGCTTGCCCTGCTCGTCCCAGCGCTGCGAGATGTGGGTGGCGACATGCGCCTGGACGGTGGTGACCCGGCCGAACAGCTCGTGCAGGACGTATTCCCAGTGCGGGAACATGTCCACGGCGATGCCGCCGCCGTCCTCGGCGCGGTAGTTCCAGGAGGGGCGCTGGGGGTCCTGCCAGTCGCCCTCGAAGACCCAGTAACCGAACTCTCCCCGCACGGAGAGGATCTCGCCGAAGAAGCCGCCGTCGATGAGGCGCTTCAGCTTGAGCAGACCCGGCAGGAAGATCTTGTCCTGGACGACGCCGTGCCTGATCCCGGCGTCACGGGCCAGCCGGGCGAGGTCGAGGGCGCCGTCGAGATCGGCCGCGGTCGGCTTCTCGGTATAGATGTGCTTGCCGGCGGCGATCGCCTTCTTGATGGCCTCGACCCGGGCAGAGGTGACCTGGGCGTCGAAGTAGATGTCGATCGTGTCGTCCGCGAGGACGGCGTCGAGATCCGTGGACCATTCGGTGAGGCCGTGCCGCTCGGCGATCTCCCTGAGGGCGTGTTCGCGGCGGCCCACGAGTACGGGCTCGGGCCACAGCACCTCGCCGTCCCCGAGGTCCAGCCCACCCTGCTCGCGGATCGCGAGGACGGAGCGGAGCAGATGCTGCCGGTATCCCATCCGCCCCGTGACGCCGTTCATGGCGATCCGCACTGTCCTGCGTGTCACGAAGTTCCCTCCATATAGCCGTAGCAAGCGCTTTCTATCAGGTAAGAAGCTAGCCTGCGACAGCGAACCGGACAAGAGCCCGAGGCTCATCCCGCACCGATCTCACTCCGCACCACCCCGATCCCCCTCGTCCCCTCGGAGGAAAGCGATGACAGTCACCCTGGCGGATGTGGCGGCCCGCGCCCGGGTGTCACCCGCCACCGTCTCCCGCGTACTGAACGGCAACTATCCGGTCGCCGCCGCCACCCGGGAGCGCGTGCTGCGCGCGGTGGACGATCTCGACTACGTGCTCAACGGGCCCGCGAGCTCACTGGCCGCCGCCACCTCCGATCTGGTCGGCATCCTCGTCAACGACATCGCGGACCCGTTCTTCGGGATCATGGCGGGGGCGGCGCAGACCGAGATCGGCGGCCAGGAGGGCACCGGCCGGGCGGGCGGCGAGAAACTCGCCGTCGTCTGCAACACCGGTGGCTCGCCCGAGCGTGAACTCACCTATCTGACCCTGCTCCAGCGCCAGCGGGCCGCGGCCGTCATCCTCACCGGCGGAGCGCTCGAAGACCCGGGCCACATCGCGGCGATGACCACGAAGCTGGCGAAACTCGCGGACGCGGGGACGCGGGTGGTGCTGTGCGGACGCCCGCCGCTGCCGGGCAGCGACGCGATCGTGGCTTCGCTGGCCTTCGACAACCGCGGGGGCGGGCGGCGGCTGACGGAACATCTGCTCACGTTGGGGCACCGGAGGATCGGCTACGTCGCGGGCCCGCTGGAGCGGACGACGACCCGGCACCGGCTGGAGGGGCACATGGCGGCGCTGGCCGCCGCGGGGCTGGGGGATCCGGCGCCGTCGGGCGCGGAACGGGGCGTGGGCTCCGGAGAGGGCTCCGGAGAGAGCCACGGAGAGGGGCGGCCGGGGCACGAGGGACAGGAAGGGCGCGGGGCGCGCGGGGGGCGCGGGGGGCACGAGGAGCTGATCGTGCACGGTCCCTACAGCCGCCGGGCGGGGTACGAGGCGACGCTGGAGCTGCTGCGCCGCGCACCGGATCTGACCGCCGTGGTCGCGGCGAATGACACGGTGGCGCTGGGGGCGTGCGCGGCGGTACGCGACCAGGGGCTGCGCATTCCGGAGGACGTCTCGGTGGCGGGCTTCGACGATCTGCCGTTCTCGGTCGACGCGACGCCGGCGCTGACGACGGTGCGGCTGCCGCTGCACGAGGCGGGGGCGCGCGCGGGCCGACTGGCGATGGGCACGGAGACCCCACCACCGGGCGGGATCGCCACGATCACGGCCGAGTTGATGGCACGGGCGTCGACGGCGCCGCCGCGGGCGACCGAGGGCCGGGGGCGGGCCGACTGACCAGCCGAACCATTGAACCGGTGAACCGCTGAACCGCCGATCGGACGGGGCGGGTGGCGGGGCGGGTGCCTCCCGTGAGCGGCGGGGGGCGCGTGCCGGGGCGGGTGGCGAGCTGACGCCAATGTACGGATCGGGCCTTGCCGCGCCTCGACGGGCCGACGTAGCGTTGACTCAGTCAAAGAAAAGGTCCGGGGGTGGATCATGGCCGTCCAGGAAATCCGCGCGTTCAACCGCTTCTACACGAATCTCATCGGGGCGCTCGACTACAGCAAGCACCTCTACACCCCGTACACGCTCACCGAGTCACGGGTGCTGTACGAGCTGGCGCACGCGCCGCGCACCGACGCCGCCGACCTGCGGGTCGAGCTGTCGCTGGACGCCGGCTATCTGAGCAGGCTGCTGACGAAGTTCGAGAAGGACGGGCTGGTCGGACGCGCGCCGTCCGAGCGGGACTCCCGGCGGCAGCGGATAACGCTCACCCAGCAGGGGCGCGAGGCCGCGGCGCTGCTCGACGAGCGGTCACGGGAAGCGGTGGGCTCGCTGCTCGCCCAGGTCGAGCCGGCGCAGCGGCCCCGGCTCGCGGACGCGATGCGGACCGTGCGGGACATCCTCGGCGCCGACCGCCGGGCGGAACCCCACCGCGCGGAGCCGGTCCTGCGCGATCCGATGCCGGGCGAGCTGGGGTGGATCGTGCAGCGCCACGGCGCCGCGTACGCCGCGGAGTACGGCTGGAACACCGAGTTCGAGGGGCTCGTCGCCCGGATCGTCGCGGACTTCGCGGAGGACCACGATTCCCGGCTGGAGCGGGTCTGGATCGCCGAGCTGGACGGCATCCCGGTGGGGTCCGTGATGTGCGTGCGGGACGACGCCCCGGAGGTACGGGACGAGGCCCCGGTCACCGCGCGGCTGCGCCTGCTGCTGGTCGAGCCCGGTGCCCGGGGTCACGGACTCGGGAAGCGGCTGATCGGGACGGTGGTGGATTTCGCGCGCGGGGCGGGGTATCAGGAACTGACGCTGTGGACGAACGATGTCCTCGCCGCCGCCCGCACTCTTTACCAGCACGCCGGATTCACGCTGGTCTCCGAGACACCGCACCACTCGTACGGAGCGGATCTGGTCGGCCAGGACTGGCGGCTCCCTCTCGGGACAGGAGCCACCTCAAGCCAGGAAGGGATACGACCGTGAAATTCGCCTTCTCCACCCTTGGAGTACCGGGCCTGCCCATCCCCGATGTCCTCGCGCTCGCCGCCGGGACCGGCTACCAGGGGGTGGAGTTGCGCGCCCATCCGGAGGAGCCGGTCCACCCGGGCATCGGGCCGGGCGAACGGGCCACGGTGGTCGACGAGTTCCAGCGCGCCGGAATCGAGATCCTGACGGTCGCGGGGTACGTGCGGGTGGCGAAAGCCGACGCCGACGAGGAGCGGCTGCGCCAGGAACTGGACGAACTGCTCTGGCTGGCACGGGATCTGGGCGCCTCCTTCATCCGTGTCTTCCCGGGCGGCGGCGACCAGCCCGCGGCCGAGGCCGACGCGACGGCCGCGCGACGGCTGGCCGCTGCGGCCGAGCTGGCGGCGGACTTCGGCGTACGGATCCTGCTGGAGACGCATGACTCGCACCGCACGGGTTCGGACGCGGCCCGGGTGCTGGGACCGGTGGGGCACAAACACGCGGGGGCGCTGTGGGATGTGATGCACACCTGGCTGGGCGGCGAGGCACCCGCCACCACGTACGCGGCCCTCTCCCCGTACCTCGGCTATGTCCAGGTGAAGGACATCGCTTCGGCGGAGGACACGACGCCGCTGGCGCTGGGAGCGGGTGTGCTTCCCCTGGGCGAGTGCCTGGCATTGCTCGACGACGACAGCTGGGTGTGCTGGGAGTACGAGAAGCGCTGGTATCCGGAGGCAGCGGAGCTGCCGGGACTGCTGGCGGCGGGACGGGAGCATCTGGAGGCGCTGATCGCGGAGAACCGCCACAGCTGACGGAGCCCGCGTGGGAAAGCTGAGGTGAGGGCGGGCAGCGGCGAGAGGCAAGGGTGAGGATGCAGCGGCGGTGTGACGTCGGGCGTCGGCATCAGGACCGTGTCGGTGAGCACCCCGGCGCCAGGGGTCCGGCGGGGCCGTTCGTGGCAGGGGCGGAGGGGGAGGTGGCGGTGACAGTGGCGGAGGCGGAGGCGGAGGCAGAAGCCAACTCGGCGGAGGCAGAGGCAGAGGCAGAAGCCAACTCGGCGGAGGCGGAGGCAGACGCGGCGGGTGTCGGCTCGGCAGCAGCCGCCTCATCGGACACCGGCTCGGCGGGGAGGTGTGTGGCGGGGAGCGGTGTGGCGGGGCCCCTGGTGCGGGACAGCGAGGTGAGGGCCACTCCCCCGACCAGCAGCGCCGCCGCGCACCAGCGCAGGGGGCTGACGGACTCGCTCAGCAGCAGCGCCGCCGACGACATCCCGAAGACCGGGACGAGCAAGGAGAAAGGTGCGACGGACGAGGCGGGATAGCGGCGCAGCAGAAAGCCCCAGGCGCCGAAGCCGAAGACGGTCGTGACCCAGGCGACGTAGAGGATGACGCCGATGCCGGTGCCGTCCAGGGCGCGCAGCGCGGCCAGGTCGGCGTCCGGGCCCTCGAACAGCAGCGAGAGACCGAGCAACGGCAGTACGGGGACGGCCGACACCCACACCATGAAGTTCAGGGCGTCCGGCGGGGACGCCTTGCGGGTGAGCACATTGGAGACGCCCCAGCAGGCCGCGGCAGCGATGACCAGCGCGAAGGCGAGCAGCGGGCCCGAGGTGCCCTCGTCGACCGCCGCCACAGCGATCCCGGCCAGCGCGACAGCCATGCCCAGCAGCCGTACGCCGCCGGGCCGTTCACCGAGGGCGACCGCCGCGAACAGGGCCGTGAAGACGGCCTGGATCTGGAGGACGAGCGACGAGAGACCGGCCGGCATGCCCTGGTCCATGCCGACGAAGAGCAGTCCGAACTTGGCCACACCCAGCACCAGTCCGACCCCGATCACCCACTTCCAGGCGACCTTCGGCCGGCCCACAAAGAAGACCGCGGGCAGCGCCGCCGCCAGAAAGCGCAGTGCGGAGAAGAGCAGCGGCGGGAAGTGACCGAGCCCGACCTCGATGACGACGAAGTTCACTCCCCAGACGGCGGTGACGAGAACGGCGAGAGCGATATGAGTGGTGCGCATGCACCGAGGATCATCGGACCGGACTATGTAGCACCAGCGCGGATTTCTTCATGGTGGAATTCAGCGTTGCTTATGATTCTCCGAAAAGCTCCAGGAAAGGGGGCAGCGATGCTCGATCTGGCCAGGCTGCGCGCACTGCACGCCGTCTCCGTCCACGGTTCCGTGGCCGCGGCGGCCGCGGCTCTCGGCTATACGCCCTCGGCCGTGTCCCAGCAGATCACCAAGTTGGAGCGGGAGACCCGTACGACTCTGCTGGAGCGGCGCGGGCGAGGCGTGGCGCTCACCGACGAGGCGCGCCATCTCGCCTCCACGGCTGAGGAGTTGCTCGGGATAATGGAGCGCGCCGAGACCACGCTGGAGGAGCGCAGGGGAAAGCCGACCGGGCAGCTCGTCGTCGGGGCGTTCGCTTCCTCGGCCCGCGGGCTGCTCCCCGGTGTCCTGGCGGAGCTGGCCGCACGGCACCCCACCCTCGATGTCCGGCTGCGGGAGATCGATCCGCATCTCTCCATCGATCTGGTGGCCCGCGGGGCGATCGATCTGGCGGTCGCGCACGACTGGGACATCGCGCCGCTGCCCGCCCCCGAGGGCGTGGAGCAGGCGATCATCGGGGACGACCTGTGCGATGTGCTCGTACCGGCGGCGCATCCGCTGGCGGGGCGGCCGTCCGTCCGGCGGGAGGACCTGTCGCGACAGCGCTGGATCTGCCAGCCGCCCGGGACGGTCTGCCACGACTGG
The DNA here is from genome assembly GCF_044741565.1 of Streptomyces sp. NPDC088147. Classification (NCBI taxonomy): domain Bacteria; kingdom Bacillati; phylum Actinomycetota; class Actinomycetes; order Kitasatosporales; family Streptomycetaceae; genus Streptomyces; species Streptomyces sp. NPDC088147. The sequence continues at coordinate 249,441 of NZ_JBIUSY010000002.1, read as the reverse complement.
CTGACGCGTACGCTGCGCGCGGCCGGCTGCGAGCCCGATCTCGCGCATCAGGCCGAGGAGAGCCACACACAGCTCGCGCTGGTGGCGGCGGGGCTCGGTATCGCCATGATTCCGCGCCTGGGGCGCGGGCCGCTGCCCGAGGGGGTACGCGCGATCACGCTCGACCCCGTACCGATACGCAGGCTGTACGCGCTCTGGCGGACGGGCGCGGCCAGACGTCCGGCGGTCACGGCGACCGTGGAGACGTTGCGGCGGCACTGGCCGGCGGTCGCCGCCGCCTGAGTCCCGCCCCTTACCGAAGGCCGGGCGCCTCACCGCCGAGCCCCGCGCCTCACCGCCGGGCCGGGTCCCGGCCGTCGCGGCTCGCAGGTGCTGTCCGTGGCGCGTCTCTTGACTGGCAGTTACTTTCCGGATATCCGTAAATCTTGGAAGTTTCCTTCACTTTCCTCGCAGCGCACGGCCGGAAGGAGCACCAGTGCACGACCGGACCATCTCCAGACGCGCCCTCCTCACCGCAACCGCCGTAGCGGCGGCGGCTGTTACCACCGCCGCCGTTCCCGCGGCCGCCGCCGTCCCCCCGCCCCACGAGCGAGCCCCCGACCGGCTCCCCCTCGACCGCCGCGACCCCCTGGACCGCCGCGCTCGCCTGCGCCGCCTCATCAGCCGTATGAGCCTGGAGGAGAAGGTCGGCCAGCTCTTCGTCATGCGGGTGTACGGCCACTCCGCCACCGCGCCCGACCAGGCCGACATCGACTCCAACCTCGCCGAGATCGGGATCCGCACGGCCGCCGAGCTGATCTCCACGTACCACGTCGGCGGCATCATCTACTTCGCCTGGGCACACAACACCCGTGATCCGCACCAGATCGCCGGCCTCTCCAATGGCATTCAGAAGGCCGGACTGGCCCAGCGCGTCCCCGTGCCCCTGATCATCGCCACCGATCAGGAGCACGGCATCGTCGCCCGGATCGGTGAGCCCGCCACGCTGCTGCCGGGCGCCATGGCGCTCGGCGCGTCCCGTTCGCACTCCGACGCCCACGAGGCCGCCCGGATCGCGGGCACGGAGCTGGCCGCCATGGGCATCAACCAGAACTACGCGCCCGACGCGGACGTCAACGTCAACCCGGCCAATCCCGTCATCGGCGTCCGGTCCTTCGGCGCCGATCCGCAGGCGGTGGCCGGGATGGTGACCGCCCAGGTCAAGGGGTACCAGAGCGCCGGTATCGCCACCGCGGCCAAGCACTTCCCGGGTCATGGCGACACCAAGGACGACAGCCACTACGCGCTGCCCACCATCCACCACACCCGCGCACAGTGGGCGGAGCTGGACGCGCCGCCGTTCCGGGCCGCGATCGCCGCCGGTGTCACCTCGATCATGACCGCGCACATCGTCGTCCCCGCCCTCGATCCGAGCGAGGACCCGGCGACCCTCTCGCACCCCATCGTCACCGGCGTGCTCCGCGAACAGCTCGGCTACGACGGCCTGGTGGTCACCGACGCGCTCGGGATGGCGGGCGTACGGCAGAAGTACGGCGACGACCGGGTGCCCGTCCTCGCGCTGAAGGCGGGCGTCGACCAGTTGCTCAATCCGCCGGATCTCCGCGTGGCGTGGAACGCCGTCGTGGCCGCGGTCAAGGGGGGCGAGCTCAGCGAGCGGCGCGTCGAGGAGTCGGTCCTGCGCATCCTCGAACTGAAGGACCGGCTGGGGCTGTTCCGCGGTGATCCCTATGTCTCGCCCCGGGACGTGGACCGCGAGGTCGGCACCCGGGCGCATCTCGCCGCCGCCGACCGGATCGCCGAGAACACCACCACCCTGCTCGCCAACGAGCGCGGACTGCTGCCCCTGAGCCGTCGCCGGGAGAGGAATCTGCTGGTCGTGGGCGCCGATCCGGCCTCGCCCTCCGGGACGACGGGTCCGCCGACCACCGTGCTGGCCACCGCCCTGACCCAACTGGGCTTCACCGCCACGGCCCTGTCCACCGGTACGGCACCCACCGCGGCGCTCGTCGCGGCGGCGGTGGAGGCCGCGCGGGGCAAGGACGCGGTGGTCGTGGCCACGTACAACGTCTCGGCCACCAGCACGCAGCGCACGCTGGTGAGCGCGCTGGCCGCGAGCGGCGTTCCCGTCGTCGCGGTCGCCATCCGCAATCCGTACGACATCGCGTGGCTGCCCGGTGTCACCGCGTCCCTCGCCGCCTACTCATGGACGGATGTCGAACTGCGGGCCGCGGCACGGGTGATCGCGGGCCGGGCGCGTCCCAGGGGCCGGCTGCCGGTGCCGGTGCAGCGCGCGGACGATCCGACGCGGGTGCTGTATCCCGTCGGCCACGGACTGGGCTACTGACCACAGCCGGCGCCGGCACGGGAGACGCGCAGTGCCCGCCGTTCACGAGGCATCGAGTCCCATGAACGGCGGGCACTGCGGGCACTACGGGCACCGCGCGCGCACTACGGGCACCGCGCGCGCACTGCGGGCACTGCGGGCACGGCGCGGGCACCGCGGCAACGGCGGGCGGCTCGGAGAGCCGACGCGCTACGGCCTCAAGGTCTGCTGCCGCTCCACCTTCTGGCGGTCGAGCTTGGAGTCGAACGGAGCCAGCGGCTTCGCCTTCGACTCGTCCTTCTGCACGGCGGCCGGAGCGACGCCCGCCCAGGCCAGGATCCGGGCCGTGGCCTTCGCCTGCTCGTCCGGGACCAGACCCGCGACATTGGCGCCGTGGTTGGCGCCCGGCGCGACATACACATAGCTGTCACGCGCGCCGCTGCCGAGGCGGAACCGTTCCGCGCCCCACGGGTCGTTCTGGCCGTACACGAACAGCATCTGGTTCGCGTGGTGGCGGACCCAGTTGTCGACATCCGGCATCGTCAGCGGGTTGAACCTCATGGGGATGTCGCGCGGTACGAAGTTCCGCGGCGGCTGGTATCCGTACCGGCTCAGATTGCCCAGGTGCGGCTGCTTGATGTCGGGCGAGCCCAGCTGTGTACCGGCCTGGTAGTAGTACGGCGTGTACGTCGTCAGGCCCTGGTCCGTGTAGGCGGAGAAGCCGGAGATCGTGTCGACGGTGTCGTAGATCTCCTGGTCGGAGACGGTGGCCGCCGGGATGGTGTCGCAGTCGGAGAGCAGGCTGTACTGCCAGAAGCCCCAGACGAAGTCGAGCACGGTGGCCTCGTAGGCCTTGTCGAGCGTGCCGATCGTGTGGAACGTGGCGCCGTTGGCGTCCGCCCACTCCTTGAACTTCTTCTCCAGCGGCTCGCGCCGGATCAGCGCCTCGCGCTGCACGGCGTTGAGCTTGTCGCGGCACTCCTTGGTGCCGACGCGCTCGAAGAACCGGTCGTACGCGGAGTCCTCTGTGTTCCACACGTCATTGGGCGCGACGTACGCGACGACGCCGTCCATGTCGCGCGGGTAGTAGCGCTCGAAGTACGTGGCGGTCATACCGCCCTTGGAACCGCCCGTGGAGAGCCAGTTCTTGGGGTAGATCTTCTTCAGCGCGGTGAAGATCCGGTGCTGGTCACTGGCCGCCTGCCAGATGTCCAGCTTCGACCAGTCGGCCGGCTGCGGGCGCGACGGGGTGAAGAAGCGGTACTCCATCGACACCTGGTTGCCGTCGATGATCCGGGTCGGCTCACTGCGGCTCGGGGTGGTGGAGACGTTGTAGCCGCCGGTGAAGAAGACCGTGGGCCGGCTGGTGTCCTTGTGCAGCAGCGTGACGCGCTGCTGGAACGTGCCCTTGGACGGCTTCCGGTGGTCCACCGGCTGCGTGTAGTTGAGAACGAAGTAGCGGTATCCCTCGTAGGGCTTCTCCTGGATCAGGCTCATCCCCGGGATCGCGAGGATTCGGTCCTTGATGTCGGTGGTGTCGGCGGCGGTCTTCTGGTCCGCACTCCGATCGGCGGCGGTGGCCGCGCCGGCTGTCGCCACCGTGCCTATGACCAGCACGAACGACAACACCCATCTCAGCGCCTTGCGCATTCACACTCCCTGTGTTCATGACAGACGCCGTGAACCTAGCCCGGTCACCGTCCGAACCGCCAGTCCTCTTGACCGTTTTATCCCGCCGGGCTCCCGCGCAATCCTCAGCAGAGGATCCAGCCCGTCGAGCCCTTCTTCCCCGAGACGACGCCCGTGGCCCGTACACAGCGGTTCAGCGCGTGCACCGTGACCGGGCCGGCCCGGTGGGTGTAGTCGCCGCTGTCCACGACCGGGTTGCCGCCGCGCGGCTGGAGGCTGACCGACATCGCGCGCCTGGTCCCCGGCTTCTTGGCGACGGTGACCGCGCAGGCGTAGCCGCGGTTCTTGTAGACCCGCAGCTCGCCGGTGGCGAAGCCGACCGTCTTCTGCGGCCGGCCCGAACAGACCGACGCGGCCTCGGCTCCTGACGCACCGGGACCGGCCAGCACCGTGGCTCCCCCGGCGGCCAGGACCACCAGACAGTGCAGCAGTGCTCTGCTGATCCTGGTTCCACTCCCGGCCGCCCCAGCCGAACCGAACACGAATGCCCCCCATGACTACTCGGGTGTACATCCGTACGACGCCTGGGGAGCCAGGACGGTTGCGGAACCGCGCCCCGTGCGCCCCCGTACACCCCCGCGCAACCGGCACAACCAGTCACAATCGAACACAACCGGACACCGCGTCACCGCACCGCCGCGGGCTCCTCCTCGCCGATGAAGCTGCTCCACAGCCGGGTGTACCGGCCGTTCAGCGCGAGCAGTTGCTCGTGTGTGCCGTCCTCCACCACCCGGCCGTGGTCCATCACTATCACCCGGTCCGCGCGGGCCGCGGTGGTCAGCCGGTGGGCGACCACCAGGGTGGTACGGCGGCCGGTGAGCCGGTCGGTGGCCTGGTTGACCAGCGCCTCGCTCGCCAGGTCCAGCGCGGCGGTCGCCTCGTCGAGCAGCAGAACGTCCGGGTCGACCAGTTCGGCGCGGGCCAGGGCGATCAACTGGCGCTGTCCGGCGGAGAGATTGCGGCCGCGCTCGGCGACCGCGTGCAGATAGCCGCCGTCCAGGGTGGCGATCATCTCGTGGGCGCCGACCGCGCGGGCCGCGGCCTCCACCTCCGCGTCGGTCGCCTCGGGGCGCCCGTACGCGATGGCGTCCCGGACCGTACCGGCGAAGAGATACGCCTCCTGCGGTACGACGCCGAGCCGGTGCCGGTACGCCGTCAGATCCAGCTCGCGCAGATCCGTACCGTCCGCCGTCACCCGGCCCGCGGTCGGGTCGTAGAACCGCGCGACCAGCTTGACCAGCGTGGACTTGCCCGCGCCGGTCTCACCGACGAAGGCGACGGTCTGGCCGGCCGGTATGCGCAGATCCACCCCGGTCAGCGCGGCCTCAGCGCCTCCGGCGATGCCGCTCGCCTCGAAGCCGCTCCCCTCCAGGCCGCGTTCCGCCGAGCCGCTTCCCGCCGAGCCGGTCCCTTCGACGCCGCTTCTCTCGACGCCGCTTCTCTCGACGGCGCTTCTCTCGACGGCGTCTCCGTCGATGCCGCCTCCGTACGAGAACTCGACGCCCTCGAAGGCGATCTCACCGCGCAGCGACAGCACGTCCAGCGGCGCCTTCGGGGCGGCCGTCGACGTCCGCTCCCGCAGCAGCTCCTGGATCCGGCCCAGCGAGACGGTCGCCTGCTGGTAGCCGTCGAAGACCTGCGAGAGCTGCTGCACCGGCGCGAAGAACAGATCGATGTAGAGGAGGTACGCGACCAGCGCGCCGGTCGTCAGCGTGCCCGCCTCCACCCGCCCCGCGCCCACGATCAGCACGGCCGCCGCGGCCACCGAGGAGAGCAGCTGGACGAAGGGGAAGTAGACCGATATCAGCCACTGGCCCCGTACCCGCGCCGAACGGTAGTGGTCGCTGCGGGCTGCGAAGCGCGCGCCGCCGTCCTTCTCGCGCCGGAACGCCTGGACGATCCGGAGCCCGGACACGGACTCCTGGAGGTCCGCGTTGACGACGCTGATGCGCTCGCGGGCCAGTTCGTACGCCTGCACGCTCTTGCGGCGGAAGAAGTACGTACCGACGATCAGCACGGGCAGGGTCGCGAAGACCACCAGCGCCAGTTCCACATCGATCACCAGCAGCGCCACCAGGATGCCGAAGAAGGTGACGACGGAGACGAACGCGGTGACGAGCCCGGTCTGCAGGAACGTCGACAGCGCGTCGACGTCGGTCGTCATACGGGTCATGATGCGGCCCGTCAGCTCACGCTCGTAGTAGTCGAGCCCGAGCCGTTGGAGCTGCGCGAAGATCTTGAGCCGCAGCGCGTAGAGGACACGTTCGCCGGTGCGGCCCGTCTTGCGGATCTCGCCGGTCTGCGCCGCCCACTGGACGAGCACGGTCAGCAGACCGAGCGAGGCGGCCGTCCAGACGGCGCCGAGGGCCAGTTGCTCGACGCCCTGGTCGATGCCGTGCCGGATGAGGACCGGGAGCAGCAGGCCCATGCCCGCGTCGACCGCGACGAGCGCCAGGCTGACCAGCAGCGGCAGCCCGAACCCGCGCAGCAGCCGGCGCAGCCCGTACGCCTCCTCGGCGGCCACGGCGCGCGCCTCGTCGATCGCGGGCAGGTCGGTGGCCGGGGGCAGCGCCTCGACCTGGGCGAGCAGTTCGGGTGTGGCGCCGGGGGCCGCGGAGTCCGACGAACCGCCGCCGGGCGCCTCGTCCCGTTCCCACAGGGCGGGGGTGACACCACGCTCGGCGTCGAACTCCGCGTCGATCTCGGCCTGGAGGGCGCGGGCGTCCGCCACGGACCCCGGAGACTCCAGGGACTCCAACGACTTCGGCGACTCCATGGACTCAAGAGGCTCAAGGGACTCCGGCGACTCGGCGGACGCAGGGGATCCGGCGGACGCAGGGGATCCGGCGGACGCCTCGGGCTCGATCACCCCCGTCTCGCCCCCGGTCCCGGCCCCGGACAGCGCCTCGACGGCGACCGCCGTGTGACCGGGCGAGACCCCGCCCAGTTCGTCCGGCTCGGTCAGCAGCCGCCGGTAGAGGGCGGAGCGCCGCTGGAGTTCCTCGTGCGTCCCGACGTCGGCGAGCCGGCCGCCGTCCAGTACGGCGATACGGTCCGCCAGTCCGAGGGTGGAGCGGCGGTGGGCGATCAGCAGCGTCGTCCGGCCGGCCATCACCGCGCGCAGCGCGTCATGGATCTCGTGCTCCACCCGGGCGTCCACGGCGGAGGTGGCGTCGTCGAGGACGAGCAGCCGCGGGTCGGTGAGGATGGCCCGCGCGAGCGCGATGCGCTGGCGCTGTCCGCCGGAGAGCGTGAGGCCCTGCTCGCCCACCTTGGTGTCGTAGCCGCCGGGCAGTTCCGAGATGAAGCCATGGGCCTGGGCGGCGCGGGTGGCCCGGAGGATCTCCTCCTCGGTGGCGTCCGGCTTTCCGTAGGCGATGTTGGCCCGAACGGTGTCGGAGAAGAGGAAGCTGTCTTCCGGTACGAGCCCGATGGCGGCCCGCAGCGAGTGGAGGGTCAGCTCGCGCACGTCATGGCCGCCGACGAGGACCGCGCCGTGCGTCACGTCGTAGAAGCGGGGCAGCAGCAGCGAGACCGTGGATTTGCCGCTGCCGGACGAGCCGACGACGGCGACGGTCTCGCCCGGCCGCATCTCCAGCGAGAACCCTTCGAGAACGGTCCGCCCGTCCTCGTACGCGAACGAGACGTCGTCGAACTCGACCGATGCCTCGGCGTCCGCCGGCAGCTCCTTCGTACCGTCCTGAAGGGTCGGTTCCGTGTCGATCAGCTCCAGCACCCGTTCCACCCCGGCCCGTGCCTGCTGACCGATGGTCAGCACCATGGCGAGCATCCGGACGGGGCCGACGAGCTGGGCGAGATAGGTGGAGAAGGCGACGAACGTGCCGAGGGTGATCTGTCCCCGGGTGGCCAGCCAGCCGCCGAGCGCCAGCATCGCGACCTGCCCCAGCGCGGGGACGGCCTGGAGGGCGGGGGTGTAGCGGGCGTTGAGCCTGATGGTGCGCAGCCGCCCGGCGAACAGCTTGCGGCCCGCGTCGCGGAGCTTTCCGGTCTCCTGGTCCTCCTGGCCGAACCCCTTGACCACGCGTACGCCGGAGACGGCCCCGTCCACGACCCCGGCGACCGCGGCGGCCTGCGACTGGGCGTACCAGGTGGCGGGGTGCAGGCGGGTGCGGCTGCGGCGGGCGATGAACCAGACGGCGGGGGCGACGGCCAGCGCGATCAGTGTCAGCGGCGGCGACAGCCACGCCATGATCACCAGGGATATCAGGAACAGCAGCACGTTGCCGATGGTCATCGGCAGCATGAAGAGCAGGCCCTGGATGAGCTGGAGGTCGCTGGTGGCGCGGCCGATGACCTGGCCGGTGGAGAGCGTGTCCTGACGCCGCCCGTCGAGCCGGGCGATCGTGTCGTACATCTCCGTACGCAGATCGTGCTGGACGTCGAGCGCGAGCCGTCCGCCGTAGTAACGGCGGACGAAGGTGGCGGCGTAGACGGCGAGGGCCGCGACGATCAGCAGACCGGTCCAGACGAGGAGGGAGCGGTCACCGCCCCCGATGACATCGTCGATGACGACCTTGGTGATCAGCGGGACGAGCGCCATCACCGCCATCCCGGCGAGCGAGGACCCGAGGGCGAGCACCACGTTGCGCCGGTACCGCCACGCGTATCCCGTGAGCCGCCGTGCCCACCCCTGCTCCGCCGCCGCCACTGAGTGCCTCCCGATCGACCTGATCTGCCGGAAGGCACCAACGCGGGCCGTCGCGGATTTCATCCCTCCGCAACAGATACCGGTCCGTGGTCGCAGACGCACCAGCAGTTGGTCCTAGGACCTCGCCGCCGGGATCTCCGTCTCCGGGCCCCGGACAGGAGGATCTAGGCGCCGGCCCTCGCGAGGTCCTTGTGGACTGCCCTGGCGACGGCCTGGATGGTGTTGATGCCGTCGTTCATCGTCTTGTCGTCGTAGGTGAGGACGGTGATCGTGTAGTCGTGGCCCTTGCCCGTGAACGCGCCGATGCTGTGCACGCGCCAGCCGTGGGTGGACCGCTGGAGCCAGCCGTTCTTGAGCTGGACGGTCGCGGTGGCCGGGGCGCCCGCCGGTACGCCCCAGCGCTGGGACGTCACGACCTTGCCCATCCGGTCCAGGATGAAGGCGCGCGAGGCGGCGCCGAGCACGGTGTTCTCCCCGGTGATCAGGGACAGCAGTCGCCTCTCGTCCTGCGCGGTGATCTGGGTGAGGCCCCAGGAACCCTTCGCGCCCGGGACGGTCCCGGTCATCCCCGCGGCCTTGAGGAAGCCCTTGACCTTCGTCGGGCCGAGCTGCTTCCACAGCGTGCTGGTCGACGCGTTGTCCGATCTGGTGATCATGGCCGTGGCGAGATCGGTCTCACGCCCGGTCAGCTTGCGGTGCGTCTTCCGCGCGTCCCAGAGCAGCGTCGCGAGGACAGTGACCTTGACCACACTGGCGGAGTCGTACTGCTGCGTGGCGTGCAGGGCGCAGCGCGTGCCGGTCGTGCGGTCGTGGACCGCGAGGGCCGTGGTGGACTTCCGGCCCTTGAGCGACGCGGTGATGTCCCTGGTCAGCTCGGCGCCGAGCCCGGCCTTGTCCGAGGTGCAGGTGACGGCCGGAGCCGCCGCGGCGGCGGGCACCGTTCCCGCGGTCACCGGCACGAGTACGCCCACCGCCAGGGCGGCGGCGAGCGGGCCCCGGGCACGCCGGGACTTTCGCTGGTGCGTCATGAGGGATTCCCGCCCCTGGAGCGTCGGCGAGCGCGCTCCGCGCGGCGCGCCCGCCGACCATGATGCACACGTACGGGTGAATGGTTGTACGGCCGAATGGTGTCGCGATTGTCACAACTGTCGGTCTTGCCGCAACCGTCCCGCCGGACGCCACCGACGCCCCCGGACATCACCGACTGCCCCGGACACCGCCGACTCCCCCGGCCGCACCCGTGGGCTCCGGTCAGAGATCGGTCAGAGATGGGTCGGGGCGAACATCCTGAGCAGGGCGGGGAGAACGACCACCGACGGGCCCGGTGCCGCGAGCGCCCCGGCGAGGTCCTCGCGCAGGGACTCCGGGGTGGTACGGACCGCCGGGACGCCGAAGGACTCGGACAGCGCCACGAAGTCCGGGCGCGACAGCTCCGTACCGGTCGCTTCGCCGAAGGCGTCCGTCATGTACTCGCGCAGGATCCCGTAGCCGCCGTCGTCCACGATCAGCCATGTGACCGGCAGGTCGTACTGGCGGGCGGTGGCCAGCTCCGCGAGCGAGTACATCGCGCCGCCGTCGCCCGAGACGGCGAGGACCGGTTTCGTACGGTCGGCCGCCGCCGCGCCCAGGGCGGCGGGGAACGCGTAACCGAGACCGCCCGCGCCCTGGCCGGAGTGCATCGGGCCCGGCCAGGCGGACCAGGCCCAGTAGGCGAGGATCGTCATGTCCCAGAAGCTGGGGGACGCGGCGGGCAGCGCGTCGCGTACGGAGGCCAGCACTTGCTGCTCCAGGGTGAGGTCCTGGGCGGCGATCCTGGCCCGTACCTTCGTCAGGACCGTACGGACCGACTCGGCGCCCGCCGGGTCCCGGCGCTCGCTCACCGCGTCCAGCAGCGCGGACAGCGCGTTGCGGGCGTCGGCGTGGATGCCGAGGGCGGGGTGGTTGGACTCCAGCTTGCCGAGGTCCGCCTCGATCTGGATCACCCGGCCGCGCGGGCGGAACGTGTGGTAGTTCGAGGAGAGTTCGCCGAGCCCGGAGCCGACCACCAGCAGGACGTCCGCGTCTTCGAGGAAGTCCGTGGTGTGGCGGTCCTCCAGCCAGGACTGGAGCGAGAGCGGATGCTCCCAGGGGAAGGCGCCCTTGCCGCCGAAGGTGGTGACGACCGGCGCGGCCAGCTTCTCGGCGAGCGCGCGGAGCTTGCCTCCGGCGTCGGCGCGGACGACTCCACCGCCCGCGATGATCGCCGGGCGGGCGGCGTTCGACAGCGCGTGGGCGGCCACGGCGGTCAGTTCGGGACGGGGCAGCAGCTCGCGCGGGGTCGCGTCCATGGCGGTGACGACCGGCAGGGACGTCCCGGCGAGGAGGACGTCCTGCGGGATCTCGACCCAGACCGGGCCGTGCGGCGCGGTGAGCGCGGATTCCCAGGCGGCGGCGATCGCTGACGGGATCTGGGAGGCGGCGCGGACGGGGTGCACGGACTTCACGATGTCGCGGAAGGACGCCTGCTGGTCGCGGAGTTCATGCAGATAGCCGTGCCGGCCGCCGCCGAGCCCCGCCGACGGGATCTGGCTGGAGATCGCGAGGACGGGCGCCGAGGCGGCGGCCGCCTCCTGGAGCGCGGCGAGCGAGGTCAGGGCGCCGGGGCCGGTGGAGAGCAGCAGCGGGGCGACCTCGCCGGTGACCCTGCCGTACGCGTCGGCGGCGAACCCCGCGTTGTTCTCGACACGGAGGCCGACGTACTGGAGCGAGGACCGGCGCAGGGCGTCGAACATCCCCAGCGCGTGCTGTCCCGGCAGCCCGAACACGGTGGTGGCGCCGAGCCCGTACAGCGTCTCGACGACCAGGTCACCGCCGTTGCGCCCGGCGGGTGGCGCCAGGGCGGCGGCGGTCTGTCCGGGGGTGAGGGGCCGGGGCCCGTGGTCGTGATCGTGGTCGTGGGTCACTTCGTCGCCTTCCCCGCGGCGATCTGCCGGGACATGATCGTCGTCAGTTCGTACGCCGTGTGGGAGGCGGCGACGGAGGTGATCTCGGCGTGGTCGTACGCGGGCGCGACCTCGACGACATCCGCCGAGACCACATTGCAGGAGGCCAGTCCCCGCACTATTTCGAGGAGTTCACGGGAGGTCAGCCCGCCCGCCTCGGGCGTGCCGGTGCCGGGCGCGTGCGCCGGGTCCAGCACATCGATGTCGATGGAGATGTACAGCGGACGGTCCCCGATGCGCTGCCGCAGCTGGTCGGCGATCTCGTCCACGCCCCGGCGCATCACATCGGCGGACGTGACGATCCCGAAGCCCATCCTGGCGTCGTCGTCCAGGTCCCGCTTGCCGTAGAGCGGGCCGCGCGTACCGACGTGCGAGAGCGCCTCCGTATCGAGGATGCCCTCCTCGACGGCCCGGCGGAACGGCGTCCCGTGCGTGTACTCGGCGCCGAAGTAGGTGTCCCAGGTGTCCAGATGGGCGTCGAAGTGGAGCAGCGCGACCGGGCCGTGCCGCTTCGCCACCGAGCGCAGCAGCGGGAGCGCGATGGTGTGGTCGCCGCCGAGCGTCATCAGACGCGCGCCGGTCCCGAGCAGTTCGTCGGCCGCGGCCTCGATGGTGTCGACGGCCTCGTTGATGTTGAACGGGTTGGCGGCGATGTCCCCGGCGTCCGCGACCTGCGCGAGGGCGAACGGGGAGGCGTCCTGGGCCGGGTTGTACGGGCGCAGCAGGCGCGACGCCTCCCGGATCGCGTTTCCGCCGAAGCGGGCGCCGGGACGGTAGGAGACGCCGGTGTCGAAGGGGACGCCGACGACGGCGACATCGGCGGTGCCGACCTCGTCGAGCCGGGGCAGCCGGGCGAAGGTGGCCGGGCCCGCGTACCTCGGGACGCGGGACGAGTCGACCGGGCCACGTGGGCCGCCGTCGCGGCTCCCGTCGCCGGTGACCTGGGAAGTGACCTGGGGTTCGTTTCCGTTGCCGCTCATCGTCGGGCCTCTCCGGGTAGTGCTCGCGCGGCTCTGCGCGGCTCCGCGCCGCTGTGCGGCGCTGCGTACCGATACATGTCGCTGTGTGATGCTCTGTCAAGAATGGACCGGCCCACGGACAGTGGGCCGGTCCGGGTCGTGCGCCGCCCGCCCTCAGCCCACGGGAAGGGCCGGCTCGGACGGGGTCCCGGGGCTCTCGTCGTCCGCCTCACCCGCGAGCCGGCGCCGCCACGCGGCCAGCACCGCCTCGTCCGTCGGCCGGGTCGCCAGGCTGACGATCAGATAGGCGGCCAGCGAGGACAACAGCCCGTAGTAGACGGGCTCGTTGGCGAGGATGCCGTACGCCGCCATCAGCCCCACGACGGCCCCGCCACCGACGATCACGCCGGCCAGCGCGCCGTACACCGTCCCGCGCTTCCAGAGCAGACCGCCGAGGATCGGCACCAGCAGTCCGCCGACGAGCAGGTTGTACGCGACGGTGAGCGCCTCGACGACATCGTTGAGCGCGATCGCGATGGCGATGACGCCGATCCCCATGATCAGGATGAACAGCCGGTTGCCCCTGACCTCGTCGTGCTCGGCGCCGCCCGGTCCGCCGTCCGCGCCGCCGCCCCGGCCGCCGACCCTCCGCAGCCGCGACCAGATGTCGTTGTTCGCGACGGTCGCACAGGCGATCAGCGCGCCCGAGGAGGTCGACATCACGGCCGCGAGGGCGGCGGCCAGCACCAGCCCCCGTACGCCCATGGGCAGTTCGTCCTTGACGATGGTCGCGAACGCGTCGTCCGCGCTGCCCAGATTCGGGTAGAGCACCTTGGCCGCGGTCCCGATGACCGCTCCGGCCAGCGCGTACACCAGGCAGTACGTACCGGCGACGGTGCCGCCCCAGCGCGCCACCTTGTCGCCGCGCGCGGTGAACACCCGCTGCCAGATGTCCTGTCCGATCAGCATGCCGAAGGTGTAGATCAGCACATAGGTGAAGATCGTCTCGCCGCCGATGCCGAACGGCGCGAAGTACTCGTCCGGCAGCTGCGCCCTCATCTCGCTGAACCCGCCCGCCTTGACCACCGCGATGGGCAGCAGGAGCAGCAGCACCCCGACGGTCTTGACGACGAACTGCACCATGTCGGTGAGCGTGATGGACCACATGCCGCCGAGCGTCGAGTACGCGACGACGATGGCCCCGCCCAGGATGATCGCGACAGTGCGGTGCAGATCGAAGAGGACGTCGAAGATCGTGGCGTAGGCGATGGTCGAGGTGACCGCGAGCATCAGCGTGTACGCCCACATCACGATGCCCGAGATGACCCCGGCCCGGCCGCCGTAGCGCAGATCGAGCATCTCGGAGACGGTGTAGACCTTCAGCCGGGCGATCCGCGCGGAGAAGAAGACGGAAAGGGCGAGCAGGCCGAGGCCGATGGTGAAGACCATCCAGGCGCCGGAGAGCCCGTGCTTGTAGCCGAGGCCGACCCCGCCGATCGTGGAGGCGCCGCCGAGGACGATCGCGGCCATCGTGCCGGAGTACATCCAGGGGCCCAGCCTGCGGCCCGCGACCAGGAACTCGCTCTTGGACTTGGCGCGGCGCATGCCCCACCAGCCCATGGCCAGCATGCCGGCCAGATAGACGACGATCACCGCGTAATCGACAGCCATGGGCTTCCTCCGTCTCGACTCACACTCTTCATCCCGCGTTCTTGTGGGTCATGACGGTAGGTGGCCGGAAAGCATCGCTGAAGTGTACGTTTCATCCACTCCGCAGACGAATGACGGATGGAACATCCATGACGAACCCCACCGCGCGCCCCGCCGCTTCCCCGCCCACCCCGCCGATCCCGCTGGCCGCGCTGCTCGCGGACCGGGATCTCGGGCTGCGCCGGATCGCCGGGCCGCCGGACGACGGCTCCCAGGTGGTGCACTGGGTGCACACCTCGGAGATGGCGGATCCGTACCCGTACCTGCTCGGCGGGGAGCTGCTGCTGACCGCCGGTGTCCAGCTCAGCGACGCGTACGCGGACGAGTACGCGGCGCGGGTGGTCGAGGCGGGCGCGGCGGCGCTCGGTTTCGGGGTGACGCCGGTGTACGACACGGTGCCGCCCGCGCTTGTCGAGGCATGCGACCGGCACGGCCTGCCGCTGCTCGAAGTACCGCCGCGTACCCCGTTCACCACCGTCGCACGCGGGGTGTGGCGGCTGATGGCGGAGGCACGCCACCGCGAGCTGCGCCGGGTGACCCAGGCACAGCAGGGTCTGGCGGCCGCCGCCGCGCGCCAGGACCCGGTGCCCGCCGTGCTGCGGCAGCTGGCGGTGCGGCTGGGGGGCCGCGCGGTGCTGTTCGCGCCGGACGGCGCGGAGCTGCACACCACGGGCCAGGCTCCGTCGCCCGGGGTCCGTACGGCTCTCGCGCGGCTGGCCCGGGTGGTACGCGGCGGACCGGCGTCGGCCACCGACACCGCCCAGGGCGCCCATCTCGCCGCCTACGCGCTCGGCGGCGGACAGGGCCTCGTCCTCGGCGTGGCCACCGGCGGACGGGAGGCCGGGGACCACACGGTCACCGGCGTCGCCGTCGTCCTGCTGTCGCTGCTCACCGCGCCCCATCAGAGCGCGGCCGAGGCGGGCCGCTCGGCGGCGCTCGTACGGATGCTGCTCGGGGCCACGCCCGCCGAGGCCGCGCCGCTGCTCGGACCGGGGCCGTGGAGCGTGGTCCACGGGCGCGGCGGCTCCACGCTCTTCGCGGCGGGCGCGCTGGCGGCGGCACTGGGCAGCGCGCTGGTCGAGACGGACGGCACCACGACCCGGGTCGTCACCGACCGCGAGGTCACCGCCCGGCCGGGCTGGACCCTGGGCGTCAGCGAGCCGGTGGAACCCGCGGAACTGGCCGCCGCCGACGCCCGCGCCGGGCGCGCGCTGCGCCGCGCGGAGGCCACCCGCACCCCGCTCGTACACCACCACGGGGAGGGACTCACCGGCCTGTTCGCCCCCGAGGAGGCCGCCGCCCACGCCCGTGCCCGTCTCGCGCCGCTCGCCGGCTCCCCCGCCCTGGCCGAGACGCTGCGCGTCTGGCTCTCGCTGCACGGCAGCTGGGACCGTACGGCGGTGGCCCTGGCCGTCCACCGCAACACCGTCCGCCAGCGGATCGCCCGCTGCGCGACCCTGCTGGACACGGACCTGGACGACGCCGACGTACGGATGGAGCTGTGGTTCGCGCTGCGCTGGGCGTGACCGCGCGGGCCGGTTCCGCGGCTCGCGTCCGCGGACCCCGCCCGGCCGGCGAGCCGACCGTTCCCGGGGCCTGGACACCGGAACGAACCGCCGGGTAACTTGGATGAGCAAGCGCTTAGCCACGACGGGGAGGCACTCCAGTGCGCCGTACTGTCTACAACGAGGACCACGAGGCGTTCCGGGAGACCATCCGCGCCTTCATCGAGGCCGAGGTCGTCCCCGTCCACGACGAGTGGTACGCGGCGGGGCAGGCGCCCCGCGACTTCTACTACCAGCTCGGCGAGCTGGGCATCTTCGGCATCGAGGTGCCCGAGGAGTACGGCGGCGCGGGTGAGGAATCGTTCAAGTTCCAGGCGGTCATCACCGAGGAGTGCGCACGCGCGGGTGTCTCCTTCGGCGGCTCCGGGGTCCATGTCGCGCTCTGCCTGCCCTACTTGAAGGCGTACGCCACCGACGAGCAGAAGAAGCGCTGGCTGCCGGACTTCGTCAGCGGCCGGGCGATGTACGCCATCGCCATGACCGAGCCGGGCACGGGCTCCGACCTGGCCGGCATGAAGACCACCGCCAGGCTCTCCGAGGACGGCACGCACTACGTCCTGAACGGCGCGAAGACGTTCATCACCGGCGGCGTGCACGCGGACCGCGTGATCGTCTGCGCCCGTACCGCCGCCCCGACCGCCGAGGACCGCCGCCACGGCATCTCGCTGCTGGTCGTGGACACGGCGTCCGAGGGGTACGCGGTCGGCCGCAAGCTCGACAAGCTGGGGCTGCGGATCTCCGACACCGCCGAGCTGTCCTTCACCGACGTCAAGGTCCCGGTCGAGGATCTGCTCGGCGAGGAGAACAAGGGCTTCTCCTACCTCGGCCAGAACCTGCCGCAGGAGCGGCTGGGCATCGCCGTCGGCGCGTACGCGCAGGCCGCCGCGGCGGTCCGGTTCGCGCAGGCGTACGTCCAGGAGCGGACGGTCTTCGGCAAGAGCGTCGCGTCGTTCCAGAACACGAAGTTCGAACTGGCCGCGTGCAAGGCCGAGGTGGACGCGGCGGAGGCCGTCGTCGACCGCGCGCTGGAGGCCCATGACCTGGGCGAGCTGTCCGCGGCAGAGGCCGCGTCCGCGAAGCTCTTCACCACCGAGGTCGCGCACCGCGTCATCGACAAGTGCCTCCAGCTGCACGGCGGCTACGGCTATATGAACGAGTACCCGATCGCCCGGCTGTACGCGGACAATCGCGTCAACCGGATCTACGGCGGCACCAGCGAGGTCATGAAGATGATCATCGCCAAGTCGATGGGTCTGTAAGAAGTCGAAGGGCCGCGGGAAGGGGCGGGGCGGGCCGGTCCGGCCGTACGGTCAGAGCAGGCCCGCCTCGTTCAGCAGGTAGGCGGTCATCGGGTCGTAGAAGCGCGGGTCCGTGACATGGTCGTCCAGCGGGACGGTCACCTCCAGCGTGCCTTCCGCCTCGGCGATGAAGAGCGCCGGGTCGTTGCAGTCCGCGTATCCGACCGAGTCCAGTCCGCGCTGGCCCGCGCATCCCGCCCAGCCGTGGTCCGCGACCACCAGATCGGGCTGTGGTCTGCCCTCGCGCTCCAGACCGTCCAGGATCGCCCGCATCGGCTCCGGCGAGTGCGTGTGCCAGAGGGTCGCGCCGCGCTCCAGCATCGCGATGTCCGCGAACTGGAAGACCATGCCCTCGTCGGCGGTGAGCCCGCCCGGGATCCGTACGATCTCGCAGCCCGCGGCCCGCAGGGCGTCCGCGGTCTGGCGGTGCACGTCCAGCAGCCCGCCCGGGTGGCCGGTCGCGAACAGCACGCGCTGCTTGCCCGCGGCGGCCTTGCGCAACCGGGCGGCCAGCCGCTCCAGGCCGTCCACGGTCAGCTCGGGATCGATGGTGTCCTGACCGGCGCGGTGCTCCGGGTCGTCGCTGACCCCGCACCGCTCGGCCATCACGGCGAGCACGTCCTGCTCGTCGGTCCAGCGGTCCCCCAGCTCCAGGCCCAGCCAGTAGTGGCGGTCGCCATTGGCCAGCTTGCGGTAGTGGGAGAGGTTGTTGTCGCGGGGGGTGGCGACATTCCCGGCGATACGCGTTCGGACGAGATGGTCGACAAGGGCGGCACGGCTCGGTATCGGCATGAACCCATTGTGCCGTCCGACCCGCGCGCCGCGCCGGGTGTCCCGGTTCCCGGACTGTCTTCGGCCGGTCTTCGACCAGCCCGGACTCCGGCGGGCGCCCGTCGGCGTGCGGCGGCGGGCCTCACCCGCGACCGGCGGCGCCCTCCGGGTCGCCGGGCGTCCCCCGGCTCGCCCCTGCCGCCGGGCCTCTTCCTGCCGCCCGCCCTCCGCCGCCCGCCCTCTGGCTACCGCTACCGCCCGGCCTCACCCGTATCGCCCAGCGCGGCGAACGCGCCGTGCGCCAGGCGGCGCAGCAGGGATTCCGTCGCGGCGCGGCCCGGGAGGCCGCCGCCGGGTGAGCCGAGGTGCGGTGTCGAGTTCAGCAGGCCGAAGACCGCGTGGACCGCGCCGCGCGCCTGGGATTCCGGGACGGCCGGGTACAGCTCCCGTACGACCGTGACCCACAGCTCCACGTACTGGCGCTGGAGCTGGCGCACCAGCTTGCGGTCGCTGTCCCTCAGACGGTCCAGCTCGCGGTCGTGGAGGGTGATGAGCGGGCGGTCGTCCAGGGCGAAGTCGATATGCCCGTCGATCAGCGAGGCCAGAACGGCGGCGGGGTCGCCGGCCGCGCCCGCGCCCCGTACGCGCAGCTTCCCGCCGTCCAGCAGCCGTCCGCTGATGCCGACCAGCAGTTCGGCGAGCATCGCGTCCTTGCCCGCGAAATGGCGGTACAGACCGGGCCCGCTGATGCCGACGGCCGCCCCTATCTCGTCGACACCGACGCCGTGGAACCCACGCTCGGCGAAGAGGCGCGCGGCCTCGCTGAGGATCTGCTCGCGGCGGGTCGGGGCCGCGGTCCTGGTGCTCATGGGAAATCATTCTAGACAGGGCCGTTAGCGGTCGTTAACCTGGAGGCGTCACGTTAACGCTCACTAACGCAGCACGCACCGACACGGCACGCACCGACACAGCGCGCACCACCACACCGCACGACCACACCAGTAAACCCAGCGAGGGGGGCTACGAGCGATGCGGCAGGCACCAGTCCTGGCGAGCGCCGCCGATCCGGCGTCCGAGGCATGGCGGGCCAACGAGGCGGCCCATCAGGAGCTGGCCGACGGCCTGCGCTCGCGGCTCGTCGCCGCGCGCCTCGGCGGCGGCGAGAAGGCCCGCGCCCGGCACACCGCGCGCGGAAAGCTGCTCCCGCGCGACCGGGTGGACACCCTCCTCGACCCCGGCTCGCCCTTCCTGGAGCTGGCGCCGCTCGCGGCCGAGGGGATGTACGGCGGAGCGGCCCCGGCCGCCGGGGTGATCGCCGGGATCGGCCGGGTCAGCGGGCGCGAGGTGGTGATCGTCGCCAACGACGCCACGGTCAAGGGCGGTACGTACTACCCGATGACGGTGAAGAAACACCTCCGCGCCCAGGAGGTGGCTTTGGAGAACCGGCTCCCCTGTGTGTATCTGGTGGACTCCGGCGGCGCCTTCCTGCCGATGCAGGACGAGGTCTTCCCCGACCGCGACCACTTCGGCCGGATCTTCTACAACCAGGCCCGGATGTCCGGCGCCGGCATCCCGCAGATCGCCGCGGTGCTCGGCTCCTGCACGGCGGGCGGGGCGTATGTCCCGGCGATGAGCGACGAGGCCGTGATCGTCCGCGGGCAAGGCACGATCTTCCTGGGCGGCCCGCCGCTGGTGAAGGCGGCGACCGGTGAGGTCGTCACGGCCGAGGAGCTGGGCGGCGGCGAGGTCCACTCCCGGGTCTCGGGGGTCACCGACCATCTCGCCGAGGACGACGCGCACGCGCTGCGCGTCGTCCGCACGATCGTCTCGACGCTCCCCGCGCGCGGCCCGCTCCCCTGGTCCGTCGAGCCGGTGGAGGAGCCGAAGGCGGACCCCGCCGGGCTGTACGGCGCGGTGCCGGTGGATTCCCGTACGCCCTACGACGTCCGCGAGGTGATCGCGCGGCTGGTCGACGGCTCGCGGTTCGCCGAGTTCAAGTCCGAGTTCGGTACGACGCTGGTCACCGGCTTCGCGCGGATCCACGGCCATCCGGTGGGCATCGTCGCCAACAACGGCATCCTGTTCTCCGAGTCCGCCCAGAAGGGCGCGCACTTCATCGAGCTGTGCGACCAGCGCGGTATCCCGCTGCTCTTCCTCCAGAACATCTCGGGCTTCATGGTCGGCCGGGACTACGAGGCGGGCGGGATCGCCAAGCACGGCGCGAAGATGGTGACGGCCGTCGCCTGCGCGCGGGTGCCGAAGCTGACGGTCGTGGTCGGCGGTTCGTACGGCGCGGGCAACTACTCGATGTGCGGCCGGGCCTACTCCCCCCGCTTCCTGTGGATGTGGCCCAACGCCAAGATCTCGGTGATGGGCGGCGAGCAGGCCGCCTCGGTGCTGGCCACCGTCAAGCGCGACCAGATCGAGGCGCGCGGCGAGGAGTGGCCGGCCGAGGACGAGGAGTCCTTCAAGGACCCGATCCGCGCGCAGTACGAGACCCAGGGCAACGCCTACTACGCGACCGCGCGCCTGTGGGACGACGGCGTCATCGACCCGCTGGACACCCGCCAGGTGGTGGGTCTGGCCCTGACCGCGTGTGCCAACGCCCCGCTGCCCCCGAGGGACAGCGCGGCGCCCGGCTTCGGCGTCTTCCGGATGTGAGGGTGGGAATGTTCGACACCGTTCTGATCGCCAACCGCGGCGAGATCGCGGTCCGCGTCATCCGTACGCTGCGGACCCTGGGCGTGCGCTCGGTCGCGGTGTTCAGCGACGCGGACGCGGACGCCCGGCATGTGCGGGAGGCCGACACGGCGGTACGGATCGGGCCCGCCGCCGCCGCCGAGAGCTATCTGCGCGTCGACCGGCTGCTGGAGGCGGCGGCCCGCACCGGCGCGGAGGCGGTCCACCCCGGCTATGGCTTCCTCGCCGAGAACGCCGGCTTCGCGCGCGCCTGCGCGGACGCGGGGCTGGTCTTCGTCGGCCCGCCCGCGCCCGCCATCGCCCTGATGGGCGACAAGATCCGCGCCAAGGAGACCGTACGGGCCGCCGGGGTCCCGGTGGTGCCCGGCTCCTCCGGCGGCGGACTGAGCGATGACCAGCTGGCGGAGGCGGCGCGCGGGATCGGGATGCCGGTGCTGCTGAAGCCCTCGGCGGGCGGCGGCGGCAAGGGCATGCGGCTGGTGCGGTCCGAGGCGGCGCTCGCCGAGGAGATCGCGGCGGCCCGGCGCGAGGCGCGCTCCTCCTTCGGGGACGACACGCTCCTGGTGGAGCGGTGGGTGGACCGCCCGCGCCATATCGAGATCCAGGTCCTGGCGGACGGCCGGGGGAACGTGGTGCATCTGGGAGAGCGCGAGTGCTCTCTCCAGCGCCGCCACCAGAAGGTCGTCGAGGAGGCGCCGTCCGTCCTGCTGGACGAGGCGACCCGCGCGGCGATGGGCGAGGCGGCGGTCCGGGCGGCGCGCTCGTGCGGATACACGGGCGCGGGGACGGTCGAGTTCATCGTCCCCGGCGGTGACCCGTCGTCGTACTTCTTCATGGAGATGAACACCCGCCTCCAGGTCGAGCATCCGGTGACCGAGCTGGCGGTGTCGGTCGGAGGCAGGCGCGGCCTGGATCTGGTGGAGTGGCAGCTGCGGATCGCCTCCGGCGAGGAACTGCCCTTCGGCCAGGGCGACATCGCGTTCGAAGGCCACGCGGTGGAAGCGCGCGTCTGCGCCGAGGATCCCGCCCGCGGCTTCCTGCCCTCCGGCGGTACGGTCCTGGCCCTGCGCGAGCCGGAGGGCGACGGCGTACGGACCGACTCGGGCCTCTCCGAGGGCGCGGATGTCGGCAGCGCGTACGACCCGATGCTCTCCAAGGTCATCGCGTACGGCCCCGACCGCGCCACGGCCCTGCGCAGACTGCGCGCGGCGCTCGCGGAGACGGTCACGCTCGGGGTCCCGACGAACGCCGGGTTCCTCCGCAGACTGCTGGCCCACCCCTCGGTGGTCGCGGGCGAGCTGGACACGGGTCTGGTCGAGCGCGAGGCGGCGGGGCTGCTGGCGGAGACGGTCCCGCCCGAGGTGTACGCCGCCGCGGCGGCGGTCCGCCGGGCGGGGCTGCTGCCGCCCGCGACCGCGGGATGGGTGGACCCCTTCTCCGTACCGGACGGCTGGCGCCTCGGTGGCGTGCCCCACCCGGTCGGCCATCCCCTGCGAGTAACGGGACTTGAACCCGTGACGGTCGAGGCGCCGCCCGCGGACCGGTCCCGGGTGGAGCCCGGCCGGGTCACGGTCACCGTGGACGGGGTGACCCACACCTTCCACCGCGCGGGCGACTGGCTCGGCAGGGACGGGGACAGCTGGCACGTCCAGGACTTCGACCCCGTGGAGGCCGCCCTGCGCGGGGCCGCCGGGGCGGGCGGTGTGGACGCGCTGACCGCGCCGATGCCCGGGACGGTCACCGTCGTGAAGGTGGCCGTCGGGGACGAGGTGACGGCCGGGCAGAGTCTGCTGGTCGTCGAGGCGATGAAGATGGAGCACGTCATCTCCGCCCCGCACGACGGCACGGTCACCGAGCTGGACGTCACCCCCGGCTCCACCGTCGCCATGGACCAGGTGCTGGCCGTCGTCGCGCCGGCCGGCCCCGCCGAGGAGGAGTCATGACCGAGGGACTGCCCATGGCGGTGCCCGCGCAGGGCCTGCCGCCCCGGGTCCGTATCCACGAGGTGGGCGCGCGCGACGGGCTCCAGAACGAGAAGAGCGTCGTACCGACCGAGGTCAAGGCGGAGTTCATCCACCGCCTCGCCGACGCGGGACTGACCACCATCGAGGCGACCAGCTTCGTCCGCCCCGAGTGGGTGCCCCAACTGGCCGACGCCGAGCTGCTGTTCCCGATGCTCGCCGACCTCGGCGGGGCCCCCGACATCGAGCTTCCCGTGCTCGTGCCGAACGCGCGCGGGCTGGACCGCGCCATGGCGCTGGGCGCCCGCCGTATCGCCGTGTTCGGCAGCGCCACGGAATCCTTCGCCAAGGCCAATCTCAACCGGACGGTCGACGAGTCGCTCGCCATGTTCGAGCCGGTCGTCGCCAGGGCCCGGGAGGACCGTATGGCGGTCCGCGGCTATCTCTCGATGTGCTTCGGCGATCCCTGGGAGGGGCCCGTCCCGGTCCATCAGGTCGTCAGGGTCGCCAAGGCCCTCAGGGACATGGGATGCGACGAGCTGAGCCTCGGCGACACCATCGGCGTCGCCACGCCCGGACATGTGCAGACGCTCCTGGCCGAGCTGAACGAGGAGGGCGTGCCGACCGACGCCCTCGCGGTGCACTTCCACGACACGTACGGCCAGGCGCTCGCCAACACCCTCGCCGCGCTCCAGCACGGAGTGACCACCGTCGACGCCTCCGCGGGCGGCCTCGGCGGCTGCCCGTACGCGAAGAGCGCGACCGGCAATCTCGCCACCGAAGACCTCGTGTGGATGCTCGACGGCCTCGGTATCGAAACCGGCGTCGATCTCGGCCGGCTCGTCGCCACCAGCGACTGGCTGGCCGAACGGCTGGGCCGCCCCAGCCCCTCCCGTACCGTCCGCGCCCTCTCCCACAAGGAGTGACCATCGATGTCCCTGGACCACCGGCTCTCCGCCGAGCACGAAGAACTGCGGCGCACCGTCGAGGAGTTCGCCCGCGAGGTCGTCGCGCCCAAGATCGGCGACTTCTACGAGCGGCACGAATTCCCCTACGAGATCGTCCGTGAGATGGGGCGGATGGGGCTGTTCGGGCTGCCGTTCCCGGAGGAGTACGGCGGCATGGGGGGCGACTATCTCGCGCTCGGTATCGCCCTGGAGGAGCTGGCCCGCGTCGACTCCTCGGTGGCGATCACCCTGGAGGCGGGCGTCTCGCTCGGCGCGATGCCCATCCACCGTTTCGGTACGGAGGAGCAGAAGCGCGCGTGGCTGCCCCGGCTCTGCTCGGGCGAACTGCTCGGCGCGTTCGGCCTGACGGAACCGGACTGCGGTTCGGACGCGGGCGGCACGCGCACCACCGCCGTGCGCGACGGCGACTCATGGGTGATCAACGGCAGCAAGTGCTTCATCACCAACTCCGGTACGGACATCACGGGCCTGGTCACGGTCACGGCCGTCACCGGCCGCAAGGAGGACGGCCGTCCGGAGATCTCCTCGATCATCGTGCCCTCGGGCACCCCCGGGTTCACGGTCGCGGCCCCGTACTCGAAGGTCGGCTGGAACGCGTCGGACACCCGCGAGCTGTCCTTCGCGGACGTCCGCGTCCCGCTGGCCAATCTGCTCGGCGAGGAGGGCCGTGGGTACGCGCAGTTCCTGCGCATCCTCGACGAGGGCAGGATCGCGATCTCCGCGCTGGCGACCGGGCTCGCCCAGGGGTGTGTGGACGAGTCGGTGGCGTACGCGCGCGAGCGGCACGCGTTCGGCCGGCCGATCGGCGCCAACCAGGCCATCCAGTTCAAGATCGCCGACATGGAGATGCGCGCGCACATGGCGCGGATCGGCTGGCGGGACGCGGCCTCCCGGCTGACGCACGGCGAGCCGTTCAAGAAGGAGGCCGCGCTGGCGAAGCTGTACTCGTCGACGGTCGCGGTCGACAACGCCCGTGAGGCCACCCAGATCCACGGCGGATACGGCTTCATGAACGAGTATCCGGTCGCCAGGATGTGGCGGGATTCCAAGATCCTGGAGATCGGTGAGGGGACGAGCGAGGTCCAGCGGATGCTGATCGCGCGGGAGCTGGGCCTGGCCGATCTGAGTCCCACGGGCTGAGGCTCACCGGGCGCCGGGGATGTGGCCGATCCCCCGGCGCCGGCGCCGTTCCGGCTCGACCGGTCCCGCGCGACCGGTCGAGCGGGACCGATCCGGCTCGACCGGTCCGGCTCGACCGGTCCGGCTCGACTGCCCGGCTCTACTGCCCGGCCGGCCAGTTCACCAGCGGCGAGCGGTAGTAGTCGATCCCGAGCGCCGCCATGCGCGGCCCCTGCGCCGCCAGCCGCGCCTTGTACGTGTCCCAGTCGTGCGTGGCGGCCGGCGACCAGCCCAGTTCGGCGACACCGGGCAGCCGCGGGTAGGCCATGGACTCCAGCTGGTCGTTCGTCGCGAGGGTCTCGGTCCAGAGCGGCGCCTCGACACCGAGCACCGCGTCCTCGGACACGCCCGCGCCGGCGAGATAGGTGGCCGGGTCCCAGTCATACGAACGGTCCACCTCCGTGTAACCGGCCCAGGACTGGCCCAGCACGGTGCTCCTGTCGTACTTCATGTCGAGGTACACCCGGTCCGCAGGCGAGAGGATCAGCCGGGTGCCCTTCTTCGTCGCCGCCGCGACCTGCGCGCGCTCGGCGGCGCCCGTGGCGTCGTACCCCCAGTACTGGGCTACGGCCCCTTCCACCGGGGTGGCGCCGGTCAGCTGGTGCCAGCCGACGACAGTCTTCCCGTACTTCCGGACGACGGCCTGGGTCCGCTCCATGAAGGTCACATAGTCCGCGTGGCTGGTGGAGTGGGCCTCGTCGCCGCCGATGTGGAGATACTTCCCGGGCGTGAGGGCGGCCAGCTCGCGGATCACGTCGTCCACGAAGTCGTACGTCACCTCCTTGGGCGCGCACAGCGAGCTGAAGCCGACCGCCGTGCCGGTGTAGAGCGGGGGCGCGACGCCGTCGCAGTTCAGCTCGGCGTACGAGGCGAGGGCGGCGTTGGTGTGGCCCGGCATGTCGATCTCCGGGATCACCTCCAGGTGCCGGGAGGCCGCGTAGCTCACCAGGTCCCGGTACTGGGCCTTGGTGTAGTAGCCGCCGGGGCCGCCGCCGACCTGCGTGGAGCCGCCGTAGGTGGCCAGGCGCGGCCAGGAGTCGATGGCGATCCGCCAGCCCTGGTCGTCGGAGAGGTGCAGATGCAGTTTGTTGATCTTGTAGAGCGCCAACTGATCGATATAGAGCTTGACCTGATCAGGCGTCAGAAAATGCCGTGAGACATCGAGCATCGCGCCCCGGTAGGCGTAGCGCGGGGTGTCGGTGATGGTGCCGCCCGCGACCGTCCAGGGGCCGCGCTGCGGGGTCCGCTTCTCCACGGAGGCGGGCAGCAGCTGCCGCAGGGTCTGGACGCCGTGGAAGAGCCCGGCCGGCTCCTGGGCGGTGATGGTGACGCCGCCGCGGCCGGACTCCAGGCGGTAGCCCTCCTCGCCCAGCCCCAGGGCGTGTTGCGCGAGTGGCGCCCTCTCACGGTCCCGGCCGTCGGAGCCGACGAGCCGCAGCCGGATGCCGTCCCCACCGCGCCGGTCGGTGACGGGCAGCGCGTAACCGGTCGAGGGCCTCAGCAGCCCGGCCAGGTACGAGCCGATCCGGCGGGCCTCACGGGCGTCTTCGTGCGACCGGCCCGCCACCTGGATCCGGCTGCGCGCGGTGAGGGTGTACGCCGTCCCACCCGCTCTGACCTGGGCGGGAGCGGGCACGATCTGATCGAGCGGACGTGCGGCGGGCGCCTGGGCGGGACTCGGAGCACCGCGCTCCGGCGCGGCTCCGATGCTGGAGATACCGGCCGCCACGACGAGCAGCAGCGAACCGAACAGACGGGGAAACGTGCTGTGCTGTCTCACAAGATTGTCCCTTCGACGGGGCGACGGGGTACTCACCTGCGGTGCCGAGCACTCACCATGGGACCCGCACGTCCCACCGGCGGTCAAGGTGTAGACCAATTTCCGCCCACCTGATGGAAGAATCCCCGCATGGCGGAAATCATCCAGAAGGACGGCACATGGACCTTCGACGGGGACACGGTCCGTATCGTGCCCGGCAAGGACAAGGGCGTGAGCCCGCTCCGCAAGGCTCTCGGTGAAGTCACCCTGCCGCTGGGCGCGTTGGCGGGAATCTCCTTCGAGGCCGGGCGCAAGTCGGGGCGGCTGCGGCTGCGCCTGCGGGAGGGCGCGGACCCGCTGCTCCAGATCACCGGCGGCCGGCTGGGCGACAGCTCCGACCCCTATCTGCTGACTGTCGACAAGGACCGCGTGGGGGTCGCCGAGTACTTCGTGGACGAGGTGCGGAACGCCCTGCTGCTCGACCAGGTGGAGCCCGGTCCCGTCGACCGCTATCTGATGCCGGGACCGGCTCTGCCGATCACCGTGAGCGCGGGCGACGCGAGCGTCACCTTCGACGGGGAGCGGATCCGGCTGGAGTGGAACTGGAAGACGGAGGAGTCCAAGTCCTCCGGCGGCCCCCGCACCCTCGCGCTCAGCGAGGTGGAGGCGGTGGAGTGGCTGCCGAGCGCCGGTCTGGAGAACGGCTATCTGCGCTTCCTCACCAGCAGGGCGCCCGTGTCCACCCCGCCGAAGTACGACCCGCAGGCGGTGGATCTGTACGGGTTCAGGAAGGACCCGCTGATGGCCCTGGTCGGTGCGGCGGTGGTGGCCCGGCTGCCGCATCCGCGCGCCGCGTCCGCCGCGCTCACCGCCGCCCCGGCTCCGGCGCCGGGCCTCGTCAAGGCCGCGACGAGCACCACGGACGCGGCGGACACGACGGACGCCGCGGATTCCACGGGCCCGGCGGCGGGGAGCGGTGACGATCATGACGTCCTGCTGCGCCGGCTGCGGGAGCTGGGCGAGCTGCACCAGGCGGGGATCCTCACCGCCGAGGAGTTCAGCACGGCGAAGCAGGCCGTCCTCAAGCGGCTCTGATCCTCACAGCCCCTCGCCTCGGCCTCAAGCCTCTCAGGCCCTTCAGGCCCCTCAGCGCCTAGCCCCTCAGCCTCCGTAACGTCGCCTTCCCTCTTTCGGCCCATGTTTCCCGAGCATCCTGCCCGATTCCGGGCAGGATTCTTGCAAACCCCCTTGATCACCCGCACTATCAACACGTGCTCGAACGCCGCTCGTCGTACGACGACCTCATCGACCATCTGGTCCGCAGCACCGCGCTCCAGCGCGGTGAGGCCGCCCGGGTGGTGCTCGACGTGCTGGCGTACTTCGACGAGACGACCGAGGAGTTCGTCCGCCGCCGCCACCGGGAGATGCAGTCCGGTGGGTCCACGAACGCGGAGATCTTCGAGCGGATCGCGGCCGAGCTGCCGCACCGCGCGGTGGCGCCCCCGGCGCTCTCGCTGCGGCAGCTGCGCCGCATCGTCTACGGCTGACCGTGCGACCCACCGTGACCAGGACAGCGTGACTCGGGGACAGCGGACTCACGACAGCGGACTCACGACAACGTGACCCAGGAGGGACAGAGACTGTATGTGCGGAATCGTCGGATACATCGGAAAGCGTGATGTGGCACCACTGCTGCTGGAGGGCTTGCAGCGGCTGGAGTACCGGGGGTACGACTCGGCCGGGCTGGTCATCACCGGCAAGCCGGGCGCGGGCAAGCCGGCCGCGCTGAAGATGGTCAAGGCCAAGGGGCGGGTCCGCGAGCTGGAAGCCCGCGTACCCAAGCGCTTCTCCGGCACCACCGGCATCGCGCACACCCGCTGGGCCACCCATGGCGCCCCGAGCGACGAGAACGCGCACCCGCACATGGACCTGGAGGGCAAGGTCGCCCTCGTCCACAACGGCATCATCGACAACGCCTCGGAGCTGCGGGTCAAGCTGGAGGCCGACGGCGTCGTGTTCCAGTCCGAGACGGACACCGAGGTGGTGACCCATCTCGTCGCCCGCTCCCAGGCCCCGACTCTGGAGGAGAAGGTCCGCCAGGCGCTCCAGCTCATCGAGGGCACATACGGCATCGCCGTCCTGCACGCCGATTTCCCGGACCGTATCGTCGTCGCCCGCAATGGCTCGCCGGTCGTCCTGGGCATCGGCGAGAAGGAGATGTTCGTCGCCTCCGACGTGGCCGCGCTGGTCTCCCACACCCGCCAGGTCGTGACGCTGGACGACGGCGAGATGGCCACCCTCAAGGCCGACGACTTCCGTACGTACACCACCGAGGGCTCGCGCACCTCGGCGACGCCGACCACCGTGGAGTGGGAGGCCGAGTCGTACGACATGGGCGGCCACGACACCTATATGCACAAGGAGATCTCGGAGCAGGTCGACTCCGTGGACCGGGTGCTGCGCGGCCGGATCGACGACCGGTTCTCCACCGTGCATCTGGGCGGTCTCAATCTGGACGCCCGGGAGGCGCGCGGGGTGCGCCGGATCAAGATCCTCGGCTGTGGCACCTCGTACCACGCCGGCCTCATCGGCGCGCAGCTGATCGAGGAGCTGGCCCGGATCCCGGCGGACGCCGAGCCCGCCTCCGAGTTCCGCTACCGCAATCCGGTCGTGGACCCCGACACGCTCTATGTCGCGGTGTCCCAGTCGGGCGAGACGTACGACGTGCTGGCCGCGGTGCAGGAGCTGAAGCGCAAGGGCGCGCGCGTTCTGGGCGTCGTGAATGTCGTGGGCTCGGCGATCGCCCGGGAGACCGACGGCGGGGTGTATGTGCACGCGGGCCCGGAGGTCTGTGTCGTCTCCACCAAGTGCTTCACCAACACCGTGGTGTCGTTCGCGCTGCTCGCGCTGCATCTGGGCCGGATCCGCGATCTGTCGGTCGCGGACGGCAAGCGGATCATCGACGGGCTGCGCAGGCTGCCCGCCCAGATCGCCGAGATCCTGGCGACGGAGGACGACATCGCCAAGCTGGCGGCGCAGTACGCGCAGGTCAGTTCCATGATGTTCATCGGCAGGGTGCGGGGCTATCCGGTGGCGCTGGAGGCCTCGCTGAAGCTGAAGGAGATCTCCTACATCCACGCCGAGGCGTACCCGGCCTCGGAGCTGAAGCACGGCCCGCTCGCCCTCATCGAGCCCGCGCTGCCGACCGTCGCGATCGTCCCCGACGACGATCTGCTGGAGAAGAACCGGGCGGCGCTGGAGGAGATCAAGGCGCGCAGCGGACCGATCCTGGCGGTGGCGCACCAGCCGCAGGAGAAGGCCGACCACACCATCGTCGTACCGAAGAACGAGACGGAACTGGACGCGATCCTGCTAGGCATCCCGCTCCAACTGCTCGCGTATCACACGGCTCTGGCGCTGGGCCGGGACATCGACAAGCCCCGCAACCTCGCGAAGTCGGTGACGGTCGAGTAGCGGCCCGCCCTCTCCCACAGGGCGCCGTACGGCGAGAGCGTCCCCGGCGCGTGCCACCCATCGCGCCGGGGACGCTCCCCGAAGGGACCGGCGCCAGGACCTGTCGGCGGATCTTCACGGATCAGCCGTACAGGCCCTTGCCCTTGGCGCCGGCCCGCGGCTGCCTCAGCCGGTGGCCGTCACTCCTCGGCCGGCAGCACGACGGCGCGGCAGGGCGGTCGGCCACTTGGCGAGCGCGGCCGTCGCCGCGTACCAGGAGGCGAGGCCCGCCACGACGGCGAACCAGCCGCCGACCTTGACGAGGCCCGTACTGTCGGCGAACTGGCCCACGGCGAGCAACAGCAGCCCGGCGCAGAACAGTCCGTACGCGCTCTGCACCAGCGGCCCCGCGCCCGCGCCGCCGACGGCGAGGCTGAACGCCAGCAGCGCCCAGAGGACGAGGAAGAGGCCCGCGGCGTCCGCGGAGACCTGATGGCCGACTCCCATGCCCCAGGTGAACCAGAATGCGCCGAGGCCCGCGAAGGCCGTGCCGGTGAACGAGTCGCCCGCCCGGAATTCGAGCAGTCCGGCGAGGAAGAGGGCGATGCCGCCGACATAGAGCGCGAGCGGGACGGCGGCGACCGCCGTCACTCCGTCGACGACGCCGGTGTGGCCGATTCCGAAGGCGAGCAGGGTGAGGCCCAGGGCGAGATGGCCCAGAACCCAGGTCGAAGTAGCGCTTCCCGCAGAGACGGCGTTGTCCACGGCGGGCTCCCTTCACGATGTGCGTGGTGCTGTGTCCCAGCGGCCGATATGTACCCTTCACCGGCGCGCAATCCACCTCTACCTGTGAGTAGATTCACACTGCGGGCAAGGGAGTTGACACAACGTCAGCGCGGAGTTGACGTCAACACGGCTGACGTACAAGGCGGGTTGCGCGCCGGAAAGTTTGCGAGTGGAGACGGTCGCGCGCGGGGACAGCCACGCGAGGGGGCACGAGGGGTTACGGGATCACCACGACGGGCCGCTGCGCTCGCCGCGCCAGCCGTCCCGCCACCGAACCGAAGATCCGCCCGACGATGCCGTGCGTGGACCCGACGACGATCGCGTCGGCGGAGTACTCCTGGCCGACCTCTTCGAGTTCATGGCAGATGTCGCCGCCGCGCTCGACCAGGATCCACGGCACCTCGGCGAGATAGTCCGCGCAGGCCAGTTCGAGGCCGAGCACTTCGGTGCGGTGGTCCGGCACGTCCACGAACACAGGGGGCTCACAGCCCGCCCAGACCGTGGTGGGCAGCCGGTTGGCGACATGGACGATGATCAGGCCCGAGCCCAGCCGTCTGGCCATGCCGATGGCATACGCGAGGGCCCGCTCACTCGACATCGAGCCGTCGAAGCCGACGACGACTCCGTGCCGGAAGGCGGGATCGCAGGAAGCGCGCGTCTGTTCCGCCGCTTGCAGGTCCGACAGTGGGTCGGCTACCTGCTCGCGGTCTGCGGGTTCGGGGATTTCGTGACCGGCCATGAGTGTCTCGGCGAAAGAGGTCCTCTTGAGAAGGATCAACAAGTGGCGTGTCGGGGGGAGCTGTGTCCGGGAATCATCTTCCCAACCCCATACCCCAAAGGGTACGGCGGCACTCCTCTCCTGCCCAGAGACCGGCGCCCCACACGCGGCGTTCCAGGGAGCATGCACGAGGGCGTCCCGGATGGCAATGCCGGATGGTCTCTACAGCTGTCCCGGCGCGGCCCCGCGGTGACCGGACGACTCCGCTCCTCGTTGGCCGTCGGCCATGTCCCCGGCCCCCGTGGAGCCCCGTACCCGCCTCATCCACCGCTCGGGCCCCCGCCGCCACCGCGGGGCCCGCACGCCACGGAGCGCGCTCCGGGGCGCATCATGGGGCGCACCGCGCGGTGCCGCGCCGGGCGGCGGCGGTCCCCGCCGTGTCCGCCCGACGGTCGGCCGCGGTGCCGGTGGACGACGGGCCCGCCGGGCGGCGCTCGGCCGCGGGCCGGTCCCGGTGGTCCGCGCGGCGTACGGCGCCTTCTCCGGCGGTACGGCGGCGGCCGTGCCCGGTCCCGTCGCGGTGACCGCGGTACGCCGGCCACCGCCGCGGCGGTCCGGACGCGCCGCCGCGCCGCGGCACGCGGAGGACGCCAGGACGTACGTTACGTACGCAACGTCCGGAAGCCGTCGCTCCCGAGGCTCCCGAGGGGCGCATCGGGGCTCGCGCGTACGCGAAGGGTGTGCGCCGGGATACTGAGTGCATCACACCGACGCACCCATCACTTTTCAGCCAACTTCGCATGTGAGTAGAACCCTTGGTGAAATGGCCTGCCAACCCCCTTGCCACCAGGGAAGAAAGGACCGCAGCGGTCCTTGGCACCCTACGGGGATGGGCCATGCACGCGAGGCCCACTTCCACTCTCGGCTTCCGAGTGGAACGCTTCGTGATCGAATGCTTCGCGCCAAGTTGCCTTGTCGACATAGCGCCGGTTGGAGAACTTGTCACGCCGGCACCACGGGACACAGTAGATTCGATCATGAGTATCGAAGGCTGGGGACCCGTGCAAAACCGAGGGGAATCGTGCAGGAGCGAAAGGCCCGACAAGAACGGGGAGACGCGAACACCGAGGGGGGCTTAGCACCATGAGCCAGGACTCCACTACCGCACCGGAGTCAGCACGTAAACTTTCCGGAAGACGTCGCCGGGAAGTCGTCGCTGTGCTGCTCTTCAGCGGTGGCCCCATCTTCGAGAGCTCCATCCCGCTCTCCGTGTTCGGAATCGACCGCCAGGACGCCGGGGTTCCCCGCTATCGCCTGCTCGTCTGCGGCGGGGAGGACGGGCCGCTGCGCACCACCGGCGGCCTCGAACTCACCGCGCCGTACGGGCTGGAGGCGATCAGCAGGGCGGGCACGGTGGTCGTACCGGCCTGGCGGTCGATCACGTCACCGCCACCGCCGGAGGCACTGGACGCGTTGCGCCGTGCCCATGAAGAGGGCGCGCGGATCGTCGGTCTGTGCACCGGCGCGTTCGTGCTCGCCGCGGCCGGTCTGCTGGACGGCCGGCCGGCCACCACGCACTGGATGTACGCACCGACGCTCGCCAAGCGTTATCCGTCCGTCCATGTGGATCCGAGAGAGCTGTTCGTCGATGACGGCGATGTGCTCACCTCCGCGGGGACAGCGGCCGGAATCGACCTGTGCCTGCACATAGTCCGGACGGATCACGGCGCGGAGGCGGCGGGCGCGCTCGCCCGCAGACTGGTCGTGCCACCACGGCGCAGCGGCGGCCAGGAGCGCTATCTGGACAGGTCTTTACCAGAGGAGATCGGCTCCGACCCGCTCGCCGAGGTCGTGGCCTGGGCGCTGGAGCATCTGCACGAGCAGTTCGACGTGGAGACGCTCGCGGCCCGCGCGTACATGAGCCGCCGTACGTTCGACCGGCGGTTCCGCTCGCTCACCGGAAGCGCGCCGCTCCAGTGGCTGATCACCCAGCGGGTGCTCCAGGCACAGCGGCTGCTGGAGACCTCCGACTACTCGGTCGACGAGGTCGCGGGCCGCTGCGGCTTCCGCTCTCCGGTGGCACTGCGCGGCCACTTCCGGCGCCAGCTGGGCTCCTCCCCGGCGGCCTACCGGTCCGCCTACCGGGCCCGCAGGCCGCAGGGCGAGTCCATGCCCCACGGGGTCATGGAGTCGGTGGTCCCCGCCCAGGCGTCCGCGCACTCCAGGCGGGCGGCGGCAGCCGCCAGTACGCCCGGCCAGGCGTCGGCGTCGGCGACGGTGACGGACCACGGCAGAACAGGTTCCGACATGTACGCGACAGGTCCGGGCCGTCCGAGTCTGCCCGGCCAGCGGAGCGCCCCGTAGGGTAAGGCGCATGAACGATCGAATGGTGTGGATCGACTGCGAGATGACCGGGCTCTCGCTGACGGACGACGCACTCATCGAGGTGGCCGCGCTGGTCACCGACTCGGAGCTGAACGTGCTCGGCGAAGGGGTGGACATCGTGATCCGCCCGCCGGACTCGGCGCTGGAGACCATGCCCGAGGTGGTGCGGCAGATGCACACCGCCTCGGGCCTCCTCGACGAGCTGGCGGGCGGGACCACGCTCGCCGCCGCCGAGGAGCAGGTCCTCGCGTACGTGCGCAAGCACGTGAAGGAGCCCGGCAAGGCCCCGCTGTGCGGAAACACGGTCGGCACCGACCGGGGCTTCCTGCTCCGCGACATGCCGACACTGGAGGGCTACCTCCACTACCGCATCGTCGATGTCTCCTCGATCAAGGAGCTGGCCCGCCGCTGGTACCCGCGGGCCTACTTCAACAGCCCGGAGAAGAGCGGCAACCACCGCGCGCTGGCGGACATCCGCGAGTCCATCGCGGAGCTGCGCTACTACCGCGAGGCGGTCTTCGTACCGCAGCCGGGCCCGGACTCGGACACGGCCAAGCAGATCGCCGCGAAGCACGTACTGCCCGGGGCCTGACCACCCCCGGGCCGGCGCCCCGCCCCGGCCCCTGACCGGCCCCCGGTCACGGCCCCCGAATCCGGGCGCGAGCACCCTCGCGGACCCTGTACACTTTTTCTCGGC
This sequence comes from Streptomyces sp. NPDC088147, assembly GCF_044741565.1. Classification (NCBI taxonomy): domain Bacteria; kingdom Bacillati; phylum Actinomycetota; class Actinomycetes; order Kitasatosporales; family Streptomycetaceae; genus Streptomyces; species Streptomyces sp. NPDC088147. The sequence goes on along the minus strand of NZ_JBIUSY010000002.1, from coordinate 214,870 downwards.
CGGTAGGGAACGAAGACCGGCCCTTGGTGGGTATAGCTCAGCTGGTAGAGCACCTGGTTGTGGTCCAGGATGTCGCGGGTTCAAGTCCCGTTACTCACCCTCATCGATCAAGGCCCGGCCTGCGCAAGCAGGCCGGGCCTTTTTCATGCCGCCCGGACGGCGGTACCCCCTCAGGACGAGTCCCGCACCACCAGTTCCGTCGGCAGCACCAGTTGCTGCGGGCCTTCCCCGGGCCCCGCCTCCACGGACGCCCCCGGCGTGCGCCTCGCGATCTCCGAGAGGACCACCCGCGCCATCGCCCGGCCCATCTCCTCGATCGGCTGGCGGACGCTCGTCAGCGGCGGGTCCATGTGGCGCGCTATCGCCGAGTCGTCGAAGCCGACCAGCGCCACGTCCTCCGGTATGCGCCGGCCCGCCGCGCGGAGGGTCTGGCGGGCGCCGGCCGCCATGACGTCGGAGGCAGCGAAGACCGCGTCCAGGGCCGGGCGGCGGGCCAGCAGTTCGCGCATCGCCCGCCGGCCGCCCTCCTCCGTGAAGTCGGCCACGGCGATCAGCGACTCGTCCGGCGCCCGGCCGGCCTCGGCGAGGGCCCGGCGGTAGCCGTCCAGGCGGCAGGCCGCGCCGTAGACCTCCAGGCGTCCGGTGATCGTCGCGATCGTACGGCGGCCCCGGGAGAGCAGATGCGTCACCGCCGTACGGGCGCCCCCGGCGTTGTCGGAGTCGACCGAGGGCAGCGGCTCGGCCGCCGAGCGGCGCCCGCTGACGACCGTCGGGATGCCGGTCCCGGCCAGCAGGTCCGGCAGCGGGTCGTCCGCGCGGACCGAGACCAGCAGCACCCCGTCGGCCCGGTGCGCGGCCAGGTACTGCGCCAGCCTGCGGCGCTCGCGCGCGCCGCCCGCGAAGGTGAGCAGCAGCTGCATCCCGGTCTCGGCCAGCGCCTCGCCCACCCCGCTGACGATGTCCGAGAAGTACGGCTCGGCGAAGAACCGCGCCTCCGGCTCGGGCACCACCAGGGCGATCGCGTCGGCGCGGTTCGCGGCGAGCGCGCGGGCGGCGCGGTTCGGTACGTACCCCAGCTCGGTGATCGCCGCCTCCACCGCGGCCCTGGTCGGCGCGCTGACCCGCGGCGAGCCGTTGATCACCCGGGAGACCGTGCCCCGCCCGACCCCGGCGCGCGCGGCCACCTCTTCGAGCGTGGGCGGCCTCACGCCGCGCGTACGAGCCGTACGGACCGTACGGGCCTCCGTCCGGGACGTACGCGCGGCATCCGCCTCACGGGCCGTACGAGCTGTCATCTCCGCCTCCCCAATGAATCCGCCCCGAGTCCAGCCCGGTCCCTTGACACCCCTACGGGGACCCGCGACGCTTCAACACATCACACATGGGAGCGCTCCCACCGTACCCGACCCATATATGCCCCGCACGCTCCCCGACCACGCCCGGACGGACGGCCCGCGGGGCCGGGGGCCGGCACGTCGGTGCACTAGGAGGACGTCATGCGTACACGTACTCGCTCGTCCCGGGTGGTCGTCCTCGCGGCCGTCGCCGCGCTCGGCGCCGGGCTCCTGGCCGGCTGCGCCCAGGACAGCGAAGGCCCCGCCGGTGCCACGAGCGGCGGCGGCGGGAACGGCGGCGGAGACGGCGGCAAGGGGAAGACCACGCTCACGGTGGGCGTCTTCGGAGCCTTCGGCCTGAAGGAGGCCGGGCTCTACGACCAGTACATGAAGCTCCACCCCGACATCGTCATCAGACAGACGTCCATCGAGCGCAACGAGAACTACTACCCCCAGCTGCTCACCCACCTCGGCAGCGGCAGCGGACTCGCCGACATCCAGGCCGTCGAGGTGAACAACATCGCCGAGATCACCGCCACCCAGGCCGGCAAACTCGTGGACCTCGGAAAGACCGGCGGCGTACGGCAGGACAGCTTCCTGCCGTGGAAGTGGTCGCAGGCCACCGACAAGGCCGGCCGGACCATAGGGCTCGGCACCGACATCGGGCCCGAGGGCATCTGCTACCGCAAGGATCTCTTCGCCGCGGCGGGACTCCCCACCGACCGCGCGTCCGTCGGCGCGCTGTGGGCGGGCGACTGGCGGAAGTACCTGGACGCCGGGAAGAGGTTCAAGGCCAAGGCGCCCAGGGGAACGGCCTTCGTCGACTCGGCGAGCGGTGTCATGGCCGCCATCACCGGCAGCGAGGCGAACCGGTTCTACGACAAGGACGGCAAGGTCATCTACAAGACCAACCCGGCCGTACGGAACGCCTGGGACATCGCCGCGGAGTTCGCCGGGGCCGGACTGACCGCCAGACTCCAGCAGTTCACCCCGGCCTGGGACCAGGGATACGCCAACGCCGGCTTCGCCACCGTCTCCTGCCCCGCCTGGATGCTCGGCTACATCCAGGACAAGTCCGGCGCCGCGGGCAAGGGCAAGTGGGATGTGGCCGCCGCGCCGAAGCCCAGTAACTGGGGCGGCTCCTTCCTGGTGGTGCCCGAGGCGGGCAAGCACAAGAAGGAGGCCGCAGGACTCGTCGCCTGGCTGACCGCGCCGGAGCAGCAGGCCACGTTCTTCGCGAAGCGCGGCAGCTTCCCCAGCTCCCGGGCGGCGTACGCGCTGCCCGCCGTGTCCGGCGCCAGGCACGAGTACTTCGGCAACGCCCCCATCGGGGAGATCTTCTCCGCCGCCGCCCAGGGCGTACCGGTCCAGATCGTCGGCCCGAAGGACCTGATCATCGCGCAGAACCTGGCCGATGTCGGCATGCTCCAGGTCGACCAGAAGGGCACCTCCTCCAAGGACGGCTGGAACGCGGCCGTCAAGGCGATCGACAACGCACTGGATCAGTGACCGATGGCCAGTAGTGACGCGACAGCCGTCCCGGAGGCGGGCGTCGGGGACACAGCGGGTGTCGGGAACACAGCGGGCGTCGGGGACACGACTGCCGCCGGGGACACGGCGTCCACCGGGCCGCGGGAGCGGGCGGGGCGGCTGCCGGGGCGGCCGGGCGAGGAGCGGGACGACCGGCGCCGGGAGCGGCGCAGCCGCTGGTACCGCCGCGACGTGCGGTGGAGCCCGTACGCCTTCATCGCCCCGTTCTTCGTCTTCTTCCTGGCCTTCGGCCTCTTCCCGCTCCTCTACACCGGCTGGGCCTCGCTCCACCGGGTGGAGCTGACCGCGCCCACCGACATGGAGTGGGTGGGGCTGCGGAACTTCTCCCGGCTGCTGAGCGACGCGTTCTTCTGGAACGCGCTGAAGAACACCGTCACCATCGGGGTGCTCTCGACCGTTCCGCAGTTGCTCATCGCGCTGGGCATCGCGCATCTGCTCAACTACCGGCTGCGCGGCTCGATGTTCTTCCGGGTCGCGGTGCTCACTCCGTACGCCACCTCGGTCGCCGCCGCGACGCTCGTCTTCGTCCTCCTCTTCGGCCGCGACTACGGAATGATCAACTGGGTGCTGGGGCTGGCCGGTATCGACCCGGTCGACTGGCAGAACGGCAGCTGGACCTCACAGCTCGCGGTCTCCACGATCGTCATCTGGCGCTGGACCGGCTACAACGCGCTGATCTATCTGGCGGCGATGCAGGCGATCCCGGACGATCTGTACGAGTCGGCGGCGCTGGACGGGGCCTCGCGAGGGCAGCAGTTCCTCCATGTGACCGTCCCTTCGCTGCGGCCGACGATCCTGTTCACATGCGTGGTCTCGACGATCGGCGCGACCCAGCTGTTCGGTGAGCCGCTGCTGTACAACGGCGGCGCGGGCGCCACGGGCGGGGCGGATCACCAGTTCCAGACGCTCGGGCTCTATCTGTACGAGCAGGGCTGGGTGAATCTGCATCTCGGCCGGGCCTCGGCGATCGCCTGGGCGATGTTCCTGATCCTGCTGATCATCGGCGCGGTGAACTGGATCATCGCCCGCCGTCTCCGCGAGAGCGCGTAGGGGAGAGAGATGGCGACGATGTCGCGGACCGGCGGTACGACCCGGACCTCCGGCGGGAACAGGAAGGGCGCGGGACGGCAGCTGCACGGCGGTCGGCTCACCCACGCCGTACTGATCCTCTTCACCGCCGGCTCGCTCTTCCCCCTGGTGTGGACGGCGGTCGCGGCCTCCCGCAACAACACCCGGCTCGCCCAGACCCCGCCGCCCTTCTGGTTCGGCGGGAATCTCTTCAAGAACCTCGAAATCGCCTGGACCGACGCCAATATGGGCACGGCCCTGATCAATACGACGGTCGTCGCCGGGGCGATCGCGGCGGGCACGGTGCTCTTCTCCACCCTCGCCGGTTTCGCCTTCGCCAAGCTGCGTTTCCGGTTCAAGAACCTGCTTCTGCTGCTGGTGATCGGCACGATGATGGTGCCGCCGCAGCTCAGCGTCGTACCGCTGTACATGCTGATCGCCGAGTTGTCCTGGACCGATCAGCTCCAGTCCGTCATTCTGCCCACCCTGGTCAGCGCGTTCGGTGTGTTCTTCATGCGGCAGTACCTGACCGGGGCGCTGCCCACCGAGCTGATCGAGGCGGCCCGGGTGGACGGCGCGAGCAGCTGGCGGGTGGTGTGGCATGTGGTCTTCCCGGCCGCGCGGCCCGCGATGGCCGTGCTCGGGATGCTGACCTTCGTGATGGCCTGGAACGACTTCTTCTGGCCCATCATCGCGCTGACCCAGAACGGCAGCCCCACCGTGCAGGTGGCGCTGACCGGGCTCGGCCGCGGCTACATCCCCGACCAGTCGGTGATCATGGCCGGCGCGCTGCTGGGGACACTGCCGCTGCTGCTCGCCTTCGTGATCTTCGGCAGACATATCGTCGGCGGCATCATGCAGGGCGCGGTCAAGGGCTGACGTCCGTACGGCCGGGCGCCGGAGGCCGTACGGACGGTCCCGGTGCCACCCGGCACCCCCTCTCGCACCACCACAACCCCCATTTCCTACGGTCAACGGGAGCCGCATCATGTCCGACACCTTTCCGCCCGGGTTCCTGTGGGGCACCGCCACGGCCGCCTACCAGATCGAGGGCGCGGCACGGGAGAACGGCCGTACGCCCTCCATCTGGGACACCTTCAGCCATACGCCCGGCAAGGTCGAGAGGGGAGACACCGGCGACATCGCCGTCGACCACTTCCACCGCAGGGCCGAGGACGTCCGGATGATGGCGGACCTCGGCGTGAACGCGTACCGCTTCTCCGTCTCCTGGCCGCGCGTCCAGCCCACCGGCCGCGGCCCGGCCATCCAGCGCGGGCTCGACTTCTACCGCGGTCTGGTCGACGATCTGCTCGCCCATGGCATCGAACCCGTACTGACGCTCTACCACTGGGACCTGCCCCAGGAGTTGGAGGCCGCGGGCGGCTGGCCCGAGCGCGAGACGGCGTACCGCTTCGCGGAGTACGCGCGGGCCGTCGCCGAGGCGCTCGGCGACCGGGTGACGCGCTGGACGACCCTCAACGAGCCCTGGTGCAGCGCCTTCCTGGGGTACGGGTCCGGCGTGCACGCCCCCGGCCGTACGGACCCGGTGGCCGCCCTGCGCGCCGCACACCATCTCAACCTCGGCCATGGACTCGCGACCCAGGCGCTGCGCTCCGTGCTCCCGGCGGGCGGTCAGGTCTCGGTGAGCCTCAACCCGGCGGCCGTCAGGGCCCGTACGCAGTCGCCCGGGGACCTGGACGCGCGACGCCGGATCGACGCGCTGGCGAACCGGGTCTTCACCGGCCCGATGCTGACCGGCGCGTATCCGGAGGACCTCCTCGCGGACACCGCGCGGCTGACCGACTGGGCGTTCGTCCGCGCCGGCGACGCGGCCGTGAGCAGGCAGCCGCTGGACTCGCTGGGCATCAACTACTACCAGCCCGCGGTGGTCTCCGCCGCGCCCGGACAGGAGGCCGCGGGCCGGGACCCCGGCCGCCAGGACCGGCAGGACGGCCACGGCGCGAGCGAGCACTCCCCCTGGCCGGGCGCCGAATCCGTCGCCTTCCACCAGCCGCCCGGCGAACTGACCGAGATGGGCTGGTCGGTGGATCCGAGCGGACTGTACGACCTGCTGCTGCGCTACACGCGCGAGGCACCGGGACTGCCCCTGATGGTCACCGAGAACGGCGCGGCGTACCCCGACAAGCCGGACGCGGACGGCGCGGTCCACGACCCGGACCGGATCCGCTATCTGCACGGCCATCTGTCGGCGGTGCAGCGCGCGATCGCCGACGGGGCGGATGTGCGCGGGTACTTCCTCTGGTCGCTGATGGACAACTTCGAGTGGGCGTACGGCTACGGCAAGCGCTTCGGCGCGGTCCATGTGGACTACGAGACCCAGCGCCGGACGCCGAAGTCGAGTGCGCGCTGGTATGCCCGGCTGGCGGGCACGGGGGTGCTGCCGGAGGTGCCCATCGGGTGACGCCGGTCGCGGGGGGGGGTGCGCGCCCCGGCCGGGTGGGGGGTTACGTACCGGCCGGAGCGCGCGGTCCGGGGGGACGGGCTGCCCGGGGGGGGGACGGGCTGCCTGGGAGGGGGACGGGCGGAGACGCTGATGCCCGTACGTTAGCCGCCCCGATCCGGACGAACGGCCCGTTCCGGGCGGGCCCCGCGGTCCTTAGGGCGCGCTTAAGGAACGCATCGGAAGCCGTTAAAGGTCCGGGCCGAGGCCGCCGCGGCGCCCGCGCCGCCGCAGCCGGTGGCCCCGGCGCGGCGCGTCCGCCGCGCGCCATCCGTCGAGGCCGATCCAGATCCGTACCTCGGTACCGCCGAGCACCGAGCGTCCGATCCGTACGTCGCCGCCCGTCGACTCGGCCACCCTGCGCACGATGTCCAGGCCCAGCCCGGTCGAGCCCTCCCGGCCGCCGCTGTTGCCCCGGGCGAGGGCGGCCTTCGGGTCGGCGATGCCGGAGCCCGCGTCCGAGACGAGGACGATCACGGCGTCCTCCCCGTTGTGCACGTCGACGGCGAAGGCCGTGCCCTCCGGGGTGTGGCGGAAGACGTTGCCGAGCAACGCGTCGAGGGCGGCGGCCAGTTCGGCGCGGACGACCGGTATGCGTACGGGACGGCCGATGCCCGCGACCCGTGCCGTACGGCCCTCGTCCTCCGCCAGCGCCGACCAGAAGTCCATCCGCTCCCTGACGACTTCCGAGACGTCGCACCCGCCGGCCGGACCCGCCGCCACCGTCTGCGGCTTGGCCTCACGGGCGGTACGGATGATCGTGTCGACCTCCCGTTCCAGCTGCGCGACCGCGGCCCTGGTCTGGTCGGCGGCCGGTCCCTCGCCCAGGGACGCGGCGTTGAGGCGCAGCACGGTGAGCGGGGTGCGCAGCCGGTGCGAGAGATCGGCCGCGAGTTCCCGCTCGTTGGCGAGGAGCCCGACGACCTGGTCGGCCATGGAGTTGAAGGCGATCGCGGCGGACCGCAGCTCGGCGGGGCCCTCCTCCGGGACGCGCGCGCCGAGTTTTCCCTCGCCCAGCGCGTGCGCGGCGCCCGCGAGCCGCTGGGCGGGCTCGACCATCCGCACGCCGAGCCGGTCGGCGACGGCGACGGATCCGACGATCAGCGCGATTCCCACTCCGGCGAGCACCAGCCAGGCGGTGGTGACGCCCTTGGAGACCTCGTTCTGGGGGACGAAGATCTCGACGATCGCGATCTGGCCGGAGCTGATGGCGGTCGGCTGAAGCAGTACGGATCCGCCCGCGACCTCGGCCATCGCCGCGCGGGGGATCCGCTGGACGGTCCACAGATCCTTCTCGGCGGCCCGTCCGCGCCCGATGTCCAGGCGACCGGACTCCGGCCCCGCGGCGGCCGGGACATGCACGGCCATCCGGCCGCCGGCACCGGCGTTGGTGGAGGCGATGGCCCGTTCCAGCTGCTCGCGGTCGGTGGTGATGGAGAGGGTGGGGGCGATGGCGGCGGCCTGGCGCTCGGCGTTGGAGAACGCGCGGTCCCTGGCCATCTCCTTGATGACCAGTCCGAGCGGGACGGCGAAGGCCACGACGACCATGACCGTCACGGCCACGGCCACCTTGACCAGGGCCCATCTCATACGGGCGGCTCCGCGAGGGGCGGGAGCGGCCCGGGGAGGGGCGACTCCCGTACGGGCGGGCCGGATACGAACCCCTCAGGGACGGGCGGGGCGGGTGAGACGGGAGGGGCAGGCGGAACGGGCGGGGCGGGTGGCTCCAGTTTCACCCCGACGCCCCGCAGCGTGTGCAGATAGCGCGGCCTGGCCGCGGTCTCGCCGAGTTTCCGCCGCAGCCAGGAGAGATGGACGTCGATGGTCTGGTCGTCGCCGTACGACTGCTGCCACACCTCCGCGAGCAGTTCCTTGCGCGCCACGACCACCCCCGGGCGCCCGGCGAGGAACGTCAGCAGGTCGAACTCCCGCCGGGTCAGATCCAGCCGGGCCCCGTCCAACTCGGCCTGGCGGCGCAGCGGATCGATGGAGAGCCCGCCGACCCGGATGACGCGCGGCGGCGTGGCCTCGCCGGTGGTGGCGCGCGAACGGCGCAGTACGGCCGCCATCCTGGCCGCCAGATGCTCCACCGAGAACGGCTTGGTGAGGTAGTCGTCGGCGCCGTCGTTGAGCAGCCGTACGATCTCCGCCTCGTCGTCCCGCGCGGTGGCGATGATCACCGGTACGTCGGTGATGCCGCGCAGCATCTTCAGCGCCTCCGCGCCGTCCAGATCGGGCAGACCGAGGTCGAGAATGACCACGTCGAACGGGAAATGGGCCACCTCGCGCAGCGCCTCCAGAGCCGTACCGACGCTCCGCACGGTGTGGGAGGCCTCGGTCAAGTGCCTGATGAGAGCGGAGCGTACGAACTGGTCGTCCTCGACCACGAGCACACTGGGCATGGGCGGCACCGTACGCCATCCGCGGGGTGCGGGAGGGCCGGTCTCCGGGGTCGGCCGTGACGGGTGTCCCTTCCCGGCGCTCACGGGACAGCCGTGGTACGGGTGGTGCAGTATGGCCCCGATGCGCATGGGACTCGTACACACCCTGGCGTGGTCGCTCGCCACGGGCGCGGCGGTCACGCTGTCGTGGTGGGGCGTCCACTCGGTCATGGCGGGGACGGCGTACGACCCGCCGCGCGCGCTCCCGCTGCCGGTGGACAGCGCGACGGAACCGGGCGCGAGCCCCGTCGCCTCGTCCACCTGGCGTCCCCCGAGCCCGTCCGCGAAGCCGCCCTCCTCGCCCGCGGCACCGAGCGGCGGCGAACGGCCCTCATCGCGTCCGCCGGCCGAGGAGACGAAGGACCCGGGCGGGACAACGGGCGGGAGCACACACGGGAACGGGGACGGGGGCGAGGGCGCGGGGTCGGGCTCGGAGTCCGACCCGCCCGGCGCCTCCGGCGAGGTGAAGGGCTATACGGTCGACGGCGGCCGGGTCGTCTTCGACATCGGGAGCGCCTCGGCCGAACTGGTCTCGGCGACGCCGGACAGCGGCTGGCAGATGCAGGTGTGGACACAACCGACCTGGATCCGGGTGACGTTCACCCGGGACGGCCGGGAGGTCTCGGTGTTCTGCACCTGGAACGGCCATCCGCCGATGGTGCAGTTCGACGACCGCTGAGCGAACGAGCCGTACGAGTTGTACGCCCCCCCCCGCACGCACGTGCCGTACACGCCAAACGCCCGAGCGGCCCGAACTCCCCGAACTCCCTGGGCTAGGTGAACGCGTCGGCCGGAGGCGGCGGCGACGCCTTGGCACTCGCGTCGGTCACCACGGCCGCGCCGCCGGTGAAGTCGGCCAGCGCCCGGCCGTGCTCCACCCGTCCCGGATGCGGATCGCTCGCGACCCGGCGGGTCAGCTCGGCGACGGGCAGCTCACGGTCCGAGGCGAGCAGTACGGCGTTCCCGAAGCGGCGGCCCCGGAACACCGCCGGATCGGCGGCGAGCGCGAGCCGCCCGAAGACGGAGGCGGCGGTGGCGATCTGGCCGCGCAGATGCGCCAGCGGCGGACCGTCCGCGAGATTGGCCGCGTAATGACCGTCCGGGCTCAGGGCCCGGCGTACGTCGCCCAGGAACTCGGCGCTGGTCAGATGCGCGGGGGTACGGGCGCCGTCGAACACATCCGCGATCACCAGATCCGCCCAGCCGTCCGGCACTTTCGCGAGCCCGGCCCGCGCGTCGGCGGTGCGGACGCGGATACGGGCGTTCGGGTCCAGCGGCAGCCGCTCGCGTACGAAGTGGACGAGGGGACCGTCCACTTCGACGATCTGCTGGGTGGAGCGGGGGCGGGTGGCGGCGAGGTAACGGGCGAGGGTGAACGCCCCGCCACCGAGATGCACGACACGCAACGGCCGGCCCGCGGGCGCCACGAGATCGACGGCATGGCCGAGCCTGCGCTGATACGCGAAGGAGAGACGGGTGGGGTCGTCGAGGTCGACATGGGACTGCGGGGCCCCGTCGATCAGCAACGACCAGGCCCGCGCCCGCTCCCGGTCGGGCACCAGCTCGGCGCGACCGCCGTCCACATCCTCGGCCAGGACCGCCACGGAGGGCGCCCGGCGCCTGTTCTTTGCCACGCCTTCTATTTTGCGGGCTCGGTTCGCCTCCGGCTCACCCGCACCGGAAAGCCCCCGGCCGGCGGGGACGCGCCCGGCTATCTACATCGGTCGGCGGCCTCAAGGAGCCGCGCCGCCTCGCCCAGCGCCTCCCTCAGCAGCGCCGGATCCGTGACCGGGCCCGTCGTATCGGGGTGGAGCAGCCAGGCCGAGCCGATGATCGGGGGTTCGGCGGGGATACGGAAACCGCGGCCGTTCGTCTGCGTACAGGCGCTGCCCGGCATGTCCCAGCCCGCGGCCGTACCCGGCGGGACCAGAAAGCCCAGGGTGTCGCACGGGCCGTCGTGGAGCACGGGCCCCACCTTGGGAGAGGCGCCCCCACGGCGCAGGATGTCCACCGCCTCGAAGCCCTGCCGGGCCGGCACCGTCACCAGGTCACAGGGCTCCCCGGCGTCGTCCCCGGGACGCGCGCCGCACTCCTGGCCGGGCACGCGCCGAGCAGTCGTCCGCGAGCCACCACTGGTGTCCATACCGACCTCCACATTGAGCGTCTCCCACGCGGTTCAACGCGGAGCGGCGTCAACGGCTACGGCGGCGCACCGCCGAAAAAGATGGCAGTTCATGGCAGATCATGGGCGAGAAATCCGGTTTGTGGTCAAACTCTATGTGTCACGACCGTCACAGTCGGTACGTTCTGCCCGTCGGAACAACCGGAGTTGGGCACCGCGCCACATCACACCGCACGCTCCGGGTGACCCGCGGGCACCAACGGCTGTACCAGGAGAGGGCTCGGCCATGGCGTTGTCTCGGGCAGTTCCCAACCTCGCCTTCCGCCGGCTGCGCGGGCGGCGCTCGCCGGGGGAGTTCGCCGCCGCCGTACGCAGGGCCGCGCGGGAGATCGGTGAACAAGTCGCCTGTGACGCACGGTATATCGGACGGGTGGAGGCAGGCGAGATCCGCTGCCCCAACTACGCGTACGAACGGGTCTTCCTGCACATGTTCCCCGGGCTGAGCCTGAAGGACCTGGGCTTCTGTCCGCGCGAGCACGTACGCGGCAGAGCGGCGCGGGCCACGGCGCCCACGGCGCCCGCCATGAACAGAGCGGATAGAGCGGACAGAACCGGCAGAGCCGACAGGGTGGACACCGGCGGCGGCCGGAGCCACACCAGCGATACGGGCAAGAGCGGCGACGCCAGCGAGGAGAGCGACGTGCTGCGTCGCGCGTTCATGACGAGCGGTCCCGTCACGGCCGTCACGGTGGTGGCCGCCTCCCTCGGTCTCGGCGGTACGGCCGCCGCGGCCGTACCCCCGCCGCGGCGGACGGCGCGGCCGGCCTGCGACGCCGAGGTGCTCGCCGTCGAGGCGGCCGTGCGGCGGATCCGGCTGCTGGACGACCGGCACGGCGCCGACGGGATCTACCGGCAGGCGGCCCAGCCGCTGCGCGCCGCCCACGCGCTGCTCGACTCGGGCATGCCCGCCCGCCAGTCCGTCGCGGACCGGCTCTACGCGGGCGCCGGCGAGCTGTCGATCTCGGTGGGCTGGCTCGCCCATGACTCCGGCCGCTTCGACGACGCGCGCTCGCACTACGCGGAGGCGCTGGCGACGGCGCGGATGGCGAACGATCCCGGGGTGGAGGCGCACGCCTTCGCCAACACCTCGTTCCTGGCGAAGGATTCGGGCCGGTACCGGGAAGCGGTACGCACCGCGCAGGCGGGCCGGCGCGCCGCCAGGCATCTCGCCTCGCCGCGGCTGCTGTCGCTGCTCTCGCTGCGCGAGGCGGCCGGCTGGGCCAAGCTGGGCGACCGTACGAACTGTGAGCGGTCGCTGTCCCGGGCCCATGGCCTCTTCGACCGGGGCCCCTCGGACGCCGACCCCGAGTGGATGTCCTTCTTCGGCGAGCCGGAGCTGGAGTCACAGGAGGCGCTGTGTCACGCGGCGTTGGGCGACTGGTCGCGCGCGGCGCGGCACGCCCACCGGGCGACGGCGCTCCAGGATCCGCACTTCGCCCGCAATCTGGCGCTCTACCGGGTGGAGCTGGCCACGGACCTGGCCCGCGCCGGGGCGCCGGACGAGGCGGCGGCGGCCGGCCATCAGGTGCTGGACGCGCTGGATGCCGTCCAGTCGTCCCGTATCCATACGCGACTGGCGGCCACGGCGCGGGTCCTGCTGCCGCAGCGGCGGCTGCCGGAGGTGGGCGCCTTCCTGGACCGCCACGCCTCGACGAACGTACGGGCCTGAGGACCGGCGCCGGAAGGCCCGGGGTGCGAGGCCCCGGCCCCCGAGCCCCCCCGTCAGCGCGTGAGATGCGCCGTGTCGTTCCAGACCTGGATCGCCGGCAGGTCGTACGCCCAGCTCAGCACCGACACCGAGGTCGGGTCGAGCCGGATCCGCGCGGCGAACGAGATGTCCTCGCCCAGCCAGCGCGCGCCGATCGCGCGCAGGATGTGGCCATGGGCGAAGACCAGGACGTCACGGTCCGCCGAGCGCGCCCAGGAGACGACCTCGTCGGCGCGGGCGGAGACCTGCTCCAGGGTCTCGCCGTCCGGGACTCCGTCGCGCCAGATGAACCAGTCGGGCCGGTCCGCCTTTATCTGCGCCGGGGTCATGCCCTCGTACGCGCCGTAGTCGAACTCCATCAGCGCGTCCCACTCCTCGGCCCGGTCGCCGAACCCGGCCAGCGCGCAGGTCTCGGCGGCGCGCGCCAGCGGGCTGGTGCGTATCTCCACACCGGGCAGCCCCGACCACGGCGCCTGATGGAGCCGTTCGCCCAGCAGCTTGGCGCCGCGCCGGCCCTCGTCGAGCAACGGGATGTCCGTCCTGCCCGTGTGTTGGCCGGACAGCGACCACGCCGTCTGACCGTGCCGGGCGAGCAGGATGCGCGGTGCCATGAAGGTGCTCCCTGGGGTTCACAACTGGTGCCGTTCCATCATCGCGCACCTGAACGGAAGGCGATCTCCAGGGGCAACCTCCCGGAAGATCACCGCGTCCCTCTCCCCGTCAGGGGATGTTGTCGAACATTCTTCCGGAGGCACACCCGGCCGAGGGGCTCAATCTCGTACACCGTACGGTTGAACATCGGCCGACAGCTGCATGAAAATACGATGGAGATCGTCCGAATGCCGTACAGCGCCAGCGCGCCGCAGAGCCCTGGGACGACACATCCTCGCCCACGGCCTCGCTGGTGGACCGAGCTGACGCTGCTCGTCCTGGTCTACGCGGCGTACTCACTGGGCCGGCTGCTCGCACGGGGCGACGTCTCGACCGCCGTCGACCACGGACTGGCGATCCTGCGGGTGGAGAAGGCGCTCCTCCTCAACGCCGAGCATCCGCTCAACCGGCTCTTCACCAGCACCCCGGCCCTCGGCATACCCGCCGACTTCGCCTACGCCTCGCTGCACTACCTCGTCACCCCGGCCGTCCTCGTCTGGCTCTTCCGCCGCCGCCCGGCCCGTTACCGGGCCGCCCGTACCTGGCTGATGCTCTCCACCGTCATCGGCCTGGCCGGCTTCACCCTCCTGCCCACCTGCCCGCCCCGGCTGCTGGCGGCCGGACACGGCTTCGTCGACACCATGGCGCAGTACAGCTCGTACGGCTGGTGGGGCGACGAGGCGAGCGCGCCGCGCGGTCTCGGCGCGATGACCAACCAGTACGCGGCGATGCCGAGCCTGCATGTCGGCTGGGCCGTGTGGTGCGGGGTGCTGCTGTGGCGGCACGCCCGTACCCCGCTGGTGAAGTGGGTGGGCGCCGGCTATCCGCTGGTCATCACCGTGGTGGTGATGGGGACCGCGAACCACTACTTCCTGGACGCGGTCGCGGGCGCGGCGGTGATGGGCCTCGGGGCGCTGCTGACCCGGCCGGCGCTGCGCGCGGCCGAGCGCGTACGGGCCGCGGCGCGCACACGCTCCGGACGGTCGCCGGCGCCGGCCGACAGGTCCCCTGCCGCCGTCGCGCCGCCGTCCCCCGCCGCCTCCCCCGTGTCCTCCTCCGCCGCCTCGTCACCCCGTACGCCGTCCCCTGCCTCACCCCGTAACGGCCCGGTTGTCAGCGGCGGATGCGAGACTTCCGCGGGTGAGCGATTCCCTGGGCAGCGGACCCGCACCGGCACCACCGGCACCACCTCCGCAGACGACACTCCGGCGACGGCTCGCTGAGCTGCGCGGCCCCGCCGTCGCGCCGCATCCGCTCGACGCCCGCGCCCTGGCGGCCCTCGCGGCCAACCCCGGCTGCCGGCGGCGCGCCCTGCTGGACGGCGCCGGGGTCGACAAGGCGGCGCTCGCGTCGGCGCTCGGCTCGCCCGCCCCGTTCGGCCAGTCGCAGTTCGCGTTCATGCGCGGCAACGCCTTCGAGGCCAAGGTCAAGGCCGACGGCGGTACGGAGCTGATGCGGCTGCTGTCCGAACGGCTCGGCGGCCAGTCACCCCCGCCCGCCCCCGGTGAGGTCCTCGTCCCCGATCTGTCGGCGGCCGGTCCCGAGGGGCGCACGGCCCGTACGGCGCTGGCGCTGCGCGAGGCCACGGAGGCGCGGGCGTGGGCGCTGCTCGACCATCCGCTGCTGGCTCTTGAGGTGGCGGGCTCCCCCGCGTATCTGGAGCCGGACGCGGTGGTGGTGCGTCCGGACGGCCGGTGGACGGTCGTGGAGATCAAGTCCTTCCCGATGATCGACGGTGCGGCGGACGCGGCGAAGGTGGGCGCGGCGGCGCGGCAGGCCGCGGTGTACGTCCTGGCGCTGGAGCGGGTCGCCCTGCACACGGCGGGCGCGGAGGTGGCGGACCGCGTGCTGCTGGTCTGCCCCAAGGACTTCTCCAACCTGCCGGCCGCGTCGGTCGTGGACGTACGCAAGCAGCTGTCGGTGACGCGCCGTCAGCTGGCGAGGCTGACCAGGATCGAGGACATCGCGGCCGGGCTGCCCGAGGGCACCACCTTCGATCTGGACCACTGCTCGGGCGAGGAGCTGACGGCCGCGGTCGAATCGGTCTCGGCGGCCTACGCGCCCGAATGCCTGTCCGCGTGCGAGCTGGCCTTCCACTGCCGCCACCGGGCCCGCGAGGAGGGCGCGGTGGAGGCCCTGGGCCGTGGCGTACGGGGCGAGCTGGGCGGTCTGACCACGGTCGGCGCGGTGCTGGCCGCGGCGCACGGCGGGGCGGGCGACCCGGCGGACCCGACGGTCCTCGCGCTGCGCAGGGCCGCCGCGCTGCGGGCGGAGGCACTGGCGGCGGCCGGGACTTCCCCTGAGGCATCGGCCGCCGGGGGCGAAGGAGAGGCCGCCGGGCCGGTCGCCGGGCCGGTCGCCGGGCCGGTCGCCGGGTCCGCGGGTGAGGCGGTCACATGTCGCTGATCAATACGCTCGCCCGGCTGGAGGCCGTCGAGAGCGGACGCGCCCGGCCGCTGGCCACCGTCCGGCACCGCCGGATCTCGGACGAGCCGCTGGTGCTCGTGCCGCTCACCACCGCGGGCGAGGCCGGTGCCCCGCTGGGCGCGCTGGTCGGGACGGACCGGGACGCGCCCCGGCTGCTGACCGTCGCGCAGCCACGCGACCGCGATCTGCGGTTCGCGTTCCTCGGCGAGCTGGCCGAGGCCGTGCTGCCGTATCTCGACGGGTACGCCGATGTGATCGAGCCCGCCGAGCGCAGCGAGACGGACCCGGAGACCGGCAAGCGGGTCAAGGTCGAGGCCGAGCTGTGCGTGGACGCGCCGCAGCTGATCGTGCCGAGCCGGCCGGGCATCGACTTCGTACGGCTGCTGGGGCGGTCGATGCGATTCCGGCGTACGGCCGAGGACGACCCGGACACGCCGTATCCCGCGCCGCCGCGCGTGCCGCTGCTCGGCCGCTGGCTGACGCACTACGGCGAGCGCGCCCGGGTGCCGGGGTCCTCGCTGCTGCTCGCGGCGACCGATCTGCTGAACCGCCACTGGGCGACCGGGCAGTCCAGCCTGGAGGACCAGCATCTCGGCGCGCTGCTCGCCTGGATCGATCCGCCCGAGGGCGCCTCGGGCGCCGAGGCGGCGCTCCGGGCCGAGCTGGACCGGGACCGCGGCGGACAGCTGTGCTGCCCCCCGGCGGGGCCCGCCACCGACCCGGCGTTCGACAACAGGCTGCTGGCGCCCGCCATCGAGGGATACGACCGGGCCCGCCAGGCGCTCGCGGCGGCCGAGGACGGGCCGGGCGCGGAGGAGCAGCTGGCCCGGCTGACCGCGGCGGAGCGGGAGATCCGCGAGCTGCTGGCGGGCGTCATGCGGCCGACCTGGGACGCGGTGTGGCGCGGTCTCGACCTGCTGCGCGCGCTGCCCGCGGGGGCGCGCGTCACCGATCGCTGGACGCGCGACCGCTGGTCGTTCACCGGCCATCGCGACCGGGTGCGCGCCGGGGAGCCGCCGCAGCCGCGGCGGGACGACGCGGTGACGGCGGCGCGGAAGCTCGCCTCGCGCGAGACGGCGCAGACGCAGCTGGAGGCCCAGGAGGCGCTGGACGATCCGCTGGTGTTCGCGGGGCGCAGGCTGTCGGGCGAGGCGTTCCTGAGCGAGGTGACGGAGGTGGTGATGGCGTACAGCGAGAGCAAACGGCCGAGTCCGCGCCCGCTGGTGACCGTCCGCACCGACGACCGGCCGCATCTGGAGGCGGGTACGAAGGTGTTCCGCTCGCTGGACGGCAAACCGCAGTCGGCGGAGTGCGTACGGTCGTCCGCCGACGGGGCGGACGGGACCGACGAGACGGATGGGACGGACGGGACCGACAGCGCCGAGGGTGTGCTGGTGCTGCGGCTGACCGACCGTATGGGCCGCGGCAAGGAGCCCGCTCCCGGCTCCGTGCCGGAGAAGGGCGACCGGATCGCCTGGACGCTCTTCGAGCACGACCAGCGCGGTGGCCCGAAACTGCCGGACGCGGAGGAGACCCCGTGGACGCACGGCGGGCCGCCGGGTGCGGAGGACGCGCCCCCGGCCCAGACCGAGACCGAGACCGAGACCGAGACCCAGACCGAGACCCAAGCCCAGGCCCACGCCCAGGCCGGGACCGGGCCGACGGCCGAGGCTCCGGACCCGGTCACCGAGGAGGACTTCCTGTGACGGACACCGCCGCGTCGGAAACCACCGCCATGCCGGGCCCCGGCCGTCCCGGCCACGCGCCCTTCGATCCGGGCGCCGCCGCCGCGCGTGCCACCCACGCGATCCTGCGCGACACGCTGCACGGCACCCACCGCGGCGTGGTCGTCGACTCACCGCCCGGCGCGGGCAAGTCGACGCTCGTCGTACGGGCCGCCCGCGAACTGGCCGCCGCCGGGCGGCCGTTGATGGTCGTCGCGCAGACCAACGCGCAGGTGGACGACCTGGTCGCGCGGCTCGCCGAGAAGGATCCCGAGCTGCCGGTCGGCCGGCTGCACAGCAATGACCCCGACCCGTACGACAAGGCCCTGGACGCGCTGCCGAACGTCCGCAAGTCCGCGAAGGCGGCGGATCTGGCGGGGCTCGACGTCGTGATCTCGACCGCGGCGAAGTGGGCGCATGTGCAGGGGGTCGAGCCCTGGCGGCACGCCATCGTGGACGAGGCGTACCAGATGCGCTCGGACGCGCTGCTCGCCGTCGCCGGGCTCTTCGAACGCGCGCTGTTCGTCGGCGACCCCGGCCAGCTCGACCCGTTCAGCGTAGTGGGCGCCGACCAGTGGGCGGGGCTGTCGTACGACCCGTCCGCGAGCGCGGTCTCCACGCTCCTCGCGCACAATCCCGAGCTGCCCCAGCACCGGCTGCCCGTGTCCTGGCGGCTGCCCGCGTCCGCGGCGCCGCTGGTGTCGGACGCGTTCTATCCGTACACGCCGTTCCGCAGCGGTACGGGCCACGGCGACCGGAGGCTCGCGTTCGGGGTGCCGTCCGACGGCTCGGGTCCCGACCGGGTGCTCGACGAGGCGGCCGAGTCCGGCTGGGGCCTGCTGGAGCTGCCCGCCCGGCGTACGCCCCGTACGGACCCGGAGGCGGTACGGGCCGTGGCGCTGGTCGTGCGCAGGGTGCTGGACCGCGGCTGCGCGGCCACCAGCGAGCGCTCCCCCGACGCGGTGCCGGTGACGGCCGACCGGATCGCGGTCGGCACCGCCCACCGCGACCAGGCGGCGGCGGTCCGCGCGGCCCTCGCGGAGCTGGGGGTGAGCGGGGTCGCGGTGGACACCGCGAACCGGCTCCAGGGCCGTGAGTTCGATGTCACGGTGGTGCTCCACCCGCTCTCCGGGCGGCCGGACGCCACCGCGTTCCATCTGGAGACGGGCCGGCTGTGCGTGCTCGCGTCCCGGCACCGGCACGCGTGTGTCGTGGTGTGCCGCGCGGGCGTGGCGGAGCTGCTGGACGAGCACCCCTCGACGGAGCCGGTGCGGCTGGGGGTGACGGTGAAGTTCCCGGACGGCTGGGAGGCGAACCACTCGGTTCTGGCCAAGCTCGCGGAGCACCGGGTGAGCTGGCGGCCCTGAGAGAGCGCACGATGGGAGGGCCTGTCCTCGACATGGCGCCGTCCGCCCGTCCCCGGGCAGGCGGGACTTCGCGGACAGGCCCGAGGCCCCCTTGCGCCGGGCGGGACAATGGACGGTGGCCGAAAGGCCCCACACGCACGAGCAGGAGGAGAACCGATGGCGGATCCCGAGCGGAGCGAGCGGCGACTGCGGCCGGCACCACTGCTCTTCGAGCCCTCGGAGGCGGTCGCCGACCCCGAGCACTTCTTCGACCTCGAATCCATCGACGACCCCGCCGACCTGCTGGCCAGAGCGACGGAGCTGACTCTCGCGTTCCGGGCGGCGACGGACCGGGCCGTCGAGTTCCAGGCGATCGCCGCCGCGCAGCTCGCCGATCCCCGCCGCTTCGACCGGCTGACGACGGCGGACATCGCGCTGCGCGCGCAGTGGACCGAGGACTACGCGAAGAAGATGGTCGAGTTCGGCCGGGACCTGCTGCGCGGCGAGGGCCTGGCGAGCCAGTGAGGCCGACGGGACGGCACGGCACTGGCGGGTCTGCGTGTCACCCATGTGGCATATGCGTGGCGCAGGTTACGCCTCCCCGCGCCGCCCTGTCCCGTCTTTCGCGAACTCTCGGGAACGGGTCCATTACTCCCGGTAGATCTGACTGTCATGAGCGCATGGCTACGAGATGAATCCCCGCTGACTCCCGGCATGAGCGACGACGAGCGCCGCACCGACATCTTCGGCCTTCTCCGTGACGAGGGCGGCCCCCAGACCGCGCGGGTCACCCAGGCCGGCGCGGAGTGGCTCGCCTCCGCCGGACCGTACCCCCGCTCCACGCTCTCCCTCTGGACCGCCCGTCCGACCGCGCCCGCGGTGCTGCCCTGCGGCTCCGCCTTCGACGTGGTGAACGCCCCCGCGTTCTTCGGCCGGCGCATGCTGGACCGGCTGTGGGCGGACGGCCCCGGTTCCGGGCCGGTCGCCGCGTACCGCGGCCGTACGCTCCTCTTCGCCGCGCCGGGCACCGCCCAGCGGCTGCCGTCCCTGCTCTCCTGGGAGGAGTGGGGCGGCTCGGGCGGCGGTGAGCCGGAGACGGCGCCGCCGCCGCTGCTCTGCCACGGCACCGGTGACGCGGTGACCGTCCCGCCGCTGTCGCCGGGCCCCGCGTCGGGGCCGCGCTGGATGGTCGCCCCCGACACCCGCCACCCCTGGCTGCCCGGACCCGATGTGCTGCTCTGGGCCTGCGTACGGGCGGCCCGCGACCAGGCGGCGGCCGGGCCGGGCTCCGTACCGCGCCCCAGGACGGCGCGGGAACCGTCGTCGGCGGCGGCTGCCCGACTGCCCCGGTCACGCTCCTGACCATGGGAAACACCTGCTGAAGGGGCCTGTCTGTATCGATTTTTCTTCGCGCCGATCCGGGTGCTAAGGTCTACGACGTCAGCAGGCGCCGCTAGCTCAGTTGGTTAGAGCAGCTGACTCTTAATCAGCGGGTCCGGGGTTCGAGTCCCTGGCGGCGCACAGACACGGAGGAGCCCCTCGCGCGAGCGAGGGGCTCCTCCGTTTTCCGCGGACAAGTCTCCGCCCACAAGGCGCGAGGCGTTGAGGCGCGAGGCTCCAGGGCTTCAGGCCCCGGGGCTTCAGGACGTGACCTCCGGGGTGATCTTGACGGTCCAGGCTCCCGTGGGGGTACGGTCCGCCACCTCCACCCGCGTCCGCTCCTGCTCCACCGTGAAGGTCTCGCCGACCCCCAGCGGCGCGTCCGCCAGCGGCGGATAGACCGACCGGTCCCAGCAGCCCTCGCCGCCCGGATGGGTGTCCACCACCTCGACCGGGCCACCGCCCGACGCCGTCTCGCCGCGTACCCGGTAGATCAGCACCCCCTCGGTGCAGGTGTGCATATCATTCCCGGTCGCCGCGCGCGCCTCGATGGCCAGCGCGGTGTTCCGGCCGGTCCTGACGACCGCGAGCCGGGTCCCGGCGCTCCCGCCGGGGGTGGGCGCCGCCGCGATCGGCTCCAGGGTGAGCAGGCTCGTGCCCGTGGGCGGTACGCACCGCACCTGCCGCTGGTCCAGCCAGCCGAGCTTCCACTTGTGCCAGCCGAAGAGATCCGGCGCCATCCCGAACTGGCTTCCCATCACATCCCAGTCACCGACGTAGGTGTCCCAGTCGCCCCTGCCGTCCGTGGGCCGGTGGTACAGGTCCGCCAGATCGAAGACATGCCCGGTCTCGTGGGCCAGCACGTTGCGGTCCGGCGGGTGCCGTTCGAAGACGGTGACGATACGCCGGATGTCCGTGCCGTCCGCCCGCATCGGCCGGTCGAAGTTGACCACCTTCGTGGCATCGGAGTCGACACCGGGCGCGTCCGGATCGGCGACCAGATACACGACGTCGTAGCGCGAGAAGTCGACCGCCGGATCGGCCGCGGCCAGCGCGTCCCGCAGATAGGCCGTGCGCCGGGCGGGCTCCCAGTCGCGCCGTATCCCGTAGTCGGTGGACGCGTGCGGCATGCGGAACCACTGGAGCCGCGGGTGGGCGCGGAGCGCGAACTTGCCGTACGACGCCTGCTCGTAGAAGCGGCTGGTGGCCGGGAAGTGGTCGGC
The DNA here is from genome assembly GCF_044741565.1 of Streptomyces sp. NPDC088147. Taxonomy (NCBI): domain Bacteria; kingdom Bacillati; phylum Actinomycetota; class Actinomycetes; order Kitasatosporales; family Streptomycetaceae; genus Streptomyces; species Streptomyces sp. NPDC088147. Next base: position 193,374 of record NZ_JBIUSY010000002.1, on the reverse strand, counting down.
GGCCAGTTCGGCGGGGTCGGCCAGCGGCGCCGAGTCGGGAAAGGAGAGAAAGATCATGACCGCGTCGAGGACGCGGTCCGGGCGCGGATAGGAGGCGTTCCAGGTGTCGAGGCCGAGGGAGTGATGGGCGCCGGTACGCGGCAGGGCGCAGGGCCCCTCGGGGGCCGAGGCCCCGGCGGGCCCGGCGATCAGCGATGTGGCGGCGAGCGCCACGAGGGAGGTCACGGCGGCCGCGGTCCTGCGCAGGCGGGGCCGTTCCACTCCCCCGGGTGGCTGCGGACGCTCCACATCGACCTCCGGCTCCGGATTGGGGGGCACCACTCCCCACCCTGGGTCGGTTTGTACGACTATGCCCTGTTCCGCTGCACCACATGGGTGAGAGGCCTTGTGATCACTGCGTCGACAACCCGACACCCCGGCGCATCACGGAAAGTCACAAGCGATCACGGCGGGCTCTTCCGGTGCCACAGACGTGCAGAAACGATCGCGCGGTGGCACGCCGGCGGGATTCCGCGGGCTCTTCGATGTCCAGGAGCTGGAACGGCCGCCCGGCCTGCCTCTATGATCGGCACACTTTCCCTGGCAGACCGTCCCGACCACTCTGTACGACACGTCTGTACGACACGACTGCACCGCGGGAGCGAGCCGTGAGCGGAACCTCCGAAGGGCCGCGTCCAGCGGTGGTCGCGGCGGCGGGCATCGGACGGCCACCCGTCACGGAGCGTCATACCTTCGGCAGAACAGCCACCGAGCCGTCGGACGGGCGTGACGCGCACACACCGGGCGGCCCACGCGCACCACGCGGTGTCCTCACGCCGGGCGACGCACAGGACTTCCGCGGCGCCTTCCGGGCCGCCGAACTCGCCATGGCCGTGCTGGACCACGAGGGCTCGGTCGTCAGCGCCAACGACGCGCTCGCCGTGCTCCTCGACACCGAACCCGCCGCGCTCACCGGCCGGGCCGCGGCCGATCTCGTCGACCTCGCCTCCGACAGCCGCACCTGGGACGCCTATCGCGCGGTGCTGGAGCGCCGGCGCGCCCGCTTCCGCTGCACCCGCCGGCTCAAGCACCCCGACGGACGGACCCTCTGGACCGAGGTCACCGTCGTCCCCGTACCGGAGGGACGCGGGGCCCTGCTGTCGATCGCGGACATCAGCGACCGGCGCGAGCTCCAGGCGCGGCTGCGCCATCTCCAGATGCACGACCCGGTGACCCGGCTGCCCAACCGCACCCTGTTCTTCGAGAGGCTCGCCTCCGCGCTGGAGGCCTCGACATACGACGGCGTGACGTACGGCGTGTCCCCGGCCTATCTGGACCGCCGGCCGTACGGCGATGGCAGAACAGGGCGGATCGGGCTGTGCTATCTCGATCTCGACGGCTTCAAGGCCGTCAACGACACCCTCGGCCACCGCACCGGCGACCGGCTGCTCGCGGCCGTGGCGACCCGGCTCACCGAGTGCGCCGACCACGACGGTTACACGCGCAGCGGCGGCCATCTGGTCGCCCGGCTGGGCGGGGACGAGTTCGCGATCCTCGTCGAGGACTCCACCGGTACGGAACAACTCGCCGATCTGGCGCGCTCCGTACTCACCGCGCTCCAGCGCCCCTTCGACCTGGCCGGGCAGCGGCTCTCGGTCTCGGCGTCGATCGGGGTCGTGGAGCGGGTCGCCGAGGGCACCACCCCGACCGGTCTGATGCAGGCCGCCGACACCACGCTGTACTGGGCGAAGGCGGACGGCAAGGCCCGCTGGACCCTCTTCGACCCGGAGCGCAACGCCCATCGGATGACCCGGCAGGCGCTCACCTCGACGCTGCGGCCGGCCGTGGAGCGCGAGGAGTTCGTGCTCCAGTACCAGCCGCTGGTGGGGATGGCCGACGGGGTCGTACGGGGGGTGGAGGCGCTGGTGCGCTGGAACCACCCGCAGTTCGGGACTCTGGCGCCGAATCGGTTCATCGGGATCGCCGAGGAGGACGGCTCGATCGTGCAGCTCGGCCGCTGGGTGCTGCGTACGGCGTGCCGCCAGGCGAGACGGTGGCAGCTGGACCACCCGCACACCCGGCCGCTCTTCGTCAGCGTCAATGTCGCCGTGCGCCAGGTCTGGGACTCCGATCTGGTCGCGGACGTGGCGGAGATCCTCGCGGAGACCGGTCTCGCGCCGCAACTGCTGCAACTGGAGCTGACGGAGTCGGCGGTGATGGGCTCGGCGGGCCGGCCCCTCCAGGCGCTCCAGGCCCTGAGCGACATGGGCGTACGGATCGCGATCGACGACTTCGGGACGGGGTACTCGAACCTCGCGTATCTCAGCCGGCTGCCCGTCTCGGTCCTCAAGCTGGACGGCTCGTTCGTCCGCGGTTTCCGCTACGACGAGGGCGTCCACCCGAGCCCGGCCGACGAGACGATCGTGGAGGCCCTGATCCAGCTCGCGCACCGGCTGGGCCTGACGGTCACCGCGGAGTGTGTGGAGACCTCCGGCCAGGCGGCGCGGCTCCAGCGGATCGGCTGTGACACGGGGCAGGGCTGGCTCTTCTCCCGTCCGGTGGCGCCGGAACGGATCGCGGAGATGGTCGCGGTCAGCCCGAGAGGCGTCTGACGGCCGTTCCCGTCCCGTCCGGGAGGTGGCACGCCGCATGCCCGATGCCCGTATCCGAACAGATGGGCCCCTGACTGGCGGGGACTCGCCATTCGTCCGGGCGGCCTTGCCGGTGATCGGGACGCTGGGTGATCGTGGAAGGGCGTCCCGGCGTCTGTCCCGCCGGGACGCTGGACCATGGCGGCGGAGCAGACTGGGGCGCGAGGCATGAGCTGGGGAACGGTCAGGACCGGCGGCGGGGCCGAGGGCGAACGCGCGGGGGGCGAGGATCCGGGGATCCGCCGGACGGGCCCCGGGTCGCCGGCGGACACGGCTCAGCCCGGCCCTGGGCCGAAGCACGGCAAGTAGACGCGGTGACGGACGCCGGGCCATCTGCGTTCCGTACGGGTGCAGCCGAGCGGGCCGCCATGCGAGGGCTGCTCGACGGGCTGCGCGGCGCCCTGGCCGGGCCGCTCGCGCCGGAGTGGGAGCGTGCCTTCTGGGCGGTTCCGCGGCACCGGTTCCTGCCGGAAAGAGTCTGGGTCGATGACGATCTGACGGCCTGTACCCGTGGCGCGGCACCCGACCACTGGCTCCGCGCCGCGTACGCGAACGGCCCGGTGGTGACGGCGGTCGACGACGGGATCGGTGACGGGGGCGACGACACGATCGGAGGTTGGCTCGACGAGGAGACCGACGACGTCCGGGACCCGGGCGACGGCGGGCGCCGGGTCTCGTCCTCGGCATCGGCCCCGTCGATCGTCTTCCGAATGCTGCGCCTGCTGGCGGTGGAGGACGGTCACCGTGTGCTGGAGATCGGCACCGGTACCGGCTGGAACGCCGGGCTGATGGCGCATCGGCTGGGCAGCGAGCGTGTGACCACGGTCGAGCTGGATCCCCGGCTCAGCGCGCAGGCCGCCCGCCGCCTCCGGGGTGCCGGCCTGGAGCCCCGGATCATCACCGGGGACGGCGCGGCGGGGTACGCGCCCGGAGCGCCGTACGACCGGGTCGTCGCCACCTGCTCCGTACGGCGGGTGCCGGGCGCCTGGCTGGAGCAGACCCGGCCGGGCGGGGTGATCCTGACGCCCTGGGAATCGCCTTGGTTCCGCTTCGGGCTGCTGCGGCTCACCGTACGGGACGACGGCAGCGCGTCCGGCCGGTTCTCCCCGCACGCCGCCTTCGGTCTCATCCGCAACCAGCGCACGGACCTGCGGATCTACCGCGATGTCGTGGAGGACGACCAGATACCGGAGCGGTCCGCCACGCAGCTGTGCCCCTGGGCGGTGGCGGGTGACGACCCGGCCGCGCGCTTCGCCATCGGTCTGCGGCTCCCGGACGTCTGGCGCGCCTGGCACGACAACCCGGATGTGCACGGCGTGGCGTCCCGGCTCTGGCTCGCCACCACCGACACCACGTCCTGGGCGGCCGTCGACTGGGACAGCCGGACGGACAAGCGGCTCACGGTCTGGCAGTACGGCCGCCGCAGGCTGTGGGACGAGGTGGAGGCGACGTACCGGTGGTGGCTCCGGGCCGGCAGTCCCGGCCCGGAGCGCTTCGGCCTGACCGTCACCCCTGACGGCCGGCAGACACCGTGGCTCCACACCCCGGCGGGGGTCCTCACGACCGGGCCGGACGGTGGCTAGGGCCCGGACCGTGTCCGTGGGGCGTCAGGCCGGCAGGCCGTACGCGTCCGCGATCAGCCCGTAGCTGCGCAGCCGCTCCTCGCCGCTGTGCGCGTGGGAGGTGATCATCAGCTCGTCGGCGCCCGTGCGCTTCTGCAGGTCGTTGAGGCCGTCGCGGACCGCGTCCGGAGTGCCGTGCACGATATTGACGAGCCAGTTGTCCACGAACTCCTGCTCCATCGGGCTGAACCGGTACGCCTCGGCCTCCTCCGGCGTCGGGACGAGCCCCGGCCGGCCGGTGCGCAGCTGGACCATGGAGAGCGCGCCGGACAGCACCTGACGGCGGGCCTCGCGCTCGCTGCCGGAGGCCAGGGCCGAGACGCCGATCAGCGCGTACGGGGCGTCGAGGACCGCGGAGGGGCGGAACGACTCCCGGTAGAGATCGAGCGCCGGGATGGTGTTCTGCGCCGAGAAGTGGTGGGCGAAGGCGAACGGCAGCCCCAGCACCCCGGCCAGCCGGGCGCTGAAGCCGGAGGAGCCGAGCAGCCAGACCGGCGGCCGGCCCGCGGGGCCCTGGACCGGGCCCGGTACCGCGTGGATACGGGAGTACGGGTGGCCGTCGGGGAAGTCGTCGTCCAGGAACCGGGTCAGCTCGGCCAGTTGCTGCGGGAAGTCGTCGGCGCCCTCGTTCAGCCGGTCGGAGCGACGCAGCGCGGCGGCCGTCGCCCCGTCGGTGCCGGGCGCGCGGCCCAGGCCCAGATCGACCCGGCCCGGCGCGAGCGCCTCGACCGTGCCGAACTGCTCGGCGATCACCAGCGGGGCGTGGTTGGGCAGCATCACACCGCCCGAGCCGAGCCGGATGCGCTCGGTGTGGGCGGCGAGATGGGCGAGGATCACGGCCGGGGACGACGAGGCCACACCCGGCATGGAGTGATGTTCGGCGACCCAGTGCCGGTGGTATCCCCTGCGCTCGGCGAGCTTCGCGAGCGCGACGCTCGTCCGCAGAGACTCGGAGGCGGTGGAGCCCTTGCCCACCGTGACCAGGTCCAGTACCGAGAGGGGTACGGGCGCGGTGCCGTGCGCCGTTCCCCTGATGCCGTCCGTCGTGCCTCGGCTCGCGTCGTCCACCGGTCAGACCCTCCTGCGTATCGAATGCGTACAGGAGGGGTACAACAGGAGGGTCTCTCCGTTTATTCCCGGGCCGGGCGCCGGATTATTCCCGCGCGCACGCGGGCGTGGACGCCCGCGCCCGCGCCGTCAGCTCCGGGCCTCGAACTCCCGGCCTTCGAACAGCCTCCCCAGCCGGGGTCCCCAGGCCCTGCGCCCCGCGAGCCGCAGCCCTTCCCAGACCGTCACCTGGTTCGCGGTGAGGACGGGCTTGCCGAGGATCTCCTCCAGCTCCGGCAGATACGCGATCGTGTGCAGGGCCGTGTCCGGGAGCAGGACGACCTCCGCGTCCGGATGGTCGCCCGCGCGGGCCAGTTCGAGGACCTGCTCCTGCTCCCAGGTGCCGACCTCGGCCGCGGTGATGATGCCGCTGGCCCGGTCGGAGACGACCTCGATCCCGGCCGCCTTGAGGAAGGCGGCGAAGTACGCGGTGACATCCGCCGGGTAGGTGGCGGCCACGGCGACCCGCCGGACGTCCAGCGCGCGTACGGCGTGGGCGAAGGCAAACGAGGTGCTCGACGCCGGCAGCCCGGCGGCGGCAGCGAGGGCGCGCGTCTGCTCATGGGCGCCCTCCCACCCGTAGATGAAGCTTCCGCTGGTGCAGGCCCAGACGACGGACTCGGCGCCGGCGAGGCGCAGCTCCTCCACCCCCGCGGCGAGCCGTTCGTCCGCCCCCATCCGGAGCAGCGCGTCGACGCGGTGGGCGTCCTCGCCGATATCGGTGTGGACCACGGGCAGCCTGATGTCACTACCGAACATCATTTCGATGCGGGGGTAGTCGTCCTCGGCCGAATGCCCGGGGTAGAGGAGTCCGACGGTGGTCATGTCCATCCTTCCGTATCTTCCGGCAGCGGCTCCGCCGGCAGGGCGGCCTGCCCCGGCGGGGCCACCCCGACCGGGCCGACCGGCCCGATCGGCGCCGCGGGCGAGACGGGCGCGACCGGCGGCAGAGGCTCCACCGGTGGCATCGCCGGCACCGCGTGCGCCGACGGCCGATCGAGCAGCAGTCCCTGGTACGGACCGACGGCGTGTGCTCCGAGCCTGCGCAGTGCCGCCCACATCGTCACCTGGTTGGCGGACAGGACGGGCATTCTCAGCTCGGCCTCCAGCTGCGGAATCGCGTCGTACGTCGGCAGATTCGTACAGCTGATGAAGAGCGCGTCGGCCGCCCCGACGACGGCCTGCCGCGCCATGTCCACGACCGACCGGTACGGCACCTTCCAGATGTGCCGGGTCAGCCCCAGAAAAGCGCGACCCGTCACAGTTACCCCGACCTCGCCCAGATAGTCCTCCAGCGACTGGGTGACCGACTCCGTATAGGGCGTGACCAGCGCGATACGGCCGACACCCAGCTCCTCCAGCGCCTCGACCAAGGCTCCGGACGTCGTGAGCGAGGGCACCTCGCCGGCGCGGTTCATCGCCTCGCACATGGCACGCTCGCCGGCCGCGCCGCCGACGAAACTGCCGGAGGTGCAGGCATAGGCGATGACCTCGGGTTCCGAGGCTCCGAGCGCTCTGACCGCCTCGCCGAGGGTCTCGTGCTCGCTGACCAGCCGCGCCAGGTCGAGGGAGACCTCGACCGGCACGTACGGCGTACGTGTCACGCGCAGGGAAATATCGTCGGGCACCCACCGCCACAGTTCACGGTCGAGTGCGAAATCGAAGGGAGCGACCACGCCGACACCACGCTGCGGCTCTGGACCACCCAGAAAGGAGACTTCCACGACGTGCCCCCTTATCAGGCTCTTGTTTGACGACGGTAGGAGCCAAGTGCGAGCGTGGTCAATCCGCCCATCTCAGACGTTGCACGGAATTTTCCCGAGGGAAATCCCGAGGGAACCCCGCCCGGCCCGATCATCGGCAGACTCCCCCCTGGTAGACGGCAGATTTCCGTCCGGCACCCGGCGGACCCGCCGACGGTCCGGCCCCGGCAGAAGGGCTGCTCCTCATGACAGCACCCACCCTCCTCGTCCTGGAGGCGGACCCTCCGCCACGGCTGGGCCGGCTCACCGGGAAGGCACGGATCCACTCCGTCGACGAAGCCGGTCTCGCCGCCGAACTCCCGCGCGCGGACGCCCTGCTGGTCTGGGACTTCACCTCCGACGCGGTACGGAACGCCTGGCCGGGCGAGGGGCCGCGGCCCGGCTGGGTGCACACCGCGAGCGCCGGGGTGGACCGGCTGCTCTGCCCCGAGCTGATCGCCTCCGACACGGTCGTGACCAATGCCCGGGGCATCTTCGAGGCGCCGATCGCCGAGTACGTGGCGGGGCTGGTGCTCGCCATGGCGAAGGATCTCCCCGGGACCCTGGAGCTCCAGCGCCAGCGCCGCTGGCGCCATCGCGAGGGCCTTCAGGTCGCGGGCAGCCGGGCGGTCGTGATCGGCGCGGGCCCGATCGGCCGGGCCGTGGCCGGGACGCTGCGGGCGCTGGGCGTGACGGTGGCCGTCACCGGCCGTACGGCGCGCCCCGGCGTGCACGCCGCCGACCAGCTGGACCGGCTGCTGATCCGGGCCGACTGGGTGATCTCCGCGGCGCCGCTCACGGACGCCACACGCGGCATGTTCGACGCACGGCTCTTCGGCCTGATGCAGCCCTCCGCCCGGTTCATCAATGTGGGCCGCGGTCAGCTCGTGGTGGAGGACGATCTCGTCGCGGCGGTGTCCAAGCGGTGGATCGCGGGCGCGGCGCTCGATGTCTTCGCGCACGAGCCGCTGGACACGGGCAGCAGGCTCTGGGACGTCCCCGGCCTGATCATCTCCCCGCACATGAGCGGGGACACGGTCGGCTGGCGCGACCGGCTGGGCGAACAGTTCGTGGATCTGTATGAACTTTGGGCCGCCGGAAAGCCTCTGCCGAACGTGGTGGACAAGAAACGTGGGTACGTCCCCATGCATGACTGATCACACGAGCGACCCCACCCGCCTCACCGACCTCACCGCACGGCAGCTCCTGGCCGGCTACGAGAGGGGCGACTTCTCGCCGCTCGACGCGACCCGTGCCGTACTGGACCGGATCGAGGTGGTGCAGCCACTGGTCAACGCCTTCGTACGGGTGGACGCCGACGCCGCGCTCGCGCAGGCGGAGGCGTCCACCGCCCGGTGGAGCGCGCGGGAACCGCGGGGGCTGCTCGACGGGGTGCCGGTCTCGGTGAAGGACATCTTCCTCCAGCGCGGCAGCCCCACCCTCCGCGGCTCCAGGACCGTACGGACCCAGGGCGCCTGGGACGAGGACGCGCCGGCGGTGGCGCGGCTGCGGGAACACGGCGCGGTCCTCGTCGGCAAGACCACCACCCCGGAGTTCGGCTGGAAGGGCGTCACGGACTCACCGCTGAGCGGGGTGACCCGTAATCCGTACGACCCGTCCCGGACGTCGGGCGGGTCCAGCGGCGGCAGCGCGGCGGCGGTGGCGCTGGGCGCGGCCCCGCTCTCCATCGGGACGGACGGCGGCGGCTCGGTCCGTATCCCGGCCTCCTTCTGCGGGATCTTCGGGTTCAAACCGACGTACGGCCGGGTGCCGCTCTATCCGTCCAGCCCGTTCGGCACGCTCGCGCACGCCGGGCCGATGACCCGGGACGCGGCGGACGCCGCCCTGCTGATGGATGTGATCAGCGGCGCCGACTGGCGGGACTGGTCGCAGCTCGCCCCGGCGCCGGGCCTCTCCGCCGCGCTGACGGACGGCGCGGCGGGCGGGGCGGGCGGGGGCGGCGTCAAGGGGCTGCGGATCGCGTACTCCCCGACCTTCGGCAACCAGGTCGCGGTGCGTCCCGAGGTGGCCTCGGCCGTCCGGCGCGCGGTGGGCCGGCTCGCCGAGCTGGGGGCGTACATCGAGGAGGCCGATCCGGATGTCACGGATCCGGTGGAGGCCTTCCACACCCTGTGGTTCAGCGGCGCGGCCCGGCTGGTGGAGCCGTTCGGCGCGGAGCAGCGCGAGCTGCTCGATCCGGGGCTGCGGGAGATCGTCGCGGCCGGTGAGCGCTACAGCGCGCTGGACTATCTGGCCGCGGTCGACGCGCGGATGGAGCTGGGCCGGCGGTTCGGCCGGTTCCACGAGTCGTACGACCTGCTGGTCACGCCCACGCTGCCGATCACCGCGTTCGAGGCGGGCCGGGAGACGCCGCGGGGCTCGGGCCAGCGGCGCTGGACGGCCTGGACGCCGTTCACGTACCCGTTCAACCTGACGCAGCAGCCCGCCGCGAGCGTGCCGTGCGGGGTGGACGGGGACGGGCTGCCGATCGGCGTGCAGCTGGTCGCCGGGCGCCACGCGGACGCGCTGGTGCTGCGCGCCGCGCACGCGCTGTACGAGTCGGGCGCGGCGCCCGGCCTTCCCGCCCCGGGGGTCACTCCCGCCGGAAGCTGAGCGTCTCGCCGACGGCGCCCGCGCGCCACAGGTCCTGGCAGGCCTCGGCCATCCGGTCGAGGCCGTCCACCACCGTCCCCCAGACGATGCCGGGGATCCAGCCCATGTCCCCGTTGATCAGGAGATTGTTGCGCTCGTAGAAGAGGGCCAGGTCCACGACGGTGCGCCGGCCGCGCACCGCCTTCTCGTCGTAGCCGTACGACGACGTGCCCAGCTCCGTGTCGGAGAAGGTGAAGTAGCACAGGTCCCCGGGGATGGGGGTCACGGTCGGATTCTCCAGCGGTGGTTCCTCGGCGGCGAAGGCCGGAAAGAGCGCGTAGATCTCATTGCGCGCGTACTTCGCGTGATACACGTCCGAGCCCAGCGGCAGCGCCTCCCACACCGCCGCGCAGGTGACCGGAGCCCGGTCGTCCAGGAGTTTCGCGGTGCAGTGCACCCCGCGCTTGTCGAGCGACACAGTTACAAATCGGTCGGCCATGTCCTCATGGTCCTCATCTGATCCACTGAGTCAAGAGCATCCGACCGGGCGCGGGGCGGTCTCAAGATCGGCTCGAAATGATGTGCATAACCCGTATGGAGTCGGGTAGCCGCGCGCCCATGGCTTCACCACCAGAGCACGACAAGGAAAGAACCGCAAAACGGTCCATAGGCCGCCGGTCACCGGGGCGCCGGTCCCTGGGCCGCCGGTCCCTTCTGCTGGGCACGGCGGCGCTGGGCGCCGCGGGGGCACTCGGCGCCGCCGGCTGCAGCAGGATCCCGTCGGGTGACACACTCGCCCGGCTGAAGTCCCAGCGCACGGTGCGACTCGGTATCGCGGGCGAGGCACCGTACGGATTCATCGACGACCAGGGCGAATTCACCGGTGAGGCGGTGGAGCTGGCGAAGGTGATCTTCAAGCGGCTCGGTATCGGCGCGGTGCAGCCCGTGGCCACCGACTTCTCCTCGCTGATACCCGGCCTCAATTCGCAGCAGTTCGATGTCGTCTCGGCCGGGATGTACATCAACAAGGAGCGCTGCGCGCAGGTCATCTTCGCCGATCCCGAGTACCAGATGCTCGACTCGTTCATCGTGCGCAAGGGAAATCCCAAAGGGCTGCACTCGTATCAGGACGTGGTGCGGACGAAGGCGAAGATCGCCACCGGCACCGGCTACGCCGAGATCGACTACGCGATATCCGCCGGGGTCCCGGAGAACGAACTCGTCATTCTCCAGGATCCGGTCGCGGGGCTGAACGCGGTCGAGTCCGGCCGGGTCGACGTATTCGCCGGGACCGCGCTCACCGGCCGCGATGTGGTGAAGAAGAGCACCAGGGCGGAGGCCACGAAGCCGTTCGCGCCGGTCGTGGACGGCAAGAAGAAGATCGACGGCGGCGGGTTCGCCTTCCGCCCCACCGACACCGGTCTCCGGGACGCCTTCAATGTCGAGATCCACAAGATGAAGAAGAGCGGCGAACTGTTCCGCATCCTCAAGCCGTTCGGCTTCACGGAGGCGGAGATGACCACCCTGACCGCAGAGGAGCTGTGCGCATGACAGCCGGCCTCTGGACCCACTGGGTGCTGCCCGGTATCTGGATCACGGTCCAGCTCACCCTGTACAGCGCCGCTCTCGCCGCCGTCGTGGCCTTCACCGTCGGCACCGCCCGTACGCACAGCTCGCGCTTCGTCCGCTTCCTCGCGGGCCTCTACACCGAGATCTTCCGGGGCACCTCGGCGCTGGTGCTGATGTTCTGGCTGTTCTTCGTCATGCCGGGCCTGTTCGGCTGGGCCCTGGTCCCGATGTGGGCCGCCGTGCTCGCGCTGGGGCTGTCGTACGGGGCGTACGGCGCCGAGGTCGTACGCGGCGCGCTGAACTCCGTGGCACCCGCGCAGCGCGAGGCCGGCATCGCCCTGAACTTCACGCCCTGGCAGCGCATGCGGCTGATCCTGCTGCCCCAGGCGATCCCGGAGATGATCCCGCCGTTCAGCAACCTGCTCATCGAGCTGCTGAAGGGCACCGCGCTGGTCTCCCTGCTGGGCGTCGCCGATGTGTCGTTCGCCGCCTATCTGGTGCGGCTGGCCACCCAGGAGAGCGCGCAGATCTACTCGGTGACGCTGGTGATCTATTTCGTGCTCGCGTTCGTCCTCGCCCGTGGAATGCGGGCGCTTGAGCGCAGGACCAAGGCCGGTATCGGCATCACCGCGACACCGGGAGGTGCCCGATGAACAATTGGGACTGGTCCGCCGTCGCGGACTTCATGCCACGCTTCTGGGACGGCCTGCTCCTCACCCTTCAGGTGCTGGTGCTCGGCTCGCTGCTCTCCTTCACGCTCGGTCTGGTCTGGGCGATCGGATTCCGGGCGCCGACGCGTTTCATCCGGTGGCCGGTCAATGTCATCACCGAGTTCATCCGGAACACCCCGCTGCTCGTGCAGCTGTTTTTCTTCTTCTTCGTCCTGCCCGAATGGGGCGTGCAGTTCTCCGGGCTGACCACCGGCACGATCGCGATCGGCCTGCACTATTCGACCTACACCGCCCAGGTGTACCGGGCCGGTATCGACGCGGTGCCGGCCGGGCAGTGGGAGGCGGCCACCGCGCTCAGTCTGCCGCCCGGCCGTACGTGGCTGGTGGTGATCCTGCCGCAGGCGATCCGGCGGATCGTGCCCGCGCTGGGCAACTACGTCATCTCGATGCTGAAGGACACGCCTCTGCTCGCCGGAATCAGTGTGCTGGAAATGCTCCAGCAGTCCCGGCTGGAGAGCGCGACCACCTTCCAGTACACCGAACCGCTGACCGTGGTCGGTGTCGCCTTCATTCTCATCGCCTACCCGGCTTCTCTTCTCATGCGAGCCCTGGAGCGTCGTCTTGTCCGCTGACATATCCACCCCCGAGATCCCCGATCCGAAAGCCACCGGTCCCGCGGACGAGCTGATCCGTTTCGACAACGTCACCAAGCGGTTCGGCAAGAACACCGTGCTGGACAATCTCTGTTTCTCCGTGCGGCCCGGAAAACATGTGACGCTGATCGGCCCGTCCGGGTCGGGGAAGACGACGATCCTGCGGCTGCTGATGACCCTGGTGAAACCGGACGAGGGCGTCATCACCATCAATGGCGACAGACTCTTCCCCGCCGACAGCAAGCATGTCCGTGAAGTGCGCAAGAACATCGGCATGGTCTTCCAGCAGTTCAATCTCTTCCCCAACATGAACGTGCTGCGCAATGTCACCGAGGCCCCGGTCAAGGTGCTGGGGCTGAGCAAGGACGAGGCGGAGGAGCGCGGTCGCGAGCTGCTCGATCTGGTCGGCCTCGGCGACCGCTGCGCGGCGAAGCCGACCCAGCTCTCGGGCGGCCAGCAGCAGCGGGTGGCGATCGCCCGCGCGCTGGCGATGCGGCCGAAGATCCTGCTGCTCGACGAGGTCACCTCGGCCCTCGACCCCGAACTGGTCGCGGGCGTCCTCGACGTGCTCCGGGACATCGCCCGCACCACGGACATCACGATGCTCTGCGTGACCCACGAGATGAACTTCGCCCGGGACATCTCCGACGACGTCCTGATGTTCGACGCCGGAAAGGTCATCGAATCGGGCCCGCCGGAGAAGATCTTCTCCGAGCCGGAGCACGAACGTACGCGCGAGTTCCTGGGCGCGGTGCTCTGACCTCGTATCCCCTCGGGCAAGTATCCCTCTGGCATATGCCAGAGCGATGCGCCCCAGTCCAGGGCGCCGGCCCATCCCCGTCATGTGGGCAACCGCCGCCCCGGCAAAGGCTCTTGACGGCTATCGTGGTGCGTGAGCTTGCGGTCACAACCTGCTGGGGGGAACCGTGGTGCTGAAGCCGGAGCCGACCGCGCCGTTCCATTCGGTGCGGTACGTGCTGCGCGTCCTGGAGGCCGTGTCCAAGTACGGCGGCGGCGTGACCGAGGCCCGGATAGCCCGGGAGAGCGGGCTGCCGGCCGGTCATCTGGCTCCGCTGCTCTCCATGCTGCGGCGCGAGGGGTACGTCGAGCAGGTCACGGACGGCGCGTATGTGATCGGCGAGTCGCTGGCGATGCTCGGCTCCGGCACGGCCCGGCAGCAGGCCCTGGAGGACAGGCTCCAGAGCGCGCTGGACGAGCTGCGCGACTCGGTCGGGGCGGCGGTCTATCTCAGCCGCTACATCGACGGTGAGATCAAGGTCACACAGGTCGCCGACGGCCCGCTGACGCCCGCCGTCAATGAGTACGTGGACTTCCGCGCCACCGCCCACGCCAGCGCGATCGGCAAGTGTCTGCTGACCCAGCTGGACAGGGACGGCCGCCGTGACCATCTGGACCGCCACAAGATCGCCCGGTTCACCTCCCGGACGATCACCAGCGAGCGGCTGCTGTTCTCGCGGCTGGACAGCCAGGCGCCGACGGTGCCGGTGCTCGATCTCCAGGAGTACGCGCTGGGGACCGTCTGCGCCGCCGTTCCGCTGACGGCGGGCTCCACCGTGGGCTGCCTGGCGCTGTCGCTGCCGGTCGAGCACGCCCACCGGCTGAAGGGGGCGGCGGAGGCCCTGAACCGCAGGGCGGCCCCACTGGCCCTCTCGCTGACGATCTAGGTTTTCCGCCCGGTCCGGCCGGTCCGGTCGGTGGCCCAGGCGGTGACCCGCCGGTGGTCCCGGCCCTCGTCTGGCCCTGGTCCTGGCGGTGGTCCTGAGCACCCCGGACCACCGGGTATTATTTTCGAGTCAGCAGGCGCCGCTAGCTCAGTTGGTTAGAGCAGCTGACTCTTAATCAGCGGGTCCGGGGTTCGAGTCCCTGGCGGCGCACAGACAGAGGAAGGCCCCTCGCGGAAGCGGGGGGCCTTCTCTCGTTCAAGATCCTCAGACGACGGACCGCGAGCCGTCCACCATCGGGCTCACGCCGAAGATGCTGACCGCCTGGTAGTAGGTCCACGCCAGACCGTCGCAGGACGTCTTCGTGGCGCCGGAGTATCCCGAGCACACCCGCTTCAGGTCCGCGTAGAACGCGGAGTCCAGCCGGGCCTTGTTCGCCTCGAACTGACCGGCCGCCTTGTAGTTGCGGTACCCGAAGTCATGGCGGGAACAGGCGGTCTGGAACGGGAAGCCGAAGGGGTTGTCCGGCGAGGACGAGCAGTAGTCCGTGGACCAGTCGAAACCGTAGGCGGACCACGCGCCCTGGTTCCCTCGGGCCGAGACCCAGGAGTTGTAGCTGGCGGCGGACTCCTGCGTCCAGCCGCTGAGGACCTGCGGCTTGTCGGCCGGGGCGGCGACGGCCTGAGACGCCGTCACCAGCGATGCGGCGAGGGCGAGTACGGCTGAGGCGAGGGGAAGTGCCAGGCGTCTGCGCATGAAGGTGATCCTCCGGGCGAGGTATGGGGGGACATGGGGGGAAGACGCTCCACGCCCGGGTGGGCACGGAGCGTCCACAGACTGAGCGGCGCGGCTGTCGCATGGGTCTACGCGCGATGACCGACGCGGGAATGGTCCCCCAAATCGCGGCGTCGGCAAACCCCTTGGACAGCGAACTCCCGTCGGGTGGCGTCCAGTTGACACTTCCGTCCCCAGTTGACCGATCTGCGCCCGGCCGCCGGGGCGGCCGAAGGCGCCCGGTCTACCCGTCAACTCCCCGGTCCGCGCACGGGATCTCGACCCGCAGGACGGTCGGGCCGCCGGCCGGGCTGGACAGCGAGAGCCTGCCGTCCAGTACGGAGACGCGGTCGGCCAGCCCGGTCAGCCCGCTTCCCGCGCCCGCGCGGGCGCCGCCGTCGCCGTCGTCCGCTATCTCCAGTACCAGCCGCCCGTCGCCGTACCGGCCGGAGACGGTGACGCGGCGCGCCCCGCTGTGTCTGCCCGCGTTGGCCAGCGCCTCGCACACCACGAAGTACGCGGTGGCCTCCACCGCGTCGGAGAACCGCGGGACCCGTTCGATCCCCACGTCCACCGGCAGCGCCGAGCGGTCCGCCACATCCGCGACGGCCGCCGCGAGTCCGTAGTCGGTGAGGACCTTGGGGTGGATGCCCCGGATGAGTTCGCGCAGCTCCGCCAGCGCCTCACCGGCCTCGCGGTGCGCCGCGTCGATACGGTCGGCGACGGGGCCCGGCGGCGCGTCGAGCCGGGCCAGACCCAGCGTCATGGTCAGCGCGACCAGCCGCTGCTGGGCGCCGTCGTGCAGATCCCGTTCGATCCGGCGGCGCTCCGCCTCGAAGGCGTCCACCAACCGCACCCGGGAGCGGCTCAGTTCGGTGACCCGCCGGCCCAGCGCGGTCTCCCGGGGCGCGATCAGGATCCGGGTCAGTTCGGCGCGGGCGCCCGCCAGCACGCCCAGCGCGTAGCAGCAGACCGCGAGGAAGAGCAGGCCGAGCACGGCGAACGCGCACGCCATGGGCCAGGAGGTGACCGTCCACACCTTGACGACCTTCACCTCCTCGCCGTCCCCCACGGTGGCCAGCAGGACCGGTGTGGCGACCATGGCGAGCGGGAGCAGCAGACAGAGCGTGACGGCGATCGCGTCGAGCGGCCAGAGCACCAGCGCGAAGAGCGCCGCGTACGCCAGTTCCCGCCAGGTGGCACGCTCCTGGAAGCGGGTCCGCAGCCAGGGCCACAGCCCCGGTTCGGCGGGACGCCGGTGCGGATCGGCGGCGGGCCGCTCGTCGATCAGCCGTGTCCTGAACCGCTCGAACCGGGCCACCGGCAGTCCGCCGAGCGCCGAGACGGCGAGGAGCGGCAGCCCGACGAGTACGAGGGAGAGCACCGCGCCGACGGCGATGACGGCCACCGCCACCACCAGGACGGCGGCCCCGGCCGGTACGCCGCTGAGCAGATACGCCGCCGCGCGCCAGGGCCAGGGCGAGAGCGGGAAGTCCGGCCGGGCCAGGGCCTGCCACACGGTGCGGGAACGGGAGCGCATGGGAGGACGGTAGAAGGCGAACCGGAGGACGGGCCATCCACGCAGGCGGAGTGTCCGGGGTAGTGCCTGCCCTACCCCGGGACTAGGCCCTGCACTGGTGTGCCGGGCGGCGCGCGGCGGTGGACTGGACGCATGACCCACGACGCATTCCGCGACCGGCACGACGCCCGGCACCGCGACCGGCACGGCCACACGCAGAACGACGCGCATGGCCTCGCGCGGGACCACGTGCATGGCCTCGCCCAGGACCACGTGCATGGCGACGCCCACGGCGACGCGATTCAGCTGCGCTCCGTACGGAGGATCCATGGATCGGGGGACGGCGCCGTCGCCGCCCTCGACGACGTCTCCCTCTCCTTCCCCCGTGCCACGTTCACCGCCGTGATGGGCCCCTCCGGTTCCGGGAAGTCGACCCTGCTCCAGTGCGCGGCCGGTCTCGACCGGCCCACCTCGGGGTCGGTGTCCATCGGCGGGACCGAACTGACGGAGCTGACCGAGAGAGAGCTGACCCTGCTGCGCCGCGACCGTGTCGGCTTCGTCTTCCAGTCCTTCAATCTGCTGCCCGCGCTGACGGCCGAGCAGAATGTGGCGCTGCCGCTGCGGCTCGCCGGGCGCGCGACCTCGCGGGCGCGGGTGCGGGACGTACTGGACCGGGTCGGTCTGGCCGACCGCGCGAAACACCGGCCCAGCGAGCTGTCGGGCGGCCAGCAGCAGCGGGTCGCGCTCGCCCGCGCCCTGATCACCCGCCCCGAGGTGCTGTTCGCCGACGAGCCGACCGGAGCGCTGGACTCACGGACCGGCCGCGAGGTGCTGGCCATGCTGCGCTCCCTGGTGGACCGGGAGGGCTCCACGATCGTGATGGTCACCCATGACCCGGTCGCCGCCTCGTACGCCGACCGCGTCGTCTTCCTGGTCGACGGGCGGGTCGGCGGCGCGCTGACGGCGCCGGCCGCCGAGGAGATCGCGGCCCGGATGACCGCGCTGGAGGCCGTGCCGTGCTGAGCGTCGCCCTGCGTACGCTGCGCAGCCGCTGGACCACCTTCGTCGGCAGTTTCATCGCACTCTCGCTGGGGGTCGGGCTGATCGCCACCATGGGACTCGCCCTGGCCGCGAGCCTGGACGCGCCCGAGCGCCGCCCCGAGCGGTTCGCGAAGGCGCCGGTCGTGGTGAAGGGCGCCGACACCCTGCGCGTACCGACCCGGATCGGCGACCGGGTCGCGAAGCTGGCCAGTCCGCGTCCCGTACCGCCGTCCCTGGCACGGGAGTTGGCCGCGCTGGGCCGTACCGTCGAGGACCGTACGTTCGCGGTACGGGCCCAGGGCGGCCCGGCCGGGCTGGTGGGGCACCCCTGGTCCACGGCCGCCTTCGCCCCGTACCGCCTCGACGCGGGCCGGGCGCCGAGGGCGGCGGACGAGGCCGTGGCCACGGGCGACTGGACCGCGCCGGGCCGGCGGGTGCGTACCGACCGGGGGACGGTGACGATCGTCGGCACGGTCCGGGATCTGGGCTTCGAGCAGGCGCTGTTCTACCCGGACGACCGCGCGGCCCGGCTCTCCCCGGAGGTGGACCATCTGGTGGTGGACGCCGATCCACGTGCGGTACGGCAGAAGGTGGCGGGTGCGGCGGACGACGCCGCGGGCTCGGCCGACGCGGCGGGCACTGCGGCCGTACGGGTGCTCACGGGCGCCGACAGGAAGGACGCGGACGCCGATCCGGACCGTGACAGTGAGGCGCTGATCGCGGTGAACGCCATGCTCGGCACGGCGGCGGGGGTCACCGGGTTCGTCTCGGTCTTCGTGGTCGCGTCGACGTTCGCCTTCGCGGTGGCGCAGCGGCGCCGGGAGTTCGGGCTGCTGCGCACGGCGGGCGCCACCCCCGGCCAGATCCGGCGCATGGTCCTCGCGGAGGCGATGGTGGTGGGTGTGGTGGCCTCGGCGGCGGGCTGCGCGCTGGGCGCGCGGGGAGCGCCCCGGCTGGCGGCGTGGCTGGTGGACGACGGGCTCGCACCGCGCTGGTTCGCCATCGGGACGGACACCTGGCCGTACCAACTGGCCTTCTGGACCGGGCTGTCCGTGGCACTCGCGGGCGCGGTGGCGGCGTCCCTGCGGGCCGGGAGGACAGGCCCGGTGGAGGCGCTGCGTGACGCGGCGGTGGACACCGGGACCATGACCCGGGGCCGGTGGTTCTTCGGCGCCGGGCTGCTGCTGGTGGGGATCGGGCTGCCGGTCCACGCCCTGCTGACCGAGCCGGGCGGGCTGCTGGGCCGTAAGTCGTACACGAGCGGGCCGATGCCGCTGATCGTCGCGTGCGCGCTGCTCGCGCCGGTCCTGGTGCCTCCGCTCGCCCGGCTGCTCGCCTGGCTGCCCGCCCGGCTGCCGGGCGCGACCGGCCTGCTGGTACGGGAGAACGCGGCGGCCGGGGTCCGGCGCACCGCGGCCGTCGCCGCGCCCGTCCTGGTGACGGTGGCGCTGACGGGCTCGCTGCTCGGGGCCACCGCGACGATCGACGGGGCGCGGGCCGCCGAGATCCGGCAGCGGACCACGGCGGATTTCGTGATCTCCGCGCCGGGCGGCTCGGGCACGGCCGAGGAAGGCCGGGGAGGGGCGGGCGGACCGGGCGCGGCGGGACCGGGCTTCGACGCCGCGACGGTGGAGCGCGTACGGCGGGTCCCGGGCACCGTGGTCTCCCCCACCGCCGCGAGCGCCGTCCACGTACTGGAGGACGGCGTCGCGCTCATCCGGTCCGACGCCCGCGCGGCCGATCCGGCGGCGCTCGCCGCGACGGCCCGACTGCCGCTCGCCGCGGGCCGGGTGACCGATCTGGACGACCGCTCGATCATCGTCACCGAGGAGTGGGAGCGGCATACGGTCGGCGAGTCCGTGGACATCTGGCGGGCGGACGGTACGCGGACCTCGCTGCGCGTCGCCGCCGTCATGCGCATCGGGACCGGCGGCAACGGGGTGTACGTGACGCCGCGCAACGCGCCGGGCGCGCCCGTCGACCGGATCGATGTGAGCCTCGCGGAGGGGGCCGACGCGAGCGCCGTGGCGGCCGGTCTGCGTACGGCGGCCGGACGCTCGGGCGGACAGGTGTTCACCAAGGACGCGTGGGTGGCGGCCAGTTACCCGGAGACCGATGGCCGAACGCGGACGGGGTTCCTGCTGGTCCTGGGCATCGCGCTGCTCTACACCGGGATCTCCCTGGCGAACACCCTGGTCATGGCGGGTTCCGACCGGGTGCGGGAGCTGGCCGCGCTCCGGCTGGCGGGCGCCACCGCGCCCCAGGTGCTACGGCTCGTCGCGGCGGAGGCGCTGCTGGTCGTGGCGGTCGGAGCGGTGCTCGGCACGCTGGTGGCCGGGGTCGGTCTGGCCGGCTTGTGGGGCGCGCTGGGCGTCCTCCACGCGGGGTCCCCGCTCGTACTGCCGTGGGGCGCGCTCGGTGCGGCGGCCGGCGCGTGCGCGGTGCTCGCCGCGGTCTCGGCGGTGGTCCCGGCCGCGCTCTCCCTGCGTGTACGGCCGGTGGAGTTCGCGGGCACGCGTGAGTGACACGGGCCGCGGTGAAGGCCAGGGGAACCGTCCGGCTCGGGGAGCCACTCGTCCGGGGAGGCCACTCGCCTCGGGGAGCGCGGACCGCACGGCGGCGGACCGGGAAGAACCACGCCCCCCGAGGTTCCTACTGTGGAGACCTATCTCAGAACTGGACGTCGGAGCAGGCGTAGAACGCGTTCCCCGTGTCAGCGATGGTCCAGACGGCCACGATCAGGTGCCGGCCCGACTTCGACGGCAGCGTGCCCGAGTGCGAGAGCGTCGCGGGCGGCTGCTGGTTGTTGTACGGCACCGTCAGGAACGGCTGGGAGTCGAGGGCCGCCCGGGTGACCGGTGCGTTCGAGTTCCATCCGTTCTTGGTGATGTAGTACTTGAAGTCGGTCGTGGCGTGCCGGGCGGTGAACTGCCAGCGGAAGTTGTAGCTCTGGCCGCCCGATACCTTGGTGGTGGGCCAGGCACCGCCGCGCGGGTCGTCGAGCTGCGCGAACTGGCCGAGACCGCCGGAGCAGATCTTGCCGTCGGCGGGACCGCCGGCCGGGAAGCCCTTGGGCCCCTCGACGCTCTGCGGCTCCCACTGGATGTTGCCGCAGTTGCTCACGGTGCCGTTGGCACAGAGCTTCTGACGGCTGATCGGTGAGTCGGTGTAGCCGTGGCTGCTGGCACTGCCGGTGGCGAGCAGAGATACGCCCGCGACCGCGAGGCCGACCACGGCCGCGCCTATCTTCTTTCGCATGCTTCGCTCCAGAGAACGTGGGGAGTTCGGTGAGCCGTGCTGCGCGCGTGCAGGTGAGCGTTTATGCGGTCTAGACCAAGTCCTAGAGTATGGACAGAACTTGACCGTGTCCATAACAAGTACGAACAAGGTCCAGACCAATCACCGCCGTACGGTCACCATTTCTCCGCGGCTCCCTGACGACCCGTGTAGAACGCGACGGTGAGGTCCTTGACCAACGCCTTGCGCTCGTAGTCGTCCAGCTCCACCAGTCCCCGCGAGGTGAGCCGGTTCACCGTGTCGTCCACCGCGTCGACCACCGACGTCAGCACGGTGTCCCGGTGCCTGGCGTCGATCGCCGCGATCCGGCTGCGCTGCATCGCCGTCGCGATCTCCGGCGCGTACTCGATCCGGGTCGGCTGCGCCGAGAAGACCTCGACGCCGACCGGCCGGCACTCCGCCGACAGCATTCTGGTCAGCGCGTCGCCGACGGCCTCCGCGTCGCGCAGCGTCGGCGCCTCGTCGTGGAACGCGTCGGCCGGCAGCTGCGAGAGGACCCGCGCCATCGCGGCCTCCACCTGCTCGCGCAGATACTCCTCGTGGTCCTTGACGCCGAGCGCCGCGCGTACGGTGTCCCGCACCCGCCAGACCACCAGCACGACGACCCGCAGCGCGGTGCCGTTCGAGTCGACCGCGGGCACCGGCTCGCTGCGCCAGTGCCGCAGCCGTACGTCCACCCCGCGGCGGAGCAGGAGCGGGCTCACCCACAGCAGTCCCGTACGGCGCACGCTGCCCCGGTAGTCGCCGAAGAGCGTCAGCACCCACGCCTGGCCGACCCGGCCCCGGCCGAGCCCGCCGAAGGCGAAGAGCGTGACCGTCACCCCCAGCACGAGCAGGGCCCACTGACCGAGTCCGATGCCGTGGTACGCGCGCCAGGGCAGCCCGAGCACCCTGGACACCCCGTCCGGTACGGCTCCGGTCGACCACACCACCGCCGCGCAGCCCACGAGCGTCACGCATCCGACGAGGGCGGCGGCCCAGCCGGGCAGCACCGGCCCCGGCCGCTCGGTGAGCTTGGGATCCACGGGCGGCGCGGCGCGCGTCGGCGCGGCCGGCATGGGCGCGGGCCCCGGCACCCGGCGGACCCGGGGCTGCTCCCCGGTCCCCCACCGGCGTCCGACGACGGTGGGCCTGACGGGCTGTCCCACGGGACGTCCCGCGGGGTGTCCGGCGGGGTGTCCGGCGGTTTCGAGCGCGTCGGCCTCGTCGCGGAAGAGCAGATGGACGGGGATCTCCTGGGTGCTCTCGCCCACGATGAGCGGGCTCCACCGGGGAACACCCGCGGTGCGTACGAACGGAGCGGCCCCCGCGCCGGGCGCCGGGGCACCGAAGGCGGCGAGGACCGGGCGGTCCGCGTGCGGGTCGTCCCCGACGGGACCGGCGGGAGCGGGACCGATGCGAGCGGGACCGGCATGGACGGGATCGCCCTGGACAGGACCGCCGTGGACAGGACCGCCGTGGACGGGTTCGCCCTTCCCGAAGAGCACCGGCTCCGGGTGGCGTCCGCCCTCACTTCCGTCGTCGCGTCCGTCGTCGCGTCCGCCGTCGTCGGGAGCCGGCCCGTCCCTGCGCGTCGCGCCCTCCGGTACCAGCTCCGCCGTGTCCTCGTCCGCCGGATCGACCGTCGGCTCGACCGTGGGCTCGGGGGCCCGGTCCGGCACCCGCTCGGACTCGCACGCGAACTGAGGCTCGGACCGGGGCTCGGACTGCGGCTGGGAATCGGGTCCGGAACCGGGACCGGGTCCGGATCTGGGATCGGGCCGGTCCCGGCTCTCGTTTCGGCTCTCGTTCCGGCTCTCGTTCTGAGGCTCGGGCTCGGGGGTCAGCTCCACCGGGGGCGGTGTGCGCCGTACCGTGAACACGCCCCTCAGCTCGTCCTCGTCGCCATTCGGCCGCCACGTGGTCGTCATCCTTGCCTCCGTCATGCGAAGAGTCGCCGCCAGGTTTCCGGACCGGGGTAGCCGTTGGCCGCGCTGCCGCTCCAGCCCTGAGCGCGCTGGAACGCCTCGGTGTTCCGCCGGTCGGCCTCGGTCCAGACCCGGCCGGGACCCGAGGTGTAGTGCTTGCCGAAGCCCTTCTTCACCAGTTGTCTGCCGAACTGTTCGACATGGACGCTGGACTGGCCGGGCCGGAAGAACCCGACGCCCGGGAACCCCGCCGCCTTCCCCGTACCGCTCCCGCTCCCGTGCCCACCGCCACCGCCACCGACCGAGCCACCGCCGCCCCCACCGGCGGAGCCGCCGGGGCGCCCGCCCGCGTCCCCGGCCGGGATGTTCCTGCCCAGGCCCTTCACCAGCAGGTGCCAGGTCCCGGGCCCTGGCCGGCCGTCCGCCTCCGCGCCGCGCCAGCCCTGCGCGAGCTGGAACGCCTGCGTGGCCCGCCGGTCCGCCTCGCCCCACTCGGGTCCCGGGCCCTGGCTGTAGAACCGCTTGCCGCCCCGCTGGATCAGCAGCCGGCCGAGCCGGGCCACGTGCGCGTTGCGGGCGCCCGGCCCGAAGGAGCGCGCCCCCGGGTACGCCATCGACGCCGCGGCCCCGCTGCCCGTGGCCGAGTTCGGCCCCTTGCCTTCCGAGACCTCGGTCAGCCCCTTGTAGCGGTACGGCACATAGCGGTCGGGGTTGCTCCAGTACCCCACCGGCGTGGATTCCGTACGCGCGTGCGGCTTGGTCTGCTCGTAGGCCACGTAGTAGGAGTGCGTGTAGTCGGTCCAGCCGCCGAAGAGCGTGACGTGCGAGCCCTTGTTGGGGTCGGCCGGATTGTGGAAGAGCAGCATGTCCCCGGGCTCCAGCTCGTCCCGCGAGATCCGGACGCCGAAATCCGCCAGGCTGCCCGTCCACTCGTTGTCGGAGAGGTTCCAGGCCATCGACACATAGCCGGAGCAGTCCTGGCGGTACCCGTCCGACCAGTACTTCTCCATGCTGTACGGCACCTGCGCCTGCACCCACCGCTTGGCGCGGTTGATGATGTCGGCCCGGGTGGTCGCGCGCAGTTCGCCCGGCGGCTTGCTCGACTGTGGCCGCCCGTGCAGGGGACCGCTGCCACCCTGAGGAGTGACCGGATGCGGATCGACGGAGGTTCTGGTAACCCGATCGACGGATGTGCCGCCGGCCGTACCGGGCGGCGCCGCGGCCCATGCCGTGCCGGCGCCCGCTCCCGGCAGACCCAGCGCCACGCCCGCGGCGGTCGCCAGCACCAGCGCACGCCGGGCGCCGTGCGCGGCCGGATGACCACCGGCCCGTACCGCCAGCCCTCTGGCCAGATCGCGCCGGCGCTCGGCGCATCCCGCACAGGGGCAGTCGGGAGCGGGCTCGTACTCCTCGAAGACCGGGACGGTCATGCGATCCCCTCCACACTCATCAAGATTTTTTGGGCGCGGCTGCACGAGCGCCAGTGTGTCAACTGTCTGAACAAATCGCATTTTGACGGATCAAAGGTAAGAAAAGACAATCCGACAGGCCGCAACACCCATCAAATGGTCGGGGCCACCCCAGCCGATCGGGTAGAGTTGGCCAGGTCAGCAGGCGCCGCTAGCTCAGTTGGTTAGAGCAGCTGACTCTTAATCAGCGGGTCCGGGGTTCGAGTCCCTGGCGGCGCACGCACAGTCGAGGCCCCCTCACTTCACGTGAGGGGGCCTCGCTCGTTGTGTTTCACCACCCGTTGACGCGCCCGCTCACGCGCCCCCTCATACACCCGCGCACACACCCGCTCGCGCATGGGCGAATTCAGACAGGTGGCCGGTCAACTACACAGCGTCTTCACGTCACGCACCGTTGCGTCTCCATAGCCCCCGGCGCCTCGCGCACCAGTGGAGAAGTCGGTGAAGTACCGCCTGAGCTGCGACGTTTCCCGAAAGAACACGGTGACACCCCGCACCGCGTCGCTCACGATACGATTCCCCCGGGGCGGATGCCCCAAGGTTCTTCACACGATCAGACTGAGCTTGTGAACGCCAATGGGGCGTGCGGTCCGAACAGTTGGACGCGGTACGAGGGGATGCCCCAGCGGTGGATCCGGCGGGGGCGGGGGCCCCGTCCGCGCGGGGTGGCCGTATCCGGCGTCATGCAACCGGACAGCCGCCGTTTCCTCTCTATAGGGACGGGGACCGCACATTCACGCGTCCGGGGCGATGGTCGAGGGGGACCATTCCGGATGAATCGATCGACCGATCACGCCGAGCGAGCGTGCGGGGGGATGACTCATGACGTCGACGCCAGACGGCGGCCAGCGGGACAACGACGTTTCCCGGACCACCCAGCTCCGGATTCCCTCGCATCTCAGAAGGGGCGGGGGCCGGCAACGGCCGAAGCAGGACGTCCTGCCGAAGTACGACTACGAGCACTACAGCCGGCTCGCCGGACCCCTCACCAGGCCCGACCCGGCCAAGCCGTACCGCGTCCAGTACCGTTCGCTGCTCTCCCAGGAGCCGCACCGCATCCGTGCCGCCCTGCTGCTCGGCGCGGCGCCGCTGCTCTCGCTCGGTCTCTTCGTCTGGCTGATGCAGCCGCAGCACTGGACGGAGCGTGACCCGAACCTCAAGAACGATCTCCTGCTCGTCCTCGACATCGTGATGCTCGTCTCGATCGGACTGATCGAGCTGTTCCGTACGATGAATGTCCTCTCGAACGCGCACGCGACGCTGGTGGCGCGCGACCCGGTCCCGGTCGTGCCCGAGCCCCATACCCGCGTGGCCTTCCTCACCTCCTTCGTACCGGGCAAGGAGCCCCTGGAGATGGTGACGAAGACGCTGGAGGCCGCCGTACGGATCCGGCACCGCGGGCCGATGCACGTATGGCTGCTGGACGAGGGCGACGACCCGGCCGTCAAGGAGGTCTGCGCCCGCCTCGGCGTGTACCACTTCTCCCGCAAGGGCGTGGCGAAGTGGAACCAGGCCAAGGGCGCGCACCGCGCGAAGACCAAGCACGGCAACTACAACGCCTGGCTGGACGCGCACGGCGACGACTACGAGTTCTTCGCGTCCGTCGACACCGATCACGTACCGATGCCCAACTATCTGGAGCGGATGCTCGGTTACTTCCGCGACCCGGACGTCGGCTTCGTCATCGGCCCGCAGGTCTACGGCAACTACGACTCGTTCGTCACCAAGGCCGCCGAGTCGCAGCAGTTCCTCTTCCACGCGCTGATCCAGCGCGCGGGCAACCGCTACGGCGCACCCATGTTCGTCGGGACGAGCAACGCCGTCCGGATCAGGGCGCTCAAGCAGATCGGCGGCCTGTACGACTCGATCACCGAGGACATGGCGACGGGCTTCGAGATGCACCGCGCCAGGAATCCGCGGACCGGCAGGAAGTGGCGCTCCGTCTACACCCCGGACGTCCTGGCCGTGGGCGAGGGCCCGACCGCCTGGACCGACTTCTTCACCCAGCAGCTGCGCTGGTCGCGGGGCACGTACGAGACGATCCTCAAGCAGTACTGGCGCGGGTACGGCACGCTGCCGCCCGGCAAGCTCTTCAACTACACGATGATGATCATCTTCTACCCGATGTCGGCGCTCAACTGGATCCTGGCGGCGCTGAGTTGCGCGCTGTTCCTGGGGATGGGCGCCTCGGGTGTGCAGATCGACCCGGCGATCTGGATGATGCTGTACGGCAACGCCTCGGCCCTCCAGATCGGTCTCTACGTCTGGAACCGCCGGCACAATGTCTCGCCGCACGAGCCCGAGGGCTCCGGCGGGCTGGCCGGTATGGCGATGTCCGCGATGTCCGCGCCGCTGTACGCGCGGTCCCTGATGGACGCGGTCCTGCGGCGCAAGAGCAGCTTCGTGGTGACGCCCAAGGGCGACTCGTCCAGCCCGGACACGCTCTTCGGCACGTTCCGGATCCATCTCTTCTTCATCCTGGTCTTCGGCGGATCGCTGGTCTCCTCCTTCTTCTTCGGGCACGACCATCCGGCGATGATCACCTGGGCGACCCTGGCCATGCTGATCACGGCGGCGCCGATCATCGCCTGGCGCTGGGGGATGCGGTCGGCGGGTCAGGCGCCACCGGCCGTGCCGCGGCCCGCCGTTACGTACCCGGCCGCTCCCGGCCCGACGGCCCAGGACCCGGCGCTCCCGCGGACCGCGCCCACCGATCAGACCGTACGGATTTCCCTTGGGGGACATAAGAAATGAGCGCGATTCCCGTCCGGCACAATCACCGCAAGAACCGTGCCCGTCGCATAGCGATAGGCGCCGCGGTGATCGTCGCGGTGGCCGGCTTCAACGGACCCGCGCTCTACCGTTTCGGCTCCGAGCAGTACCACGACTACACGATCAACCGCCCCGCGTACAAGGCGGAGAACGGCCACTGGGACTTCCTGGACGTACCGGCCGACTTCACGATCAACTCGATCCACGCCTCCCTGCTGCACACGGGCAAGGTGCTGCTGATAGCGGGCTCCGGGAACAACCAGAAGAACTTCGACGCGGGCAAGTTCGAGTCGGTGCTCTGGGATCCGGAGACCAACAAGTACACGATGATCCCGACACCCAAGGACATGTTCTGCTCCGGGCACACCCAGCTGCCCGACGGGAACCTGCTGGTGGCGGGCGGCACGAAGCGCTACGAGAAGCTCAAGGGCGATGTCACCAAGGCCGGCGGCCTGATGATCGTCCACAACGAGGACCCGGACAAGCCGATCACGCTGCCCGCCGGCACGGTCTTCACCGGCAAGGGGAACGGCAAGACGTTCGTCTCCAAGGATCCCGTCCTGGTCGAGAAGGCGACGAAGGTCTTCGACAAGGTGACCGGCGCGTTCCTGCGGACCGAGCCGGGTCTGGGCCGTATCTACGTCGAGGCGCGTGAGGCCGGCAAGACGTACGAGACCGGCACCGAGGACAACTACCGCGTGCACGGCATGAAGGGCTCCGACGCCCGCAATGTCTACGGCATCGCGCAGAAGCTCGCGCTCGACAAGAAGGACTTCCAGGGCATCAGGGAGGCATTCGAGTTCGACCCGGTCGCGGAGAAGTACATCAAGGTCGACCCGATGAACGAGGCCCGCTGGTACCCGACGCTGACCACGCTCAGGGACGGCAAGGTCCTGGCGATGTCCGGTCTTGACGAGATCGGCCAGATCGTCCCGGGCAAGGACGAGATCTACGACCCGGAGACCAGGAGCTGGGAGTACACCGGGATCATCAGGAAGTTCCCCACCTACCCCGCGGTCTTCCTGATGGACAACGGCAAGCTCTTCTACAGCGGCTCCAACGCCGGTTACGGTCCGGCCGATGTCGGCCGCGACCCCGGGATCTGGGATCTGGACACGAACACGTTCGAGAAGAT
Source organism: Streptomyces sp. NPDC088147 (assembly GCF_044741565.1). NCBI lineage: Bacteria > Bacillati > Actinomycetota > Actinomycetes > Kitasatosporales > Streptomycetaceae > Streptomyces > Streptomyces sp. NPDC088147. The sequence continues at coordinate 165,192 of NZ_JBIUSY010000002.1, read as the reverse complement.
CCCCGGGCTGGGCGACCCGGACCGGATGGAGACCTCGGCGACGGTCATGCTGCCGCCCGCGCAGGACCAGAAGTTCATGGTCATCGGCGGCGGCGGGGTCGGTGAGTCCGACAAGTCCAGTGACAAGTCCCGGCTGGTCGATCTGAAGGACCCCGATCCCCGCTTCACGGACGGCCCGACACTGGAGAAGGGCACCCGCTACCCGAGCGCCTCGCTGCTGCCCGACGACAGCGTGCTGGTCACCGGCGGCTCGGAGGACTACCGGGGGCGCGGCGGCTCCGATGTGCTCCAGGCCCGGATGTACGACCCGGTCTCGTCCACGTACAAGCGGGTGGCCGACCCGGCGGTGGGCCGCAACTACCACTCGGGCTCGGTGCTGCTGCCCGACGGCCGCGTCATGATCTTCGGCTCGGACGCGCTCTTCGCCGACAAGGCCAACACCAAGCCGGGCGTCTTCGAGCAGCGGATCGAGATCTACACCCCGCCGTACCTCTTCCGCGACGCACGGCCCACGCTCTCGGGCGGCCCGAAGCGTGTCGAGCGCGGCGGCACGGCGGCCTTCAAGACGAAGGACCCGGCGTCGGTCAGGACGGCGAAGCTGATGCGACCGAGCGCGGTCACCCATGTCACCGACGTCGAACAGCGGTCGGTGGCCCTGGACATGAAGAAGACGGCGGACGGTATCGAGGTCACGGTCCCGAAGAACAGCGCGCTGGTCCCGCCGGGCTGGTACATGCTGTTCGTCACGGACGAGGAGGGAACGCCGTCGGAGGGCGTGTGGGTGGAGATCCCGTAGCGGGAGCGCTGTTGAGGGTCTCCTGTTGAGGGCTCCTGTTGAGGGACTCCCGTAGGGGCGGGTGGAGCCCGCCCCTACGCCTCCGGGATTCCCCGGCTATCCGCCGCTGTCGCGCGCCAGGTCCAGGGCGTAGTCCGGGTACCAGTCCCCCGCCTTGGGGCCGCCCTTGCAGTCGCCGTCCGACTCTCCCGGGCGCTTGATCCAGAGATACGCCTTGACCAGCGGGTCGCCGGTTTTCGTCGTCGGGTGTTCGCCGAGCGCCCGGCCCGGCGGGTTGCACCAGTTCTCGGCCGGATCGCCCTTCGTGTAGGGGCCGTTGCCGTTGCGGCTGGTGTCGATGACGAAGGGCTTGCCGCCGACCTTCGCGGAGAGCCGCTTGCCGAAGTCCGCGCTCGCCGCGGTCGGGTAGAAGTTGGACACGTTGACCGAGAAGCCGTCCGCGTCGGCGATGCCCGCCCGCTGGAGCGGTTCGAAGAGCGCGTCCGGTGTCTGCCAGCCGGCGTTGCCCGCGTCCAGGTAGACCGAGGTCGCCGGCTGCCGCTTGAGCCGCTGGACGGCGCCCTTGAGCAGGTCGTACCGCTCCTCGTGGAACTGGCCGGGCGTGCAGCCGTCCACCAGGTGCAGGACCGCGTCGGGCTCCAGGATCACGGTCGCCCGGCGGTCGCCGATGCCCTTCGCGACCTGGTCGACCCACGCGCGGTACGCGTTGCCGTCCGCGGCGCCGCCCTTGGAGAACTGGCCGCAGTCGCGGTGCGGGATGTTGTAGAGGACGAGCAGCGCGTCGCGGTCGGCCTTCGTCGCCGCTTCCGTGAAGCCCTTGGTCTGCGTCTCGGGGGTGTCGGGGCCGATCCACTCGGCGACCGGCTGTTCGGCGATCTTCCGGATCAGCGCGGCGTTCCCGGAGTCGCCCGCGCTGTCGTACGCCGCGACCTGACGGGCCGCCCTGCCGTCGGGGTTGACCCAGTACGGCGCGTCCGCCTTGGGCCGCTGGCCGATCGGCGCCGACTTCGTACCGCCGCCGTCGCCTCCGTCACCGCCGTCACCGTCGCCGTCGGACGAACAGCCCGCGAGCAGCAGCACCGCCCCGGCCGCCGCCACACCGGCCCGTACGCGTCCGGCCCCGGCGCCACGGCCGCGACCGGAATAACTGCCGTACATCCACTCCCCCTTGGTGCACCGTCACTGCGTCGCCGTCACTGCGTCCGGGATCCGGAGCCCGGAGCCCGAGGTCCTGGGCAGCCCTCCCCCGGCCCCACGGCCGGGCCCGCCCGGTCGTCGCCAATCCTGGCATACCGGTCCCTGGCCGGGCCGGGCCGCATCAGCTGTCACGCGGCTCGCTCACTCCTGTCAGATACGCCGAGACCACCACATTCGCCGTGTAGGAGTCCGTCGCGCGGTCGAAGGTTCCGCCGCAGGTGATCAGCCGCAGCTCCGCGCGGGACTTCTTGTGCGGCCCGTAGACCTTGTGCGCGTCGAAGCGGTCCCTGCCGAAGACCCGCACCTCGTCGATGGTGAACTCGGCGGTCCTCCCGTCGGCCCTGGCCACCCGGATCTTCGCGCCGGGCCGGGCCGCGCTCAGCCCGTGGAACACGGCCGGTTTCGTCTCGGTGTCGGCGTGGCCCACGAACAGCGCGGCGCCCTCCGCGCCCGGCTGGACCCCGCCGCCGTACCAGCCGACGGCGCGCGGTGTCGCGTACGGCGGCGGATCGATCGCCCCGGTGCCATCGAGCCCCCGGGGCACGACCGGCGCGTCGATCCCCATCGACGGCACCTCCACCCGCCGTGGCTCCGCCGGGTCCAGCGGGGCACGGGCCGGTGGCCGCACCACCCCCTGCGGACGGCCGACCGCCGCCACATCGCCGGTGGTGAGCGCGGACCACCCGCCGGGTTCCTCACCGGCGTCGCGGCCCCAGAGCCAGAGCACCAGCAGCAGGACGGCCCAGGTCACTCCGGCCAGCAGTCTGCCGACGCCCGGGGTGGCGCTCCGGCCGGCCATGTCAGTCCGAGTCCCGGTCGGAGTGGCGCGAGCGCCGTGCGCTCCTGAGGGCCACGGCGACCGCCGCGACGCCCGCCAGGACCAGGCCGATCACCGCGTGCGGGGTCCCGGGCCCGGTCGCCTCGGCGGCCGTCCGCGTATCCGTCCGTACGTCCGTCTGTACGTCCGTCCGTACGTCGCCCGCGCCCCGTACCTCGTGTACGTCACGTACGTCACCCACGTCCGTGGCCCTGTCCGCGGCCGCGGACAGGGGCGCCGTACCGCCGCCGCCCGCCCGGACCGGTGCGACGGGACTGGCGTGCTGCTCGGGCCGGTCCTGCCTGGCGTGGGCGACGACCTCGAAGCGGCCCGCGCCCGCGTGACCATGACCGTCGCAGCGCACGTCGATCTCGTATCCGCCCTCCTTGACGGAGGATCCGATCACGGTGGATCCGGTCAGCGCGCCGCCCGCGCGGTCTCTCAGCTCCGCACCGGCGACGAAGACCCGCGACACGGCGGCTGCCGAGCCGCTCCGGCAGCCCTCGGCCCTGATCTCGATCTCGCCGCCCGGGGCGACGGCGGACGGGGTGACCGTGACCCGTACGGAATCATGGGCCTGCGCGGTGGCGGCGCCGAGGACGGGCGTGGCCACCAGCATGGCGACCGCCCCCGCGCCACGGAGAGCGAGCAACCCTGAACGCATCGTGTACCTCCTGGTACACGACAGACTCACGCGCGCCGGGGGTTTTCGCATCCTCAGCGCGCGGTCACTCGCTCATACGCCGCACGGACACACTCAGACGCCCCGCCGACGCGCCCTCAGACGCGGTCGATCAGATCGGCGATCGAGTCGACGATCGTCGACGGGCGGAACGGGTAGCGGTCCACATCGCCGGGGGTCGTCACGCCGGTCAGCACCAGGAAGGTCTCCATCCCGGCCTCCAGTCCGGCCAGCACATCGGTGTCCATCCGGTCACCGATCATCGCGCTGGTCTCGGAGTGCGCGCCGATGGCGTTGAGCCCGGTCCGCATCATCAGGGGATTGGGCTTGCCCGCGAAGTACGGCTCCTTGCCGGTGGCCTTGGTGATCAGCGCGGCGACGGCGCCGGTCGCGGGCAGCGGTCCCTCGGTCGAGGGGCCGGTCTCGTCGGGGTTGGTGCAGATGAACCGCGCTCCGCCGTTGATCAGCCGGATCGCCCTGGTCAGCGCCTCGAAGCTGTAGGTACGGGTCTCGCCGAGCACCACGTAGTCCGGCTCGTGGTCGGTGAGGATATAGCCGATGTCATGCAGGGCCGTGGTCATCCCGGCCTCGCCGATGACATACGCCGTACCGCCGGGCCGCTGGTCCTCCAGGAACTTGGCGGTGGCGAGCGCGGAGGTCCAGATGTTGTCCACGGGCACATCCAGCCCCATCCGGGCCAGCCGGGCCTGGAGATCGCGCGGGGTGTAGATGGAGTTGTTGGTGAGGACGAGGAACGGCCTGCCCGACTCCCGCAGTCGCTTGATGAACTCGGCGGCGCCGGGGATCGGGACGCCCTCATGGATGAGGACGCCGTCCATGTCGGTGAGCCAGGACTCGATCGGCTTGCGCTCTGCCACTGGACTGTTCTCCGCTCTGCGGTGGCCAATAATGCACGGTCCGACACGCCCAGCCTAACCAGGGCGTGCGGTGGACGGCACAGGGTCCCGTCCACCGCACGCGGGCCGCCGCCGGGGCCGGCCGGTCAGCTGCCGGTGGCCGACTTCCAGGCGTCTATGTACACGTCGAGGTTCTTCTCGATGTCCTTCCAGTCCGGCTCGAAGATCTCGACTCCGTCGATCAGTTTCGTGAGCGCGACGGCGTTGGCGTCGGTGGGCTTGATGTCCGTACGGGCCGGGAAGCCGCCGCCGATCTCGCTGACCTGCCGCTGCGCCCGCTCGGCCAGCATGAAGTCGAGGAGCTTCTTGCCGTTGGCGCTGTGCGGGGCCTCGCTGACCAGACCGGCCGCGTAGGGCAGTGCGAAGGTGGTGGGCCCGCCGCCGTCCTTCGCCGGGAACCAGATGCCGAGGTTCGGCATGGACCTGGCCTGCGCGAAGTTCATCTGGACGTCTCCGTTGGCCACCAGGATCTCGCCCTTGTCGACCTTGGGCGCGAGCTTGGAGGTGGAGGACGACGGGCCGACGTTGTTGGCCTGGAGCTTCTTGAGATAGGCCATCGCCGGCTCCTTTCCGCCGAAGTCGTGCATGGCCTTGATGACCACGGCCGTACCGTCGCCCGCGACACCGGGCGTCGAGTACTGGAGCTTGTTCTTGTACGCCGGGTCGAGCAGGTCCTCCCAGGTCGTGGGCGCCTGCTTCAGTTCCTTGGTGTTCCGGATGAAGCCGAAGTAGTTGTTGACGACCGCGGTCCAGGTGGAGTCGGCCGATCTACCGGCCGCGTCGAGGTGCTCGGCGCCGCGCGGATCGTACGACTGGAGCAGCCCCTTGGCGTCGGCCTGCTGGATGAACGGCGGGAGGGTGACGAGGACATCGGCCTGGGTGTTGGACTTCTCGCGGACGGCGCGCTGTACGACCTCGCCGGAGCCGCCCTCGACGTAGTCGACCTTGATGCCGGTCTCCTTCTCGAAGTCCTTGAAGACCTGGTCGTACCAGCCGTCGCCGTTCTCGCCCTTGAGTCCGTCGGCGCTGTAGACGGTCACGGACTTCTCGTCCGAGGCGGTGGAGGAGGAGCCGCAGCCGGTGAGGGAGAGGGCGAGGACGAGACCGCCCGCGAGCAACGGCACGGCGGGGAACGGCACGGCGGGGAACGGCTGGTGGGTGAAGGCGCGCATAACGTGGTCTTCTCCTAGCGGAAAGTGGCTTGGGTGCGGATACGGGACAGGGCGAGCAGCACCAGCAGCGTCGTGCCCATCAGGACAACGGCGACGGCCGAGCCGGTGAAGAGGGAGCCGCGGTCGGTGGCGGTGAAGATCCGCACCGGCAGGGGCATCCAGTCGGGCGGGTAGAGCATCATCGTGGCGCTCAGCTCGCCCATGGAGAGGGCGAAGCAGAGGCCGGCGGCCGCGTTGAGCGACGGCAGCAGGAGCGGGATCCGCACCCGCCACAGCACGTACGCGGGACGGGCGCCGAGCGACGCGGCGGCCTGTTCGTACATCGGGTCGAGCCGCCGGACGGCCGCCGACACCGACTGCTGGGCGAACGCCGTGACCAGCACGGTGTGCGCCAGGATCACGATCCAGCGCGTGCCGTTCAGCAGCAGGGGCGGCCGGCTGAACGCGACCAGTACGGCGAGCCCCACGACGACCGACGGCACGGCGACGGGCAGCATGAACAGCGCGTCGAGGAGGCGGCGTCCGCGCCTTTCGAGCGCGGCTCCGGCCAGCGCGGCCCAGGTTCCGATGGTCAGCGCCAGCAGGCTCGCGGTGACGGCCGTGATCAGGCTGGTCGCCAGGGCCTGGAGGGATTCGCCGCGCACGGCGGCGCTGTAGTGCCCGGCGGTCGGCCCGGAGGGCAGCGCGCCCGACCAGTTGGTGGAGAACGACGCGGCGACCACGACGAGCAGCGGCAGCGCGAAGAGCGGAAGGAAGAGGACGAGGAAGCCGCCCCAGGCGGCCCACCGTCCCGTACGGCTATGCACCAGCACGGCGAGCCACCATTCGGTAGACGGCGTACAGCCCGACGGAGAGCGCGACATTGACGACGGCGACCACGCAGGCGGCCGGATAGTCGGATTCGAGGATCGCCTTGCTGTAGACGAGCGTCGGCAGGGTCGTGACGCCCTTGGCGCCCGTGAAGAGCACGATGCCGAACTCGTTGAGGCAGAGGACGAGGACGAGACTGCCGCCGGCGGCGAGCGCGGGCAGCGCCTCGGGCAGGATGACCCGCCGCACGATCCTGGCCGGCCGGGCACCGAGCGAGGACGCCACTTCGAGCTGCGCGGTGTCGAGTTGGGAGAAGGCGGCGAGCAGCGGGCGTATCACGAAGGGCGTGAAGTACGTGATCTCCGCGAGGAGCACGCCCCAGGGGGTGGTCAGGAACTGGACCGGCCCGGACGCGGCGCCCGTGAGGTCCGTCCAGGCGCCGTTGACCATGCCGACCGTGCCGTAGATGAACAGCAGCGCGAGCGTGATCAGGAAGGACGGGAAGGAGAGGAAGACATCGATGAAGCGGGCGACGGCCCGGCTGCCGGGGAACGGTACGAAGGCGATGACCAGGGCGAGGGCGAAGCCGAGGACCAGACAGCCGGCGGTCGAGCCGACGGCCAGCCAGACCGTGGTGGTGAGCGCCTCCCGGAAGGCCGCTGAGGCGAAGACCTCGGTGTACGGCTCGATGGAGGTGCCGCCCTCGTCGGGGGAGAAGGACTGCCGGACGACCAGGGCGAGCGGATAGAGGAAGAAGAGACCGAGGACGGCGACGGGAGGCAGAACCCAGAGAAGCCTCCGGCCGCGCCGGGCTCCACGGGGCCCACGGGTCTTCGGCGTCTCACGGTCCTTGCGCGCCTCGCGGTCCTTGCGCGCCTCGCGTTCTTTGCGCGTCTCGCGTTCTTTGTACGTCTCGCGTTCTTTGCGCGTCTCGCCTTCTTTGCGCGTCTCGCCTTCTTTGCGCGTCTCGCCTTCTTTGCGCGTCTCGTTACGGTTCTCCCGCGTTTCGTCGCGGTCCTTCCGCGTCCCGGGCCGCCGTACGGACTCCCGCTCCGCCCTCTCCCCGGACACGGCACTAGACATCGGGGCCACCGGTCCCCGCGCCCGCGGGCAGCAGCACCGCGTCCTCGGGCGCGAAGTGCACGGTCACCTCGTCGCCGAGGGCGGGGGGCTCGCGCAGTTCCCGAACGTCCGCCTTGAGCCGGTGGCCGGCCACCTCCACGTACAGCCGGTGGGTGGAGCCGCGCCACTGCACCTCGGCGACCGTGCCGCGCAGGGCGTTGGGCCCGGCGCCGAGCCCGACGAGGTGCGGGCGTACGCAGAGGGTCGCCGTGGCGCCCCGCGCCGCGTCGCCGGTCGCGACCTCGATCTCCGTACCCGCGAAGCCGACCCCGGCCGCGCCGACCGTGACGGGCAGCAGATTCGCGTTGCCGACGAAGGACGCCGTGAACTCGGAACGGGGGTTGCGGTACAGCTCGCGCGGGGTGCCGCAGTCCATCAGCCGCGCCCGGTCCATGACGGCGATCCGGTCCGCCAGGGTGAGCGCCTCGACCTGGTCGTGGGTGACGTACAGGATGGAGACGTCGGGCAACTCGCGGTGCAGCCGGGCCAGTTCGGTGAGCATTCCGGAGCGCAACCGCGCGTCGAGCGCGGAGAGCGGCTCGTCGAGGAGCAGCACCCGGGGGCGGATGGCGAGCGCGCGGGCGATGGCGACGCGCTGCTGCTGACCGCCGGAGAGTTCGCGCGGATAGCGCCGGGCGTACGCGGCCATGCCGGTCAATCCGAGGGCCTCGGCGACCCGGCCGGGGATCTCGCCCCTGGGGACCTTCGGGTCCCGCTGCGCCTTGAGCCCGAAGGCGACGTTCTCCTCGACCCGCAGATGCGGGAAGAGCGCGTACTGCTGGACGACCATGCCGATGCCGCGCCGGTACGGCGGCAGGTCGGTGACGTCCCGGCCGCCGATGAACACCCGCCCGGCGGCGGGACGTACGAATCCGGCGACGGCACGCAGCGCGGTCGTCTTGCCGGAGCCGGAGGGGCCGAGGAGCGCCATGAACTCCCCCGGCTCGACGGTCAGATCGAGGGAGTCGAGGACGGTGGTCCCGCCGTACGCGACGGAGACGCCGTCGAAGCGGATCCCGCCGCGCGAGGAAAGGGACGCGGACGAGGACACGGACGGGGACGCGGGGGTGGGCGAGGGCGTGGGCGTGCGTGTGGGCGTGCGTGTGGGCGTGGGCGAGGGACCGGCATCGGGCGTGGTGTCGAGGACGGCTTCGGAGGTGGCGTCCCCGACCACGGGGTCGGTGGTCATCACTCCGCCTCCGCCGCGGCGAGGGCGGCCGGCAGACCGGCGACCGACGTCAGGACATGCGTCGCGCCGTTCGCCTCCAGCGCGTCCCGGTCATGAGCACCGGTGAGCACGCCCGCGACGATCCGCGCGCCGGACCGTACCCCGCTGAGCATGTCGTACGACGTGTCACCGGCGACCGCGATCTCCCGGACCCCGTCGGCCACGCCGGTGCGCAGGAAGGCCGCCAGCACCATGTCCGGGTACGGGCGCCCGCGCCCGCCCGCGTCGGCCGGGCAGAGGGTGAGCTCCACCAGGTCCCGCCAGCCCAGGGCGTCGAGGATCGCGTCCTGGGTGACGCGGGCGAAGCCCGTGGTCAGCACCACCGTCCGGCCGTCGGCGCGCAGCTCCTCGATGGCCTCGCGCGCACCGGCGACGGGCACGATGTGCCCGGCGGCGACCAGCTCCCCGTACGCCGTCTCGAAGGCGGTGTTGGCCTGCTGGGCCCTCGCCTCGTCGCCGAAGAGATGCCGGAAGACGGAGATCTTGGACTCGCCCATGGTGGCGCGCACATGACCGAGCATCGACTCCGGCTCGGCGCCCATCCGGCGCACCGCCGCCAAGAACGCGCGCTCGACGAGTCCGCCGTCGGCGACCGTGGTGCCCGCCATGTCCAGCACGACGAGCTTGATCGCGCCCTTGGTGCTGTCGGTCGGCTTCCCCGTCCCGTCCGGCCTGTCCTCCTTGTTCGGCCTGTGCTCCTTGTTCGGCCTGTCCTCCTTGTTCGGCCTGTCCACCCTGTTCACCTCGTTCGCCTCACTCACCCTGGTCGCCTCGTTCACGCTGCTCACCTCACTCACGCTGCTCACCTTGCTCACGCTGCTCACCAGTCCAGTTCGTTCGCGGTCGTCTCGGCGATGGCGGGCGAGCACGTCATGCCGCGCCCGCCCGGCCCCGTCACCAGCCACACCCCGTCCCGCACCCGCTGCCGGTGCACGACCCGGCTGGTGTCGGTGCACTGCGCGTACACCCCGGCCCAGCGACGCCGGATCCTCGGCAGCGGCCAGCCGAGGAACGACTCGACGACGGCGGTGAGATGCGCGTACGGGTCGTCCAGCAGATCGAAGGCGAAGGGGTGCGCGTACTCATGGGTGTCGCCGATGGTCAGCCCGCCGTCCTTGCGCTGCACCATCAGCAGTTGCATCCGGTGCTCGGCGGCCACGGGAGCCTGTGCCTGCCCGGAGTTGAGCGCGTCCAGCGCCACGCTCGCGTAGGCCGGGTAGTAGCGGAAGCTGTCGGCGTCGGCGACAGAGGTCGTGAGGTCCTCGCCGAGCGGATCGGTCTGCATCATCTGGAGGCGCACGCGGCGCACGGGCAGATCGGGCACCAGCTCGCAGACGAGCCCGCTCAGCGCGGCGCCCGTACAGAGGATGACGGCGTCGCCGGAGTGCGTCTCGCCGTGGTCGTCACGGACGGCGTGCTCCCCGACGACCTCACGGACCTCCCGCCCGCCGAGGTACGTGTACCGCCCGGAGGCCAGCAGCTCCCGCTTGAGGGCGAGCTGGGCCGTACGCGGCTCGACCGCCGCGTCCCGTTCGCACCACAGCGCGGCCGTGAAGTCACCCCGGAGCGCCGGGTTGATCTCCCGCGCCTCGGCGGCGGTGAGCAGTCGGTAGCCGCGGGCGGCGGCGTCGGGGCGGGAGACCGCCGACTCGGCGACGGCGAACTCCAGTTCGGTACGTACCGGCGTCAGCGAACCATTGGCCCGGAAGCCCAGCTCAGGGACGCGGCGGCCGATGTCCTCCCACAGCTCGCGGGCCCGCAGCGCCGTCTCCAGCTCCTCGCCGCCCGCCCGGCCGCTCACCCAAATCTGTCCGAAATTACGGAGAGAGGCCCCTCGCGCCTCGGTCTCACGCTCGATCTGTACGACCTCGTGGCCGCGGTTCACTGCGTGCCAGGCGTGCATGGTTCCCACCACGCCGGCTCCTACGACGATGACTCTCACGACGGCAACGCTCCTCGCGGGTGGTGGCCCGGAGCCGTCCAGTTGGCGATCGGACGGTGAACGGGCGCTCAAGTTCGGACTAGACCCGTTACCTATCCGTGATCGCGCGAGATATTCACCGCCGCCGTGGCGACTGGTCGCCAGTCAGTCGCGGGCCGTCAGTCACAGGCCGTCAGTCGCGGACCGTCAGTCGCGGACCGCGCCGAGGTGGGTGGTGAAGCTGAAGCGGTCGCCGCGGAAGAGAGTGCGTACGCGCTCCAGCGGGGTGCCCTCCGTATCGCGGGACACCCGGTGGATCAGCAGCATGGGCAGCGCCGGCGGAGTGCCGATCAGCAGCGCCTCGCGCGGGGTGGCGAGGACGGTCTCGATCCGTTCGTCCGCGTCGCCGAAGGAGATACCGAGCCCGTCGCGGAGATACGCGTAGAAGGACGAGTCGGGGTCGAACTCCGTACCCAGGGAAGGCGCTCGGGCGACGGAGACATACGTGCTCTCCAGGCCGACCCGCTCGTCGTCGGCCAGCAGCACCCGTTCCATGTGCCAGACCGGCTCACCACGCTCCACCCCGGTTTCGGCGGCCAGCGCGGGCGGGCAGGGGAAGCGGTCGAGCGAGATGAGGCTACGGCCCGGCCTGCGGCCCTGCCTGCGCACGCCCTCGGTATAGCTGGCGAGCGAGAGCGGCTGCTCCAGCTTGGGGCCCGCGACGACCGTCCCCCGGCCCTGTCTGCGCAGTCGGCCCTCCAGCAGCAGTTCGCGCAGGGCCTGGCGCACGGTCTCGCGGGAGACCTCGTACCGTACGGCGAGATCGCGTTCGGTGGGGAGCAGCCCTCCCTCGCCCAACTCCTCGATCAGGACGGCGACCCGCGCCTTGACCGCGTAGTACTTGGGGATGCGGCCGTGCTCCGGAATACCGGAGCGGACGGGGGCGCCAGGTGCCTGATCGTTCGGGTAGTCCACTGGGGGATGTTCGCATGGGGCGGGCGAGCCCCGCAGGTCAGGGGCGCCCGGCCCGCAGCCGCCGCACGCCGACGACCAGCACGACGCCGGCCGTGAGCAGGGCCGCGGAGGCGGCGATACGGCCGATGAGGTCGCCGCCGGTTCCGGTGCGGGCGAGCGCGGGCGGCTCGGGGGGCGCGGAGGGGCCGGACGGGCGCGTCATGCCGATGTCGGAGTCCGGGACCGAGTCCGGGGCCGGATCCGGGACCGAGTCCGGGACCGAGTCCGGGGCCGTGCTCGCCTCCGTACGCGCTCCCGCGTCCGCGTCCGTCCTCTTCTCCTTGCTCTCGCTCTTCCCCCTGCTCTCCCTGCTGCTCTCCCTGTTCTCCTTGGTCTCCTTGTTCTCCCTGCTCTCCTTGTTCTCCTTGTCGCCGTTCCCTCCGCTCGCGCCGATGGCGAAGTCGTACGCGTTGGACTCCCCCACCCAGTCCCCGTCACGCCCCCGGCGCTGCACGGTCGCGGCGCTCATCAGGACCCTGTTGGGGCGCGTGTCCGCGGCGAACGCGAGCCGCGCGCTGACGGTCACCGTCCGGCCCCCGGGGACGACGAAGCCCGGGAAACCGTCGTTGAGGACACCGACGATCTCGTCCTCGTCGGTCTTCTCCAGCGACAGCGTGCGCCACCGCCCCCCGTCGCCGGACGTCGCCGGCCTGATCTGGAGCGTGACCTGGGAGACGGCGAGCGTCCGGTCCCGGTCGGCGAGGACGACCACGGGATGGATGAACCGGCAGTCCGCGTCGGTGGTGTTCGTCAGATCGAGATACCAGGCCCCGGGACCGGCGCCGGGCCGGAAACCGGCGGGACCGCCATGGATACGGGCCTCGATCGGGAACTCGCGGTCGAACACATCGCCGCAACGGGGCTCACGCGCACCGGCCGTGGCAGCCGGGACGACCGGGACAGCCGGGGCAGCCGGGACGGCCGTAGCCTGCGCTGCCCGTGCTTCCGGTGTGAGCACGGGCAGCACGGGCAGCGTGGACAGGGCGGTGGGCGTGATCGCGGTGGCCGCGGTGACGCCGAGGGTGAGGACGCGCCGGAGCCGCGCGGTTCGGGCGGGACGGCTGGATCGCGAGGAGAACGAGGTGAACGAGGAGAACGAGGATCGTATGGATCGCATGGGTCGCACGGCCTTTGCTGATCGCGTGACGGTCGAGAGGTCCGGGCAGTTGCCTCGCAGGCCGGTCGGCCGCCCTGGGATGGGGCCCGCATCCACGACGCTGTCATGTACCGGAGGCCCGGCCCGAGCGCTGTACCCCCAAATGGATGACCGATCGAACAGATGAACTCGATCAGCCCAGTTCCGCACCTCGGCGGTGCCGGAACACCGGCGCCAGGACCAGCTGCGCGGCCCCCTCCGCGACCGGGTGCGCGCCTCCTTCGGCCGCTGCCACGGGAATGCCCGCGCCCCGGGCACGTTCGGCGACGACGGCGGCCACTCCCCGTACGAAGCGCTCCTCGTGCGCGGCGATCGTCCGGCCGCCGAGCAGGACGCGGTCGATGTCGAGCAGCCCCACCAGGTTCGCCGCCCCGGCGCCGAGCACCCGCGCGGCCTCCGCCAGATCGCCGCGGGCGACCGCCGCCAGACAGAGGGCCTCGATACAGCCGCGGTTTCCGCACTCGCACAGGGGCCCGTCGAGCTGGATGACCTGGTGGCCGAACTCGCCCGCGCCGGTGCGCGCCCCGCGGTGGAGCGTGCCGCCGAGGACGAGTCCGGCCCCCAGGCCCGTACCGAGATGGAGATACACGAACGAGTCGCCGGGCCCGCGCAGCGCGAGTCCGAGGGCGGCGGCGTTGGTGTCCTTGTCGAGGACGACGGGGAGCTGGAGCCGGGCGGCGAGGGCGTCGCGCAGCGGGAAGCCGTCCCACTGCGGAAAGCCGGTGACGCGCCGGGGTACGCCGGTGACGTGATCGAGCGGACCGGGCATCGCGACTCCCACGCCGAGCGGTTCCCCGACGCCGGGCCCGGCGTTGGGGAGTACGGAATCCACGCGCGTGCGCCCGGCCTCGCCCCGTACCGCCTCGCCCCGTACCGTCTCGCCCCCTGCCGTCTCCGCGCGTGCCGCGTCGGCCCGTACCGCCTCCGCGCGTACCGCGTCCACCTGTACCGCCGCCGCCTCGATCACCTGCTCCGCCCCCGCGCCGAGGTCGAGCGGGACCCTCCGTACCGCCACCGGCGTGCCGGCCAGATCGACCAGGACCGCCGTCAGTTCGTCGCGGTCCAGATGCAGGCCGACGGCGTGCGCGGCCGAGGGGACGAGCCGCAGTACGGTCCGGGGCTTGCCGCCCGTGGAGGCCCGGCGCCCGGCCTCCGCCGCCATGCCCTCCGTACGCAGCCTGGCCGTGATCTTGCTGACCGCCTGCGGGGTGAGGCCGGTGCGCTCGGCCAGTTCCAGCCGGCTGATCCCGCCTTCGCCCGCCGTACGCAGCAGGTCGAGGACCAGCGCCGCGTTGTGCCCGCGCAGCACCGGAAGATTGGCTCCCGCGCTCCCTCTGTTCACGGCTGTGTTCCCGCCTGTGTTCACGCCTGTGTTCACGCCTCCGCCCACGCCTCTGTTCACGCCCCTGTTCACATCCGTCACGTCTGCCATTGTCTCTCGTGCTTGCACTTTGGAAACACCGTTGCTTAAGTGGGACGCATGACTGGTACCGGCACCCCTCTGCGCGTCGGGCTCGTGGGCTACGGCCTCGCGGGCTCCGTCTTCCACGCCCCGCTGATCGCCGCCACCGACGGGCTCGTACTCGACACGGTCGTCACCTCCAGCCCGGAGCGCAGGGAGCAGGCGCACGCCGAGTTCCCCGACGTACGGTTCGCGGCCTCGCCGGACGAACTGTGGCAGCGGGCGGACAGCCTCGACCTCATCGTCATCGCCTCCCCCAACAAGACCCATGTCCCGATCGCGACGGCCGCGCTCAAGGCCGGTCTGCCGGTCGTCGTGGACAAGCCGATCGCGGGCAGCGCGGCCGAGGCACGCGAGCTGGCCGCGCTCGCCGAGGAACGCGGACTGCTGCTCTCCGTCTTCCAGAACCGCCGCTGGGACAACGACTTCCTCACGCTCGCCCGTCTCGTCGCCGCCGGCGAGCTGGGCGACGTACAGCGCTTCGAGTCCCGTTTCGAGCGGTGGCGCCCGCAGCTCAAGGGCGGCTGGCGCGAGTCGGGCGCGCCGGAGGAGATCGGAGGTCTGCTGTACGACCTCGGGAGCCATGTCGTCGATCAGGCGCTGGTGCTGTTCGGCCCGGCGGTACGGGTGTACGCGGAGGCGGACGTACGCCGTCCCGGCGCCGAGACCGACGACGACACCTTCATCGCGATCACGCACGCGAACGGCGTGCGCTCGCATCTCTACGCCAGTGCCACCACCGCCCAACTGGGCCCGCGCTTCCGCGTGCTGGGCTCGGTGGCCGGCTACGTGAAGCATGGACTCGACCCCCAGGAGGCGGATCTGCGCGAGGGCAGGCGGCCGGGCAGGGGTCCCGGCTGGGGCCTGGAGCCCGAGTCGCTGTGGGGCCGGATCGGGGCCGGGGAGTCGCCGCTGACGGGCGGCGGCCACCCCGTGGAGACCGAACCGGGCGACTATCCGGCGTACTACGCGGGGATCGCCACCGCGCTGCGCGAGGGCACCGCGCCGCCGGTGACGGCGCACGAGGCCGCGGCGGCGCTCGACGTACTGGAAGCGGCGCGGCGCTCGGCCCGCGAGGGCATCGTGGTCACGCTGGAGGTCCGGTCATGAGCGACGCTGTTCCCGCCACCGACGTTCCCGTACCCACGGCCCCCACCGTGGCCGAACTCGAAGCGCAGGAAGCCCGGTTGGTCCTGCCCCACTTCACCCACGACGACGCGTGGACGCTGGGCGGTCTGCTGGTCGGGCTGGCGCGCGAGCAGAGCGCGCCGGTGGCGATCGACATCCGCCGGGGCACGCAGCAGTTGTTCCACTGCGCGCTGCCGGGCTCGACGGCGGACAACGACGCGTGGATCGACCGCAAGCGCCGGGTCGTGGAGCGGTACGGCGCCAGCTCGTTCCTCGTGGGCACGCGGTTCCGGGCCAAGGGCACGACCTTCGAGGACTCCTCCCGCCTCGACCCGGACCTGTACGCGGCGCACGGCGGCTCGTTCCCGATCGCGGTGGAGGGCGCGGGCGTCATCGGCAGCGTGACGGTCTCGGGTCTGCCGCAGGTGGAGGACCACGCCATGGTGGTGCGGGCGCTGGAGCGACTGCGCGGCTGAGGAGTGGGGCGGGTACGGGGCGAGGGCGGGGCGGCCCGGGGGCACGGGACGGGACGAGGGCGGGGCGGCCCGCGGGTACGGAACGGGCGGACCGCCCCGTACCCCGGACCGCCCCGTACCCCGGGCCGTTCCGTACCCCGGGCCGTTCCGTACCCCGGGCCGTTCCGTACCCCGGGCCGTTCCGTACCCCGGGCCGTTCCGTACCCCGCCCCGCCCCCGGGCCGTTCCGTATCCCGGCCAGGGCTACGCCCGGGGTACGGGGCGACCGCCTCGCGTCACGCGTCCTTGAACTCCTGGCGCTGCCGCCCCAGTCCCTCGATCTCCAGCTCCACCACATCACCCGCGCGCAGATACGGCTTGGGCTCCGGCTTGCCCAGCGCCACCCCGGCCGGCGTCCCGGTGTTGATGACATCGCCCGGGTAGAGCGTCATGAACTGGCTGACGTACCGCACGACTTCGCCCACTCCGAAGATCTGCTCGGCGGTCGTCCCGTCCTGCTTCAGCTCGCCGTTCACCCGGAGCCTGAGCGCCAGCGCCTGCGGATCGGGCACCTCGTCCGCGGTCACCAGCCAGGGGCCCAGCGGATTGAACGTCTCGCAGTTCTTGCCCTTGTCCCAGGTGCCGCCGCGCTCGATCTGGAACTCGCGCTCGGAGACATCGTGCGAGACGGCGTACCCGGCGACATGCGCCAGCCCGTCCGCCGCCGAGTCCAGATAGCGGGCGGTGCGGCCGATGACGACCGCGAGTTCGACCTCCCAGTCGGTCTTGACGCTCCCCCGGGGCACGAGGACGGTGTCGTCGGGACCGACCACGGTGTCCGGCGCCTTGAAGAAGATGATCGGCTCGGCCGGAATCTCCGCTCCGGTCTCCGCCGCATGGTCGTGGTAGTTCAGCCCGATGCACACGATTTTGCCGATCCGGGCGAGCGGCGGTCCGACGCGCGGCCCGGCTCCGTCGAGTACGGGCAGTTCGCCCGACGCGGCGGCGGCCCGGATCCGGTCGAGCGCCGCGTCATCGGCGAGCAGCGCGCCGTCGATGTCCGTGACCAGCCCGGACAGGTCCCTGAGGGTCGTCCCGTCCTGGTCAAGCAGCGCGGGGCGCTCGGCCCCGGCCGTACCGACACGCAGCAGCTTCATGTCTGTCTCCTCTGGTCGAACATGACCCGGCCGATGGATGCGGCCACCGGAGGGGATTGGCCGATCCTCCAAGACATCCGATCACACGGCAAGACCCTGTTCACAGCCTGGACCACGTTCACAGCCTGGAACACATGGAACACATGCACCACCCCGTCAGGCCCGGCCTGTCAGGGGGTGGCGGCGGCCAGTGCGCCCGCCGGATACATGTCCCGGTAGAGGAAGTAGCGTTCCGCCGCCGTCCACGTCGTACTCGTCACCACGTACAGCGCGGCGGCCAGCGGCACGACGGCGACGGTGAACAGCGTCGCGAAGGACAGCAGGGGCATCATCTTCGTCATCGCGCCCATGCCGGGGACCTGCTGCCCGTCCGGCCCCGCGGGCATCGCGGGGGCGTGCGCCATCTGGATCTTCATCCGGCGGAAGTTGAAGGTGGCGACCCCGGCGACGATCGCGAAGAGGCCCAGATACACGAGCCCCGCGCCGCCCAGTACCCCGCCGTGCGCGAGCGCGTCCGTCCAGCGGTCACCGAGCGGCGCGGCGAAGAGGGAGTGGCCGAGCAGTTCGTTCCGCTCGCCGCCGATCGTCCGGTTGGAGAAGAGGTGGTACATGAGGAAGAACGCGGGCATCTGGAGCAGGCTCGGCAGGCAGCCCGAGAGCGGCGAGACCTTCTCCTTGGCGTGCAGCTCCATGAGCGCCTTCTGCATGCGCTCGGGGTTCTTGCCGTGCTTCTTGCGCAGTTCGGCGATCTGCGGAGCGAGTTTGGTACGTGCCTTCTGGCCGCGGGCGGCGGCGCGGGAGAGGGGGTGGATCGCCAGCCGTACGCAGGCGGTGAAGAGGATGATCGCCGCGGCGGCGGCGCCCGCGCTGAAGAGCGGCTGGAGCAGATTGGCGAGATGTCCGACCAGATTGGCGAAAACGGACATGGTGAGCCCTCCGTGGGTCTCGTCGTGCCGGATGAGATGCGACTCGGCATGACGACCCGCGTGGGGGTGTGTGGAGAGGGTGCGTACGTGCGAAGGGTGCCGTACGTACGGGGCTGCTCGCCCGCCGGAGGGCGCATGCCCTGACGGAGCGCTTGCCCTGACGGGGGGCTTAGCCCTGCCCGGAGGCGGTTGCCCTTGCCCGGGGGGCGGTTGCCCTGCCGGGGGCGGTTGCCCTTGCCCGCGGGGCGGTTGCCCCTGCCGGGGGCGGTTGCCCCGCGTATCCGTATCCCTGCTCTGCGTACCCCTGCTACGCGGCCGTCGGGAGAAGACGGCCGGGTGCTCGGGGCCGGGTGCGGCCCGAGGCGTCGGGGTCCCGTTGAGGCAGGAAGGCGGTACGTTGCTCGCGATCGCGGATGGCCGTACGTACCCGGTGTCGCGGGTGGGCGGGCACGGTGCGCGCGCTGATCAGGGCGCAGACGACGAGGGCGGAGCCCGCGGCGGCCGTGGCGGTGGCGGCGAGCGCGACGGCGGCGGAGAGGCCGCCGGCGTCGAGGAGCAGGACTTCGGCGACGAGGAAGAGCAGCAGCCCGGCGGGGCGCAGCAGCCGCAGCGCGCTGCGGACCATGGCCTGCCCCTCTCGTTCGGTCGTGCTTCCGGGTGCCGGAGTGCTTCGTACGACACACACCGCTTCAGCCGTTATACACGATCGGCCGACAGGGGCTGAAGCGGTCGGCGGGGCCGGAGCGGGGTCCGGCGTACCGGCGGCGGCCGGTCAGTCGGCGCTCGCGGCGCCGCGGGGAGCACCGTCCGAAGAGGCGGATATGACATCGACCCCATGAGGGGAATCGCGCGCATCGCCGGATGCGCGGGAGCCGAGGGATTCACCGGAATCACCGGAATCACCGGAATCGGATTCGAGGGAATCCGACTCGCGGGATTCGGACTCGCGGAACTCGGACTCACTGGATTCGAGGGAGTCGCGCGCGAGCACGTCCGCGTCGGCCCGCTGGTCGGCGTCGGGCTTCGTCGCGAAGGTCACCGCCAGCGCGACGGCGAGATTGGCGGCGAGCGCGACGATCCCCGCGTTCACCCCCCACACCGGATCGTGGCCGGTGAAGACCAGCGCGCACACGGTCCCCACCCCCACCGCGAGCCCGCTCAGCCCGCCCGTCAACGTCAGTCGCCGCCACACCAGCCCCAGCAGCACCATGGGAAGCAGCTGCGCCATCCCCTCGTACGAGATGAGGGAGAGCCGTACGAGCGTGTTGGGCGCGGCGTACGTCAGCACCAGCGCGCCCGCGCCCGCCACCACGACGACCACCTGTGCCGCGCCCTTCTGCCTGGCCCGCCAGCGCGGTACGAGCGAGAGCACGCTGCGCCCCCACATCGTCCCGATCACCAGCATGAACACGGCCATCGGCACGATCGAGGAGAGGGCCGCGGCGACTCCGATGATCCCGACCGCCCAGGCGGGCAGCGAGTCGACGACGAGCCGGAAGAGCGCGAGGTTGGAGCCGGCGCCGGTGAGCCCGGGGACGACGAAGAGCGCGGCCATGCCGAGCAGCATCGGGATGAAGAGCAGCACGTTGTAGGCGGGCAGCCAGATCGCGTTGCGCCGCAGCGCGTCGGCGCTGCGGGCGCCCAGATAGCCGGCGACGGTGGTGGGGAAGATGACGACGGTCAGCGCGTTGAGCAGGGAGGTCGTGATGAACCAGGCCGTGCCCAGCCCGCTGCCGCCCGCTCCGCCGCCCCCGTGTCCCGGCAGGGTCAGCCACTCCTCCTTCTGCGCCACCAGCCGGTCGAGGAGTGGCCCGTACCCGTCGAAGTAGTGCAGCGGCACATAGACGGCGAGGAACCCCAGGGTGCCGATCACCAGTACGTCCTTGAGCACCGAGACCCAGGCGCTCCCCCGCAGCCCGCTCACCACCACAAATCCGGTGGTCACCGCGAAGGCGATGAAATAGCCCCAGTCGAGGCTGATCGCCCCGTACGAGATGGTCGAGACGACGACGCCCATGCCGGTGATCTGGAGCTGGATGTACGGCAGGAGGAAGACGGTCGCGAGCACCGCCGTCAGGGCGCCGAGCCAGGGCCGCCCGAAGCGGTGGGCGAGTATGTCCGTGATCCCCACAAGATCATGGCGGCGTGCATAGCCCCACAACATAGGGCCGACGACATAGCCGACCGCGTAGCCGCAGGACATATAGGCGACCACATAGAGGACGGGTGCGCCGTAGTTGTAGCCCCAGCCCGCGGCGCCCAGATAGCTGAAACTCGTATAGCTCTCGCCGGCCATCAGCACCCAGATGAAGACGGCGCCGAGGCTGCGTCCCCCGACGGACCACTCGGCGATCCCGCCGCCCGTACGCCGGCGGACGGCGAGCAGCCCGAGACCGACCGTCCCGACCATGAAGACGGCGAAGATCGTGGTGGCGACGACGGCGTTCACTCCGCCCCCTCCCGGCGGCGAAGCCGCTGATCCCCGCGCCAGGCCAGCGCGACGGCGACGGGCGTCAGCACCGTGGCGCCGAGCAGCCACAGCGACAGGAACGGCAGCCCGAGGATCACGGGCTCCACCCGGTTCACCCAGGGCAGCGCTGCCAGGAACAGCACGAACGGAACCAGCAGCCAGAGCAGATGAGGACGGTGTCGAAGCACGTCAGGACCTTAGACGAGGCACGACCAGCGGCCCCCCTCCGCTCCCGCCCCGCACGGCAGTACGGTGTCCGTCATGCGCCCCGACATGCCTGCCGACCACACCACGGAAGCCGAGCGCCTGCTGCGCACCGCTGCCCAGTACCCCGAGGATCACGAACCTCTGCTCCTCCGGGCCGCGGCCCATCTGGAACTGGCCGGCGACCGCGACCGCGCGACCGGGCTCTACGACACCCTCCTCGCGGCCTCCCCCGACCACCCCCAGCTCGTCAAGGCGCTCCAGGCCGCCAACCTCTGGGAGTACGGCCACGAGGCGGAGGCCCGCGCGATCATCGACGGCCTGCGCACCGCGGCCCCGCTGGACCCGGGCCCCTGGGAGATCGTCGCCGAGACGCTGGAGTCCCACGACGAACTCGAAGCGGCCCACGACACCTTCACGACCGCGCTCAACACACTGCTCACCCCGGGCGAAGAGGTCCCCTACCCGGTCCACAACCTGCTGATCGGCCGCCACCGCGTCCGCCGTCTGCTGGCCCTGGACCACGACGACTGGGACGGCCTCGCGGACCGCGTCAACCCCGCCTCGGTCACCCTCGACGAACTCCACGACCCCAAGCGCCTCTGGTCCCTCGGCTCGGACAACCCCGCCGAACTCCAGGCCGAGATCACCCGCCTCCGCGCCGAACTCGGCTCGTACCGCTCGGCCCTGTCCCGCCCGTTCCCGGTGGCGATGCTCCACTGGCCGGCCCCGGAACTGGCCGAACTCCTCACCGCGTACCCGACCCTGACCACCGAGTACCCCTCGCACGAGACCCACCTGTCCCACCTCGAATCCTCCCTCCGCGACCTCGCCGCCACCGGCACCCCCAACCTGGGCATCGTCACGGCGACGGTCCCGTCGTACGAGGCGTTCGCGGCCTCGGAACAGTCGTCCCCCTCCAACACGGACCTGCTCCCCCAATACGCCACCACCCTCGCGGCCCGAGGCCGAGCCACCCCCTGGCCCCCAGCCCGCAACGCCCCGTGCTGGTGCGGATCAACAAACCCCTACAGGGCCTGCCACGGCGCAAATTAGCGCGAGATGTCAGTGGTTGCTGCCAAAATCAAAGTCGAACGTGCGACTTCGATGAGGGGAACCCTGCATGACGGACGCGCTCGACAGCAGGTCTCCGGCAACCGGACTCTACGAGCAGCTGATTACCTTGCGGCTCGAAGACCGCCTCAAGCAGCTGGACAGCACAGGGTGGCGGACGATCGATGTTGAAGTAGGCACCGAATCCACGCCACATGTCCTCGCTCGATATGTCGCGGAGACCGTCCGGCACGTGCTTCGAGGCTTGCCTGCTGCCGAGCGTGTCCATGCCGCGAACCACATCCTCGAATCGGTCAGCACGTTGGCTGGCGCGCAAGAGTGGGTCGATATGGTCGCCGATGGCCCACGACAGCTCATGTCGATAGCAGAGCAGACAGCTCCCGGTGTCTACGCCATCCGGCCAGCCACGCCGCTGTCCGATACCGCCCTGCTCACCAACTCGCCTGACGACCCCAACCTCGGCTTCGAGCTTCGCGCTGAACTGGCCACAGCCGACCGCGTCGACTTGTTGTGCGCCTTTGTGAAGTGGCACGGACTCCGTGTCCTTGAGGGCGCGCTGAGCGCTGCACGCGAGCGTGGAGTGCCCATCCGAGTCATCACCACGACCTATATCGGCGCGACCGAGCGACGAGCACTGGATCGACTGGTCCGGGAGTTTGGCGCCGAGGTGAAGGTGAACTATGAGCTTCGCTCCACCCGTCTCCATGCGAAGGCGTGGCTCTTTCGACGGAGTTCCGGATACGACACGGCATACGTCGGTAGTTCGAACCTCTCCAAGGCGGCGCTCCTCGATGGCCTTGAGTGGAACGTACGCCTCTCCTCCGTCGCAACCCCGGACGTTATGAAGAAGTTTGAAGCCACCTTTGACTCCTACTGGAGCGAGGCGGCTTTCGAGCCGTACGACCCTGATGTCCACGGGGAGCGCCTGGACGCGGCTCTCCGAGAAGCCAGCGGAGGAAGCAACGGCACCACTGGTCGGAGCATCACTCTCTCCGGGCTGGAAGTACGCCCCTATCCTCACCAACAAGACATGCTGGAGCGCCTTGAGGTGGAACGGGCGGTTCATGATCGGCACCGCAATCTTCTTGTTGCCGCCACGGGTACGGGCAAGACAGTCATGGCTGCTCTCGACTACAAGGCGCTTCGCAGGAAGCTCGGCCGAGATCTGCGGATTCTCTTCATCGCTCACCGCAAGGAAATCCTGGAACAGTCACTCCGTACCTACCAAGGCGTCCTCAACGACGGAAACTTCGGCGAGCTGCTAGTCGGCGGCGAGATCCCGGACGCCTGGAAGCACGTCTTCGCGAGTGTTCAGTCACTCAATGCTCGTGCGTTGGATAGGCTCGCTCCCGATCACTTCGATGTCGTTGTCATCGACGAGTTCCACCACGGCACAGCACCGACCTACCGCAAGATTGTCGACCACTTCACACCGACAGAACTCCTTGGCTTGACAGCGACACCGGAGCGCATGGACGGGCTCAACATCCAAGACGAGTTCTTCGACGGTCGAATCGCCGCAGAGATGCGCTTGTGGGAAGCCTTGGAGAATGATCTCCTCTCCCCCTTCCACTACTTCGGAATCACCGATAGCACCAATCTCACAGCCATCCAGTGGAAGCGTGGATCTTATGACTCTGCCGCACTCAGCAATCTCTTCACTGGCAACGAAGCCCGCGCCCGACTGATCGTCAAAGCCGTAGAGGAAAAGATCACCGATCCGGGGCGCATGCGCGCGCTGGGATTTTGCGTATCCGTAGCACATGCTCACTTTATGGCGAATTTTTTCCAGCAGGCAGGACTCAACGCCACTGCACTGTCTGGTGAGACACCAAGCGAACAACGCAAGGCCGCGCTCGATGCACTGCGGTCCGGAGAGCTGCAAGTCATCTTCTCAGTCGACCTCTTCAATGAAGGTCTCGATATTCCCGACGTAGACACCCTGCTCCTGCTTCGTCCAACGTCAAGTGCCACTGTCTTTCTACAGCAGCTCGGACGAGGTCTGCGCCGCTGCGAAGGAAAGGCTGTCCTCACAGTGTTGGACTTCATCGGTCAGCATCGCAAGGAGTTCCGCTTCGAAGAACAGTTCCGATCGCTCACGAACCTCACGCGGAACCGTCTCGTCTCCGCGATCGAGCATGATTTCCCCCAACTGCCTTCAGGTTGCCAGATCATCCTTGAGTCAAAGGCCAAGGACCTGATCATTAATAATATTCGCCAGCAGATCAGTGTGAACGTCAAGCAACTGGCTGACGAAGTCCGCCACATCGGCGAATCTCGCCTTTCTGCCTATCTAATGGAGAGTGGACGGGAGATCAAGGAGCTCTACCGAGGATCCGATCACTCCTGGACTTCCTTGCTCCGCCGCGCCAAGCTTCTCACTACCCCGGCACCTGATGCGGAAGCAGCCTTGTTGAAGCGAGCGTCTGCCTTCCTCCACGTAGACGACACAGCTCGCGCCTCTGCCTATACCCGCCTTCTAGAAGACGACGCTCCTTCATACGACGAGCTATCCGAACTCGAACGCGCCTACGCACGCATGCTCTTCTTCACCCTTTGGCCATCGGGTGGATTCGAAACCTACCAAACCGGCCTCACATCTCTGCGCCACCAACATTCGGTACGCGGCGAGTTGCGTCAGATCCTTGCGCACGTCCTCAACCACCTGGAACACGTCACACCGACCTTGCCTGGTGCACACAGCAACCTACCCCTACGATTGCATGCTTCATACAGTCGTGAAGAAATCCTCACCGCGCTCGGCCAGTCCACCATCGGCGGCCTATTGCCAGGAAATTTCAGGGAAGGCGTCCGGTGGTGTGAGCAATCGAAGATCGATGCCCTGTTGATCACCCGCGAGAAAGACGAGAAGGACTTCTCTCCCCAAACGCGCTACAAGGACTACGCGATGAGCGACACTCTCTTCCACTGGGAGTCGCAAAACCAGACATCCGAGTCTTCACCGACGGGGATTCGCTATCGATCTCACCGAGACATGGGTACACATGTGATGCTCTTCGTTCGTCGCTACAAGAAGACAGACATCGGCGGCCCCCAACCATGGATGCTGTTGGGCCCGGCAGACTATGTCTCCCACGAAGGCAACAAGCCGATGGGAATCATCTGGAAGCTTCACTTCCCGCTCCCTGCTGACGTCTTCACCTACTCCGCCATCGCCGCGGGCTAAGCGCCTTCGGGACGAGACGCACATTTCCCTGCCCCGATCTTCACTGCCCTGAATGCTGTATCCGCCAGAGACGGCGATGGGCTCGCACAAATCGCTGCTCGATGCGGTGCTGAGCTACAGTCCTCAGTGGCACTGAACGAGGAATGGAGCCTTCTGCGTATCGGTCAACCACCCTTAGGTCATCGGTCAAGTAGAGGGCCCCACGGTCCAGTCGAACGTGGCAGTTGGGGCACAGGCTAAGAACGTTTCCCTCAACGTCAGGCCCACCATCCGACCCTCCCAAAGGCTGGATGTGTGCCCCTTCCACGTAGCTGGCTCCATCGACTCCCACCGTCAGGGACAGCGCGCAGATTTGGCATGTGTATCCGTGCCATTGTTTAACCCTTCGGACAACCTCGGTGTCTCGCACGATGCGCTCAACTGTAGTAGTTCTCCTGCGCGGAGCACCGTGCAGTACTTCCTGTACCTGCTGTTCGAGGGGCGTGAGTTCCTGCGCATCAGCCCTCTGGCGGTGCAGCTTGAATCGGCAGATCTGAAATCCTGCCTTACCCTCCTCAGTCCAGCAGTCCACGATCCTGTATAGCCCGTCGTACCTGTATCCACTGGCAGGTGAGAGGCTTCGCTCGCCGCTGGAGCCGCGAATGACACGCACTAGGTAGCCCTTAACCTGGCTGCGCCGAAGGCCCGAGTTCCCGCGGTTCTCCCACGTCTGATCTTCTACCTGTCGCCCAGTATTCCTGTCCCTGCCTCCGGCCCCCGTGTAAAGAACCTCATCCCATAGATCGCGATCATCCTCGTAGCCATTGTTGAGCACGATCGCGTCAGCTGCCCGTTCCCCCGCGCCATCAAGCCCCCACGAGATACCGGCTTCACGCTCTTTGTGGAGCCTGGCCGCTTTGACCTCTTGTCGAGATGCAAAGAGCGAGCCAGGGAGGATGTCGTCGATGTGTCCGAAGTCAGCTCTATACGCAGCCATGTGAACATGCTGCCCATGGACTGATCGATTTTGATCAGTCCCGGCGCACAGCTAGAGCGAGTGGCTAAAATTGGCCCCTGTTTGACTTGATTAGGCCCAGTTGGCTTCCCCAGACCCTCCCGCTGACGCGACTTGAGGGTTTCGCGGGAACAGTAGAGGGCCAGGAGCCCTTCCGCTTGAGCCGTTCGAGGCCCATGCCCGTGCCGCGGCCGGTCGAGGTCGCCGAGTTGGCCGAGTTGGCCGATGGTTCGGTCGTACGGGACTCGAAGGATCCTGGTGGGGCCTTGATCACCTTCCGGGGTGCGGTGTGGAGGCGGTTCGTTTTGGGGGTGCGGGAGGGGCGGTTGGGGGCTAGAGGTACGGGCGGATGATGATGTTCGGGCGGTCCGGGCGGGATTTGGCCAGGTGGAGTTTGGTGCGGATCGCCGCCACCAGTTCCTGGGGGTGGTCGCGGATCAGGGCTGGGGCCGCGCTCGTGACGTCGATGCCGTGGGACTCCATGAGCAGGCGGCGGCGGAGGGTGGTGCGGTAGTCGGCTGCGCCCAGGTGGTACTCCTCCGAGTCGACCTCCAGGGCCACCCCCGCGAACGGCCAGTAGGCGTCCGGGCGGGCCAGGAAGGTGCCCGTCGATGTGAAGAGGGCCGGGTTCCAGAGGGCGTCCGGGAGGCCGGCGGCGTGGAGGGTGGTGCGCGCCTGGCCCTCGGCGAGGGAGCGGATGCCGGCGCGGAGTTCGTCCAGGGCGGTGCGTACCGCCGGGTTGCGGAGGGCGTGGGAGGCGTGGAGTTCGGCGCGGAGGTCTTCCGGGTGGCAGCTGCACCGCTGGACCGTCGTCGCCAGGATCGCGCGGATCCGTTCCGGCGAGGGCTCGTGGGCCGCGAAGTCGGAGGCCGCGCGGACCGGGCGTACGCAGGGGATGCCGTCGACCAGCAGCGTCGGTGGCCAGCGGCTGGTGCGGCGCAGGTGTACGTACGCGCTGTCGCGCAGGCCGCGGCGCGCGGCGACCAGTACATCGGCGCGGTCCGTGCCCGCGTCCCGTACCCCGTACAGCGCGAGCGCCGCCTCGCCGGTCAGGACGGCCTTCGTGCCCGAGAGGGCGGCCGTCTCCGTGTCCGCGTAGAGAACGGCGGCGAGGAGCCGTTGGCGTACGTCCGGAGCGCCGGTCTGTATCAGGACGACGCCGGGCAGCGGGCGCTGCCAGGGGCCGGACGGTGCGCAGCGGGCGCGGGCGGTGCCGGCGGCGAGGCCGGTGGCGCGGAGTTGGCGGGTGGTCGCCAGGCGCCGCTGCGTACGGGACAGCTGGGCGATGGCCGCGTCGGCGGGGGTGGTTCGAGGCATGGGGGTTCCGTGCCCACACCCGGCCCGGAGTGGACACGCGTCGGCGGACTGTGACGATCTCTTGCGTCCTCCGTAGCGTTCAAGGCAGATGGTCACACCGGCCCACCCTGGCCCAGGAACGCTGCGATCGCCTCGTGCAGCGCTCCCGGCTGGTCCAGATGGACATCGTGGGCCGCGGACGGGATGACGCGTACCTCCGTCCCCGGACGGCGGACCCGCATCTCCGTGGCTTCCGCCTCCGGCATCGAGCCCGACGCGCCGCGTACGACGAGCGTCGGGCAGCGCACCCGGGACCACTCCTCCCAGAAGGAGCGACGGGCGTTCTCCGCGACGCAGGCGACCATCACGTCCCGGTCGACGCGCGGGCGCAGGCCGTCCGGGTGTTCCGCCAGGCCCGCCGCCCACGCCCGGCCGGCCGGACCGCCGCCGAAGAACGCGGTCGCCGCCTCGGTGGACGCGAACGGAACCGGCCAGGAGTCCAGCCAGCCGCCGATCCGCGCGGGCAGTTCAGGACTGGGGCCCTTGGGGCCCGCCTCGATCAGTACCAGGGCACTGAAAAGGTGCGGATGAGCGGCGGCGGCGAGCATGACCGTATGGCCGCCCAGGGACTGGCCGACGAGGACGGGCCGGTTCAGCGCGAGGTGTTCGGCCACCGCCACCACGTCCCGTACGTGCGCCGCGCGCGAGACGTCCGCGGGGCGGAGTTCGCTCGCGCCGTGGCCGCGCGCGTCGTACGCGACCACGCGGTGCGCGGGCCGGAGCAGCCGTACGAGCGGGTCCCATTCGGCGGCGTGGCCCGCCAGGCCGTGGAGCAGGAGTACGGGCCGCCGCCCCGGGCCGGCCCCGTCGTCACCGCCGTCGTCCCTTCGGCGGTCACCGCCGTGGTCCACACATGTCAGCCGTACGCCGTCGTCGCTCCGCACCGTTCTCGTCGTGCGTGCCATGGCGTCGAAGGTCCCGTCGAAGGTTCCATGGAGACGCTTTCCGGTTCCGTTGAACGGTCCTGTCCCGCCCTCCGTACTCAACAGCAACTCCCCCATGGTGGCTGGGCGCGTGAACGGACGACATGGTCCGGATCACGCGCCCAGCGCTTCGTCACGCGCCCAGCGCTTCGTCACGCGCCCAGCGCTTCGTCACGCGCTCAGCGCCCCGTCACGCGCCCAGCGCCCCGTCACGCGCCCAGCAGGTGGGACACCGTATAGATCAGCAGGCCCGCCAGCGCGCCCACCACCGTTCCGTTGATCCGGATGAACTGGAGGTCGCGGCCGATGTGCGCCTCGATCTTCTTCGAGGTGTCGGCGGCGTCCCAGCTCGCGACCGTGTCCGAGATCAGGGAGGTGATCTCACCGCGGTACGTGGAGACGACATACGCCGCCGCGTCCTCGATCCATCCGTCCAGCTTCGCCTGGAGCCGCGCGTCCGTCGCCAGCCGTGACCCCAGGGAGAGCAGCGAGGCGCGCGCCCGCAGGCGCAGTTCGCTCCGGTCGTCCTCCGCCGCCGACATGATCATGGCCCGTACGGAGGCCCAGGCCGAGGCGATGATGTCCTGCACCTCGGGGCGCGCCAGCAGTTCCGACTTCAGCCGCTCGACCCGGGCCCGGGTGTCCGTGTCCGACTGGAGGTCCGCCGCGAAGTCCCGCAGGAAGCGGTCGATGGCGCCGCGCGCCGGGTGGGCCGGCATGTCGCGCATCTCGGTGATGAAGCGCAGCAGTTCCTTGTAGACGCGGTCGCCGATCCTGCGGTCCACGAAGCGCGGCGTCCAGCCCGGCGCCCCGCCCTGGACCGCGTCCATGACCGAGTCCCCGTGCTCCACCAGCCAGTCGTGCGCGCGGGCGCAGATCAGATCGACCGCGCGGTGGTGGGCGCCGTCGGCGACGACCGTGTCGAGGGTCTTGCCGAGCCCCGGCGCGATCTCGACCGCGTCCGCCCGCCGGGTGATCGCCTCGCCGACGACCGCCTGTACGTCGGAGTCCCGCAGGACGGTCAGCGCGCCGCGCAGCGCCGTGGACAGTTCGGCGGTGACCCGGTCGGCGTGGTCCGGTTCCGCGAGCCAGGTGCCGAGCCTGCGGCCGATACCGAGAGCCCTCAGCCGGTTCCGTACGACCTCGGCCGAGAGGAAGTTCTCGCCGACGAACGCGCCGAGCGAGGTGCCCAGTTGGTCCTTCTTGTTCGGGATGATCGCGGTGTGCGGGATGGGCAGACCGAGCGGGTGCCGGAACAGCGCCGTCACCGCGAACCAGTCGGCCAGCGCGCCCACCATGCCCGCCTCGGCCGCCGCGGCGACGTAGCCGGCCCAGCCGCCCATGCCGGAGTTCTTCGCCCACGTGGCGAGCACGTAGACCAGGGCCACCAGCAGCAGCAGACCGGTGGCGGTGGTCTTCATCCGGCGGACGCCGCGCAGCTTCTCCTCGTCGGCGGCCGTATACGTGAAGGCGGGGAGCGCCGAACGCCTCCCGGACCCGGACGGCCGGGGTGCGCCCGGCAGCCCTGACCTGCCGGGGACGCCTGACGTGCCCGACCCACCGGACCTACCCGACCCGCCTGGCTCGTCGAACCCACCAAGCCCACCGGACCCGCCTGGCTCGTCGAACCCACCAGGCCCACCGGCCCCCTCGGACCCACCGGACCCACCGGACCCGCCAGGCCCACCAGGCCCGCCGCTACCGCCGCCGCCCTCCACCGCTCTCTCCGGATCTGTACGTTCCATCCGCTCCACCCGCTCCACCCGTCCGCGCAAGCGCCGTGCTCAGCGCACTCTGCTCAACGCTCCATGCTCCCGTTCTCGTGCCCGGCACAAGGGCCGTGCCCACCGCCACACCCCAGCCCTTACCGCATTGTCCCTGCCTGAGGTACTCCCGGGGCGCACGTCGAGTTCCCGCGCGATGTCGGATGATGTGATTCTGCAGATAGGGATTCGGGGAGACACGGGGGACACGGGGGCTATGACCAGACATCACGGATACGCCCTGCTCGGGGCGCTGGTCGCGGTGGTGGCGATGGTGTGCGGCGTCATCATCACCGGGTACGGGCTACTGGACGGCGCCGGCGGCTCGCGCGCGGACGGCTCGCGCGCGGACACGGACGGCTCCGGGGACCGCCCCCAGGGCCGTACCCCCGTGGGGACGGCCGCGCCCGCCTTCGCCGGCAACTGGACCGGCACCTGGGCCGCCGCTCCGTCGGGCGCCGAGCCGGGGGCGCCGGTCGGCCATCCCGGGCGCTCCATCCGTAACGTCGTGCACACCAGCATCGGCGGCACCAGCGTGCGGATCACCTTCTCCAACCTCTACAGCCCCGCCCCGCTGCTGATAGGCGGCGCCTCGGTCGCGGTCGGCGAGGGCGGTGGCGGCCCCGAGGCGGTCGCCGGGACCATGCGGCAGCTGACCTTCGGCCGCCGGGCGGCCGTGACCGTACCGCCCGGCGGGCAGATCGTCAGCGATCCCGTGGCGCTGCGGGTTCCCTACGCCGGCGATCTGCTGGTCACGCTCCACACCCCGCGCGGCGGCGGGCCCGTCACGTACCACCGGCACGCGCTCCAGACCTCGTATCTCGCCGACGGCGACCGTACGCGGGACCTCGACGCGACCGCGTACACCCCGTCGCGCAGGGTCTGGCGCTATCTCACCGCCGTCGATGTCCTCAATCGCGAGGCGCGGGGCGCGGTCGTCGCCTTCGGTGACTCGATCACCGACGGGGTCGGCTCCGGCTACGACGCGAACCGCCGCTGGCCCGATGTGCTCGCCGCGCGCCTGCGCGACCGGCACATCGGCGTGCTCAACGAGGGCATCGGCGGGAACCGCGTCCTGAGTGACGCGTCGGTGCTGCGCAACGGCGCGAGCGGGCTCGACCGCTTCCAGCGTGACGTACTCGACCGGGCCGGTGCCAAGACCGTCGTCATCGACCTCGGTATCAACGACATCCTGCGGGGCGGCGAGACCGACCCGGCCAGGATCACCGCCGGGCTGCGCGAACTCGCCCAGCGGGCGAAGGCTCGCGGGCTGCGCGTGATCGGATCGACGCTGACACCGTTCGGCGCGCACCGGGGGTACAACGCCACCACCGAGTCCGTACGCGACCGGGTCAACGAGGAGATCCGCTCGGGCCGGGTCTTCGACGAGGTCGTGGACTTCGACAAGGCGGTACGCGATCCGTACGCGCCCGACCGGATCAGGCCGGTGTACGACTCGGGCGACGGGCTGCACCCGAGCGAGGCCGGGTACCGGGTGATGGGCCGTTACCTGAGCGTGCGGCTGCTGGAGGACCGGACCCCGGCCCAGCTATGAGCGTGTGACACAGGAGCGCGGCAGGGCGGCGTGGCGGCGAGGACGGCAGGTGGGCCGGGGCAACGGTGACCGTGGCACCGGCGCCCACCACGGAGGTACGGGCCCGAGCAGCGCAGGACCCAGCAGCGCAGGCCACAGCGGTACGGACCCCAGCAGCGCAGGCCCAGCAGTACGGCCGCAGCGGTACAGACCCCAGCAGTACAGGCCCCAGCAGTACGGGCCGCAGCGGTGACAGTCGCCCCGACCGTCAGTCCAGTTCCTTGCGGTCCGCCTTCTTCTCCAGCTTCTGGCGCCTGCGCTCCTCCTTGAGCCGGCGCTTCTCCGACTCCCGCACCTTGCGCTCCACCCCGACCCCGCCCATCAGCGCGAAGCCCGAGATGATCACCCGGGGCGACCCCGGGCTCGCCTCGCCCTCGCCCGACTCGCCGAAGCCGCCCATCAGCCCGAAGCCCCTGACCTCGACATCCAGATCCGGCGGTACGGTGACATGCACCCCGCCCATGATCGTGAAGCAGCGGATCACCACATCGCGGTCCTCGAACCGCGCCTCGCGCAGGTCGATCTCACCGCCCCCCATGACGACGGCGGTCGTGAACCTGCGGGCCACCGTCCATGTCCCCCTGCGGCGGAAGCCGCCCCAGAACGCGAAGGCGCCCTTCGAGGTGGCCGGCTCCCCGCCGATCCGGCTCTGCCAGTTGCTCACCTCACCGGCACCGCCCGCGCCGCCCGCACCGTCCACACCACCCGCGCCGCTCACACCGCGGGCGCCGACGGACGTGCCGGGTGCGAGTGCCACGTCCGTCGTCGTCCCCGGCACGGGGAGGTCCCGTACCAGCGGCGCCAACTCGCCATGGGTGCGCGCCTTGAAGGCCGCCTCCAGGCGCTCGTCGAACTCCTCCATATCGAGCCGGCCCTCGGCCACGGCCTCGCGCAGCCGCTCCGCGACCCGCTCCCGCTCGGCGTCGGAGGCGCGCGTATCGGGGCTGGGGTAGGGCGGCGTGTCAGGCCGGTCACTCGTCATGCGAGCAGACTAGTCAACGGTGCGGCTCACGTCACACAGCTGATCGATCGGCATACATCTTGGCGATGACCGCCTCGATATCCGGCTCCCGCACCGAAAGATCCACCAGCGGATACTCCGCCGCGATCCGCGCGACGAGCGGCGCCGCGGACTCGGCGGCGGGGAAGGCCAGCCACTGCCGCGGGCCGTCCACCCGCACCGCCCGCGCCCCGGCCACCTCGATCGGCGGAAGCTCGCGCTCCAGGTCCACGACGAGCGTGCGCTCGCTCTCCCCCACTTCGTGCAGTCCGGCCAGCCCGCCGTCATAGAGCAGCCGGCCGTGGTCGATGACCATCACCCGCTTGCAGAGCTGCTCGATATCGGTCAGATCGTGGGTGGTCAGCAGCACGGTGGTACCGCGCTCCGCGTTCAGGTCCCGCAGGAACTCCCTGACCTTGGCCTTGGAGATCACATCGAGACCGATCGTCGGCTCGTCCAGATACAGGACCTCCGGGTCGTGCAGCAGCGCCGCCGCGATGTCGCCGCGCATGCGCTGGCCGAGCGAGAGCTGCCGTACGGGTACGTCGAGCAGTTCGGCCAGATCGAGGAGTTCGACGCAGCGCTCCAGATTCACCCGGAACCGCGCGTCCGGCACCCGGTACATCCGGTGCATCAGCCGGTACGAGTCGATCAGCGGCAGATCCCACCACAGCGTCGTCCGCTGGCCGAAGACCACACCGATGCGCTGCGCCAGCCTCGTACGCTCCCGGGACGGATCGATGCCCGCGACCCGCAGCCGGCCGCCGCTCGGGGTCAGAATGCCCGTCAGCATCTTGATGGTCGTGGACTTGCCGGCGCCGTTCGGGCCGATGTAGCCGACCATCTCGCCGCGCGGCACGCGGAAGCTGATGCCGTCGACCGCCCGCACCTGATGCTTCTCGCGGCGCAGCAGACCGGCCTTGCGGCGTACGTCGAAGACCTTCTCGACGCCGTCCAGCTCGATGAAGCCCGTGTCTTCAGTGCCCATCAGTGCCACCCGTGCGATCCGTGCCACCCGTAGCACCCGTAGCACCCGTGTGATCCGTGCTGTCCGTACTCATGAACGCTCCGCCCCGACTCTCTCTGTACGCCACGTACAACCCGTACGACTTCCCCACCCCGGTACGGCCCCCGCCGACCCCGACCCCGTACGGCCTGTCCACCCCCGCACGACATGCCCCCCGTACGCTCCGACCGGTTCCCCGCCGGCCGCTCAGCTCCCCGTACTCCGGTACGCCCGCAGCCCCGCCCGCCATGCCACCCCCGCCAGCGCACAGCACGCCACCGCCACCAGCGGCGGCAGGAACGCGGCCAGATCCGGCAGCCCCAACGGGTCCTCCCTGCCCAGGACATACAGCGCCGGGATCCAGTTGACGAAGGCCAGCGGCACCACGAACGTCACCCCGCGCACCAGGTCCTTCGCGAAGACCGTCGGCGGGTACTGCAACAGCGTCGTCCCGCCGTACGTGAACGAGTTCTGCACCTCGGAGGCGTCCTGCGCCCAGAACTGGAACGCGCCGCCCGCCACGAACACCGCCGCGAAGATCGCCGCCCCGCTCAGCACCATCATCGGAAGCATCAGCGCCCGCGTCACCGTCCAGTCGATGTCGACCGTCAGCAGGGCGTAGCCCAGTACCAGCAGCCCCTGGGCGACCCGGCCGAGCCGGCGCAGCGCGAACCGGTCGGCCGCCACCTGCGCCAGTACGGGCACGGGCCGCAGCAGCAGCGTGTCGAGCGTGCCGTCCCGCACCCGGCGGCCCAGCCGGTCCATGGAGCCCAGCACCAGGTCCGAGAGGCCGAAGGCCGTGGCGGACGTCCCGTACAGGAAGGCCACCTCGGACAGCGAGTAGCCGCCCAGCGCGTCCACGTGAGTGAACATCAGCAGGATCGTGACGAAGTCGAAGGCGGTCGCCGCGAAGTTCCCGAACGCCGTCATCACGAAGGACGCGCGGTACGCCATCGTGGACCGCACCCACATCGCCACGACCAGGCCGTACACCCGGAGCCCGTCCCGCAGGGCGGCCCGCCGCGACAGCCGCGGAATCCACGCCTCCGCGGAAGCGTCCGCGCCCCCGACCGAACCCCCGGCCGCCTCCGCGAACGTACCCGCCCCCGAATTCGCACCAACCCCCGCACCAACCCCCGCACCCGCACCCACCGTCCCGCTCGCGGCGATCTCCTCAGCCACCCTGGACCACCACCCTCCGCGTCGCGACGCTCTGGAGCAGCCGCCCCGTCGCCAGCAGGGCCAGCGCCCAGCCGGCCTGGAACGCGTACGCCCCGGCCAGGTCCCACCCGGTGTGCTTGCCGAGGAAGACATCCGCCGGGACCTGGAGCAGCGACGACCAGGGCAGCGCCCGCGCCACCTCCCCCAGTACCCCCGGGAAGAGATTGAGCGGCAGCAGCAGCCCGGAGAAGAACATCCCGGCCAGCATCGCCATCTGCGCCGCGCCCGCGCCGTCCATCAGCCAGAACGCGGAGAGCGCGACCAGGAAGCGGATCGCGAAGCTGACGACCACCCCGAGCGCCACGGCGAACAGGAACGCCAGCCAGGTCAGCGGATCCGCCGGCAGCGCCAGTTCGAAGGCGAACGCACCGAGCACCATGGGGACGATCCCGCGCCCCAGCAGATGGAACGCCGCCCGGCCCAGATCCCCGGCCAGCCACCACAGCTGGAGATCGGCCGGCCGGTAGAGGTCGACGGCGATGTCACCCGTGCGGATGCGCTCGACCAGTTCGTCCTCGAAACCGCCGCCCATCATGGCGCAGGTCATCAACAGCGCTTGGCCGAGCCACACATAGGTGACGGCCTGGGAGAGGTCGTAGCCACCGAGGTGCGGTCGCTCGTCCCAGAGGGCCGTATAGGTGTACGCCATGATGAAGCCGAAGACGGTGTTGGTGAACACGCCCGCGAAGGTGGCCACCCGGTACGTCGCATAGCGGCGGAACCCACCTGCGGCCACTACTGCGTACAGCCGCACTACAGCCCCCTCCCCCATGCCATTTCCCCCACACCCTCAGCGCGTCGTCGGCCTCCTGGCACCAAAGCGAACGACCCTAGCCCACGGGACCGGCCACCGCGACCGGTTATCCGGCTGTCGTTACTCCCTCGTTCTGTCCGCGTTTCATAGGAGTAGGCAGCGTTTCCCGGAAATGCACAGCTTTTCCTGGGATTGCACCGCGAATCGCCTGATACGACACCGTGAGGCCGGTAAGTGAACCGCCGGCCGCGGCCGAGGAGTCACCACTGATATGAGCGACGAGCCACGGCAGTACGGCTGGGCCCCCCGGGACCCCTCGGCCCCCCGTTCCCTCCCCGGCCGGCCGGGGAAGCGGGGCGGCCCTCCCGCGCGTCCCCGCACCGGCCGGCGCAGAGCCCTCCCGACCCGGCGCACGCTGTTCGCCGGGCTCCTGATCTTCGCGCTCGTCCTCATGGGCGGCTTCGTCCTGGGCTACAAGCTCGTCAGCATCCCGCCCGCCAACGCCGCCGCCACCGCCCAGTCCAATGTCTACCTGTACGCGGACGGCACCCAGCTCGCCCGTGACGGCGAGGTCAACCGAGAGAACGTCAGGCTCACGCAGGTGCCCAAGCACGTGCGGCTGGCCGTACTGGCGGCCGAGGACCGGGGCTTCTACAACGAGCCCGCCGTCGACCCGCAGGGCATGGTCCGCGCCGCCTGGAACACCCTCACCGGCAAGGGCACCCAGGGCGGCTCCACCATCACCCAGCAGTACGTCAAGAACTACTACCTCGGCCAGGAACAGACGATCGTCCGCAAGGCCAAGGAGTTCTTCATCGCGATCAAGCTCAACCGCGAGGCGACCAAGGCACAGATCCTCCGGGGCTATCTCAACACCAGCTACTTCGGCCGCAACGCGTACGGCGTCCAGGCCGCGGCCCAGGCGTACTACGGCAAGGACGTGGAGGACATCAACACGGCGGAGGGCGCCTATCTGGCCTCCCTGCTCAACGCCCCCAGCGAGTTCGACGTCGTCGTCCACCCCGAGAACAAACCGGCCGCGCTCGCCCGCTGGAACTATGTCCTCGACGGCATGGTCAAGGAGGACTGGCTCAGCCCCGCCGACCGCCGCGCGATGAAGTTCCCGAAGCCCGGCCAGGTCAGACACTCCAGCAGCGGGCTCGCCGGACAGCGCGGCTATACCGTCCAGGCCGTCGAGGAGCATCTCACCAGCAACAAGATCATCGACGAGAAGACCCTGGCCGCCGGCGGCTACCGGATCACCACGACGCTCGACCGCGAGAAGCAGGACGTCTTCGTCGCCACCGTCAGGAAGCAGGTCACCTCGCGGCTCGACGCCGACCGCAAGCCCGACCGCAACGTCCGGGTCGGCGGTGTCTCCATCGACCCGCGGACCGGCAAGGTCGTCGCCATGTACGGCGGCATCGACTACACCAAGCAGTACGTCAACAACGCGACCCGCCGCGACTACCAGGTCGGCTCCACCTTCAAGCCGTTCGTCTTCGCCGCCGCCGTCGAGAACGGCTCCGAGACCCTGTACGGCGAGCCGATCACCCCGTACACCGTCTACGACGGCGACAACCAGCACATGGTCGAGGGCCCCGACGGCTCCACCGGCTACTCCCCGGCGAACGAGGACGACACCGACTACGGGCCCGTCTCCGTGCGGACCGCCACCGGCTACTCCGTCAACGCCGTCTACGCGCAGATGGCCCAGGACGTCGGCCCCGGCACGGTCAGGAAGACCGCCGTCGCCCTCGGCCTCCCCGAGCACACCCCCGACCTGACCGCGACCCCCTCCATCGCGCTCGGCCCGGCCACCGCCTCCGTACTGGACATGGCGAAGGCGTACGCGACCCTCGCGAACCACGGCAAGCGCGGCATGTACACGCTGGTCGACAAGATCACGAAGAACGGTACGGAGGTCACCCTGCCGAAGCCCGACATCAAACAGGTCATCAGCCGCCAGGCGGCCGACACCACCACCTCCGTGCTCCAGAGCGTCGTCGACGAAGGCACCGGCACCGCCGCCCAGTCCGCGGGCCGCCCCGCCGCGGGCAAGACCGGCACGGCGGAGGAGGACAAGGCGGCCTGGTTCGCCGGCTACACGCCGGAGCTGGCGACGGTCGTCGCGGTCATGGGCGCCGACCCGGTGACCGCCGCGCAGAAACCGCTGTACGGGGCCCTCGGCTGGGATCGCGTCAACGGCGGCGGGGTGCCGGCCGAGATCTGGGGCCGGTTCACGGCCGCCGCTCTCCGGAACACCGAAGTGCGGGAGTTCGATCTGCGGCTGGAGGACAGCTCCGACGAGGACTCGTCCAGCGACGAGGAGCAGGCGGGCCCGCCCGGCAAGCCGAACGGATCGCACCGGCCGGGCCCCCAAGGCACGGAGAAGGGCCAGGCCCCGGGGCGGGTCGACGCCCGGCCCGGTGCGGGCGCGCATGATGGCCCGGCCCCCGACCGGACGCGAGGCTCCGAGCACGGCGAGAGCAAGAAGCCGGCGGGACAGCCGGCCGGCCGGTCACCCGGACAGTCCGAGGACGGCGCGGCCACAAGTGGCAGCGGCACCGGTGGAAAGCCGGCCGCCGGCGGTACGGGCGGCGGGGGCCGGGGCGGGAAGGGAGACGCGGACGACGATCAGGGCGCCCGCACCTCCCTGTCCGACGCGCCCGACAGCTGACGCATCTGACACCGGCGGGCCGGCCCGGCCGCCGGTGTCAGGGGCGGGCCCGGCAGCAGCGGCCTGGACAGCGGCGAGCCCGCCGGCACCCGTCAGTGACCCGAGGTCGCCTTCAGCCCCACCACGGCGACGAGCAGCAGACAGACGAAGAAGATCCGGGCGGCGGTCGCCGGCTCACCGAGCACCACCATGCCGAGCACCGCCGCACCGGCCGCGCCGATACCGACCCACACGCCGTACGCCGTACCGATCGGCAGCGTCTTCGCCGCATGCGACAGCAACAGCATGCTCGCGACGATCCCGGCGCCCGTGAAGACGCTCGGCCACAGCCGGGTGAACCCCTCGGTGTACTTCATCCCGATCGACCAGCCGACTTCGAGCAGACCGGCCACAATCAACAGAACCCACGCCATGACGGCACCTCCGGCACGAAAGAACACGGACAACAGGTGCGTCGTCTTTCGTTTGACCCGGTACGGCGCGTCTCGTCGGGGTCTCCCCAAGGTAGCAAAGAGGCGAAGACCTCTGCCGGAGGCCCTTGCCCGAGACCCCTGCCCGAGACCTCTGCCGGAGACCCCTGCCGGGGACGGCTACAGATAGAGCCCGGTGGAGTCCTCGGAGCCCTCGAAACGGTCCGCGGCGACGGCGTGCAGATCACGCTCACGCATCAGTACGTACGCCACCCCGCGCACCTCGACCTCGGCGCGGTCCTCGGGGTCGTACAGCACCCGGTCGCCGGGCGTCACCGTCCGTACGTTCTGCCCCACGGCCACCACCTCGGCCCAGGCCAGCCGCCGGCCGACCTCCGCCGTCGCGGGGATGAGGATGCCGCCGGACGAACGCCGCTCGCCCTCCGGGATGTCCGTCCTGACCAGCACGCGGTCATGGAGCATCCGGATGGGCAGTTTGTCGTGCTGGTCGTGTTGGCTGCGGGAGTTGTCGCTCACGACGCAGAACCTACCTGCCCACGCCGCCGGCGCACGCCACAGGGGCGGATCAAAGCCTGCGGCGCCGCGTCGACACCACCAGCAGTCCCACCAGCCCGACCGCCACCAGCGCCACCGGCACCAGCCGCTCCAGCCTCGGCGCGCCGTCGTCCCTGACGAACGGCGCCCGTACGCCCGTCAGCGTCACTCTCACGGTCTCGAACGCGCGCCCGGCCGTCTGATCCACCGTGGAGACCATCCTGGCCTTGGCGTCGCCGACGATCGTCTTCGGGTGCACCCGCACGCCGATCTCGTCGAGCGTCTCGGCGAGCTGCCCGCGCCTGCGGACGATGTCCGCCTCGATCTGCGCCGGGGTCCTGGAATCCGACACCGCGCTGCCTCCGTCGTCGTGTCCGGTAGTCCTTCGCGGACAGTCTGTCAGCTCCGTCGTCACCGCACCCGGCGGCACCCCCGATTACGCTCGGCGGCGTACAGCACGACGTCCACCCCGCTCCACCGAGGAGAACCATGAGCGAGCGCCTCCAGCCCGGCGACACCGCCCCCGCCTTCACCCTGCCCGACGCCGACGGCAACGACGTATCGCTCGCCGACCACAAGGGCCGCAAGGTCATCGTCTACTTCTACCCGGCGGCGCTCACCCCGGGCTGCACCAAGCAGGCGTGCGACTTCACGGACAACCTCGACCTGCTGGCCGGCGCGGGCTACGACGTCATCGGCGTGTCCCCCGACAAGCCGGAGAAGCTCGCGAAGTTCCGCGACAAGGAGAACCTCAAGGTCACCCTGGTCGGCGACCCCTCCAAGGCCGTCCTGGAGACATACGGGGCCTTCGGCGAGAAGAAGATGTACGGCAAGACCGTGACCGGCGTGATCCGCTCGACGATCATCGTGGACGAGGACGGCAAGGTCGAGCAGGCCCTCTACAACGTGCGGGCCACCGGCCATGTGGCGAAGATCATCAAGGACCTCGGCATCTGAGGATCCCGGCGTACGACGATTCGCTGTGACCGAGGTCCCACTTGGGTGGGACTTCGGTTTGCGATCGCCATGACCGCGCAGAAGGTTCCCTTGGACTGACTCACCCGAGGAAAGGACCACGCCATGGCCGGCCAGGAGCACGAGCAGCAGGCCGACCCCGCCGCGGTCAAGCGCCACCCGGCCCTCTTCCGCACCATCAGACAGCGCAAGAACCCCAAGCTGCGGCGGTCCGACATCACCGTCACCGACGAGGCGGCGGTCAAGCGGGCGGTGAAGGCGGCCTCCCTGGGCAACGCCATGGAGTGGTTCGACTTCGGCATCTACAGCTATCTCGCCGTCACCATCGGGCATGTGTTCTTCCCGTCGGGGAACTCCACGGTCGAGCTGCTGTCCTCCTTCGCGACCTTCGCCGTGGCCTTTCTCGTACGCCCGCTCGGCGGCATGTTCTTCGGCCCGATGGGTGACAGGCTCGGCCGCAAGAAGGTCCTCGCGCTGACGATGATCATGATGGCGATCGGCACCTTCGCCATCGGGCTGATCCCCTCGTTCGCCTCGATCGGGTTCTGGGCCCCGGTCCTGCTGATCTTCTTCCGGCTGGTCCAGGGCTTCTCCACCGGCGGCGAGTACGGCGGCGCGTCCACGTTCATCGCGGAGTACGCCCCCGACAAGCGCCGGGGATTCTTCGGCAGCTTCCTGGAGTTCGGCACCCTCGCCGGATACATCGGCGCGGCGGGCCTGGTCACCGCGCTGACCGCGGCGCTCGGCCCGGACGGCATGGAGGCATGGGGCTGGCGCGTCCCGTTCCTGATCGCGGGGCCGCTGGGACTGGTCGGTCTGTATCTGCGACTGCGGCTCGACGAGACGCCCGCGTTCCAGAAACTGGAGTCGGACACCGCGCACGCCTCCGAGGCGGCGGACTCGGTGGAGATCACCACGAAGGACGACCTGGCCAAGATCTTCCGGCAGTACTGGCCCACGCTGATCCTGTGCATCGCGCTGGTCGGCGCGTACAACGTCACGGACTACATGCTGCTGTCGTACATGCCGACGTATCTCTCGGACGAGCTGGGCTACAGCGAGACGCACGGGCTGCTCATCCTGCTGGCCGTGATGGCCTTCCTCATGCTGATCATCAACCAGGTCGGCAAGCTCAACGACCGCTTCGGCCGCAAGCCGCTGCTGATGGCGGGCATGCTCGGCTTCTTCTTCCTCTCGCTGCCCTCGTTCCTCCTGATCAAGCAGGGCGGCATCCTGGCGATCACGGCGGGCGTGCTGATGCTGGGGCTGTCCCTGGTCTGCCTCCTGGGCACCATGTCGGCCGCGCTCCCGGCGCTGTTCCCGACGGAGGTCAGGTACGGCTCGCTCTCCGTGGGCTACAACCTCTCGGCCTCCCTCTTCGGCGGCACGACCCCTCTGGTGATCACCGGCCTGATCAGCCTGACCGGCAACAACCTGATGCCGGCGTACTACTCGATGGCGGCGGCGCTGGTGGGCGTGATCGCGGTGGCCTGCATGAAGGAGACCGCCCAGCGCCCGCTGGCGGGCTCGCCACCGTCGGTCGCGACGGAGGCGGAAGCGGTGCGACTGGTGGAATCGCAGTCCCCCGAGCCCAAGTTCTGACGCCCTCGCCCCGCACGGCCCGCGCCCGCTGCCCAGGAGGCCGGTGCGGGCCGTTCCGTTTCTCGTACGTGACCCTCCGACGCGCGTTTCGTTACTCAGTGCGATGCCGCGAACAGGTGGCCGGACGGGGGAGAGACGCAGATGGCGGACGGGTGTCCCGCACAGACCGCTGACACCGGGGAATACGACGGGGGTCGCCTTGCCGACGCCGTCGCCGAGGCACGGACATGGGCCGACCTGATGCGGCGCCTGGGATTCAAGGAGAGCGGCGGCAGGCGCCGCGCCCTCCAGCGGGAAGTCGCCGCCCTCGGGCTCGCGACCGACCACTTCGAGCGGCGCGGCGTGTGGCGGAAGTATTCGGACGAGGCGATAGCCACCGCCGTCTCGACATCCACGACGCTGCGTGACGTCGTCACCGCACTGGGCGCTCCGCCTGCCACGGGCACCCTGTCTCATATCGCCCGCCGCATCGCGGCCGCGGGCATCGACGTCAGCCACTTTCCCGGTATGAACCGCGCGCGGGTCGATCTGCCGTTCACGACGGAGGAACTGGCGGTGGCCGCGGCCTCCGCCGACAGCGTCCGTGGTGTGGCCCGCTCACTCGGTGTTCCCGACGACGGACGTTCGCGCGCGGCACTGGGCCGGCTGCTCCGGGAAAGGGCGATCGACACCGGCCACTTTCGCAACGCGCGGCTGACGATTCCGGAAGCGGCCCTGCGCGAGGCCGTGCCCGGAGCTTTGAGCTACGCCGACGTCATGCGCTCCCTCGGGCTTCCGGTAAACGACACGAATCATCGGCGGGTGCGACGGAAGACCGCCCAACTCGGCCTCGACACGAGTCACTTCAGGCGACGCGGCTGGGGTTCGGTGCGCACACGCGCGCCGAAGTCCGTCGCCGTGGAAACGCTCGCCGTCCTGCCCGAGGGGTCTCCCCGTACGAACCGGCTCCGGCTGCACCGTGCACTTCAGGAGATCGGCGTCCCCTACCGCTGTGTGTCCTGCGGAAACACCGGCGAGTGGCTGAACCGCCCGGTCACCCTCCACATCGATCACATCAGCGGCGACCGGCTCGACAACCGTGCCCGGAATCTGCGCTATCTCTGCCCCAACTGCCATGCCATCACCAGCACCTGGTGCCGGGGCGGCGACCGCCGGGAGAAGGGCAGCACCGGGGCGTAGGGCCTGTCCGGCCGGCACTCACATGCTCGCCCCGCCCACCGGCCCGCTACTATGGCAGGCGGCTGGCGGCCGTTGCTGAACGGTATAAGCGGGGGCTTTAGGTGCCTCTGGGTTCGCCCATGTGGGTTCGACTCCCACCGGCCGCACATGGCGGAGGGGCCGCTCACCACCGGTGAGCGGCCCCTCTGTGACGTCAGCCCAGGAGTTCGCGTACCTCCGGGATCAGCGCGCGGAACGCCTTGCCCCGGTGGCTGATCGCGTTCTTCTCGGCCGGGGACAGCTCCGCGCAGGTGCGGGTTTCGCCGGAGGGCTGGAGGATCGGGTCGTAGCCGAAGCCGCCCGTGCCGGAGGGGGATTCCCGGAGGGTGCCCAGGAGGCGGCCTTCGACCACGCGTTCCGTGCCGTCCGGGAGGGCCAGGGCCGCGGCGCAGGCGAAGTGGGCGCCGCGGTGCGGTGGGGCGATGTCGGAGAGCTGGGCCAGGAGCAGGTTCAGGTTGGCGGTGTCGTCGCCGTGGGTACCGGCCCAGCGGGCGGAGAAGATGCCGGGGGCGCCGCCGAGGACGTCGACGCACAGGCCGGAGTCGTCGGCCACGGCGGGGAGGCCGGTGGCGTCGGCGAGGGCGTGGGCCTTCAGGAGCGCGTTCTCGGCGAAGGTGACGCCGGTCTCCTTGACGTCGGGGATGTCGGGGTAGGCGTCCGCGCCGACGAGGTCGTGGGGCAGACCTGCGTCGGCGAGGATGGCCTGGAGTTCGGTGAGCTTCCCGGCGTTCCGGGTGGCGAGGATCAGGCGGGTCATGCCCCCCAGTATCGGACGGGGGTGCCTGACCGGGCCGGGAGGGGCCCGGTCAGGGTGTGCAGATCTTGCCTATCTCGGACGCGGCGTCGGTGAGGGGGGTGAGGTCGGGGGTGTTGTCGCCGTTCTCGACGGACGTACGGACGTTGTCGACTCCCTTGCCCAGGTCGTCGACCGCCTTGCCGAGGTCCGCGTTGTCGGTCTGGTCGCCGAGGGTGTCGAGCTTGTTGTCGATGTCGTTGAGCGTCTCGTCGATCTGGAGCGGGTTGTCCCCGGCGTTGGAGATGGCCTGCTGGAGGTCGTTGACGCTGCCGGCGATGGCGTCGGCGGTCTTGACGCAGTCCAGGGCCTTGTCGAGGGCGCCGCAGCCTGTCAGGGGCAGGGCGAGTACGGCGGTGGCGGCGAGTGCCAGGGTGATGCGGCGTCGGCGTGTCGGCACGGCGGACATGGCGCGATTCCTCCCCGAGGTGTGGACGGGCGCACGGTTCGGTCCGTGCGCCCGTGCGTGTGGAGACGCCCCGGGGGGTCTTCTTGGTTGCTTCTTTACCCAGCGGGCCTGATCAGCGGGTCCGGCTCAGGGTCCGGTTCAGAGGGGCCGGCTCAGAGGGTCTGGTCGAGCGCCGTGCGCTGGAGCGCGGCGAGGTCGGCGCAGCCGCCGGTGGCGAGGTCGAGGAGCGCGTTCAGTTCCTTGCGGTCGAAGGGCTCGGCCTCGGCGGTGCCCTGGACCTCGACGAAGCGGCCGTCGCCGGTGCAGACGACGTTCATGTCGGTCTCGGCGCGGACGTCCTCCTCGTAGCAGAGGTCGAGGAGGGGGGTGCCGTCGACGATGCCGACGCTGACGGCGGCGACGGTGCCGGTCAGCGGGCGGCGGCCGGCCTTGACGATCTTCTTGCCCTGCGCCCAGGCGACGGCGTCGGCGAGGGCGACATAGGCGCCGGTGATGGCGGCGGTGCGGGTGCCGCCGTCGGCCTGGAGGACGTCGCAGTCGAGGACGATGGTGTTCTCGCCGAGCGCCTTGTAGTCGATGACGGCGCGCAGGGACCGGCCGATGAGGCGGCTGATCTCGTGGGTGCGGCCGCCGATCTTGCCGCGTACGGATTCGCGGTCGCCGCGGGTGTTGGTGGAGCGCGGCAGCATCGAGTATTCGGCGGTGACCCAGCCTTCGCCGCTGCCCTTGCGCCAGCGGGGGACGCCTTCGGTGACGGAGGCGGTGCAGAAGACCTTGGT
This sequence comes from Streptomyces sp. NPDC088147, assembly GCF_044741565.1. Taxonomy (NCBI): domain Bacteria; kingdom Bacillati; phylum Actinomycetota; class Actinomycetes; order Kitasatosporales; family Streptomycetaceae; genus Streptomyces; species Streptomyces sp. NPDC088147. The sequence continues at coordinate 120,265 of NZ_JBIUSY010000002.1, read as the reverse complement.
GTCGCCGAAGGAGATGAGGACGGAGCCCTCGGCGTGCTTGCTCCATCCGCGTTCGATGGTGACGGGACGGAGCTGTTCGGGGGTTCGGCCGTCGATACGAGACATGGGCTTGAGCCTATAGGGCCTGCGCGAAGGGCCTGTTCCGGTGGTCCGGATCAGGCCCTGTGGTGTGGTTCCGCCGAGTGTCAGCGCTTCACATCATGTCTTCGATCTCGCTGGCGATGGGGTCGGCGTCGGTGCCGATGACGACCTGGATCGCGGTGCCCATCTTCACGACGCCGTGGGCACCGGCGGCCTTCAGGGCGGTCTCGTCGACGAGGTCCGGGTTGACGACCTCGGTGCGCAGGCGGGTGATGCAGCCCTCGACCTCTTCGATGTTGTCGAGTCCGCCGAGCCCGGCGACGATCTTCTCAGCCTTGGTGGCCATGTCTTTCTCCCTGACTGTCGAAAAGCGCTGTACCGGCCCGGCGCGGGCCTGTTCCGTCTGACCTTTTGAACCGTTTCGCCACGGTAACGCACGGTTGGACCATCTTCACGGGCGCGCGTTCACCACGTACCCAATGATGACGATCAACGGCGCCCCGCCCGCGACCGGCCCCCGGGAGCCTATCGCAACTGGTCTACACCAGTCGGGAAGGACGGGAGAGCGCCGATGACCTCCGACAGCACGGCAGCGCCGCGGCGGGGGCCGGCGAGGCCGGGGAAGCGCTGGTGGAACGGGCTGTTCCAGGGGCTTCAGAAGACCGGGCGCAGCCTCCAGCTCCCGGTGGCCGTACTGCCCGCGGCGGGGCTGCTGGTCAGCCTCGGGAACCTCTTCGCCGCTTACCTGCACGGTCCCTTCTGGGACAGGACGGCGAAGGTGCTCAGTCTTGGCGGCGGCGCCGTTCTGGACGGCGCGTTCGGGCTGCCGCTGCTCTTCTGCATCGGGGTCGCGATCGGCTTCGCCAAGAAGGCGGACGGCTCCACCGCGCTCGCCGCGGTCGTCGGCTTCCTCGTCTACCACGGCGTGCTGGCCGCCTTCCCGGTCGGCGGTTCGGTGACGAAGGCGACGCCCGACGGCACCCCGCAGAACCCCGGCGTGCTGGGCGGCATTCTGATCGGGCTGCTCACGGCGGTCGTCTGGCAGCGGTTCCACCGCACGAGACTGGTCGACTGGCTGGGCTTCTTCAACGGCCGCCGTCTGGTGCCGATCCTGATGGCGTTCATCTGCACCCTCCTCGGCGTGGCCTTCGGGCTGCTGTGGCAGCCGGTCGGGGACGCGCTGACCGCGTTCGCCAAGCAGCTGATCGATCTGGGCGCGTGGGGTGCGGGCATCTTCGGGGTCGCCAACCGGCTGCTCATCCCCGTCGGCCTGCACCAGTTCCTGAACACGTTCTTCTGGTTCCAGGCCGGTGAGTACACCGAGCCGGACGGGACCGTCGTGATGGGCGACCTGACCCGGTTCTTCGCCGGGGACCCCTCGGCGGGCCAGTTCATGTCCGGGTTCTTCCCGATCATGATGTTCGGCCTGCCGGCCGCCGCGCTCGCCATCGCGCACAGCGCGCGCCCCGAGCACCGCAAGAGGGTGACGGGCCTGATGGCCTCCCTCGCGCTGACCTCGTTCGTCACGGGCGTGACCGAGCCGCTGGAGTTCTCCTTCATGTTCGCGGCGCCCCTGCTGTACGGTGCTCACGCGCTGCTGACCGGCGCCTCGATGGCGATCACCTGGGCGCTGGGCGTGCACGCGGGCTTCAGCTTCTCGGCCGGCTTGATCGACTACGTGGTCAACTGGCACCTTGACACCAAGCCCTGGCTGATCATTCCGATCGGCCTCTGCTTCGCGGTCGTCTACTACGTGGTGTTCCGCGTGGCGATCAGGGCGTTCGACATCCCGACCCCGGGGCGCGAGCCCGAGGAGCTGGAAGAGGCCGTCGAGAAGCAGAACACCCAGCCGTAGAAGGGACCCGGCGGCCCGGCGCGGACTATGGCCCAGGCCACAGATTTCGCAGGTTCCTTATATGAATCACACCGTGCTACAACTGGTCTACACCACTGATGGTGTAGACCACACGGCCGTGTGCCGTGTTCCCCCTGGAGGAAGTTGATGTCCACGGCCAGCGCCGCCGCCTCGGCGGACAAGAAGCCCCCGGCGGGCACGAGCAAGGGCAGCGGCGCGATGGCCGTGATGCAGCGTATCGGCCGCAGCCTGATGCTCCCCGTCGCCGTCCTGCCCGCCGGCGCCCTGCTGGTGCGCCTCGGCAACACCGACATGCTCGGCCGTGACTCGTTCCCGGCGTTCATCACCAAGATCGCCTCGTTCATGGCCGCGGGCGGCAACGCCATCCTCGACAACATGGCGCTGCTGTTCGCCGTCGGCATCGCGATCGGCTTCGCCAAGAAGGCGGACGGCTCCACCGCGCTCGCCGCCGTCACCGGCTACCTGGTCTTCAAGAACGTGCTGGCCACCTTCACCGACTCGAACCTGCCCAAGGTCGCGACGGTCGTCGACGGCAAGATAGTCATGAACAGCGCGCCCGTCGACGCGAAGGTACTCGGCGGTGTCGTCATGGGCATCGTGGTCGCGCTGCTCTACCAGAAGTTCTACCGGACGAAGCTGCCGGACTGGGCGGGCTTCTTCGGCGGCCGTCGCCTCGTACCGATCCTCTCCGCGTTCGCGGGCCTGATCATCGGCATCGTCTTCGGCTACATCTGGCCGGTCCTGGGCGCGGGTCTGCACAACCTCGGCGAGTGGCTGGTCGGCTCCGGCGCCGTGGGCGCGGGCATCTTCGGTGTCGCCAACCGCGCGCTGATCCCCGTGGGCATGCACCACCTGCTGAACTCGTTCCCGTGGTTCCAGGCCGGTACGTTCGAGGGCAAGAGCGGCGACATCAACCGCTTCCTGGCGGGCGACCCGACGGCCGGACAGTTCATGACCGGCTTCTTCCCGATCATGATGTTCGCCCTCCCCGCGGCCTGTCTGGCGATCGTCCACTGCGCCCGGCCCGAGCGCCGCAAGGTCGTCGGCGGCATGATGCTGTCGCTCGCGCTCACCGCGTTCGTCACGGGCGTGACGGAGCCGATCGAGTTCACCTTCATGTTCATCGCCCCGGCCCTGTACGCGGTGCACGCCGTGCTGACCGGTGTCTCCATGGCGCTGACCTGGGCCCTCGGCATGAAGGACGGCTTCGGCTTCTCGGCCGGCGCGGTGGACTTCGCGCTCAACCTGGGCATCGCGACCAATCCATGGGGGCTGGCGCTGGTCGGCCTCTGCTTCGCGGCGCTCTACTACGTGATCTTCCGCTTCGCGATCACCAAGTTCAATATCCCGACGCCGGGCCGCGAGAGCGACGAGGAACTCGCCGAGTTGCAGAAGGCGGAGGCGAAGTAGCCTCTCCGCACGCTCCGTGGGCCCGGCCGTCGTCAGGAACGGCCGGGCCCACGGCTGTACGTGGTTCCGCGGCCGGTCAGATCTCGTACACCGTGCCGGGAACGGCCAGCTCCGCCGGGCCCGCGTACACATCGCGCGCGTCGGACAGGTTCCGCTCGGCGTCCGTCCAGGGCGGGATATGCGTGAGCACCAGCCTGCGCGCCCGCGCCCGCGCGGCATGGGCGCCGGCCTCACGGCCATTCAGGTGGAGCCCGACGACATCCTCCTTGCCGTGCGTGAAGGCCGCCTCGCAGAGGAACAGATCCGTGTCCTCCGCCAGTTCCACCAGCGGCTCGCAGACCCCGGTGTCCCCCGAGTACGTGAGCGACCGGCCGCCGTGCTCGACCCGGATACCGAAGGTGTCGACGGGGTGCGCGACCTTCTCCGTCCGTACCGAGAAGGGGCCGATGTCGAAGGAGCCCGGCTTGAGCGTGTGGAAGTCGAAGACCTCGCTCATGGACTTGTCCGAGGGGGTGTCCGCGTACGCCGTGGTGAGACGCTGCTCGGTGCCCTCGGGGCCGTAGACGGGGATGGCGTCACAGCGGCCGCCGTCGAACCGGTAGTAACGGGCGACGAAGTAGGCACACATGTCGATGCAGTGGTCGGCGTGGAGATGGCTCAGGAAGATGGCGTCGAGGTCGTAGAGACCAACGTGGCGCTGCAACTCGCCGAGGGCGCCGTTACCCATGTCGAGGAGCAGCCGGAAGCCGTCGGCCTCTACGAGGTAGCTGGAGCAGGCCGACCCCGCGGAGGGGAACGAGCCTGAACAGCCGACGACGGTGAGCTTCATGGAGCGGGAACCTCCGTGGCATGGAAGGGGGGCGACGGGGGTCGTGCGGTTCGTCGAGCGTAAGGCGCGAAAGGGCGGGTCGCTCCTCCACAGTGGGCCGTTGTGGGGGAACTCACCTGGCCTGTCACCGGTTCGGATGGGGTGTCGCCTGCCGGCGGGGGCGGGGTGCGGTGCGGTGCGCCTTCGGCGGGGGGTGCGGTGCGGTCGCCGGGTTGCGGTTGCGGTTGCGTTGTCGTGGGCCGGGGGCCGGGGCCTCCGGAGGCACATGTCCGGACGGCATGATTTACGGCGCGACTCCGGCAAGTCGATGGTTCGGGCGTCCGTGCGCCACAAATCACGCTTTAGTGTCCGGACACGCACCTCCTACGCCCCCGACCCCCTCCCGCCGGTGGTCCCCCCACAACCCGCCGACCTGGTGAGGGTGAGGGGGTGGGTGCGCCCCGGTGGTCACGACCGATCGCCGCCCCGGCGGGGGTGAGTGGGCCGGGTGCGGGAGAGGGCTGCCGCCTGTCTCAACCGCCTTCGCGCACGGCCGCGCCAGTCCGTGACGGGCGGTGAAGGGGGGCGCGCAGGGGTCGTGTCCGGGACGTAGAGCGTGATGTGTGGCGCGCGAACGCCCGAACCATCGTCTGGGCAGCTGCGCGCCGTACGGGGGTCCGGGGGTGTCCCCCGGAAAAGCACAGCATGCAGTCCCGGGCGCGAGCCCCGGAGCGCACCCCGGCGACAACCCGCACGCAGGCCACCGGCCCGAGCCGAAACGCACCCGTACCCACGGCCCCCCGCCGGGAGGCGCTACGCCCAGAGCTGGCCTTGCAGCCTTTCGATCGCCTCTTCCGTCGTCGCCGCCGTGTAGACGCCCGTCGACACGTACTTCCAGCCCCCGTCCGCCACCACGAACACGATGTCCGCGCTGTCGCCCGCCTTCACCGCCTTGCGGCCGACGCCGATCGCCGCGTGCAGTGCCGCGCCCGTCGAGATGCCCGCGAAGATACCTTCCTGCTGGAGCAGTTCACGGGTGCGCGTGACCGCGTCGGCGGAGCCGACGGAGAAGCGGGTCGTGAGGACGGACTCGTCGTACAGCTCCGGGACGAAGCCCTCGTCCAGGTTGCGCAGGCCGTAGACCAGGTCGTCGTAGCGCGGCTCCGCGGCGACGATCCGGATGCCCTCGACGTTCTCGCGCAGGTAGCGCCCCACGCCCATCAGCGTGCCCGTCGTGCCCAGGCCCGCCACGAAGTGCGTGATGGAGGGCAGGTCGGCCAGGATCTCCGGGCCGGTGGTGGCGTAGTGGGCGCCCGCGTTGTCCGGGTTGCCGTACTGGTAGAGCATCACCCAGGACGGGTTCTCGGCCGCCAGCTCCTTGGCGACCCGTACGGCCGTGTTGGAGCCGCCCGCCGCCGGGGACGAGACGATCTCCGCCCCCCACATGGCGAGCAGGTCGCGCCGCTCCTGGGAGGTGTTCTCCGGCATCACGCAGACGATGCGGTAGCCCTTGAGCCGGGCCGCCATGGCGAGCGAGATGCCGGTGTTGCCGCTGGTGGGCTCCAGGATCGTGCAGCCCGGGGTGAGCCGGCCGTCCTTCTCGGCCTGTTCGACCATGTGCAGGGCGGGCCGGTCCTTGATCGAGCCGGTCGGGTTGCGGTCCTCCAGCTTGGCCCAGATCCGGACGTCGTCCGACGGTGAGAGCCGTGGGAGCCGGACCAGGGGCGTGTTGCCGACCGCCGCCAGCGGGGAGTCGTACCGCATCAGACCGTGTACGTGTCGAGCGCGCCGCCGGCCACGGCCGGGAGGATGGTGACGCTGTCGCCGTCGGCGAGCTTGGTGGAGACGCCGTCGAGGAAGCGGACGTCCTCGTCGTTGAGGTAGACGTTCACGAAGCGGCGGAGCTGGTTGTCCTTGGCCGGGTCGATGAGCCGCTCCCGGATGCCGGCGTGCCGGGTTTCGAGGTCGTCGAAGAGCGCGGAGAGCGTGTCGCCACTGCCCTCGACGGCCTTGGCTCCGTCGGTGTAGGTGCGGAGGATGGTCGGGATGCGGACCTCGATGGCCATGGCATGGGCTCCTGTATCGGGAGAGGGCGTGACGGGGGCGCGGCTCGGGCCCCCGCGCGAGGGGATACGTGGTCCGGACGGCCGGATCGCGGCAGGCGTCGCTCGGGGGCGTCGCTCAGCCCGCGGCGCCGGGACAGATGGCACTGGCGAGGCGGCACAGATCGACGTGCAGCCGCGCCACGAGCAGCGGGGTGCTCGGCGTCTTGTCGCTCACGTCGTGGGAAACCATGCGGTCATCGTAACGATTCCCGGTCGGCGGTCCGGCATGTGATCTCGTATCCCGGACGGTCCCTATCCGTCAGGCGGACGGGGGCAGATAGACGACGGTCGGCGCGCCGGTGGCGGGGTGCGTGCTGACCTCGGCGGTCACCCCGTAGACGGTGGCGAGGAGTTCGGCGGTGAAGACCTCGTGCGGGGTGCCGGAGGCGACGATCCGGCCTTCCTGGAGGACGTAGACGCGGTCGCAGTAGTACGCGGCGAGGTTCAGATCGTGCAGGGCGAGCAGGTTGGTGGTCCCGGACTCCCTGATCAGGGTGAGGATGTCGAGCTGGTAGCGGATGTCGAGGTGGTTGGTCGGTTCGTCGAGTACGAGCAGGGCGGGCCGCTGGACCAGGGCGCGGGCGACCAGCGCGCGCTGGCGTTCGCCGCCGGAGAGGGAGGGGAACGCGCGGTCCGCGAGGCCGGCGATCCCGACGCGGCCGAGCGCGGCTTCCGTGAGGGCGGCGTCGGCGGCGGTGTCGGCCTCCCAGAAGCGTTTGTGCGGGGAGCGGCCCATCGCGACGACCTCGCGGACGGTCAGCTCGAAGTCCAGCTGTCCGTCCTGCGGGACGGTGGCGACGCGGCGGGCCCTGGCCTTGGGGGTCATGGTGAGCAGGTCGTCGCCGTCGAGCAGGGCCCGTCCGTGGCTGGGGCGGAGTGTTCCGTAGACGCAGCGCAGGAGGGTGGTCTTGCCGCTGCCGTTGGGGCCGACGAGTCCGACGGTCTCGCCGGGGGCGGCGGTCAGGTCGGCGCTGTCGACGAGCAGGCGGCCGTCGGTGGTGCAGGAGAGTCCTTCGAGGCGGAGTGTCGCCGTCATACGGGGGCTCCTTCGGGGCGGCGGCGCATCAGCCACAGGAGGGCGGGGCCGCCGGTGAGCGCGGTGAGTACGCCGACGGGCACGTCCTGGGGCGCGGCGACGGTACGGGCCGCGAGGTCGGCGACGACGAGGAGGACGGCTCCGCCCAGTGCCGCGACGGGCAGCAGGGCGCGGTGGCCCGCGCCGACGGCCATTCTGGCGGCGTGCGGGACGAGCAGCCCGATGAAGCCGACGGCGCCGCTCGCGGCCACCATCACGCCGGTGACCAGGGAGGCGAGGACGAAGACCGCGGCGCGGAAGCGCGAGGTGTCCAGGCCGAGCGCGGTCGCGCCCTCCTCGCCCGCCAGCAGCAGATCGAGCGGCCGGGCCAGCGCCATGAGCAGCGCGGTGCCGAGGGTGAGGACGACGCCGGGCAGGAGCAGGGTGGACCACCGGGCGCTGCCGAGGCCGCCGAAGGTCCAGTAGACGGCTTCCTGGAAGTGCTCGGGGCGTGCCGAGACGATCAGGATGAGGGTGGTGAGCGCGGAGAGGATGTACGAGACGGCGACCCCGGCGAGGACGAGCCGGCCGCCGGTCATCGTGGAGCGCCGGCGCGCCAGCCCGTACACCAGCGCCAGTGCGAGGAGCGAGCCGGCGAAGGCCGCGGCGGGCATGGCGACGGTGGTGGTGATCCCGCCGCCGATGCCGAGGACCATGACGAGCACGGCGCCGACGGACGCTCCGGAGGAGATGCCGAGGAGGAAGGGGTCGGCGAGCCGGTTGCGTACGAGCGCCTGGAGGACGGAGCCGACGACGGCGAGCCCGGCGCCGACGATCACGCCGAGCAGCACGCGGGGCAGCCGTACGTCGAGCACGATGGTCCGGAAGGGGCTGGGGTCGGCGCCGCCGGTGAGGATGGTGATGACCTGGCCGGGCGGGATGCGTACGGAGCCGAGGGCGAGTCCCGCGACGACGGCGGTGGCGAGCGCGGCGGCGAGGCAGCCGAGCACCAGGGTGTAGCGCAGCCGCCCGTGGCCGGGCGGGGTGGTCCTGGTCATGGCCGGGTTACTTGACGGACTCGGGGTGGAGCTGCGCGGCGAGCCGTTCGATGGCGTCGGGCGCGCGTACGCCGAGGACCACGTCCGAGAGCGGCATGACGGCGAACCGCTTGTTCCTGACGGCCGGTACGTCCTTGAGGACGGGGTCCTCCAGCAGCCGCTTCTTCTTCTGGGCGACGGTGGTGGAGCCGTAGTCGTAGATGACGATGACGTCGGGCTTGCGGGCGACGACCTGTTCCCAGGTGGCGTCGCCGAAGGACTTGCCGAGGTCGGCGAAGACGTTGCGGCCGCCGGCGCGGGTGATCAGTTCGTTGCCGATGCCCGTGCCGCCGGCGGTGAAGGCGGTCTTGTCGCCGCTGTCGTAGACGAAGACGGAGAGCGGCTCGACGCCCTTGAGCAGGGCGGCGGTGTCCGTGACGGTGGTGCGCGCGGTGGCGATCCACTTCTCGGCGCGGTCGGGGACGCCGAAGGTGCGGCCCGTTTCGCGGACCTCCCGGTAAACGTCGTCGAGGGTCGCCCTGCCCTTGGGGCAGTTCTCGACGTTGAGCCGGGTGTGGATGCCCGCGGACTGGAGGTCGTCGCGGCCGCGGCCGTCCTTGGCGGCGAAGGCGCTGGCGTAGCCGCCGTAGACGAAGTCGGGGTTGGCGGCGAGGAGCCGCTCCTTGGAGGGGTACTCCTCGGCGAGGACCGGGACGCTCTTGTACGCCTTCTCGTAGGCGGGGAGGATCCGGTCGTCCAGCCAGGCGGTGCCGACGAGGGACTTCTCCAGGCCGAGCGCCAGCATCACTTCGGTGACGTGCTGGTTCATGGTGACGACGCGCTTCGGCGGCGCCTGATAGGTGGTTTTCACGCCGCAGTTGGTGACGGTGTACGGGAAGCCGGGCGCGGTCGCCGCGGCCGGGGCGCCGTCCTTCGCGTCCGTGGAGGTGGCGCCGCCGCAGGCGGCGAGCGGGAGCAGTACGGCGGATATGGCGGCGGACGTGAGCGCACGGCGGCGCCGGGACAGCACAGACACGGCAGGGCCTCCTCCGGGGGATTTCCGCGTCCCCTGGCTGGTGGGAGAAGGGCGGCAGGTCAGTTCCTGGCTGCCAAGCTGGGCTTGGTCACAGTGGCGGGACCGCGCCGGATTCACACCGGCTTCCTGATCCCCGCCGCCTCGGTTCGGCGCTCAGTGTGTCAGACCTGGTGAGCGCCGCGACGGGCGCCTCGGCCGATCCCGGCCTCGGTCGGTCCCGGGCCTCAGACGATCTCGACGTCCTCTTCCGTGACCTCGCCCTCGACGATGCGGTACGAGCGGAACTGGAAGGGGCCCGAGTCGTCGTGGTCGGCGGTGGAGACGAGGACGTAGTGGGCGCCCGGCTCGTTGGCGTATGTGATGTCCGTACGGGACGGATACGCCTCGGTCGCGGTGTGCGAGTGGTAGATGATCACCGGCTCTTCGTCGCGGTCGTCCATCTCCCGGTAGAGCTTGAGCAGATCCGCCGAGTCGAACTCGTAGAAGGTGGGCGAGCGAGCGGCGTTGAGCATGGGGATGAACCGCTCGGCCCGGCCGGTCCCGGCGGGACCCGCGACCACGCCGCACGCCTCGTCGGGATGGTCGGCGCGCGCGTGCTCGACGATCTTGTCGTGCAGGGCCTGGGTGATGGTGAGCATGGAGAAAATATAAAGGGACGAGTACGGCCCCTGGATCCGGGAGGGAGTTTCCCGGTTTTTCCAGGGGCCGTCGGGGTCTCGGCGGATTCACTCCGCGGAGGCGTACTCCGGGGTGGAGTCGCCGGCCGTGGTCCGCGGGGCGCGGCGCTTGAGGTACTGCCAGCCGATGAGGAGACAGACCGCCCAGACCGCCCCCACGTAGAGGGAGACCCGTGCGTCCTTGTCGTACGCGATCAGACAGGTGACGAGGGCGAGGAAGCCCGCCGCGACCCAGCTGAACAGCGAACCGCCGGGGGCGGGGAACGAGGAGGCGGGCAGCAGGCCCGCCCGTACCCCGCGGCGGTAGCGGATATGGCTGATGAGGATCATCATCCAGGTCCAGATACCGGCGGCGGTGGCCACGGATGTCACATAGCCGAAGGCCTTCTCCGGGACGATGTAGTTGAGGACCACGCCGATGCCCATGAGGGCGACGGAGACGGTGATGCCGAAGGCCGGGGTCTTGCGGGAGTTGAGCTTGCCGAAGAGCTTGGGCGCCTCGCTGTTGGCGGCGAGGTCGCGGAGCATCCGGCCGGTGGAGTACATCCCCGAGTTGCAGGAGGAGAGCGCGGCGGTCAGCACGACGAAGTTGACGATGCCGGCCGCGAGGGGGATGCCCATCGTCTCGAAGGCGTGGACGAAGGGGCTGGCGCCCGCCGAGAACTCGGTCCACTTGACGACCGCGAGGATGACCGACAGCGCGCCCACGTAGAAGACGATGATGCGCCAGGGCAGCGTGTTGATCGCCTTGGGAAGGGTCTTCTCCGGGTTCTCGGACTCGCCCGCGGTGACGCCGACCAGTTCGACGGCGAGGTAGGCGAACATGACGCCCTGGAGGGTCATCAGGCTGGAGCCGATGCCGTTGGGGAAGATCCCGTCGTGGGCCCAGAGGTTGGAGGCGCTGGCGGTGTCACCGGCGTCGGAGAAGCCGAGGGTGAGCACGCCGAGACCGATGACGATCATTCCGATGATCGCGGTGACCTTGATCATCGAGAACCAGAACTCGACCTCGCCGAAGATCTTCACCGAGATCAGGTTGACGCCGAAGAGCACCACCAGGAAGACCAGGGCGCTGACCCACTGGGGGATCTGGGGGAACCAGAAGTGGATGTAGATGGCCGCGGCGGTCAGTTCCGCCATCCCGGTGACGACCCACATCAGCCAGTACGTCCAGCCGGTGGCGAAGCCGAAGAACGGGCCGAGGAACTCTCTGGCGTACTCCGCGAAGGAGCCCGAGACGGGCCGGTAGAGGAGCAGCTCGCCGAGCGCCCGCATGATGAAGAAGATCACGACGCCGGCGAGGGCGTACATGAGGATGATGCTGGGTCCGGCCTTGGCGATGTTCGCTCCGGCGCCCATGAAGAGCCCGACGCCGATGGCGCCGCCGATGGCGATCATCTGGACCTGACGGCTGCCGAGTCCGCGCTCGTAGCCCTCTTCCGAGGTGCCGTCGGCGGCCGGTCCTCCGGCGGTCCGGTCGCCGCCGTACTCCTTGTCGACCTGCGCTGAGGTCATGGTCGTGCGCCCTTTCTCCATACAGATCCGCGCCGTGCTCGGCCGCGGACCAGTTCCTGATCCCCCCGGATATGGATGGAGTGCCGCCGGCGGTCGGCCGGCCGAAGCACCCCCGGGGACAGGGGTGGCGTCCCCGGGGGGTCGTGCAGATCTATCACGGCGAACCGGGCGGCCGACGGAGCGCGCTGTGGCACAGGCCACAGGGAGAAGCGGACGAATCGCACCGCGAACCGCAAAGGTCGCCGGAGCGGTGACGGGATCGTTATGCCGAATTGAGCGTCACCTGAGCGTACGGAAAGGGGACTGCCGGTAACCGGCATATGACCCGCGGGAGTCACGGCATGAGTGTCTCGACAAGCGATTCCTGGAGCGCGCCGAGCCAGAGGTAGGCCATCACCATCGGCTTGCGCGGGTCGGAGTCGGGCAGCCGGTACAGCTCGCCGCCCTCGTCCTCGTCGGTGACCTCCAGGCGGGTGCCGATCGTCAGCCGCAGGTCGTTGAGCGCGCCGAGCCAGTGCCGGCAGTCGTCGGGGGTCAGCTTGAGGACGGCGGCGCCCCCGCCCTCCACGGCGAGCGCGTCCAGCGTACGGACGAGCGCGAGGCCGTCCTCGCGCTTGCGGCCGCGCAGGTCGTTCTCCGTGAACCGTCTGAACTCTGAGGAGAATTCGCGTAGTTCGTCGTCGTCATCGCCGTACGCGTCCGGGAAGAGCCGGGCCAGCGCCGGGTCGGCGGGCGGCTCGCTCGGTCCCTCGCTGAAGAGCGAGGCGAGCGGGTCCTCGCCCTGGGCCGGCTCGTCACCCGGCCCTATCAGCTCCAGCAGCTGTACGGCGAGCGAGCGCAGGATCGAGACCTCGACCTCGTCGAGCGCGACGGCCGCGCCGCCGCCCGGGATCGCCTCGAACTGCCCGGCCATCAGGCGCGGTCCTGCGAGAGGGTGGCCCACAGCCCGAATCCGTGCATCGCCTGGACGTCGCGCTCCATCTCCTCGCGGCTGCCGCTGGAGACGATGGCGCGGCCCTTGTGGTGGACGTCGAGCATCAGCTTGTGTGCCTTGTCCTTCGGATAGCCGAAATAGGTCTGGAAGACGTACGCCACATAACTCATCAGGTTGACCGGGTCGTTGTGCACGATCGTCACCCAGGGCACATCGGGTTCGGGGACGGCGAAAGTCTCCTCGGCCGATTCGGGGCGTTCGATCTCAGTCGGGGCAACACTCACGGTTCGGGACGACCTTCTTCTCTGCGGGGGCGTGCCGGAATTCACAGCCTCACCTGACCCATGCTGCCACCCGTCGCGGCGTGTCGCACAAACGGCCACGAGAAATCGTCAAGGTGACGAGTATTGGGTAGCATCGTCGTATGAACACTGCGGACCTGGGTTTGCCGGAAGAGGAAGCGCGCGAAGCGCATCCGGACAAGGGTGGCGGCGGGCGACGGGTGGGCGTGCCGTCGACCGCGCTCTTCACCGATCAGTACGAGCTGACGATGCTCCGGGCGGCGCTCCGGGCGGGCACGGCCGACCGGCGCTCGGTCTTCGAGGTCTTCACCCGGCGACTGCCCGAGGGACGCCGGTACGGGGTCGTGGCCGGCACCGGACGCGTCCTGGACGCCGTGGAGAACTTCCGGTTCGACGCGGATGTCCTGGGCTTCCTCCGGGAGCAGGACATCGTGGACGCGGCGACGATCGAATGGCTGGCCTCGTACCGCTTCAGCGGGGACATCTGGGGTTACCCGGAGGGCGAGGTGTACTTCCCGGGCTCGCCGATCCTGCGGGTCGAGGGCTCCTTCGCCGAGTGCGTGCTGCTGGAGACCGTGATCCTGTCGATCCTCAACCATGACTCGGCGATCGCCGCGGCGGCCTCCCGGATGGCGGCGGCGGCGAGCGGGCGCGGGCTGATCGAGATGGGCGCGCGCCGTACGCACGAGCTGGCCGCGGTCGCCGCCGCGCGCGCCGCGTACGTCGGCGGCTTCGACACCACCTCGGACCTGGCGGCCGGGTTCCGCTACGGCATCCCGACGGTGGGCACCAGCGCGCACGCGTTCACCCTGCTGCACGACAGCGAACGGGACGCCTTCCGGGCACAGGTCGACTCGCTCGGCCGGGGGACGACGCTGCTCGTCGACACGTTCGACGTGGCCGAGGCCGTACGGACCGCCGTGGAGATCGCGGGCCCCGAGCTGGGCGCCGTCCGGATCGACTCCGGCGATCTGCTGCTGGTCGCGCACCGGGTACGGCAGCAGCTGGACGAGCTGGGCGCGGTGAACACCAAGATCGTGGTGACCTCGGACCTGGACGAGTACGCGATCGCCTCGCTGGCGGCGGCGCCGGTGGACGCGTACGGCGTCGGCACGCAGCTGGTCACCGGCAGCGGGCATCCGACCTGCTCCATGGTCTACAAGATCGTCGCCCGCGCGACCTCCAACGACCCGAAGGCCCCGCTGCACCCCGTGGCGAAGAAGTCGCTGGGCGGCAAGACCTCCATCGGCGGCCGCAAGTGGGCCGCGCGGCGGCGGGACGCCGAGGGGTACGCCGAGGCCGAGGTCGTCGGCACCGGCCCGGTGCCGCCGGAGCTGCTGGACCGGCAGCTGCTGGTCGAGCTGGTCAAGGGCGGCGAGATCGTCGCGCGCGAGCCGCTGGACGCCGTGCGCGACCGGCATATCGCGGCGCGCGCGGGGCTGCCGATGTCGGCGATACAGCTGTCGCGGGGCGAGCCCGTGATCCCGACCGAGTACGTGTGAGACCGGGCAGCCGGAGGAACGCGTACGTGCGAGGCGGAGGGGGCCGTGATAGCGGTGGGGGTACGGGACCGTACCGGACAACGGCCTGGGTCTCACGCGACACGGGTCCGTACCGGACACGGTCTGGGTCTCCCGCGACGGGGGCGGAGTCTCTAGGCTCGAAAACGTCCCCGAACAGTCCCCGTCACGCGCCCCGGTACCACCCCTCCCCCGGCATCACCCGCTCCCCATCGAAGGATGACCGCCATGCACCGCGCATTGATCGTCGTAGACGTGCAGAACGATTTCTGTGAGGGCGGCAGCGTCCCGGTGGCGGGTGGCGCCGAGGTGGCCGCCGCCGTCACCGATCTGATCGGCCGCGCGACCCCCGGATACCGGTATGTGGTCGCCACCCGCGATCACCACATCGACCCCGGTGATCACTTCGCGGCGCCGCCGGCCGTCCCCGACTTCGTCCACAGCTGGCCGGTGCACTGCGTGGCGGGCACGGAGGGCGTCGGTTTCCACCCGAATTTCGCCCCGGCCGTCGCCTCCGGCGCGATCGACGCGGTCTTCGACAAGGGCGCGTACTCGGCGGCCTACAGCGGCTTCGAGGGCAGCGACGAGAACGGCGTCGGGCTGTCGGACTGGCTGCGGGCGCGTGCGGTCGCCGAGGTCGACGTGGTCGGTATCGCCATGGACCACTGCGTACGCGCCACGGCGCTGGACGCGGTCCGTGAGGGGTTCGTCACGCGCGTACTGCTCGACCTGACGGCCGGCGTGGCCCGGGAGACCACGGAGCGGGCCATGGAGGAGCTGCGCGAGGCGGGTGCGGAGCTGACGGGCAAGCCGGTCGTCCAGCCCGCCTGAGACCGCTCGCCCGTCCGGCTCTCCTCGGACCTTCCGGAAGCCCCCAGCCCCCTCAGTACCCCGCCCTCGCCGCGGGCCTCAGCAGCGCTCGTATCGGCTGCCACAGCTGCTCCAGGCACTCCGGGGTGGTCCGCCACAGCAGGCCGTCCGGGTGGTGGAGCACCGCGGTGATCTCGTCCGGCGTCGGGGGCTCCGCGTTGCCCCGCAGATAGACCGCCCGCAGCCCCAGGTTCCGCAGCCTGGTCAGGGCGCGGGCCCGGTTCGCGGCGTGCACCAGAACGCGCACCGTACCGCCCTCGGCCGCCGGGCTGGGCAGGGTCAGTGCCACCACCACCGTGCCGTTCGGGAGCTTGCTGAAGCCTCCGCCTGCCATGTCCTTCATCTCCCCCGTGAGACATCGTGTCAATAAGAGATCGTAGGACGCACCTAAACACGAACGGCCGCCGCCCGCTAGAGGGCGACGGCCGATCACGCACTTGACCTGCTGTTACTTGGGGTTACTTACCGGAAGGTCCCACCTTGACCGTCATCGTCTGCCCGTCCAGGGGCTGGCTGATGATGCTGATCCTGGTGTTCGTGTCAGTTACCCGGACGCTTCCGCCCTTGTTCTCCTCGTTCCAGTAGGTGCCCTTGCGGTCGTCGAAGACCGGGGCACCGAGCTGCGGAGCGATCCGCGTCAGCTTGTCCGCCTTGTGCAGCGACAGACCGGAGGTCGGCCACCAGCTGAACGTCGAGTCGTACGCCTGGATCCTGTTGCGCATCAGCGTGCCGTCCGCCCACTTCAGCGGCTTGGCGTGCGCGTCGACCGGCAGGATCAGACCCTGGCCGGGGTGCTCGCTGGTGTTGTTGTTCTTCTGCGAGGTGTCCCACTGCCAGATCAGCAGACCGGGCTGGTACGCGAAGTGCTCGACCTTGCCGTCGTTCGGCGCGGTGAAGCCGAAGTTGTACGGGCCGACCTTGAGGGTCTTGTCGTACGAGACGTACTGACGGTTCTCGGCGATGTAGTACTGGTCGTAGTCCTGGGTGAACGACTCACCGATGCGCGAGAAGCCCTTCGCGGTCCAGCCCGCGTCGTCGCCCTCGGCGTTGTCCGTGAACACCGGCGCGCCGTCGGCGACCAGGTTGATCTCGTCCGCGGCGAAGCCCTTGCCGCCCGCGCCGCCGTCCGTCTGGTAGCGGAAGCGGAGGTCGATCTTCTTGCCCGCGTAGGCGTCCAGCGAGTAGACGAGCTTCTTGTACGCGCCCGAGACACCGGTCAGCGTCGGCTTGTCGGCGGCGTCACGGGGGATCGACTTGCCGTCGGCCGTGCCGTCGACCGGCGTGAAGCTGGCGCCGCCGTCCGTCGACACCTCGGTGTAGAGGTAGTCGTAGTCGGCCTCGATGTCCCACCAGCCCTGGAGTTCCAGCGACGCCGCGGACTTGCCGGTCAGGTCGACCGAGCGGGTGAGGGTGTTCTTGAGGTCGTCACCCATGTCGCTCCACCACTGCTTGGAGCCCTCGGTGGGCTTCACCACGGTGGTGGTCGTGGACTTCTTGGGCAGGTCGACGATGAGCGCCTGCGGGTTCTTGGTGTTGTACTCCGAGACGCCCAGCTTGTGGACCGAGTTCGTCGCGGCCTTGGCCTTGGCGTAGTTGAGCCAGCCGAGCTGGAGCTTGTCCCAGGCGGTCATGTCGCCCGGCAGGTCGCCGATCTCGTTCTTGCCGGTGCCCAGCCAGGAACCCGACGACATCAGGGACCAGAAGGCGGTGGAGTTCTCGCCGCCCGCGGTGTCGTACAGGTCGGGCAGGCCCAGGTCGTGGCCGTACTCGTGGGCGAAGACGCCGAGGCCGCCGTTCTCCGGCTGCATCGTGTAGTCGCCGACCCAGATGCCGGTGTCACCGATCTGCGTGCCGCCGGCCTTGTTGTCGGCCGGGCCCGTGCTGCCCGCGTTCGTGCCGTACGCGTACCAGCGGTGCGCCCACAGGGCGTTCTCGCCCTCGGCGCCGCCGCCGGCCGACTCGTCCTCGCCCGCGTGCACGATCTGGAAGTGATCGATGTAGCCGTCGGGCTCGTTGAAGTTGCCGTCGTTGTCGAAGTCGTAGCGGTCCCACTGGTCGTACTGAGCGAGGTCCGCCTTGATCTCGGCGTCCGACTTGCCCTGCGCCTTCTGGTCCGCGGTCCAGGCGGTGACACCGTCGCGCACCGCGTCCCAGACGTTGGCGCAGTTGCTGCTGCCGCAGTAGTTCGAGCCGTAACGGGCCTCGTTGTAGTCGACCTTGACCCAGTCGGAGACCTCGCCGTCGACCGAGTAACGGCCGGAAGAGGTCTTCTCGTAGTAGGTCTTGAGCGACTCCTTCTGCTTGCCGCTCGCGTCCTTGCCCTCACCGAAGTAGAGGTCCTGGAAGTGGGCCTGGTTGTAATCGGCCTGCCAGGCGGTGGAGTTGTCGACCTTGCGGTCGGGCTCGGCTATCTCGTTGTGCTGGGGGCCGGGCTCGCCGCCGAACTTCTTGACGGGCGGCTGCGGCCCGTCGGGGCCGTCCGGATCGTACATCGTGGTGTCGTCGACCTTGTCGCCGAACTCCACGAGGATGGTGAAGATCTTGTCGGTCTTCTCCCGGCCCAGCTCGACGTACTTCTTGTCGCCGAGCTTGACCACCTGGGAGCCGCCGCGCTTCTGCACGCTGGCGTCACCGGCGATGACCTGCTGGAGAGCCGCCTCGCGCTGCTGTGCCTGCTGCTTGCTGAACGGGCCGTCCAAGTCGTGTTCGACATGGCCCTTCTGGGGCGCCGGGTCACGGCGCTCGATGTCCGCGGAGCCGGACGCGGGGTTGCCCTGGGCCTGAGCCGTGGTGAAGGCTGAGGCCGTGGCAGCGGTCGCGGCCAGAGCCACGATCACCGCGGACAGTCTTCTCGCCCGTCGATTGCTGATCACTTGATGCTTGTCCTCCCCGGCGCACGCGATCCGCGGACCGGGAGTGATGGATCCGCGCGCGTATGCGCGTCATAAGTGACGACATTGGACCGGAGTTAAGGAAGAAAAGACAGACCTTGACTTGGACCGGTCAACTGCACTATGCGGCCTTCCGGTTCCGTTATGCGGACATGACTCCAGAGCCGGACGTTTTCGGACAACCGGCGCACCGATACGGCCAGTCGGCCAGGGGCGTGACTCGATGCGCCCCCCGTGCACCGGCACCGTGGGTGAGGTCACGCTTACTACTCGCTCCGCTCGGGCATCCACCGTCGTAGAGTCGCTTGGGAGTGCGACCCGCCCTGCGACGTACGTGCGAGATAGACGAAGCACCCCCCAACACCCCCGAATATGACGCCCCTAGGACGGATTCCGCCATGCCGCGTCCGACTGCCGCACAGCTCGCCTACGGCACCGCCACCGTCGTCTGTTCCACCCTCGTCATGCTTCTGCTCTCCGGCACCACCGCCGGTCTCGGCATCGCGGTGATCGGAATCGCCGCTCTGAGCCTGGGGCTGCTGGTCGCCCTGACCCTCCCGGCCAACAGCCGTCCCGCGACGGCGCGTACGGCCCCCGCGCCGCGGCCCGCCACGCCCACGGCGACGAGCGCACAGCTGCCGGGACAGCGGACAGGAGAGCCGGCGGGACAGCGGGCCGAGGCCCGGGTGGGCCAGCCCTCACTGCGCCGCTGACACCACGACCGTTCTGGCGGCCTTGTCGTGCAGGCCCTGCCGATAGGGCCTGCTGGCCAGGATCGACACGATGATGATGGCCCACCAGATACAGAGGCAGCACAGCAGCGCCGGCACCCAGAGGACCACCGCGCGCAGCAGCGCGGAGCCGGTGTCGGGGACCGCGCCGTCGTTGAGCATGGCGACGCGCAGCTTGAGCCAGCGTTTGCCGAGGGTCTGCCCGTACTTGTGGTTCAGCAGGGTGTCGTAGGCGACGAACAGCACGATCGAGATGACGGACCAGATCCACTGCGTGCCGGTATTCACCTGATCGGTGACCTCGTCCCACGCGCCGGTGCTGTTCGCGGTGTTCCAGCCCCCGACGAACAGCGACACGATCCCCAGCGGGATGAAGATGATCAGGGCGTCGATGACCCGGGCCAGGAAGCGCGTACCGAACGGCGCGAGCGGCGGCATCCCGGCGAGCGGATCCGTACCGCCGTACGGACCCTGGCCGTAGTCACCGGAACCGTACGGGGAGCCGGGGGGCGGCTGCCCGCCGGCACCGCCGTAGGGGGCACCGTACGGGGAGCCGTACGGAGATCCCGGCGGCGGGCCCTGCGACGGCGGAGGCTCCCCGGGTGGAGGCCCCTCGTGCGAGGGCCCTTCGGATGAGGGCCCCTGCGGCTTCTTGAGGAACGGGTCTTCCTCGGGGGGCTCGCCGGGCGGCGGCTGATCATGGCTCATGTGGGCAGTGCACCGCGCCGGGCAGGGGGCCGCAACGGCTTGCCCGCCGTTCGGAGGAACGCCCGGCCGAGGACGGCCCGGACGTCGGACCGACGGCCCGGACGTCGGATCAGCGCTGTCGGATCACTGCTGCCGGATCACTGACGTCGGATCACCGCTGTCAGATCAGCGCTGCCGGATCACCGGCTGTCGGATCACCGGCAGCCGCCCGGCCCTCAGCCCGACACGAACGTATGGGCCGCCTTGTCGTGCCAGCACTGCCGCCAGGGCCGGTCGATCAGACACCAGAGCACATTGAGGACGCCCACCACGAGCACCCCCAGTACGCCGTAGACCAGCCAGCGGCGCAGCGCGGCGCCGAACGCCGGGGCCTCGTGGGTCTCGATGTCCCGTACGTCGAGACCGCACAGCTTCTTGCCCAGTGTGCGGCCCCACTTGGCGGTCGGCAGCGCCTCGTAGAGCACCCCGACGATCAGCAGCGCGACGAGCGCGCCGCCCAGACAGGCCCCGGTCGTGCCGTCGAGCAGCCAGACGGTGACGGTCTCGCCGGTCTGTTCGGCCGCCGCGATCTTGTCGTCGATATGGGCGAGGGCCTTGGACACCAGTGGGAAGGCGAGGGCGCCGACGATCGCGCCCAGCACCACGGTGTCGATCAGCCGGGCCGCGAAGCGCTTGCCGAGAGCCGCGGGCCTGGCGTTCGCCTGGGCCTGCGCGGCTTGCAGGAACGGGTCGTTGACCGGGGGCTTCCAGGGCACGACGGGCTGGTCCGGCTGGTCGGAACGGCCATGCTGACCCGGCTGACCGAGGTGGCCCTGCTGCGCGAGCGGGTGCGCCTGCTGGGCCCAGGACGCCGCGCCGCCGCCGGTGCCGGGGCTGACGGGCGCGTTCTGGCCTGCCGTGGGCGGGGACTGCTGCGGCACGGGAAGCGGCGACGGCTCCGCCGCCCGGCCCGTACCGGCGGCGCCCTGGGTCAGCGCCCCGAGTGTCATGGTGCCGTCGGGCCGCGCCGTACCGCCGGCCGAGGCGTCCTCGTCCTTCGCACGGCGGGCGGCGCGCAGGGCGCGGATGGCCATCGTGCTGTCGACCGACTGCTGCCCGCTCTCGCGCGGCGCGGGCGTCTCTCCCGCGCCCGCGCCTTCTCCGGAGCCGGACGCTGAGCCGGACGGGGAGCCGGACGCGGAGCCGATGCCTGGGCCGGAGCCGGGCCTGACGCCGCGTCGCAGGCCGCGGATCGCGACCGTACCGTCGGTGAGCGGCGGACCATCGCCGGACCCCGACCCGGAATCGGATCCGGAGCCCGCACCGGGACCCAGCGCGCGTACACCGGGCAGGGCGCCGCCGGTTGGATCGCCCGGTGTGGGCGCGGGCAGTTCACGGGCGGGCTCGGGCGCCTGGCCCGGAACGCGCGGATCCGGCCGGGCCGCTCCCCAGGACACCCGGGCGTCGCGCTCACCGCCGAAGCCGGTCTGCCGCGAGGCGTCGGCCTGCCACGCGGACGCCGGTTCCTGGCGGGGCCCCTCGGGAGGGTCTTCGTCGAAGAAGACCGGTCCGGTCTCCTCGACGGCGGCGGGCGGGGTGGAGCTGGCCGGACCCGCCGGGGTGGTACCGGGCGCCGCCTCCCCGTCCTGCGGCGCGGGCCGGCTCGTGCCGGGCACCCAGGCCGCGCCGTTCCAGTACCGGACATATCCAGGGATGGACGGATCCGGGTAGAACCCTTCCCGGGGTACGTTCCCGCCGTCACCAGGAGGAGTAGCCACTGACCCCAACTCCGTTCACTCACACCATTGTCCAAGGAGGACAGTAACGAAGAACACGAGGCCCTGAGGAAGGAGACCGGCAGAAACGGCCGCGTTCGCGCGGCGGACCGCGGACGCCGATGCGAAGCGTGAGGCTACGGGGTGCGATTCGTTCGCCAGGGCGTACGGAACACCGTACGCACGTGCCCGCCCGCGTGGCGACCCCCGCGTCCGGCCACCGTCCGGCCACGTCCAGCCACCGTCCGGGCCCTGCCCGGGACGTGTGTGTCGGAAGTCCCGGAAACTTATCGCCGAAAGTCGCGTCATAGTCGGCGTGGTAGCACCTCTCGACTGGTACGGCCCCCGCATCGGGCCACTCGCCAGGAAAGGAAGTGCCGCTCATGCACACCGTGGTGGAACGCGAACTGGAACTGAATCTGGTGCTGTCGCCCGAGCGCGGCGTCCCCGTCCCGGCCCGGCTGACCTACCGCACGGACGATCCGTACGCCGTGCACATCACCTTCCACATCGGCTCGGACACCCCCGTGCACTGGACCTTCGCCCGCGAGCTGCTGGTGGAAGGGGTGTTCAGGCCCTGCGGGCAGGGCGATGTACGGATCTGGCCGACGAAGGTCGGCGGGCGCACCGTCCTGTGTGTCGCCCTCTCCTCGCCCGACGGCGACGCGCTGCTCGAGGCGCCCTGCGGGGCGGTGTCCGCGTGGCTGGAGCGGACGCTGCGGATCGTGCCACCGGGTACGGAGTCCGAGCAGCTCGGCCTCGACGACGGGCTGGCCGCGCTGCTGACCCCGACACCGGCCGACGATCTGTGGCTGCGGGACCCATGGCCCTCGGACGGGTCCGTGGACGACGAGGCCTAGGGCGTGTCCGTCACGTCCCGCCCGTCTGGCGACGCCCTGCGGGTGGACGGCGCTACTGTCGCAACACGTCCTAGAAGAGCTTCCCCGGGTTGAGCAGGCCCAGCGGGTCGAACGTCCGCTTGATGCCCCGCTGCAACTCCAGGCCCACCGGCCCCAGCTCGCGCGACAGCCACTCCTTCTTGAGGGTGCCGACGCCGTGTTCGCCGGTGATCGTGCCGCCGAGTTCGAGACCGAGCGCCATGATCTCGTCGAAGGATTCCCGGGCCCGCCGTGACTCGTCCGGGTCGGCCTGGTCGAAGCAGACGACGGGGTGGGTGTTGCCGTCGCCCGCGTGGGCGCAGACGCCGATGGTCAGGCCGTACTTCTCGGCGATGGCCGACGTGCCGTCCAGCATCTCGGCGAGGCGCGAGCGGGGCACGCAGACGTCGTCGATCATCGTGGCCGACTTGACGGTCTCCAGCGCGGTGAGCGACAGACGGCGGGCCTGGAGCAGCAGTTCCGACTCGGCGGCGTCCTCGGCGGGGACCACATCGGTGGCACCGGCCGCCGTGCACAGCTCGCCCACGGCGGCCAGATCGGCCGCGGGGTCGGGGGTGTCGAAGGCCGCGAGCAGCAGCGCCTCGGTGGTGTCGGGGAGGCCCATGTTGGCCATCGCGTTGACGGCGCGGATGGTCGTACGGTCCATGAGTTCGAGGAGGGACGGGGTGTGGCCGCGCTCCATGATCCGGCAGACGGCGTCGCAGGCGGCGGCAGCGGAGGCGAACTCGGCGGCCAGCACGAGCTGCTGGGGCGGCTGCGGCCTGAGAGCGAGTACGGCCTTGACGACGATGCCGAGACTGCCCTCCGAGCCGACGAAGAGCCGGGTCAGGTCGTAGCCGGCGACGCCCTTGGCGGTGCGACGGCCGGTGGTCAGGAGCCGGCCGTCGGCGAGGACGACGTCCAGGCCGAGGACGTACTCCGCGGTGACTCCGTACTTGACGCAGCACAGTCCGCCGGAGGCGGTGCCGATGTTGCCGCCGATGGTGCACATCTCCCAGCTGGACGGGTCCGGCGGGTAGTAGAGGCCCTGCTCACCGACGGCGCGGGAGAGCGTCGCGTTGATGACCCCCGGCTCGACGACGGCGATCCGGTCGACGGGGTTGATCTCCAGGATCCGGTCCATTTTCGTCAGGGAGAGGACGATGCACCCGTCCGAGGCGTTCGCGGCGCCCGACAGCCCCGTACGGGCCCCCTGCGGCACGACGGGGACGCGCAGCGCGGTGGCCGTGCGCATCACGTGCTGGACGTGTTCGACCGTGCGCGGCAGCACCACCACGGAGGGCGTGCCCGCCTCGCAGAAGCTCGCCATGTCGTTGGCGTAGGAGGCCGTGACGTCGGGATCGGTGATCAGGGCTTCGGCGGGGAGCCCCGCCCGCAGCTGTGCGAGGAGATCGTCCATGATCCCAGACTCGCATCCGGGGCCATCGGTGTGAACCCGTCTGCGATCCACCACGGCAAGTCGGGGTGTGCTCTTCATATTGACGCACAGTAATCGCCATGAACGCCATGAAAACGGAGCAGGTCAGACAGGTCAGAAGGGCGGCGCTGGCCGTCGGCGTGGGGGCGGTGCTGGTCGGGGGCGTACTGCTGTTCGTCCCCGACGAGGACCGGGCGCCCGAGCAGGGCCCCGAGGCGCGGGCGCGGGCCGCGGTGGGCGTGGGGGCACCGGCCGCGCTGTCGGATCTGACCGCGCTCATCCGCGAGCGGGAGAACTGGCTGCGGACACACCCCGAGGACGGACAGGCGTGGGCGGTGCTCGGCTCGGCGTATGTGGAGCGCGGGGTCGCGGCGGCGGATCCGGCCTACTACCCGAAGGCCGACCGGGCGCTCCAGCGGTCGCTGGCGGTGCAGCCGGGCGGGCCGGGCGAGGGGCAGGCGCGGGGCGCCGGTTCCGGATCCGCGTCCGAGTCAGGGGCCGGGTCCGGATCCGGAACCGGCAAGGACGGGAGGGGCGCGGAGGACGGCAAGCCCGGCAAGGGCAGCAGGGCGGGCAACCCGGAGGCGCTGATGGGGCTCGCCTCGCTGGCCAACGCCCGCCATGACTACGTGGCCGCCAGGCGGTGGGGCGAGTCGGTGCGGACGCAGCGGCCCGAGGCATGGACGTCGTATCCGGTGCTGATCGACGCGTACACCGGCCTGGGCGACTACAAGGCGGCGGGCAGGGCGCTGGAGAAGCTGCGCGCCCTGCACTCGGGGGCGCCGGTACTGATCCGCGCCGCCGAGGTGTACCGCGACCGCGGCCGGAGCGAGGACGCGGTGGCCAAGGCCACCGACGCGGCGGCGCGCGCCGGATCGCCCGCGGAGCGCGCGAAGGCGCTGGACACGCTGGGCGAGCTGGCCCTGGAGCGGGGCGAGCCGACCGAGGCGCTGGGCCATTACGAGGCGGCGCTGACGGCGGCGCGCGGCCGGGCCCAGTCGCTGGCCGGGCGCGCGAGGGCGCTCGCCTCGATGGGCAGGGCGGACGAGGCGACGCGCGAGTACCAGACGGCGCTCGCCAAGCTGCCCCGGCCCGAATACGCCCTGGACCTGGGCGAGTTGTACGACTCGCTGGGGCTGGACGGGGATGCGCAGACGCAGTACGAGACGCTGCGGGAACGCGCCGAGCGTGCGCAGGGGCACGGGGTGAACGAGGAGCTGGTCCTCGGCCGCTTCGAGGCCGACCACGGCGATCCGAAGGCGGCGGTCGCGCGGCTGCGTGCGGAGTGGGCGCAGTCGCACCGGAACATGGAGGTCGCGGACGCGCTGGGCTGGGCGCTGTACCGGGCGGGCCAGGGGCGCGAGGCGCTGGCGTACGCGACGAAGGCCACCGAGCCGGGACGGCGGAGCGCGCTGTTCTCGTACCACCGCGGGGAGATCGAGCGGTCGTTGGGGATGTACGGCGCGGCCCGCCGCCATATCGAGGAGGCCCTGCGGACCGATCCGCAGTTCTCGCCGCTGCTGGCGCCGCAGGCCCGGGAGGCGCTGGACGCGCTCGGCGAACCGGAGGAGGGCGGGCCGAAGGACTTCTACGGCTCGGGGCCCGAGAAGCCCACGCTGGAGCGCAGAGAGCCGGCGCCGCCGCCGCAGGTCTGAGATCCGCGGGTCCGCGAGGACGCGGCCTGAGATCGCGCGGCCTGAAGTCCGGGCGCGTGCCGGGGATGTACCGCTCCCCGGCACGCGTCACGCATCAGGCGTCACGCATCACGCATCAGGCGTCAGGCGTCAGGCGTCAGGCGTCAGGCACTCCGCCGGATCGGCCGTCGGACAGATCGTTCCGTCGGATCAGAGGTTGCCGCGCTTCTCCTGCTCGCGCTCGATCGCCTCGAAGAGCGCCTTGAAGTTGCCCTTGCCGAAGCCCATCGAGCCATGGCGCTCGATCATCTCGAAGAAGACGGTCGGCCGGTCCTGGACGGGCTTGGTGAAGATCTGCAACAGATACCCGTCCTCGTCGCGGTCCACCAGGATCTTCAGCTCACGCAGCGTCTCCACGGGCACCCGCGTCTCGCCCGCCCACTCGCCGAGCGTGTCGTAGTACGAGTCGGGGGTGTCGAGGAACTGCACGCCCGCCGCCCGCATCGCCCGTACGGACCCGACGATGTCGTTCGTGGCGAGCGCGATGTGCTGGACGCCGGCCCCGCCGTAGAACTCCAGATACTCGTCGATCTGCGACTTCTTCTTGGCGATCGCGGGCTCGTTGATCGGGAACTTCACCTTGAGCGTGCCGTCGGCGACGACCTTCGACATGAGCGCGGAGTACTCGGTGGCGATGTCGTCGCCCACGAACTCCTTCATGTTCGTGAAGCCCATGACCTTGTTGTAGAAGCCGACCCACTCGTTCATCTTCCCGAGCTCGACATTGCCCACGCAGTGGTCGATGGCCTGGAAGGTGCGCTTGGCGGCGGGCTCGACGATCGGGGTCGCGGTGGTGAAGCCCGGCAGGTACGGCCCGTCGTAGCCGGAGCGTTCGACGAGGGTGTGGCGGGTCCTGCCGTACGTGGCGATCGCGGCGAGGACGACCGTGCCGTGCTCGTCCTTGATCTCGTACGGCTCCTGGAGGCCGCGGGCGCCGTGCTCGGTGGCGTACGCGTAGGCCGCCCGCGCGTCCGGCACCTCGATCGCGAGGTCGACCACGCCGTCGCCGTGCTCGGCGACATGGTCCGTGAGGAAGCGGCCCCACTCGGTGGACGGCTTGATGACGGACGTCAGGACGAAGCGGGCCGCCCCGTTGGTGAGGACGTAACTCGCGGTCTCGCGGCTGCCGTTCTCCGGTCCGGAGTAGGCGACGAGCTTCATGCCGAAGGCCGTGGAGTAGTAGTGCGCGGCCTGCTTGGCGTTGCCGACGGCGAAGACGACCGCGTCCATTCCCTTGACCGGGAAGGGGTCGGCCTCGCGCGCGGTGTGGGGAGCGGTGTCGATGTGCATCGAGGTGTCAGCCATGGCCTCACCTTCCCGCCGTTCCACAAGGTGCGCAACAGTTCGGTGATTCGCTGGTCAATATGTAGACCGGATGCCCAGAATGGCGAGGCTATCTGCACAGTATGACTACGTTTGATTCGGCAACGGCTTGGGGAGCGGACCATGAGCATCGACGGACTCGACGGCCGGCTGATCGTGCTGCTCGCGCGGGAGCCCAGGATCGGGGTGCTGGAGGCATCGCGGCGGCTCGGGGTGGCCCGCGGCACGGTGCAGGCACGGCTCGACCGGCTTCAGTCGAACGGGGTGATCAAGGGTTTCGGCCCGACCGTGGATCCGGCCGCCCTCGGCTACCCCGTCACCGCCTTCGCCACGCTGGAGATCAAGCAGGGGCAGGGCGCCGATGTACGGGCCCATCTGACGACCGTCCCCGAGGTGCTCGAACTGCTCACCATCACGGGTCAGGGAGACATGCTCTGCCGTCTCGTGGCCCGTTCCAACGCCGATCTGCAACGGGTGATCGACCTGGTCGTCGGTTTCGCCGGCATCGTGCGGGCCGCCACGGCGATCGTCATGGAGAACCCCGTACCGCTGCGGATCATCCCGCTGGTGGAGCAGGCGGCCGAGGATTCCGCCGAGGGCGGCGGAGGCGCCGGAGGCGCGGCAGTGGGTTCCGCCGGGGGCGCCGGGGGTTCGGCCGGGGGCGCCTCCGGGGAAGGGTTCGTCAAGAAGGCGTAGCGCTTCGCGGGGCCTTCCCCAGGACGTGTTCCCGTCCCCACAGGCCGAGCGGCTGGAGGGCGGCCCCCAGGGCGACACCGCGCGGGGTCAGCGCGTACTCGACGCGCGGCGGGATCTCGTCGTACACCTCACGGGAGACGATGCCGTGCGTCTCCAGCTCACGCAGCTGGCTGGTGAGGACCTTCTCCGTGACACCGGGGAGCATCCGGCGAAGCTCGCCGAAGCGGCGCGGGCTCTCGTCCAGCGCCCAGAGGATCAGCACCTTCCACTTTCCGCCGATCACATCCATGGCCGCGTCGATCCCGCAGTGATACGCGTCGGGCGCGCCCGGCCTGCCCACGGTCGCCATCGTCCTCGCCCCCCTCTCTCCGACCTGGTCACATACCTCGGGGGAACCACCCACTTCGGAGTGCGTACTTGTTGGCCCCCGCGCCATCGACCAGCTTATTCGTCATGACCGACAACGTTTCTGACGCTCTTTCCTCTTCCTCTTTCCCCCCCTCTTCCTCTTCTTCCTCTCCCTCTTCTTCTTCCCGTTCCCTCTCGCTGCTCGGGCTCGGAGCCATGGGGACGGCCTTCGCCCGTGCCTGGCTCGCCGCCGGATACTCCGTGACCGTCTGGAACCGGACGCCGGGCCGGGCCGATGCCCTGGTGGCCGAGGGCGCCACGGCCGCCGCGAGCGCCGCCGAGGCGGTGGCCGCGAACGCGCTGGTCGTCACCTGCCTGCTGGACGACGCCTCGGTCGGGGCGGCGCTGGAGGGTACCGACCTGACCGGCAAGGACCTGGTGGACGTCACCACCGGGACCCCGGCCCAGGCACGGGCGCGGGGCGAGTGGGCCGTGGCGCGCGGGGCCCGCTTCCTCAGCGGCGGGATCATGGCCGTACCGCCGATGATCGGGGTTCCCGAGGCGGGCGGCTATGTCTTCTACAGCGGCTCGCACGGACTCTTCGAGACGCACAGGGCTGCTCTGGCGGTCCCGGCCGGCACACGTTACGTCGGCGAGAACGCCGGCCATGCAGCCCTCCAGGACGTGGCGCTGCTGAGCGGGATGTACGGCATGCTCGCGGGCGTCACGCAGGCCTTCGCGCTGGTGCGCGGGGAGGCGGACATCTCGCTGAAGGAGTTCACGCCACTGCTGAGCGACTGGCTGACGTCGATGGCCCCGGTGATCGAGCAGGTCGCCGAGCAGCTGGGGAGCGGCGACTACGCGTCGGACGTCGCCTCCAACCTGGCGATGCAGGTCGCCGGGATCCCGACCTTCGTGGGGACGGCACACGAGCAGGGGGTGAGCCCCGAGCTGCTGACCCCGTACTTCGACCTGATGAAGCGGCGGCTGGAGGGTGGTCATGGGACGGAGGGCGTCACGGGGATCGTCGATCTGCTGATGTCCGACGCCTGACACCTGACACCTGACACCTGACACCTGACGCCCGACGGCAACGGCTGACGCCTCCCGCCGGACGAGCAGGGCCGGGCCGGGATCAAGAACGTAGTCATGCAAAGACTTCCTTGCAAAGGACATGTTGCAAAGAAGCCTTTGCATGTCTACGGTAGAGGCATGCCCGAGCCCGAAGAGCCCGAAGAGCACCTAGAAACCGAAGCACCCGCGGAGCCCGTTGAGCCGGCAGAATCCCGGCCGCAGCAGCGGCCGTGGCCCACGAACCCCAAGCAGCGCACCCTCGACGCGCGCTCGCTCCGCGGTCTGGCCCACCCCTTGCGGATGCGGCTGCTGAGCACCCTCCGCCACGACGGCCCCGGCACCGCCTCCCAGCTCGCCGAGCAGCTGGGCGAGTCCAGCGGCGCCACCAGCTATCACCTGCGCCAGCTCGCCGCGCACGGTTTCGTCGAGGACGACCCGACGCGGGGAAAGGGCCGCGAGCGGTGGTGGAGGGCCACCGACGAGGGCACGACCTTCAGCCCCGATCTGCACACCGACAGCAACCCGGCGGTACGCGGCGCGGTCGACCTCTTCCTGCACGAGGTGGCCACCATCCACACCCAGGAGCTCGCCACCTGGCTGGGGACCGCGAGTGACTGGCCCAGGGAGTGGTCGAACTCCGCGGACCTCAGCGACTTCACCCTGCGTCTGACCGCCGAGCAGCTGCACGAGATGAACGAGAAGCTGCACGAGGTCGTCGAGAGGTACCGCTCGGCCGGTCCCGGCGACGGGGAAGCCCCGCAGGTCCGCATCCATCTGCATTCCTTCCCCCGCACCGGTTCCACCGACAGAAGCTGAAGGAGACCCGCCGTGCACCCCGCCGCGCACCCCGACATACATCTCCGGCTGCACGCCCTGCGCGCCGCCGAACTGCACCACGAGGCCGCCGAGTTCCGGCTCCGTCCGCCGCGCGCGAACCTCCGTACCCGACTCGGCTGGTCCCTGGTCGAGTTGGGGCTGCGCCTCGTCGGCCGGCCGACGGCGCCCCGGCGTCGGCTCGTGCGCCCGTACGCCGCATGACGGCGACGGCCGACACCGGACGCGGCACTGCCGACCGGCGCCCTTTCGCCGCCACCCTCGCCGCCAACACCATCTCCATCGCCGGGAGTTCACTCACCCTGATCGGGGTGCCCTGGTTCGCTCTCCAGACCACCGGCAGCCCGGCCAGAGCCGGGTTCGTCGCCTTCTGCGCGACGCTGCCGGTCGTCGTCTCCGCCATCGTCGGCGGTCCGGTCATCGACCGGCTCGGACGGCGGCGGATCTCCGTCGCCTCCGACCTGATCTGCGGACTCGCCGTGGCGGCGGTCCCGCTCCTGCACTTCGCGGGCGTGCTGGAGTTCTGGATGCTGTGCGCGCTGATGGCCGTCAGCGGCCTTGTCCACTCGCCGGGGATCACCGCCCGCTACGTCCTCCTGCCGGACCTCGCCGAACGCGCCGGGACGACCCTGCCGCGCGCCGCGAGTCTGTACGACGCGGCCTCGCGCGGCGCGCGGATGATCGGCGCCGCGCTCGCCGGACTGCTGATCGCGGTCGTCGGCGCGGAGGCGGTCCTGCTGCTGGACGCCGTGACCTTCGTGGCGTCGGCGGCGCTGATAGCCACCGGAATACGGGGGGTACGCGCCGCTGAGCCACAGCGTGAGACCCCGGTCTCCCTCGCGACGTACCGCACCGAACTCCGCGAGGGCTATGCCTTCCTGCTCCGTACGCGGCTGCTGCTCGGCATCACGGTGATGGTGATGATCACCAACGGCCTGGACCAGAGCTGGAGTTCGGTCCTGCTCCCGGTCCATGCCCGGCAGGAGCTGGGCGGGTCGGCCAGTCTCGGACTGCTCACCGCGCTGTTCGGCGGGGCGGCGCTGCTGGGGGCCCTGCTGTACGGGGCGTACGGCGAACGCTTCCCGCGCCGCGTCGTGTTCGCGGGCGCCTTCCTGCTCTGCGGGGCACCGAAGTTCACCGTGGCGGCGCTCACGGACGGGACCGTCCCACTGGCCGTGACGATGGCCGCGGGCGGACTGGCGGCCGGCGTACTGAACCCGATCCTCACCACGGTCATGTACGAGCGCGTGCCGGACGGGCTGCGCAGCCGGGTGTCCAGTGTGACCACGGCGGGAGTCGAACTGACCATGCCGCTCGGCGGTCTGGTCGCGGGCCTCCTGGTCGAACGCGCGGGGCTGAGCACCACGCTGCTCGCCGTCGGCGGCGTCTATCTCCTGGCGACGCTGAGCCCGCTGGTCTTCCCCGCCTGGCGCACCATGGAACGCATCCCGGAGCGGGCGAAAGACGACGCGGTCAAGGGCCTCAGCAGCTCGGCACCCGACCCGTCTCGCCCCGCTCCAGCGCCTTGAGCGCCGACACCGCGCCATTCAGCGTGGTGACCGGGATCAGCCGCATCCCCTTCGGCAGCTCGGTCCCGGCGTCCCCGCACTCCGCCTTCGGGACGAGGAAGACCGTGGCCCCGTCGCGCCCCGCGGCCTGGGTCTTCAGGGACACCCCGCCGACCGCGCCGACCTTGCCGTCGGCGCTGATCGTGCCCGTACCCGCGATCTTGCGACCGCCGGTCAGATCGCCGCCCGAGCCGTCGCCGTCGAGTTTGTCGACGATGCCGAGGGCGAAGAGCAGCCCGGCGCTGGGGCCGCCGACGTCGGCGAGATGGAGGCGGACGTCGACGGTCTTCGGGTCCTTGCCGAGCAGGCCCAGGGCCGCCTCGGTCGCGGAGTTCTGGGACTCCACCATGTCGTGGGTGTTGTGCCGCTCGATCTCCTTGTCGGACTGCCCCGACGGGTAGACCGCTTCGCGCGGCAGCACGGCGCGGTCCGTACGGAACCAGCCCTCGACCACATCGCCGAAGTCGACATCGGCCGAGGGGCCGGTCGCCACGATGGTCGTCATCCGCAGCTGCCCCTCGGTCTTCCTGGTGGGCGCCCCGCTGATCGTGATGATCTGCCGGCCCTGGTCCGCGCCGAGGACATCCGCGGTCATCCCGGGCTGTGCGACGGAGTACGGCAGCGGAGCGGCCCCGACCACGGCGAACAGCACGACGATCGGGACGGCGCAGAGGGCGAGGGCGCCGGGGCGCGAGAAGCGAGAGAACACGGGTGTCAATCTATCTGGCGCGATCCACCGCCCGGGACGCTGTGTCCCGGCTGCCGGTCCGGTGCGCGGGTACGGTACGCGGGTCCGGTACGCGGGTACGCGGGTCCGGTACGCGGGTCCGGTCCGCGAGGGGCCGGGCGTACCGGCCGCCCTTCCCCGGCCCCGGCCGCCCTTCCCGGGTCGCCCGCTCGGCCTCGGCGCCGCCCGCTCGGCCTCAGCGCAGCGCGTCCGCCACTTCGCGGGCCGCGTCCACGACCCGCGGCCCCACCCGTTCGGGTACGGCGTCCGCGAGCATCACCACTCCCACGCTGCCCTCTATCCCGGTCACCCCGATCAGCGCGGCGGCGGCGCCGCTGGCACCGGCCTCCAGCTCACCGTGGGTGAGGGTGCAGCGGGGTTCGGTGAGGGCGGCCTGACGGGCGGCGAGTATGGCCTTGCCCGCCGCGCCCCGGTCCAGCGGATGGCGGAAACCGGCCCGGTAGGCGACGTGGTAGTCGGTCCAGGTCGGTTCGACGACCGCGACGGCCAGCGCCTCCGCCCCGTCCACGAGCGTGAGATGCGCGGTGGCGCCGATGTCCTCGGCGAGCGAGCGCAGGGCGGGCAGGGCGGCCTCCCGTACCAGCGGATGCACCTGCCGGCCCAGGCGCAGCACGCCGAGACCCACCCGGGCCCGGCCGCCCAGGTCGCGGCGGACCAGGGCGTGCTGTTCGAGGGTGGCGAGCAGCCGGTAGACCACCGTCCTGTTCACCCCGAGTTTGTTGGACAACTCGGTGACGGTCAGGCCGTGATCGGTGTCGGCGAGCAGCTTGAGGACGCGCAGTCCCCGGTCGAGCGTCTGGGAGGTCTCCGCGGTCACGACGCCTTCTCCTTCGGAGTGAGGCCGCCGGCGGGCATCGGCACCACCGACTGCACTACGCGGCGGAGTTGCCACGGAGCGTTTACATTGCGGGGACAGTAACCATGGACACCGCTCAGCGGAAGACCTCGTCCAGAATCCGGGCACAGAAAGAGAGTTGATCCCTATTCGCGGACAAAGTCCGACAGAACGCGGAACTGGATCGATCATTCGTGCCATATCGGACGGCTTCGGAGACGAATACGGCCGTCGAAGGCCCCACCACCGCACCCGGCGGCCCCGCCGCGGCACCCCTCGGCGCTCACGGCGCACGAAAACCGCTACGACCTCTTTCGATCTCCGCTACGGCGCCCGCCGGAAACCTCCACGGCATTACCGCATCCGGGATCACCGCATCCGGGTGGCCCACTCCTGAACCTTCGCGATCCGCTCCCGGATCTGCCCCGCCGTCGCCTCGGCGCTCGGCGGCCCGCCGCACACCCGGCGCAGCTCCGTGTGGATCACACCGTGCGGCTTGCCGCTCTGGTGGACGTACGCGCCGACCATCGTGTTCAGCTGCTTGCGCAGCTCCAGCAGTTCCTTGTGGGAGACCACGGGCCGACGTTCGGCCGGCAGCTCCAGCAGATCCGCCTCGGCGTCCGGCTTCTTGCGGCTGTGCGCGATCTGCCTCGCCTGCCGCTTCTGGAGGAGCAGTTGCACCTGGTCGGGCTCCAGCAGCCCGGGGATACCGAGGTAGTCCCGCTCCTCCTCGCTGCCCGGGTGGGCCTGCATGCCGAATTCGGCGCCGTCGTAGAGCACCCGGTCGAAGACGGCGTCGGACTCCAGCGCCTCGAAGGGCAGCATGTCCTGCTCGCCGGTGTCCTCGTCCTGCTGCTTCTCGGCCTCCGCCATCTCCTTCTCGGACTCGGCGTACGGGTCCTCCTCGCCGGTCTTCTTCGGCTTGTCGAGTACGTGATCGCGCTCGACCTCCATCTCGGCGGCGAAGCCGAGCAGGCCCGGGATGGTGGGCAGGAAGACGGACGCGGTCTCGCCGCGCCGCCGCGACCGGACGAAACGGCCCACGGCCTGCGCGAAGAAGAGCGGGGTCGAGATGGTGGTGGCGTACACGCCGACGGCCAGGCGCGGTACGTCGACACCCTCCGACACCATCCGGACCGCGACCATCCAGCGGTCGTCGCTCTCACTGAACTCGTCGATCCGCTTCGACGCGCCGGTGTCGTCGGAGAGGACGACGGTCGCCTTCGAACCGGTGATCTCGCGGATGAGCTTGGCGTACGCGCGCGCCGAGTCCTGGTCGGTCGCGATGACCAGACCGCCGGCGTCCGGGATGCCCTTGCGTACCTCGGTCAGCCGCTGGTCCGCGGCGCGCAGCACATTGGGCATCCAGTCGCCGCGCGGGTCGAGCGCGGTGCGCCACGCCTGCGAGACGGCGTCCTTCGTCATGGGCTCGCCGAGCTTGGCCGCGATCTCGTCACCGGCCTTGGTGCGCCAGCGCATGTTGCCGCTGTAGCTGAGGAAGATGACGGGCCGGACGACACCGTCGCCGAGGGCGTTGCCGTACCCGTAGGTGTAGTCGGCGGCCGAGCGGCGAATGCCGTCGTTGCCCTCCTCGTACGCCACGAAGGGGATGGGGTTGGTGTCGGACCTGAACGGCGTGCCGGTCAGCGCGAGCCGCCGGGTCGCGGGCTCGAACGCCTCAAGGCAGGCCTCGCCCCAGGACTTGGAGTCGCCCGCGTGGTGGATCTCGTCGAGGATGACGAGGGTCTTGCGCTGCTCGCACCGGTTGCGGTGCAGCATGGGCCGCACCCCGACACCGGCGTAGGTGATGGCGACGCCGTCGTACTCCTTGCTCACCGGACCCGCGGAGTAGTCGGGGTCGAGCTTGATGCCTATCCGCGCGGCGGCCTCCGCCCACTGCTTCTTGAGGTGCTCGGTCGGCGCGACGACGGTCACCTGCTGGACGACATGGTGATGCAGCAGCCAGGAGGCGAGCGTCAGCGCGAAGGTCGTCTTCCCCGCTCCGGGGGTGGCGACGGCGAGGAAGTCACGCGGCTGCTGCTCCAGATAGCGGCCGAGCGCACCCTCCTGCCAGGCACGCAGCTTGTTGGCGGTGCCCCAGGGGGCGCGGCCCGGGAAGGCGGGTGAGAGGTGGTGGGAGGAGGCGGTAGTAGTCACGGTCTCCGGTTCGGGCGCGGGTTGACGGGTCGGGCAGGGGTACGTACGACAACCGGGCCACCCTACCGGTGGCCCGGCGCACGCCTCGTACAAATGGGGCGGGGGACGGCCAGGTGCGACGGGCGCCACATTCCGCGCGGCGGGGACGGGGCGCTGGGCCTGCCGGCGGCAACTACGGGCCGCCGCCGGGCCACCGCCGGGCCGGGTGCTGCCGCCTGTCCGACGGAGGCTCGGGCCGGGTGCTGCCGCCTGTCCGGCCGGGACCGGTGCTCGCTATGCCTGCGCGGCCGGCCGGTCGAGAGGGCCGGGATCTCCGAGCCCGCCGAGGCGCTCGTGGTGGGCCGGGGTCAGGCGGAGGTCCGCCGCGGCGACGTTCTCCTCCAGGTGGTCGATCCGGGCGGTCCCCGGGATCGGAAGGATGACCGGCGAGCGGTCGAGGAGCCAGGCGAGGGAGATCTGCGCGGGGGTGGCGCCGAGTTCGTCCGCCACGCCCGCGATCGCCTCGGACTCGGCGGTCGCGCCCGACGCGGCTCCGGCGACGGGCCGCCACGGCAGGAACGCGATCCCCGCCGCCTCGCAGGCCACAAGCACGGGCTCGTGCTCCCGGTCGACCAGGCTGTAGCGGTTCTGCACGGACACGACGTCGATGATCTCCCGCGCCTGGTCGAGTTCGGCGACGGTGATCTCGGAGAGCCCGAGCCGGCCGACCTTGCCCGCGGTCTGCAACTCCCGCAGCGCGCCGAGCTGGTCGGCGAGGGGCACCTCCGGATCGATACGGTGCAGCTGGAGCAGTTCGAGCCGCTCGACCCGCAGCCGGCGAAGGGCGTTCTCGACCTGGTCGCGCAGGACGTCCGGCCGCCCGTCGAGCCCCCACTCCCCCGTCTCCGCCGACCGCGCGACGCCGACCTTGGTCGTGACGAGCAGCCCGTCCACGTAGGGGTACAGGGCCTCGGCGAGCAGTTCCTCGTTGGCTCCCCCGCCGTACAGATGGGCGGTGTCGATCAGTGTGACGCCCAGCTCGACGGCCCGCCGGGCCACGCCGAGGGAAGCCTCGCGTTCCGGGCCCGGCTCGGTCGGCAGCCGCATCGCTCCGAATCCGAGCCGCCGTACGCTCAGGTCCCCGCCGATACGAAACATGGTCGCTGTCATCGCTCTGTCTCCGCCCCCTCGGTCAAGGGGCCAACGCTAACAGCGCAGTTGAGCGCGGCAGAGGGCATTCCGCAACAGGTCCGTATCCGCGCTCAGGGCTCCGTATCCACGCCCAGCGGGTCCGTATCGATTCTCAGCGGGTCCGTACCCGCGTCGCCACCCACACCCCGGCCAGCGCCACCGCCGCCATCGGCAGGAACACCGCGGCGAAGGCCGCCGGGTGGGATCCCGCGGCGCCGGACGCGGCCGAGACCGCGTGGCTGCCCACCGCACCGCCGCCCAGGGCCGCGAACGCCGCGCCGCCCGCCGCCAGCAGCAGCACGTTCGACAGCCCGTCGGAGATCTGGAGCGCGGCGGAGTTCGCGCCCGCCTCCTCCGGCGCCGAGAGCTTGAGCAGCAGCACGCTGGTGGAGGCGATCACGGCGCCCATGCCGAGACAGCCGAAGGCCCAGGCGACCGCGACGATCCACACCGGTACGGCCTCGATGAGCACGCTCGGCGCGGTCGCGATCGACAGGGCGACCAGCACCATCCCGCCCGCCATCAGCCGCTCGCGGTACGGCTCCAGGCGCGGCCTGGACTGGACGTACGAGCCGAGCGCCCAGGTCGCGCCGCCCGCCGCGAGCGAGAGGCCGGCCATCGTCGGCGACAGCCCGCGCTGGGTGACGAGCATCAGCGGGACGAAGCTCTCGGCGGCGATGAAGGCCCCGGCGGCGACCCCGCGCAGCAGCACCACGGACGGCAGCCCGCGCGCCGCGCGCCAGGTGCCGTGCGGCAGCAGCCCGAGGACGGCGGGGACGAGGAACGCGACCCCGGCCAGCGCCGGGAGGAGCGAGAGCCAGCGCAGATCCTGGCCCGCGTACTGGAGCAGCCCCGCGCCCAGCGAGATCCCGAGCGCGAGCCGGATCCGGCGCCGGTCGAAGACAGGGACGGGCCCCTCGGCATCGGCGGGCCCCGACGCCTTGCGGCGTATCGCGGGCAGCGCGAGCGCCAGCGGCAGCACGACCAGGACCGGGATGCCGATGAAGACCCAGCGCCAGCCGAGGTGTTCGGTGACGGTGCCGGAGGCGAGCGGCCCGACGACGGAGGGGATCACCCAGCTCGCGGCGAACGCGGCCATGATCGAGGGCCGCAGCCGCTCCGGGTAGGCCCGGCTGACGACGACATAGAGCGCGACGATGACCAGCCCGCCACCGAGGCCCTGGACGGCGCGGCCGAGGATGAACAGCCACATGGAACCCGCCGTCCCCGACAGCAGCAGCCCGACGCCGAAGGCGCTGATCCCGGTGGCGAGCGGCGCGAGCGGCCCGCTGCGGTCGGCCCACTGGCCGGAGAGCACCATGGCGAAGAGGCTGGTGGTGAAGTACGCGGAGAAGGCGAAGGCGTACAGCGGAATCCCGTTCAGCTCCCGCGCGGCGACCGGCATCGCGGTACCGACGGCGGTCGCCTCGAAGGCGATGAGCAGGACGACGGAGACGATGCCGATACTGAGCGCCCGGTGCTCGGGCCCCAGCACACCGCCCTGGCCGGGGGCGCCGCCCTGATCGCGGACCGGGGATTCGATGATGGGGTCCGCTACGGCGGATATGTCGGCGGGGGCGACATCGGCGTCGCGTGGGTCCAGGGCGGTCATGGACTCAGCGTAAGGGGCACAGCCCTGATTCGGCCCTGTCGTAGGGCTGATCGGATCTGGTCCCTTGGACGTACGCCTCCCCCGGCCGGCCCGCCGCCCAGCATGAACGGAGTGTGGCAGTCGCGTTGCGGCCCGCCCGGACACCTTGAGCCCCGCGCGGCACGGGCCTACGGTCATGAACAGGAAATAAGGCACGGCCGTGTGCCCGAGTGGTTCAGGGACTCGCCTGCAAAGCGAGTTACGCGGGTTCGATTCCCGCCACGGCCTCCAGGAACACGGAAGCGGCCGCCCCCGGGGATTTCGGGGGCGGCCGTTTCCCGCTTTCAACCGCTACGTCGCGGGCGCGCCCGACGGTTCGACCGGGTCGGCGATCGGCTCCAGGACTACCTTCTCCGGCAGCCCTCCATTGTTCTCGCACCCCAGCTCCTTCGCCACGGCGAGGGCGGCGGCGTGCAGGACGGTGAGATGGGCTTCCCGCGTGGCGCGGGTGTCCTCCACTTCCCAGCTGCCGACGTTCGCAAGCCTTGAGACGGCATCGATTCGCGCCGGCTGCTCGTCCGAACCGTCGATTTGAGGACTCACACACTCGAAGTACAGATACGAGCGCTCGGATCCGGCCAAAGCTCGCTTTCCCAGCCGGTACAGACGCTGATCTTCCGCATGATCAGTACCCAGCACATCGTCCGGCCTGTAGATACCGAAGGTGATTTCCAGGCTGCCGGCTTCACGCATACGCCCCGAGAACGCGCAGAATTCCTTGGACCCAACATACTTCCGCCCGCCGGGATCCTCTGCATAAAATTCTTTGATCGCCGAGGCCGTATTTTCCAGTGCATCGTCACCGGTCCCGTGGAAGGTCTTGTCACCCACCATGGTCTCCACGGCACGTGCCGTATTGTCCGAGAGAATTCCATCGCACACCTTCTCGGCACCGGCGAACGCGGGCCTCTCGTCCTCACTGCCGTCACCGCACGCCGAGACACCAAGGCTGAGAGCCAGCACCGCACCTGCCGCCCTCGTCGCATTCCATATCTTCACGGATCCCGCTCCACTCTCACTCAGCCGGTCTCAGGGCTATGCCCTTGCTGCATCGCTCGACTATTGCCACGCAAGTAGCCAAGATTTGCGGATTCTTCCAGTTCCACACTGAATTTGTGTTCTGGATCGAGCTCGTGGCGGCTGATAAAATCCAGCGTCGGCGCCAGTGCACTGGCCTCACCGGACTCGAATACGGCCGACTTCTCCTCTCCGGTCAGCTCTTCGATCTCTTCCTTTTTCTTTTCGATCGAATTATCCGACCAGTCACCGACAGCCTGTCCGGCGATCTGTTCCAGTGTTCCGCTGCCCGTATCGATAGCAAGCGGAACCAGAACGGCTGCCGCCCCGGCTGCGGCCGCCGTGGCCGGCAGGAACGCCACACCAGCGGCCACGGCCCCGGCACCGATCACCGAGGTCGCACCGAACTCCAGCCAACTGGACCGCTTTTCCTGCGCCGTCTCGAAATCTTCATGTCTCTTCAGACCCTCGGCCTCGACCTGGTCGCCCCGCGACTGATCGAGAATGCCCTGCACCTCGGCTCCGATTCCTACGGCCTTGCACGCCGCCCCCTCGTCAACCCTGCCGTCGGGGCCAGTCTGAGCCTCCAGCACGCTGCTGGTGTAAATCCGTTCCGCGGCCGTGATCGAAGCGTAGGCATCAGGGTGCTGACCCAGCGCGCTGAGGAAACCCCGAGCGTCCCCAGACTTGAACAGAGCATGCGCATCGGGGTTTATGGTCGGCGCGAAGACTCCCTCCCGATGGTTCTCCTGCAATGCCCAGTTGATGTCGTCGATATACCCAGCACCCATACGGCCGAGACTATCCGTCAGCACCTCTTGGTGCTTGAGCAATTGGGCATCGGCTCCATATTTCTCCACGACATCCTGCATGATTCCCGCAGTTGTAGCATCACGGACCGTGTTCGAAGTCGGGGCGTCCCACGCATAACCGAGCGTCGCCGACTCCAAAGCGTGCCCCAGTGCATCGGGCATAAAAGCAGCGGTTTTGCTGTCCTTGTCCGGATCGTAGGAACCGTCAGTATCGGGGAACGACGTGTAGTGTTGATTCGCGAAGTAGTCCAGATAGCCCAAGACATAGCGGCCGTCCTGCTTACCCAAGTCCGGCCCGAAAGCGCCGCTCACGGAACCGTCCTCGTTGTACGCCGTCGGCCTGGCAGAGAAGAACTCCTTCGACGCCTCCGGGCTGTGCCCCAGCGCCTCCAGCATGCTGACGACCGGGTCGTATCCCGCCCCGTTCACCCCCGACGGGTTCAGCCCGTTCGTCTGCCAGCCGCCCGTGGGCTTCGTCTCGGCGAACATGCCGGGGTTCTTGTGCTGAAGCTGAATCGCGTGCTCGGCGATCGGGTTGAGGAACTTCGGGTCATAGTTCCCGTACCGCATGATTCCGCCGAGCAGCTGATAGCCGTACGGCGGATTCATGTCGTACTTGGTCACCGGGATGCGCTCGGCGCCGAGCTTGCGCATCTCGTCCGACCAGTTCTTCGACCACGTATCGTTCTTCCCGGCCGGGTCGGTCGCTGTGGCCAGGTTGAGTCCCAGGTTTTTCTGCAGACTCTGCATGTCCTTGAGACGTTCCTTGTCCTGCCGGGTGCCCTCGTACGTATCACCGGCCAATTGCCCGAAGAACTCAAGTGACTTCTTCGGGCCGCCAAGACCGTCGTAGAACGTCCGGGAGAACTCCCGGGACGCGTGATTGTCGTTCAGCAGTTCGTTGAGCCGCAGAAGCTCCGTGTGCGTGAGGTCGGTGCCCTTCTTCGCCAGGTCGAGGGCGCGCTGGGCCTCCTCCGCGTCCAGGCTCTTGTACTTCGGGGCGCTGAAGTTGTGCTGATCGCCGGTGATGTTGGCCCTGAGCGCGTTGGCCGTCGCGACATCCGCGTCGTCGCACGTCTCCACGAGGGCGTTGATACGCCGCTGCAAGGACTCGATCCTGGCCTGCTGCTCACGGGAGTTCTTCGCGTAGTCCGTTTCGAAGCGGGCACGAACCTCGTCGTCCAGCGGATACAGCGCCTCCACCATCCCGTAAGCGGTGACCACGCATAAGTGTGCCGGTGCGTCCGTGTCCACGATCCTCGCGAGGTCGTCCTTCGCCTTCTTGAAGGCCGCGTACCCGTCCTCCAGGATCAGTCCGATCCCCTTGGCCGCCTTCGCCGCGTCGTCGAACTCCTTGGCCGTCTTGACGATGAACGGTTTGGTGACCGAGGCATTGGCGCCCCGCCAGTATTCGTCCTTGGATTTTTCCGCCATCGTCGTGCGCGCGTCCTCGGCGAGCCTCTCCAGCTTGGCGGTCATCTCGGCCCAGTCGTCCGCCGCCGTCTTCAGCTTGTCCAGCGGGGCGTGGTAGACGTCATAAAAGGTCGGCATGAGCGCTCCAGCACTACTTGAAATACTCGGAGATCCGGGACACACCGAGGCTGGTCCCGATGTCCTGGTCGTCCTTGGCATGCTGCGCGGCGCTGTAGTCGAGGTGGTTGGAAATATGCGCGCAGGCGTCGACGAGCGTCTTCAGCTGCGAGTTCCAGGTGTCGTGCACCTTCCGCATCGCCGGACCGGTTTCGAAGCCGCCGACCGACAGCGCCGCCGCCGCGTCGGACGTACTGGTGCGGGCATGGCCGCCGTCCGCCGTGAGCCTGCCGTGCAGGTCGTAGGCCGCACTGCCGATCCGCCCCAGGCTGTCCCGGTTCACGCTGAGGTCGGCGGCGCCTCCGCCACTGCCGCCGCCCGTCGGCCCTGGATCGCCGGGCAGCTGGTTCAGCCGCATGCGCGCCGAACTCTCCTCGGAAACCTCGCCCTTGAGATTCTCCCACTCTTCCCACACCACGGGCGAGCTCCTCCCCTGCCGACCGGATCATTCGTCCACGTCAACGGCCATCCAAGTCAGCGGAGAAAGGGGAAGTCAACTCGTTGACCGGCGAGTCGAGTTGCTCGCCGGTCCGCAGCCGCGATCACCGACCGGACCGGCGGCGTCACGTACCGTTCCTGCCCTGGACGAGCTTCGGCGGGCGCGTGCGGGGCGACGGCGGAGTCCCGCGCTACGAACCGCACTCACGAAACCGGCACCGACGAACCGCATCGACGAAACCGCACTGACGAATCCCCGCCGCGAAAAACCGCCGCGGAACCCGCTACGAACCCGCTACGAACCCGCCGGCACAGCCGGCACCGCCGCCACCGCCGCCTGCGGGCGGATCGGCAAGCGGCTGATGGGCCGGCCCGTGGCCGCGCGGACCGCCGAGGCGACCGCCGCCGGGGACGTGACCACCGGGGCCGCGCTCGCGGGCTTGGCGCCGAAGGGGGCCACCACGTCGCGTTCCTCGACCAGCTTGACGATACGGATGTCCGGCGCGTCCAGGGACGTCGGAAGCGCGTACCCCGTGAGGTCGGGACGGCGGACCAGACCGCGGGTCGTGCGGAGGTTCTCCGTCAGGGCCGTGCCGATGCCCTGCGTGACGCCCGCCTCGATACGGGTGGCCAGCTGCGCCGGGTTGAGGACGCGCCCGACGTCCTGGGCCACCGCCATCTCCACGACCCGGACCGACCCCAGCTCGATGTCGACGTCCACGACCGCGCGGATCGCGCAGAAGGCCAGCCCCACGAAGGCGTCGCCCTGGCCCGAGGCGTCGAGGGGTTCGGTGGGATGGGGGCGGCACTGGGCCGTCGCCCAGAGTTCCTTGCCGTCCATCGCCTCCGTGACCGTCGTGGACAGCACGCCGTCGTACGAGGTGATCTTGCCGTCCGTGATCTGGAGCAGCTCGGTGGACATCCCGAACTTGTGGGCCAGCGGCTGGAGCAGCTGCGTACGGACCATCTTCGCCGCCCGCTCGACCGCGCCGCCCGAGACCCAGGTGTGCCGGCCGTGGGCGGCCGGGCCCGCCGGGGGCTGGTCCGTGTCGACGGAGGCGACATGGACCTCCTCGATGCCCAGCGTCTCCTGCACGATCTGCCGGGCGAGGGTGGCGAAGCCCTGGCCGGTCTCGACGGCCGCGCAGATGACCGTGGCCACGCCGTCGTGGACCTTGACGGTGGCCGTGGAGACCTCGTCCGCGCCCTCCGCGCCGAGCATGTGGACCATGCCGAGCGCGTAGCCGACGCCCCGGCGTACGGCCCCGGGCTCGCCGGCGCCCTCGGGGCCGCCGGGCAGCAGCCAGGCCGCCTCGGGGGTGTCCTTGGGGAGCGGGGGCAGCGGGAAGTCGCGTACGGAGCGGAGCAGTTCGGCCACGGGGGCCGGGCAGGTCACCGTCTGGCTGGTGGGCAGGATGTCGCCGGTGGCCAGGACGTTGCGCAGCCGCAGTTCGGCCGGTTCCACGCCCAGTTTGGCCGCCAGCTTGTCCATCTGGCCCTCGTACGCCGCGCACACCTGCATCGCGCCTTCGCCCCGCACATGGCCGGAGGGCGGGTTGTTGGTGCGGACGGCCCAGCCCTCGATGAAGGCGTGCGGGACGACGTAGGGGCCGCAGGCGAAGGCGACCGCCGCCGCCAGGGACTCGGACGAGGCGTCCGCGTACGCGCCCGCGTCCAGCAGGATCTGGGCCTCGACCTTGACGAGCCGGCCCTCGGCGTCCGCGTGGTGGCGGTAGCGCAGCAGCGTGGGGTGACGGTGGGCGTGGCCGAGGAAGGACTCCTCGCGGGTCGCGGCGAGTTTGACCGGGCAGCCGGTGCGCAGCGCGAGCAGGCCGAGCGGGATCTGGAAGCCCGGGTCCTCGCGGTCGCCGGTGGCGCCGGGGACGCCGGTGACGACGACCTTCACCCGGTCGGGCTCCAGGCCGAAGCAGGCGGCGGCCAGATCACGGTCGGTGTGCGGGTCGGTGGAGGCGGTGTAGATCTCGACGCCGCCGTCGGGTCTCGGTACGGCGAGGCCCGCCTCGGCGCCGATGGGCGCCGGGTCCTGGCGGCCGATGCGATAGAGCCCCTCGACGACGACCTCGCCGGTGATCTCCGGATCGCCGTAGCGCAGCGGGATATGGCGGATCAGATTGCCGTCGGGGTGCAGCGGCTCGGC
Source organism: Streptomyces sp. NPDC088147 (assembly GCF_044741565.1). Classification (NCBI taxonomy): domain Bacteria; kingdom Bacillati; phylum Actinomycetota; class Actinomycetes; order Kitasatosporales; family Streptomycetaceae; genus Streptomyces; species Streptomyces sp. NPDC088147. The sequence continues at coordinate 76,566 of NZ_JBIUSY010000002.1, read as the reverse complement.
GGCGAACGCCTTCTCGGGGTCGGTCACGGGGTCGAGGACCTCGTACTCGACGGCGATGGCGGCGGCGGCGAGCCGGGCCGTGTCGGGGTGGTCGGCGGCGACGGCGGCGATCGCCTCGCCGTGGTGGCGTACGACCTCGGAGGCGAACACGGGGCGGTCGGCGATCCGCCTCCCGTACGCCGAGTCGCCCGGGACGTCCTCGTGCGTGACGACGGCGCGCACGCCCGGCATCTCGGCCGCCGCGGCGGTGTCGATCGAGACGATGCGGGCGTGCGGGTGCGGCGAGCGCAGGATCGCCGCCCACAGCAGGCCCTCGGCCCACAGGTCGGCGGCGTACGGGAACGTGCCCTCGGTCTTCGCGCGCGCGTCGGCCGGGGGGAGGGATGCGCCGAGGCCGTGCGCGGGCGGCTCCTGCTGGGGGCCGTCGAGCGTCGGTGTCCCGGTGGCCGCGTCGTTGCTCACGCCATGCCTCCGTCGGGCGAGTGCGGGTGCGAGGTGGGGTGCGGGCCGGCGTGCGGGGGCTGGACGCCACCGGCCCCTGGGGGTGCCTGGTGCGGGATACGGGCTTCCTCCGAGGCCGCGGCGGCGGCCTCCGCGCTCGCCCTGCGCCCGGCGACGACCTCGCTCACCGCGTCGAGCACGCCGCGGTAGCCCGAGCAGCGGCAGAGGTTGCCGCAGAGCGCCTGGCGGGTCTCCAGCTCGGTGGGGGCGTGGTTGCCCTCCAGGAGGTCGTGGACGGTCATGGCCATTCCGGGGACGCAGAACCCGCACTGCACGGCCCCGCACTTGGCCAGCGCCCGCTGGACGTCGGAGGGTTCGCCGTCGGCGGCCAGCCCCTCGACCGTACGGACCTCGGAGCCGGCCGCGGTGGCGGCGGGGACGAGGCAGGAGGCGACGAGCCGCCCGTCGACCTGGACGTTGCAGGCGCCGCATTCGCCCTGGGAGCAGCCGTCCTTGGCGCCCGCGAGGCCGAGGCGCTCGCGCAGTACGTACAGGAGCGACTCGCCGATCCAGGCGTCGGTGACGGGGCGGTCGGCGCCGTTGACGCGCAGGACGTAGGAGCCGGAGGGGTGTTCGGCGCTGTCGTTGCTGCTGGTGAGCGGCGCGGGTTCGGGCTCGGGTTCCGGTTCCGGCGCGGTCGCGGATTCAGGTCCGGATTCGGGTCCGGATCCGGGTACTGGCTCCGGCGCGGTCTCCGGTCCTGGCTCCGGCGCCGTCTCCGCCACGGGCTCGGGAGCGTGCTCGGACCCGGCGGGGATCTCCGGGGCGGCCTCGGGGGCGGCCTCGGGCGTCGCCTCCCGCACAGTGCCCTGGCCGGGCTCGTACGCGAGGTCCGGTACGGCGTCCGGCAGGGGGGCGGACGGCTCGGGCTCCACGGCGTCCGGGACGCCCGGGATCCCCTGGACGCCCGGTGCCTCGGCGCTCTCCGGGGCGGCGAAGCCGCCGGCGTCTCCGCCGGGCGGTGCCGGTTCCGTCGCCCACGGCGCGGCGGCGCCGCCCGGCAGGGTCGCCGGCGGGCTGCCGCCGTTCCACTGGGACGCCAGCACCGATTTACTGAACTCGCCGGATTCGTCCGGAAGATCACCCTGGGCGATCGGGATCGTCCACTGACCGGTCAGCTCGGACGCACCCGCGGTGTCCCCCGCCGTGGTCTGCTCCGCGCCCGTGACCGCCCCGTGACCGCCGCCGTCGCCCGCGCCCGTGTCGCCGAAGTTCCACTGGCCCGTGCCCTGCGGGTCGTAGCCGCCGCCGGGTCCGTAGCCGCCGTGGCCGTAACCGCCCTGCGCGTAGCCGCCCTGGACGTAGCCGCCCTGCGCGTACGGCGCGTGGTCCTGTGCTCCGCCCTGCTGCGGGTCCGGCCAGTGGACCCCGCCCTGGGCGTCGGCCGCCGACGGGTCCAGCTGCGCCGGCGGCACGATCTGCGGCGGTACGTACCCGTGCCCCGGCGCGGCCAGCGGCGCGTCGAAGGTGTCCTCGGGGGGCAGGTGCACGAAGGCGGTCGACTCGCCGTCGTACTCCCCGCCCTGCGGGACCGGCTGCCAGCCGCCCTGGCCCTCGGGGGCCCCCGAGCCGGTACCGGAGTTCTCGTTGGTGGTCACGACAGCGCCCTCCCCAGTGCTCGTCGGGCCAGTGCGGCGACCGTGCGCCGCAGATGCAGTACGGCGGGCGACGGCGGGGGCACGTCGCCCCCGTCGGCCGGCGCGGGCGGGTCCGGGATACAGGCCGCGGCGACGTACTCGCCGAAGGCGGCGAGCGCCTCCTGCGCGAGCCCGCGCGCGCCGTCCCAGTCGATCAGTGAGGCGATCCAGCGCTCCGCCTCCAGCGGGCGCAGCGGCATCGGCGCGATCGCGCCGACCGCGCACCGCACCCCGCGCCGCGCCGGGTCCAGTACGACGGCCACGGACGCGGTGGCCCGGCCGGGCCCCGTCCGTCCGGTCGCCTTGAGGAAGACCTGGGGGGCGTGCAGCAGCGGCACCCGTACGAAGCCGATGAGTTCGGCGGGCGCGAGCATCTCGCGGCCGGCCAGCAGATGCGAGACGGGGATCTCGCGGCGCGCGCCGCCGGGCCCCCCGATCACCAGATCGGCCTCCAGCGCGGCGAGCACGGGCAGCGCGTCGCCGGTGGGGGCCGCGGTGGCGATATTGCCGCCGAGCGTCCCGGCGTTACGGATCTGGGGCGGGCCCGCGGCGCGCGCCGAGGCGGCGAGCGCGGGGATGAGGGCCGCGAAGTCCGGTCTGCCCATGCGCGCGTGGGTGAGACCGGCGCCGAGGAGGGCGTGACCGTCCTGGTAGTGCCAGCCGCGCAGCTCGCTGATCCGACCGAGGCCGACGAGTCCCGCGGGCCGCAGCTGGCCCTTGTTGACGGCCGCCATGAGATCGGTTCCACCCGCGACGGGCACGGCGGCAGGCATCGCGGTGAGCGCCGCCACGGCCTCGTCGAGCGAGGCCGGCAGCGTCACGAACTGCGCCGTCTGCGGTGCGTGCGTGGTCAACCCAGCTGCCCCTTTCCGGTGTCCCGGTCTCCCGCCTGTGTTGCCGTACCGTACGTGCTCACAGACCGGACGTGGCAACTCTGGCACATCTTCCGGTCCGCCCGACGCGAGGGTCCGCGAAGGACGCATCCGTCCCCCACCAGGGGGAAGGTCCGCTTTCGCACCTCTTCGCCGTCACATACGGAATGCCACTCTTCAGCGGTCGTCGTACGACTTGTCCATACGGATTACTCATCCTTACGAACTACCACGGTCCCAGGGACACCGTTCCGGGGCGGCCATCTCCCCGTGGGCTCACACGTTTGGGGGCGCCCCCTCGATCGGGCGCCCCAGCACTCCCGGGCGGCGCTGCCAGGGCAACGGACCGCCGGGCGGCCGGTATTCGACCCCGAGCGCGTCCAGGCGCCGGTAGTGCTCCGTCATGCGCTGCTCGAAGTCGGCGACATCACGTTCGGCGGGGGCCGGGAGGTCCGACCAGGCGACTTCGGCGAACGCGGCGAGCCGGGGAAAGACCTGGTAGTCGACGCGGGAGCTGTCGTGCATCACCTCGGTCCAGACGTTGGCCTGGGTGCCGAGGACATGGGCCGCCTCCTCCTCGGTGAGCTCCGGCGGCAGCGGCTCGAAACGGTAGACGTCCTCCAGGGTGCGTACGTACCCGATGGGCATCGGCTCGTCGTCACCCGCCGCCTGACGGTGGTCCAGGTACACCTGCTGCTCGGGGCACATGACGACGTCGTGACCGGCCTTCGCGGCGGCGATCCCGCCCGCGTATCCGCGCCAGGACGACACGGCGGCGCCCGGTGCCAGACCGCCTTCGAGGATCTCGTCCCAGCCGATCAGGCGCCGGCCGCGCTCGGCGAGCCAGCGGTCGAAGTGCCGGATGAACCAGGACTGGAGCTCGTCCTCGTCGGCCAGACCGAGCTCCGCGATCCTGGCGCGGGCCGCCGGTGACTCCTTCCACTGGTCCTTGACGCACTCGTCGCCGCCGACGTGGATGAAGGTGGAGGGGAAGAGGGTGAGCAGTTCCTCGAAGACGTCCTCGTAGAACCGCAGGGTGTTGTCGGTGGGGGCGAGTACGTTTGCGGTGATGCCCCAGGTGTCCCAGACGGTGAGGGAGGTCGTGTCGATGACATCGGTGTTGCCGAGTTCCGGATACGCGGCGATGGCGGCCTGCGAATGTCCCGGGATATCGATCTCGGGGACGACGGTGATATGCCGCTCGGCGGCGTACGCGACGATCTCGCGGATGTCGTCCTGGGTGTAGTAACCGCCGTGCGGCTTCTCCTCCCAGAGCTCGGAGGCGCGGTGGCCCCATTTGGTGCGCGAGCGCCAGGAGCCGACTTCCGTCAGTCTCGGATGCTTCTTGATCTCGACGCGCCAGCCCTGGTCGTCGGTGAGATGGAAGTGGAAGACATTCAGCTTGTGGGCCGCGAGCAGGTCCAGATAGCGCAGGACGCCGTCCTTGGGCATGAAGTGGCGTGACACGTCGAGCATCAGCCCCCGCCAGCCGAAGCGGGGCGCGTCCTCGATGAGGGTCATCGGTACGGACCACTCGCGCGCGGGGTCCAGCGGCGCCCTGCGGTACGCGTCGGGCCCGAGCAGCTGGCGGACGGTCTGTGCCCCCCAGAAGACCCCGGCCGCGGCGCCGCCCTCGATACGGATCGCCTCGGCGTCGACGCTGATCCGGTACCCCTCGGGGCCCAGTTCGCGTGCGATGTCCGGGCTGATCCCCAGGACGATCCGGTTGTCCTCGGCGCCGACGACACCGGCGTCGTCCGCGAACGGCAGGCCCGTCGCGGTCCCGACGGCGGTGCGGAACCACCGCGCCACGCCCTCCGTGCCGGGCTGCGCCTCGATCACGGTCCCGCCGTCGAGCGGGAAGACACCCGCTCCCGGCTGTGCCGGCCAGGCCCGCCTGGGGTCCGGGATCAGATCCATGAAGTCCACCTCTAATCCTTGACGGCGCCGCCGAGTCCGGAGACCAGACGCCGTTGTACGAGCACAAAGAAAACCAGTACGGGAACGGTCATCACCGTAGACGCGGCCATGATCCCGCCCCAGTCGTTCTCGTCCGGTTTGAAGAAGACCAGCAGCGCCATCGGAAGGGTCGACTGCGAGGTGTCGCTGATGATGAAGGACTTGGCGAAGAGGAAGTCGTTCCAGGTCGAGATGAAGGAGAAGACACTCGTCGCGACAAGCCCGGGGAAGACCAGCGGGAAAAGGATCTGCCACAGGAACCGGGTACGGCTCGCGCCGTCGATGTACGCGGCCTCCTCCAGCGCCTCGGGGACGGCCTTGACGAATCCGCGCAGCATCCAGATGGCGAACGGAAGCGAGAAGGCGAGATGCGGCAGGACGAGCGAGCCGAGCGTATTGAGCAGCCCGGCGTCCCGCATCAGGAAGAACAGCGGGATGGCCAGCGCCTCGATCGGCACCATCTGCGCGACGAGGAACATGATGAGGAGGGTCGTACGGAATCGGAAACGGAACCGGGTCACGGCCGTGGCGGCCAGAAAGGCGATGAGCGCGGAGGCGATCACGACCGTTCCCGCGACCGCCAGGCTGTTGAGGAAGTACCTCCCGAATTCCTGCTGTTCGAAGACCCGGCGGAACGAGTCGAGCGACGGCGAGAGCGTCCAGGGACGGGCTTCCGTGGACTGGATCTCACCGGCCGGTTTGAACGCGGAGAGGACCATCCAGTACAGCGGAAAAGCCACGATCACGGCGATGACGAGGGCCGATGCCTCCGCCAGCAGCCGCCAGGGACGGCGAATACCGAGCAGGTTCACAGTTCTTCTCCCCGGCGTCGGATCAGTCGCAGATAGACGAGCGTGACCGCCAGCAGAATGAGCAGCATGATCACGCCGATCGCCGAGCCCAGGCTGTACTGCGAGGACGCGAAGGCCTGCTGATAGGCGTAGACATTGAGCACGAGATTCTGGCCGGCGATTCCGCCGCCGTTCGTCATCACATAGATCTGAGTGAAGACCTTGAAGTCCCAGATGATCGACTGGATGGTGACGACGACCAGGATCGGCCGCAGCATCGGCGCGGTGACCGACCGCCAGATCCGCCACTGCGAGGCGCCGTCGAGCGAGGCCGCCTCCAGCACCTCGCCGGGGATGGCCTTGATGCCCGCGTAGACGGTCACCATCACGAACGGGAACGAGCACCACACCACTTCGAACAGGACGAGCGCGAAGGCGCTGTAGCGGCCGTACGTCCAGGAGAAGTCGCCGAGTCCCAGCAGCCGGTTGACCGGGCCGTAGTCCGGGTCGAAGAGGAACACCCAGACCGTGGAGCCGGTGATCGCGGGGGTGGCCCAGGCGCCGAGCGCGGCGAGCATCAGCGCGAGCCGCGGCACGGCCCGTACGCGCGTCAGCAGGACGGCGAGCGCGCAGCCGACCGCGAGGGTGGCGACGACACACGCCGCGGCGAACAGCACGGTCGCCAGCAGCACCTGCCAGAACTGGCTGTCGCCGAAGAGCGCGGTGTAGTTGCCGAAGCCCTTGAAGGAGGTGGGTTCCCCGCCGCTGACCTGCGCCTGGGTGTACTCCAGGAACGAGATCAGGCCGAGTTGGTAGATCGGGTAGACCAGCAGCCCGCCGAGGACGACGAGCGCGGGCGCCAGATAGAGCCAGGGGGTCCAGCCGGCCCGGCCGGCCCGGCGGGGGGTCCGCCGGGCCTTACGGGGTGCCTGCCGGGCCTGGTGCACGGACCCCCGGCCCCCGGTGGCCTCACGGCCGGAGTCGATCCGGCCGGCTTCGGTCGTCATGGCGCTCAGCCCGCGGACGAGAACGCCGCGTCCATCTTCTTCGCCGCGTCGTCCGACGCCGCGGCGACGTCCTTACGGCCGCTGACGATCTCCTGGAACATCGTCGGCAGGACGAGCGAGGAGTCGATCTGCGCCCAGCCCGGCGAGGCGGGGACGAACTTGGCGCCCGCGCCCAGGGTCGTGACGAAGGGCTCGATGAACGGCTGCTTCTTCGCCGAGTCGGCCAGTACGTCCGTGTACGTCGGCAGGAAGCCCATCGCGTCGAACAGCTTGGCCTGGGTCTCCTTGCCGGTGAACGACTTCATCAGGTCGACGGCGAGCGTGCGGCGCGCGCTGCTCTTCAGTACGCCGATGTTGTTGCCGCCCGCGAAGGCCGGCGCGACCGAGCCCGCCTCGACCCCGGGCAGCGGCACGACCGCGTACTTGCCCTTCACCGTGCCCGCCTCGACGGCCTGGTGGCTGAAGTCGCCGCCGATCGCCATCGCGGCCTTCCCGGACGCGAAGGCGGTCACCGTCGCGTTGCCGCCCATCGAGGCGCACTTGGCGGCCGGACAGTTGTCGTCGCCGAAGAGGGAGGTGTACGCCTCGATGCCCTTGCGGGCGGCCGGGCTGTTGACCGCGGCCTTGTACGTGCCGCCGCTCTCCTCCGCCAGTTCGCCGCCGTTCGCCCAGAGGAACGGCATCGCGCCGTAGGTGTACGCGCCGCCGACCGCGAGCCCGTACAGCTCCGGCTTCGCCTTGTGGACCTTCTTGGCCGTGGCGATGAGTTCGGCCTGGGACTTGGGGGCCGTTATCCCCAAGTCCTTGAAGACGTCGGTGCGGTAGTAGAGCGCGCGGACGCCGACGAAGAGCGGCGCTCCGTAGACCTTGCCGTCGACCGTGACGGACTCCCGGGCCGTTGGGTCGGTGTCCTTGGCCTCGTCCCAGGCGTCGAACTCCGCGGTGACGTCGGCGAGTCCGCCGTCCTTGACGTATCCGGCCGTGTCGGTGTTGCCGTATTCGATCAGGTCGGGCGCGCTCTTCGGATCGTTGAAGGCGGCCTTGATGCGCTGGGCGCGGGTCTCGACCGGGATGTACTCGATCTCGACCTTCGTGCCCTCGTGCTTCGTGCCGAAGGCGGCGACCGCGGCGTCGACGACCTGCTCCTTCGGCTTGTTGTTGACTTCCTGGAAGAGCCAGACTCGCAGCGTGCCGCTCTTCTCGTCCTTCGTCGCGCTGGTGTCGGAGGTCTGCGGGGCGCAGGCGGTGGCGGTGAGGCCGGCGAGGGCGAGTGCCGCCACCGGGACGGCCATGCGGGAGGAAAGCTTCATCCGGGATCCCTACGGGTCGGCGTTGCAGCATGCGCAACGAACGTTTCGTGCTGCACAACTCGCAGGAGATTAAGCGCGGCTGGAAGTCGCCGACAAGTGGTCTCAACCAATCTGTGACCGCAGGCCACTCCCCCCACAACGCGAGACGGCCTCCGGGGCGCGCGTCCGCACGCGCGCCCCGGAGGCCGTCTCCGACGGTGGACCAGCGGCCGTTACTTCTTGCCGCTGTCCTTGCCGCCCTTGTCCTTGCCCTTGTCCCCGCCGGGACCCATGGACTCGTAGATCTCCTTGCACATCGGACAGACCGGGTACTTCTTGGGGTCGCGCCCCGGCACCCAGACCTTTCCGCACAGTGCGACCACGGGAGTGCCGTCCAGGGCACTCGCCATGATCTTGTCCTTCTGGACGTAGTGGGCGAAGCGCTCGTGGTCGCCGTCGCCGTGCGACACCTGAGGTGTCGGCTCCACGAGGGTTCCCGTACCTGCCCCGCGCTCGGGCTCAAGAGTGCTCATAACAGCCAAGGGTACCCACGCCCGGGGGATCCCGGAGGCTCCGGGTCCATGCACTCCGGAGCCACACGCTCACGCATCGCGCCGACACGCCGACGACACGCCGAGCGGCGACGGCCGGGACGATCGGCGCGCCGACGGAACGGGCCGGGCCGTCCGGATGGTCAGTTGAGGGAGGGATCATCCGGGTATGTCGCGACCATGGCCAGCTCGCTGCGCTGTCTGCGCAGCACCGCCCGCCACAGGCTCTCCGGACTCGGCGACGACACATCGCCCGGCTCCGACTCCACGACGTACCACGCCCCTTCGCGCAGCTCCTCCTCCAGCTGGCCGGGGCCCCAGCCCGCGTATCCGGCGAAGATCCGCAGCGAGCCGAGCGCCCGCGCGAGCAGCTCGGGCGGGGTCTCCAGATCGACGAGGCCGATCGCCCCGTACACCCTGCGCCACCCCAACGGCCCCTCGTCGCCCGGGATCACGGCGAGGCCGAGCGCCGAGTCCAGCGAGACGGGACCGCCCTGGAAGACCACACCGGGCTCCCCCGCGAACTCCCCCCAGGACTCCAGGATGTCCGCGACACCCACGGGCGTGGGCCTGTTGAGGACCACGCCGAGCGAGCCCTCCTCGTCGTGATCGAGCAGGAGCACCACCGCGCGGTCGAAATTCGGGTCGGCCAGGGCGGGAGTCGCGACAAGCAGCCGCCCTGTGAGCGAGGACACCTCGGTCATGCGAGACATGATCCCGCATATTCGCCGCGCGCGGGGCGCGCCCGGCACAGTACGCGTGAACGCAGCTCAGCACATATGGCGCCGAAGGGGGCGCGCGATTTCCCGCACATCGCGACGGTGACCCTCCGCGAGTGATCCGGAACCGTACGTGGTGAATCGCTTGAATTACGTGTTCCCTGCGTGCCGGCCGCTCCCCGAGCCTTACGGGACGGGGGCCCCGGCCCCTTACCCTTTTCCTTGGCCACCTGCCCGCCCACTCCGGAACGCGAGATTCATGACCGGCACAGACGATGTAATGCTTGTCCACGGCGGAACCCCGCTGGAGGGTGAGATCCGCGTTCGCGGCGCGAAGAACCTGGTGCCGAAGGCCATGGTCGCCGCGCTTCTCGGCAGCGGCCCGAGCAGACTGCGCAATGTGCCCGACATCCGCGACGTACGGGTCGTACGGGGACTGCTGCAATTGCACGGCGTGACCGTACGCCCCGGCGACGAACCGGGCGAGCTGATCCTCGACCCGACCCATGTCGAGAGTGCCAATGTCGCCGACATCGACGCCCACGCGGGCTCGTCGCGCATTCCGATCCTCTTCTGCGGACCGCTGCTGCACCGGCTCGGCCACGCGTTCATCCCGGGTCTCGGCGGCTGTGACATCGGCGGCCGGCCGATCGACTTCCACTTCGACGTGCTGCGGCAGTTCGGCGCGACGATCGAGAAGCGCGAGGACGGCCAGTACCTGGAGGCACCGCAGCGGCTGCGCGGCACGAAGATCCGGCTGCCGTACCCCTCGGTCGGCTCGACGGAGCAGGTGCTGCTGACGGCCGTACTCGCCGAGGGCGTCACCGAACTGTCCAACGCCGCCGTGGAACCGGAGATCGAGGACCTCATCTGCGTCTTGCAGAAGATGGGCGCGATCATCTCCATGGACACCGACCGGACGATCCGGATCACCGGTGTCGACCGGCTGGACGGCTATACGCACCGGGCGCTGCCGGACCGTCTGGAGGCGGCCTCCTGGGCGTCCGCGGCGCTGGCCACCGAGGGCAACATCTATGTCCGCGGCGCACAGCAGCGCTCGATGATGACGTTCCTCAACACCTACCGCAAGGTCGGCGGCGCCTTCGAGATCGACGACGAGGGCATCCGGTTCTGGCATCCGGGCGGCTCGCTCAACGCGATCGCGCTGGAGACGGACGTGCACCCCGGTTTCCAGACCGACTGGCAGCAGCCGCTGGTGGTGGCGCTGACGCAGGCGTCGGGGCTCTCCATCGTCCACGAGACGGTGTACGAGTCGCGGCTGGGCTTCACCTCCGCGCTCAACCAGATGGGCGCGCACATCCAGCTCTACCGGGAGTGCCTGGGCGGCTCGGACTGCCGCTTCGGACAGCGCAACTTCCTGCACTCCGCCGTGGTGTCGGGCCCGACCCGGCTCCAGGGCGCGGACCTGGTCATTCCCGACCTGCGCGGTGGTTTCTCGTATCTGATCGCGGCGCTGGCGGCGCAGGGCACGTCGCGGGTCCACGGCATCGATCTGATCAACCGCGGCTACGAGAACTTCATGGACAAGCTCGTCGAGCTGGGCGCGAAGGTCGAGCTGCCGGGCGGCGCGCTCGTCTGACGCACCGTCACACCCGGCACGCCGTCGGCCCCGCTCTCCCCGGAGCGGGGCCGACGGCGTCCCCGGGGCCGGCGGACGCCCCTGGGGGCTTCTGACGGGCCTCAGACGGCCGCACACACCAGGGGCGGCCACCCGGTTCGGGTGGCCGCCCCTGCGTGTCGCCTATGGGTGTTACTTGCCCTTGGCGGCTTCCTTGAGCTTGGAGCCCGCGGAGACCTTCACGCTGTAGCCGGCCGGGATCTGGATCGGGTCGCCGGTCTGCGGGTTACGAGCGGTCCGAGCGGCACGGTGGGTGCGCTCGAAGGTCAGGAAGCCGGGGATGGTGACCTTCTCGTCGCCCTTGGCGACGACCTCACCGACCGTCTCGGCGAGAGCGGCCAGCACAGCGTCGGCGTCCTTGCGGGTCACCTCGGCGCGGTCGGCCAGGGCGGCCACCAGCTCACTGCGGTTCATGTTGTTACTCCCGTGTTCTTCTTGCCTGTAAGGCGTGAGATCGAAGCCGATGCTGCCAGGGCCCTCGGACAGTCCCCGGACCCGGGTCTGCTGACAGACCCTCGCGCCCGAATACGCATCCTGCCCCCACCAGCGGCGGGAAAGCCAATCCGGCACCCTCCGGAGTCACACGAAAAGCGCCACTGCCTCGTCGTCGTGACGTTCCGTCGACTCTGTGGAGACTCCTTGGAGCCTTGGGGCCCTTGAGCCCGCCGGAGGCCCTGAAAACCTCCCTGGAGCGGCGGTGCTCATGGTCCGCCACCCTAGAGGGGCCCGTGGGGCGCGGCGAATCGCGACGCGCCGGGCACCGGACGGACGTGAGATGTACCGCAGTCCTGGGTAGCGTGACCGGGCTCCGTGGTGGGCCTGGTCACACTTCGGTCCGGGCGGTGGGGGCGTACTTCGCGCTGCCCGGGGCCCGAGGGGCCCGGGGCGCACCCCGGACCCCTCCGGGTCAGACCTGGGTGACGGGAGCCGTCACATCCGCGCCGGCCGCCTTTGCGGCGTCGCGCACCGCGCCCGCCACCGCGCCCGCGACCTTGTCGTTGAAGACCGACGGCACGATGTAGTTCGGGTTGAGCTCCTCCTCGGTGACGACATCGGCGAGCGCCGTCGCCGCGGCCAGCATCATCTCCGTGTTGACCGTGCGGGACTGGGCGTCCAGCAGGCCGCGGAAGACACCGGGGAAGACCAGCACGTTGTTGATCTGGTTGGGGAAGTCGGAGCGGCCCGTGGCCACCACGGCCGCCGTCTCGCGCGCGATCGCCGGGTCGACCTCGGGATCGGGGTTGGCGAGGGCGAACACGATCGCGCCGTCCGCCATGGCCGCCACGTCGTCGCCGTCCAGCACGTTCGGGGCCGAGACGCCGATGAAGACGTCCGCGCCGGCCACGGCCTGCTTGAGCGTGCCGGTGACGCCCTCGGGGTTGGTGTTGTCGGCGATCCAGCGCAGCGGCGACTCGTGGGCGGCCTCCACCAGGTCCTCGCGGCCCGCGTGCACCACGCCGTGGATGTCGGCGACCACCGTGTGCTTGACGCCCGCGGCGATCAGCAGCTTGAGGATGGCCGTACCGGCCGCGCCCGCGCCGGACATGACGACCCGTACGTCCCCGATGCCCTTGCCCACCACACGCAGCGCGTTGGTCAGGGCCGCGAGCACCACGATCGCGGTGCCGTGCTGGTCGTCGTGGAAGACCGGGATGTCCAGGGCCTCGCGCAGCCGCGCCTCGATCTCGAAGCAGCGGGGCGCGGAGATGTCCTCCAGGTTGATGCCCGCGAAGCCGGGGGCGATCGCCTTGACGATCTCGACGATGGCGTCGGTGTCCTGGGTGTCCAGGCAGAGCGGCCAGGCGTCGATGCCGGCGAACCGCTTGAAGAGGGCCGCCTTGCCCTCCATGACGGGCAGCGCGGCCTTGGGGCCGATATTGCCCAGGCCGAGCACCGCGGAGCCGTCCGTGACGACCGCGACGGAGTTGCGCTTGATGGTCAGCCGCCGGGCGTCCTCGGGGTTCTCGGCGATCGCCATGCAGACCCGGGCCACACCCGGGGTGTAGACCATCGAGAGATCGTCACGGTTGCGGATGGGGTGCTTCGACTGCATCTCGATCTTGCCGCCGAGGTGCATGAGGAACGTACGGTCGGAGACCTTGCCGAGGGTGACGCCCTCGATGCCGCGCAGCTGCTCGACGATCTCCTCCGCGTGCCCGGTGGAGCTGGCGGCGATGGTGACATCGATCCGCAGCTTCTCGTGGCCGGAGGCGGTCACGTCCAGGCCGGTCACCGAGCCGCCGGAGGACTCCACAGCCGTGGTCAGCTGGGAGACCGCGGTACCGCTCGCGGGCACCTCCAGCCTGACCGTCATCGAGTACGAGACGCTGGGCGCCGTTGCCATGACCGAGTCCCTCTTCTTTCCCTAGCCTCTTTGCCGCCCCGCCCGACACGCGTCAACGGCGGAGCCTTCAGATGGTCGCACCTACCGGCGGGTAACAGGTAAAGACCTTTATCTACGGAACGCCGTCTCCCATGATGTGAGACGAAAACAGGCCCTCACCACGATCTGGTGAAGGCCCGCCGACGCCGCGCCGACGCCTCTGTGGCGCCTACGCGAAGCTGATGTGAAGGTGGCACCGGCCCGCCATGCTCGCCTCGCGGCAAGTGGTCGCTCGAAGCGACGAAGGTTGGGCCCGGGGGCTTGGATCGAGCCGGTGCCACCCCCAGGCTAACAAACCACCCCGGTAAGTGATTCCCTTCGTGCGAGTTGACTCCCGGTCAATACCGGACCGGTCCCGCGGCCGCCCCAGGAACCGGCCGCGCGGCCGGTTCCGGAATCAGTCCCGCAGCAGGTCCGGTACGCCTTCCGCGTCCGGTTCGTCGCGGGCCGCCGAGACCACCGTGAGCTGCTGGGTCGCGCGGGTCAGCGCGACGTACAGCACCCGCAGACCGGCCGGCGACTCGTCCGCGATCTCCGCCGGGGAGACCACGACCGTCGCGTCGTACTCCAGCCCCTTGGCCTCCAGACTGCCCAGCGCCACCACGCGGTCACCGAGCCCGGCCAGCCAGCGTGCCGCCTGCTCACGCCGGTTCATGGCGACGACGACACCGACCGTGCCGTCCACCTGGCCGAGCAGCCGCCGCGCCTCCGCGCGTACCGTCGCGGCCGGATCGCCGTTCTCCACGACGCGGAAGCGCGGCCGTACACCCGTGGAGCGCACCGCGCGCGGCGACTCCATGCCGGGCATGGCGAGCGCCAGGACCTTCGATGCCAGCTCGGCGATCTCGGCCGGGTTGCGGTAGTTCACGGTCAGGGTGAAACGGCGGCGCGGGCGGGTGCCGAGCGCCTCGTCGCGGGCCTCCGCCGCCTCGTCCGGGTCCGACCAGGACGACTGCGCCGCGTCGCCGACGACCGTCCAGGTGGCGTGCCGGCCGCGGCGGCCGACCATCCGCCACTGCATGGGGGTCAGGTCCTGCGCCTCGTCGACGATGACGTGCGCGTACTCCGTACGCTCCGCCGCCAGCCGTTCGGCCCGCTCGCGCTGCGACTCCTCGCGCTGCGGCATCAGCTCCTCAAGGCCGGTCAGCTGGTCCAGCGGGTCGAGATCGCGCCGCTTCCTGGGACGGGGCGGCGAGCCGAGCAGTGCCTCCAGCTCGTCCAGGAGCGCCACGTCGTGGACGGAGAGCGGGCCTCCGCCGTCCGGGCCCAGCCGCTTGAGGGAGCGGGCCAGACGGCGGTTCTCGCCCTGGTTGAGGATCCGTCGCGACCAGCGGCCGAGCCGCCGCTCGTCGGCCATCGCCGCGAGCACCCCGCGCGGGGTCAGCTCGGGCCACCAGGCGTCCAGGAAGGCGAGGAAGCTGTCCTCGGACGTGACGTCCTCGTCGAAGGACGAGCGCAGTTCGGCGGCCAGCTCCGGGTCGGTGTGCCGCTGGGCCGACCCGGACTTCGCCCAGAGGGCGTCCAGCAGGAGTCTTCGGGCGCGCGGCCTGAGCAGGTTGACGGGCGCGGTGCCGCTGAGCACGGACTGCCGGATGCGGTTCAGCTCACCGGCCTCCAGCTCCAGCCTGCGGCCGAAGGCGACGACCCGGAGCAGATCGGTGCGTACGGGCGCGCGCCCGGCGCCCCCGTCCCCGGCTCCGTCTCCGGCTCCGTCCAGGTCCTCGCCGAAGGCCAGCTGCCCCCGCTGATCACGGCTCCGCGCGCCGGAAAGCGCCGGGAACGAACCTTCCAGCGCCCCTCTGGCCGCTTTCCGCAGCACCTTCAGCATCCGCGCCGAGCCCTTGACCCGCGCCACCGCCGGTTCGTCGTACGCCGTGGCCTCCGCGCCGTCCACCAGCGACCCGACCGCGCGGATCGCGACCTGCCCCTCCTCGCCCAGCGACGGAAGCACGCCCTCCGTGTACGCGACGAGCAGCGGCGTCGGCGAGACGACCAGGATGCCGCCCGCGTACCGCCGCCTGTCCTGGTAGAGCAGATACGCGGCGCGGTGCAGCGCCACGGCGGTCTTGCCCGTGCCGGGGCCGCCCGCGACCTCGGTGACCGAGGCGGCGGGGGCCCGGATGACCAGGTCCTGCTCGGCCTGGATGGAGGAGACGATGTCCCGCATGGTGTGCCCGCGCGCCTGGCCGAGCGCGGCCATCAGCGCGCCGTCCCCGATGACGGCCAGCGCGGCGCCGTCCAGCGAGGCGGTCAGCTCCGGGCGCATCAGATCGTCCTCGACACCGAGGACCCGGCGCCCCTTGGAGCGGACGACCCGGCGCCGTACCACCCGGCCGGGGTCCACCGGGGTGGCGCGGTAGAACGGCGCGGCGGCGGGCGCGCGCCAGTCGATGACCAGCGGCGAGTAGTCGGAGTCCAGGACTCCGATCCGGCCGATGTGCAGCGTCTCGGCGATCTCGACGGTACTGCCGGGGCCGATGGCGTCGTCGGCGGGCTCGACCGAGGTGTACGCGCCGTCCGCGCCCTTCTTGCCGTCCTTGCCCCGGAGGAGGTCGATCCGCCCGAACAGGAAGTCCTCGAACTCGTTGTTGAGCCGGTTGAGGTGGATCCCGGCGCGGAACACCTGGGCGTCCCGCTCGGCGAGGGCTCCGGGCGTGCCGACCTGCCCCTTCTTGGCGGCGTCGTTCATCAGGAACTCCGCCTCGTGGATCTTCTCCTCGAGGCGGCGGTACACCTGGTCCAGATGGCGCTGCTCGACGCCGATCTCGCGGTCGCGTACGGAGTCGTGCTCCGTGTCGCGTACGGGATCGACGGCGGGTCCAGCGGTTTCTACAGCGGCATCCTGCGCGGCCACCGAGGCCCCCTTCATGACGTGCATTGGGCAGCCGTCAACCGTACGCGAAGGGGGCGGGTATGTCAGGCGTCGACTTCCACCAGTCGTTTGCCGTCGAACGTACGGACCTCGAAGTGATCGATGTCATTGCTCTCCATGGCCGTACCGCCCTCGACGTAGAGCGGCTTCTTGCCGTTCTCGTCCGGGCTGTCGGGGATGCCGTACCCCCACGCCGGGACCGACCACGAGGTGACGACCTCCTGCTCGCCGGTCTTGGAGACGGCGACCAGACTGCACTTGAGCGGGCCCTTCACATTCTTCAGTTCGAGGGCGGTTCGGGTGCCCCAGGCCTTCGGCTCCATGGCGATGGCGGCGCTGACCTTGGTGACGGTGTCCGTGGCGCCGATCTTGCCCGGCATACGGGCGAACTCCTGGGCCGGGGTGCGCTCCTCCGCCACCGCCGGGCCCGCCTCGGCGCCGCCCGAGGTGGCGATCCCGACGCCGACGGGCCCGCCGATGATCAGCACCGCGGCGGCGGCGACCAGATACAGCCCCCGGCGCTTGCGCCGGGCGCGCTTGACGGCGACCTCGTCGACCAGCCTGCCGAGCAGCCCCGGGCTGGGCCGCACGGACACGGAGGGGGTCGGCAGCTGTGCGAGGGGCACCGGGGGCGGGGTCAGCGCGGTGGGCGCGAGGAACGGGTCGGGATCGTCCGCCAGCATGGCCAGCATCGGCTCCATCCCGGAGAACTCCTCCAGGTGGACGGCGCAGATCCGGCAGCCGGCCAGATGCGCCTCGAAGGCCGTGGCCTCGGCATCGTCCAGAATTCCGAGAACGTACGCTCCGACGGCTTCATGCACAGTACTTTCGTCGCCCAGTCCGTACTGCTCGTGCGTGGTCATGCCGAGACCCCCCTCTCCTCCAACGCGAGCTTCATCGACCGTAGTGCGTAGAACACACGGGAACGCACGGTCCCGCTGGGTATGCCGAGTGTCTCGGCCGCCTCGTTGACCGTGCGTCCCTTGAAGTACGTCTCCACGAGTACTTCCCGGTGGGCAGGGGTCAAATCCTCAAGCGCGTCCGAGAGCGTCATCAGCCACAACGCCTTGTCGATCTCGTCCTCCGCGGGCATGACCTCCAGCGGCGACGGGTCGACTTCCTGCGGCCGGGCCTGCCGGCTGCGGTGACCGTCGATGACGATGCGCCGGGCGACCGTCACCAGCCAGGGTCGGACAGAGCCGGTCGCCCGGTTGAGCTGGCCGGCGTTCTTCCAGGCACGGATGAGCGTTTCCTGTACGACGTCCTCGGCGCGCTGGCGGTCGCCCGCGACGAGACGCATGACGTAGGCGAGCAGCGGTCCCGCGTGTTCCCGGTAGAGGGCGCGCATCATCTCCTCGTCGGGGACGGAGGTGTTGGCGCGCGGTGCCGCGCTCCGGTGTCGGGCCCGGTGAGGGCGGTCATCGGCCACGGCCGCATCTTTGCGCACCTAAACCTCCCGGTCGAGACCTTCATGGCTGCTTCTCCCTCATCACTACGGACGCCCGGGTGAGGGCACTCAATGGCCGACGCAAAAACTTTCAAGATCTTTTGCGTCCGTAGGGAGGGCGAAGCAAGGCGGCATGAGGGGGTTCGCGCCGGTCCGGGACCCGTGCGGGATTGATGGAGGACACGTGGAGGGCATGTCTCCGACTCGCAGAGATACCGTGCGGTAGTTGTCTGAAAATCGCGCAACAACCTTACGGAAAGATCCGGCCGGGTTCGCCGGGAAAGACCCGGCCGGACCGCGTCAGGACCGGGCGAGAGCCGCCCTGCGGCGGTGCCTGGCGACCCGCTCGCGGTTGCCGCACACCTCGCTGGAGCACCACCGGCGCCGCCGCCCGCGCGACGTGTCCAGGTAGACGCGCCGGCAGCTGTCGCCCTCGCACTCCCGCAGCCGGGCCCGCGCGGCGGGATCGGTGAGCAGCTCCACCGCGTCCCTGGCCACGGCGGCGAGCAGCGCGTCGCACTCGGGCTCGGCGCTCAGCGCCCGTACGAGATCGCCGTCCTCGTCCCGTACCGCCCTGATGCCCGGCGGCGCCCCCGCTGCCAGCGTGTTCACCCGCTCCAGCGCCCCGGCGGCTTCCCGTCCGTCGATCTCGGCGTGTACCAACTGCCCCACTCTGTCGCGCAGTTCGGCGAAGGACCGGACCCAGCGGGCGTCGACACCCGCGAGCGGCGTCCCCTCGGGCACCAGCCCCGCGCCGACCAGCCACCGGCCGAGCGGCGCGGCGCCGTCGAGCCGCTCGGGGCCTCTGGAAGTCCGTTCTCCCGTGGCCACCAGATCCAGGCAGATCCGCCCGGAGTCGAACCGCCACTCGTACGAGCCCATGCCCGCCGTCATGTGCCTGTCACCGCCTCGGGGTCACCGTGGGTGCCGTCCTCCTCAGAGTGCCTGCCCCGGGACGCGGCCGGAACCCCTGCTGCCGGTGGCGGTTTCGCCGAAGGCTCGCTACCCGGCCGCGTTCGGCGGGCCGTTGTGCAGGACGCGTTGGAAAAGGTGGTGATCGCGCCACTCGCCGTCGATGTGGAGATAGTGCGGGGCCGTGCCGATCAGCTTGAAGCCGCATTTGCGCAGCACGCGCTGCGAGGCGACGTTGGCGAGGACCGCGGCGGCCTCGACGCGATGCAGGCCCAGCTCGTCACGGGCGGTGCGGCAGACCTCCTCGACGGCGCGGGTCGCCAGGCCGCGGCCGGTGTACGCGGCATCGATCCAGTAGCCGATATTCGCACTCCGAAACGGTCCGAGGGCGATGTTGTGGAGGGTCGCCTCGCCGACGACACGGGCACCGTCCACGAGATGCCAGCGCCGGACGGCGGGATCGGCGAGCCGGTTCGCCTGGGCCCTGGGGGTGTAGAAGTCCGCGGGGCGATCCGGCTCCCAGGGGCTCAAGTGGTCCCTGTTGCGGATGAGCGCCTCGGCGACGCGTTCGGCGTCGTCCGGGCTGGCGGGCCTGAGGCGGATCGAGGAGTCATGGGCCATCTTCGTACGGTACCCACGGGACCGCCGCCCACCGCGATCCGTTTCCGGCATCCGCGTCAGGCGCCCGCTTCAGGCCTCTGCTTCGGACAGCTGCGTCACGCGTCCGCGTACGGGGAGTCGGCCGACGGGTCCAGCGCGAGCCGGTAGCCGCGCTTGACCACGGTGTGGATCAGCTCGGGGGCGCCCAGCGCGGCCCGCAGCCGGGCCATCGCGGTCTCGACGGCGTGTTCGTCGCGGCCGGAACCGGGGAGCGCGCGCAGCAGATCGGCCCGCGACACCACCCAGCCGGGCCTGCGGGTCAGCGCGTGCAGCAGGGCCATTCCCGCGGGCGGCACCGGCCGCGGTTCGCCGTCGACCAGCACCGCGTGACCGCGGATCTCGACGCGGCGGCCCGCGACCGGCAGCGTACGGGCGCGCCCCGGCAGCTCCGTGCAGAGCACCTCGACGAGCGGCCCGAGCCGGTAGCGGTCCGGCTGGACGGTGTCGATGCCCCGCTCCTGGAGCGGCCGGGCGGTGACGGGCCCGACGCAGGCGGCCAGGACGTCGTGGCGCAGGGCCGCGAGCAGCTCCGGCAGCCGCCCGCGCTCACCGGCGCGCGCCAGCAGGGAGGCGGCGGCGGGGGCGCTGGTGAAGGTGACGGCGTCCACGGCGCGGGCGACGGTCGCGTCGATGAGCCGGTCGACCGGAACGAGATCCTCCGGGGGCATCCAGCGATGGACGGGGACGACGACGACCTCGGCGCCGCCCTCCCGCAGGGCGTCCACGAACCCGGGCAGCGGCTCCCCGTGCAGCTGGAGCGCGATCCGGCGGCCCTCGACCCCCTCCCCCAGCAGCCGGTCGAGGACCTCGGTCATCGACCCGGAGCCGGCGGACCACGCCTCGGTGAGCCCGGCGGCCCGGATGGCGGCCGTGACCTCCGGCCCGCGGGCGAGCAGTTCGACGGCGCGCAGACAGGAGAGGAGTTCCTCGCCGCGGCCCCATCCGCCGGCGGCCCCGATCCAGTCGCGGAAGCCGGCGGCCGTGGTCGCCACGACCGCGTCGGGCGCCCGGTCGATCAGCTCCCGGGTGGCGGAGAGCAGTCGCGTGTCATCGGCGAGCGGCACGATCCGCAGGGCGGGGGCGTGGACGACGGCGCCGCCGCGGCACCGGAGCAGCGCGCCCAGTTCATCGGCGCGCCGGACGGCGGTGACCCCGACCGTGAAGCCCGTGAGGGGGCCGTGCTGGTGGCCGTCCATGCCTCTCCTCTCCTCCTCTCCCGGTCGCTCCACATTCCCGTCGCGATCGCTCCACATTCCCGATCGCCGGTGCTCGCCCCGCTCACCGGCCACGGGGCGCCGTACGGAGGAAGCGGCCGAGCCTGCCAAACACGCGTGACAGGCTCGGTCCACGGGCATTTCGTCGACGTTACGCACGGCCGCGGCGCTACCGTCGCGTACGTACGGCGCAGCCGCCGGGATCCACACCTCCCCGCGGCCCCGCACGCGTTCCGCCGCCGCCGGTACCGCCCGGCCGGGGCGTGTGAAGGTATACCGCCGGAGCCGACGGCGCCCCGAACAAATAACTTCCGCGCGCCGCGCATATGACGGAAACTCAGATCTCCTGCGGAGCGGGGCTGTTACGTCGAACGGCATGGCCCGCGCGTCCGTATGGGATTCTGTACGCGACAAGATCGAACACCGACTGTCCCGCATGCCACCCCGAACTGGCGCGGTACCACCGCTTGTCGAGTGGACGGCACCCGGACCGGAGACGGAGGCGACTGATGGCACGTACGACCACGTCCGGCGGGCGCAAGGACAAGCCGGCCACGCTGGCGCTGGTCGCCCGGCGGGCGGGGGTGTCGCCCCAGACGGTGTCCAACGCCCTCAACTCCCCCGATCTGCTGGCCCCACAGACCCTGGAGCGCGTCCAGCGGGCGATAACGGAGCTGGACTACCGGCCGCACCAGGCCGCGCGCTCGCTGCGTACCCGCTCCAGCCGGCTGATCGGCTACGGCGTCCAGGCGACGCCCGACGGGGTGTCGGGGCCGGTGATGGAGCACTTCCTGCGCGCGTTCTCGGACTCCGCCAACGCGGCCGGGTACCGCGTGCTGCTGTTCGCCGCGCCCATGGACGCGGCGGACGAACCCGACTGCTACGCGGAGATGTTGCGCGAGCAGTCGGTCGACGCGTTCGTCCTGAGCAACACCTATCGGGGCGATCCGCGCCCCGGCTGGCTGCGCAAGCGCGACATCCCGTTCGTGGCGTTCGGCCGCCCCTGGTCGGCCCGTTCGGTCGGCGACTGGGTGGACGTCGACGGCTGCCACGGCACGGCGACGGCCGTCGACCACCTCGTCTCGCTGGGCCACCGCAGGATCGCCTTCCTCGGCTGGCCGCGCGGGTCCGGTGTCGGGGACGACCGGGCCCGGGGCTGGCGCGAGGCGATGCGCCGACACGGCCTGTCCGTCCGTGACCTGCGGGTCAGCGCGATGGACGACGTCGACGCCGCACGCGACGCGGTCGCCCGCCTCTTCCCGGGCGCCACGGCGGTCGTCGCGGCCAGCGACACCCTCGCCCTCGGCTGCTACCGCGCCCTGCGCGACAGCGGCCGTCTCCCGGGCCGCGACGTCGCGGTCGTCGGCTTCGACGACTCCTCCGCCGCCGCCCTGCTCTCCCCCAGCCTGACCAGCGTCCGCCAGCCCCTGGAAGAAGTCGGCCGGGCCTGCACCCGTCTACTCCTGACCAGGATCGGAGACCCGCAGGGCGCCGAGGAACACGTGCTGCTGACACCGGAGCTGATCATCCGGGAAAGCTCCGCGCTCCCGGTCGCCCGCTGACCTCCGGCCGCCTCCCGGGCTGCGTCTAGGATCGCTGCGCCGTCCCGCGTATCCGTGCGCCGCCGACGGTCAGGGAGCCGAGCCAGGGAGTTCGCCGTGCTGAAGGTCTTCGCCGGTCTGTCCACGCCGCTGGTGGCCGACGCCTGCGTCCGCCACGATGTGCCGCTGCGCGTCGCCCCGGCCGGGATCGGTGCCGTCGTACGCGGTCATCGCCTCGCCGGACGCGCGTTGCCGGTGCGGCACTACGGGAGCGTGGATGTGTTCCTGGAGGTGTTCGGCCGGGCCGAGCCGGGTGATGTGCTGGTCATCGACAACGGCGGCCGGACGGACGAGGCGTGCGTCGGCGATCTGGCGGTGCTGGAGGCGCGGGCGGCCGGGGTGAGCGGTCTGGCCGTGTGGGGACTCCACCGGGACACCCCCGAGCTGGCGGAGATCGGCCTTCCGGTGTTCAGCTACGGCGGTTGCCCGCCCGGCCCGGTACGGCTGGACGAGCGGGAGCCGGAGGCGCTGGACACCGCCCGGTTCGGGGCGCATCTGGTGAGCGCGGACGACCTGGTCTTCGGTGACGAGGACGGCGTGCTGTTCGTCGCCGCCGAGCACGCCGAAGAGGTACTGGCGACCGCGCACCGCATCCGGGAGACCGAGCGCGAACAGGCCCGCGGGATCGTGGCGGGCGAGACGCTGCGCCGGCAGACGGCCTTCGACGACTATCTGGCGCGGCGCGCGGCCGACCCGGAGTACACCTTCCGCCGGCATCTGCGGCGGATCGGCGGGGCCATCGAGGAGTAGCCGGACGGGCCGGACCCATGGCCGGACCGCCGGACCGGCCGTACCGTGCAAGGACTTTGACGGCATGTCACCATCCGTTTCCGTTCCTCTGCGCATATGGATCCGACGCGAGTCCGGAAACGTCCGGAGCGCACACCCACGGGGGGACATCTTGCGACCCATCACACGTACCAGAGGCGTTCTGCTCGCCCTCGCGCTGGCGGCCACGGCCGGTACCGCCTGGCCCGCCACGAGCACGGCGGCCGAGCCGGTGGCCGGGCGCGCGGCCGGGCCGGCCGGGGCGTACGGCGAACCGTGTGTCAGGGAACAGCTCGCCGTGCCCGCCGGGACCTACCGGGCCGAGGTGTACGACGCCGACCCCACCGGCCGGTTCCAGGTCGGCTTCACGATGGACCAGGACTTCGTGTATCACCTGATCCGGTGGACCGACGGCGTACCCGAGGACCTGGGCACCGCCCGCACCGGCGCCACGGGCATCAACGCCCACGGCGACATCGTGGGGTCCGAGTTCGACTCGGAGACCTACCGGTCCACCGGGTGGCTCTACCGGAACGGCGCGTTCACCGAACTCCCCGGTATCGAGCCGGGCTTCGACACCCTCCCGACGGCCGTGAACGAGGACGGCACGGTCTCCGGAGCCTCCGGCGCCCCCGGGCAGCGGCCCGTGCCGGTGGTCTGGTCGGCGGACGGCGAGGTGCGTCCGCTGGATCTGCCCCCGGGGGACTCCGGCGGGCGGGGCACCGACATCGACGCCGACGGCACCGTCGTGGGCTGGACCGTCGCGGGCCCCGACTCCGCCACGCACGCGGCCCGCTGGAGCCCCGACGGCACGGTGGAGCGCCTCCCCGAGCACCTGCCGGGACCGGAGACCGGGTCGACGGCCGAGGCCGTGGCGGGCGGCACGATTCTCGGGTACGAGGTCTACGCCACGGGCCCGACCACGATCCTGAGCTGGCCGGACGGGGCCACCGGCCCGGACGTGCTCGGTGCGGGCGAGCCGCAGGCGGTCAACCGGCACGGCTCCGTGGTCGTGCGCACCACGCCGGACACCAAGCTGTGGCTGATCCGGGACGGGGTCACGCGGTCGCTGCCCACGGACTCCACGCCCTTCCCCACCGGTGAGGTGGCGGCGCTGACCGACGACGGCATCGCCTACGGCCGCTGGAACAGCACCCCGGTGCGCTGGGACTGCCGGCTGCCCTAGGGCGTGTCTTCAAAGTCCCGCCTGCCCGGATCCGCTTCACGGGCTGTCGGGCGTCGACGCGCCGGCAGGGGTGGCGGCGCCGGGGAGCCAGCTCCCGGGGATACGTTCCCGCCACCCCTCCCGTGCGGCGAGCGCGTCGGCGGCGGTGCGCAGCGCGTCGACTCCCGGATGCTTCAGCCCCTTGCGCCACACCAGCGACAGAGGCGACAGAGGGACGGGGCCGACGAGCGGACGCAGCACCGCCCCCGGCATCTCCGGGAAGTCCACCACGGCGAGTACGGGCGTACGGTGCTTCGCCATCACCCGCCGGAACTCCTCGGCCCCGACCGCCATCGGCGCGGGCGGGGCGAGGGCGACGGAGCGCCCGGCGAAGAGCCGCCGCGCCAGCTCCGTCCACTCCAGGGTCCCGGGGTTGCCCGCCCCCGCGTACACGCTCTCGCCCGCGAGCGCGTCGAGCGGCACCTCCGCGCGGTCGGCCAGCGGGTGGTCGTACGGCAGCAGCACGGCGAGCGGCTCGTACCGTACGAGCTGATGGGCGAGGCCGGAGCGGAGGGCGGGCGCGAGTCCGTCGACGTATCCGAAGGAGGCGTCGAGCCGGCCGGCCAGGATCTCGGTGGCGGCGCGGGTCAGGCCGCTCTCGAAGCGGGCCATCAGCTCGTGGTGCGGGGCGAGTTCGCGCGCCCGCGCCAGCACGCGCCCCGAGACCATGCCCTCGGTGTTGAGATCCACGAGCAGCGGCCGTTCCCCGGCGGCGCGGGCGGCCAGCAGCGCCTCCTGGGCCGCCAGCACGCGCCGGGCGTACGGCAGCAGCCGCTCGCCCTCGGCGGTCAGCGTCACCTGGCGCGTGGTCCGTACGAACAGCTCGGCGTCCAGCTCCCGCTCCAGCCGCCGGATGTCGCGGCTCAGCGCCTGCTGGGCGACGTACAGCCGGGCGGCGGCCCGGGTGAAGTGCAGGTCCTCGGCGGCGGCGACGAAGCCGCGGAGCAGCCGGGGGTCGATGTCTCGGGCCATGCCGCATTCAACAACACACCACTGACAACACGCACGCGTGAATGCCCGCGGATCAGGTGTTGGACCGGGCGCGGGGCGTACGGCGAGGGTGAGGGCATGCCGTACTCCCCCGCACCCGACACTCCTCTGCTGGCCGTCACGGGCGACAGCCTGGTCCTGGCACGGCGGTACGACGCCCGCTTCGGCCCCGCTCCCGAACCCGGTCCGCCGAGCGCGCCGGAGCCACCGGAGCCGTCGGAACCGCCGAAAGCGGCGCGCCCGCCCCGGACGGCGCGCCGCCGGGCCAACCCGTACGCGCGGCTCTTCGCGATCCCCGGTGCCCGCGCCTTCACCGCCGGGAATCTGCTCGCCCGGCTGCCGATGGGCATGTTCAGTGTCAGCGCCGTGATCATGATCGCCGGGTCGCGCGGCTCGTACGCGCTGGCCGGAGCCGTCACCGCCACGGGCCTCGCGGCCACCGCACTGGTGGCGCCCAGGACCGCCCGGCTCGTCGACCGATACGGGCAGGCCCGTATCGCCGTCCCCGCCGCCGCGATCGCCGCGCTGGCCTCGCTCGCCCTGGTCCTGTGCGTACGGTACGAGGCACCGGACTGGACGCTCTTCGCCGCCTACGCCGCGACCGCCACCACCCCCAACACCGGCGGGATGTCCCGCGCCCGCTGGGCCCATCTGCACCGGGGAGCGACCCCGGAGAACGCCGCGGCCCTACATACCGCCAACTCCTTCGAGCAGGCGGCCGACGAACTCTGCTTCATGCTGGGCCCGGTGCTGGCCGCCTTCCTGTGCACCGCGGTCTTCCCGGAGGCGGGCACGCTGACCGGAGCGGTCCTGCTGCTGACCGGCGTGCTGGTCTTCGCGGCGCAGCGCTCCACCGAGCCGCCCGCCACCGGCCGTACGGACGCGGCGCGCGCCCCGCTCCACTCGCCCGCGCTGGCCGCCCTGCTCGCCGTCTTCCTCGCCACGGGCGCCGTGTTCGGCGCGACGGAGGTCGTCACGCTCGCCTTCGCCGACGACCGCGGTCACCAGGCGTGGGCGGGCGCGGTACTCGCACTCCAGGCCGCCGGTTCGTGTGCCGCGGGGCTGCTCCTCGGCACGCTGCGCCCCGCCCGCCGGGTCGGGCGGCGGCTGGTGCTGTGCGTCGCCGCGATGTCGGCGCTGCTGGCCCTGCCCCTGCTCGCGGCCACCGCGGGGGCGCCGGGGTCCGCGGGGGCGCCGGGGTCCGCGGGGACGCTCCCGCTGCTCGCCTGCGCGCTGCTGATCGCGGGCGCGGCGACGGCCCCGACGATGGTGACGGGCATGACGCTCGTCCAGCGCCTCACCCCGGCGGGCCGGCTCAACGAGGGCATGACACTGGCCGTCACGGCGCTGCTGGCCGGCATAGCCGCCGGCGCGGCGGCCGGCGGCTGGACCGTGGAACACACCGACCCGGCCCGCGGCTACGCCCTCCCGCTCTGCGCCGCGCTCCTCGCGCTGCTCTGCGCGGCGGCCGGGGCGCGCCGCTTCGGGCACGACGAAGGCCCCGCTGCCTGAGCAGCGGGGCCTTCGCCTGCGGTATTCAATTGAAAACATGGGAATTGTGGAGATGGCGGGAATCGAACCCGCGTCCAACGGTGCGGAACCAGGGCTTCTCCGAGCGCAGTCCGTTTCGCTTTTCTCGGCCCCGGAGATCACACGGACAAGTCTCCGACGGGCTCAGTCACTGTGTGGTTTCCCTCTGCTCCCCGTGACCGGGCTCAGAGGTTTAGTCCCCTAGCTGATGCCAGGATCCGGGTCGGGAACAGCCCCGGGCTGACACTCCGCAGAGTCTTCGCTAGCTGCTAATTAGGCAGCGAGGGCGAAGGCGGAGGAATCGCGCTTAGAAGTGGCGATTATTGTTTGCGACATATGGTTTACGAGATCATTGCCGCTTCCTCGGCTCGCTTCACCTGCTTCGACATCCGCTGTCGAAACCGATCATCCCCATGTTGTTTTTTCAAACATGCTCATTTTCGAGCGCGCACCCGCTGTGAGGTGCGGGACCCATCGTACGTGACCAACGCACGACGGTGCCAGCCCATTCCACCGCGGCCCGGCCGAAGCGGCGCCGACCCGGGAGAGCCGACGTGTCCGGTCAGGCCCGCTGGCGCCGCTTCGCCGCCGAGATCGCCCGGTCGGTCTCGCGCCGGTCCTGCTTCTCGCGCAGCGTCTGCCGCTTGTCGTACTCCTTCTTGCCCTTCGCCAGCGCGATCTCGACCTTCGCCCGGCCGTCCTTGAAGTACAGCGCGAGAGGCACGATCGTGTGACCCGTCTCCTGCGACTTGGACTCCAGCTTGTCGATCTCGACCCGGTGCATCAGCAGCTTCCGCTTGCGCCGGGCGGAGTGGTTGGTCCAGGTCCCCTGCGTGTACTCCGGCACATGGACGTTGTGCAGCCACGCCTCGTGTCCGTCGATCTGGACAAATCCGTCCACCAGGGAGGCCCGCCCCTGGCGCAGGGACTTCACCTCGGTACCCGTCAGCACGAGACCGCACTCATACGTGTCGATAATGAGGTAGTCGTGCCGCGCCTTCTTGTTCTGCGCGATCAGTTTGCGCCCAGTTTCCTTAGCCATAGTCCCGCCATTTTCTCACCCCGGCGCAACTTCTTTACTCCGCGCTGCCGAGCCCGCTCAGTACCGACCTCGCCCGCTCCTGGGCGCCGTCGCTCACCTGGAGATCCGGGGTGACGCCGCGGCCGTCGACCCCATGGCCGGCCGGGGTGCGGTACGTGCCGACGGTCAGCTCGGCGACGGAGCCGTCGGGAAGCGCGCTCGGCATCTGGACCGAGCCCTTGCCGAAGGTGCGCGAGCCGACGGTGACGGACCGGCCGCGGTCCTGGAGGGCGCCGGTGAGCAGTTCGGCCGCGCTCATCGTGCCGCCGTCCACCAGCACCACCACCGGGCGGCCGGTGTCGCCGCCGGGATCCGCGTACAGCGCCCGCTCCTCGCCCCTTATGTCGTACGTGGCGACCAGACCGCCGTCGAGGAAGGCGGAGGCGGCGGTGACGGCCTCGGCGACCAGTCCGCCCGCGTTGCCCCGCAGGTCGAGCAGGACGCCCGCGCCCTTCGGCGCGGCGCTGACCGCGTCCCGTACCCGCTGGCCCGTCCCCTTGGTGAACGCGTCCACCGTGATCCGCAGCGCGCCGCCCTCGATCGTGTCGACCGTGACGGATTCGGTGGTGAGCCGGGCGCGGCGCAGGCTCTCCGTCCAGCGGTGGCCGTCCCGCTCCAGTCCGAGCGCGACGGTGGTGCCGACGACGGACGCGCCGTCGCTCTTCCCCCCGCCGCGCAGCAGCGCCATGACCTCCGTGACGGGCCGCTTCCTGATGCCGCGGCCGTCGATGTCCCTGATGATGTCGCCCGGCCCGATACCGGCCCGCTGCGCGGGACCGCCGGGGTGGACCCGGGTGACCTCGACCAGACCGTCGGCGGTACGTCTCGCCCACAGCCCGACGCCGGTGTACGAGCCGTCCAGGGCCTGCTGGAACTCCTCGTACTCGCTCTTGTCGTACACCGAGCCCCAGCGGTCGCCGCTGCGGCTGACGACCTCCTCGGCCGCTTCCGTACCGGATTTTCCGTTGGCCATGGCCTCGGCGGCGGCCCTGGCGACCTCGTCGCGGTCGGCCGTCGACGCCACGGGCCGGGTGAGCACGCGGGGCGCGTCCTCCTCGCCGTACGGCAGGAGGCCCGTCGCCGCGGCGGTGCCGAGCACCCCCGCGAAGAGCAATGTCAGGGCGGCCCCGCGGCGTACACCGCGGGACGTTCGGTGCAACTGGTGCAACTCGGAACCCGACATGAGGTTGAGTCTAGGACAACACCGAACGGCAGAACGGTGCTTGACGCCTCCGCGCCAGGGGCGCTTGTCACACCCGGAGGTACTTGCGCAGCGCGACGAAAGCGGCCACGGCGGGCATCAGCAGACCGATCGCGAGCACCAGCGGAAGCTTGGCGAGCACCGCGTCCCAGCCGATGAAGTTGACGAGTTCCATCTTCTGGGCGAGCGCGAGACCGTTGTCGATCAGGAAGTAGCGGCCCGCCAGCAGCATGGCGCAGGCGACCACACCACCGATCAGTCCGGCGAACGCGGCCTCCATGATGAACGGCATCTGGATATAGAAACTGGAGGCGCCGACGAGCCGCATGATCCCGGTCTCCCGGCGCCGGCTGAACGCCGATACGCGAACGGTGTTCACGATCAGCATCAGCGCGATGACCAGCATCAGCGCCATCACACAGAGCGCCGCGATATTCATGCCGTTCATCAGGTCGAAGAGGTTCTGCAGGATGTTCCGCTGGTCCTGGACGGACTCGACCCCGTCCCGGCCCGCGAAGGCCGTCGCCACCACCTTGTACTTCTCGGGGTCCTCGAGCTTCACGCGGAAGGACTCCGGCATCTGGTCCGGGGTGATCGTGGCGGCGAGCGGGGTGTCGCCGTAGCGCTCCTTGTAGTGCTTGTACGCCTCGTCGGCCGTCTCGTGGTGGACCGTCTCGACGAGGTCCATCTTCTTCAGATCGGCCTCGATCTGCTGCCTCTGCTGGCTGGTGACCGAGCCCTTGGCGCACTGGGGCGCGGTCGCCGCGTCGTTCTTGTTGCAGAGGAAGATGGAGACATTGACCTTGTCGTACCAGTAGTCCTTCATCACGCTGACCTGCTCGCGCATGAGCAGCGCGCCGCCGAACAGGGCGAGCGAGAGGGCTACGGAGACGATGACCGCGAAGGTCATCGTGAGATTTCGGCGAAGACCGACGCCGATCTCCGACAGGACGAACTGGGCGCGCATGGCGTCCTTTCAGCTTTCGGTACTCAGTGCTCGGTACTCGGTGTGCTCAACGCTCAGTGCTGGTAGCCGTAGACGCCGCGTGCCTGGTCGCGCACGAGACGGCCCTTCTCCAGCTCGATCACACGCTTGCGCATCTGGTCGACGATGTTCTGGTCGTGGGTCGCCATCACGACGGTGGTACCGGTGCGGTTGATGCGGTCCAGCAACTTCATGATCCCGACCGAGGTCTGCGGGTCGAGGTTGCCGGTCGGTTCGTCCGCGATCAGCAGCATGGGACGGTTGACGAAGGCCCGCGCGATCGCGACGCGCTGCTGCTCACCGCCGGACAGTTCACCGGGCATCCGGTCCTCCTTGCCGCCGAGGCCGACGAGATCGAGGACCTGCGGTACGGATTTGCGGGTCTCGCCGCGGGACTTGCCGATGACCTCCTGCGCGAACGCGACGTTCTGCGCCACGGTCTTGTTCGGTAGCAGCCGGAAGTCCTGGAAGACGGTGCCCAGCTGGCGGCGCATCTGCGGCACCTTCCAGTTGGACAGGCGCGCGAGGTCCTTGCCGAGGACATGCACCATGCCGTGGCTGGCGCGCTCCTCGCGCAGAAGCAGTCTCAGGAAGGTCGACTTTCCGGAACCGGACGAGCCGACGAGGAAGACGAACTCGCCCTTCTCGATCTCGAGGGAGACATCACGCAGAGCGGGGCTGTTCTGTTTCGGGTAGGTCTTGGAGACGTTGTCGAATCGGATCACGGGTGCACCACGGTCGGCCGGGAGTAGGTGAGCGAGACCTTACGCGAACCGCGCTGCCGCGCGCAGTCCGCGTCCGTTGTTGGAACAGTGCCCGGGGACGGGCTTGGGCCGATTTATCACGGATGGCACCGGGCCGCCAGCGGTGAGGTCCACCAGGAATCCGGCCGACCGCGCCGAAACGGCCGGGAACTGGCAGAGTGGAGGGGGGAACGGTCGTGTTTCCCGGAGCGTTGAGCGGAGAGACACTGGCTGCGGCTCCGCCGCGCGGTGAGGAGGAATGCGCATGACCTACGACAGACTGGTGTGCGCCAACTGCGCGGGACCCGTCAGCGAGGGCCGCTGCCGCGTGTGCCGCGCCAACAGGGAGCGTCTTCAGCAGCAGGGCCCCCTGGGTGGCCTGAGCCCGGTGGCGCTGCTCACCCTGCTGGTGGTGCTCGTCGCGGCGGTGGCGCTGATGGCCGCGTATCAGCCCGCGTGACCTCCGCCCCGAGGACCTGAACGACCCCCGGACCCACGAAACCCACGAATGAGGGGCCCGGACGCCTGACAGGTGTCCGAGCCCCTCATTTTCATGTGCCTACGGTGTGGACCGCGGTGTGGTCCGTACTACACCGTTCAGACGGCCGTACGGCCGCCGCCGACCAGACGCGGCAGCATCCGGAAGCCGATGCCACCGGCGATCATGGTCGCGGCACCGATCAGCAGGAACGTGGTCTCGGCGGCGCCGGTCTCCGCCAGCTCCTCCTTGGCCGCACCCTGCTCGACCGGCTGCGAGCCGACACTGTCGGTGTCGGTGTTGTCGCCACCCGTGGTCGCGCCACCGGTCGCTCCGCCGTCGCTGCCACCGCCGGTGGTGGTCCCGCCGTCCGTGCTGCCACCGTCCGTGGTCCCGCCATCGGTGGTGCCACCGTCGGTCGTCCCACCGTCCGTGGTCCCACCATCGGTGGTCCCGCCGTCCGTCGTACCACCGTCGGTCGTCCCACCATCGGTGGTCCCGCCATCGGTGGTGCCACCGTCCGTGGTGCCGCCGTCGGTCGTCCCACCGTCCGTGGTCCCACCATCGGTGGTCCCGCCGTCCGTCGTACCACCGTCGGTCGTACCACCGTCCGTGGTCCCACCATCGGTGGTGCCGCCGTCGGTCGTGCCACCGTCCGTGGTCCCACCATCGGTGGTCCCGCCGTCCGTCGTACCACCGTCGGTGGTGCCACCGTCGGTCGTCCCACCGTCGGTCGTCCCACCGTCCGTGGTGCCGCCCACGGTCGTGCCGACCGTCGCGCCGCCGTCGGTGGTGCCCCCGTCCGTGGTGCCACCCGTGGTGTCGTCGTTACCGATACCCAGGCCGACATCGGCGATCGGAGTGGACACGCCGATACCAACGGCCTGAGCGGCGCCCGCGATGGTCAGCGAGGCGCCCGCGGCGATCACCGCGCCGGCCGCCACACGTGCCACGCGGATCCGCGTCTTCTTGGTCATCTGGCTGCTACCCCCAGTAGCTCATTCGTCAGTGGTGCAGCGTCCGGGGCAGCGGCCGCTGGGGGTTCGCGTACTCCGCCCCCGGTCTCACGCGCCCCGAATTACGCATGCCACGCGCCAGCGTCGCCGGTTTTCATATACGCGTCAAGGTCGTTGCGCGTGCGATGACCGATATCGCGTGGGTTGTCCGGCATGCGGGGATGCAACTGTGACGTAAAAGGGAACTGCCGCCCTACGAACGGCAGTTCCCTTGTCGACAAAGCGCGAATTTACTTGTCCTGCTGCTTGCGCCAGCGAATTCCGGCTTCCAGGAATCCGTCGATCTCGCCGTCGAGCACACCCTGCGGATTACCGACCTCGAACTCCGTCCGCAGGTCCTTGACCATCTGGTAGGGGTGCAGAACGTAGGAACGCATCTGGTTGCCCCAGGAGTTGCCGCCGTCACCCTTGAGCGCGTCCATCCGGGCCTGCTCCTCCTGACGGCGGCGTTCGAGCAGCTTCGCCTGGAGGACGTTCATGGCGCTCGCCTTGTTCTGGATCTGGGAGCGCTCGTTCTGGCAGGACACCACGATGCCGGTCGGGATATGCGTGATACGCACCGCGGAGTCAGTGGTGTTGACGCCCTGTCCGCCGGGCCCCGAGGCGCGGTAGACATCCACGCGCAGCTCGGACTCGTCGATCTCGACATGATCGCTGGACTCCACCACGGGGAGCACCTCGACACCCGCGAACGAGGTCTGCCGGCGGCCCTGGTTGTCGAACGGAGAGATCCGGACGAGACGGTGGGTGCCCTGCTCCACGGAGAGCGTGCCGTAGGCGTACGGCGCCTTGACGACGAAGATGGTCGACTTGATGCCGGCCTCCTCCGCGTACGAGGTCTCGTAGACCTCCGTCGGGTAGCCGTGCCGCTCGGCCCAGCGCAGATACATGCGCTGAAGCTGCTCGGCGAAGTCCGCGGCGTCCACGCCACCGGCCTCGGCGCGGATATTGACGAGCGCCTCGCGCTCGTCGTACTCGCCCGAGAGGAGGGTACGGACCTCCATCTCGTCCAGCGCCTTCTTGACCGACAGCAACTCGGACTCGGCCTCGGCGCGGGTGTCCGCGTCATCCTCGGCCTCGGCCAGCTCGAAGAGCACTTCCAGGTCGTCGATGCGCCCACGCAGCGCCTCGGTCTTACGGACCTCGGCCTGCAAGTGCGAAAGCTTGCTGGTGATCTTCTGCGCCGCCTCGGGGTCGTCCCAGAGGGACGGGGCCGCGGCCTGCTCCTCGAGCACGGCGATGTCGGCCCTCAGTTTGTCGAGGTCCAGGACGGCCTCGATCGACCCCATGGTCGAGGAGAGGGACTTCAGCTCTTCGGATACATCGACGACTGCCACGGCACCAGCGTAACCCCTGTTTTTTGAGGGCTCGGTTCGCCATCGGAGAGACCGCGCCCGGAACGCACCGGCACCCCACCCCGGCCCGCGCCCCGCGACAGGACGGGGCGACCACCGGCCCGTACCCGCACCACGCCCCCGCCGGGAGGCGCTACGGCGACGGCGACGTCGTCCGCTGGGAGTCCCGGGGCGCCTCCGCGCCGTCCTCGCCCAGCGCCAGCCAGCCCCCCACGCCCACCGCCGCGACCAGCAGCACCGCCATCGCCCCCAGCGTGATCCGGCGCTTCCGCACCGCCTCCGCCTTGTGCCGCGCCGATCCCGGCCGCCGCTGCCCCGGAGACCGCGGCGCCCGCGCCGTGCCGCGCGCCCCGCCCGCCAGTTCGTCCGGTCCCGGCACCCGCATGCTCGTATGCGTGTCGCGGTTGGAGTCGGGCACCGCGCCGGGGACGAGCGGCACCGCTCCCCGGCGGCGCGGCTCCTCGGAGGCCGACGGCGCGGACGTCGCCGGCGAATCCGGTTCGTACGGCCGCTCCGCGGGCTCCGCGTCCGGCTCGTCCACGTCCAGCGGCGGGATGCCCGCGAGCGTCGGCAGCTGTTCCCGCAGCCGCGCCGCCAGCTCCGAGGCGCGCAGCCGGGAGGCCGGGGCCTTCGCCAGGCACTGGACGAGCAGCTGCCACAGCTCCTCGGGGATACCGGGCAGCGGTACGACGGTCTCGGTCACATGCCGGCGCAGCACGGCGCCGGGGTGGCCGCCGCCGAACGGGGTGAAGCCCGCGAGGAGCTCGTACAGGAC
Organism: Streptomyces sp. NPDC088147; assembly: GCF_044741565.1. Taxonomy (NCBI): domain Bacteria; kingdom Bacillati; phylum Actinomycetota; class Actinomycetes; order Kitasatosporales; family Streptomycetaceae; genus Streptomyces; species Streptomyces sp. NPDC088147. The sequence continues at coordinate 42,365 of NZ_JBIUSY010000002.1, read as the reverse complement.
GGTGGCCAGCGCGTAGATGTCGACGGCCGCGCGCGGCGGCAGGCCCTCCACGATCTCGGGGGCCAGATAGTCGGGGGTGCCGATGATCTTGGACGCCTTGGTGCGCCGGGGGGTGTCGATGAGCTTGGCCACACCGAAGTCGGTGAGCAGCGCGGGGTGCGCGCCGCCGGGGCCGAGCGGGCCCTCCATGTCGAGCAGGATGTTCTCGGGCTTGACGTCGCGGTGGACGACGCCCGCGGCGTGCGCGGCGGCGAGCCCGTCGGCGACATCCGCGATGATCGCGACCGCGGCCTCGGGGGCGAGGCGGCGCTCGCGGTCGAGGCGGGTACGGAGATCCGTTCCGCGGACCAGCTCCATGACGAGCGCGAGGTCGTTGCCGTCCACCACGAGGTCCCGGACGGCGACCACCCGGGGGTGGTCGAGTCCGAGCAGGGCGGTGCGCTCCTGGACGAAGCGTCCGACCAGTTCCTGGTCCGACGCGAGGTCCTCGCGCAACAGTTTGATGGCGACGGGGCCCTCGGGGCCTTCCCCGAGCCACACCGTGCCGGCGCTGCCCCGTCCCAGGATCTGGTGGGCGGTGTACCGGCTGCCGATATTCCGTGCCAAGACTGCTCCCTCAGCGGCTGGCGTTGCCCCTCAAAGTACGCGGGTATCGGGGTGTTCCGTGCCCTGGTCGGCACCGTCACCCGCTCCGGCGGGGGAAATAGCACGATCCGGGGGATACGTCCCTCATCCCCCGGCCACGCGTGCCCCCGTCACTGTCCCGAGCTCGTGCCGCCCAGTTCCGAGATCCAGTCCGTCACCGTCGAGATCGCGTCACCGATCGCGGTCCAGTAGCTCTGGCCCTGGGCCACCCAGTCCTGAAGCGGCGTCAGTTCCCAGATGAGCCAGCCCGCGACGAAGAGCAGGACCAGCGTGAAGAGACAGCCCTTGAGGCAGCCCAGGCCGGGGATCCGCATCGGGTTGGCGTTGCGCTGGCGGGGCGGGCGCGGCTCGCGCTGCTGGCGGGGGGCCGGTGCCTGCGGCTGCTGGGGCGGCGGCTGCGGGGGCGCGTACTGCTGGCGCGGCGCCGGAGCGTACGGCTGTTGCTGCTGCGGGGGCGGCGCGTACCGCTGCTGGCGCTGGGGCGGCTGCGAGGACCGCTGATGCCCGGGGGGCTGCTGGGGCGGGTGCTGGGGCTGTCGTTGCGGGCGGCGGCGCAGCGGGTCCTGGCTCGGGTCGAGGTACTGGACCTGCGTCTGCTCGTTGCGGTCGCGGGCGGCCCGCATCTGGCCCTGCCAGGGGTGCGGGCCCTCGGGGTCCACCGGTACGGGCGGCATGACCGCGGTGGGGTCGGCGGCACCGGGGCCGTGACCGGGGCCGCCGCCGGGACCGGTGGACGGCATGACGCTGGTCGCCGCGTTCGGGTCGTACGAGCCGGCGTTGCTCGGCAGGACCTGCGTCGGGTCGGCAGCGCCCGGTGTGTCGGGCACGGGCGCGGGCGCCGGGTCGGGCGCGAGGAGCGCGCCGACGCCGAGCGCGGCGTCGACCTGGGCGGGCGTGGAGTGCACGCCGACACCGGCGGCGACGGTCCGCAGTCCGCGGGCGAGGTTCTCGGCGCTCGGCCGCTGGTCCGGGTCCTTGCGCAGGCAGCGCTCGATGACCGTCCACAGCGGCTCGGGCACGGTGGTGGGGCGGCGCGGCTCCTCGCTGAGGTGGCGCTGGAGCACTTCGAGCGCGGTCGCGCCGGCGAACGGCGGGCGTCCCGTGACCAGTTCGTACAGCAGGATGCCCGCGCCGTAGATGTCGACGGCGGAGGTCTGCGGACGGCCCTCGGCGGACTCCGGCGCGACATAGGCGGGGGTGCCGACGAACTCGTGCGTGCGGGTCAGTCCCGGGGAGTCCGCGAGGCGCGCGATACCGAAGTCGGTGAGCATCGGGTGCAGCCGCTCGCCGTCGTTCCTGAGCAGGACGTTGGCGGGCTTGAGGTCGCGGTGCACGACGCCGTCCGCGTGGCTGGCGGCGAGCGCGTCCGCGATCTGGGCGGTCAGCAGAGCCGCCGCGACGGGGCTGAACGGCCCGTTCTCGCGCAGATAGCGGTGCAGGTCGGGGCCGTCGACCAGATCCATGACGAGCGCGAGGAGATCGCCCTCGACCACCAGGTCGCGGGTGCGCACGATATTGGGGTGGGTGAGGCGGAGCAGTACGGAGCGTTCGCGCAGGAAGCGCATCACGACATCCGCGTCGTTCGCCAGCTCCTCCTTGAGGACCTTGATCGCGACGGTCTCGCCGGGCTGGCCGGCCACGGCCGCCTCGGCTCCCGCGGTCTCACGCTGACGGGCTCGCCAGACGGTGCCCGTGGCGCCGCGTCCCAGCGGCTCCTCGAGCAGGTACTTGCTGCCTACCGGCCGCACGTCATGCGCTCCCTGCTGGTCGTGGTCATCTCGTCCCCCGGCCCCGCCGGGTCTCCGACCCACTCTAGACGGGCCCCGCAAGTCACCCGCCCGTCCTCTTCCGGTCCGCTCCGATCCCGCTCGGATACGGTCCCGACCCGACCCGGCCCGGGTCCGGTCGGGTTCGGAAGAAAGACGTACGCATCGTACGGATGGTTGCGGAAGTGCGGTGCGGACGACATCACACCCGGTCCCGAGGCGTCTCGAAGCCGTTCCCAAGCAGGTACTTTTGCGCCAACAGCCGACTATTCAAGATCACTTGTCGTCGGTACCCGGGCGTGTTGTCAGTGGCAGGTGCGAGGATGCCCCCAGCACGTGACGTGTGGAGTGGGGATTTCACACCGCCCCGTGCCGACCTGTACCGGACGACGCGTCCGTGCGCGGTGGGGGGAGATCAGCGGGTATTCCTCTGTCGGGCACCCCGCGCAGAAGGGACCGCTGACGGCGATGCAGATCCGGCTGACCGTCCTCGCGCCGCGCGGCGGCCACGCCGCCGTGCGCGCGTGCGACGTGCTCGTCACCGCCCCGGCAGGGACGGCGCTGGCCGCCGTCGCCTCCGGGCTCGCCACGGCCGTCTCGGGCCTCGACGCCTCCTCCGGCGCCGTCGTCCTGTACGCGGGCCGCGAGCGGCTCGACGCCCAGCGCCGCACCCTCGGCGAGCCGCCGCTGATCGACGGCGCGGTGCTCTCGCTCCAGGTCCCCGGCGAGGACGACGCCCCGGCCGACGACGTCCCGGCCCAGCTCCATGTCGTCGCGGGCCCCGACGCCGGCGGGGTGCATCTGCTGCACGGCGGACAGATCAGAATCGGCCGCTCCGCGGAGGCCGATGTGCCGCTGGACGACCCGGACGTCTCACGGCTGCACTGCGCGGTGACGGTCGGCGAGGACGGCCGGGTCTCGGTCGCGGACCTCTCTTCCACGAACGGGACGACGCTGGAAGGCGTCGCGGTGGGCGGCCGGCCGGTCCCGCTGGCGCCCGGCGCGCTGCTGCGGCTCGGGGAGTCCGCCCTCCGGCTCACGGTCGGGTCCCGTACGGCCACGCTGCCGACGGCGCCGGACGGCGAGGGCCATCTGCGGATCGTCCGGCCGGGCAAGGACGGCCGGGGCCCGCTCCCGCACGGCGCGGACAGCGGCCAGGACGGTGCGGCGTACCGCTCGTCGGAGGACCACGCCCCGGTCCGCGGCGAGGGCGGCGCGACGGCTGCCACCGGCGCCGGTCCGGAGACGGGCGCGTACGGCACCGGCGGTTACGCGACGGACGGTTCCTCGTACGGGCCCGCGGGCGCCTCGCCGGGTCCGCAGTACGGCGGCGGGCGGCGCGAGCCCGCCCCCGCCCACGGCCCGGCCGCACCCGGCGCCCCTGCGCCGGGGGCAGGACCGGGCGAGGCCCCGGCCGAGGAGACCCGGAGCCGTGGCGAGGGTCATACGCCCCGCGCGTACGGCGGCTCCGTTCCCTCCGGCGCGTCCAGCCGGGTCCTGGGCCCGCAGTACGGCAACCCCCCGGGCGCCCCGCGCGTGCCCGACCCCCGCAGCGCCGACACGCACTTCGGCAGCCGCCCGACGGCGGGCTCTCCCGACGGCACGCACAGCAGGGCCGCGGCGCCGGACCCGGCGTACGGGACCGGCGCGGTCGCGGGCGCCGGGGGCGTGGACGCGCGCGGCACCGACGACGGGCCGCAGTCGCACAGCAGGACCTCCGGTTCGCGGCGGCAGGCCACGCCCCCGCGCGGGACCGAGGCACCCGACGCCGCGGCCAGGCGGCGTGGCGGCATAGGCGCCTGGGCCCGGCGGCTCACCGGAAGCCGCGGCGAGGAGCTGCCGGAGTCCGGCCCAGGCCCGCTGCCCGCCGCCGGTACGGCCGGGCGCGCCCCGCGCGCGGAGACCTGGCCCGATCCGGCCGCGATCCTGCTGACGGCGCTGGGCCCCGGCCCCCGGCTGTGGGAGCGGGACAGCCGCCATCCCGAGGCGCTCACCGTACGGCTCGGCACGGCCGACAGGTCCGCCCCGGACGGCGGCGGACCGGTGCCCTCCGTACCGGTCACCGTCGGCCTGCGCGAGGCCGGGTCGCTCGGTCTCGCGGGCCCCAGGGAGCGGCTGGCGGGGCTGGCCAGGGCGGTCGTGGCGCAGCTCGCCGCGCTGCACTCCCCCGCCGATCTGGAGATCGTGCTGATCAGCACGGACCGTACGAGAAGCCTGGAGGAGCGCAGACGGGACTGGGGCTGGCTCGGCTGGCTGCCGCATGTGCGGCCCGCCCACGGCCAGGACTGCCGGCTGCTGCTCGCCTACGACCGCGAGCAGGCGACGGCCAGGACCGCCGAGCTGACCCGGCGGCTCGACGACGGCCCCATGGGGCCCGGCTGGGCCTCGGCCGACCCGTGGACCATCACGGAGGCCGCCGCCCGCCATGACGGCCCGTACACGGTCGTGATCGTCGACGGCGACCCCGGGACCGCCGCGCTGCGCGAGTCGGCGGCGCAGCTGGCGGGCGCGGGCGCGGCGGCGGGCGTCCATGTCATCTGTCTCGCCGAGACGGACGCCGCCTCGCCCCTCTCCCCGATCGCCGCGACCTATGAGACGGCGTGCGCGGCCTCGCTCCCCTTCCGCGAGTGCGGGGCCGTCGCCCTGCTGAGCGGTGATGTGGCGACCGCGCTGCGGCTGCTGCGTACGGCGGTGGGGCAGCCCGCCGGGCATGGCACGGTCGCCGTCGTGGACGCGGTCTCGGCGGCCTGGGCGGACCGCTTCGGGCGGGCGCTGGCGCCGCTGCGCGCGTCGGGGGGCGGCGGCCGGGGACGGCCCGCGGCGGCGCTCCCGCGCTCGGCCCGGCTGCTCGACGAGCTGGGGCTGGCGCGGGCCACCCCGGCGTCCCTGATGGCCCGGTGGGCGTCGGCCGCCGACCGCACCGGCGACTGCACGGCGGTCCTGGGCGCCGGTCCGCGCGGCCCGGTGAGCGTCGATCTGACCGAAGAGGGCCCGCATCTGCTGATCGAGGGCCCGGCGGGAAGCGGCCGTACGGAGCTGCTGCGCTCCGTCGCCGCCTCGCTGGCCGCCGCCGGCCGGCCCGACCGGCTGGGGCTGCTGCTGGTCGACGGCGCCGGGGGCGAGCGCGGCGAGGGGCTGTCCGTCTGTACGGAACTGCCCCATGTGACCGAGCATTTGATCGCCTCCGACCCGGTCAGGATGCGGCAGTTCGCCCAGGCGCTGGGGGCCGAGCTGAAGCGCCGGGCCGAGCTGCTGGGACGGCTCGACTTCACGGAGTGGCACAACCGGCACGAGGTGGCGGAGCGGATAGTCGGCCAGCGCGTGCCGGGCGCCGCCGAGCAGCGCGCGGGCAGGCGCGGCGAGTCCCGCCCCGAGCGTGGACCCGATCAGCGTGGACCCGATCAGCGCGGACCCGATCAGCGCGGAGGCGATCCGCGCGCGACCGATCCGTACGGTACGGACCAGCACCACCCCGACCAGTACCGGACCGACCCGCACCGCGGCGATCCGCACCGCGGCGACGCGGACCCGCACGCGAGCGGCACGCTCCGGCTCAGGACCACCTCGGCCCGTACGGAACAGCCGGGGACCCGGCAGCAGCCCCAGGACCCCGCGCCTCTCCCCCGGCTCATCGTGCTGGTCGACGACTTCGACGCCCTGGTCGCGCCCGCGCTCGGCAGTCCCGGCCGGCCCGCGGCCGGTTCGGTCGTACGGGCCCTGGAGGCCGTGGCCAGGGAGGGCGAGCGGCTCGGCGTCCATCTGGTGGCCACCTCGGCCCGCCCCGACCGTACGGTCGACACGGAGCTGGCCCAGGGCGCGCGGCTGCGGGTCGTGCTGGACGCGCCGCCCGTCGCGCCGTCCCCGGACGATCCGGCGCCCGGCCGCGGCAGGCTCGGCCATCCGGACGGCCGGGTCACACCGTTCCAGGGCGGGCGGGTCACCGGCCGTATCCCGCGTACGGCGACGCTGCGGCCCACGGTCGTCCCCCTGGAGTGGGAGCGGATGGGCGACCCGCCGGCCCGCCGGCCGGTGCGGGAGCTGGGCAACGGTCCGACGGATCTGGCGCTGCTCGCGAGCGCTCTCGAACGGGCCGCCCGATCCGTCGATGCCGTACCCGTCGCACCACTGACCCCGGCTCACCCCTGAAGATCCCCGGACAGGGCATACGTCCGTCGTGGCACGTCACGAGCCCATCACGATCAACGGTCCGGGACCGGGAAGGCTATTGCGGCGCCCTCCCACGCGGCGTAGGACTGTGCGCACGGGACGAGTGCAGCGCTGCCACGTCACGGCCGCGACGCCGGTCCCGCTTGCGTAGATCCGTACGCACACGGGAGAGACGGGGCAGTGATGCGCACAACTCGTAGAGCTAACAAGGCTCTTGGGACCGACAGGAGCGGGCTCGGCAGGAACGGGCTCGGCACGCGCCGGGCCGCGGTGGCGATCGTCGCCGTCGGCGCCGTGGCCCTCAGCGGCTGCGGCGGCGATTCCAGCGACGACAAGGGCTCGGGCGACAGCGCGAGCAAGGCACCCGCGGCCACGGTCCAGCTGCCCAAGCTGAACGGCGAGACGATCCAGGTCGCGGCCGTCTGGACCGGCCCCGAGCAGGAGAACTTCACCAAGGTCCTCAGCGAGTTCGAGAAGCGCACCGGCGCGACGGTCACGTTCGTCCCCGCGCAGGACCCGATCGTCAACTTCCTCGGGACGAAGATAGCCGGTGGCAGCCCGCCGGATGTCGCGATGCTGCCGCAGGTCGGCGCCATCCAGCAGGCCGTGGAGAAGAAGTGGGCCAAGCCGGCCGGCGCCGAGGCCAAGGCCCAGCTCGCGAAGAACTACAGCAAGGGCTGGCAGGACCTCGGCGCGGTGGACGGCACGCAGTACGGCGTGTACTTCAAGGCCGCCAACAAGTCGCTGGTCTGGTACAACAACGCCGCGTTCGAGAACGCGGGCGCCGTGGCCCCCAAGACCTGGCAGGACCTGCTGAAGACGGCCGAGACGATCTCGGCCTCGGGTGTCACCCCGGTCTCGGTCGCGGGCGCGGACGGCTGGACGCTCACCGACTGGTTCGAGAACATCTATCTCTCCCAGGCGGGCCCGGAGAAGTACGACCAGCTCGCCAAGCACGAGATCAAGTGGACCGACGGCTCCGTGAAGGACGCGCTGACCACGCTCGGCCAGCTCTTCGGCAAGCCGAACCTGATCGCGGGCGGTACGGACGGCGCGCTCCAGACGGAGTTCCCCGCCTCCGTCACCCAGACCTTCACCGGCGGCGACCAGCCCAAGGGCGCGATGGTCTTCGAAGGTGACTTCGTCGGCGTCAACATCGGCCAGACCGAGGCGAAGATCGGTACGGACGCGAAGGTCTTCCCGTTCCCCGCGGTGGGCCCCGACGCCCCGGTGGTGACCGGTGGTGACGCGGCCGTGGCGCTCAAGGACACCAAGGGCGCGCAGGCGCTGCTGACCTTCCTGGCGTCCACGGACGCCGCGAAGATCTGGGCGGAGACGGGCGGATTCGTCTCGCCGAACAAGTCCCTGGACCCCGCCGCGTACCCGAACGACGTCCAGCGCGACATCGCCAAGGCGCTGATCGCCGCGGGCGACGACTTCCGCTTCGACATGTCGGACCAGATGCCGCAGTCGTTCGGCGGTACCCCCGGCAAGGGCGAGTGGAAGGCGCTCCAGGACTTCCTGAAGAACCCGAAGGACGTCGCGGCGATCCAGCAGCAGCTGGAGGCGGCCGCGGCCAAGGCGTACACGAGCTGACGCGATGAAGTCGGCGGTCTCGGGGGGCACCGCGGCGGTGCCCCCCGCCAAGGGCAAACGCAAGAGTGTGACAGGCACACGCAAACTGGTCGCGGCCGGCTTCCTGCTGCCCGCGCTGGTGCTGCTGGGCGCGCTCGTGGTCTACCCCATCGGGTTCTCGGTCTACCGGTCCTTCTTCGACAAGTCCGGTGACAGCTTCGCCGGGCTCGACAACTACATCGAGCTCTTCTCCGACGACACCATCCTGACCGCGGTCAAGAACAACGCGATCTGGGTGGTGGTGGCGCCCACCATCGCCACCGCGCTCGGGCTGATCTTCGCCGTACTCACCGAACGAGTGCGCTGGAGCACGGCCTTCAAGCTCGTCATCTTCATGCCGATGGCGATCTCGATGCTCGCGTCGGGCATCATCTTCCGGCTCGTGTACGAACAGGACCCGGAGCGCGGCATCGCCAACGCGGTCGCGGTGGGGGTGCACGACACGTTCAACGAGTCGGCGGGCTTCCCCCGAGCGCGTCCGCTGCCGGTACATCCGCTGAAACCGGCGGGCGGCGGCGCGTTCGTCACCAAGGAGCCCGTGAGAGCCGGGACGGAGGTCCTGCTCCCGCTGGTCGGTGTGGCGCCCGCGAAGATGCCGTCCGACGCGGCGCCCGCCAAGGCCGCGCAAACGGCGGACGGCCGGGTCACCGGCACCGCCTGGCTGGACTTCACCAAGGGCGGCGGCGGCAAGCCCAATGTCATCGACTCCAAGGAACTGGGCCTCAAGGGCATCACGGTGGAGGCGGTCAAGGACGGCAAGGTCGTCGCCTCCGCGACCGCGGGCGCCGACGGTACGTTCAGCCTGCCGGAGGCGGCCGACGGTGCCCAGCTCAGGCTGCCCGAGGCCAACTTCAGGGAGCCGTACAACGGCGTGGACTGGCTCGGGCCCTCCCTGGTCACGCCCGCCATCATCGGCAGCTACATCTGGATGTGGGCCGGGTTCGCGATGGTGCTGATCGCGGCGGGGCTCGCGAGCGTGCCCCGTGAACTCATGGAGGCCGCGCGGGTGGACGGGGCCACGGAGTGGCAGGTCTTCCGCCGGATCACCGTGCCGCTGCTGGCGCCGGTGCTCGCGGTCGTCATGGTCACGCTGATGATCAACGTGCTGAAGATCTTCGACCTGGTCTTCATCATCGCGCCGGGCTCGTCCCAGGACGACGCGAACGTGCTGGCGCTCCAGCTCTACCGCTCGTCGTTCGGTACGGACGCGGATCTCGGCGTGGGCAGCGCCATCGCCGTACTGCTGCTCCTGCTGGTGATCCCGGTGATGCTGTTCAACATACGACGCATGCGAAGGGAGACTCGCCGATGACCACGAACGACGGTGCGATCAAGGTCAAGGCGAAGCAGCCCCTCGCCGGCCGGATCGCCGCCCGCGCGGGCGGCGGGGTGATGCGGGTCTTCCTGGTCCTGGTGGGTCTGTTCTGGCTGATGCCCACCATCGGTCTGCTGATCTCCTCGCTGCGCGACGCCACGGACATCAGCGCGAGCGGCTGGTGGCAGGTGTTCACCGCGCCCGCGCAGCTCACCACCGAGAACTACTCGCGGCTCTTCGACAACGACATCATCACCAACTCGCTGCTCTCCACGATCGTGATCACCGTTCCGGCGACGCTCCTGGTCGTGGTGATCGGCTCGCTCGCCGGATACGCCTTCGCGTGGATGGACTTCCCGGGGCGCGACTGGTGGTTCCTGGTGGTCGTGGGGCTGCTGGTGGTCCCGGTGCAGGTGGCGCTGGTCCCGGTCTCGAAGCTGTTCGGCGCCGTCGGGATCTTCGAGACGACCTTCGGCGTGGTGCTCTTCCATGTCGCCTTCGGTCTGCCCTTCGCGATCTTCCTGCTGCGGAACTTCTTCGCGGAGATCCCGAGGGAGCTGCTGGAGGCCGCGCGGCTCGACGGGGCGGGCGAGATACGGCTGTTCCTACGGGTCGTGATGCCGCTGGGCGGTCCGGCGATCGCCTCGCTCGGTATCTTCCAGTTCCTCTGGGTCTGGAACGACATGCTGGTCGCGCTGATCTTCGCGGACTCGAAGAACCCGCCGATCACCGTCGCGCTCCAGCAGCAGGTACGGCAGTTCGGCAACAACATCGACGTCCTGGCGCCCGGCGCCTTCGTGTCGATGATCATCCCGCTGGTCGTGTTCTTCGCGTTCCAGCGGCAGTTCGTGACGGGCGTGATGGCGGGAGCCGTCAAGTAACGCCCATGTAGTGCCACCGGCAACGGTGTTGGCGGGGGAGGACGGGCCGCGGGACGGCCGGCCCTCCCCCGTCGCGCTGTCCGGCCGGACACCTGTTCCGCGGGCGCTTCTGCCCGTACGACGACGGGCGGGCGGCGCAGCGGGTCGTACGCCATGCCTTCCTCGCGTCGTACGCCCTGCCTTCCTCGCCGGGACGGCGGACCCTCTGACGGCCGTTCCGCTCGGGCAGCCGGCGGGCGCCGGTCAGTCGCGGTGGCCGAGCGCCGCGACCGCCGAGGCCGCCAGATCGTCCAGATACCCCGGGGGCAGGTCGCTCCTGACCACCACCAGCCGCCAGTAGAGCGGTCCGACGATCAGATCCAGCGCCCGGTCGGCGTCCGCGCCCTCGGGAAGCTCACCGCGCTCGACCGCCGCCCGGACGATCACCGCGGCGATGCCCCGCTGTCCGTCGAGCAGCGCCGCCTTGATCGCGTCGGAGATCTCGGGGTGCCGGGCGGCCTCGACCAGAAGATCCGGGATGACCTGCGACGCCACCGGGTGGCGCAGGGCGTGTGAGGCCACTTCGAGCAGGGCGCGCACATCGCCGTGGAGCGAACCGGTCCCGGGGGCGGGCAGCCCCTGCGCCGCGAAGGCGGAGACCAGATCGAGGACGAGCTCCAGCTTGGACTTCCAGCGGCGGTAGACGGCGGTCTTGCCGACCCCGGCCCGGCGCGCGATGCCCTCGATGGACATCCGGGCGAAGCCGACGGCGGCCAGTTCCTCGAAGACGGCGGCGCGGATGGCGTCGGTCACGTCCTCCCGGAGCACGGCGGCACCCGCCGGGACGCGTCGAGCGGTGCGCGGGGCTTTGCCACGGGGATCCGTGGCGCCGGGGCCGGTGGCGGGGTCGGTAGTCATCGCGTACGAGCATAGCGCCGATCGGCGTGACGACGACACGGTTGCGTTGCGACGTACTCCGTCCTACCTTTGGCGTTACGACGATACGTACCCGTTCCGTCGCCGGGACGGCCCATGCCGCCGACCGGCGCGACCTCAGAACACGTCGAAAGCGACCCCCCGTGAGCCAGACGATCGCATCGGCCACACCGGCCCCATCAGTGCCACCGGCCCCAGAGTCCGCTACAGGGACCGGGACCGATCTCAGCGCCCTCGCCCGCCGCCACGGCCTGACCGTGAGCGGCGCCCGCCCCGCCCTGCCCGACTACGTCCGCGCCCTGTGGTCGCGCCGGCATTTCATCGCCGCCTTCGCCACCGCCCGGCTGACCGCCCAGTACAGCCAGGCGAAGCTGGGCCAGATCTGGCAGATCATGACCCCGCTGCTGAACGCGACGGTCTACTACGTCATCTTCGGTGTGCTGCTCAACACCAGGCACGGCGTACCGGACTTCATCCCGTTCCTGGTCACGGGCGTCTTCATCTGGACCTTCACCTCGAACTCGATCATGACCGGTACCCGCGCGATCTCCGGCAACCTCGGTCTCGTACGGGCCCTGCACTTCCCGCGCGCCGCGCTGCCGATCGCGCTCGCGCTCCAGCAGCTCCAGCAACTGCTGTTCTCCATGGGCGCGCTGGTGGTGATCCTGGTCTGCTTCGGCCAGTACCCGGCGGCCGGCTGGCTGCTCGCGCTGCCGGCCCTGCTGCTCCAGTCGCTCTTCAACACCGGCGTCTCGATGGCCGTGGCCCGGCTCGCGGCCAGGACTCCGGACATCTCGCAGCTGATGCCGTTCCTGCTGCGTACCTGGATGTATGTGTCCGGCGTGATGTGGAGCGTCGACAAGGTCACGAGCGGCGACGAGCTGCCGCATGCGGTGACGGTGATCCTTCAGTGCAACCCGGCCGCGGTCTACATCGATCTGATGCGCTTCGCGCTCATCGACAGCTACACCGCCGGTCAACTGCCCCCGCACATCTGGGCCGTCGCCCTCGGCTGGGCGCTGCTCGCGGGCGTCGGCGGGTTTCTGTTCTTCTGGAAGGCCGAGGAGGAGTACGGACGTGGCTGAGGAGAGAAGGAGTACGGACGCGGGCACGGACATCTCCGGGCGGCCGACCGCGCCGGAACGCGTCCCCACCGTCGTCGTCGACGGCGTCCACGTCACCTATACGGTGCACGGCACCCGGGGCGGCCGGGGCAGCGCCACCTCGGCGCTGAGCCGGATCGTCTCGCGCCGGTCGGCGCCCGGCGCGCGTGAGGTGCACGCCGTCAGGGGTGTGAGCTTCGCCGCGTACAAGGGCGAGGCCATCGGGCTGATCGGCTCCAACGGGTCCGGCAAGTCGACCCTGCTGAAGGCGATCGCGGGGCTGCTGCCACCGTCCCGGGGCACGGTCTTCACCCGGGGCCAGCCCTCGCTCCTCGGCGTCAACGCGGCGCTGATGAGCGATCTGACCGGCGAGCGGAACGTGATCCTCGGCGGGCTGGCGATGGGCATGTCACAGGAGCAGGTCCGCAGCCGCTACGACGACATCGTGGAGTTCTCCGGGATCAACGACAAGGGCGACTTCATCTCGCTGCCGATGCGGACGTACTCCTCGGGGATGGGCGCCCGGCTGCGCTTCTCGATCGCCGCCGCCAAGAGCCATGACGTGCTGCTGATCGACGAGGCGCTGTCCACCGGCGACGCCCGGTTCCAGCGCCGCAGCCAGGAGCGCATCACCGAGCTGCGCGCGGAGGCCGGCACGGTCTTCCTGGTCAGCCACAGCGACAAGTCCATCCTCGACACCTGCGACCGGGCGCTCTGGCTGGAGTCGGGGACGCTGCGGATGGACGGCCCGGCGGCGGATGTCGTCGCGGCGTACGAGGAGTTCACCGGCAAGAAGAAGTAGCCCCGCAAGCCCCCCACGAGTCGGGCGCGAGGCGGACGCGAGAAGGGGCGCCCGGCTCATCGCGAGCCGGGCGCCCCTCCTTTCGTGTACCGGTCAGCTGTGCGTACGCAGCAGCGTGCGCATCGTCCGCATCGCGACCGACAGATTCGCCAGATCGAACGCGTCCGACCCCTGGATCTCCTCCAGCGTGGCCCGCGAACGGCCGAGGATCGCGGCGTTCTTCTGCTCCCACGCCGTGTAGCGCTCCTCGGGCGTCGAGTCGCTGTCGCCCACGGCGAGTACGTCCGCCGTCAGCGCGGCGTGCGCCGCGTACAGGTCCTCGCGGATGGAGGCGCGGGCCATGGACTGCCAGCGGTCGGCCCGCGGCAGCTCCACGATCCGGTCCATCAGCTGGGTGATCCGCAGCCGGTCACCGAGGTCGTAGTACACCTCGGCGACGGCGAGCGGGTCCTGGTCCGTACGGTCCGCGATCGCCACGATGTCGAGCGTCGGGAAGGCGGACGAGAAGCTCGCCACCCGCAGGGCCAGCTCCTCCGGGATCCCCGCCTCGGTCAGCTCCGCCAGGATCCGCTGGTACCACGCCAGCTCCGCGCCGCGCAGCATCGGCGGCAGCTGTGCCCAGACCCGCTCGACCCGCGCCGCGAAGAACTCGATGGTCCCCGCGATCTCCAGCGGCTGCGGCCGGTTGCCCAGCAGCCAGCGCGTACCGCGCTCGACCAGCCGGCGCGAGTGCAGCCTGACCCGGGTCTGGACATCGGCCGCCACCTGGTTGTCCAGCGCCTCGACGGCGTCCCAGACAGCGTTCAGCCCGAAGATCTCCCGGGCCGCGGCCTGGGCCCGTACGATCTCCTCGGTCGACGCGCCGGTCTCCTCCCGCAGCCGGTGCAGGAAGGTCGAACCACCGGTGTTGACGGTGTCGTTGACGAGCACCGTCGTCACGATCTCGCGGCGCAGCGCGTGCGCGTCGATCTGCTCGGCGAACTTCTCCCGCAGCGCCTGCGGGAAGTACGCGTGCAGCAGCTTGCGCAGATACGGGTCGTCGGGCAGCTCGGTGTGGATCAGCTCCTCCGCCACCGTGATCTTGGTGTAGGCGAGCAGCACCGCCAGTTCGGGCTGGGACATGCCCTTGCCCGCGTTGAGCAGTTCGCGGATCTGCCGGTCGCTGGGCAGGAACTCCAGCGCCCTGTCGAGATGTCCGTCGCGCACCAGGCGGCGCATGAACCGCTGGTGGGCGTGGAGCAGGGACGGGGCCTGGGCGACGGCGTTGGCGAGCGCGGTGTTCTGCGCGTAGTTGTTGCGCAGCACCAGCGCGCCGACCTCGTCGGTCATCGCCGCGAGCAGCGTGTTGCGCTGCTTGACGGTCATGTCGCCGTCCGTGACCAGGCTGTTGAGCAGGATCTTGATGTTCACCTCGTGGTCGGAGGTGTCGACGCCCGCGCTGTTGTCGATGGCGTCGGTGTTGACCTTGCCGCCCTCGCCGCCGGCGCCGCGCCGGGCGAACTCGATACGGCCGAGCTGGGTCAGTCCCAGGTTGCCGCCCTCGCCGACGACCTTGACCCGCAGGTCCTCGCCGTTGACGCGGATCGAGTCGTTGGCCTTGTCGCCGACGTCGGCGTCGGTCTCGGTGGAGGCCTTCACATACGTACCGATCCCGCCGTTCCACAGCAGGTCCACCGGCGCCTGGAGGATCGCCTTCATCAGCTCGGCGGGCGTCAGCTTGGAGACACCGGGCTCGATGCCGAGCGCCTCCCGCACATGCGCGTTGATGGGAATCGCCTTGGCCGTGCGCGGATGGATACCGCCGCCCTGCGACAGCAGTTCCTTGTCGTAGTCGGCCCACGACGAGCGCGGCAGCTCGAACAGCCGGCGGCGCTCCGCGTACGAGGTGGCCGCGTCCGGGTGCGGGTCGAGGAAGATGTGCCGGTGGTCGAAGGCCGCGACCAGCCGGATGTGCTCGGAGAGCAGCATGCCGTTGCCGAACACGTCGCCGGACATGTCGCCGACACCGACGACCGTGAAGTCCTCGGTCTGGGTGTCATGGCCCAGCTCGCGGAAGTGCCGCTTCACGGACTCCCAGGCGCCGCGCGCCGTGATGCCCATGCCCTTGTGGTCGTAGCCCGCGCTGCCGCCGGAGGCGAAGGCGTCCCCGAGCCAGAAGTCGTAGGCGACCGCCACGTCGTTGGCGATGTCGGAGAAGCTCGCGGTGCCCTTGTCGGCGGCGACGACCAGATACGTGTCGTCCTCGTCGTGCCTGACCACATCGGCCGGCGGCACGACCTCGCCCGCCACCATGTTGTCCGTGATGTCGAGCAGCGCCGAGATGAAGATCTTGTACGAGGCGATGCCCTCGGCCAGCCAGGCGTCCCGGTCCGCGGCCGGGTCGGGCAGCTGCTTGGCGACGAAGCCGCCCTTGGCGCCGACCGGCACGATCACGGTGTTCTTCACCATCTGCGCCTTGACCAGGCCGAGGATCTCCGTACGGAAGTCCTCGCGCCGGTCGGACCAGCGCAGACCGCCGCGGGCGACCTTGCCGAAGCGCAGATGGACGCCCTCGACACGCGGGGAGTACACCCAGATCTCGTACGCCGGGCGGGGCGCGGGCAGATCGGGGATGGCCTGCGGGTCGAACTTCATCGACACATAGCTGTGCTGCTCGCCCGCAGCGGTCTTGTGGCCCGCCTCGCCCGTCTCCCGCTGCTCCGGCTTGTCGCCGTCGCCCGCGCGCTGGAAGAAGTTGGTCCGCAGCGTGGCCTTGATGAGGGTGAGGAAAGACCTGAGGATACGGTCCTCGTCCAGGCTCGCGACCTGGTCCAGGGCACCGTCCAGCTCCTCCAGCATCGCCTCCGTCAGCTCGATGCCGGCGCGCTGGCGGCCCGGCGACATCCTGGCCTCGAAGAGGGAGACCAGCAGCCGGGTGGTGTGGACATTGCTGCGGAGGGTGTCCTCCATGTAGTCCTGGCTGAAGGTCGAGCCGGACTGGCGCAGGTACTTGGCGTACGCGCGCAGCACCATCGCCTGCCGCCAGTCCAGACCGGCCCGCAGGACGAGCGAGTTGAAGCCGTCGTTCTCCGCGGCCCCGGTCCACACGGCGGCGAAGGCGTCCTGGAAGCGCTGACGGTCGTCCTCGGTGAGATAGTCGCCCCCGCCGCCCTGGGGCAGCCGCAGGCCGAAGTCGTAGATCCAGGCGTGGGTACGGTCCGAGCAGCGCAGCTCGTACGGACGCTCGTCGACGACCTCGACGCCGAGCCGCTGGAGCACCGGCAGGACGGCGGAGAGGGAGACCTGCTCGCCCGAGCGGTAGATCTTGAAGCGGCGCTCGCCGGGGCCGGCGCCGACCGGCTCGTACAGCGAGAGCGCGAAGTCCGAGCCCGCCTCGGCGCTGGTGACCGCCTCCAGATGGGCCAGGTCGGCGACGGCGGCGCGCGGGGAGTGGTCGGCCTTGTAGCCCTCGGGGAAGGCGGAGCCGTACCTGCGCAGCAGTTCGGCGGCGCGCTCCTCACCGCACTCGGCGGTCAGCGCCTCGCCGAAGGCGTCGGCCCAGGAGCGGGCGGCCTCGACGAGCCGGGCCTCGATCCGCTCGGTGTCGGCGTCGGTGAGCTTCGCCAGCTGGGTGCCCCGGGGGACCCGGACGACGAAGTGCAGCCGGGAGAGGATCGATTCTGTGTTCCACGCGGTGAAGTCGACACTGGTCCCGCCGAGTTCCTCCTTGAGGATCTCGACCAGCCGGAGCCGGACGCCGGTGGTGTAGCGGTCGCGCGGCAGATAGACGAGGGCGGAGTAGTAGCGCCCGTACTCGTCCTGGCGGAGGTAGAGGCGCAGACGCCTGCGTTCCTGGAGATACAGCACGCTGGTGACGATCGAGCGGAGTTCGTCGACGGACGTCTGGAACAGCTCGTCGCGCGGATAGGTCTCCAGGATCTGGAGCAGATCACGGCCGTCGTGGCTGTTGGGCGAGAGGCCCGCGCTCTCCAGGACCTCGGCGACCTTGCGGCGGATCACCGGCACCCGGCGGACGGACTCGGTGTACGCGGCGGAGGAGAAGAGCCCGAGGAAGCGCCGCTCGCCGACGACATTGCCCTTGGCGTCGAACTTCTTGACCCCGACGTAGTCGAGATAGCCGGAGCGGTGGACCGTGGCGCGGCTGTTGGCCTTGGTGAGGACGAGCAGCTTGTGCTCACGTGCCTTGGCACGGGCGTCGGCGGGCAGCCGGCTGAAGGACGGGCTGACCGGGTGGTCCTCGTCGCCGGTGTGCGCCGGGTCGGAGCGCAGCACGCCGAGTCCGGTGCCGGGCACGGCGGAGAGGGCGTCACTGTCCGTCAGCTGATACTCGCGGTAGCCGAGGAAGGTGAAGTGGTCGGCGGCGAGCCAGCGCAGCAGCTCCCGGGCCTCCTCGACCTCCTGGTCGCGCAGATCGTCGGCGGTCGGCTCGCTGGGCAGTTCCTCGGCGATCCGCAGCGCCGCGTCCCGCATCTTCTCCCAGTCCTCGACGGTCTCGCGGACGTCGGAGAGGACCCGCAGCAGGTCGGCGGTCATCTGCTGGAGATCGGCCTGGTCGGTCTCGCGGTCGATCTCGACGTGGATCCAGGACTCGATGAAGAGGTCGTGCCGGGGCTCCGCGGCGGTGACCGCCTCTGCGGGCAGCACCTCGATCAGCTTGCCGGTGACATCGCGGCGTACGGCGATCTGAGGATGCACCACGGCGTGGATGCCGCGGCCCTGGCGCGAGATCTCGTTGGTGACGGAGTCGACCAGGAACGGCATGTCGTCGGTGACGACCTCGACCACGGAGTGGCGGCAGGTCCAGCCGTTCTCCTCGACGGTCGGGGTGTGCACCCGTACGCTCGCCGTGCCCTGGGGGCGATTCCCGGCCAGTCGGTAGTGGGAGAGCGCCGCACCGACGACATCGACCGGGTCGCGGTCCGCCAGGTCCTCGGGAGCGGTGTGCAGGTAGTAGCGGTGGAGGTACGCGAGAAGGCCGTCCCGGTCGGGACCGTCCTCCTGGCCACCGGCGCCGCGGGATCCGGCCGAGGCCTCGTCCTCCCGGGAGCGGGCCCCCAGCCCCCCGGTTCCCCCCACCGGGCTGTTCTCAGCGGCCCGAGCCGCCTGTTCGAGCAGCTCGGCCTTGGCTTCGTCCAGCTTGGTCTGCATGTCCTCTGGCTCCTGTCGCGCGCCATTGCGTGACGTAGGTGAAGGAAGCGACACAACGCCACGACGCGGGGTTTCCGGTCTGGGTCGACGTTATGCCGCGATGAGAGATGTCCGGGGCGTTATTGGCCAATTTTGGCAGTCGACCCGGGTCAAGATCCTGTCCCGAGTCCTGTCCCGAGGGGACCGGCCCTGGGGGACCAGCGATCACCCGGGCGCTGTCGCGCTCCGGGCGCAGGCGGGGGGCTTCGCTGCCCCCACGGCATATCGCGCTGATCACGGGCACCAGGCTATCGCCCTTGACCGGGGCGCCGTCATGGGCCGCATGTGTACAAATACGGGGTACCAACTTTGACACTCTGGACAGCGACACGGACGCCCGTCGCAGGCTCACGGCCCCGCCCGGCACGGAAGCGCTCGCCGACGCACCCTCGCCGACGCGCGCCGACCGGGACGACACTGGTCCACAGGACGACACTGGTCGACAGGTGGACAGACCGACCCACTCTCTCCGGGAGCAGTCATGGCAGCCAAGGTTCTGATCGTCACCGGCGACGCCGCCGAGTCGCTGGAAGTGCTCTACCCGTACCAGCGCCTGCGCGAGGAGGGTTACGAGGTCCATATCGCCGCTCCGACCCGTAAGAAGCTTCAGTTCGTGGTCCATGACTTCGAGCCCGGCTTCGACACCTACACCGAGAAGCCCGGCTACACCTGGCCCGCCGATCTGGCCTTCGCCGAGGTCGACGCGACGCAGTACGCGGCCCTGGTCATCCCGGGCGGCCGTGCCCCCGAGTATCTGCGGGGCGACCCGGAGCTGCGCAAGATCCTCAAGTCCTTCTTCGACGCCGACAAGCCCGTCGCCCAGATCTGTCACGGGCCACTGCTGACGGCCGCGATCGGCGAGCTGGCCGGCCGCCGGGTGACGGCCTATCCGGCGCTGGAGCTGGACATGCAGGCGGCCGGGGCCACTTTCCAGGACACGGAGGCGGTGGTGGACGGCACGCTCGTCTCGTCCCGCGCCTGGCCCGACCACTCGGCCTGGATGCGCGAGTTCCTCACCGTGCTGCGCGCGAAGGCCCCGGTGACCTGACGGGCGGAGCCCCGGTGAACCCGGCGAGGTGACGCGACCGCGCGCCCGCCGGGGCCAGGCCCGGAGCCGGCCGGGGACAGGCCCGGAGCCGGGTGCACTCCCGACGGTGCCCGGCTCTCGGCCGTCCCGCGGCCGTCCTGCGGCCGTCGCCCGACTGGCCCCCGGTCGTCCCCGCCGGACTCTCCCGCGTCAGGCCGTCAGGCCGTCAGGCCGTCAGGCCGTCAGACGCCGCGCCGTCTCGACCGCCTCCGCGAGCGTGTCCACCACCGGTACGCCCACCGCCTCCAGGCTGGCCCGGCTGTTCGAGCCCCCCGTGTACAGCACGGCACACGCGCCGACATGCGCCGCCGCCAGCGCGTCGTCGACCGCGTCACCGATCACCACCGTCCGCTCGGCGGATATCGCGCCCGCCGACGCCAGCGCGGTCAGATGCCGCTCCATGTGCACCGCCTTGCTGCCACCGGACGGCCCCGTCCTGCCGTCGACGCGGACGAAGTGGCTCTCGATCCCGTACCCCCGCACCACCGGGACCAGTTGCTCGTGCCCGTACATGCTCAGCAACGACTGGCTGTCCCCGGCCAGCCGCCACTGCGACAGCAGTTCCTCGACGCCCTCCGTGAGCCCGCAGCCGGTCCGCCGCTCCGTGTAGTGCCGGTGGAAGGTCTCGTCCATGACGGCCCACTCGGCGTCGCTCGGCAGGCGGCCCATCAGCCGCTCGTAGAACTTCGGGACCGGGACGCAGTACAGCTCGCGGTAGGTGTCCAGCGTGATGGACGCCAGCCCTATTTCCGCGAAGGCCGCGTTGGTGGCCCCGATGACCGCCTGGATGTCATCGAGGAGGGTGCCGTTCCAGTCCCAGACCAGATGCGTGTTCTGCTTCCCCATGCCGAAAACGGTACCGGCCGGGTCCGACAACGGCCCCGCCGGAACCCCGCGGACCCCTGTGACCTGCGAGGGATCACCAACCCGGGGCACGACCCGGGCGAGGGCCGCCGTCGGCCGCTCAGCCGATCAGGTTCGGGATCTCCTGGACGCCGTACCAGAGCAGTTCGTGGTCCTCCGCGCCGTCCACCGTGAACTGCGCGTCGTCGTCCCCGTGGTCGGCCGCGCCCAGCGCCGCCGCCGCGGCCGACACATCGGCGTCCGCCTCGTCGGAGTCGACGTGCACCGCCGCCGCCTTCGACAGCGCGATCGAGTCGGCGATCCGCACCTCGCCGAGGCCCGCGTCGTCCAGTCCGCGGTCGGGATCCGACACGGCCTCCCTGTCCGGCACATCGGCCGCCACGACCACCCTGCGGCGCCCGGCCGCCGGATCGGCGGCGAGCAGCCGGAGCGAGGCGGCGGCGGCGCGGTTGAGGGCCGCGTACTCCAGTTCCTCGATGTCGTCGGAGACGTACCACTCGCGCAGCCCGGGGGTCACGGCGTACGCGGTCAGCGGTCCCGGTCCCAGCTCACCCGTCTTGTGCGCCTCAGCGAGACCAGGAAGGGTCAGGGGGACGTAGACGCGCATGGCTGGCCGCTTTCGTAGTCGGGAGAGCACCTAAGGATACGTGCGGGAGTCCCTCTTCGGGGTGACGCTCATGGAGCCCCCAGACGTCCACCGGGAACCGCACGCCACCTCGCCGCCGGGCCCCGTATCGTCCGCCGATCACTCTGATAGGTGATTTCGGCTCCGCGCGCTCCGTGTCCGCACGGGCCTTGCGGGCGTCCCCCAAGGGCACGTAAAAGATCCCCCAACAGAAGTTACCGACCGGTATCCCGACCGGCCGGGCAGAACGGGGGCGATCTGCGTGAACACGACCAGTACCACCACGGCGACCGGCACCACCGCTCCGAGCGGTACCGCCGCTCAGAGCCGCAGCACCGCTCAGAACCGCACCACCACGGGGACAAGCACGGGAACAGGCACAGGAACCGGCGCGGGGACAGGCGCGACGCGGAGCCGGACCACCGCCGCCGCGAGGCCGCCCGGCCGGCGCGACCAGCGCAGGCCGGGTGCCGTACGCCCGCAGCGGCGCCCGCACCTCCCGCCGCCGCACGAACTCTTCGCGGAGCGCCTGCTCGCCGTCCTCAGCGGCCACCGTCCCGTGCACTGGATGCTCGGCCAGACCATCGGCGAGGCGTACGACCAGCTCGTCCGGCTCGCGCCCGGCACCCCGCTCCGGGCACGGGGCGCCCGTCCCGTCATCCGTACCTGCCGCGCCTTCCAGCCGCGCCCGGGAGCGGTCGAGGCCGCCGCCAGCATCTCCGCGGGCGATCAGGTGCGCGCCATGGCCTTCCGGCTGGAACAGGGCGCCGACCTGCGCTGGCGCTGCGCCGCGGTCGAGCTCGGCGGAGACCGGACAGGAGACCGCACATGAGGGCGGGCCGGGGCGCGCACTCGCTGTGCGCCCCGGCCCGCCCTCGTCCGTCGTACTGTGCCTCCGGCGGAGGCTTACTTCTTGCGGCGACGCCCGCCGCTCGTGCCCTTCTGGGCCTTGCGCCGCTCGGCGCGCGTCATCCCGTCCGACGTCGACCGCGTCGGACCCTCGGCGCTCTGGAAGTCGCCCTCGACGATGCCGCCCTCGCCGTCCACCGTGGGAGCGGAGAAGTGCAGCCGGTCGGGCCGCTGCGGCGCGTCGAGACCCTTCGCGCGGATCTCCGGACGGGAGGTGCCCGCGGGCACCGCGTCGTCCTTCTTGGCGAGCGAGGGACGCTCGGCCGCGTCCTGCACCGGAACCTCCTCGACCTGCTGCTCGACCTGGACCTCCAGGTTGAACAGATAGCCGACGGACTCCTCCTTGATGCCGTCCATCATGGCGTTGAACATGTCGAAGCCCTCGCGCTGGTACTCGACCAGCGGGTCCTTCTGCGCCATGGCACGCAGGCCGATGCCCTCCTGGAGGTAGTCCATCTCGTAGAGGTGCTCGCGCCACTTGCGGTCCAGGACGGACAGCACCACGCGCCGCTCCAGCTCGCGCATGATGTCCGAACCGAGCTGGTTCTCGCGCTCCTCGTACTGGGCGTAGATGTCGTCCTTGACGGACTCCGCGATGAACTCGGCGGTGATCCCGGCGCGGTCGCCCGTCGCCTCCTCCAGCTCGTCCACCGTGACCTTCGTCGGGTAGAGCTGTTTGAAGGCTCCCCACAGCCGGTCGAGGTCCCACTCCTCGGCGAAGCCCTCGACGGTCTCCGCCTGGATGTACGCGTCGATCGTGTCGTCCATGAAGTGGCGCACCTGCTCCTGCAGGTCCTCGCCCTCCAGGACGCGGCGGCGCTCGCCGTAGATGACCTCACGCTGCCGGTTGAGCACCTCGTCGTACTTCAGGACGTTCTTGCGCGTCTCGAAGTTCTGCTGCTCGACCTGGGACTGGGCGGAGGCGATGGCGCGCGTCACCATCTTGTTCTCGATCGGGACGTCGTCCGGCACGTTGGCCATGGCCATCACGCGCTCGACCATCTGCGCCTTGAACAGCCGCATCAGGTCGTCGCCGAGGGAGAGGTAGAAGCGGGACTCGCCGGGGTCGCCCTGACGTCCTGAACGACCGCGCAGCTGGTTGTCGATACGGCGCGACTCGTGCCGCTCGGTGCCCAGGACGTACAGCCCGCCGAGGTCCTTGACCTCCTCGAACTCCGCCTTCACCGCCTGCTCGGCCTTCTCCAGCGCGGCCGGCAGGGCGGCGGCCCACTCCTCGACGTGCTCGACGGGGTCCAGGCCGCGCTGGCGCAGCTCCGCCTCCGCGAGATCGTCGGGGTTGCCGCCGAGCTTGATGTCCGTACCGCGTCCCGCCATGTTCGTGGCGACGGTGACGGCGCCCTTGCGGCCGGCCTGGGCGACGATCGTCGCCTCCCGGTCGTGCTGCTTGGCGTTGAGCACCTCGTGCTGGACACCGCGCTTGTTGAGCTGCTGCGAGAGGTACTCGGACTTCTCGACCGAGGTGGTGCCGACCAGGATCGGCTGCCCCTTCTCGTGCTTCTCCGCGATGTCGTCCACGACCGCCGCGAACTTGGCGACCTCGGTGCGGTAGATCAGGTCGGACTGGTCCATACGGACCATGGGCCGGTTCGTCGGGATCGGCACGACGCCCAGCTTGTAGATCTGGTGGAACTCGGCGGCCTCGGTCATGGCCGTACCGGTCATGCCGGAGAGCTTGCCGTAGAGGCGGAAGAAGTTCTGGAGGGTGATCGTGGCGAGGGTCTGGTTCTCGTCCTTGATGTCCACCCCTTCCTTCGCCTCGATCGCCTGGTGCATGCCCTCGTTGTAGCGGCGGCCGGCGAGGATACGGCCGGTGTGCTCGTCGACGATCATGACCTCGCCGTCGATGACGACGTAGTCCTTGTCGTTCTTGAACAGTTCCTTGGCCTTGATGGCGTTGTTCAGATAACCGACGAGCGGGGTGTTCACCGACTCGTACAGGTTGTCGATGCCCAGCCAGTCCTCGACCTTGGACACACCGGGCTCATGAATGGCCACGGTGCGCTTCTTCTCGTCGACCTCGTAGTCGCCGGTCTCCTCGATGCCCTTGAGCGGGTTGCCCGCCTCGCCCCTCGTCAGCCGGGTGACCAGCTTGGCGAAGTCGCCGTACCACTTGGTGGCCTGGTCGGCGGGGCCGGAGATGATCAGCGGCGTACGGGCCTCGTCCACGAGGATCGAGTCGACCTCGTCGACGATGGCGTAGTTGTGGCCGCGCTGGACCAGCTCCTCCTGGGACCACGCCATGTTGTCGCGCAGGTAGTCGAACCCGAACTCGTTGTTCGTGCCGTACGTGATGTCGCAGGCGTACTGCTCACGGCGCTGCGCGGGCGACATGTTCGCCAGGATGCAGCCGACGTCGAGGTCCAGGAACTTGTGGACGCGGCCCATCATCTCGGAGTCGCGCTCGGCCAGGTAGTCGTTCACCGTGATCAGGTGGACGCCCTTGCCCGACAGCGCGTTGAGATACGCGGGCAGCGTGCCGACGAGGGTCTTGCCCTCACCGGTCTTCATCTCGGCGACATAGCCGAGGTGCAGGGCGGCGCCGCCCATCAGCTGCACGTCGTAGTGACGCTGGCCGAGGACGCGCTTGGCCGCCTCGCGGACGGTCGCGAAAGCCTCGGGGAGCAGGTCGTCAAGGCTCTCACCGTCGGCGTACCGCTCTTTGTACTCGGCGGTGAGCGCCCTCAACTCGGCGTCGGAGAGGGTTACGAAATCCTCTTCGATGGAGTTGACCTGGTCCGCGATGCGGTGCAGTTTGCGCAGGATCTTGCCTTCGCCTGCACGCATGAGCTTGTTGAAGACGGACACTGAGGTTGGTCTCCTTGCCGGTCGGGCCTGGCACGTGGGTCGGATACGGACACGGGCGCGGGCACGGCAGGCGGGCCCCACCGCAACGGCCATCGTAAGCGAGGACCCGCCCGCGCCGGGAGGGCCGAGGTCACGCGGGCCCGCCGACACCCGCAAGGAGAACGCTCGGAACCCGTGGAAGGTGCCGGTGAGACGGGAAAAGCACTCGTGCCGGGGGACCCGGCTCAGCAGAATCCGGCTATGGAACCCGTCACTCTCACCACCGAGCGCCTGCTGCTGCGCCCCCTCACCCCGGATGACGTCGACGACGTCCTCGCGGCCTGCCAGGACCCCGAGATCCAGCGGTGGGTCCCGATTCCCACACCGTACGAGCGGCAGCACGCGGAGCACTTCGTCACACGGATGGTCCCGGACGGCTGGCGGACGGCGACCAACTGCACCTTCGCCATGGTGCCCGGAGGCGGGGGTCCGGTGATGGGCGCGGTCAACGCGCACTGTCAGTCGGGCACCTGGGAGGTCGGCTACTGGACGGCGAGGGAGCACCGCGGCCGGGGCTATACGGCCGAAGCCGCGCGGGCGGTGGCCCACTGGGCCTTCACGGCACTGGGCGCGCAGCGCCTGGAGTGGCGCGCCGAGGTCGGCAACGCGGGCTCGCGCGCCGTCGCGGAGAAGGCCGGTTTCGCGATGGAGGGCGTGCTGCGCGCCGCCCTGCTCCACAGGGACACGCTGCGGGACATGTGGATAGGCGCGCTGCTCCCGTCCGATCTGGGGCTGCCGGGTGCCCAGCCGTACCTGCCCGCCCAGGAGAGGCATGTGCCGGCGGGCGCCTGAGCGCGGCCACCGGGACCGGGATGCGCCCGCGCGGACCTGACTGTCAGTGCCGCGGTCTATCGTGCGGTTCATGACGACTGTGCCGCCCGCCACCACCGAGCTGTCCGCCGACGAAGCCCGCCGGATAGCGCTGCGCGCCCAGGGGTTCCTCGGCGCCCCCGACCGGCGCGGGGGCGTGCGGGGCGTGCTGCGCCATCTCGGAGCCGTCCAGCTGGACACGATCTCGGTGCTGGCGCGGTCGCACGAACTGATTCCGTACGCGCGCCTGGGCGCCGTCGGCCGCAGGACGGTCGAGGACGCGTACTGGACCCCGGCCCCGGCCGGTACGTCACCGTCGCGGCCGCACGCCTTCGAGTACTGGTCGCACGCGGCGTGCATCCTGCCGGTCGAGGAGTGGCCGCACTTCGCCTTCCGCAGGCGCGCCTACCGCGCCCGGCCGCACTGGCACCACGAGCTGGCGGACGGCGCGTACGACACGGTGATCAAGCAGCTTGCCTCGGAGGGCCCGCTGACCGCCACGGAGCTGGGCGGCGCCAAGAACGGCGGGCCGTGGTGGGACTGGTCCGAGGCGAAGGTCGCCGTCGAGCGCGCGCTCATGTACGGCGAGGTGGTGTGCACCGAGCGGCGCGGCTGGAAGCGGGTCTACGACCTCGCGGAGCGGGCCGTCCCGGACGAGTTCCTCCATGACGATCTGGATGACAGGGAGTGCCTGCGCCGCCTCGTACGGCTCGCGGGCCAGTCGCTCGGGGTCGGTACGCGCGCCGACATCGCCGACTACCACCGGCTCAAGGGCGAGCAGGTCGACGCCGTGCTCGCGGACTCGGGGCTGGTGCCGGTGACGGTCGAGGGCTGGGGGAAACCGGCCTGGGCCGACCCGGAGGCGCTGGCGACCGCACCGAGGGGGCGGCACCGCACGACGCTGCTGTCGCCCTTCGACTCCCTCATCTGGGAGCGGGCCCGCACGGAGCGGATCTTCGGCTTCACCCACCGGCTGGAGGCGTACGTCCCCAAGCCCAAGCGGGTGTACGGCTACTTCGCGATGCCGCTGCTGTCCGGGGGGAAGCTGCTGGGCCGTGTGGACCCGGCGCGCGAGGGGAAGACGCTCGTGGCGAAGCATGTGTCCCTGGAGTCCCCCAGGGCAGTGCCCGCGATGGCCCAGGCCCTGCGGGAGGCGGCGGAGTGGGTCGGCTGCTCGGACGTGCGGGTGGAGCGGGTCGACTCGCCCGCGCTGCGCGGCCCGCTGGCGGACGCGCTCACCGCGCTCTGAGCGGCGCCGCCGGGTCCGAACGCGTCGCCGGGTCCGCCCGCCCGGATGCCGTCCTGCCCGGATAGCGTCAGCGGATTTCGAGGATCTTCTCCCGCATCGCATAGACCACGGCTTCCATCCGGGAGTGCAGTTGCAGCTTCTCCAGGATGTTGCGGACGTGGTTCTTCACCGTGTTCTCGGAGATGAACAACTCCTTGGCGATATCACGGTTGTTCATTCCCGTGGCGACCAGCTTGAGGACTTCCAGTTCGCGGTCGGTGAGGCGCGGCGCCGGAACGAGCCTGCGTTCGTCCGTACGCTGAATCATCGATTTGAACTCGGTCAGCAGTTTGGACGCCATCGACGGGCTGATCTGTGACTGTCCGTCGGCCACGGCGCGGATCGCGGTGGCCACTTCATCGGTGGAGATCTCCTTGAGGAGATAGCCGGTGGCGCCCGCCTTGATCGCGTCGTAGAGGTCGGCCTCCTCGTCACTGATCGTGAGCATGATGATCTTGGCACTGGGAGCCACCTCCTTGATGGAGGTACAGGCCTCGATCCCGCCGCGCTTGGGCATCCGTACATCCATCAGCACGATGTCCGGCAGCAGATCGGCGGCCTTGTCGACGGCCTCCGCGCCGTCCCCAGCCTCTCCGACGACCTGGATGTCCTCCTCCTGGGCGAGGACGATCTCCAGTCCGCGGCGGAAGAGGGCGTGGTCGTCCACGACGAGGACCCGGATCGGCTCCCTCGGGGAGTCGCCCCGTTCCGCGGCGGCATCGGATCCGGCGCCGCCGATCGTGTCGTCGGCATCGTTCGCGTGATGCACCGGACCGAAGCTGTCCGCCATCGTTCCCTCCCCTGGAGGCCACGGCCCGAATGTGCCGGGGCCGGCCAACCGCAGTTCGCGGGCCACGTGTTGGCCGCGACGCCATGATTTCATGCCCGGACGCCGAAGCGATGGCCCTTGGGGGCGCACAGCGGTGCCCCTGAGGCCGCGAAGGGCGCTCAGGGGCACCACGGGGGCATGGATTCCGGACGTATTCCGGCCGGATTCCGGCGGTCCCGGCCGGTGCGTCAACCGCCGAGGGCACCGCCCGCGCCGCCCGCTTCCGATCCGGCGAACGGGTCCGTCCTGAGATGAATGACGCCGTAGTCGTAGGCATGGCGCCGGTAGACGACGCTGGGTTCCTTGGTGTCGGAATCGACGAACAGATAGAAGTCGTGCCCGACCAGCTCCATTTCGTAGAGCGCCTGATCGAGCGTCATCGGTGCGGCGACATGGGTCTTCTCCCGCACCACGAGCGGTCCTTCGCCCTGCACCTCGAGAGAGCCGATCATCGTGGTGGGAACCGCCTGTGCCGCCTCCTCCGCCGCGGTCTCGCCATTCGCGTTCAACTGGGCGACCCCAGGAACGACCTCGACGACCTCGGCTGCCGACAACCGGCCGTTCCCCCGGCGGTTGTGGCGCTTCTCGTGCTGCTTGCGCAGCCGGGCCTCCAGCTTGCCGGTGGCCAGATCCAGCGCCGCGTACGGATCGGCCGCGGCCGCCTCCGCGCGGATCACGGGGCCGCGGGAGTGGAGCGTGATCTCCACCCGGTCGCACCGGTCGGCCTGCCGCGGATTGTGCTCCTTGGACACCTCGACGTCGAGGCTGATCACCTTGCCGTCGAGCTTCTGGATCTTGTCCAGCTTCAGCTTCTCGGCCACGTGCTTGCGGAACCGCTCGGGCACCTCTGTCTTGCGGCCCTTGACGACGATGTCCACGCAGAACTCCGTTCCCGGATCACTCCGCCTCGCTGCGGAGTTACTCCCTGTTGCACCAGGCCCCGGTAATCACCGGAGCCTCGGACTTGGCGACTTTCACCTCCTCCTCCCCCATCGGCGTGATCCCCATCCCCCGAACTTCCAAGGTTCTGAAAAACGCCGACGCAACACGGGGTATTCAGCGAGTCATGACTCGCGCCACTCCTCATATCCGAACATAGACCTCCCGGACGGGTGTCGGCACCCGCTACCGGTACGTATCTCTGTTCAGTTGATTTCCTGCCCTCTTTGCCAGGAACGATGCACGCCTCCGGTCAGTTCCGATTTATTTCGAAGGAGAGGGGCGGCGCGGCGACAACTGCCGCGCTCACCCGGCCGCATCGCGGAATGCCGGGGCCGGTCGCGGCACGCAGTGCCCTCGCCGCCTCGACGAGCGAGGCGCCCGTCGTCATGAGATCGTCCACCAGCACCACCCTGCCGCCCTCCAGCAGCCTCGCGCCCCCGACGGCGACCTCCAGCGCCCCCGACAGGTTCGCCAGCCTCTGACGGGCGCCGAGGCCCGTCTGGTCGGCCACCGCGCGCCGCTGCCGCAGCACCGGAAGGACCCGGCACGGCCTGTCACCGCGCCGCAGCTCACCGGCGGCGGCCAGCGCGATCCTGCGGGCCGCGTCATGTCCCCGTGCCCCGACCGCACGGCGCGTGGACGGCACCGGCACCAGCAGCAGCGGACCGACCCCCGTGCCCGACGGCGCGGCGGCCTGTACGGCCCCGGCCAGCGCCCGCCCCAGCGGCGCCGCCATCCCGAGCGCCCCGCGCTCCTTGTGCGCCAGCAGCACGGCCCGTACAGCGTCCTCGTACGGCGCCGCGGCGTGGACGGCCGGCAATCCCACGGGCTCCGGCGCGGGCCGCACCCGGCACGGCCAGGTGCCGTAAAGGGCCCGTCCGCAGTCCTCGCACAGAGGTGTCCTGGGGCTCCCGCAGCCGCCACAGGCGACCGGCAGCACCAGGCCGGTGATCTCGCGCCACCACGCCCGCATGACAACCACTGTGCCAACGACGAGGGCACCCGGCCACCCCTGTGGACAACTCGGTCAGGCAAAGATCCGGTTCGCTCCGGCACACCCCCGGGCGCCCGCTCCCGCGCGCGTCCGCGACGCCGCGACCGGCCGCGTACGCCTCTCCCGGCGGCTGCCCCGTATCAGCCGGGGTACACGGGCGACGAGCCCACCTCGACCATCGTCTGCCAGTTCCCCCCGGAGGGCAGCCGGACGATCCCGGCGTCGTCGGAGTCGGCGACCAGCGGCTGCCGGTCGTCGTTCGCCGCCGCGATCGCGGTCACCTGGTTCAGACCGGGCAGCACGCCCGCGGCCGACGTCGATCCATCGGTCTGGATGTAGCGCACCTGCTGCACACCACCGGACTCCTTGCCGACCACCACCAGTCGGCTCGGCCCCGCCCAGGACACCGCGGTCACCGTCTCCATCTGTGGTGCCACCGACTGGAGTTGCGCCACGGACACCGTCGGATCGGCCGCCGGGCCGCTCCGCTCCACCCGCCCGATCCGCAGCGTGGTCCGTCCGCCCTCGGACACCAGCAGGGCGATGCGTACGCCGTCCGCCGACACCCGCAGCCCCTGGATACGCCCGTCACCGAGCCCGTCGACCGTGACCGGCAGCGGCGTACCGGTGCCCTCCGCGAACCTCAGCAGCCGCGGCTTGCCGGGGTCGCGGTCCGCGATCCACAGATCGCCGTGCCCGTCCCAGCTCGGCGGCGACAGCCGGCTGCGGGCCGGACCGTCGCTGGACACCAGCGCGGGAGCCAGCTCGCCGTCCGACAGTATGGAAGACACATAGAGCGACTTGGCGTCCTCCGTGACACCCGCCGCGCGCTTCTCGTCACGGGCCACCGCGACCGAACCGAGCTTCACGCCGCCACTGCCGAACGGTCCGATGACATGCGACCGGTCGGCGGCCTCGTCGACGCCCGCCTGCAGCAGCGACAGCCGCCCGTGGTCGTCGACGAAATACGGGCTGTCGGGCCGGCCGGTGGTGCGGTCGGGCGCGAACTCCTCGGCCTGGTCGCCGCTGAGCACACAGAGCGAGGACCCGTCGGCCAGCAGCTCGACCTGCCCGACCGGTGTGGACGTGAGATCCCGCAGGGTGAAGAGCAGTTGCGCCGCCATCTTCCGGCACTGCGTACGGCCCGCCTTGGACGCCTTGTCGTTCAGCGGCACCTTGAGGGCGTTGCGGTCGTCGAACTCCAGCGACCTGGTGCCCTTCTGGAGCGCCGTCCCGCGAGGGAAGGGCGAGTCGACCACCGGCTTCAGCCAGTTCGTCGGCCCGTCGAGCAGCACCTTGACCGCCTGGGTCACCGGATCCATCCGGGTCGTGGGGTCTATTCGCTGACGGATGTAGACGGGGTCGGCGACCAGCCAGTTCTCCCCCGACGCGAAGTAATACTTATTGACCGAACGGTAGTTGCGCTGGAAGTCCGACTCACCGAGCACCAGCCCCTGCGGCAGGCTGTCGATGCGCCACTCCTTGGCGCCCCCGGCGTTCTGCCGGACCAGCCTGATCTCTCCGGCGTACTCGCTCGGTTCGGTCGGCTGATAGGCGTGTACGGAGTCGACATCCGCGATCCGGTCGCCGTACAGCGGGTAGGTGAGGGTGGAGGAGGCGGTGCCGGAGAGTTCCTTCGGGCCCGCGGGGTCGGGAGCGGCGCGCAGCACCGTCGTACCGGCGCCCGGCTGCCAGTACTCCGAGGCCTTCTTCGTCAGATACTTCCTGGCCATCGCGAAGTCGGGATCGTCACTGGTCATGGCTTCGAGGAAGCCGTTGACGATCTCGTCGGGCTCCGCCTTCTCCCGGGGCGGCACGGCATACACCCGCACCTGGGACTCACCGGGCGGCGATGCCTTGACCGGCTCGACATCGCCGCTGTCGGGAATCGCCGCGCACCCGGTCAGCAGCGCGGCGACGGCCGTGAGCAGCACCGGCGTCCGGACCGCGCTCCCCGGCCGACGGCGACGGCGATCAGCGCCCACGAATGGTGTCCTCCCGCTCCGGAGCCAGGTGTGCAGAGTGATCGGAGCGATCGGATTCGCTCTCGGACGGTCGTTCCCCCGTGGCACGCGCCACCACCCGCGCGCCGCTGCCGGGCAGAGCCGCCGGGTCCACCGTCGCGGTCGTACGGGGCGGGGCGGGCACACCGGGTGCTCCGGCCGGCGCGGAACGGTCCGCACCCGGCTGGAGCGGCACACTGGCCAGCCGCTGCGCGGTCTCCTTGAGGTCCTGTCCGCCACCGCGCTCGCGGTTGCGCCGGGAGTCCTCGGGCTCCAGCGGTATGGGCGAGCCGCGCAGCGCCTCGTCCGCCGTGCGCGGCAGCGTCAGCCGGAACTGGGAGCCGCCGCCCGGCTCTCCCCACGCCTGGAGCCAGCCGCCGTGCAGCCGGGCGTCCTCGACGGCGATCGACAGCCCGAGACCGGTCCCCCCGGTCGTCCTGGCACGGGCGGGATCGGCCCGCCAGAAGCGGTTGAACACCCGCGTCGCCTCGCCGGGCTTGAGCCCCACGCCGTAGTCGCGCACGGCGATCGCGACCGCCCCGCCCGCCGCGCCCAGCCGTACGACGACATCCCGTCCCTCGCCGTGCTCGACGGCGTTGACGACGAGATTGCGCAGCACCCGCTCGACCCGGCGCGCGTCGGCCTCGGCGACGACCGGCTGCTCGTCCCCGAGGACCCGGATCCTGCTGCCCTTGCGCTCCGCCAGCGGCTCGGCGCCGCCGATCACCCGCCGCACCACTTCGCGCAGGTCTATCGGCTCGGCCTCCAGCGCCGCCGCGCCCGCGTCGAAACGGCTGATCTCCAGTAGATCCGACAGCAGCGACTCGAAGCGGTCCAGCTGGTCACCGAGCAGTTCGGCCGAGCGTGCCGTCACCGGATCGAAGTCGCCGCGTGCCTCATGGATGACGTCGGCGGCCATCCGCACCGTCGTCAGAGGCGTGCGCAGCTCGTGCGAGACATCGGAGACGAAGCGCCGCTGCATCCTGGAGAGCTCCTCCAGCTGCTGGATCTTGAGCTGGAGGTTCTGCGCCATCTTGTTGAAGGCTTCACCGAGACGGGCGATGTCGTCCTCGCCCGTGACCTTCATCCGCTCCTGGAGGCGGCCGGTGGAGAGCCGCTCGGCGATCCCCGCGGCCATCCGTACGGGCGTCACGACCTGCCGTACCACCAGCCAGGCGATCGCCCCGAGCAGCACGACCACGAAGAGCCCGGCCGTGGCGAGCGTGCCCTTCACCAGGTTGAGCGACTGCCCCTCCTGCGTCAGCGGAAATATGTAGTACAGCTCGTACGCGTTACGGTCCACATCGTTCAGCCGCTTGCCGATGATCAGCCCCGGCTCCGGCGCCCGAGCCTCGGTGGCCCCGGTGTATTTGATCTGGGCGTACGCCTGGAACGCCCCGGTCCCCTGCGCGACCGCCGCCCGCAGATCCGCGGGAACACTGGCGAAGTCCACCCCGCCCGAGACGCGCGGCGCCCGGCTCGTGGACACGGCGTCCGCCGCGTCGGGGCTCAGCGCCACCACGTTGAACGCGCCCGGACCGCCACTGGCCAGCTGCTCGACGAGGTCGGACCGCCAGTTGACGGAGTTCCTCCCCGATCTGCCGTTCGTCCCGTCGCCCTCCCGGGCCCCGGGCGCCGCCGGAGCGTCGGCCTTCTCCTTCGCCACGGTGAACCCGCCGGCCGCCTGGCTCTGGGCGGCCTTCTCCTTGGCCTCCAGCAGACCGTTGCGGACCTGGCCGAAGACCACGAACCCCAGCAGCAGCACCACACCGAGCGACATCAGCAGCGTGGCCGCGACGACCCTCAGCTGGATGTTGCGCCGCCACAGCCGTACGGCGGGCAGCAGCGGACGCCGCACCCAGCGCACCAGGAGCCGCAGCACCGGTCCGCCGGGCGAGCCGTCCTGAAGCAGCCTGCCGCTCTGGAACAGCCGGACGAACCGGGCCAGCGCATGGCCCGGCCCGGCAGCCCGCCCCGCACGGACTCCCGGCTCACCGGGCTTCGGAGCAGCGCTGCCGCCGGTCATGTCAGCTCGGTCCCGCCTTGTAACCGACCCCGCGGACGGTCACCACGATCTCGGGCCGCTCGGGGTCCTTCTCGACCTTGGAGCGCAGCCGCTGCACATGCACATTGACCAGCCGGGTGTCCGCGGCGTGCCGGTATCCCCACACCTGCTCGAGAAGCACCTCACGGGTGAACACCTGCCACGGCTTACGGGCGAGCGCGACCAGCAGGTCGAACTCCAGCGGAGTCAGGGCGATGGACTGCCCCTCCCGCTTCACCGAGTGACCCGCCACATCGATGACCAGGTCACCTATGGCCAGCTGCTCCGGCGCCGGCTCCTCGGACCTGCGCAGCCGCGCCCTGATACGCGCCACCAGCTCCTTCGGCTTGAACGGCTTGACGATGTAGTCATCGGCCCCGGACTCCAGCCCGACCACCACATCGACCGTGTCGCTCTTGGCCGTGAGCATGACGATGGGCACGCCGGACTCGGCCCTGATCAGCCGGCACACCTCGATACCGTCCCGGCCGGGCAGCATCAGATCCAGCAGCACCAGATCCGGCTTCGCCTCACGGAAAGCGGCGAGTGCCTTGTCACCGTCCGCTACGAACGACGGCTCGAAACCTTCACCACGCAGCACAATGCCGAGCATCTCGGCCAGTGCGGTGTCGTCATCGACGACAAGGACACGTCCCTTCATATCGACATCATCCCATTTTCATTTCCGTTGCGTAGACAGGCGTGACCCACCTCACTGAGCAGCGGCAACGTGCACCGATGTCCGTCAGTGACCGTCGCTGTCCGCTGTCATTGATGTCAACCACTGATGTCAAGCTCGTCCCCCATCGATCCGGCCATGGCCGGCAACCAAAGTGCCCGCTGCGGCCATCCCCGTCTCCCGTCGTCAGCACACGGTAGTGGAGCAGACGGGTCCACAGGGTGTTCCGACCGAGCGCGACGCGAGACAGCCCGGCCGTGGTCACCAGGATCGACGCCCCGGAGATCGGCTTTCCGGGCCTCGATACGTCCAGTAGCGGGGAGACCCTCCGCCTCGCGATCGCACGCACCGGACGGCGTCACTCTGAGGACACGACCTACCGGCTGCGGCCACGCAAGCGGCGCAGGCGGCGCACTCGCGACACAGCCCAGATCCCGACCCCGATGACCGGGAGCACGACCAGCGACATCCTCACGATGGCGACGACGCCCCCGAGGAGAAACGCGAACAGCAACCCCCATATCGACGGATCCGGTTCCATGGCCTGCCTTCTCGTGTGTGGTCACGCGACGCCGCTCCGGCGACGACGCATATGCCGAACCTGCCGGTTCCGCGACGCGACGGGGGAACATCGACCTGGACAACCGCGTCTCGTGATCGCGGCTGTTCGGACAGCTCGACCGGCTGCTCCGGCAACCGGCTCGGATCGGGCGGTGGAAAGCCGCCCACCGGCCGGACGCCGATCCGGACGGATGTCACCGAAGGACGCCATGGCCCCTCTCCCCGCCCGCAGCAGCGCAGGTCGAGGGGCCGTTCCGTCGCTCAGCGCGCCTGCCGGGACCGGGCGCAGAGCTCCGCGATTCCGTCCCCGGTCACCGGGGACAGCGCGCCGTACTCGGTGACGATCGCCGTCACCAGTTCCGGAGGGGTGACATCGAAGGCAGGGTTGAACGCCTGCGTTCCCAGCGGTGCCACCGGCATCCCGCCTCCCGCCTCCGCTCCCGCCACCGCAGTCCGCGGCGGCGTGAGCTCCGTCACTTCCTGTCCCGGCCGCTGCTCCACTTCGATCGACGCCCCGTCCGGGGTGTCGAGATCGATCGTCGTGGTCGGGGCGACCACGACGAACGGCACATGGTGGTACCCGGCCAGTACGGCGAGCGGATAACTCCCCACCTTGTTCGCCACCGATCCGTCGGCCGCGATCCGGTCCGCCCCGATCAGGACGGCGTCCACTTCGCCCGCCGCGAAGAGCGAACCCGCCGCGTTGTCCGTGAGCAATGTGTACGCCATCCCGTTGCGAGCCGCCTCGTACGCCGTCAGCCGGGCACCCTGGAGAAGCGGACGGGTCTCGTCCACCCACAGGCGCCGCAGCCGGCCGGCCCGGTGGGCCGACAACGCCACGGCGAACGCGGTGCCCTCCCCACCCGAGACGAGCGCCCCGGTATTGCAGTGGGTCAGGATCCTGTGACCGCCACCCGGCAGCAGTTCATCGAGGAGCGAAAGCCCGAACGCCGCCATCTGGGCGCTGGCCTCGGCATCTTCGCGGTGAAGCCGCCTGGCCTCGGCGAGAGCCGCGGCCCCCGCCTGCTCCGGACCGGCGCCCTTGCCGACAGCGGTCCGGTACGCGTCATGCGCCCGTCGCACCCCGTAGCCGAGGTTCACCGCGGTGGGCCGCGCCCCGGCCAGCCGCTCCGCCGCGTCCTCCACGTCGAAGCCCCGTACCGCGGCCAGCGCCACCCCGTACGCGCCCGCGATGCCCAGCAGCGGCGCCCCGCGTACCGCCAGTGCCCTGATCGCCCGCACCAGAGCCGGTACGTCCGTGCAGACCAACTCGGTCTCCTCGGCCGGAAGTCTCGTCTGGTCGAGAAGTACGAGTACGGGCCCTTCCGGCGGCTCGTCCCAGCGGATCGAGGGAAGCATGGGCGGCCCGGAACCGGCCCGGGTTCGTGCGTACTGATCAGCCATCCGCTCAGTCTGCCCGCTACGGCACGGACAATGAAGGCGAGGAAGGAGCCAAGAAGGAGATACAGCCCCCGGTCCGCCGGGGCACGACGCGTGGCACGATGGCTGCCAGCCCGCCGCCCCGCTCCGCGGACAGGCGCTGTCGAAGTGCCGGCTCGACGAGCAGGCCCCGCAACCACACCACGAGGTGGACGACCGTGAACGACACTCCGGGCTGGGCCTCGCCCGGATCCGCCCCGTCCGACGGCCAGGACTCCGGTGTCCCCGGGCCCGCCGCGCCCGCAGACGACACCGGCTCCTCCTCGAAGTGGTCCGCGGCCCAGCCGCCGCCCGGTCAGTGGTCCCCGCCGAGCGCTCCCGGCACAGGACCCGCCATTCCCCGGCCCACGCAGGGCTGGGGCGGGTCCGCCCGGGGCGGCGGTCCCGGTCACGGCTGGGGCCCGCCGCCCGCCGCCAAGCCGGGCGTCATCCCGCTCCGGCCTCTCGGGGTCGGCGAGATCCTCGACGGCGCCGTCTCCACCATGCGCACCCACTGGCGGGTGGTGCTCAGCGTCGCCCTCGCCGTCGCCGTGGTCTCCCAGATCAGCGACATCCTCTTCCGCCGCTACCTGCTCCCGGAGCCGGTCGAACTCGACCCGAACGCGACCCCGTCGGAACTCCTCAGCCAGACCGCCGACTCGCTCTCGTCCACCCTCGTATCCGAACTCCCGTCGCTCGCCATCCTGGTGATCGCCACCCTGTTCACCACGGCGGTGCTCACCGTCGTGATCAGCCGGTCCGTACTGGGGCGCCCCGTCACCCTCTCGGAAGCCTGGAACGAGGCCCGTCCCCGGCTCCCGCAACTGCTGGGCCTGACCCTGCTGCTGCCGCTGATAAGCGCCGCCATCATGACCGTGGCGATCCTCCCCGG
The DNA here is from genome assembly GCF_044741565.1 of Streptomyces sp. NPDC088147. Lineage (NCBI taxonomy): Bacteria > Bacillati > Actinomycetota > Actinomycetes > Kitasatosporales > Streptomycetaceae > Streptomyces > Streptomyces sp. NPDC088147. Next base: position 5,138 of record NZ_JBIUSY010000002.1, on the reverse strand, counting down.
CCTGCTGATGGGCTCCGTCGGAGGGGCCGCGCTCACCGCGCTCGGCGGCATGGCCGGCCTCGTCGTCATCGTGTGGCTGATGGTCCGCTTCAGCCTCGCCTCCCCGGCGCTCATGCTGGAACGCCAGAGCGTGCTGTCCGCCATGCGCCGCTCCGCCAAGCTCGTCACGGGAGCCTGGTGGCGCACATTCGGCGTGCTGCTCCTTACGCTGCTGATTTCCTTCTTGATCTCCCTGATCATCGCCATCCCGTTCGTCATCATCGCCACCGCGGTGGACAGCGAGGGTCTCGCCGGTCTGTACTCCGGCAACGGCCCGGACTACGGCTGGCCGTACCTGATCGTCACCGGCATCGGCTCGGTGATCGCCTCCACGATCACCTATCCGATCTCCGCCGGCGTGACCGTGCTCCTCTACATCGACCAGCGCATCCGGCGCGAGGCCCTCGACCTCGAACTGGCACGGGCCGCGGGCGTGGCGGGCTACGGCACACAGCCCCCGGGCCACGGCTCCCCGGGGAACTGACGCGGTGTCCACCACGGGGGCAGCGGCCGTCGCACGGCAGGTGATCCGCGCGGACGACGGCATACCGGTGGACACCCCTCGTGCTCCCGCCCGCGAAGCGGCGGAGCGGGAGCTGTCCAGGCCGATGTACCACGAGAACGACCCGAACCTCCTCCAGCGCGCGCTCAACCGCTTCTGGGAGTGGGTCGGCGACCTCTTCGACTCCGCCTCCGGCGTGGCCCCCGGCGGCCCGCTCGGTCTCCTCGTCATCGCGCTGATCGTGGTCGCCCTCCTGGCCGCCCTCTGGTGGCGACTGGGCACCCCGCGCCGCATACCCGGAACAGCGCGCACGCTCTTCGACACGAGCCCCCTCAGCGCGGCGGAACACCGCGCCACCGCGGAAACACACGCCGCCGCCGGACGCTGGAGCCAGGCCGCCCAGGAACGCATGCGCGCCATCGTCCGCTCCCTGGAGGAACGCGCCCTGCTCGATCCCCGCCCCGGCCGCACCGCCGACGAGGCCGCCTCCGAAGCCGGCCGCCCCCTCCCCGGCCACGCGACCCGACTGCGCACGGCCGCCAGGGAATTCGACGACATCACATACGGAGGCCGGACCGCCGACGAGGACACATACCGTCGGCTGAGCGCACTCGATCTCGATCTGGAAAGCGCGAAGCCGCAGCTGAGCACCGCCTCCGGAGGAACGGCCGAGTGACCTCCACGATCAGCTCCTCCTCGCTCTCCCCCACCACCCGACAGGTCTGGACCCGCAGCCGCGGAGTGGTCCTCGCGCTCGTCCTTCTGCTCGCGGCCGGAATCACCATGGCCGCCCTCAGCTCCGGTGACCAGCACGGACGCCTCGACCCGCGCTCCGCCGACCCATTCGGCAGCCGCGCCGTGGCCGAACTCCTCAAGGACCGGGGAGTCTCCGTCGAACCCGTCACCACGCTGGACGACGCCACCGCCGCGGCCGGTCCCGACACCACGCTCCTCGTCACCAACCCCGACCTGCTGACGGAACATCAGCAGCGCTCCCTGCGTACCGCGACGGCGTCCTCGGGAGGCCGCACCGTTCTGCTCGGCGCCGGCCCGCCCTCCGTCGGCACCCTGGTGCCCGGCGTCCGTACGAACGTCCCCGCGCCGGTGTCGGCACGAGCCCCGCGCTGCTCGCTGCCCGCCGCCGACCGCGCGGGCACCGCCGACATCGGCGGGGAGCGGTACGTCACCGACACCGCCGACATCGACGCCTGCTACATGAGCGACGGCGTGCCGACCCTGGTCAGGATCAGGGACACCGGCACGGAAGCCGGTGACACCGTTCTCCTCGGCTCTCCCGATATCCTGTACAACGACCGCCTCGACCAACGCGGCAACGCGTCGCTGGCCCTTCAGCTCCTCGGCTCCCGGCCTCATCTCGTCTGGTACCTCCCCTCGCTCAGTGATGGATCCGCCGCCGAGACCGGCGGCGACAGTGACTTCCTCGGCCTCATCCCCTCCGGCTGGCTCTGGGGCGCCTTCCAGCTCTTCCTGGCCGCGGTGCTCGCCGCCGTCTGGCGTGCCCGCAGGCTGGGCCCACTCGTGGCCGAACGGCTCCCTGTCGCCATCCGGGCCTCGGAGTCCACCGAGGGCCGTGCCCGCCTCTACCGCAAGGCGAACGCCAGGGACCACGCCGCCGCGGCCCTGCGCTCGGCGACCCGCGACCGCCTCGCGCCCCTCCTCGCCGTGCCACCGGCCGACGCACACTCCCCCGACGTCCTGATCCCCGCCGTCTCCGCACGGCTCCCGGACACCACCCTGGATCCGCGCACCCTGCTCTTCGGTCCGGCGCCGACCGACGATGCCGCTCTTGTCCGCCTCGCGGACCAACTCGACGCCCTCGAAAGAGAGGTACGCACCTCATGAGTGCCCCGACCGCACAGAACGCCGCGAACACCGATGACGCCGGGAACCCCGACAGCGCCCGCGCTTCCCTGGAGGCCCTGCGCACGGAGATCGCGAAGGCGGTGGTCGGCCAGGACCCCGCCGTCACCGGGCTTGTGGTCGCCCTGCTCTGCCGGGGGCACGTGCTCCTCGAAGGAGTCCCCGGCGTCGCGAAGACCCTCCTCGTACGGGCACTCGCCGCGTCCCTCGAACTCGACACCAAGCGCGTCCAGTTCACCCCCGACCTCATGCCGAGCGACATCACCGGCTCCCTCGTCTACGACGCGAGAACCGCGGAGTTCTCCTTCCAGCCAGGTCCCGTCTTCACCCATCTGCTCCTGGCCGACGAGATCAACCGCACGCCGCCCAAGACCCAGTCGGCGCTGCTGGAGGCAATGGAGGAGCGACAGGTCACGGTCGACGGCACCCCGCGCGCGCTGCCCGACCCGTTCCTGGTGGCCGCCACCCAGAACCCGGTCGAGTACGAAGGCACGTACCCCCTCCCCGAGGCTCAGCTCGACCGATTCCTCCTGAAACTGACCGTCCCGCTGCCGTCCCGCGAGGACGAGGTCAGTGTCCTGACTCGCCACGCGCAGGGCTTCAACCCGCGTGACCTCCAGGCCGCAGGGGTACGGCCCGTTGCCGGGCCCGCCGACCTGGAAGCGGCACGCGCCGCGGTCGCGAGGACAACCGTCACCCCCGAGATCGCGGGCTATGTCGTCGATATCTGCCGTGCCACTCGTGAATCCCCCTCACTCGCACTCGGCGTCTCCCCACGAGGCGCCACCGCCCTGCTCTCCACCGCTCGCGCCTGGGCCTGGCTCACCGGCCGGGACTACGTCACCCCCGACGATGTGAAAGCCCTGGCCCTCCCCACACTCCGCCATCGCGTCCAACTCCGGCCCGAGGCCGAGATGGAGGGCGTCACGACCGACTCCGTCATCACCGCGATACTCGCCCATGTCCCCGTCCCCCGATGAGACGGTGAACTCTCGTGGCCCTCACCGGACGAACCGCACTGCTCGCGGCCCTCGGCTCACTCCCCGTCGGCCTCTTCGCCCCCAGCTGGGCGGGCATCCTTGCCGTCAACGCCCCGCTCTCGCTAGCAATTCTGTGCGACTACGCCCTCGCCGCACCAGTGCGAACGCTCCGATTCACCCGAAGTGGTGATACGTCAGTTCGACTCGGTGACGGCGCCGAGGTCCATCTCACCGTCACGAACCCCTCGGGCCGAAGCCTGCGCGCCCATCTCCGCGACGCCTGGCCGCCCAGCAGCTGGCTCCCCGGCACCGAGCCGACGGCATCACGCCACGAGGTGCTCGTGCCCGCAGGCGAGCGCCGACGGCTGACCACGGTGCTCCGCCCCACTCGCCGCGGCGACCGGCGTGCTGAACGGATCACGGTGCGCTCATTCGGGCCCATGGGTCTGGCAACCCGCCAGGGCCACCACGAAGTCCCTTGGACCGTGCGAGTGCTGCCGCCCTTCCACAGCCGCAAGCACCTGCCCTCCCGACTCGCCCGCCTGAGAGAACTCGACGGCCGAGCGAGCCTGCTGACCCGCGGCGAGGGCACCGAGTTCGACAGCCTCCGCGCGTACGTTCCCGGTGACGACACCCGGTCCATCGACTGGCGGGCCACCGCACGCCAGTCCGCCGTGGCCGTACGGACCTGGCGTCCCGAACGGGACCGGCACATCCTCGTCGTGCTCGACACCGGCCGCACCTCGGCCGGCCGGGTCGGCGATGTCCCCCGTCTCGACGCGGCCATGGACGCCACACTGCTCCTCGCCGCGCTCGCCTCGCGAGCAGGTGATCGACTGGACCTCCTCGCCTACGACCGCCGCACGCGCGCCCAGGTCAGGGGCTACGCGGCGGGGGACGTTCTGCCCGCACTGGTGAACGCGCTGGCCCCGCTCGAACCGGAGCTCGTGGAGACGGACACGCGCGGCCTCGCCGCGGCCACGCTCAAGAACGCCTCACGCCGCTCCCTCATCGTGCTGCTCACCACCCTCGACGCCGCATCCGTCGAGGAGGGGCTCCTCCCGGTCCTGCCTCAGTTGACCCGACGCCATACGGTCCTGGTGGCGTCCGTCGCGGATCCTCACGTCGAGAAGATGAGCCGGGAGCGGGGCACAGTGGACGCGATCTACGAAGCCGCCGCCGGCACACAGGCACAGGCTCAGCGACGTCGTACGGCAGAACAATTGCAGCGCTATGGCGTCACTGTCGTGGATGCCACCCCGGAGAACCTCGCGCCGGCCCTCGCGGACGCGTATCTGGCACTCAAGGCCGCAGGACGTCTCTGAGAACGACGCACGGCTACAGCCCTGTAATGGGCCGCCCCAATTGAACCGGCGGCCCATTACAGGCCGCTGCCTCAAGATATGGACCCACAACGCAGAAATGCCCCGCACCAAAGGTGCGGGGCATTCCCATCAAAAATTGTTCGGCGGCGTCCTACTCTCCCACAGGGTCCCCCCTGCAGTACCATCGGCGCTGTGAGGCTTAGCTTCCGGGTTCGGAATGTAACCGGGCGTTTCCCTCACGCAATGACCACCGAAACACTATGAAGATATCGAACCACTCCGGATGACAACACGGCCGTTCGTTACTTCAGAACTAACACAGTGGACGCGAGCAACTGAGGACAAGCCCTCGGCCTATTAGTACCGGTCAACTCCACCAGTCACCTGGCTTCCATATCCGGCCTATCAACC